>NZ_PHRF01000161.1 GCF_004151105.1 Streptomyces sp. L-9-10
GCCGTCGAGGACTGGCTGCGCGGACGCGGCGACGCCCCCGCCAGCAACCCCCTGCCCACCCCCTCCGACGCCGCCGAAGCACTCGACGACGACGCGGGACCCATCGAACGCCTGCTCCACGACAAGGGCAAGCTCTCCAGGCTCGACTACAAGGCCAACACCGACTGGTGGAACGCCTCACTCGGCATCGGCTTCGGCATCTCCGCCGGACAGGTCAGCCTCGGCTTCAAACTCTTCGGCATCGAGATGACCCATGAATCCAAGAACCAGACGATCACCGGCGATCCGACCTACGCCACCGGCCCCAAAAGCGGCGGCGCCAGGCCCTGGGTCGAATGGAAGAACTGCACGCGGACCAAGCCCATCCCGACCTGACCGGCAGGGCGCGTCCGGGACCGTCGACCCCAGATCCCCCATGCGTCCCACGCGCCACCGGGACCCGCATTGAAAACTGCGTTTCCGCAGGTCAGAGCCTGCAACAGCGACAACGACGGCGCCCGGGGCGGAAGTCCGCCCCGGGCGCCGCTGTCTGTACCAAGTCTTTACCCGGCCCTTGACGGTTAACTGTAAACAATCCTAACTTTTAACCGCCACCCCCGTGGAGCGCACCACATCCATGGACCCCCACCACGGATTTGTCATGTCCGCATCATGAAGGGTCTCGCCATGTCCCCATCGCTCCTCAAGAGACTGCGTCCCACCGCGGTCCTCGCCCTGGCCGGAGCCCTGTTCCTGGGCCTCGGCGTCACCGCACAGGCCGGAGCCACCGCACAGGCCGGCGCCTCCGCCCCGGCCGCCGGCCAGGACCGCATCTCCCAGGCCGCCCCCGCGGCGGACACTCCGGTCAGCGTCAACGGCAAGGTCCGCGTCTGCGGCACCAAGCTCTGCAACGCCTCCGGCACCCCGATCCAGCTGCGCGGGATGAGCACCCACGGCACCCAGTGGTACGCGCAGTGCGTGACCGACGGTTCACTGGACGCCCTCGCCAACGACTGGAACGGCGACATCCTCCGCGTCTCCACCTATGTACAAGAGGGCGGCTACGAGACCGACCCGACCAGGTTCACCGACCTCGCCAGCCGGATCGTCGACCAGGCCACCGCCCGCGGCCTGTACGTGATCGTCGACTGGCACCAGCTCACCCCGGGCGACCCCAACGCCAACACCGCCCGCGCCCGCACCTTCTTCACCGAGATGGCGCGCCGCCACAAGGACAAGGTCAACGTCCTGTGGGAGATCGCCAACGAGCCGAACGGCGTCTCCTGGCCGCAGATCAAGAGCTATGCCGAGACCATCATCCCGGTGGTCCGGGCCCAGGACCCCGACGGCGTCGTTCTCGTCGGCACCCGCGCCTGGTCCTCACTCGGCGTCTCCGACGGCGCCAACGAGACCGAGGTCGTCAACAACCCGGTGAACGCCGCCAACATCATGTACACGTTCCACTTCTACGCCGCGTCCCACAAGTCCGAGTACCTGAACACACTGTCCCGGGCCGCGGACCGCATCCCCATGTTCGTCACGGAGTTCGGCACCCAGAACTACGCGGGTGAGGGTGCCAACGACTTCGCCCAGTCGCAGCGGTACATCGACCTGATGGCCCAGAAGAAGATCAGCTGGACCAACTGGAACTACTCGGACGACAACCGGTCCGGCGCCGTCTTCAAGACCGGTACCTGCGCCCGCGGCCAGTGGACCGGCACCTCGGTCCTCAAGGAGGCCGGTATCTGGATCCGCGACCGGATCCGGAGCGGCGGCTTCTAGGGCGGGTTGCGAAAGTCCCGCCCGGAACCCTGCCGGGACGGCAGTGGCATGAGGGGCTCTCTTCCCGGATCCGGATCCGGGAAGAGAGCCCCGGTCCGTTCCTGAACAGCGCCTTCCTGGCCACCGCGACCGCCGCGGCCACCGGCCTGGCCCTCACGGCGCCGAGGCTCCGCTTCCCACGGAAGCCGGGTGCTCCTGCCTCATCCCGAGCAGGAGCGCCTTCCTCCACCGATGCTCGAAGAAGAGGAACGGGGCTCCGACCTCACAGCCGCGCGCGCTTCGGCAAGGTGAGGATTTCGGCTCCGTCCTCGGTGATGGCGATGGTGTGCTCACTGTGTGCCGTCCGGCAGCCTGTCGCACTTCGGAGCGTCCACCCGTCCGCATCGGTGACGAGTTGAGCGGTGTCCGCCATGACCCACGGCTCCAGTGCCAGCAGCAGCCCGGGGCGCAGTTTGTATCCACGGCCGGGCCGTCCGGTGTTCGAAACGTGCGGGTCCTGGTGCATCGTCGATCCGATGCCATGACCTCCGAACTCGGTGTTGATCGGGTACCCCGCCTTGCTGAGGACCGTACCGATGGCATGCGAGATGTCGCCGATGCGAGCCCCGGGCCCGGCAGCGGCGATCCCGGCGGCCAGCGCGCGTTCGGTCGCACTGATCATCGCGACGCCCTCCGGGGGCCGCGCGTCGCCCACGATGAAGCTGATGGCAGCGTCCGCGGCGACTCCGCCCTTGGAGACGGCGAGGTCGAGTGTCAGCAGATCGCCATCGGCAAGCGTGTAGTCGTACGGCCGTCCGTGGAGCACGGCATCGTTGACCGCCGTGCAGACGTAGTGGCCGAACGGGCCGCGCCCGAAGGACGGCTCGTAGTCGACGTAACAGGACAGCGCCCCCGACTCGACGATCATGGCCTTGGCCCACCGGTCGATGTCCAGCAGGTTCGTGCCGATCACGCTACGGCTCTTCAGCGTCTGAAGGATGTCAGCGACCAGGGCGCCTGTGTCTTTTGCTCGGGCCAACAGGGTGGAGTTCAGAATCTCGATCATGCGGCGTCCTTCTCGTGCAACCAATAACTATACCGGCCATACTGTACCGGTACTGGAATGGGAGGCATGGCCGTGCCGGCGGATGGGCTTGAGTCTCCCGCAGGCGGAGACGCCAAGGTGGGGGCATGGACGACGGCACGCTCTGGCGGATGACTTCGGTCTGGTTGCTCATCTCCAGGGTCAGATTCCCGAACAGACAGCCCGAGATGGTGCCGCAGCTCTGCTGCCCGGCGCGCTGGGCGGATTCAGTGGCCTCGAACAGCTCCCGTAGCCGCTGAAGGGGCGGGGCGTCGCTGCGCAGAATACGGTTCCAGCCGCTGCGCTGGCTGCTGTGCTGGGCTGGGCCGTGCTGTGATGGATGATCATGGATGGCTCCTCAGCGATCCACATCCGCCCACGACCGTGTTCGCCACTCCGGACGGAGACTTTATGAGTGAGAAGATCGCCCTGTCGACATGGCCCACGCCGATGGAGCCCATGCCTCGCCTCGCGGCGGCCCTGGGCCTGCACGAGGATGACCTCTGGATCAAGCGGGACGACCTGATCGGCCTCGGAGGAGGCGGCAACAAGGTCCGCAAACTGGAATGGTTGGTTGGCGCCGCGGTGGAGGCGCGTGCGGACACACTGGTCACCACTGGTGCCCAACAGAGCAACCATGCCCGTCTCACCGCAGCCGCGGGCGCCCGCCTGGGACTTGATGTCGTACTCGTCCTTCCCGGTACATCCGACAGCGCGGCGAACGCTTCCGGCAACCTTGTTCTCGACAGCCTCTTCGGAGCCCGCGTCTTCTGGGCCGGCGACGGCCACCCGGGCGGCATGGCCGACGTGGCCGAAGATGTCTGCCGGCAGTTGAGCCGCGACGGAGCGCGGCCGTACTTGATCCCCTTCGGAGGCTCAAGTCCCCTCGGAGCGCGAGGTTACGTCGAGGGCGGCGAGGAGATCCGTTCCCAACTGCCCGATGTGGACCACGTTGTCGTGGCAGTGGGTTCCGGGGGCACCATGGCCGGCCTGACAGGTGCGCTCGGGGAGGAGCGTGTGCTCGGTGTCCACTGCGGGGCGGTGGCGGATCCGGCCGCCACCGTGGCCGCTCTCGCCGGCCCGCTCACCCCACACGGCATCGCTCCCGATTCCCTGCGCATCCGTACCGACCAGGTCGGCGCGGGATACGGAGTCCTCCATGAACCAGTCCTGGAAGCGATGAGGACAACCGCGGCCACCGAGGGCATCGTTCTGGACCCCGTCTACAGCGGGCGTGCCATGGCCGGACTCATCGCCGCTGTGCGGGATCGCGACATCCGCCGGGGCGAGCGCACCGTGTTTCTCCACACTGGTGGGCTTCCGGGGCTGTTCGGACATGCGGAGACCGTGCACCGATCCGTCACAGCACTGCATTCCTGCGACCCCGTGTGAGCGGGGGTCATTGCCCAGTGGCTTCCCCCGGTTCGTGTCGCCGCTCGAACCGGGAACGCGCGGCGTCGTGGGCGCCGCGCAGAAGCCGTACGAGCGTGCCCATCGTCTTCTCCGCGGGATTGACGACAGAGATCCAGCCGAGCGCGCCGTATACCGGGTGCGGCATCACGCTGTCGGCGGCCGTGTAGTCGCGAGGGCGGCTGAGACCGCGCGGCTCCTCCCCCGTGAGCTCCCGGAACGTTGGCCGGTCGATGTGCACGTTCACACGCCAGCGGCCCGGATGATCAAGGTCGGAAGCGGTGTCGTCGGGGTAGTTCTTGGTGACGATCGTCCCGTAGGGCTGGACGTTCCGAGGCATCTGCCCGTCGGGGGCGTAGTAGAAGAACGCGTCTCCCCACACGAGCTCGGGGAAGTCGCCTCCCGGTTCCGGGCTGAAGACGAGTGCGCCGTCGAGGCCTCGCACGGCCGCGCTGATCTGTTCCATACTCATGGTTCAAGCATCACCTTCAAGTGCTGATGTGGGGTTGGCCCATGGGGAAGCCGGTGAGCGGTTCACAACAGGGGCCGCTCCGAACAGTCGATGTCGCCAGGGAGTCGGGGTACTCGGTACAACAGGTTCGCGACCTGGAGCGGCTGGGGGTCCTTCCCCCAGCCGCTCGGTCGAGCAACGGCTACCGTTCCTACACACCGCTTCACGTGCACGCCCTTCGCGCCTATCGAGGACTCGCCGGTGCCGTTGGGCCCGTCGAGGCCCGGCAGCTGCTCGCGGAGCTGCGAACAAAGACGATCGCGGAGGCTGCCGCGGGGATCAGCGCGGTGCATGTTCGGCTCGCGCGGGAACGGGACGAGGCTCTGCGGGCGCAAGAGGCGCTGCGCGCGATCCAGGCCGAGGCGGACACACCCGAGTTCGAGCAGGAGACCGACGCGATGACGATCACGGAGCTCGCCGGAGCGCTCCATGTACGTCCTTCGGCTCTGCGGTTCTGGGAGCAGGAAGGGCTGGTCATCCCCGAGCGAGTGACGTCACTGCGGGCACGTCGCTACGGTCTCTCGGCGATCGGAGCGGCCAGAATCGTCGCGGCCCTGCGCGGCGCGGGCTACGGCATTCCCGCGGTGCGCGCGATCATGGATTCCCTGCACCAGTTCGACGGCCTGGAAGCGGCCCAGCACATCCTGCGGCAACGTCTGGACCAGATCGCCATGCGGACCGTGGCGCTGCTCCGGGCGGGCACGGACCTGGCAGCCGTCGTGGCGCCCGCCGGACAATGACGGCTTCTTCCGTCCCCGCCCCGGTTTCGAGCACGGCACCAACGCGGTTGCCACCCGCGCCCGACCGGCGTTGCCTCCGCTGTCAGCGAGCGGCGATGTGGCCGGAGCTGACAACGGCACGGACGTGTCGCTGGTCGACCAGGTGGGAGATGTCCGCGAGGGGGTCGGCGTCCAGGAGGAGGGCATCGGCGACGCTTCCCACGGTGATGGTTCCCATCGTGGGAAGCTGACCGGCCTTCTCTGCCGCCCGGCTGGTGGCGGCGGCGATGACCGCGGAGTTCGGCACGCCGGCTTTCGCGAACAACTGCAGCTCACGCCGCAGTGCGCGGGCCGGTGTGGGCATGACCCTCGCGATGTCACTGCCCGCGACGAGTTCGACGTCGGCTTCCTGGAAGATCGGCAGCGTACGCATCGCGTAGTCGAATCGGATCCGGCACTCGTCCGCAGGGTGCTTGGGAAACGGTTGACCGTAGGTGGGACGTGCGGCGATCTCCTTGGCCTCGTCCGGGGTGAGAATGCCGTCGCTGCCGAGCCGGTCCAGGTAGTCGGGGCACGCCCCGAAAGCCAGTTGCTCCCAGGTGGCGATCGTCGGGCAGTAGAGCGTTCCCGCTTCGGCCATGATGGCGGCGAGTTGCTCGGCTTCGCTCAGGTCGCGGGGGTCTCGCGGAATCGGAGAGTGCTCGATGCAGTCGGCGCCCGCCTGGATCGCCTCCCGCATGTCGGTGCCTGTCGCGATGTGCACGAATACCTTTTTGCCTGCCGTGTGTGCGGCGGTGATGATCACCTCAAGCGCTTCCGGGGGCAGTCGTCGGCCGCCTCCGGGCTTGCCGTCGAACATGCACTTGATGTAGTCGACCTCACTGAGCCGCAGTCCCCGAAGGAAGCGGCGTGCGTCGTCGGCACTGCCTACTTCCATGACCCCCGAACGGTCACCCTTGAGGCCGGTCACCGGCCAGCCGTCGATACCGGTGAACGCCACTTCGGTGGTGAACAGCGACGCCATGGCGCTGTCCGCCTTGCTCACGTCGCGCAACTCGGGACTCAGTTCCGGCATACCCCCCAGATCACACACCGACGTGACACCCTCCGCGAGATACCCCGCAAGCACGTCCCGCAAGTGGGCGAACCGCTCAGGTCGGGGGAGCAACGCGCCGTAGTCCCTCAGGTGGGTGTGACCTTCCCACAGGCCGGGCAGCAGATAGCCACCACGGCCGTCGAGCACGGGCTCCCCGGCCGGCGTCGACGAACTCTCAGGGCTCGACGGGCGGATGTCCGTGAACCGTCCGTCCGCGATGTGGACATCCATCCCGGCCCGCGGAGCGCTGCCGGTGCCGGTGCCGTCGATGACGGTCACATTCTTGATGATCAAAAGGGTGCCTCGATTCCGTTCTGTCGTGCGGTATCAACCGTCGAGAAGGTGAGTGATGTTCGGCGACCGCCCGCATCCGGTGCCGTCCGGAGACAGAACGTGGTCCTGCCATACGCGGAAGGTGCGCACCTGGTTGCGACGAGCATGGACCGGGGGTCAGAGCATCCGGCCACCTCGGAGTGTCCACACCCGGTGGGCCGGACTGATGAGGTGCGCCAGGTCTGTGCGGGGGTCGGCGCTCAGCAACAACGCATCGGCGACGGCGCCCGGCCTGATCGTCCCCGCATGCGCTCCCTGACCGATCTTCTCGGCCACGTGCCGGGTGCCGGCGGCCAGGACGGCGCGCAGCGGTAGGCCCGCCTTGGCCAGTAGTTGCAGTTCACGGAAGAGGGCGATCGGTGCGGAAGGCATCAGGATGGCGATGTCGCTCCCGGCGGCGATCTTGACGCCGGCCTCGTGCATCAGCCCCAGCGTGCGCATCGCGTAGTCGAGTCGGACGCGGGATTCCTGGGCGGGGTGGCGCCGGAAAGGGCGCCCGTACCAGGCACTGCCGGCGATCCGCGGGATGTCCGCAGCGGTGAGGATGCCGTCCTTGGCGAGTTCGTCGAGGTAGCTCGCGTCGCCGTTGCGTCCGATCTGTTCCCATGTGACCAGGGTGGGGCAGTAGTAGGTGTTCGATTCGGCCAGCAACGCGGCGATGTCGACGGCTTCTTGGGTGCTGCCGGCGTCCTGGGGCAGGAAGGCGTGCTCGATGCCGTCCGCGCCGGCCGCGACCGCCTCCTCGACGTCACGTCTCCGATGGACGTGCACGAGGACCTTTTTGCCCTTCTCGTGCCCCGCCGCCACGATGGCCCTCAGGGCGTCGAACGACAGTTTGTCGGGTGCGCCCGGTTCGCCGTCGTAGACGCATTTGATGAAGTCGACTTGGTCGGCCAGCGCCAGTGCCTGTTGGTGGGCCAGGCCGGGATCATCGACCTGGAAGGCGATCGCGGCGCGCTCGGTGTCGTCGAGGACCGGCCAGCCCTTGACTCCGGTGAACAGGCGCCCGGCGAAGAACAGCGTGGCTGCCGGGTCGGTGGCCGTCCGCCGGTAGTCACGGATCTCCAGCGCGACGTCCAGCGAGCCGCCCAGATCTACGACGCTGGTGATCCCGGCGGCCAGGTAGTCCGAGAGCAGCCGTGAAATGTGCTGGACGCGTTCACTCTCGGGGATGTCCCGGGTGTGAACCCCGGCCAGATGGGTGTGCCCCTCCCACAGTCCGGGCACCAAGTACCCGCCCCGCCCATCGATGGACGGCCCCTCACCGGTCGTTGGCCGGATGGCGGTGAATCTCCCCTCGGACACGACGACCTCCACGTCGGAAAGGGGGGCGCCGCCGGTGCCGTCGACGACAGTCACGTTCCGAATGATCATCTGCGTCTCCGTGGGTTGGGCCAATTACATAGGTACCTATGCATCCTATAATACATAGGTACCTATACGATGTGTACGTGATGCTTCCAACTCCGAGTTCGCCGCCCGCTTCCCTGGTCAACACCGCCGCCCGCGTGCTCGCCCGGCTCAACGACCGCCGGCTGCGACCGCTCGGACTGAGCTTCGGACAGATGCCGGTGCTGGCCGCATTGGCAACGGGAGGCCCGCTCCCCCAGAAGGAGCTGGTCCGGCTGGCCCGGATCGAACAGCCGTCCATGGCCCAGCTGCTGGCACGCATGGAGCGCGACGGACTGGTCGAACGCGCACCCGATCCCGACGACCGGCGCGTGAGCCTGATTTCACTGACCGACGAGGGCGCGGCGAAGCTGCCCCAGGCCCGCTCGGCACTCCTGGACACCAACAACCGGGCACTCGACGGCTTCAGCGCCCAGGAGATCGAGACCTTGCAGAGTCTGCTGCGCAGATTTCTCGCGAATCTCGACAAGGAACTTGCCGATCAGCAATGACGCACCGGCAGCGTCGAGCGCGGCCGGCGCGATACAGCCTTCCTCGATGACGTCGCCGCCGGAGGCGACGTCATCGCTGTCACCGCCCACCTCAACCCCGTCCGCACCCCCGTCGGCCTCGCCGTCCGGCCGGCCCCCGGCCCCCACCGCCGGGCCACGTGGTCCCCAACTGACGCCCAGTTGGTCCCCAGAAGAACGGAAAAGGCGGTACCGGATTTCTCCGATACCGCCTACGACCTGCGAAAACGCTGGTCGGGACGACAGGATTTGAACCTGCGACCCCTTGACCCCCAGTCAAGTGCGCTACCAAGCTGCGCCACGTCCCGATGCCCGTCTGACCTGGGGTTTCCCCGGCCCGAACGCGCATGAGAACAATACCGCACTCGGACCGGTGGTCACGAATCCCTTTCCGGGCGGATCGGGCGCTTGACCTCAAGTGTGGTTGAAGTTGCAGCCTGGATCCTATGACGACGACAGAGATGACCTCCGTAGCGGGATACCAGGATCTGAACCGGCTGCTGGCCCTCATGACGGGCGACGAGAAGCACGGACCGGCGGCGACCTCCACGCTGGACGCTCTGTGGGTGCTGTACGACCGGGTCCTGCGCGTGTCGCCCGGGACCGTCGACGCGCCGGGGCGGGACCGGTTCCTGCTCTCGAAGGGGCACGGGCCGATGGCGTACTACGCGGTTCTCGCCGCGAAGGGGTTCCTCGCCGAAGAGACGCTTCCCGGCTTCGGCTCGTACGACTCGCCGCTCGGGCATCACCCCGACCGGACCCTGATCCCGGGCGTGGAGATCGGCAGCGGCTCGCTCGGGCACGGACTGCCGCTCGCCGTGGGCAGTGTGCTCGGGCTCCGTGCGCAGGGGCTCACCGATCCGCGGGTGTGGGTGCTGATCGGCGATGCCGAGCTGGACGAGGGCAGCAACCACGAGGCGCTCGCCTACGCGGGGCCGGCGGGGCTCGATCAGCTCCACACGCTGGTGATCGACAACGCGTCCGCTACCTACGGCTGGCCCGGCGGCATCGCGTCGCGGTTCGAGGCGGCCGGCTGGTCGGCCGAGACCGTCGACGGCAGGGACCACGAGGCGCTGTACGCGGCCTGCACCGCGCCGCACGCGGGCCGGCCCCGGGCGGTCGTGGCCCGTGTCGAGCCCAAGTCCTGACCCGCCGCGCCACGCCTTCCACCGCTCAAAGCACCCGCCCGAAGCACCCGCCCGGGGCACCCGCCAAAGCACCCGGGCACAGCACCCGCCCACCGTATCGAGGGGTATTTCCATGGACACCATGCGCGACCGCTTCATCTCCACCACCTCCCAGCTGCTGGACGACGACCCACGGCTCGCCGTCGTCCTCGCCGAGATCAGCCGGGACGGCTTCGACGCCGCGGAGCGGCGCCATCCGGACCGCGTGATCAATGTCGGGATCCGTGAACAGCTGCTGGTCGGGGTGGGCGGCGGGCTCGCCCTCACCGGGCTGCGGCCGATCGTGCACACCTTCGCCAGCTTCCTGGTCGAGCGGCCCTTCGAGCAGGTCAAGCTGGATTTCGGGCATCAGGGCGTGGGCGGCGTGCTCGTCAGCGCGGGGGCCTCGTACGACTGGCCCGCGGGCGGCTTCACGCATATGGCGCCCGGTGATGTGGCGCTGATGGACACGCTCGACGGCTGGGCGGTGCATGTGCCGGGCCATCCCGACGAGGCCGAGGCGCTGCTGCGGCGCGCCGCCGCCGGGGACGGACGGGATTACGTACGGCTGTCCATGCAGAGCAACGAGCGGGCACGGCCGGTGACGGGCACCGGGTTCAGCACCGTACGCGAGGGGCGCGCCGGGGTCGTGGTCGCCGTCGGGCCGATGCTGGACAACGTGCTGGCGGCGACGGAGGGCCTGGATACGACGGTGCTGTACGCGACGACCGTGCGGCCCTTCGACGGCGCGGCGCTGCGCCGGGCCGTCGCGGGCGGTGACGCGGCGGACGTCGTGCTCGTCGAGCCGTATCTCGCCGGCACCTCCACCGCCGCGGCCAACGACGCGCTGGCCGAGACCCCGCACCGGGTGCTGGGGCTCGGTGTGGCCCGTCGCGAGCTGCGCCGTTACGGACAGCTGGAAGAGCATCTGGCCGGGCAGGGCCTCGACGCGCGGTCGCTGCGGGAGCGGATCTCGGGATTCCTGACGCGCCCCTGACACCGCCCCTGGTACCTTCGCGGCGCTTCGTGGGGCGTGCGTGAGGCGGGCAAGAGGCGTGCGGAGAACCGACCTCGTCCGGATCGGTCCCCCGGAGCGCATCACCTGGCCGCACGAGGCAACCTTGGAGAGGACCGTGGCCACCGATCCGGGAACGGCCGGCATCGAAGGCGCCACGGAAGACGGACAGAAGCGCAGACCGACAGAAGTGGAGCCTGCCATGACCGCGAGCGGTGATCTGCTCATCGACGCCTTCGGCCGTATCCGCGAGACCGTCCACGAGGCGGTGGACGGCCTCTCCCCCGATGAGCTGGCCGTACGGCTGGACGACGGGGCGAATTCGATCGCCTGGCTGGTCTGGCATCTCACCCGGATCCAGGACGATCACATCGCCGACGCGGCCGGTACGGAACAGGTGTGGATCGCGCAGGAGTGGTCGGAGAGGTTCGAGCTGCCGTTCTCGCGCCGCTCCACCGGATACGGCCACTCACCCAAGGACGTGTCCTCGCTCGACGGGATCTCCGGGGAACTGCTCGGCGAGTACCACGACGCCGTTCACGAACGGACGGTGAAGTACCTCGGCACGCTCAAGGACACGGACCTCGGCCGGGTCGTCGACGACGCGTGGACCCCGGCCGTCACTCTCGGCGTACGGCTGGTCAGTGTCATCTCCGATGATCTCCAGCACGCCGGGCAGGCCGCGTTCATCCGGGGGTGGCTGGAGCGGCCCTGAATCCGGGACAGTCCTGCGTCCTGTCGGCGACGGCTCGGGGCGACGGCCTCCGGGGAACGTCCGGTGCGGGGGTCCGCGTCCCGGAGTGCGTCAGGTACGACAGCAGCTCCCGTGCGGCCGGGCCGGTGCGCTGGTCCTCCGGAACGGCCGCCGAGACCTCCCAGAGATGGTCCTCCGCACCGGCCAGCGCTATGGTCCTCAGCGCCGCGGCCTGCTCCTTGCGGGCGATCGGGCGGGGTACGACCGCGATGCCGAGGCCGTGACCGACCAGGTCGATCAGACTGTGCACGTCATTGACCTCCAGGGCGACCCGGCGCTCGATGCGGGCGGCGGCGAAAGCCCGGTCGGTGAGGCCGCGGGCGCCCCAGTCCTCGTGGAAGTCGACGAAGACCTCGCCACCCAGCTCGGCCCACCCGGCCCTCTCCGCCCCGGCCAGTGGATGATCCGGATGGCAGAGCAGCACCATCGGCTCACTGGCCAGTGGCACCAGTCGTACCCCCTCGGGCACGGCCCCGGACACGGCGACGAAGGCCAGGTCGAGCCGTCCGTCCGCCACATCGTCCACGAGCGAGGCGGAACCGGCCTGCCGCAGCCGTACCTCGACCTCGGGGTGCTCCGACCGGAACCGCGCGAGCAGACCGGGTACGTGTACGCCCGCGACGCACTGCTCGGTGCCGACGGACAGGGTGCCGCGCAGCAGCCCCTGGACCGCCGCGACCGCCTCCCGGCCCGCCCGTACGCTCGCCAGCGCGCGTGAGGCCTCCACGAGCAGGGCGTGGCCGGCGCCGGTCAGCTCGACGCTCCGGGTGGAGCGGACGAAGAGGCGGGCGCCCAGCTCGCGTTCCAGGGCGCGGACGGATGCCGAGAGTCCCGACTGCGAGACCATCAGACGCTGGGCGGCCCTGGTGAAGTGGCGTTCTTCCGCGACGGCGACGAAGTATTCGAGGTGTCGGAGTTCCACGACGTACGAGCCTAGACGCACGAGCGGAGACGTACGAGCAGGGACGAGCGGAGACGTACGGGCCTGATCGAGACGATCCGCCGGACGACCCGATTGAGAAACCCGGTCACTCAATGCGTTCGTTTTCTTCTATTGGACGCCTCACGGGCCGGCGACGAAGCTGGAGGGTGTCCGCCGGATCCGGCGGACACCGCAGCAGGAAGGTGCGCCACACCATGAAGACTCGCCGCATCGGAACCGTCGAGGTCAGCGCGATCGGTCTGGGCGGTATGCCGATGTCGATCGAGGGACGGCCCGACGAGGCCCGGTCCATCGCCACCATCCACGCGGCGCTGGACGCCGGGGTGACACTGATCGACACGGCGGACGCCTACCACCAGAACGCCAACGACGTCGGCCACAACGAATCCCTGATCGCCAAGGCGCTGGATTCCCACAGCCGGGGCTCCGAGGTGCTGGTGGCCACCAAGGGCGGCCATCTGCGTCCCGGAGACGGTTCCTGGACGCTGGACGGCTCCCCCGAGCACCTCAGGCGCGCCTGTGAGGCGTCGCTCGGGCGGCTCGGCGTGGAGGCGATCGGGCTCTACCAGTTCCACCGTCCCGACCCGGAGGTTCCCTACGAGGAGTCCGTCGGCGCGCTGCGCGAGCTGCTCGACGAGGGCAAGATCCTTCAGGCCGGTGTCTCCAACGCCGACCCGGATCAGATCCGTTCGGCGCACGAGATCCTCGGCGGCCGGCTGGCCTCCGTGCAGAACCAGTTCTCGCCGGCGTTCCGGTCCAGCGAGCCCGAGCTCGAACTCTGCGCGGAGCTGGGCGTCGCGTTCCTGCCGTGGAGTCCGTTCGGCGGGATCAAGCGCGCGGGCGAACTCGGTTCCTCGTACGCCCCGTTCGCCCGGATCGCGGAGGCTCACGGCGTGAGCCCGCAGCGGGTGTGCCTGGCGTGGATGCTGGCCAAGTCGCCCACGGTTCTGCCGATCCCGGGCTCCAGCCGTCCGGAGACCATCCTCGACTCGGTCGCCGCGGCCGATCTCGTCCTGACCTCCGCCGAGGTGGCGGAGCTGGACGCGGCGTGACGACACCCGCGTTCACGGAAGCACCCGCACCACACGGACCAGACGACTGACCAGACGACTGACCGCAGGACTGACGCACGACTGAGCGCACGTCTCGTCACACGTCTGATCCCACGCGTCACCGACCCGCCCCGGCACGATGGCCCGGGGCGGGTCCGCCGTATGTCCGGGCGGAACATGGCGGGGAACGGCGCCAACTCCCGTATCACAGTGGGCCCTTCCGACCCATTGACCCCCTGTAACAGGTGAACCTACGCTGTGCGACGTACTTCGGAAAGCGCTTTCTAACCCGCAGCTCGGCTCACCAGCACCGGGAGCGCCCATGAGAACACCCTTGAGAACGCCCGCAAGGACGTCGTCCGTCAGAGCGCCGTCCCCGTCCCCGTTCCGGTCCTCCTCTCCCTTCCTCGTCATCTTCGCGTTACTGGCGCTCGTCCTCGGTCTCGGGCTGGCCACGCCGCCCCGCGCCGACGCGGCTCCGTACCGCGTCCTGGTCTTCTCCAAGGTCACCAACTTCTCGCACGACTCGATCCCCGCCGGGATCAAGGCAGTCGAGCAGCTCGGCAGCGAGAACGGGTTCGAGGTGGAGGCCACCAACGACGCCACGGCCTTCACCGCGGACAATCTCGCCCGGTTCCAGGCGATCGTCTTCAACAACACCAACTCCACGCCGGAGAGCGGCGATCTGCTCGACGCCGACCAGCGCTCCGCGCTCCAGGGCTTCGTACGGGCGGGCGGCGGCTGGGTCGGTCTGCATGCCGCGTCCGCCAGTGAGCGTGACTGGGGCTGGTACGAGGGGCTGGTCGGCGCGATCTTCGACAAGCACCCCGCCGTCCAGACCGGCCGGGTGAAGGTTCTCGACCAGACCCACCCCTCCACCCAGGGCCTTCCCCAGCTCTGGGAGCGTACGGAGGAGTGGTACAACTGGCGCACCAACCCCACCGGCAAGGTGCACACGCTCGCCCAGATCAAGGTGAACGACGGCATCGACGGGCTGGACGAGGGCGTCGACCACCCGTGGTCGTGGTGCCAGAACTACGACGGCGGACGCTCCTGGTTCACCGCGGGCGGGCATGACTCGTCCGCCTTCCAGGAGGACGCCTTCCGTAAGCACCTGCTGGGCGGGATCCAGTGGGCCGCGGGCAACAAGCCCGGCGACTGCACCGCCACCAAGACGGGCGCTTTCCAGCGCACCGCGCTGGCCACCAGCGATCTCGCCGACCCCTTCGAGCTGGCCGTCGCCCCGGACCGCAGGGTCTTCTTCATCCAGCGGACCGGCAAGCTCAAGGTGATCGACCAGACCACGCTCAAGGTCTCGACCGCGATGGACTTCGCGTACACGCCGGAGATGACGAGCCAGTCCGACGGGCTGCTCGGGCTGGCGCTCGACCCGGATTTCGCGGCGAACAACTGGCTCTATCTGCTGCACTCCGACAAGGTCGAGAAACGGCTCAATCTGTCGCGCTTCACGGTCACCGGAAACACCGTCGATCCGGCCTCCGAGAAGCGGCTGCTGACCGTTCCGACGCTGCGCGGCGAGGGCCGGGCCAATTCCCATATGGCGGGTTCGATCGCCTTCGACAAGAACGGCGATCTGTATGTCGCGACCGGCGACAACACCGATCCGTTCGCCTCCGACGGCTTCAGCCCGATCGACGAACGCGACGGACGCCGCGCCTGGGACGCCCAGACGACCGCCGGGAACACCAACGATCTGCGCGGCAAGGTTCTGCGGATCACGCCGGAGGACGACGGCACCTATTCCATCCCGGACGGGAACCTCTTCGCGCCGGGTACGGAGAAGACGCGTCCCGAGGTCTACGCGATGGGCATGCGCAATCCGTTCCGTATCACCACCGACCCCCTGAGCGGCGCCCTGCTGGTGGGGGACTACGGGCCGGACGCGCGGGAGCCCGTGGCCGACCGGGGGCCCGAGGGCACGGTCGAGTACAACAGGATCACCGAGGCGGGCAATTACGGCTGGCCGTACTGCACCGGCGACAACACCCCGTTCAATGACTACGACTTCACGACCGGGACCTCGGGCGCGAAATTCGACTGCGCCAAGCTGGTCAATGACTCGCCGAACAACACCGGTCTGCGGGAACTGCCCGCGGCCAAGCCGGCGACGGTCTGGTACGCGTACTCCGCCTCGGCCGACTTCCCCGAACTCGGCGCGGGCGGCGGCGGACCGATGAGCGGTCCTGTCTACGACTACGACCCCGCGAACACCTATCCCTCGAAGTTCCCGGAGTACTTCGAGGGCAAATGGCTCAACTACGAGCTGACCAGGACCTGGTTCAAGGCATTCTCGTTCCAGCGAGAGGACCAGACCTTCACGGATCCGCGCTTCGATCCGGCGAAGGCCGGCGATCTCCACTCCATCAACGGTGTCTTCGGCGATCTGAAGTGGAACCAGCCCTTCGACGCCGACTTCGGCCCCGACGGAGCGCTGTACGTCATCGACTTCGGGCTCGGCAGCGGTACGGGCCGGGGCGGCAGCAACGAGGGCTCCGGCATCTACCGCATCGACTATGTCGCGGACGGCCGGCTGCCCGACGCCAAGGCCACGACGACCCCGGACAGCGGCCCGGCGCCGCTGAAGGTGAAGTTCTCCAGCGAGGGATCGGGGCTGCCGGGCGACAAGCCGGTGACGTACGCGTGGGACTTCGACGGCGACGGGACCACCGACTCCACCGAGCCGAATCCGTCCCATGTCTACAGCGACAAGGGCCGGTTCACCGCCCGGCTGACCGTCACCGGGCCCGACGGGCTGACCGCGCTCTCCGTCCAGGAGATCACCGTCGGCAACACGAGACCGGTGGTCACCCTCCAACAGCCGCCGAACGGCGGGATGTTCAGCTTCGGCGACACCATCCCGTTCACCGTGAAGGTGACGGACCGCGAGGACGGCACGACCGGACCGGACGGCCGCATCGACTGCTCGCGCGTGGTCGTACAGTCCCAGCTCGGCCATGACAGCCATCTGCATCCGCTGGACAACTACACCGGCTGTACGGGGGAGATCGTCACCGATGCCGGGGACAGCCACGGTCCCGGACAGAACCTCTACTACGGCATCACCGCGCAGTACGAGGACAAGGGCGCCGAGGGCGTGCCCGCGCTGACGGGCTCGACGTCGCTGACGCTGCGTACGACCTTCCGGGAGGCGGAGCACCGTACCGCGACCGGGGGCGCGCACGACGGCACGGTGATCGCCGACCGCGCCGACTCCTCGGGCGGCAAGCGGGTGACCGAGATCGAGGACGGTGACTGGATCTCCTTCGACCCGGTGCATCTGAAGGGCATCACGTCCGTGACGGTGGGCGCATCCTCGGGCGGTCTCGGCGGCGACATCGAGTTCCGCAACGGCTCACCGACCGGGCCCCTGCTGGGGAAGGTGACCATCCCCAACACGGGAGGCTTCGGCAATGTGGTCTCCCCCACGGTCTCGCTGAAGAGCCCCGGCGGCACGGTGAAGCTGTACGCGGTGTTCACCAATCCGGCCTGGTCGGCGGAGAAGCCGGATCTGTTCGCGGTCGACTGGCTGCACTTCAACGGCGCCGGGGTGGAGAAGAAGCCCGCCACGAAGGTGTCGCTCAAGGCGACGCCCGCCGAAGGAAGCGCACCGCTGGCCGTACAGCTCACCAGCACCGTGAAGCCGGCGGCCGGGCGCACCATCGCCTCGTACCACTGGGACTTCGGCGACAACACCAAGGTGACGGGTACGGAGGGGCCGAGCGCGGCTCACACCTACACACGGCCGGGCGCGTACACGGCGCGTCTGACCGTCACCGACGACAAGGGCGACACGACGACCGGCGCGGTCCCGGTCCACGTACGCTGAGAGGAGAGACAGTGACGATGAACAGCACCCGAAGAGCGTTCCTGGGCACGGCGGGCGCGGCGGCCGGTCTGGCGGCACTGGGCATGAGCACCCCCGCGGCGGCTGCCACCACCCGTCCCGGCACCGGCACCGGTCGGCGGCGGCGGCGCGTCCCGCCGTCCGGGATCGGTATGCACCTCTTCACGATGCGCACCCCGCTCGCGACGGATTTCCGGGGGACGCTGGAGCGTCTGGCGGAGATCGGTTACGCGACGGTCGGTGTCAGCGGCCGACACGGCCACAGCGCCGCCGGGATCCGGCGGATGCTGGACGAGACCCGGCTCAAGGCGGTCCTGGAACATGTCGCCTACACCACGGTCACCGGCAGCGGTCTGCCGCAGGCGATCGAGGACGTCCGCACGCTGGGCGGCTCATGGGTGGTCGTACCGAGCCTGCCCCCGGAGATGCACTCGCCGGCCGGATACCGTGAGGCGGCCCGGCAGTTCAACATAGCGGGGCGCGTCGCCAGGGAGTCCGGGCTCAAGGTGCTCTTCCACAATCACGACGGCGATCACGACGTGGTCGACGGCGAGAGTCTGTACGGCATCCTGCTCAAGGAGACCGATCCGGAGCTGGTGGGCTTCGAGCTGGATGTGTACTGGGCGGCGAAGGGCGGGGACGACCCGCGCCGGCTGTTCGTGACGGACCGCCGCCGGTTCCCCGTGCTGCATGTGAAGGACATGGCGGCGAACGGCGGTTTCGAGGACGTCGGTTCGGGGGTGCTGGACTTCCCGGCGATGTTCGACACGGCGCGCAGCGGGGGCGTACGGCAGTGGCTGGTGGAGCACGACGCGCCGGCCGATCCGTTCGCGAGCGCGCTGAACAGCTACCGCTATCTGTCGACGCTGCGGTACTGAGCGCGTACCGGGCACAACGCCGAACGCGCTGAGCACCGGCGTTCGTCGTCCGTAGTGGCTTCCGGCCGCCGTCAGGGGCGGCCGGGGGCCATGCGGCTCCTTCAGCTGTTCAGCCGCTTGTAGAAGAAGGTGGTCATGCGGAGCGTCCCCGCCGGGTCCGCCGCGTGCCCGGGGACCACCCCGATCGCGGTCCACCCCGCGGAGCGGTACAGCGTGTCGGCGGGGCTGCCGGTCTCGGTGTCGAGCAGCAGCAGCGTCACTCCGCACTCGGCCGCGGCCCGCTCCCCCGCACTGAGCAGCGTCCGGCCGAGGCCCTTGCCGCGGGCGTCGCGATGGACCATCAGTTTCACTATCTCGGCGCGGTGGCGGGCGTTGGGCTTGTCCGCGAACATGACGCCGACCGTCCCCGTGATGCGCCCGCCGTCCCTGGAGACCTGTACGCAGAGCCGTCCCGCCCGGACGGCGGGGATCTGCGCCCGCCACCAGGCCGTCGCGTCCGCCGGGTCGAGAGGGCCGAGAAAACCGATCGAGGCGCCCCCGTCGACGGTGTCGATCAGCAGCTCCGCGAGGTCGTCCAGCGCGCCGGGCAGCTCATCGGCGGAGAGCCGCGCCACCTCGGGGCTCATGAGTGGACCACCACGACCGCGTACCGTACGGGCGCGGGCCCCGGGCAGTGGAACCGCGTGGGCCCCCACAGGCGCGTCCGCAGGCAGTCGCCCGCGTCCAGGGTGTGCCGCTCGCGCCCCATCGTGAACTCGACCGAGCCTTCGAGCACCCAGATGTGCTGCTCCAGACCCGGCACCGGAGGCCGCTCGTACGCGATGTCCGCGCCCGCGGACAAGGTGCCCTCGACCACTTCCGCGCGCAGGCCGGGCTGCGGCGGGGAGACCGAGCGGCGGACGAAGCCGGAGGCGGTGTCCCTCCATTCGGTCTGGTCGGCCGCGCGGACCAGTTGGGCCGGTTCCGCCTCCACCTCGCTGAGCAGTTGCGACATCGTGCGTCCGTACACCGCGCACAGCCTGCCGAGCAGCGAGGCCGTGGGGCTGATCTCGCCCCGCTCCGCACGCGACAGCGTCGAGCGGCTCACCCCGCTGCGTCCCGCCAGCTCCTCCAGGGACCAGCCGCGCTCGCCCCGCAGTTCGGCGAGGCGAGCGGCGAGCAGTGCGTCGACGGGGCCGGGTCCTGGGCCGGGTCCGGATGCGGGGCCGGTGGTATGTCCCGAGGTGTGTCCGGGATCGTTCTCTCTCACATATGGAACGGTATCCCATATGCGGGACGCCGCTCACCTCGATTTCATTCCTGCGCCGAGGCCGCCCCCAGCAGTCCCCGGATATGCCCGGCCGCCTCCCGGAACTCGGGCCGTCCGAGCGTCTCCGTATAGTCCCGCTCGGCCTCCAGACCCACGTCGATGATCTCGGTGATCGTGCCGGGGCGCGGGCTCATCACCACCACCCGGTCGGCCAGATAGACCGCCTCGGAGATCGAGTGGGTGACCAGCAGCACTGTGGTGCCGGTCTCCCGCCAGATGCGGTTCAGCTCCATGTTCATCTGTTCGCGGGTGAGGGCGTCGAGCGCGCCGAACGGCTCGTCCATCAGCAGCACGGGCGGCTCGTGCAGCAACGCCCGGCACAGGGCGACCCGTTGCTGCATCCCGCCGGACAACTCATGCGGATACGCGTCCTCGAACCCGCTGAGACCGGTCATCTCGATCAGCTCGGCCACGCGCCGGCGCGCCGGTTCCGCGGGCATCCGGCGCATCTCGGCCTGGAGGAGGATGTTGCGCCGGGCGGTACGCCACTCCAGCAACGCCGCCCGCTGGAAGACGTATCCGATGTCGTGCCGCGGCCCGTCGACCCGCTCGCCCTGGAGCCGTACGGCGCCCGAGGATGCCTTCAGGAGGCCCGCGACCAGCTTGAGGAGCGTCGACTTGCCGCACCCCGAGGGGCCGACGATGGCGACGAACTCCCCCATCGCGACATCGAGCGAGACATCGTGGAGGGCTGTGACATCGCGCTTCTTCGTACGGAAGCGGACGGCCACGTCCTCAAGACCGACCGCCGCCGTCCGCCCTTCCCCCGTCCCGTCTCCCACGGTCCTTCCTTCCGCGGCCTTCCCTGCCGTGAGGGCGCCGCCCTTCGTGGCGGCCGGCTTCCGGAGTGCCGTATCCCTGGCCATCGTCATCCCTTCAGCGCCGTGCCGCTGTCCCAGTACTCCGCGACGGCCTTCGGGCTCTTCACCAGACCGGCTTCGGCGAAGACGTCGATGGTCTGCTGCCAGTCGCCCTCGGTGTTGACGCCCGGGGCCTTGCCTCGCGTCGCGTCGGTGTGGAGCAGTGTGACGGTCGTCTTGAACTGCTCCAACAGGACGTTCGCGGGCGGCAGTTGCTCCGAGGCGCCGTCCATCTCCGCGACGGCCGCCTCCGGTGCCTTCTCCGCCGCCGCCCATGCCTCGCTGACGGCCCGCACCATGCGCCCGGCCAGCTCGCCCCTGCCGGAGAGAATCTTCTGACCCGCGATCAGGCCGTTGGAGTAGAAGTTGAGTCCGTGCTCCGAGAAGCGCAGATACGACACGTCCTTCTTGGCCTTGTCCCGCATGGTCGGACCCTGGTCACTGGCGTAGCCGAGCAGCGCGTCCGTCTTGCCGGAGATCACCGCGGCGATCTTGCCCGCCGGGTCGGTGTTCTGGATCCGGACGTCCGACTCCTTGAGATCGTTCTTCTCCAGGAAGATCGGGAACGTCTTGGTGAGCGCGTCACCGGCCGTGCCCGCGATGGTCTTTCCCTTGAGATCGGCGGGGTGGGAGACGTTCTCGCTCGCGAAGAACTGCACGGAGGAGGGCGTGGTCTGGAGGAAGACACCGAGGCTCTTGACCTTGACGCCCTGGTCCACCCCGCTGAGGACGGCGGGTGTGTCGGCCCAGCCGAAGTCGGTCTGGCCGGCGGCCGTCGCCTGCACGGTCTTCTGCGAGCCCTGGCCCGCCCGGATCGTCAGATCGATGCCGTGCTTCTCGAAGATCTTCTGCTGCTTGCCGTAGTAGAACGGCGCGTGTTCGCCGTACGGATACCAGTTGAGGGTGAGCGTCACCTTGTCGAGCTTCTTGCCGGAGTCGCTCGTGGTGGTCCCCGAGCCGTCCTCACCACAGGCCGTGGCGACCAGGAGCAGCGGTACGAGGCCGATCAGGAGTCTGCGCGCATGCATGGCTGGCCCTTCCCTGAAAGGGATCGAGTCGAGTCGGTCAGTACGAGGTGGTGACGTTGGTGTCCCGGCGGCTGGCGTGCCAGGGCAGCAGCAGCTTCTCGGCGATCTCGACCAGGACGAAGAGGACGACGCCGATCAGTGACATGACGAGCAGTCCCGCGAAGAGCATCGGGGTGTCGAGGTTGCCGTTCGCCTGGAGGATCACATAACCGAGTCCCTCGTTGGCGCCGACGAACTCACCGACGACCGCTCCGGTCACGGCCAGGGTCACGGCGACCTTGAGACCGGAGAAGAGATGCGGCAGCGAGGCCGGGAAGCGGATCTTCGCGAAGGTCTGCCAGGGCTTCGCGCCCATGGTGGCGGAGAGCTGGAGCATCTCCGGATCGACCGCCTTCAGGCCGGTGACCATGGAGATCACCACCGGGAAGAAGGCGATGAGGACGGCGATCAGGATCTTCGGTGTGATGCCGAAGCCGAGCCAGACCACGAACAGCGGTGCGATGGCGATCTTGGGCACGACCTGGGCGAAGAGCAGAATGGGGTAGAGCGTCTTCTCGACGGTCGAGGAGTAGACCATGACGACCGCCGCGAGCACCCCGACCACCACCGCGATCACGAAGCCGAGCAGCGTCTCATAGGTCGTCACCCAGGTGTGCTGCCAGAGGTAGTCGGCCTTGCCCGTGAGCACGTCGAGGGTCGCACCGGGCGACGGGACGAGATACGGCTCCACCAGTTCGGCCGCCGCGATGATCCACCAGAGGGCGAAACAGCCCGCGAGCAGGACGAGGGGCCGCCAGCCGGCCTCGACGGCACGGGCGAGCCGCTCCCCCGTCCCCGGACCGTTCCGTTCGGCGACCCCGGACACTCCCTTGTCCGGTATGGGCGCGGGTGCGGGTTCCGGCTGCGGTGCCGATGCCGGCGCGACGCTCTGGCTCACTGTGAACTCCTCGGGAAAACCGGGCAGTTATAAGTGCGCTGTTCGCCTACAAGCGCTTTCAGAAAGCGCTTTCTGATAGGGTGATCGCCACGCTAATGACTGCCCGTCCGTACGGTCAATAGGTCGTCCCGAAATTTCGGGGTCCGCCACGGACCCCGCCGCCACCGCGACCCGGGGGTCGAGTTGAGTGAACGGGAAGCACAGACCGAAGCACAGACCCATGTGACACTGGAGGCCGTCGCCCGCCGCGCGGGTGTCTCCCTGGCGACGGCCTCCAGAGCGCTGAACGGCACGACGAGAGTCCGCGAGGAACTGCGCCAGCGGGTGCACGCGGCGGCCGATCTGCTCGGCTACATCCCCAACGCCCATGCCCAGGCCCTCGCCAGCGCCTCCAGCAATACGGTGGGGCTCATCTGCCACGATGTGGGCGACCCGTACTTCGCCGCGATCGCGGGCGGGGTGATGCGGGCGGCGGCCGAACAGGACGTCCTGGTCATGCTCGCCAGTACGTTCAGGGAGCCGGCCAGGGAGATCGCCTATGTCTCGATGCTCCGCGCCCAGCGGGCCCGCGCCATCCTGCTGATCGGCTCGGGCTTCCAGGACCCGTCCTGGGAACGGAAGCTGGCCGCCGAGCTGGCTCCGTACATCCGCGCGGGCGGGCGCGTCGCCGTGGTGAGCCGGCACCGGAGTCTGCGCGCCGACGCCGTCCTTCCCGAGAACCGCGCCGGGGCCGCGGCACTCGCCCGCGCTCTACTGGCCCTGGGTCACCGGGAGTTCGGGGTCCTCAGCGGGCCGCGCGAACTCACCACGGTCTCCGACCGGCTGGCCGGGTTCCGGGAAGGGCTCGGCGAGGCCGGAGTCGTCCTCAGGCCCGGGTCCGTCGTCCACGGCGCGTTCACCCGCGACGGCGGCTACACGGCGGCCCGCGAACTGCTCGACGGCCCGGCTCGCCCCCGCCCCACCTGCGTCTTCGCGGTGACGGACGTGATGGCGGTGGGGGCGCTCGCCGCCTTCAGGGAGGCGGGCTTACGGGTCCCGGAGGACCTGTCGCTCGCCGGTTTCGACGACATCCCGCTCGTACGGGAGCTGACTCCCCCGCTCACGACCGTCGCCCTGCCGCTCACCGCCATGGGCGAGAGCGTGATCTCGCTCGCGCTGCGCGAGCCGCGTGGAGCGCGCTCGCGGGTGCTGCGGGTCGGCGGCGAAGTCGTACTGCGCGCCAGCACCGCGCCTCCGTCACCCGCCACCACCCCGCTCTGGGACTCGTGCTGACGGTCCCTCACCAAGCGGTATCGGGAGGCAGGGTCAGATCAGCCCGTCCTCCCTGCGGTGGATCTGCGCCATCAACTCGGCGGCGAAGGACTTGATGGTGTCCAGACCGGTCCGCCCCCACCGCCTCGGCTCGGTGTCGGCCACACAGACGGTGCCGAGCGCCATCCCCGTACGGTCGATGAGCGGAGCCCCGAGATAGGAGCGGATACCGGTCTCGTCCACCAGCGCGTTCCCGGCGAACCGGGGGAAGTCCCGTACGTCCTCCAGGGCCAGCGCCTTGTGCCGTACCACCACATAGGGGCAGTAGCCGTGGTCACGGGCCATGAACCGCTCCCTCCCGGCGCCCGGAGGAGCGTGCAGCCCGGCGAAGAACTGCCGCTCCTCGTCGATGAAGTTGACCATCGCGTACGGAGCGCCCGTCAGCTGGGCCAGTTGCTGGGCGACGGCGTCGAAGGCCGGTTCGGCACGCTCCCCCAGCCCGAGCCCACGGAGCCGGACCACACGGTCGGGCGCCTCACGGTCCACGGGGGTGAGCAGCAGACGCCCGATCGGGTCGTACGTCATACGCGTAGCTCCGTCACTCTGAGGGGGCCGTGGGCGGCGCCGGGGTCGCGGTGATCAGATGCTGTACGAGGGTGACGAGCGTCTGGATCCCGGAGCTGGCGATGCGCGCGTCGCAGAGCACGATCGGCACCTCCGGCTTGAGATCGATCGCGGCCCGCACCTCCTCCGGCTCGTAGCGGTACGAACCGTCGAACTCGTTGACTGCGACGACGAATCCGATCCCGCGCCGCTCGAAGAAGTCCACCGCGGAGAAGGAGTAGTCCAGCCGCCGGGTGTCGGCCAGCACGATCGCGCCGAGCGCGCCGCGCGACAGCTCGTCCCACATGAACCAGAAGCGCTCCTGCCCCGGCGTCCCGAACAGATACAGCACATGGCGCTCGTCGAGTGTCAGTCTGCCGAAGTCCATGGCGACCGTCGTCGATGTCTTGGCCTCGACGCCCGTCAGATCGTCGGTCGCGGCGCTGACCTGCGTCAGCAGCTCTTCCGTACTCAGCGGCGCGATCTCGCTGACAGCTCCCACGAACGTGGTCTTGCCGACCCCGAAACCGCCGGCGACCAGGACCTTCAGCGCGGTGGGAAACGGCTCGGGGACGACGGACGCGACGGGAGCCATGGGGGCGGTGGAAGCGGCGGGGGCGACGGAAGCGGCAGGGGCGACAGGGGCGGCGAGTGCGTCAGAGCTGTCGTCGTAGACCATCGAGGACTGCCTCCAGCAGGAATCGATCGGTGGGGTGGTCGAAGGTGTGGGGCGGCCGCGCGGTGATCGCCCCACAGTCCACGAGATCGGAGAGCAGCACCTTGGTGACCGTCACGGGGAGCCGCAGATGTGCCGCGACCTCCGCGACGGAGGTCGGTCCCTGGCAGAGGCCGACGGCGTGGGCGTGCTCAGGCCCGAGATGCGTCTGGGGCCCCGATCCCGTGGAGATGACCAGCGTGAGCAGGTCCAGAGCTGTGGTCGGCCGGGTCCGGCCCCCGCTCACGGCGTACGGGCGGATGAGCCGGCCGGCCGCGTCGTCGAGCCACGGCCCGTCCGTCGGAAGCGGCACCGTCAGTGCCCCGCGACGCTCGGCGAGAAACCGGCCTCGTGCCTGAGCGGGGTGACCAGATACGACCGTACGCTCTTGACCAGCATCGCCATCTCGTAGCCGAGGACGGCGGCGTCCGCCTCACGGCCCGCCAGCACGGCGAGACAGGTGCCCGAGCCCGCGGTGGAGACGAAGAGCAGGGTCGAGTCGAGTTCCACGACGACCTGGCGGACCTCCCCGCCGTCACCGAACCGCGCCCCGGCACTGCGGCCCAGGGAGTAGAGGCCGGAGGCGAGCGCCGCCATGTGATCGGCGCTGTCGGGGTCCAGGCCGTGCACGGACCTCACCAGACCGTCGGAGGAGAGCAGCACCGCGCTTCGGGTGTGGGGGACTCGCTGGACCAGACCGCTCAACAGCCAGTCGAGGTCGGAGGCATGGCCGGTCGGCACATCGCTCGCCATGGTGCATCTACTCCTTGGGGGTGGTGTCGTGGCGCTGCGGTTCCGGCGGTTGCGCGAGGGACTCGGACAGCGGGTCGGGCAGGAGATCCGGCAGAGGATCGGTCAACGGATCCGGCGGCGGACCGGTCAAGGGACCGGTCAAGGGACCGGTCAAGGGACCGGTCAAGGGACCGGTCAAGGGACCGGTCAAGGGACCGGTCAAGGGATCGGTCAACGGGTCGGGCACGGAGGCCGATGGGCGGACCGGCTGGGATTCGGCGAGACCGATGCCCCGCTGGAAGGCGGCCATCAGTCCGGGGTCGTGGAGCACGGCCTCCTCGACGGACGGCGGCGCGGGCGGGGCCTCGCGCAGTTGCGGGACCATGTGCTCCTGGCCGCGGCGTCTGGGCAGTTGGGGCCGGCTCGCGGTGGCGTGGATGGTGCCGTCGCCAAGAGGCTCGACCCGCGGCCGGGCCGGATCCGGTGCGGCGGGCGGTCGCCGCCGGTCGGGGTGGACGGCGCCGGGGCGCGCGGCGGCGGGGGTGGGACGTTCGGCGCCCGTGTCACGTACGGGGAGCGGGGCCGGGGCGCCCGCGGGTGGTGTCGGTCCCGGCTGGGCCGGGGGCTGGGCCGCCGACGACGGCGGTGGCTGCTGGGGCAGCGGAGGCGGCTGGGGTGACTGCGGCTGCTGGGACGGGGGCTGGGGCCGCGCCTCGTACATCTGCGGCTGCGGGGGCTGCGATTGCGGCGGTGACTGTGGCTGCGTCGCGTACGTCTGGTGCTCGCCGTTCCGCTCGTCCGGCCGGTCGGAGCCGAGCAGCGCCTGCGGCAGCACCAGTACGGCCTGGATCCCGCCGTAGATATTGGACTGGAGACGTACGGCGATGCCGTGCCTGCGCGCCAGGGCCGACACCACGAAGAGCCCGATCCGCCCGTCCTGGAGCAGATGCGCGACATTGACCTGGTCGGGGTCGGTGAGGAGTCCGTTCATCTTCTTCTGCTCGTTGAACGGCATCCCCAGGCCCCGGTCCTCCACCTCGATGGCCAGACCCGCCGTCACATGCTGCGCACGCAGCAGCACTTGGGTGTGCGGGGAGGAGAAGACCGTGGCGTTCTCGACCAGTTCGGCCAGCAGATGGATGACATCGGCCACGGCATGGCCACGCAGAGTGCCGTCGATCGGCGGTACGAGCTTGATCCGCGGGTACTGCTCGACCTCGGCGATGGCCGAGCGCAGGACCTCTGTCATGGTGACCGGCCTGCTCCACTGGCGCCGGGAGATCGCCCCGCCGAGGACGGCGAGGTTCTCGGCGTGCCTGCGGATACGGGTCGCCAGATGGTCGACGTGGAAGAGGCCCTTCAGCAGCTCCGGGTCCTCGACCTCGTTCTCCAGCTCGTCGAGGAGCTGGATCTCCCGGTGGACGAGGGACTGGAGCCGGCGGGCCAGATTGACGAAGACCTCCACCTTCTGTTCGTCCCCGACGCTGCTGGAGAGCCGGGACGCCTGCACCACTGCGGCGACGGCGGCATCCCGGGAGCGGCCCAATTCCTGCGCCAGCAGATCGAATTCGTCACCGCCGGGAACCGCGGGCGGGGCAGGTGCGGGGCGTACGGGCACTCGCTCGCCCCGCCGGAGCTGCTCGACGACCGCGCGCAGCTCGGCCTGTCCGCGCGCGCTGGAGCGGCGCATCGCGTTGCAGCGGTCCAGGACGGACTTCGCGGTACGTTCCGCGCCGAGGGCGGCCGCCGCGATGGCGGCGAAGGCGAGCAGCGCCATGCCGAACAGCGCCGTCCAGAGCGCGACGGTCGGTTCCGCCGCGGTGGAGCGCAGGATGAGCACGACGGCGGCGGCGCCGCTGAGCGCCGCGACTATCGCCGGAAGAACGGCGGTGCGCAGGAGTTGAGGCCGTATGCGGGCGTCCGGCGGCGTCGGCGTGTCCGTCCTGGCCGGGGACGGGAACGGGCGGGAGCCCGGCCTGCCGTGCCGCCCGCCCTCGCGGCGCTCCGGCCGCGCGACGGGTGCGCGAAGTTGAGACATCAGTGTCCTCGGTACGTCGGGCCCCAGGAAGCGGCGTCGTGCGGGTGGTGCGGTTCCGGCGGCAGCGGCAGGACCTGCGCATACCGCGTACGCCCTCCGTTGATCACCGAGCACTTACGGTAGTCGCCAAGCGTTCCTTCGCGGTGGGCAGTTGACGAAGTTCCCCACAGAGCATCCCGCTCCGGTATGAGGCATCGCACATCAGCGCGAAATACGACGTTCGGCCCGGTGCGAGGCACCGGGCCGAACGTCTCTACGAGGACGGGAGGGACAAAGGAGACAAAGGAAGCGGAGGAGGGAGGGGGAGGAAGGAAAGAGGTTCAGAAGGACGGCGAAAGAATCACGGAGCGGCTGAGATGGCGCGGATTGTCCGGGTCGAGACCGCGCCGGTCCGCCAGTGCGAGGGCGAGCCGCTGGATCCGTACCAGCTCGGCCAGCGGGTCCAGCGTCCCCGGCACCCACAGCCCGCCGGTCGCCCGTACCTGCTCCTCAAGCCCTTCGGGAGCCGGCCCGAGCGCCCACGTGGCCGTCCCCTGGGTCGTGATGCTGATGGGACCGTGGCGGTACTCCATCGCCGGATACGCCTCGGTCCAGGCCAGCGCCGCCTCCCGCATCTTGAGCGCGCCCTCCTCCGCGAGCCCGACGGTCCAGCCCCGGCCGAGGAACGTGAACTGCGTGCACTCGGTCACCCCGGCCGGCAGGGGCTCCGCGAGGGCCGTCTCCGCGTCCGTCACCGCCGCGTCCGGGTGCAGCCCGAGGTGCGCGCGGAGCAGTGTGAGCGCGGTGGTGGCGAAGCGCGTCTGGACGACGGACCGCTCGTCGGCGAAGTCCAGTACCACCAGATCGTCGGCGGCCGTACGCACCGGCGTCCCGGGGTCCGCGGTGATCGCGGTCGTACGGGCGGTGCCGCGGACGTCCGCGAGCAGCGACAGCACCTCGGTGGTCGTCCCCGACCGGGTCAACGCCACGATCCGGTCGTAGCGACGGCCGGCGGGGAACTCGGAGGCGGCGAACGCGTCCGTCTCGCCCAGCCCCGCTCCCTCCCGCAGCCCGGCGTAGGCACGGGCCATGAACAGCGAGGTGCCGCAGCCGACGACGGCCGTGCGCTCACCCGGCTGCGGCAGCTTGTCGCGCACCCCTTCGGCCAGGGCCGCCGCCCGGCGCCAGCACTCGGGCTGACTGGCCAGTTCCGTCTCCACATGCGTCATGTGCGTCCCCACTCCCCTGAGCCCTGCGACTCTCGAACCGTATGATTGTTTCTGCATGCTAGACGACACTTTCAATCACTAACAAGCAACTCGGACGAGGTCACGAGCACATAGGATCAAGGCTCCACGGGATCGAGGGGGTTACGGTGAATCGCCATGAGCGGCATACGACCTTGCTTGAGCTGCTGACCGAGCGGCATCAGCTGGAGGTCGAGGCCGTCGCCGCGGAGCTGGGGGTGTCCGTGGCGACCATCCGCCGCGACCTCGATCACCTCGCCGAGCAGCAGTTGGTGACGCGCACCCGGGGCGGGGCGGTGGCGCACTCCGTGGCGTACGAACTGCCGCTGCAGTACAAGGCGGTACGGCACGCCTCGGCGAAGGAGCGCATCGCGCGCGCCGCCGCGGCGATGACGGAACGCGGCATGGTCGTGGGGCTGAACGGCGGCACGACCACCTCGGAGGTGGCCAGAGCCCTCGCCACCCGCGGTGAGCTGCGGGGAACGGCGGAGGAGCGGATGGCCGAGGAGCCCGCGCTCACGGTCGTCACCAACGCGCTGAACATCGCCCATGAGCTGGCGGTCCGGCCGCACATCAAGGTGGTGACGACGGGCGGGGTCGCGATGCCCCAGTCGTACGAACTCGTCGGGCCGCTGGCCCGGCACATCATCGGCGAGATCAGCCTCGACATCGCGTTCATCGGCGCGGACTCCGTCGACACGGAGTCGGGCGCCGGTGCCCACAGCGAGCACGAGGCGAGTATCAACGCGTTGCTCGCCGAGCGGGCGCGAACGCTGGTCGTGGTGGCGGACAGCTCCAAGCTGGGCGCCCGCGCGTTCGCGCGGATCTGCCCGGTGGAGGACATCGGGACGCTCATCACGGACTCCGGCGCGCCCGAGTGGGCGCGCCGGTTCGAGGAGCGCGGGGTACGCGTCGTCCAGGTCTGAGCGTCCGACGTGAGCCGCAAGGGCGGGGGCCCGATCCCCGTGGGGCCCGATCCCCGTGGGGCCCGCGCGCTTACGCGGAGGACGTGGTCTCGGCCGTCTCCTCCGTTTTCCCGCCGTCACCCTTGCCGGTGACGTCGCCCGCCGTACCCACCTTCGCCGCCGGAGCCCCGGCGGCGGAGCGTGCGGTTACGGAGGGCCAGCCCCCGGCCGGCACGGCGGCCACAGAGCGCCACCACGGGGCGTCGGGAACCTCGTCACCGGTGGGCTCGAAGGGCTGGCCGGGGCGCGGCAGCGCGATCCCGGCACCCGCTTCGGCGGCGGCGGTGACCGTGCCCTCGCCGGGCTCGGCCCACGGGTGCGGGGCGAGGTTGAACGTACCCCAGTGGATGGGCAGCATCACGCCGGACGGACGGCCGCCCTGGAGATCGAGATGGGCGCGCATGCCCTCGGCCGGGGTCATGTGGATATCGGGCCAGTACTCGCTGTACGCGCCGATCTGGATCATGGTGGCGTCGAACGGGCCGTGCTCGGCGCCGATGTCGCGGAATCCGGGGAAGTAGCCGGTGTCCCCGCTGTGGTAGATCCGGTGCTCGGGACCGGCCACGGCCCAGGACGCCCAGAGTGTGTGCTGCTGGTTGCGCAGACCGCGGCCGCAGAAGTGCCGCGCGGGGGTGGCGGTCAGCCGGATACCGGCGACCTCGGTGGACTCGTTCCAGTCGAGTTCGCGCAGCCGGGACGCGGGCACGCCCCACCTCTCCAGGTGGGCGCCGACACCGAGCGGTACGGCGAAGACCGTGTCCGTGGAGGCGAGGGCCCGGATGGTGGGCAGATCCAGGTGGTCGTAGTGGTCGTGGGAGATCACGACGACATCGACGGGACCGAGGGAGGCGAGCGGGACGGGCGCCGGGTGCAGCCGCTTGGGCCCCGCGAAGGCGAACGGCGAACACCGCTCACCCCAGACGGGGTCGAAGAGCACGCGCCGGCCGTCGATCTCGGCGAGCACGCTCGAATGCCCCATCCAGGTGAGGCGGAGGCCCGAGACCGGGGGCGCGGCGAGGTCCGCGAGGGTGGTGGAGTGCACGGGAATGGTGCCGATCGGCGACCGCCGGGCCCGCGCTTCCTTCTGGAAGTAGATCTTCGCGAACTCCAGTCCCGAGGCGCCGGACGGTCTGGTCCTGGCCCCCACCGGGTTCTGGAACACCCCGTCGACAAAGTTCGGCGAGCGGTGGATCCGCTCCAGCCGCTCGCCCGCCGAATCGGCCCCGAAGGCCGCGGGTCGCAGCGAGCGCAGCCGGGAGCGCAACGAAAGGGGGGAACCAGCGCCTGTCACAGCACCTCCTGGAGGTTCGGTGTCGTCCCATTATGTCCGGGTGTGTACATCGGTGCGGGTCGAGTCGATCGGATGCGATCGGGTGCCCCACCCGGGCCGGCGTACGCACGTCCAACGTCGTCACTGCCCCCGGGATTCCCGGCTACGCCCCCGAGTCGGGTGATCTCCCCGGCAGTCACCCCGGCAGTGACCCCGGTGGTCGTCGCGGCGCCCGGCGGCCGTCCGCCGGTCGTCGGACAACGGTACGGCTGGTACGGGTGAGACGCGGGGGTCGGTCTCGGTAGGGTGGCGTCGTGGCGAGAGTGCGGCTGAGTGTGGCGGAACGGCGCGAGGACCTGCTGCGCGCCGCCGTCGAACAGATCGAGGCGCGGGGCGTGGCCGCCGTGCGGATCTCCGATGTCGCCGCCGTGCTCGGCGTCAGCAACGCGCTGGTGCTCTATCACTTCTCAACGAAGGAGAAGCTGGTCGCCGAGGCCTTCGCCCATGCCGCACGGGGCGATCTCGACCAGCTGCGCGCGCTGCTCGGCCGGCGCGACAGCGCGCTGGCGCGGCTGCACGGCGCGGTCCGCTGGTACGCGCCGGCCGGGGAGGCCAAGGGGTGGCGGCTGTGGATCGAGAGCTGGGCGGCGGCGCTGCGCGACCCCGCGCTGCGTGAGGTGGCGGGCGCCCTCGACCAGCAGTGGAAGGCGGCGCTCGCCGAGGTCATCGCGGAGGGCTCGGCGGCGGGCGAATTCCACTGCGCGGACCCGGTGTCGGCGGCCTGGCGACTGACCGCCATGCTGGACGGCCTCGCGGTTCAGATGACGTCGTACGAGGGTTCACTGCCGCGCGCCACCATGCTGGAGTGGGCCGACGAGACCCTCGCCCGCGAACTGGGGCTGGACAGCACGGCCTTCGGAAGACCCGGCCCCGGAACGTAGAGCCGCACGGACACGCGTACAGACCTCACTCAGGCAGCGGAAAGGGAGATCGTGGCGCAGCAGCGGACCGACCAGCTCCATCATGATGTGCTGGTCGTCGGGGGCAGCGGGGTGGATACCGTCGTCCGGGTCGACTCGCTGCCGGTGCCACTCGCCGACTCGGTCCCGGTGGGGCCGATCCTCGAATGGCCGGGGCACACCGGCGGCAATGTGGCGCTCGGCTGCCGGAATCTCGGCCTGAACGTCAAGTTCCTCGACTACCTGGGAGACGACTGGACCGGCGAACAGGTCCGGGAGCGGCTCGCCCGGGGTGATGTGGACTTCGAGGCCCTGCTCTCCCCGGCGGGCACCCGGCGCGCCGTCAACCTCGTGGAGAAGACCGGCCGCCGGATGTCGTTCCACGACGCCAGGGACCCGGACGATCTGCGGATGCCGCGCGACTTCTATCTGCCCCATCTCGAACGCACGCGCCATGTCCATCTGTCGATCACCAACTTCGCCCGGTTCCTCTATGACGACATCGAGGCGCTGGGTGTCCCGGTCTCGACCGATCTGCACGACTGGGACGGTCTCTCCGACTATCACCGGGACTTCGCCTTCCGGTCCGACCTGGTGTTCCTCAGCGCCGCCGGGGCGAGCGAGCGGATCGCCTCGGTGATGCGGGAGATCCTGCGCGAGGGCCGGGCCGAGGCGGTCGTCGCCACGGCGGGCGCGGGCGGCTCGTATGTGATGAGCCGTGAGGGAAGCCGTACGCCGCGCCCGGTCAGGGCGACCGTCCCGCCCGCGCCGGTGGTGGACTCCAACGGCGCGGGAGACGCGTACGTCTGCGGCTTCCTGTACGGCCGGCTGGCCGGACGCGACCTGGAGGAGTGCGCCCGGCTCGGCGCCGTGGCGGGTGCCCACGCCTGTACGGGCGAGGGCAACGAGGCGCTGATCGGGCCGGACGCGCTGCTCGCGGCCTGAACACACGGTCCAGCGGCCCGAGCCACCGGTCCGGTCGCCCCGCACCCCCGGTCACTGCGCACCACCGAGACGACCGCCCCCACCGGCGTACGCTCCGTTCAGGTCTGTCGCACCGGCGCGTACGCCTCCTCCTCCACCCCGAAGGTCCACGCGACCCCGGCCTTCGCCGTGGACACCGTGGGCGGCACGCGCAGCCAGTAGGTGCGGTACGTACCATCCGGCTCCGGTGTCGAGTTGACGACCTCGACCATCGCGACGTCCTCGTCGCCGTCCAGCGCGATCCGCCACAGCACACCGGTCTCGTCGCTGTGGACGGGCCGCGCTCCCGACTCGTTCAGATAGCGGTCGTAGCCGTAGTACTCCAGCATGACGCGGCGCAGTTCCGCATTGGCCTCGGTACGGATGCGCTCGGGGGTGAGGGACGGCAGCCCGGCGAGGAACTCGGCCGGTACGGGCATCCCGCGCCACGCGTGCAGGGCGAAGCCGTCCGGATAGGCGAGCGCCGGGCCGTCACCGCGGTCCAGCCGGCCCGCCTCGTCGCGGTACAGCGCGACGGGACGCTCGCAGATCACCACGGCGCGTTCGTACGGCCACCACCAGCCGGCGTGCCGCGCCACCTCGGCGAGTCCTTCGAGGCGTTCGCTGCGGCCGTCGAACGCGGCGAGCCAGGCCGCGTCCTGCTGGCCGAGAACCGCGTCGAGCAGCACCGCGCGGAGCTCGGCCGCCTCGGCGGGCCGGTCGGCGAGGCTCTCCACGATTCCGGTGCGTATCCGCTCGGCGAGCGCCCGGGTGGTGTCCCACAGCCGGGCGCCGGTCACGTTCCAGTGCGCGGCCCAGCCCGCCGGTCCCAACTCGTCGTGCACCCTGCGCCGTTCCTCGGCCCACGGGTACGTACGCACCTCGTCACGTACGGACCGTCCCGCGTCGCCGAGTGACCGGGCGGTCCGCGCGCCGGCCAGCGGCGAGCCGGCCCAGATGATCCGCTCAGGCTCCGCGAGGGCCGCCCGGCGGTAGGCGAGCCGCACCCCCCGCTCGGCGGCGGCCCTGTCCGTCTCCCCCGTCGCCGCCGCGACCGCCCGCCACGTACTCACGTCATTCATCCCCGAAACCCCATCCGATGTCATTCCCGTCCCCTGTCATGCCCGTCCCCCTGTCAGTCCGCCGTCCGCGTACCGCTGTACCGCTGTTGTCCGTCGCCCCGCGGCCCGCCGCGGGGCCGTGCCGGGCACTGTCCGCCGCGCTCAGTCCGCGACCATGCGCACCGCGCCCGGCAGGTACTCGCGCTGGCGCACCACCCGGAACCACCCCTTGGGCAGCGGTATCGCCGCGTGCTCCTCGTGCACCACCCGTCCGCCTTCCGGGAGATGGAGGAACATCGGTCCGAGCTCGTCGCCCGGTTCACGGACCAGCCGGCCCGGTCCGGCCACCGCGTGGGCGTGGCCGGTGACCTCGCCGAGGGCCAGGACCAGCCGCCCCCATGCGTCCCTCGGCTCTCCCGGGGTGCGCGCGGCGTCCACGACGCGCGGCGGCACCGTCTCCTCCGCGACGGGCACGATAAGGACGTCTCCCTGCCGGAACATGGCTCTCCCCTCGACCGGTGGCGCCGGTGCGCCGACCTGTGAACGACGCTAAGGGGAGGGTCTGACAATCGGCCCCTGCGAGGGTGTTGTCAGTGGCCGCTGGTAGAACTGCTCCACATCAGCCGATCACATGTCACAGACGTCTGGAGCGTTCGTCATGGCCAATTCGAACCATCTGCGGGAGTTCTACGGCCTGCCCGCGTTCGACTTCCCCGAAGCGGAAACGACGGCGGAGCTCCCCGACCCGGCCGCCGTGGCCTGGCGCATCTCGGTCGACTTGAACGAAGCCGAGGGGGAGTGGGAGGCGGCGTTCGCGCGCTTCACCGCGTCCGTGGACACCACCGAGGTCCGGGCGCTGATCGTCGGATCGTGGAGCGATGCCTACGAGTCCGGCCCCGACGAGGTGATCTCGGCCCTCGTCGCCGCCCGCGACCGGCTGCCCGCCCTGCGCGCGCTGTTCCTCGGTGACATCATCTGCGATGAGTGCGAGATCTCCTGGATCAACCAGGGGCTGGTGACCCCGCTGCTCGACGCCTTCCCCGAGCTGTTGGAATTCGGTGTCCGCGGCGGCCAGGACCTGCGTTTCCCCGCCGTCCGGCACGCGCGGCTGCGCTCGCTCACCATCGAGACGGGCGGCCTGGACGCCGAGGTGGTGCGGTCCGTCGCGGCGAGCGACTTCCCCGAGCTGGAACATCTCGACCTCTGGCTCGGCACGTCGTGGTACGGCGCGAACGCCAACGTGGCCGATCTGGCGCCGATCCTGGCCGGGGCCCGGCTGCCCCGGCTGCGGTCGCTGGCGCTGCGCAACAGCGAGATACAGGACGAGATCGCCGCGGCGCTGGCCGGCGCCCCGGTCGTGGCCGGGCTGGAGACACTCGATCTCTCGATGGGCACGCTCGGCGACGACGGCGCGGAGGCTCTCCTCGGCGGCCAGCCGCTCAGCCATCTCAAGAAGCTCGATCTGCACCACAACTACCTCGGCGAGGCGATGCGGAAGCGTCTCCTCGACACGCTGGGCGCGGCCGGTGTAGAGATCGACCTCTCCGAGAGCACGGAGCCGGGCCGTGAGTCGGACGGCGTCGAGCACCGCTACACCGCGGTGTCGGAGTAACGGATGACCCCGGACCCGAGCAACGCGCCCCCGGCCGGCGCCGATCCGAGACTGGTCGTGGTCGGGGTCCCCGGCAACCGCCGTGTGTCCCTGTTCCAGGACGCCGTGCGGGCCGCCGGGCTGGCCCCCGCCCGCGAGGTGACCTGGCGCGATGTGCTGAACGGCCGGGCGCGGTTCACGGCCGGGGAGACGGTACGGCTCGACTCCCCGGGTGAGGACCCGGAGGTGGACCGGCTGCTGCGCGACCTGGACGATCCGACCCGCGTCGAAGGCACGGCCCGCTGGTACGAACGGTTCATGGCGGCGGCCCGGGACCTCGGCCGGGCCGTCTCCGCCGCCGGAGCCGATCCGCTGGACGATCCCGGCGAGCTGGCGGTCCTCTTCGACAAACGGCTGTGCCATGGCGTGCTGGACGCGGCGGGGGTGCGCGTTCCCGTGTCCCCCACCTCGGGCTCCGAGGGCCCGGCCGTGTCCGGCTGGGACGACGTTCGCGCCCTGATGGCCGGAGCCGGACTGCGCCGCGCGTTCGTCAAGATCGCCCACGGCTCGTCGGCCTCCGGTGTCCTCGCCATCGAGAGGGCCGGTCCCGGCCGGGTGCGTGCCCTCACCTCCGTCGAACGGGACGGCGCGGGCTGCCTCTTCAACTCCCTGCGGGTCCGGGACTACACCAGCGAGCGCGACGTGGCCGCGATCATCGACACCCTCGCGCCCGACGGACTGCATATCGAGCAGTGGGTACCGAAGGGCGTCCTGGACGGCCGGTCGGCCGATCTGCGGGTGGTGGTCGTCGCGGGCCGTGCCACGCACGTGGTCGTACGGACCAGCCGGTCACCCATGACCAATCTGCATCTGGGCGGGAAGCGCGGGGATCTCGACGCGGCCCGCGCCGTCATCGAGGCGTCCGGCGGCAGCCTCTCCACGGCTCTCGCCCTCGGTGAAGCGGCGGCCGGCTGCTTCCCCCTGACCCATTGCGTGGGTGTCGATCTGCTGCCCGCCCCGAGCTGGCGGCGGTACGCCGTCGGCGAGGTCAACGCCTTCGGCGATCTGCTGCCCGGTCTCACGGGGCTGCCGGGCGGTGGCGCCGAGGGCCTGGACACGTACGCGGCGCAGCTCGCCGCCCTGCCGAGGCGCGCGACCCGCAGGACGACCGAGGAGCCGGTGTGCGGACACCTGACATGAACGAGGTCGTCGGGCGGGACGATCTCCTGCTCGTCACCCTCGACACACTGCGCTTCGACGTCGCGGAGGAACTGGCCGCCGCGGGCCGCATTCCGCATCTCGCCCGGCATCTCCCGGACGGCCGCTGGGAGAAGCGGCACGCGCCGGGAAGCTTCACCTACGCCTCGCATCAGGCGATCTTCGCCGGATTTCTGCCCACCCCTGCCACGCCGGGTCCGCATCCACGGCTGTTCGCCGCGCGCTTCGGCGGCAGCGAGACCACGGCCGACCGGACCTTCGTCTATGACACGCCGGATCTGGTCTCGGGTCTCGCGGCGGCCGGCTACCGCACGGTGTGCCTGGGCGGGGTCGGCTTCTTCAACCAGCGGGGCGCGCTCGGCTCCGTACTGCCCGGGATGTTCCAGGAGAGCCACTGGGAGCCTGAGTTCGGCGTGGCCTCCCCCACCTCCTTCGAGTCCCAGGTCGACCGCGCGGAGAAGCTCGTCGCCGGCCTGGGGCCCGACCAGCGGCTGTTCCTGTTCGTCAATGTGGCGGCGCTGCACCAGCCCAACTGGTTCCATCTGCCCGGTGCCACCCGGGAGGCGGGCGACTCGCGGGCCACGCACGCCGCCGCGCTGGAGTACGTCGACCGCCATATCGGCCGGCTCTTCGCCGCCGCGAGCAGCCGTCGGCGCTGCTTCACGATCGTCTGTTCCGACCACGGCACGGCCTACGGCGACGACGGCTGGACCGGCCACCGTCTGGGCCACGAGGTGGTCTGGACCGTGCCGTACGCCCATTTCTTCCTGGAGAGCGGGACAGCCCCATGAGCACCACCCTCGCACCTCGTCCGTACGAGAGCTACGTCTACGCCTATCCGCACAAGACCGCCTACCGTCCGCTGGAGGACCGCCCGGCGCTGCGCGGGCTGTGGGCCGGTGAACGCAAGGACGCGCTCTCCCTCTATCTGCACATACCGTTCTGCGAGGTCCGCTGCGGCTTCTGCAATCTCTTCACCCGGATCGGCGCCCCCGACGAACTGACGACGCGCTATCTCGACGCGCTCGACCGGCAGGCGACCGCCGTGCGCGACGCCCTGGCGGACTCGGAAGGCGGCGCGGACACCGTGCGGTTCGCCACGGCGGCCTTCGGCGGCGGCACGCCCACCTACCTGGACGCGGACGAGCTGGACCGGCTGTGCGACATCGCGGAGAAACGGATGGGGGCCGATCTGCGGGCCATCCCGCTCTCCGTGGAGACCTCCCCCGCCACGGCCACCGCCGACCGGCTGGCGGTGCTCGCCGAGCGGGGTGCCACGCGACTGAGCATCGGCGTCCAGAGCTTCGTCGACACGGAAGCGAAGGCCGCCGTACGCCCACAGCGCCGCGCCGAGGTCGAGGCCGCGCTCGGCCGCATCCGGGACGCCCGGATCCCCGTCCTGAACATCGATCTGATCTACGGCATCGACGGCCAGACGGAGGAGAGCTGGCGCCACTCCCTGGATGCCGCGCTCGCCTGGCGGCCCGAGGAGCTGTATCTCTACCCCCTGTACGTACGTCCGCTCACGGGCCTCGACCGGCTCGGCGCCGGCGGTGACGCTGCCTGGGACGAGCAGCGGCTGCGGCTCTACCGGCAGGGCCGCGACCAGCTGCTCGCCCACGGCTACGAGCAGACGTCGATGCGTATGTTCCGCCGTCCGGACGTCCCGTTCGAGGACGCCGGCGCGGACGACTACGCGTGCCAGACCGACGGGATGATCGGTCTGGGCTGCGGGGCCCGCTCCTACACCTCCGCGCTCCACTACTCCTTCGACTACGCGGTCGACATGCGCGAGATACGCGGCATCATCGACACCTACACGACGACGGAGGACTTCTCCCGCGCGGAGGTCGGCCGCCGGATCGACGAGGACGAGACGCGCCGCCGTCATCTTCTCCAGTCCCTGCTCCAGGCCGAGGGGATGGCGGAGGCCGGCTACCGCGAGCGGTTCGGCTCCGGCCCCGCCGAGGACTTCCCCGCCGAGCTGGCCCGGTTCGCGGCCCTCGGCTGGCTCGACGAGAGCGCGCCGGCCGGACTGCTGCGCCTCTCTCCCGAGGGGCTCGCGTACTCGGACGCGCTGGGTCCCGCGCTCTTCTCCCCCGCCGTACGGGCCGCGATGGCCGCGTACGAGAGGAAGTGAACCCCGTGGACCTGACGATCCTCTACCGCGGCCCGCTCGCCTCCTGCGACTACGACTGCCCGTACTGCCCGTTCGCCAAGCGCCGCGACAGCCCGGACCAACTGCGCGCGGACCGGGCCGCCCTGGAGCGCTTCACCGCCTGGGCTTCGGAGCAGCGGGAGGACAGGCTGTCGGTGCTGTTCACCCCGTGGGGCGAAGGGCTGGTGCGCTCCTGGTACCGGCGCGCTCTCACCGAGCTGTCGCGGCTGCCGCACATCGGCCGCGTGGCGATCCAGACGAATCTCAGCTGCCGCACGGACTGGCTGGCGGACGCCGATCCCGCGAAGCTCGCCCTGTGGTGTACGTACCACCCGGGCCAGACGCCCTACGACCGCTTCCTCGCGAAGACCCACGAGCTGGCGGACCGGTCGATCCGGTTCAGTGTGGGGGTCGTCGGTCTGCCGGACCATCTGGAGCACGCCCGCCGGCTGCGCGCGGACCTGCCCGAGCAGGTGTATCTCTGGATCAACGCGGCCGAGGGGCACAGCTATACGGACGAGGAGGCCGACCGCTGGACGGCTCTCGATCCGCTCTTTCCCTACAGCCGCAGCCCGCATCGCTCGGCCGGTCTGCCCTGCCGTACGGGCGAGTCGGTGATCTCGGTGGACGGCGAGGGGACGGTGCGGCGCTGCCACTTCGTCCGCGCCGAGCTGGGCAATCTCTACGACGGGTCCTACCGGCGGGCGCTCGCTCCGCGGGCGTGCCCGCTGGCGGTGTGCGACTGCCATATCGGCTATGTGCATCTGGAGACGCTGCCGTTGTACGACGTCTTCGCCGGAGGGGTGCTGGAGCGGATCCCTGCGGGGATACGGTCGGCCCGACCCACCCCGGGAGGGGAGTCTCCCCGGGTCAGTGCTTGAGGGGCAGAAGGTCGGGCCGTTTCGCCTCGACATGGTCGCCGGACGACTCGCCGCGCAGCCGTCGCCCGATCCACGGCACCAGATACTCGCGCGCCCAGTGGATGTCGTCGCGCCGGCCCTCCAGCGTCCCACGCGGGGGCTGCGGCGGCCACGGCTGGTCCGGGTCCGCGGGCACATCGAGGCCGAGGACCTGCGCGGCGCGCAACGCCACGCGCGTGTGCCCCTCGGGTGACAGATGCAGCCGGTCGCCGTCCCAGGCGCGCCTGTCCTGGACGGACTTGAGCGACCAGAGATCGAGCACCGGGCAGTCGTAGCGGTCCGCGATGGCCCGCACATGGGCGGTGTACGTGGCGATCTTGCCGCGGAGATGGCGCAGCACGGGCACGCCCCGGGTGTCGAAGCCGGTGGTCACCATGACCGTGCCGACGGCGCCGGAGAGATCGGCGACGGCCCGCTCGAAACGCTCGGCGACATCGTCGGGGTCGGTGCCGGGCCGGATGATGTCATTGCCGCCGGCGCAGAACGTCACCAGATCCGGGGCGAGTTCCTTCGCGCGCGGTATCTGTTCATCGACGATCTGGTCGAGGAGCCGGCCGCGTACGGCGAGATTGGCGTACCGGAAATCGCCGTGGGCGGTGTTGTCCGTCGGACCCGAGACCGGCAGTTGGTCGGCGAGCAGGACCGCGAACCGGTCCGCCCAGCCGACATACATCCCGTCGGGGCCCGGATCTCCCACCCCCTCGGTGAAGCTGTCGCCGATCGCCGCGTACGACCCGAGTACGCCATTTCTTCTTGATCTCGAATCGTCTGCCACAGCACCACATCATTCACCGGCAGATGTGACCTACGCGACCGTAAGGAGGGGTTGACGCCGGGTGAGATATGCCATCGGTCAAGATTCGACCAAGCGGGAATAGCCGAAAACCGCCGCTGCCCGGCACGGGAAGTGCCGGGCAGCGGAATGGGCTGACGTGATCTGACGAATCAGAGGTTGACGCCGTTCTCCCGGAGGTAGGCCACCGGGTCGACGTCCGAGCCGTACTCGGGGCCGGTGCGGATCTCGAAGTGCAGGTGCGGTCCGGTGGAATTGCCGGTGGAACCGGAGAGTCCGATCTCCTGGCCCGCGCTGACACTGTCGCCCGCGGAGACCTCCAGGGACGACAGGTGGCCGTACTGCGAGTACATGCCGTCGCTGTGCTGGATGACGATCTGGTTGCCGTACGAGCCGCCCCAGCCGGCCGTCACGACCGTGCCGTCGCCGACCGCCTTGACGGGGGTGCCCGAGGACGCCGAGAAGTCGACACCGGTGTGGTAGCCGCTGGACCAGCTGGCGCCGGAGGCCCGGTACGGCGTGGAGGTGGGTCCGTCGACCGGCGCGGTGAAGCCGGAACCGGCGCTCGGCTCCGCCGTGTCGGGGGCGGGGGCCTGCTCGGTGGTCGAGGCCGCGGACTCGTCCGTCGAGCCGCTCGACGCGGAGTCGTCGGACGGGGCGGCGGCGGAGTCGGGCGAGGAGGAGTCGGCGGACGTGGAGGCGGAGTCGGCCGAGGAGCTGGAGGGTTCCGCCGGGGTCTCGGACGAGGAACTCGCCGCGGCCCTCGCGCCGAGGGTCAGCTTGAGGCCGGGGTGGATCAGCGACGGGTTGTCGCCGATGGCCTCCCGGTTGTCCTTGTACAGCCTGTGCCAGCCGCCACGGACATGGTGCTCGACGGCGATCTTGGAGAGATAGTCCCCGGCGACCACGGTGTAGGTCCTCGCGACCTTGGTGGCGGCGGCTCGGGCGGCGGTCTGCTTCGTCTCGGCCCGCTGCTGGGCGCCGGACAGGTTCTGGGCCGTGAGCGCCGAGGCGGGAACGGCGGCCTGCGGAGCGGTGGCGGGAGCGGCCTTCTCCGCGGCGTGCGCGCCGGTGGCGCCGATGAGCGGAAGCGCGATGGCTGCGCCACCCGTGCCGGCGGCGATGAATCCGCGCGAGATGGGGTTGGTCTTGGGACGGCGGTGCTTACCCTTCGCGGGCATGGCGAATTCCTCTCCGGCGCCTGCGAGGTGAGCTGTCGGGTTCGGGCTGGAGCTGCCCGGCCGCACGTCGTGCGCGACTTCACCCCAAGCCGTCCGGAGTTCCGGATCGGCGTACTACCTGGGTCCCCCGCTCCTGCCACGCGTTGATGGATGGATGCGAATTCCAAGCGGCGGCAGGATTCGGCGATCCGCTCGGATTGAGGCTGAAGGTAAGCGAGTCGGACGGCCGGAACAAGATGCTGTATTCCGGTGGTCTCAGCCGTTCCGGATATCGCCCGGGTTATCCGGTCACCCTGCGTGGATTCCGCTCTCCAATTTCCTTACGGGGAAGCAATTCCCCTTCCCGATACCACCACGCAACGTCACGGATATGATCCTGCTCACGGACCCGAGCCCATCTCCCCCGTGACCGGGGCAGGTTATACGGAATCACCCATTCCGGACAGATGGGCATGTGGGCGATATTCATCGACGCGGCGTGTCCGAATAATGCGCTTCTGCCCCCTCGGGTGCTGGGCTGATTGCCACAGGTTGCCTGAGGAACAAATGTCGTAGGGTCGGGAATCGACATCGTCGGCGAGCCGCGCCGACGGCAGACACGGAGGAGCACGCCGTGACGCAGCAGCTGCCGCAGGTCCCGTCGACAGAGCCCGAGTTGTCCGGCGTGCGCAACTTCCGCGACGTGGGCGGGCTGCCGACCACGGACGGCCGACGGGTGGCCCACGGCAGGCTCTTCCGCAGCGGGCATCTCGCCAACGCCACCCCGGCCGACGCCGCTTTCCTCTCCTCCCTCGGCCTGCACACCATCTTCGACTTCCGCAACGGCGCCGATCTGAAGCTCGACGGCGCGGACGTGGAGCTGCCCGGCGTACGCAATGTGAACCTGCCGCTCACCGATCCGGCGGACGGCGCCGAGTTCTGGCTGATGGTGCGGGACGGCGATCTCGACCAGTTGCGCTCGATCCTCTCGGACGGCAAGGCGGCGAACCGGATGATCGACTCGTACCGGACGATCATCACGGAACGCACCGCCGAGCACAGCCGCGTCCTGCACTCCCTCGCCGAGGACAGTGTCCCCGCGCTCATGCACTGCGCGGCGGGCAAGGACCGGGCGGGGCTCTCCATCGCGGTGTCCCTGCTCGCCGTCGGGGTGGAGCCTGAGGCGATCGAGGCCGACTATCTCAAGTCGAACGACCCGCACCGCCGCTACCCGATCCGCCGCAGCGACAGCTCGGCCGCCGGGATGTCCTCGGAGGTGATGGAGCTCCTCAGCCCGCTCTTCGACGCTCGCGCCGAGTACCTCGCGGCGGCCTTCGAGACCATCGAGAAGACCTGGGGCACCACCGACCGCTATCTGGCCGAGGGGCTCGGGCTCGCCCCCGAGACCCGCGAGCGGCTCCGCGCCCGCCTTCTCGACCAGGCCTGAGCGAGCGACGACGACGGCGACAGCGCCACTCCCGAGCCGCCACCCCTCGGGCCGCCACCTCCGAGCCGTTACCCCCGCGCGCCCATCTCGAAGAGCAGATAGAGGAACGCCGCGAAGAGATGGCCGGCGATCAGATAGGCGAAGAGCCGGATGACCAGCCCGCGGGGGAACTTCCCCTCCTCCTTCATGACATGACCGGGCGCGGCATTCTCCGACACGGCGTTCTCCGGCACGGGGTTCTCCGACACTGGGTTCTCCGACACGGGGTTCTCTGACTCGGGCATGGTGGCAGACCTCTCTCAGCAGGTCAGCGGCGATGAGCCCCGGCGCCGAGGCACAGCTCGGCGGCGGGGCTCTGCAGCAGGGTATGGACGAAGAGCAGCTCGGTCCCCTCGGGTCCGGCCGCCGCGATCCGGTGCGGGGTGAGCGAGTCGAAGTGCGCGCTGTCCCCGGGGTCGAGTACGTGTACGGCGTCCCCGAGGGTCAGCCGCAGCCGCCCTTCGAGGACATGGAGCCACTCCTCACCCGGGTGTACGCGGACGAGGTCGCCCTGCGCCCCGTACGGGACCTGGAGCCGCAGCGGCTGCATGGCCCGGCCCGAGCCGCCGGCCTGGTAGTAGGTCCAGCCGTCGGCTTCGACCGGTTCCATCCGGTCGGCCCGGACGATGGGATCCCGTTCCGGCGGAATCTCCCCGAGCAGCTCGGAGACGGTCGTACCGTAGATACGGGCGAGGCTCAGCAGCATCGGGAGCGACGGTTGTCTACGGCCGGTTTCCAGCCGGGAGAGATGGGCCGGGGAGAGTCCGGCCCGCCGGGCGGCGTTCTCCAGGGTGAGCCGCCGGCCGCGGCGCAGGTCGCGCAGGCGGGGTGCGACATCGGGCAGCTGGCCGGACAGGTCTTCGCCGGCCTCTCCGGCGGGAGGTGTGCTCATACGTCCATTGCGCCAGGAACTTTCCTCCGAGGCAAATTTCTTACCTCGGAGGCAAAACGACCTCCGGACGCGCGCTACCGGTTGGCCACGGCCTGCTTCACCAGGGTCCGGCCGAAGTCCCACATCAGTCCGCCACCGCCGTGGGCGTCGTCCATGACCGCCGTGAAGGCGTCCACGAAGCGCTCGACCTCCCTCTCCCCGATGGTCAGCGGCGGAATCAGCTTGATCACTTCCAGATGGTCGCCGGAGACCTGGGTGAGGATCCGGTGCTTCTGGAGCAGCGGTACGACCACCATCTGCGCGAAGAGTCCCTTGCGGGCCGCCTGGAGCATGGTCCACCGACCGCGCAGCTTGATCGAGTTCGGCCGGCCGAACTCGATGCCGATCATCAGGCCACGGCCGCGTACCTCGTACAGCAGCTCATAGCGGTCGACGAGCGCGGCCAGGCGTGACCGGAGCAGATCCCCGGTGGCCCGAGCGTTGGCCACGACGTTCTCGTCCTCCATCACGGACAGCACGGCCAGCCCCGCGGCCATGGCCTGGGCGTTGGATCCGAAGCTCGCCGAGTGGACCAGCACCCGGTCCATCGAGGAGTAGACCTTCTTGAAGATCCAGTCCTTGCCCAGGGTCGCGCCGACGGGTACGTAGCCGCCGGAGAGCGCCTTGGCCACACAGACGAGATCCGGCTCCACCCCCTCCTCGTGCTGGTACGCGTAGAAGTCCCCGGTCCTGCCGAGGCCGGTCTGCACCTCGTCGACGATGAGCAGTGCCTTGTGCCTGCGCAGCAGCTCCTGGGCCGCGCGCAGAAATCCGGGCGGTGTCTCGTGGACGCCCTTGCCCTGGATCGGCTCGACGACGAAGGCGGCCACATCGCCCCGCTCGAGCTCCCTCTCCAGACCGTCGAGATCGCCGAGCGCGAGAGCGGTGTCGGGCAGCAGCGGTGCGAAGCCGTCCCGGAAGCCGTCCTCGCCGTTGACCGACAGCGCGCCCGTGGTGAGCCCGTGGAAGGCGTGCGAGCAGTACAGGATCCTGGGCTTCCCGGTCGCGTACCGCGCGAACTTCAGCGCCGTCTCCACCGCTTCCGTACCGCTGTTGCCGAAGAACACCCGGTCCAGATGCGGGGAGTGGGCGAGCAGCTTCTCGGCGAGGAGTCCGGGCAGCGGCTGGCAGTCGAAACGGGTGAGATCGGCGAGCGAGGCGTCGAGGACGTCGTGCAGCGCCTTGCGTACGACGGGGTGATGCCGGCCGAGACCCATGACGCCGAAGCCGGCGAGCATGTCCAGATAGTCGTTGCCCTCCTCGTCCCAGAAGTAGGCTCCCTCGGCCCGCTCGTAGAACCGGTCGAAGCCGATGGTGTGCAGCATGCGCGGGAGCTGGTGGTTGAGGTGCTTGGTGTACAGCTCGTAGCGCTCGGCGCCGCGCTCGGCGAGCAGCCGCGACAGGTCGAAACCCGTGGGCTCGGTCATTCCGCGCTCTCCTTGCCTGCCGGGCTCGTCCTGCCTGCCGTGTTCTCCCTGCCCGCCGGGTTCTTCCTGCCCGCCGGGTTCCGCTCGCTCGCCGGCTTCCCCACCCGTGCCCGGCTCTCGTGGCGCGCCAGGGCCGCGCTGATCCGGCCCGCGATCTCCACCGGGGTGAGACCGATGTCGGCCAGCACCTCACCCCGTTTGGCGTGGGCGAGGAACTCCTCCGGAATGCCGAAGGTCCGCAGCGGTACGTCCACCCCGGCGTCACGCAGCGACTGTCCGACGGCCGAACCCACCCCGCCGCTGCGGCTGTTGTCCTCGACGACCGCGACCAGCCCGTGCCGTTCCGCCAGCGGGGCGAGCTGTTCGTCGACAGGCTTGACCCACCGGGGATCGACCACCGTGCAGCCGATACCGCGCTCCGCGAGCAGCTCCGCCGCCTGGAGGCACACGGGCGCGAGCACCCCCACCGCAACGAGCAGCACCTTCGCGTCCGCCGCGCGGCGCAGGACGTCCATCCCTCCCACGCGTCCGACGGCCGGGATCTCGGCGCCCGCCGGCTCCTTGGCGAACCGGACGACCGTCGGCGCGTCGTCCACGGCCACCGCCTCGCGCAGCTGCGCCCGCAGCTGTCCCGCGTCGCGCGGCGCCGCGATCCGCAGCCCGGGTACGCACTGAAGGACCGACATGTCCCACATGCCGTTGTGCGAGGCCCCGTCGACCCCGGTGACCCCGGCCCGGTCGAGTACGAACGTGACGCCGCACCGGTGCAGGGCGACATCCATCAGCAACTGGTCGAAGGCGCGGTTGAGGAACGTGGCGTAGACGGCGACGACCGGATGCAGCCCGCCCGTGGCGAGCCCCGCCGCGGAGACCGCCGCGTGCTGCTCGGCGATCCCCACGTCCCAGACCCGGTCCGGGAAGCGCTCGGCGAACTTCGTCAGCCCGACGGGGTGCAGCATGGCCGCCGTGATCGCCACCACATCGGGCCGCTCCTCGCCGATCGCGACGAGCTCGTCGCGGAACACCGAGGTCCAGGTCGGGCCGCTCGACGGTGCCAGCGGCTCGCAGGTCAGCGGATCCATCACGCCGACCGTATGGAAGCGGTCCGCCTCGTGCTCCAGCGCCGGCGCGTAGCCGCGCCCCTTCTCCGTCAGACAGTGCACCAGCACGGGCCCGTGGAAGCGTTTCGCGCGCCGCAGCGCCGATTCCAGGGCGGCTGTGTCATGTCCGTCGACCGGTCCGACGTACTTGAGACCGAGGTCCTCGAACATGCCCTGCGGGGCGAAGGCGTCCTTGAACCCCTTCTTCGCGCCGTGCAGCGACCCGTACAGCGGCCGGCCCACCACGGGGGTGCGCTGGAGTACCTCCTTGCCCCAGGCCAGGACGCTCTCGTAGCCGTCGGTGGTACGGAGGGTGGCGAGGTGATCGGCGAGTCCTCCTATCGTCGGACCGTAGGACCGTTCATTGTCGTTGACCACGATGATCAGGGGCCGGTCCTTGGCCGCGGCGATGTTGTTCAGTGCCTCCCAGGCCATCCCGCCGGTGAGCGCCCCGTCCCCGATGACCGCGACGACATGGTCCTCGCCGCCCAGCACCTCACGGGCCTTGGCGAGTCCGTCGGCCCAGCCGAGAACCGTCGAGGCGTGCGAATTCTCGATGACATCGTGTGCGGACTCGGCGCGCGAGGGATAACCGGACAGGCCGCCCTTGCCGCGCAGTTTGGAGAAGTCCTGTCGGCCCGTGAGGAGTTTATGGACATAGCTCTGATGGCCGGTGTCCCACAGAATTCGGTCGACAGGCGAATTGAAGACCCGGTGCAGGGCGATGGTCAGCTCCACCACCCCGAGATTGGGCCCGAGATGGCCGCCGGTTCTGGCGACCGCCTGGATCAGGAACTGTCTGATGTCCTCGGCCAGTTCACCGATGTCGCTTTCACTCAGCGCCTTGAGATCGCGCGGCCCCCGGATATTCTCCAAGACTGACACGCTCGGGCCCCCTCTCGGAATGCTTCCTCAGCTCACGGTGACGGCGGGAGTCCCCGGCGGACCCCGTCGTCGGACTGTCCGGTCGTCGTCACCGCGTCCCGGCGACCGTCTCACGGACCGCCCGCAGCGACTCCTTGAGGGAGCCCATGGTGGCGAGGACGGCGGTCGGCTCATAGCCGCAGTGCGCCATGCAGTTGGCACAGCGCGCGTCCTTGCCGCGGCCGTACTTGTCCCAGTCCGTCTCCTCGATGAGCTGCCGGTACGTCGGCACATACCCGTCGCTCATCAGATAGCAGGGCCGCTGCCAGCCGAAGAGCGAGTAGTTGGGAATGGCCCACGCCGTGCAGGGGAAGTCGGCCTTGCCTTCGAGGAAGTCCAGGAACAGCGGTGAGTGGTTGAGACGCCAGCGCGCCCGGTTACCGCCGGCGAACGACTTCCTGAACAGCTCCCTGGTCTGCTCGACGCCCAGGAAGTGCTCCTGGTCGGGGGCCTTCTCGTAGGCGTAGGCGGGCGAGATCATCATCTCGTCGACCTTCAGATCGTCATTGAGGTAGTTGAGCACCTCGATGATGGTCTGCGGGGTGTCGGTGTTGAAGAAGGTGGAGTTGGTGGTCACCCGGAAACCGCGGCGCTTGGCCTCCTTGATGGCCGCCACGGCCTCGTCGAACACCCCCTCCTTCGCCACGGACTCGTCGTGCCGCTCACGCAGCCCGTCGATGTGCACCGCGAAGGCGAAATACGGCGAAGGGGTGAACTTCTCGATCTTCTTGCGCAGCAGCATCGCGTTGGTGCACAGGAAGACGTATTTCCTCTTCGCCACCAGCTGCCGGACGATCTCGTCGATCTGCGGGTGCATCAGCGGCTCGCCACCGGCGATGGAGACCATGGGCGCCCCGGACTCCAGCACCGCCCCGACGGCCTGGGCAACGGGCATACGCTGCTTCAGGACGCCGGCCGGGTGCTGGATCTTGCCGCAGCCCTCACATTTCAGATTGCAGGCGAAGAGGGGTTCCAGCTCGACGATGAGCGGAAACTTCTCACGCTTGCGGAGCTTCTGTTCAAAGAGGTACGTCCCGACCCTGATGGTCTGACGGAGCGGCATGGCCATCTAGCTCACCTCCTGGGGAGCAGCAAAGAACGGTGCCATTCGTGGAAAGCCGGAAGGACGGCACGGAGAACACGGAAGGCTGATATTCCACCGCGCACTGTGCCAATACGGACGAGCTCATGCTCTGGAGCGTCCACGACCACCCGGACGGCCGCAACCGGGCGGGACCCGGCGCTCAGAGCACTTCGGAGCGTTGCCGCGGACTCCATGTCCACCGCGACCGCCCCCGTGGCGCGCAGTTGGGCCCTCTCCTGACCCCGGACCACATGGTCGGAGCCGGTCAGCGGGCCGGTGTGGACCATATGGCCCGGCACGGCCCTGGCCAGCGCGTCCACCAGCAGCCCTGTGCTCGTACAGGGCGTGGAACCGTCCGGGTCCCGGGTCTCGTCGGCGACGATCAGATCCCCCGGGTTCATCCCCGGCACGAGTCCGGCGCAGAACCCGGAGGCGATCACGGCCGCGTCCCTGTTCCGGGCCTCTCCCAGCGCCCGTACCACGGCGCGCTCGGCGTTCCTGGGTCCCATGCCCGTACGCAGGACGGTCACCGGGCCCGCCGCGCCGGACCGGCCCGCGCGCAGGGCGAACCGCTCGATGCCGAGCGCGCAGGCGATCAGCAGCGGCACGGCGGGACCGGGTGCCGGACGCGACGACGGACCGGAGGACGGAGCCGAGGACGGACCGGAGGACCGCTCCATCAGCTTCCCTTGCGGACGCCCGCGCGGACCGCGAGCGGCTTGGGCTCGCCGTGGAGGTACCGGCCGAGAGCGGTGAGCGGGAAGACCTGCCGGTAGAGGTGGTAGTTGATGGAGAAGTCCCAGGGGAAGCCGGTGCCGGTGAAGTACGGCTCGTCCCAGGAGCCGTCCTCCCGCTGGGACCCGGCGAGCCAGGCGATCCCCCGTTCGACGGCCTTGCTCTCCCGCTCGCCGGCCGCGAGGAGCGCGAGCAGCGCCCACGCGGTCTGGGAGGCGGTCGTGGCACCGCGTCCGATCCACGCCTCGTCGTTGTACGACCGCAGATCCTCGCCCCAGCCGCCGTCCTCGTTCTGCACGGACCGGAGCCAGGCGACGGCGCGGCGGATCGCGGGGTGGGAGGCGGGCAGTCCGGCCGCGGTCAGCGCGGGCACCACGGAGCCTGTCCCGTATACGTAGTTGACGCCCCAGCGGCCGAACCAGGCGCCGTTGGTCTCCTGCTCGGCGAGGAGCCACTCGATGCCGCGGCGGGTGCCGGGGTGGTGGGACTTGCCCTCGAAGGCGAGCATCTCGACGACATGCGCGGTGACGTCCGCGGACGGCGGGTCGATGACCTCGCCGAAGTCGCAGAAGGGCAGCCGGTTGGGGAACGGGCTGGTGTTGTCGGCGTCGAAGGCGCCCCAGGCCCCGTTCCGCGACTGCATGCCCAGATTCCACCGGGCGCCGCGCTCGATGGCCGCGTCGAGCCGTCCGGCGTCCGGGTGTCTGACCCGGCGCAGCGCGAGGATGACCTCGGCGGTGTCGTCGATGTCGGGGTAGTTGTCGTTGTGGAACTCGAACGCCCAGCCGCCCGGGGGGAGTCCGGGCCGGCGTACGGACCAGTCGCCGGGGCGCACGATCTGTTCGCCGATCATCCAGTCGGCGGCCTTGACCAGGGCCGGATGGTCCGGGTTCAGCCCGGCGTCGGCGAGTGCGATGGTGGCGAGGCAGGTGTCCCAGACCGGGGACTGACAGGCCTCGATCATCCGGGCGCCGTCCGCGCGCCGGACGGCGAACCGGTCGAGCGACTCCAGACCGGCACGCATGATCGGGTGGTCGAGGTCGTAGCCGAGCAGATGCAGCGCGATCAGGGAGTAGACGGCGGGGGGCTGGATTCCGCCCCAGCAGCCGTCGTTCTCCTGCCGTTCGATGATCCAGCGCGCGGCGGCGTTCATCGCGGTACGGCGCAGCCTGCGCGGCGCGACCTTGTGGTAGGCGTGCAGCGCCTTGTCGAGGCGCTGGAACACACCGTCCCAACTGGTCATGGGCGCGAAGGACTTGTCCGGGCGAGGACGCGCGGGGTCGGAGTGCAGCTCGTCCAGGGCGAACGGAGCGGGCCGTACGGGCCGCTTCGCGGAGACGATCGTGAGCGGCACGATCGTCTGCCGAGCCCAGCAGCCGAAGTCATAGATGTTGAGCGGGAACCACTTGGGGAAGAAGATCAGCTCGGGCGGCAGTTCGGGCAGGTCGTCCCACTTCCACCAGCCGAAGAGGGCGAGCCACACCCGGGTGAAGACCCGGGAGCGCGCGATGCCGCCCCGTTCGCGCACCCAGTGGGAGGCGCGCGCCATGTGCGGGTCCTCGGGGCTGTCTCCGGCCAGCCGCAGGGCGACATACGCCTCGATGGTGGCGGAGAGGTCGGCGGGGCCTCCGTGGAAGGTGGCCCACGTTCCGTCGGCGCGCTGCTCACCGCGGATGAAGAGGGCCGACGCCTCCGTGGTGCGCGCGTCCTGGACTCCGAGGAACTGGCGGAGCAGCAGATCCTCGGCGTCCATCGTCACATTGGTCGCCAGGTCGCCCTTCCACCAGCCCTGGGCGTCCTGCCTGCCGAGCAGATACTCGACGGATCGTGCGGTGGCCCGCTCGGCGGCGACCCGAAGGTCACCGCCCGCGGGGGTGATGGTTTCGGTCGGTTCGCTGGCCGAGGCTGCGCGGGGTCCCACGGCCCCGGTGCTCCCGTCGGTCGTCGCTGTCATGGCTTCCCCTTCGTGCAGTGGTGTGCTTCTGCTGTGCTGGGGTCTCCGTCGTCCGGCGCCCTACGGGCTGTGGACGGCGACTGCTTGGGGGTATGGAGGTCAACCCCCGGAAGGAAGGCATATGGGAATAGCGATCATCTCTTTCGTACGACGACGAAATCCGCGAGCGCGATGAGTCGCGCCCTGACCTGTTCCGGCATATCGACTCCGTCCAGGGCCTCGATGGCTACGGCGTGCTGCCTGCGGGCCTCCTGGGAGGTCCACTCCCGGCCACCCGCCTCCTCGATCAACGCCGCCCTGGTGGCGAACTCTTCCTCCGAAAAGGTCTCGAAATCGTTGCTTTTGGCGTCGGCGGCGAGCAGTTCACCGAGCCGTTCGGACGCCGGTCCGCCCGCGGCGAGCGCGGCGACGACCGGCAGGGACTTCTTGCGCTGACGCAGGTCACTCCAGGTCTGCTTGCCGGTGGCCTCCGGGTCGCCCCAGATGCCGAGCAGATCGTCAACGGCCTGGAAGGCGAGGCCGAGATGGTGCCCGTACGCCTCCAGCGTGTCGGCCGTACGGTCGTCGGCGCCGCCGAGGACCGCGCCGATGGAGACGGCGCAGGCGAGCAGGGCGCCGGTCTTGTTGCCCTCCATCTCCAGGCACTCCTCGACGGTGACCCGCTCACGGTGCTCGTAGGAGATGTCCTGCGCCTGACCGTCGATCAGTTTGCGGGTCGCGGTGGTCAGGCGGCGTGTCGCGCGGCCCGCCTCGACCGTGCCGATCTCCAGCAGCACCTCGTTGGCGAGCGCGAAGAGGGCGTCGCCGACGAGGATCGCCTGGGCGGGACCGTGCATCTTCCATACGGTGTCGCGGTGGCGGCGCTGCTCGTCGCCGTCCATCAGATCGTCGTGCAGCAGCGAGAAGTTGTGGACCAGCTCCACCGCGACCGCGCCGGGGACGCCCATTTCGGCGGGGGCGCCGGCGGCCTCCGCGGAGAGCAGAGCGAGCGCCGGCCGCACCGCCTTGCCGCCGTCTCCGGCGGCGGGCCGTCCCTCGGCGTCGATCCAGCCGAAGTGGTAGGCCGCGACGGTGTCCATGGGCGCGGCGAGCCGCTCAACGGCGGCGCGCAGCACGGGCGTTGACAGGCTCCGCCCACGCTCCAGCAGCGCGTGGACGTCCGCGGTGTCGACAGCCGGATTCGCCGGGGGCACAGTCGGCACGGTCTCTCCTCTTGTTCCAGTACTCGTTGGTGCGGTACTCGGGCTCATGCCGCCTCCCGCAAGGGGTGTTCATGGCGGTGCCCCAGTTCGGAGAGGGCCGCGCCCGCGGCGCTGAAGCCGCTGCGCACCGCCCCCTCCATGGTCGCGGGCCAACCGGTGGCGGTCCATGCGCCGGCCAGGAAGAGACGGGGGGCGCGGGTGTGGGCCGTCGGCCGCAGCCTTCCCACCCCCGGTGCGGGCGCGAAGGTCGCGGTGCGCTCGCGTGTCACGAAGAAGTCCCGGACCTCGGCACCCCGGGTGGCCGGAAGGAGTCGTTCCAGTTCGGGCAGATAGCGTGCGCGCAACTCCGACACGGGTGTGTCGATCTCGTCCTGGGCGGCTGACTGCGACACGGCCAGATACTGGCCGTCCGTCAGTCCGGAGGCATCGGTACGGTCGAAGACCCACTGGACCGGGCTGCCGAGCGCGGCGAAGAACGGCCGGCGCAGCACCTTGCGACTATACACGACATGGAGGTTGAGGATCGGCGCGGTGCCGATATCCAGCAGCCGGTCGGGGTCCGCGAGCGCGCCCCCGGGCAGCAGCGCGTGGGCCTCGCGCTGGGGTACGGCGAGGACGACGGCGTCCGCGTCGAGCCGCTCTCCGTCCATGTCGACATGCCAACCGCCGTTCTCCGCACGGGAGACGGAGCTGACACGGGTACGGGTCTCGGTCCGTACCCCCGCGGAGTCGAGTGCCTTGCGGGCCAGCGTGTCGTGCAGTTCACCGAGCGGGACCCGCGCCCAGCCGATGTCCGCGGCGCCGGGCTCGGAGAGCAGTCCGGTCTTGAAGACCATCGCGGCGAGCCCCATGGACGCGTGCGGCGCGGTGGCGTTGAGGGTCGCCACGCCCACCAGGTCCCAGAGCGCCTCGATGGTGCGCTTCGACTGGCCGTGCCGGCCGAGCCAGGTGGCGAAGTCGATTCCGTCCAGCGCCGGATCGGCGGGATCCAGCCGCTTCAGCGCGAGCGCGGCGCGCCCGACGGAGGCGCGCTCGGCGAGCGAGAGATGGGGATACGTCGCGAGCCCGGCGGCCAGGTGCAGCGGTACGGGCAGCCCGTTGCGGCGGATCCGTCCCAGCCTGGGCCCGCCCGCCGGGGCGACATCGAGTACGGGTACGTCCAGCCGGTCCTGGATCGGCGCGAGCGCGGCGCCGTCCACCCGGTCGAGGAACCAGCGGTAGGCCGTGCAGCAGCGCAGATACACATGCTGACCGTTGTCGACCGTGAGGTCACCGCGCTGGAAGGAGAACGCGAGTCCACCGAGCCGGGGCCGCCCCTCGACGAGGGTCACCCGCACGCCGGCGTCGGCGAGCTGAAGGGCGGCCGTGATGCCGGCGAGTCCCGCGCCGACCACGACCGCGTGGCGGGACGTGCCCTCGGCCGTCGTCATTCATGCCCTCCTGGGGTCTGTCCGTGACATTTCGCCAGAACCGCCGGTTCTGTCACGGTCAGGGACGTGTCACATCGACTCAAGGTTGAGAACCGCTGGTACGCGTACGTGTCGCGGTGGATTCCGTGGAACATGGAGATCAGGCCGAATCGGGCGGAAAGCCGCATCAGCCACGCCTCCTGATGGTCTGCCGGGAGATCTGGCGCGCGTCGAGCCCCGAGAGCCCGCGCACGGCGACATACGCCTTCTCATGTCCCGGCAGCGAGACCCGGCCGCGCAGCACGGCTTCGGGGTCGCGTTCGATGCGGTCGAGCAGCCTGCGGTAGATACCGGCCATGGCGGCGACGCAGGCTCCGCTGCGCCGGTCGAGCATGGGCAGCAGGCGCAGTCCCTCGGCGAAGAGCGCGCGGGCGCGGCGCACCTCGAAGTGCACCAGTCCGGCGAAGTCGGCCCCCGCGGCCGGGGCCGCGCTGTGGAAGCCGGCGGAGCAGCCGAACTTGGCGAGGTCGTCGGAGGGCAGGTACGTACGGCCGTTGCCCGCGTCCTCCCGCACGTCGCGCAGGATGTTGGTCAGCTGGAGGGCGAGTCCCAGCGTGTCGGCGTACTCCGCGGCGCGCTCGGCGCCGGGCGCGCCGGGGGTGGTGCCGAACACGCCGAGCGACACCCGGCCGATGGCGCCCGCGACACACCGGCAGTAGGCCTTCAGGTCGTCCCAGGTCTCGTACGAGTCGCCGCGTACGTCCATCAGCACGCCGTCGATCAGCTCGTCGAGGCCGCCGAGCGGGATCGGGAAGCGGCGCGCCGCGTCGGTGAGCGCGACGGCGACGGGGTCGGTGTCGTCCTCGTCCACCGCGCCCTTCCTGACCCGGTCCAGGAGGGCACGGGTGTCGTCGAGGCGTGCCAGCTTGGCTTCCGGGGCGAGTGTGCCGTCGCCGATGTCGTCCACCCGCCGGGAGAGGGCGTACAGCGCGGACATGGCCTGCCGCTTCTCGGCAGGCAGCAGCCTGATGCCATAGGCGAAATTACGGGCCTGCTGCCCGGTGACGGCCTCGCAGTAGCTGTAGGCCGCCAGTACCGGCGCGGACATGGGCGTCTGTCCCTCCATGTTCCGGCTCACCCCTTTCTGTGCGCACTTCGCAGGACAGCTCCCACTTCGCGCAGCAGACGCGGCTTGGTGGGTTTGGGCGGTCCGGGGAGCACATCGTGCCCGGCGGCCGCGATCGAAGCGAGGGCGGCACGCCCTCCGGCGACGAATCCGGCGAGCAGCAGCCGGAGCCGGCCGTGGACGCTGCCCACCAGGGGGGCGCCCTCGTTCAGCAGCTGCCCGGCACGTTCGGCCTCGAAGGCCACCAGCGCGCGCACCGACGCGTTCGCGGTGCCCGCGGCCAGATCCGCCTCCGTGACATGAAACCTCTTCATGTCCTGGGCGGGCAGATAGACACGGTCGTTGCCGAGGTCCTCGGTGACGTCCTGGAGATGTTCGACGATCTGGAGCGCCGTGCAGACGGCGTCGGAGCGGCGGACACGCTCGGGGCTCGCGGTGCCGGTGATCTGGAGGACGAGACGGCCGACCGGGTTGGCGGACAGCTCGCAGTAGGCGAGCAGGTCGTCGTAGGTCTCGTAGCGGCGTACCAACTGGTCCTGGCGGTTGGCCGCGACGAGTCCGAGGAACGGCTCGGGGGTGAGTGAACGGCGCCGTACGGTCGGGGCGAGGGCGTGCAGCAGCGGATGCGCCGGGGCCGGGCCCTGCGGGTCGAAGACGCGCCGCAGATCGGCCTCGAAGGCGTCGAGCATGACCAGCCGGTCATCGGCCTGGGCGGCGGCGACACCCAGGTGGCGGGCGTCGCCGCCGCCGGGGGCGAGATCGCCGTCACCGATGTCGTCGACGAGCCGGGCGAAGCCGTACACGGCCATCAGATCGTCTCGCCACGCGCGCGGCAGAAAGAACGGGGCCACGGGAAAGTTCTCATCCGCGGCCTTGTCCAGGGTGGTGCGCGAGGAGGCGTCGGAGCGTACCTCCGGGGGGCCCGTCATCGCGTGCTGCCCAGTACGGGGACGGCGGAATCCTCGCGGAGCTGGAGATTTTCCGTCATTGCCGTCACATCTTCCGTTCTACACTGCCGACCTAATACATCCCATTTCGGACACGCCGCCCACTCCACCGAGTACAGAAGGCTGCCAGGCCGGGCCGGGCGCTCCGCGGGAATGACCGCCACTTGCCGCGCATCAGCCCAGCACAGCTTACGTTCTACAGCTAAGAGGAACACGCCGGGGTGTGACGCGCATACAAGAACGCCGCAATACACGCCAACCATCCCCCGGCCCAACGGACTTGACCGAACTTGACGTTTGACCCGCCAGAAGGCCCCCGCCGGGACGATCCGGCGGGGGCCCTTTCGATCATGGAAGACCGGTCTACTTGCCGGTCTCCTTCTCGTACGCCTTGATGACCTCGTCGGTCGGACCGTCCATCAGCAGCTCGCCCTTCTCCAGCCAGAGCACCCGGTCGCAGGTGTCCCTGATCGACTTGTTGCTGTGGCTGACCAGGAAGACCGTGCCCGCCTCCTTGCGCAGCTCGCGGATCCGCTGCTCGGAGCGGATCTGGAACTTGCGGTCGCCGGTGGCCAGCGCCTCGTCGATCATCAGGACGTCGTGGTCCTTGGCGGCGGCGATGGAGAACCGGAGCCTGGCGGCCATGCCGGAGGAGTAGGTCCGCATGGGGAGGGTGATGAAATCGCCCTTCTCGTTGATGCCGGAGAAGTCGACGATGCCCTGGTAGCGCTCCCGGATCTGCTCGCGGGTCATTCCCATGGCGAGACCGCCGAGGATGACATTGCGCTCACCGGTCAGATCGTTCATCAGAGCCGCGTTGACCCCCAGCAGCGACGGCTGGCCGTCGGTGTAGACCTTGCCGCTCTCGGCCGGCAGCAGACCGGCGATCGCACGCAGCAGGGTCGACTTGCCGGAACCGTTGGTGCCGATCAGCCCGATCGCCTCGCCGCGGTACGCGGTGAAGGTGACCCCCCGGACGGCATGGACCTTGCGAACGCCCCGCGACTCCCCCTTGTCGCGGCGGAGTATGCGGCTGAGCGCGGCGGTGGCGCTGCCCTTGCCGCCGCCACCGCCGTTGACGCGGTACACGATGTGCACGTCGTCGGCGATGACCGTGGGGATACGCCCCTGCGTGTTGTCCTCAGCCACGGCCGTAGCGCTCCTCAGCCTTCCAGAAGTAGACGAAGCCGACGACGCCCAGGACCACGGACCACACCAGCGCGACCAGCCAGACGTGCGCGGGCAGGTTCGACGAACCGTAGCCGTCGATCAGCGCGAACCTGACCAGGTCCATGTAGATCGCGGCCGGGTTGTACTGGAGTACGTCGGCGATCCAGGAGGGCTTGTCCTTGAGCATCACCGGGATCGAGAACATCACGCCCGAGGCGTACATCCAGGTGCGCATCACGAACGGCATCAGCTGGGCGAGGTCGGGGGTCTTGCTGCCCAGCCTCGCCATGATCAGCGCGAGCCCGGTGTTGAAGACGAACTGGAGCGCCAGCGCGGGCACGACCAGCAGCCAGCTCAGGGTCGGGTAGCTGCCGAAGGCCACCGCGACGACGACCAGCACGATCATCGAGAAGAGGAGCTGCTGGAGCTGCTGGAGGGAGAAGGAGACCGGCAGCGAGGCCCGGGGGAAGTGCAGGGCCCGGACGAGCCCCAGATTTCCGGAGATGGCACGGACACCGGCCATCACGGAGCTCTGGGTGAAGGTGAAGACGAAGACCCCGGTGACCAGGAAGGGCACGAAGACATCCTGGGGGATGTCCTTCTTGGTCCCCAGGATGAGGCCGAAGATCAAGTAGTAGACAAGGGCGTTCAGCAGGGGGGTCGCCACCTGCCAGAGCTGGCCCAGCTTCGCCTGGCTGTACTGGGCCGTGAGCTTCGCCTGGGAGAAGGCCAGGATGAAATGACGCCGGCCCCACAGCTGCCGGATGTAGTCGCGCAGCCCTGGCCGGGCACCGCTCACCGACAGACCGTACTTGGCGGCGAGATCCGCCGCGGACAGACCGTCGTCGGGCGACGGGGGGGCGCTCACAGCGATCGCACCCTCTTGGGTTGTGTCACTCACAAGTTGAAACTTTCGTGTTCAAGATGCGCAGCCGGTCGGGCGCGGGCGCGGACGGGCCCGGCCCCGGGGGGGCAAGAGGCAGGCGGCCTCTTGTCCGATGCTCTCAGAACCGAGCTTGTCAGATGACAGGCGGTCGGCCCAGCCGGGTCAGCCGCCATACCGTACGCCACTTCATCGGACGGCGCGGCCCGCACGGGGTCGCCCAGCCCTCCCGGAACCCGCCGAACCACGCTTTCAGCGCGCTCAGGGAAGGGCGCCGGACCAGGGTGAGCAGCACCCATACGCCCAGATAGAGCGGGACGACGACGGCCGGCAGATTGCGACGGGCCAGCCAGACCCGGTTGCGGGCCACCATGCGGTGGTAGACGGCGTGCCGGGACGGCGGCATGGCCGGGTGGTTCAGCACCATGTCGGCGCGGTAGTCGATCATCCAGCCGGCGTCGAGCGCCCGCCAGGCGAGATCGGTCTCCTCGTGGGCGTAGAAGAAACCGCCGGGCAGCGCGCCGACCTCCGCGAGAACCTTCGTGCGCACGGCGCTGGCACCGCCGAGGAAGGTCGTCACCCGGGAGGACCGCAGCGGGTCCGAGGCGCGCAGCCGCGGGACGTGGCGGCGCTGGGTGAGACCGGTCTCCGGGTCGGTGATCCGGAAACTGACGATCCCGAGCACGGGATCGGCCGCGAAGGCCCCGCGGATCAGCTCCGCGGTGTCGGTGTGGGGCAGCAGACCGTCGTCGTCCAGGAAGAGCAGGGCGTCCACGTCGGAGCCGGCGGCCCCGAACGCCTCGATCCCCACATTGCGGCCGCCGGGGATACCGAGGTTCTCGGGCAGCTCGACCGTCCGTACGCCGTCGGGGACGGCGCCCACGGGGGCGCCGTTCCCGACCACGACGATCTCGACCGGGTCGCCGTTCTGGCGGAGGACGGAGTCGATCAGCGCACGCAGTTCGCCGGGGCGGTCACCCATCGTGATGATCACCGCGCCGAGCCGCATGTCGCTCACCTCAGCCTGCTGGACGCCAGGATGGAGACCAGGTGCAGCACGGTCTGGACGACGGCGATCCCGGCCAGGACCGCGATCCCGAGGCGGCTGAAGAACAGATCGCCCCTGACCGAGTCCAGGATCGCCAGGAGAAGGATCAGCAGGGACGCCTCGATCCCGAGGATGAGCCGGTGGAACTTCAGCGCCCCGGCGGCCCTGCGGGCCAGCGCCATACCGGACGAGCGCGGCTCGGAGGCCGCCTCCTTGACCGGAGCCAGCCCCTGCTGGTGACGGGCGACGCCGACCAGGTCGGTCTCGGCCTTCACCATGATGGCGCCGAGGGCGGCGAGCGTACCGAGGAAGGCCCACAGCCAGTCGATCCGTCCGGTGCCCCACAGGTCGGCGGCGCGCAGCCCGAAGCCGAGCAGAACGGCGGCGTCGCACAGGTAGGCGGCGACCCGGTCCAGATACACCCCGGTCATCGAGTACTGCTTCTTCCAGCGGGCGATCTCACCGTCGACGCAGTCCAGCAGCAGATAGAGCTGGACCGCCAGCACGCCGAGCACCGCGCCCGTGATGCCCGGCACCAGGAGGGCGGGGGCGGCGAGGGCACCGGCGACGGTCATCACGTACGTCAGCTGGTTGGGCGTGACCCGCGTGTTCACCAGGTACCGGTCGACGCGCAGGGAGATCTCCCGCATGTACAGGCGCCCGGCCCAGTGCTCACCGCTGCGCCGGTCCTTGACACCCGCCGGGTGTACGACCGGGCGGAGTTCAGCTACTGATGGTCTTGGCATAGTCGGCGTACGCGTCCCTGATCTGGTCGGTGGACAGGTCGAGGTGTTCGAGGATGGTGAAGCGGCCCGGACGGGTCTGCGGCGCGTAGGCGACGGCCCGCACGAACTCCTCCACGGTGAAGCCGATCTCCTCGGGCAGCACGGGCAGCCCGTGCCGGTGCAGCACCTCGGTGAACAGATGTGACTCCTCGTGCGCGCCCCGCAGATGCATGGCGAAGGCGGCGCCGATGCCGACCTGTTCGCCGTGGAGCGCGGCGCGCTTGGGGTAGAGCAGGTCGAAGGCGTGGCTGATCTCGTGACAGGCGCCGGACGAGGGACGGGTGTCCCCGCTGATCGACATGGCGATACCGGTGAGTACCAGTGCCTCCGCCAGGACGGTCAGGAACTCGTCGTCGCCGGCCCCGCCGGGGTGGCGCAGCACGGCCTCACCCGCCGTACGGGCCATCGCGGCGGCCAGTCCGTCCACCGGCTCGCCGTTGGTACGGTGCGACAGCTCCCAGTCCGCGATGGCCGAGAGGTTCGAGACGGCGTCGCCGATGCCGGACCGGACGAAGCGGACCGGCGCGTCCCTGATCACGTCGAGGTCGATGACGACGGCGATGGGGGTGGGGACACCGTACGAGCCGCGGCCGTTGTCGTTGTCGAGCGTCGCGACCGGTGAACACAGGCCGTCGTGCGAGAGGTTGGTGGCGACGGCCACCATCGGCAGGCCCACCCGGGCCGCCGCGTACTTCGTCACATCGATGATCTTGCCGCCGCCGACGCCGACCACGGCGTCGTACCGCTTGCCCTTGATGCCGTCCGCGAGCCTGACCGCCGAGTCGATCGTGCCGTCCTCGACGGAGAACCAGTCCGCGCCCGGCAGGTCCGGTGCGAGCCGCTCGCGCAGCAGCTGTCCCGAGCCGCCGCTTATGGCCAGGGCGAGCCGGCCCGCGCTGGAGATCCGCTGGTCGGCCAGGAGGCCGGCGAGATCGTCCAGGGCGCCGGGCCTGATGTCCACGACGACCGGGGACGGAATGAGCCGGGTCAGTACTGGCACGCGATCTCACGGCCCTTCGCCAGGTCGTCGTGGTTGTCGATCTCGACCCAGGGGATGTCGCCGATGGGCGCCACGTCGAGGGTGAAGCCCCGGTTCACCAGCTCCTGGTAGCCGTCCTCGTAGTAGAGGTCGGGGTCGCGCTCGAAGGTGGTCCTGAGGGCGTCGGCGAGGTCCGCGGCGGCCTCGGGCTCGATCAGTGTGACCCCGATGTACTCGCCGGTGGCGGTGGCCGGGTCCATCAGCTTGGTGATCCGGCGCACGCCCTTGGCGCCGTCCGTGATGACCTTCATCTCCTCGTCGGCCAGCCGCTTGACCGTGTCGAGGGCGAGGATGATCCTGCGGTCCCCGCCGCGGGCCGCGAGGAGGGTCTTCTCGACGGAGACCGGGTGCACGGTGTCGCCGTTGGCGAGGATCACGCCCTGGGCCAGCACATCGCGCGCACACCAGAGGGAGTAGGCGTTGTTCCACTCCTCGGCCTTGTCGTTGTCGACGAGCGTGAGCTTCAGCCCGTACGTCCTCTCCAGGGCGGCCTTGCGCTCGTACACGGCCTCCTTGCGGTAGCCGACGACGATCGCGGCCTCGGTGAGGCCGACCTCGGCGAAGTTGCCGAGCGTCAGGTCGAGGACCGTGGTGGTCCCCTCCCCCGCCGGGTCCACCGGCACGAGGGCCTTCGGCAGCGTGTCGGTGTAGGGGCGCAGACGCCTTCCGGCACCGGCGGCGAGTACGAGGCCGATCATGCGGCTTCTCCTTCGTCATGTACGGCGGGGGCTCCGGAGGACATCCAGAACCGGATGGACTCCGTGAGCGCGACCAGCGCCACGGCGGCGGCGAGCACCGTCAGTTCCAGCGGGAAGTCGAACGCGCGCGTGGAGAAGGCGGCGGCCAGGGTGACCAGCAGGGTGCGGCCCTCGTGCCCGCCGAGTGCCCGCACGAGGCGGCGGGGCGGGGCGCCGGCGCCGCCGCGGATGCGGTACACCGTGTCGTAGTGATGGTAGGCGACCGCCGCCACCAGCCCGAAGGCCGCGGGCAGCGCGCCGGGCACATCGACGCGGGCGGCGAACACCAGGACGGTGGTGTACTCGGCCGCCCGGAAGACCGGTGGGATGAGCCAGTCGAGGGCGCCGCCCATCCGGCGCGCGACGGCGAGACCCGAGGTCAGGACGTACACGAGGGCACCGAGGATGAGCACCGGGCCGTCGGAGGGATCCTTCAGCGGCGCGAAGGCCGCCGTGGCCACGACCACGACGCCACCGGCCAGCGCGATCAGGAACGGCAGCACACCGGGCAGCGCGCGGGCCGGGCGCCGCAGCACCCGTGCGACGAGTCCGGCGAGCGGTCCCGAGTCGGCGAGGTCCGCGAGGGCCTGGGCGGCCCGGTCGGTACGGGTGGCCCTGCGGGTCACCGAGCGCAGGACACGGCCGGCCGTGGTGTAGCAGGCGGCGAAGGCGCAGCCGATGAGCAGCGCGTAGAAGACGATCCGCGGCGTGGTGACGGCCGTCAGGACGGCGATCATCGCCCAGCGCTCGCCGATGGGCAGCACGATCATCCGGCGCACCCAGACCGTCCAGCCGACGCTGTCGAGCCTGCTGGACAGGGCGGCGGTGGGGGTGCCCACGACGGCCTTGCCCCCGCTGCTCGCGGCCGTCGCGTCGACGTTCGCCTCGTTGAACGAGAAGTCGACGACATGGCGGCAGGTCTGGAGGACCATCGCGCCGAGGGCGAGCGCCCATACGTCGTCGCCGCCCCGCGCGGCACCGAGCGCCAGACCCGCGTAGTAGGCGTACTCCTTGGCGCGGTCGAACGTGGCGTCCAGCCAGGCGCCCATCGTGGAGTACTGGAGCGAGTAACGGGCGAGCTGCCCGTCGGTGCAGTCCAGGACGAAGGAGAAGATCAGCAGCACGCCGGCGGCGGCATAGCCGCCGCGGGTGCCGGTGGCCGCGCAGGCCGCCGCGATCAGCGCGGTGACCAGCGACGCGGTGGTGACCTGGTTGGGGGTCAGGCCGCGGCGGGCGCACCAGCGGGCGAGATAGCGGGAGTACGGGCTGATGCAGAACGTGGTGAAGAAGCCGTCGCGGGCCTTCACGGCGGAGCGCAACCGTACGGCCTCGTCGTCCACGGCGGCGACGGCGGCCTCGGCCCGCTCCCGGGCGGTGGCGTCGGCCGGTACGGCGGCGACGAGCGAGCCGAGTTCGGGGCGGGTGACGGTGGTGCCCTCGGCGTCGAGCGCGGTGGCGGCCCGGTCCGCGAGCGGTTCACACGGAGCCACGGCGGTGGCGGCCGTCCGCTGGGCTTCCGCCGTGCCGCCGAGCGGCTGGGGTCCGTCCTCGTCCCCGTCCAGGGACGTCAGGGCGCGCAGCAGCGCGGCACGGGCCCCGGGCTGGGCGGTGAGCGCGCCGGGCACGGCGGCGGCCGGGAAGCGGGGGTCGGTCAGGGCCAGCCGCAGGGCGTGGACATGGCCGACGAAACGGGAGTCGACCAGGGCGACGCGCTCGGTCGCGGGGGCGGCGGCCAGCAGGCCCCGGGCCTCTTCCGCGCCCGGCGCGGTACGTACGTCGAAACCCAGCGACCGGAGATCGCCTTCGAGCGACGATCCGGGTACCGGGGGACCGGTGAGGATGGCGGTCGACAGACGAACTCACTCCTTGGCGCTGACAGGGCTGGGTGCGCGGCGAACGCCCCGGGATCCGGGCTGCGGCACGTCGGCAGAGGCTATCGGATGAACGGAAGACCTAGTTCACCGACCGTTTACGCCCCGGACGCCATGATCTGGGCCGGGTACAGCCCGCGTGGAGATCATCATCGTCGATCGACGGCCCGCCCGACAAACCGCGGGTGCCGGGGGCGGGGCCATGACGTGAACACGACCTGAGCGAGGCGGTGCGGACCGGGCGCGGACGGGACTCCGGACTTACGCGGACGGGACTCCGGACTTGCTCGTCCAGGGCCGTCGGGTGCCCGCCGGGGAGGACGGGACAGCCCTTAGGGTGACGGCATGACGTGGCTGATCACAGGTGGAGCGGGTTATATCGGGGCGCACGTGGCGCGGTCCATGGCCGCGGCGGGTGAGCGGGTGGTCGTGCTCGACGATCTGTCGACCGGTGTCGCCGACCGGCTGCCCGCCCAGATCCCGCTCGTGCGGGGCTCCGTGCTGGACCGGGGGCTCCTCGACCGTACGCTCGCGGAGCACGCGGTCACCGGAGTCGTGCATCTGGCGGCGAAGAAGCAGGTCGGGGAGTCCGTCGAGCGGCCGCTGGCGTACTACCGGGAGAATCTGCACGGGCTCACGGTGCTGCTGGAGGCCGTGGTGGCGGCGCGGGTGCGGCGGTTCCTCTTCTCCTCCTCGGCGGCGGTGTACGGCGTGCCGGATGTGGAGTTGATCACGGAGCGGACGCCCGCCGTGCCGATCAATCCGTACGGTGAGACGAAACTCGCGGGTGAGTGGCTGGTACGGGCGACCGGGCGGGCGCACTCCCTCGCCACCGGCTGTCTGCGCTACTTCAATGTGGCGGGCGCCGCGCGGCCCGAGCTCGCGGACACCGGAGTGTTCAACATCATCCCGATGTTCTTCGACCGGATCAGCCGGGGCGAGGCGCCGCGGATCTTCGGCACGGACTATCCGACACCGGACGGCACCTGTATCCGGGACTACATCCATGTCGCGGATCTCGCCGAGGCGCATCTCGCGGCGGCCCGGTGGCTGGCCGGCCAGGAGGGCCCCCGGGATCTCACGGTGAACATCGGCCGCGGCGAGGGAGTCTCGGTCCGGGAACTGGCCGATCTGGTGGCGGAGGTCACCGGCGACCGTACGGAGCCGGTGACCGAGGCGCGCCGTCCCGGCGACGCGGCGCGGGCCGTCGCGGCGGTCGGGCTGATCGCCGAGGAACTGGACTGGACGGCGAGCCGCGGTGTGCGCGAGATGGTCGAGTCGGCCTGGCAGGGCTGGCGGCTGCACCATCCCGCGGCCTCGGTCGGGTGACCGTGCCGCGCTCTGACCTGCGGTCATTTCCGCAGGTCAGAGCATATGACAACGGTGTTCAGTGCCGTGTTGCCGGATACCCCCCACCCGTAGTTCACTGACCTCGTCGGGAGTTTGGCCGGACGACTGGGAGGCGTCTTCATGGGGGCAGGACATAACCACGGGCACACGCACGGAGGACCGCCGGCGGGCACCGCGACCGCCGCGTACCGGGGCCGGCTGCGGATCGCTCTGGCGATCACCGTGTCCGTGATGGTGGTGGAGATCATCGGTGGTATCGCCTCCGACTCCCTGGCCCTGTTCGCGGACGCGGCGCACATGGCGACGGACGCGGTGGGCCTGGGGATGGCCCTGCTGGCCATCCACTTCGCCGCCCGGCCCGCGGACGAGACCCGCACCTTCGGGTTCGCGCGGGCCGAGATCCTCGCCGCGCTGGCCAACTGTCTGCTGCTGCTCGGTGTCGGCGGCTTCCTGCTGTACGAGGCGATTGAGCGCTTCATCGTGCCGCCCGAGACCAAGGGCGGCCTCACGATCATCTTCGCCCTGGTGGGCATGGCCGCCAACATGGTCTCCCTCTCGCTGCTGACGCGGGGGCAGAAGGAGAGCCTCAATGTGCGCGGCGCGTATCTGGAGGTCCTCGCGGACACCCTGGGCTCGCTCGCGGTGCTGGTCTCGGCCGTCGTCATCCTGACCACGGGCTGGCAGACGGCCGACCCGATCGCGGGCCTGCTGATCGGTCTCATGATCGTTCCGCGCACGGTGAAGCTGCTGCGGGAGACGCTGAACGTCCTGCTGGAAGCGGCGCCCAAGAACGTGGACATGAATGAGGTACGCGCACATATGCTCGCCTTGCCAGGTGTGGCGGACGTACACGATCTCCATGTCTGGACGATCACTTCCGGGATGCCGGTGCTCTCCGCGCATGTGGTGGTGGACCAGGACGCGCTGGACGCGGTGGGCCACGAGAAGATGCTCCATGACCTGCAGGGATGCCTGGGACATCACTTCGACGTCGAGCACTGCACCTTCCAGCTGGAGCCCCGCGGCCACGCGGAGCACGAGGCGAAGCTCTGTCACTGACGCGAATCTCTGTCACCGACGCCCCGGGCGAACGGACATGCCCACGCCTCCGGAGTGTGGATACGAGGCTCTTGTGCGGCAGACTTGGGCCCCGAGGCCCGATGAGAAGGATGGTTATGCCGACCACACCAGTCACTGCGGCGAACAGCACGTCGAACGACGCACAAGAAACGATCATGCTGGAGCTGGTCGACGAGCACGGCAACACCATCGGCACCGCCGAGAAGCTCTCCGCCCATCAGCCACCGGGCAGACTGCACCGGGCGTTCTCGGTCTTCCTCTTCGACGAGCAGGGCCGACTGCTGATCCAGCGCCGCGCGCTCGGCAAGTACCACTCCCCCGGAGTCTGGTCGAACACCTGCTGCGGGCATCCGTACCCGGGCGAGGCGCCGTTCGCCGCCGCCGCCCGCCGTACCCATGAGGAGCTGGGCATCTCGCCCTCGCTGCTGGCCGAGGCGGGGACCGTGTGCTACAACCACCCCGACCCGGCTTCGGGGCTGGTGGAGCACGAGTACAACCATCTTTTCGTCGGGCTCGCGCAGTCCGCGCCGCGGCCGGACCCCGAGGAGGTCGGCGAGACGGTGTTCGTCACCCCGGCCGAGCTGACCGAGCGGCATGGCGAGACCGTGTTCTCCGCGTGGTTCATGACCGTCCTGGACGCGGCGCGTCCGGCCATCAGAGAGCTCACCGGGCCTGCCGCGGGCTGGTGACACCTCCCCGCGGCGGCTCCCCGGACGCGGCCGGCGACGGGAAGGGCAGCACCGCCCAGACGATCTTCCCGCCGCCGGCGGTGTGCTCCACCCCGCAGTTCCCGCCGGCCTCCCGCGAGGTCTCCTGTACGAGCAGCAGCCCGCGCCCGCCTGTGCGGGCGTGATCCGTCTCCAGGGCCGTGGGCCGGTACGGATGGTTGTCCTCGACCGACACCCGGATCCACGCCCCGCCGATGGCGACCTCGACGGCGATCTCCGGCGAGAGCAGGGCCGCGTGCTGTACGGCGTTGGTGACCAGCTCGGAGACGATGAGCAGCACCCCCTGGACGACCCCGTCCCTGATCGGTACGCGCTGACGTCTCAGCAGGTCACGTACGGCGTGTCTGGCCTGCGGTACGGAGATGTCGACGGCGGGTGCGGTGAACCGCCAGACCCCCTCGTACGACAGCGGCCGGGCCGGAACACTTCCGCGGCTCTCCATCGTGCGGCACCCACCCTTGCCTCGAACGGCGTCGTCCATCGGTACCGAGTCTTGGGACCGGGACCGTCCGTACCGGAGTACTGAACAGAAGTCAGCCGGAATTGGCGTGTCGCGACCGCATGGGAGCGACACAACGATGGAAACGATCGCCTCTGCTCATCTGCTGGCGATTCCGGAGCGGTTGCCGGTGCCGGGGAGAGCGGGGATAGCATCCGGCGCATGGAGCCCCAACTGCTGCACACCGTCGCCGACGGCATCGCGACCGTGGTGATCCACCATCCCGCCAAGCGCAACGCGATGACCGCGCGGATGTGGCGCGAGCTGCCACCGCTGCTCGGGATGCTGGCGGACGACCCCGCCGTACAGGTGCTGGTACTGACCGGTGAGGGCACGAGCTTCTGCGCGGGCGCCGACATCTCCTCGCTGCGTGAGCCCGGCCGGGATCCGAGCGCGCCGGCGGTGGCCGCGGAAGAAGCGCTGGCCGCCTTCCCCAAGCCGACGCTCGCGGCCGTACGCGGCTCCTGCGTGGGCGGCGGCTGTCAGCTGGCCGTGGCCTGTGATCTGCGGTTCGCCGAGGAGGGCGCGCGGTTCGGGATCACTCCGGCGCGGCTCGGGATCGTCTACTCGGAGTCGTCCACCCGTCGGCTGATCTCGCTGGTGGGCCCTGCCACGGCCAAATACCTGCTGTTTTCCGCCGAGTTGATCGAGGCGGACCGGGCGCTGCGTACCGGACTCGTTGACGAGGTGCTGCCGGAGGGCGAGTTGGGCAAGCGGGTGGCGCAGTTCGCACGAGTGCTGGTCTCGCGTTCGCGGCTGACCCAGACGGCGGCCAAGGAGTTCGCCTCGGGCCGCACGGACCGCGCGGCGTACTGGACGGCGCAGGCACACGGCAGCGGCGACACCGCGGAGGGGGTCGCCGCTTTCCTGGAACGCCGCGAGCCGCGCTTCAGCTGGGCTTACGAACCCGCCGGAGCGGGCGAACCCGTCACTGAAGGATGAAACGGCTCCCGTCCCGCATCTCCGCGACCAGATCGGCGGGCGCCTTGTCGGCCGAGCCCGCGTCGTAGGGCGGCTGCGGGTCGTACTCCGTCAGCAGCTGGACGGACTGGGCGAACCGGTCGCCCGCGAGCCGTCCCGCGAGGGTGAGGCCCATGTCGATCCCCGCGGAGACTCCGGCGGCCGTCATGTACTTGCCGTCGGTGACGACACGTTCGCCGGTGGGCTCGGCGCCGTACGCAGGCAGCGCCTCCATGGCCAGCCAGTGGGACGTGGCCCGGCGTCCCCGCAGCAGCCCGGCGGCGGCGAGCAGCAGGGAGCCGGTGCAGACGGAGGTGGTCCAGGTGGTGGCGGTGTCGGCCGCGCGCAGCCAGCCGAGGAGCGTCTCGTTCTCCATCTGCCTCTCCTGGCCGGGCCCACCGGGCACCACCAGGATGTCCGGCGCGGGGACCTCGGCGAGCGTCTTCCCGGCGACGAGCGAGAGGATGCCGGAGTCGTCGGCCACGGGCCCGGCCTTCTCGGCGACGAAGAACGTCTCGAAGCCGGGGGTGTGGCTGAGCATCTGATAGGGACCGACGGCGTCGAGTGCGGTGAAGCCTTCGAAGAGGACGATCGCGATCTTCATAACGGGCCTTTCGTTGGGGTCGCTGAGAAGCTGCTTCTCCGGGTGACCGGGGAGCTGGTCAATGGGTGGCGGCGGCCGCGGGCGCGAGGGCCGGGCCGGGACGGAAGCGGCGGCGGTACTCGGCCGGCGCCGTGCCGAGGACTCTGGTGAAGGCGCGGCGCATGGCCTCGGGCGTGCCGTAGCCGCATACGCGGGAGATCTCCTCGATGCCGTCGGCGCTGTCCTCCAGCAGCCTTCTGGCGTGTTCGACGCGTACACGCTCCACATAGCGGCCCGGGGTCATTCCGGTCTCCGCACGGAAGGCGCGCGCGAAGTGACGCGGCGAGAGGCTGGCCCGCGCCGCCAGTGTCTCGACCGAGAGATCGCCGCCGGGATGGTCGCTGATCCAGCTCTGCACGTCGCGCAGCGGCTCACGCTGGGCGGTCTGAGCGGCGAGCTGGACGCTGAACTGCGCCTGATTGCCGGGGCGGCGCAGGAAGACCACGAGATGGCGGGCCACCGTGAGCGCCGCCTCGCGGCCGAGGTCCTCCTCGACGAGGGCGAGCGCGAGATCGATCCCCGAGGTGACACCGGCGGACGTGGCGATCTTCCCGTCCCGTACGAAGATCGGGTCCGGGTCGACCTCGACGGCGGGGTAGTCCGTGGCGAGCAGACGGGCCGCGCTCCAGTGGGTGGTGGCGCGACGGCCGTCGAGCACTCCCGCCGCGGCGAGCAGCAGGGCCCCGGTGCAGATCGAGACCAGTCGGCCGGCGCGGGGCGCGCGCTCGCGCAGCCATGCGATCAGCAGCGGGTCGGGACCGCGGGTGCCGTTTCCGCCGGGCACGACGAGCGTGTGCGGGTCGGAGGCCTCGGTGAGCGCGAGGTCGGGGACGAGTGTCAGTCCGCTGGAGGTCCGTACGGGCGCGCCGTCCAGCGAGGCCGTACGGATCCGGTACGCGCCGCGGTCGCCGGTGGCGAGCCCGGCTCCGTTGAACACCTCCACGGGGCCGGTCACGTCAAGGCTCTGCACCTCGTCGAAGAGGACGACGAGTACGGATCGCTCGGTCATGTCTCTCATCCTTGGCCCGGTGCGTGGTGGCCGCAATGACGAATGCCCCTCTCTTCCTGCCATCAGGGCCCGCTCCCCGTCCGGCCACCACCTGTCCGGCCCCCATCTGTCGGACGTACCGACCAGTCGGTAACGTACGGGCATGACCTCTCTGCCCGAGCGTGCCGCGCGGCGCTGTCACGCCGTCGTCAATCCGTTCCACTCGGTCCTCTACTTCTCCCCCGAACTCGGCCGCGAGTTCGCGCGCGCCGGTCTGGACGACGCGCGTGCCGTCTACTTCGCGGCCCGTGCCGCTCCCCTGGGGCGGGTCGGCGCCGGGGCCGTCACCGCGGCCTTCTACAACTTCCGGCACGACCTCGTCGCCCGGCACATCCCGCACGCCTGGGACTCCGTCTCTCCCGAGGACGCGCTCGACGCGCGGCTGCGGGCGGTCGACTCGCTGCTGCGCCGGCTGCTGGGAGAGGAGGCCCTGGCCTCGAAGGAGCTGGCCGAGGCGGCGGAGCTGGCGCTGCGGGCCGCCGAGGCGTGCACGCGCCCCGCGCGCCCGCTGTACGCCGCGAACGCCGATCTGCCGGTGCCCGACGCGCCGCATCTGGCGTACTGGCACGCGGCCACGCTGCTGCGGGAGTACCGCGGTGACGGTCATCTGGCCGCTCTGCTGAGCGCCGGGCTCGACCCTCTGGAGGCACTCGCCAGCCATACCGCCAGCGGCCGGGGCATGTCGCCCAGGTGGGTCCTGGCCAGCCGGGGCTGGAGTCAGGAGGAGTGGGACGGGGCCGGGGAACGGCTTCGCGGGCGGGGGCTGCTGGACACGGACGGTGAGCTGACCGCGTCGGGTACGGAGCTGCGCAAGGCCCTGGAGGACGAGACCGACCGGCTGGACCGGGCACCGTACGAACATCTGGGGGCGGCGGGCGTGGCCCGCCTCACCGAGCTGGGCGGGGCTCTCGCGGGGGCGGCGCAGGCGGCCGGCGCGTTTCCCGCGGACCTCATCGGAAAGCGCTGAGGGCCGCGCCGCGGCGGGAACCGGCGGCCGGTGTTTACCCGCGCCCCGAACGGACACTCGCTTAGACAGGTGGTAGGCCGCGGTTCACCCCGTTCGAGGGTGCTCATGGCGCGTGCCCCGTACGCAGGCAGAGGCCCGTACGCCGTATGCGCGAAGCGCCCGACGCGGCCGACGACTCGACAGCCACCTGAAGGAGGCCCCCGTGTTCCGTGCCATCGCCGATGTCCTCCGGGCCATCGGCTCCACGATCGCTTCCGTGGTGACGCTTCCCTTCCGCGCGCTCGCCCGTCTCTTCGGCGGCGCCGCGCACGGATGAGGGTCTCCCGCCACGGGCCCGATCGGTTCCACGGCCCGGTCCCTCTTTATTTCGGGACCGGGCCGCGGGCTGCCGTACGGCCGACGAGAGCTGCCGTACGGCCCCCCGTACCGGCTCGTCACCGCCGGTCGTGCCCGCTGATGTCGGTGCCACCTGCCACAATGCAGACGGCGGACCACTGAACAGCGGAGCGTGATCGTGACGACGTCCATCGAAGGCAGGATCGCCGGGGAACTCGGCGTACGGGAGCGGCAGGTGAAGGCGGCCGTCGAGCTGCTCGACGGCGGGTCGACCGTGCCGTTCATCGCGCGCTATCGCAAAGAAGCGACCGAGATGCTCGACGACGCGCAGCTGCGCACGCTCGAGGAGCGGCTGCGTTATCTGCGCGAACTGGAAGAGCGGCGGGGGGCGATCCTGGAGTCCGTACGCGAGCAGGGCAAGCTCGACGACGCTCTGGAGGCGCGGATCCGGGCCGCCGACACCAAGGCGCGGCTGGAGGACATCTACCTGCCGTTCAAGCCCAAGCGGCGTACGAAGGCGCAGATCGCCCGGGAGGCCGGTCTGGAGCCGCTCGCCGAGGGGCTGTTGAGCGATCCCTCGGTGGAGCCGCTCGCCGCGGCCACCGCGTTCGTGGACGCGGACAAGGGGGTCGCCGACCCGGCGGCGGCGCTGGACGGCGCCCGCTCCATCCTCACGGAGCGGTTCTCCGAGGACGCCGATCTCATCGGTGAGCTGCGCGAGCGGATGTGGACCCGGGGCCGGCTCGTGGCGAAGGTACGGGACGGCAAGGAGGAGGCCGGCGCCAAGTTCGCCGACTACTTCGACTTCGCCGAGGGCTTCTCCCAGCTGCCCTCGCACCGCGTGCTCGCGATGCTCCGGGGCGAGAAGGAGGACGTCCTCGATCTCGTCCTGGAGCCCGAGGAGCCGTCGGAGCAGCCGGGCCCGAGCATGTACGAGAACATGGTCGCGCGCCGCTTCGGCGTCGCCGACCGCGGCCGTCCCGCCGACAAGTGGCTCGCCGACACGGTGCGCTGGGCGTGGCGTACCCGCATCCTGGTGCATCTCGGGATCGACCTCAGGCTCCGGCTGCGGACCGCCGCCGAGGACGAGGCGGTACGGGTGTTCGCCGCCAACCTCCGCGATCTGCTGCTGGCGGCCCCGGCCGGCACCCGCGCCACGCTCGGGCTCGACCCCGGGTTCCGTACGGGCGTGAAGGTGGCCGTGGTCGACGCGACCGGCAAGGTCGTCGCCATCGACACGATCTACCCCCATGTGCCCGCGAACAAGTGGGACGAGTCGCTCGCGAAGCTGGCCCGGCTGGCGAAGGAGCACTCCGTCGATCTGGTCGCCATCGGCAATGGCACGGCGTCCCGGGAGACCGACAAGCTCGCCGCTGAGCTCATCGCCAAGCACCCCGAGCTGAAGCTGACGAAGGTGATGGTCTCGGAGGCGGGCGCCTCGGTGTACTCCGCCTCCGCGTTCGCCTCGCAGGAGCTGCCCGATCTGGATGTGTCGATCCGTGGCGCGGTCTCCATCGCGCGCCGGCTCCAGGACCCGCTGGCCGAGCTGGTGAAGATCGACCCCAAGTCGATCGGTGTCGGCCAGTACCAGCACGACCTGTCCGAGGTGAAGCTGTCCCGCTCGCTGGACGCGGTCGTCGAGGACTGTGTGAACGGCGTCGGCGTCGACGTCAACACCGCTTCCGCACCGCTGCTCTCGCGCGTGTCGGGCATCGGGACGGGACTCGCCGAGAACATCGTGGCCCACCGCGACGCCAACGGGCCGTTCCGTTCGCGGCGCGCGCTCAAGGATGTGGCGCGGCTCGGTCCGAAGGCGTACGAGCAGTGCGCGGGCTTCCTCCGTATCCGCGGTGGCGACGACCCGCTGGACGCGTCGAGCGTGCACCCCGAGGCGTATCCGGTGGTGCGGTCGATGGTGAAGAAGACGGGCAGTGAGGTCGCCTCGCTGATCGGGAACGCGTCGGTGCTGCGCACGCTGCGGCCCGATGATTTCGTGAACGAGTCCTTCGGTCTGCCGACCGTCACCGACATCCTGCGCGAGCTGGAGAAGCCGGGGCGGGACCCGAGGCCGGCGTTCAAGACGGCCACGTTCAAGGACGGCGTCGAGAAGCTCGGCGATCTGGCGTCCGGGATGGTGCTGGAGGGGGTTGTGACGAACGTCGCCGCGTTCGGCGCGTTCGTCGACATCGGGGTGCACCAGGACGGTCTGGTCCATGTCTCCGCCATGTCCAGGAACTTCGTGAAGGACCCGCGGGAGGTGGTGAAGCCGGGCGATGTGGTCAAGGTGAAGGTGATGGACGTCGACATCCCCCGTAAGCGGATCTCCCTGACGCTGCGGCTGGACGACGAGGCGCAGCCGGCCAAGCAGGACCGGGACCGGGAGCGTTCCGCGGGCGGCGGCGGGCGGCCTCCGCAGCAGCGGCAGGGCGGGCGCGGTAACCGCGGTGGCGGTGGTGGCGGTGGTGGTGGTGGACGTCAGGCGTCGGCCCCGCCGCCGGCGAACAGCGCGATGGCGGACGCCCTGCGACGGGCGGGTCTGACGGATCCGAACGGCCGCGGCAAGCGACGCTGAGGCGCTCTGGGCGCGGCGGCGCGCGGGATCTCCGAGGGACAGGGCGGGGGATCTCCTGGAGAAGGAGCGGGGGCTCCGGGACGGACGGGAGCCCCTGCCTCCGCCCTCAGGTCCCCCGCACCGCCCTCAGATCTCGGTGACCTTGCCGTCCGCCACATCGAGACGGCGGGTCGTATGGACCGCGTTCAGCATCCTGCGGTCATGGGTGACCAGCAGCAGCGTCCCGTCATAGGAGTCGAGCGCCGACTCCAGCTGTTCGATGGCCGGCAGGTCGAGGTGGTTGGTCGGCTCGTCCAGGACCAGGAGATTGACGCCCCGGCCCTGGAGGAGCGCGAGCGCGGAGCGGGTGCGCTCACCCGGCGAGAGCGTGGTCGCGGGGCGCAGGAGATGGCCGGACTTGAGGCCGAACTTCGCGAGCAGCGTACGGATGTCGGCCGGTTCGGTGTCGGGGACCGCCGCGCGGAAGGCGTCCAGCAGGGTCTCGGGGCCGTGGAAGAGGGCGCGTGCCTGGTCCACCTCGCCGACGACGACGCCCGAGCCGAGGGTGGCGTGGCCCGCGTCCAGCGGAAGGCGGCCCAGCAGGGCGGCCAGCAGCGTGGACTTGCCGCTGCCGTTGGCTCCGGTGATGGCGACCCGGTCGGCCCGGTCGATCTGGAGTGTGACCGGCCCGAAGTGGAAGTCGCCGCGCGCCACTTCGGCCTCGCGGAGCGTCGCCACCACGGCCCCCGACCGGTCCGCGGCGGCGATCTCCATCCGCAGTTCCCACTCCTTGCGGGGCTCCTCGACCACATCGAGGCGTTCGATCAGCCGCTGCGTCTGGCGCGCCTTGGCCGCCTGCTGCTCGCTGGATTCGGTACGGAACTTCCGGCCGATCTTGTCGTTGTCGGTCGCCTTGCGCCGGGCGTTCCTGACGCCCTTCTCCATCCAGGAGCGCTGGGTGTGGGCCCGCGCCTCCAGGGCGGATTTCTTGTCCGCGTACTCCTCGAACTCCTCACGGGCATGGCGCCGTGCGGTCTCGCGCTCCTCCAGATACGCCTCGTAGCCACCGCCGAAGAGTGTGATCTTCTGCTGGGCGAGGTCGAGTTCGAGCACCTTGGTCACCGTCCGTACCAGGAACTCGCGGTCATGGCTGACGACGACCGTGCCGGCGCGCAGACCCGAGACGAAGCCCTCAAGACGGTCGAGGCCGTCGAGATCGAGGTCGTTGGTCGGCTCGTCGAGCAGGAAGACGTCGTACCGCGAGAGCAGCAGCGACGCCAGGCCCGCGCGGGCGGCCTGGCCGCCGGAGAGGGTGGTCATGGGCTGGTCGAGGCCGACGGTCAGGCCCAGTGAGGCGGCGACCTCCTCGGCCCGTTCGTCGAGGTCGGCGCCGCCGAGGGCGAGCCAGCGCTCCAGGCCGACCGCGTAGGCGTCATCGGCGCCGGGCGCGCCGTCGACCAGCGCCTGTGTCGCCTCGTCCAGGGCGGTCTGCGCCGCGGTGACGCCGGTACGGCGGCCCAGGAAGGCCCGTACGGTCTCTCCCGGGCGCCGCTCGGGTTCCTGGGGGAGGTGGCCGACGGCGGCGGTGGGCGGGGACAGCCTCAGCTGTCCTTCCTCGGGCGTGTCCATTCCGGCGAGCAGCCGGAGGAGGGTGGACTTCCCGGCGCCGTTGGCACCCACGAGTCCGATCACATCGCCGGGCGCGACGACCAGATCGAGCCCGGAGAAGAGCGAGCGGTCGCCGTGTCCCGCGGCGAGGTCTTTGGCTACGAGCGTGGCAGTCATCAGACCGGTGATTCTAGGCCCTGTCTTCAACGTAGCGCCGTCTGCCCGGAGGGCGGGCTCGGCGCCTGTCCGCAAAGCGCCGTCGCGCGTGCGTCGCGGATCGGGCGGGACTCGCGGACACCCTGACGGGGCGGATTCCGGTACGGTCCGGGCATGAGCGGCAGTGACACTGATGTGATCGTGGTGGGCGGCGGAGTCATAGGCCTGACGACGGCGGTGGTCCTCGCGGAGAGCGGCCACCGTGTCGGACTGTGGACCCGCGATCCGGTGGCGCGGACCACCTCGGCGGTGGCGGGAGCGCTGGTCTGGCCCTATCGCATCGAGCCCGCGCGCCAGGTCGGCGCCTGGCTGGAGGAGTCGCTGCGCCACTACGTACAGCTGGCACGGACCCCGGACAGGACCGGGGTGCGTATCGTCGCGGGGCTGATGGCGGACACCCCGCTTGCGGGACTGGGCAGTTGGGCCTCCAAGATGCCCGAGCTGCGCGAGGCCCGTGCGGACGAACTGCCCGGCGGTTTCGGCCAGGGGCTGCGGGCCGCGGTCCCGCTGATCGACATGCCGGTGTATCTGCGCTATCTGAAGGAGCGGCTGCGCAGGGCGGGAGGCACCGTCGAGCGGCGGTCGGTCACCGGCCTCGCCGAGCCGGCGGCCGAGTCGTCCGTCGTGATCGACTGCACCGGACTCGGCGCCCGGGAACTGGCGGGGGACGCGTCGTTGTATCCGGTGCGCGGTCAGGTGGTGATCGTGGAGAACCCGGGGATCGACGAGTGGTTCGTGGCGGCCGGCCCCGGCTCGTCCGCGATGACGTATCTGATGCCCCAGCCGTACGGGGTCCTGCTCGGCGGCACGGCGAGCGATCATTCCTGGGATCTGAGCCCCGACCCGGCCGAGGCCGAGGCGATCGTGGCGCGCTGCGCCCGGATCCGGCCCGAACTGGCCGGGGCGCGGGTGCTGGAGCACCGGGTGGGGCTGCGGCCCGCCCGTCCCCGGGTGCGGCTGGAGGCCGTGCGACTGCCCGGGGGCGGGCGGGTGGTGCACAACTACGGGCACGGCGGCGCGGGTGTCACCGTGGCCTGGGGCTGCGCGGCGGCCGCCGCCGGACTGGCGGTGGCCGCCGCGTAGAGCGGGCGGTCAGCAGGCGGCGGGCGTCGCGGCGGTCAGGTGGTACTCCGCCCGCTCGTCGAGGAGCAGCGGCACCAGATTCCGCTGCGACTGGCGGAGCGGTACGACCGCGCCCTTGCCGAGCGGTACGGACACGACGCCGTGCAGGGCGAGTTCGTCCTTGACGTCCGCGTACTGGGCCGCGTCGAGACGGTAGCCGCACGGCGGGTCCTGGAGGATCTTCTCGGGGGCCGCGGGTTCGTTGTCGGCGCCGCCGAGATAGACAGGACCGCGGTCCTTCAGTCCGGCCAGCCGGGCGGTGGCCGTGGCGGTCACGATCCGCGCCCTCCGCTCGTCGGTGAAGGTGAACAGGCCCTTCAGCGAGTCGAGTTGGCTGGTCACGCGGCGCCGGTTGTTGAGCGCCTCGTCGGCCTTCTCGGCGTCGGTGAGGGGATCGACCCGGCTCTCGATCAGCAGGCCGATCGCGTGCTTGACGCCGGAGGCGTTGCGCAGGATGCGTTCCTGGCCGTCGCCGGCGGTCTGCTTGATGGGGTCGCCGGTCGCCGGGTCGGTCCAGATGCCGTAGGTGCCGATGGAGTGGCCGGCCGCGCGCGCGGCGGGCCGTACGTACCGCTCCGAGAGTGCCTGCGACTCGTCGTGCACCCGCGCGTCGGTGTTGAGGTTGCGCGGCCAGAGGTCGAACAGATCCTCGTCGTAGTACGGCGGGGTGGCGCCGTACTCGTGCAGGTCGTAGATGATGTCCGGCTTCCGGTCGCGGATGACGGCGGCCATCGCGCGGCCCTCGGCCGTCTTCAGCGCGATGTGGTCGCGGTTGATGTCGACGCCGTCGGAGTTGCCGCGGGTGTCGGCTGCCCGGCCGTCCGGGTTGGCGGTCGGGATGACGAGCACGCTCGTACGGGCCAGGAAGCGCTGGGTGGCGCGGTCCTTGGCGTAGGCGAGGTCGCGGACCGTGGTCAGACACGCCTCGCGGCCCGACGGTTCGTCGCCGTGCTGGCTGCAGACGAGCAGCACGGTGGCGGGCGCGCGCCGGGCGCCCAGCTCGACGAGCTGGAGCGGCCGGCCCTGCTTGGTGGTGCCGATGGTCGTCAGAGCGGCGCGGTCGCTGCCGCGGTCGACGGCCGACAGGAACTGCTGCTCCTGCGCCTGGCTGGTCCAGTTCGCGCCGTCGCCGGTCTCGAATTCCGTACGCGGCGGGGTGCCGGCGCCGCGACCGGAGGAGGCCTGACCGGACGGGGCCTGGGCGGACGTTGCCTGACCGGAGGTGGCCTGGGCGGGGAGGGCCGCTATCGGCAGTACGAGGGCCGCGGCGGTCACCGCCAGGACGAGGGTGCGCAGGCGGGGTGTCTTACGGGGCGTCATCAGGTGCGGTCTCCCGGGATCGGAGGTGTCCGGCGCGGCTCGGCCACGCCGTCAGGACGGGACTCTCGGGGTGCGCTGTGCGGCGGGACGGTGCCGGTCGTGGCGCGGGTGAAGGCCTCGGCGCCGCCGACGAGCGGCAGCTTCGCGGACGTTCGGGCGAGATCGAGGGTGAGGGTCGGGGTGGTGGACGGCGGGTCGATCAGGCCCTGGTCCGTTCCGCCGATGATCAGGGCGAGCCGGTGGCCGGCGGGTACGACATGGTCGCTCGCGGCGAGTTGGACGGTGAGGGTGTACGGCTTGCCGGGGGTGAGCGGGCGGCCGTGGCCGGCCGAGGCGTAGGTGCCGAGATCGGCCCAGCCGCGGCTGAAGACGGTGTGGTCGACGTCCGCCGTCCTGGCCTCGGTCTCCCGGTAGCAGGAGCTGTCGGCGGTGGTGCTCGGGCCCCAGCAGGTGCGTTCGGTGAGGGTGGTGATGCCCTCGCCCGCGTGCCCGTAGTCACGGATGGTGTCGGGACCGAGGTCGACGAGGACCGCGGAGAGATGGGCGGTCGAGGTGGACGGGGTGGCGGTGACGGTCACCGTGGAGGAGCCGGAGAGCCGTAGATCGCGGCTGAGCGGCCGGGTGACGAAGCCGGACTTGGCGGTGGTGGACCGGTCGATGTCCGCGGCCCAGTCGGACTCGCTCAGGCGCGGATCGTCCGTGAAGGTCTCGGTCGTGCCGGGCCGGGCGGGGGTACGGCCGAGCGTGCCCACGCCGGGGACCTCGCCCGCGGCGGGGCGCACGGCGGTGGCGGCGGTGGCGCGCGGCGGCCACACCCTGTCGGTGGTCCAGCGGTCGGGGGCGCGCTCGATGTCCGCCATGGGCTCGCGGTCGACGCCGTTGTCGTAACCGAGCAGATAGTGGTCGAACCAGCGGTGCAGGGTGGCGACCCATTCGGTGCGGCGGAAGTCGAACGGGTCGACATGGCCGGTCTGGGAGAGCCAGATCTTGCGCTCCACGCCCGCGTCGGCGAGCGCGTCCCACCACTGGCCGAGGTGCTTGGTTCGGACGTTGAGGTCCTGCATGCCGTGTACGGCGAAGACGCTGGCCCTGACGTTGCCGGCGTTCCGTACGTAGTCGCGCTCGCTCCACAGCCGGGTCCAGTCGCCGGTGCGCGGCGCTTCGTCGATCAGCCGCTGCTGAACGGCCTGGCAGCGGTCGCGGGCCTCGGGGCTCTCCACGTAATCGGAGAGCCATTCGGGCCCCGAGTCGTAGAGGGGGGCGCCCTGGGCGAAGTAGTAGTCGTACCAGGAGCTGATCGCGGCGATCGGGACGATGGTCCTGAGCCCCTTGACGCCGGTGGCGGCGACGCCGTTGGCGATGGTGCCGTCGTAGCTCTTGCCGATCATGCCGGTGGCGCCGGTGGTCCAGGAGGCCCGTACGGGGTCGGTGCCGGTACGGCTGCCGTACGCGCGGGCGCGGCCGTTGAGCCAGTCGACGACGGCCTTGGCCGACAGGACGTCGGAGCGTCCGCCGACGTCGGCGCAGCCGTCGGAGCGGTTGGTGCCGGTCAGGTCGACGGCGACGAAGGCGTAGCCGCGCGGCACGAAGTAGTTGTCGTAGTGCAGCGGGAAGCCGGCGGGGTCGCCGTTCGCGTCATAGGTCTTCTTCTGGCTCTCGTTGCCGCGTCCGCAGCAGGAGTAGTACGGGGAGGCGTCCATGATCACGGGGATCTTCCGGCCCGACCGCGCGGCCTCGCGGGGCCGTACGACATCGACGGCGACCCGGTCGGTGCTGCCGTTCGCGTCGCCGTCGATCCCGGTGTCCACCCAGACGGACTCCCGGATGGCGTTCTCGTAGGAGTAGACGGGCTCGCTCCGGCGCGGGGGCGGCCCGGCCGTCGCCGCCGGCCGCGAGCTCTGCGCCTCCTGAGCCGCCGACGCGCCGTGCGCCGCTTGTGCTCCCTGGGCTCCCGTCGGCGTGAGCAATACCCCCAGCAGCGCCGCGGAGGCTGCCGCGACCAGCGTTCTGCATGACCAGCGGGCGCCCCGCGCACGGATCTCCATGGGGCGGAAGGTACCCCCGTCAACTCGCGCGCAAAAGAGGGCAGTCGTGGGAAGCGAGGGGCGGGCGGGGCCCGTACGGGATGTCCGCCGCATGGCAATCATGTGACATAACGGGCCATGAACATGACCATCCGGCGATGTGCTCAATAGGGTCAGGAGATCTTTGATCCCCAGGATTTGGAGCACCCGTGCACCGCAGATTCATCGTTCCGGGCGTCCTCGCGGCTTCGCTTCTGCTGGCGATCCCGGCATCCGCCGCGGACTTCTCCCCGGGCGCCCCGGGCATCGGCGACCCCTATTACCCGGCCAGCGGCAACGGCGGATACGACGTGTCGCACTACGACCTCAGGCTCACCTACCAGCCCGCCACCGATCTGCTCCAGGGCACGGCGACCCTCCTCGCCACGGCCCGGCAGGACCTCTCCCGCTTCCATCTCGACTTCGGGCTGGCGGTCGAGGAGGTCAGGGTGAACGGGCGGAAGGCGGCGTTCGCCGCCACCGGCGGCCAGGAGCTGGAGATCACCCCGGCCACGCCGCTGACGAAGGGTCAGCCTGCCTCGGTGGTGGTGCGGTACGCCGGCAAGCCGTCCGAGCTGAAGATCGACGGTTATACGGCCTGGCAGCGCACCCCGGACGGCGGGGTCGCGGCCCAGGAGCCGGAGTCGGCGGTGTGGTGGTACCCGTCCAATGACCATCCGCTCGACAAGGCGACATACGACATCTCGGTCTCGGTGCCCGACGGCACCCAGGCGATCAGCAACGGCGTTCTCCAGTCGCGGAGTTCGAAGCTCGGCTGGACCCGCTACAACTGGCGTTCCAACAAGCCGCAGGCCACGTATCTCACGACGCTGGCCGTCGGTGAGTTCGACATCACCACCGACAGGACCGCGGACGGGCTGCCGATCCTCAACGCGTACAGCAAGGACCTCGGGGACAACGCGGGGGCGGCGCGGGCGAGCGTGGAGCGGACCGGTGAGGTGGCGGAGTGGCTGACCGGTGTCTTCGGCCCCTACCCGTTCAACGCGCTCGGCGGTTACGTGCCCAATGTGACCAGCGGCTTCGCGCTGGAGACGCAGACGCGGCCCTTCTACAGCCCGAAGCAGTTCGCGAACGGCGCGAACGTCTCGGTGGTCGTCCATGAGCTGGCGCACCAGTGGTACGGCGACAGTGTCTCGGTCCGCGGCTGGAAGGACATCTGGATCAACGAGGGCTTCGCCCGCTACAGCCAGTGGCTGTGGTCGGAGAAGGAGGGCGAGGGCACCGCGCAGGAGCTGGCCGACTATCTGTACGCGCGGTACCCGGCCGACGACGCGTTCTGGACGGTGAAGCCGGGCGACCCGGGCCCGGACAACCAGTTCCACGGCGCGGTCTACGACCGTGGCGCGCTGGCTCTCCAGGCGCTGCGGAACAGGATCGGGGACGAGGACTTCTTCGCGGTCCTGAAGGGCTGGCCGGCCGAACACGCCTATGGAAACGCCTCCGTGAACGACTTCGTGACCTACGCGGAGCGGATCTCGGACACGCCGCTCGCCGGGCTCTTCGACACCTGGCTCTTCCAGCCGTCGAAGCCCGCCGGCGGGGCCGCCGCGCCACGGCGGGTCCCGTACGGTCCGACGCGGCGCCGGAGCGGCCCGCGTCCTGGCAGCGGATCGCCGCCACGAACACGATCCACGAGCGCTGACGGCGGCCCTCCCGCCCCGCCGCCGACCTGCCCCACCGCCGTGCCGTGCCGCCCTTCCCGGGTGGCACGGCACACTGCTTTCCCTGCTGGGGCGGGCATGGAAGCGCTCTCAGGAATTCTCCGGGAGCGGCTAGGCTGGAGGTTGTCCTGTCCGTTGTACGACGAGGAGCGCCCGTTTTGACCGAGCCGTTCCCTGGGGCCCGCCCCACTCTGGAAGCCGTCGCGGCGCTCGCCGGTGTCTCCCGGGCCACGGCCTCCCGGGTCGTCAACGGCGGGGCGGGGGTGCGACAGCCGCTGGTCGAGAAGGTGCGACGGGCGGTCGAGGAGCTGGGCTACGTACCGAACCACGCGGCACGCACGCTGGTCACCCGGCGTACCGGCGCTGTCGCCGTGATCATCGCCGAGCCGGAGATCCGGATCTTCTCCGACCCGTTCTTCTCCCAGCAGATCCGTGGTATCAGCAAGGAACTGACCGCGCACGACTACCAGTTGGTGCTGCTGCTGCTCGAAGGGCCCGGCGACTACGACCGGATCGCCCGCTATCTGGCGGGCGGCCATGTCGACGGCGCGCTCGCCTTCTCGCTGCACACCGACGATCCGATCCCGGAGATCACCCGGCGGGCCGGGATGCCGACGGTCTACGGCGGCCGGCCGGGCTGGACCAAGGCACCGGACCACCGGGCCGTGCCGTATGTGGACGCCGACAACCGCGGCGGGGCCCGGGAGGCCGTGCGGTATCTGCGGGACCTCGGGCGGCGGCGGATCGCGCATATCGCGGGGCCGCGCGACCAGACCTCGGCCACCGACCGGCTCGACGGCTACCGCGATGTGCTGCTGGACGAGGATCCCGCGCTGATCGCCGAGGGGGCGTTCACCGAGGAGAGCGGGGCGCGGGCGATGACCACACTGCTGGAGCGGTGTCCCGATCTGGACGCGGTGTTCGCCGCCAACGATCTGATGGCCTCGGGCGCGCTGCGGGTGCTGAAGGAGCGCGGGATCGCGGTGCCGGACGAGGTGGCGCTGGTGGGGTTCGACGACATGGACTCGGTCGCCGGGGTCACCGACCCGCCGCTGACCACCGTCCAGCAGGACATCGAGGGGCAGGGCCGGCTGATGGCGCGGCTGCTGCTGCGCGGGCTCGACCGTGAGCGCGAGGGCGAGGAGGCCCCGGCGTCGGTGATCACCCCGACCACGCTGGTACGGCGGGCCTCGGCCTAGGGCCTGTCTTCCAAGTAGCGCCGCCAGGCAGGCGGGACTTTGAAGACAGGCCCTGGCCGGGCCCGCCGTCCCGGGTCCGCCCGCAGGGTAGCGGGCGGTCCGACGACTACTTCGTCGCTGTCGAGCGGGCCGGTACGTCGAGCGTCGTACCGTCCGAGAAGGTGACGGTCCGCGCCGCCGACTCGAAGTTGTGCGCCGCGTAGGTGCGTACGCCGCCCTTGCTGAAGACGGCCGAGGACGGGACGGACCCGGTCACCGTCGCGTCGGGGGCGCCGAGCGCGTCGAGCGTGGCGATCCAGTGGTAGGTGTGCGCCTTGGACTCACCCGCCTCGGGGGTGTATCCCGCGTTGCCCGCGTCCCACTTGGCCTTGGCACCCGCCGGATCGGCGAGGGCCTCGAACTCCCAGAGAATGTCGCGCCATTCGACGGCCGGGCCGCCGTTCTCCCGTTCCAGCTCGGCGAGATTGCGCTGGATCGCGGCCTTCTCCCGGCCCAGATGCAGTGAACCGCCGGTCACGGGGAGGACGTTGATGCCGTGGATCTCCTCGGGGTTGGCGGTCCACCAGGTGGAGTACGCGGCGCCGCTGCCCCACACCATGCCGGCCGTGTCATGGCCGAAGGAGGACGGGAAGACCTCCTCGTCGGCGTCGAACCAGTACTGGGCGATCGCCTCGGACTCGGTGGCCAGCAAGTAGCTTCCCAGATCGCGCAGTTCGGCGTCGCCGGTCGCGGAGCCCCACAGGACGAGCGCGGCGCTGAGGTTGGTGGACTCCGACGACGACTCCTGGTTGTTGCCCGCCGCGAACCCCTGGTGCCCGGAGGCCCAGCTGTGGCCCGCGTACACGTCGAAGCCGCGCAGGAAGGGGAAGGCGGTGTCGGTGCGGCTGGGGTTGGCGGCGTCACGGACCAGCGTCTTCACCATGCCGCCCCAGGCGGAGTCGGCGGCCCACCCCTGGTCGTACTGGGCGACGATCGCCGCCGCGTACACGTAGTAGCTGTAGTGGAAGTGGTGGTCGTTGAGTTCCGTGTCACTGCCGTAGGACGCCGGGTAGCCGATCAGCGTCTTCCAGTCCTTGTCGTACGAGAACTCACTCGCGCCGCCCGCCGTGAACCACTCCTCCAGCCGGCTCTTGAGCAGTCCGAGGAGCTTGTCGCGGGTCGCGCTCTCACCGATCTGGTCGGCCATGGGCACGAGTTGGGCGAGCTTGCCCAGTGCCTTTCCGGTCCAGTACGTGTCGGTCGCGCCCGAGAACGGATCGCCCGCGCCCGCCACCTCGTCCAGATAGCCCTTGAGCCGCGTCTGGTCGACACCGCTCGACTTCGGCAGCGCGGGCAGCACCCCGGAGGACGCCTGGGAGGTGGTGAAGGAGGCGGACTCGCGGACCTTCATCGTGCCGCGCGGTGAGACATAGGTGTACGGGGTCAGCGCGTCGGTGGTGTTCAGCCACTGGTGCCGGTAGAGGGCCTGGAGGGTGCCGGTCTCGGTGCCCTCCTGGGGATCGGTGGTGAGGCTGTAGGTCGCCTTGACCGTGCCGCCCTCGGTGCTCCAGCTCACCTTCGAGCCGGTGACGAAGCTGTACGCGTACTTCTTGTACGTGGCGAGCGCGTCGGTGGACGGGAGGACCGCGAGCGAGAAGTAGTCGGCGCCGCCGAGCCCGGCCGTCACGGTGGATCCGGAGACGGCCCAGTCGCTGCCGGACGGGGCGAACAGGGCGTAGTGGTGGCCCGCGACGGTGATGCCGAGAACGTTGCCGTCGTCGGCGAAGACAGCGGGCGCGGCGGCGGTGGTGATCCGCGCGTCGCCGCCCGAGCCCTTGGCGTAGACGAAGGGCAGACCGTGGCCGATGGTGGTCCGCAGGGTGCGGGCACCGTCGGACCAGTACGGTGTCACGGTCCAGTCCGACCAGGCGTCGGCCTTGGTGTCCGGCGAGTTGAGCCCGGTCAGGCCGAGGGTGAGATCGGCCTTGTGGGCGTATTCGTACTGGCGGCCGTCGCCGACGATCGCCGGAGTGGTCGGATAGCCGACCTCCAGACCGCCCGCCGTCGCCTGATAGGTGAGGGGGTGGCCGTACATGGGGGTGGAGTACGGATTGTCGCCGTACCGCTGGAAGGCCAGCGAGGACCACCAGTCGTTGGTGGGCAGCGGCCGGGCGCGCGCGGCCTCGGTCACCTTCGGGGTGACGGGAGTACCGGTGTTGGTGGTGGGGCCGGATGTGCCGGCGGGCCTGCTGTCCGAGTAACTGCCGGAGCCGACAGGCACGTTGGCGGCCATCGCCGGGGACGCGGCGGGGCCCAGGCCGACGGCGGCCAGGGCGGTGGCCAGAATCAGCGCCGAGGCGGGTCTGGCGCGGGAGACGGACATGGACGGCACCTCGAAGACATGGGGGGCAAGGGCGTCCGAGAGCGCTCTCAGATGGCACGAAACGTAAAACTCCTGAAACAGAAGTGTCAATACGTCTGGCACGGAAGGCAGTTCAAGGCGAGCCTTGAACTGACCGGCAGCCGTTATGTGTTCGAGTCTTGACGAAGGGTGGCAGGCCGGGGCACGCTCCAGCCATCTCTTGAGAGCGCTCTCAACTGCCTCTCGCGGGTACTCCGTTGTATTCCGAAGCCAAGGGAGGCTTCCCATGCCCAACGCCCGAGCCGCCAGGAGGGCCGCAGTCCGTCTCGGTGCGGTCGTGCTCTCCGGGGCACTCCTCGCCGCGTGCGGATCCGGTTCCTCGGGGGGAACCTCCGACAGCGCGGGTGGCAAGGTCACGCTGACGGTCGACCTCTTCGGATCGTTCGGCTACAAGGAGGCGGGACTCTACGCGGAGTACCAGAAACTCCACCCGGACATCACGATCAAGCAGAGCGACACCGAGGACGAGGCCGACTACTGGAAGTCGCTCCAGACCCGGCTGGCCGGCGGGGGCGGGCTCGGCGACGTCCAGGGCGTCGAGGTGGGCCGGATCGCCTCGGTCACCCAGCAGCAGTCCGACAAATTCGAAGACTTGAAGCAGTACGGCGCGGACAAGCTGAAGGACCAGTTCGCCGAAGCCAAGTGGTCCGCCGCCACGACGGAGGACGGCCGGATCCTGGGGCTCGGCACGGACGTCGGGCCCGAGGCGATGTGCTACCGCACGGATCTGTTCAAGCAGGCGGGGCTGCCGACGGACCGTGACGAGCTGAGCCAGAAGTGGTCCACCTGGGACGGCTATCTCGCCCTCGGCGAGGAGTACAAGAAGAAGTCGCCCGCGAAGGGCGCCTGGATCGACAGCATCGGCAGCCTCTTCTCGATCATGATCGGCCAGGAGGAGGAGCGGTACTACGACGCCTCCGGAAAGCTGATCTACGAGAACAACCCTGCCGTGAAGACCGCCTGGGACACCTCGGTGGAGGCCGCGGAGTCCGGGCTGAGCGCCAAGCTCGACCAGTGGTCGCCGCAGTGGAACCAGGCGTTCGCGGCCGGCTCGTTCGCCACCATTCCGTGCCCCGCCTGGATGCTCAGCTACATCAAGGGCCAGGCAGGGGAGACCGGTTCGGGCAAGTGGGACATCGCCAAGCTGCCCGGCGGCGCGGGCAACTGGGGCGGCTCGTATCTCTCCGTCCCGCGTGCCGCCAAGCACAAGAAGGAGGCGTACGAGCTGATCGAGTGGCTGACCGCACCCGAACAGCAGGCCAAGCTCTTCCAGAAGCAGGGGCTCTTCCCGTCCGCCACGGGCGCCATCGACAAGGTCTCGGGCGCCAAGGACCCGTACTTCTCGGACGCGCCGATCGGCCAGATCTTCGGTGACGCGGCCAAGGCCTCCCCCGTGCAGGTCCTCGGGGTCCATGACGCCAATGTCAACCAGCAGATCACCAACGCGCTGAGCGAGGTGGAGCGCAAGGGCACCTCGTCCGACAAGGCGTGGTCCACCGCGAAGAAGGGCGTCGACAACGTCATCGGCTGACATCGACAACGTCATCGGCTGACATCGGCATCGCCGTCGGCTGATCACCGCATCAGCCGAAGCGGTCGCCGGAGGCAGGCACCGGGCGGATTCCACATCTCGTCCCCGCACGGCGCCTGCCCCCGGTCCCGGTCCCGTCCCTTCCCCCGGCGTGTCACGAACGTCCCGCCCGGCTCGCGACGCCCCGCGGACGGACGGCCCCATGCGCGCCACACGCCCCAGCCCACGCTTCCGAAGGCCGTTCCATGACCCTCACCGCCACCGCGAAGGCCGCGTCACCGCCGCCGTCCGGACCACCCGCCGCGCGGGCGTCCGCCGCGCGCCGCGCCTGGCGCACCTTCTCGCCGTACGCCTATATCGCCCCGTTCTTCACACTGTTCGCGGCCTTCGGGCTGTTCCCGCTGATCTACACCGCGTTCGTCTCGCTCTACCGGGTGGAGCTCCAGACGCCCGGCGACATGGAGTGGCGCGGGTTCGGCAACTACACCGCGCTCTTCACCGACGAGTTCTTCTGGACCTCGCTGCGCAACACCTTCACCATCGGGGTGCTGTCGACCGTCCCGCAGCTGGCGATGGCCCTCGGCCTGGCCCATCTGCTCAACTACAAGCTGCGCGGCCGGACGTTCATCCGCACGGCGATCCTGCTGCCGTACGCCACCTCGGTCGCCGCCGCGACGCTGGTCTTCGCCCAGCTCTTCGGCCGCGACTTCGGTCTGATCAACTACGTACTGGGGCTGGTCGGTTTCGACCCGGTGGACTGGCAGACCGGTACGGTCGCCTCGCAGATCGCCGTCTCGTCGATCGTCATCTGGCGCTGGACCGGCTACAACGCGCTGATCTATCTGGCCGGAATGCAATCCATCCCCAGCGAGCTGTACGAGGCCGCCGAGGTGGACGGGGCCTCGCGCTGGCGGCAGTTCATCCATGTCACGCTGCCGGGGCTGCGCCCCACGATCGTCTTCACCGCCGTCGTCTCGACGATCGGCGCGACCCAGCTGTTCGGTGAGCCGCTGCTCTTCGAGGGGTCGATCTCGGGCGGTATCTCACACCAGTACCAGACCCTCGGCCTCTATATGTACGAACAGGGCTGGGGCTTCTTCCATCTGGGCCGGGCCGCCGCGATCGCCTGGGTGATGTTCGTCCTGATCCTGCTGCTGGTCGGCGTCAACGCCCTGATCGCCCGCCGCCGTTCCCGTAAGGAGGCCGGCCGATGACCGCGCTCGCCGCACCGCCCACCCCGCCGCCGGGGACCGAGGACCGGCCACGGCGCTCCGTACGACGCGGCGGCCGGGCCGGGCGCACGATGCACGGGGGCAGGCTCTCGTACGCGATCCTGGCCGTCGCGCTGCTCATCTCGGTGTTCCCGTTCTACTGGACGATCGTCGCCGCCAGCCGCTCCAACGCCGAGCTGGCGAAGGTACCGCCGAGCCTGCTGCCGGGACCGAACCTCATCCGCAACTTCGAGGCGGTGCTGGCGGAGGCCGATATCGGCAAGGCCCTCCTCAACTCCTTCATCGTGTCCGGCTCGATCACCGTGGGCACGGTGCTGTGCTGCACCCTCGCGGGGTTCGCCTTCGCCAAACTGCGCTTCCGCGGCCGGGGCGCGCTGCTCGCCGTGACCGTGGGCACGATGATGATCCCGCCGCAGCTCGGCGTGATCCCGCTGTTCATGCTGATCGCCGAACTCCAGTGGGTGAACCAGCTCCAGGCCGTCATCCTGCCCGGACTCGTCTCCGCCTTCGGGGTGTTCTTCATGCGGCAGTATCTGGTGCAGTCGCTGCCCGACGAGCTGATCGAGGCCGCCCGGGTGGACGGCGCCTCCACGGCACGGATCTTCTGGTCGATCGTGGTGCCCATCGCCCGGCCCGGGATGGCCGTGCTCGGCATGCTGACCTTCATGGCCGCCTGGAACGACTTCTTCTGGCCGATCATCGCGCTCTCCTCACAGAATCCGACCGTGCAGGTGGCGCTGCGCCAGCTCGGCGGCGGCTATGTCCACGACCAGTCCGTGATCATGGCGGGCACTCTGCTCGGCACGCTGCCCGTGCTCCTGGTCTTCGGTCTGCTGGGCCGGCAGATCGTCGGCGGCATCATGCAGGGCGCCGTCAAGGGGTGATGCCCCGCCCCGTCGCGCGTCCCCCCACGGTCGGGCACCCCACCGCCCGTCGCGCACCCACCGCCCGTCGCACACCCGTCATCTGTCGCGCGCACCCGCCACCGCGCCCTACGAGTCCCCCGCCGCCTCCCCCCACTGTTCTGTCTCATCTCACGGGAGTTCCTTCCATATGACCGCTGTCGACGCACGCCCCGAGACCACCGCGGAGCTGCGCTTTCCCCGCGGCTTCCGCTGGGGGACGGCCACCGCCGCGTACCAGATCGAGGGGGCCGCCACCGAGGACGGCCGTACCCCGTCCATCTGGGACACCTTCAGCCGCGCTCCCGGCCGGGTCCGCAACGGCGACACCGGCGACATCGCCGCCGACCACTACCACCGGATGGACGAGGACGTCGCGCTGCTGAAGGAGCTGGGGGTCACGGACTACCGCTTCTCGGTGGCCTGGCCGCGCGTCCAGCCGACCGGCCGCGGCCCGGCCGTACAGCGCGGTCTGGACTTCTACCGGCGGCTGGTCGACGCGCTGCTGGCGGCGGGGATCCGGCCGGTCGCGACGCTCTACCACTGGGATCTGCCCCAGGAGCTGGAGGACGCGGGCGGCTGGCCGCAGCGCGACACGGCGCCGCGGTTCGCGGAGTACGCGAAGATCGTCGCCGAGGCGCTCGGTGACCGGGTGGCCACCTGGACCACCCTCAACGAGCCGTGGTGCGCGGCGTTCCTGGGGTACGCCTCCGGTGTCCACGCCCCGGGCCGTACGGATCCGGTCGCCGCGCTGCGCGCCGCCCACCACTTCAATCTCGCCCACGGTCTGGCCACCCGCGCGCTGCGCGACGCGCTGCCGAGGAAGTCCGAGATCTCGCTGACCCTCAATCTGCACGCCGCCCGGCCGCTGACGGACTCGGCGGCCGACCTCGACGCGGTGCGCAGGATCGATGCCGTCGGGAACCGGATCTTCCTCGATCCGGTGTTCCACGGGCGGCTGCCCGCGGACCTGGTCGAGGACACGGCCTCGCTGACGGACTGGTCGTTCGTCCGGGACGGCGATCTGGCGACCGCCTCCGCGCCCATCGACTCGCTGGGGATCAATTACTACTCCCCCACGGTCGTCGCGGCCGGCTCCTGCGACACCCCGTCACCGTGGCCGGGCGCGGAGAAGCATGTGCGGTTCGTACCCGCGCCGGGACCGCGTACGGCGATGGACTGGCCGGTCGACGCGGACGGACTGTACGAACTGCTGACGCGGCTGCGGGACGAACTGCCGGCCACCCCGCTGATGGTCACCGAGAACGGCGCGGCGTACGACGACTACGCGGATCCGTCCGGCGCGGTGCACGACCCCGAGCGGGTGGCCTATCTGCGCGCCCATCTCCACGCCGTCCACCGCGCGATCGCGGACGGCGCGAAGGTGCGCGGCTATTTCCTCTGGTCGCTGCTGGACAACTTCGAGTGGGCGTACGGCTACAGCAAGCGGTTCGGCATCGTCCATGTGGACTTCGCGACGCAGCGCCGCACGGTGAAGGACAGCGCGCGCTGGTACGCGGGCGTCATCGGCCGGGGCGGTCTGGACTGAGCCGCGGCCGTATGGTCCGGCCCTGACCGATACCGATGTCCGCCGGGGCTCCACCTCGGACCGCGAGGTGGCGCCCCGCGGTGCTGTCCGAGGTGGCCGTCGCTTTCACCAGGCCGCCGCTTTCACCAGGCCGCCGCTTCACCGTGGCGCCGCTTTCACGGTGCTGGTGGAATCTCCGTGCTGGTGGAATCTCCGTGCTGGTGGTTTCACCACGCCGGTGGTTTCACCACGCCGGTGGCACAGCAATACTGTTGCACCGAGTCGACCTGTCGATCTGTCGGCCCGGAGCAGCGGAAGGCGGGGCGCGGACATGGCCACTGGGAGCGAGGAGCCGACACTCACCGTCGACGAGCTGGCGGCCCGCGCCGGGGTCACCGTACGCACCGTCCGCTTCTACAGCACCCGCGGGCTGCTGCCGCCGCCGGTGATCGGGCCGCGCCGGGTCGGGCACTACGGCCGGGACCATCTGTCCCGGCTCGCCCTGATCGAGGAGCTTCAGCGGCTGGGCATGACGCTCGCCGCGATCGAACGCTATCTGGAGCGGCTGCCGCCCGGTCTGAGCGCGCAGGACCTGGCCATCCACCGGGCGCTGGTGGCCTCCTGGGCACCGGACTCCGCCGAGGACGCGACCCGGGCCGAGCTGGAGCGCCGGGCCGGTCGCGCGCTGTCGGAGGAGGACATCGACCGGCTCGCCGCGATGGGCGCCCTGGCGCGCGCCGACGGCCCGGACAGCTACCGGCTCGATCCCGGGCTGCTGCGGCTGGGCGTCGAGCTGCTGGACGTACCGATCCCGCAGGAGACGATCCTCGCGGCCCGTACGGTCCTGCTGGAGCACACGCGCGAGGCGGCGTACGAGCTGACGCGGCTGTTCCGGGACGAGGTGTGGACTCCGTACCGGGACCAGGGGTCCGACCCCGGGCATGTCGCGGCGATGAAGTCGCTCTCGGCCCATATGCAGCCGCTGGTGATGCAGGCGCTGGTGACGGCGTTCCAGCGGTCGCTGAAGGAGGAGCTGCGGGCCGCGTTCGAGGCGGAGTGACCACCCTCCGCCTCGAACGCGGCCTGCGCCCCCGGGCGTTCTCGCCGCTCAGGCCCGGTCGCCGATCAGCCGCGGTCGCCGCTCAGACCGGGCCGCCGCTCAGGCCCGGTCACCGAACGTCTCGCCCCGCTCCGCCTTCTCGACCAGCAGCGCGGGCGGCTCGAACCGGCTGCCGTACCGCTCCGCCAGCTCCCGGGCGCGCGCCACGAAGCCGGGCAGGCCGCCCTCGTACCCGTTGATGTACTGGAGCACTCCGCCCGTCCAGGCCGGGAAGCCGATGCCCATGATCGAGCCGATATTGGCGTCCGCGACCGAGGTCAGGACGTTCTCCTCCAGACAGCGCACGGAGTCCAGCGCCTCGGAGAAGAGCATCCGTTCCGTCATGTCGCGGAACGGGACCTCCGTACGGGCCTCGCCCTCCGGTGTGCCGAAGTGCTCGCGCAGGCCGGGCCAGAGGCGGGTCCGCCTGCCGTCCTCGCCGTACTCGTAGAAGCCCGCGCCCCCGCTCCGTCCCGGCCGGCCGAACTCGTCCACCATCCGGTCGACGACCGCGTCCGCCGGGTGCGCGGTCCAGGTGCCTCCGGCCTCCTCGACCGCGCGCCTCGCCTCGTTCCGGATCTTCCTGGGCAGGGTGAGCGTCAGCTCGTCCATCAGCGAGAGGACCTTGGCGGGGTAGCCCGCCTGCGCGGCGGCCTGTTCGACCGAGGCGGGCTCGACGCCCTCGCCGACCAGCGCCACCCCCTCGTTGATGAACTGCCCGATCACCCGCGAGGTGAAGAAGCCGCGCGAGTCATTGACCACGATCGGGGTCTTCCTGATCGCGCGTACCAGATCGAACGCGCGGGCCAGTGCCTCGTCCCTGGTCCGCTCCCCCTTGATGATCTCCACGAGCGGCATCTTGTCGACCGGCGAGAAGAAGTGCAGCCCGATGAAGTCGGCGGGGCGGGAGACGCCCTCGGCGAGCACCGTGATGGGCAGGGTGGAGGTGTTGGAGCAGAGCAGTGCGTCGGGCTCGACGATGTCCTGGATCCCCTGGAACACCTTGCGCTTGAGCGCGGTGTCCTCGAAGACCGCCTCGATCACCACGTCGCATCCGGCGAGGCCCGCGGGGTCGGCGGTCGGCGTGATCCGGGCGAGCAGCGCGTCCCGCTCGGCCTCGGTCGTACGGCCCCGGGAGAGCGCTTTGGCGAGCAGTTTCCCGGAGTGCGCCTTCCCCTTGGCCGCGGCCTCCTCCGATACGTCCTTCAGCACGACGTCGAATCCGGCACGCGCGCAGGAGTACGCGATGCCCGCGCCCATCATCCCCGCGCCGAGGACCGCGACCTTGCGGATCTCGCGCGGTGCGATGCCCTGGGGGCGGCCCGCGCCCGAGTTGACGGCCTGGAGGTCGAAGAAGAACGCCTGGATCATGTTCTTGGCGGTCTGGCCGGTGACCAGTTCGGCGAAGTAGCGCGCCTCGATGGTCTGCGCGGTCTCGAAGTCGACCTGGGAACCCTCGACGGCCGCCGCGAGGATATTGCGGGGCGCCGGGTACGGGGCGCCCGCCGTCTGCTTCTTCAGGTTGGCGGGGAACGCGGGCAAGTTGGCGGCGAAGCGGGGGCTGGAGGGCGTACCCCCGGGGATCTTGTAGCCCTTGACGTCCCACGGCTGGGACGACTCGGGGTGGGCGTCGATGAAGGCGCGGGCGCGCGCGAGCATGTCGTCCGCGTCGGCGGCGATCTCATGGACCAGCCCGTTCTCCAGGGCGCGCGCCGGGGAGTACTGGGTGCCCTGGAGCAGCACCTTGAGCAGCGCGTCCGCGACGCCCATCAGCCGTACGGTACGGGTGACCCCGCCGCCCGCGGGCAGCAGCCCGAGCGTCACCTCGGGCAGCCCGATCTTGGAGCCGGGCGTGTCCAGGGCGATCCGGTGGTGGCAGGCGAGGGCGATCTCGTAACCGCCGCCCAGGGCCGCGCCGTTGAGGGCGGCGACGACGGGCTTGCCGAGGGTCTCGATGCGGCGCAGGGCACGCTTGACGGCCATGCTGCTCTCGAAGACCCCCGCGGCGTCGGCCGGGCCGAGCTTGATCATGTCCTTGAGGTCGCCGCCCGCGAAGAAGGTCTTCTTCGCGGAGGTGACGATGATGCCGCGGATGCTGTCCTTCTCGGCCTCCACACGGTCGGCGATCGCCGCGATGGACTGCCGGAACGCCTGGTTCATGGTGTTGGCGGACTGGACGGGGTCGTCGAGGACGAGGGTGACGACACCGGTCCCGTCCTGCTCCCAGCGAATCGCCGGGGCGGCCGGGGTGGTGGACTCGCTCATGCTGCTGCTCCGTATCGGGAATCCGGGCGGGGGGTCCAGGAGGGCGGGGTCGGTCCAGAGGGCGGGGATCCAGGAGGGGCGAGATTCCAGGAGGGCGGGGATCCGGACCGTCTGACGGGGGTCCGGGAGTGCGGGGAGTGCGGGCCGTCAGAGACGTTCCACGACGGTGGCAACGCCCATGCCGCCGCCGACGCAGAGCGTGACGAGGCCGAACCGCTTGTCCTGGCGCTCCAGTTCGTCGACGAGCGTGCCGAGGATCATCGCGCCGGTGGCCCCCAGCGGATGGCCGAGCGCGATGGCGCCGCCGTTGACATTGACCTTGTCGAGCGAGAGGCCCATCTCACCGGCGAAGCGCAGCACGACCGCCGCGAAGGCTTCGTTGATCTCGACGAGGTCGATGTCGTCGATGGTCAGTCCGGCCTTGGCGAGTGCCTTGCGGCTGGCGGGGGCGGGGCCGGTGAGCATGATCGTCGGCTCGGAGCCGGAGACTGCCGCGGAGACGATCCGGGCGCGGGGCGTGAGTCCGTAGCGCTCGCCGGTCTCCCGGGAGCCGATGGCGACCAGGGCCGCGCCGTCCACGATGCCGGACGAGTTGCCCGCGTGGTGGACATGGTCGATCTTCTCGACCCAGTGGTACTTCTGGAGGACGACGGCGTCGAAGCCGCCCCGGTCGCCGATCCCCGCGAAGGAGGGCTTCAGCGCGGCGAGCGAGTCGGCGGTGGTGCCGGGGCGCATGTGCTCGTCGTGGTCGAGGACGGTGAGCCCGTTGCGGTCGAGGACCGGCACGACCGACCGGTCGAAGCGGCCCTCCTTCCACGCGGTGGCCGCCCGTTCCTGGGACAGCGCGGCGAACTCGTCCACATCGCGTCTGCTGAAGCCGCCGAGGGTGGCGATCAGGTCGGCGCCGATGCCCTGCGGGGCGAAGCCCGTCGCGAAGCTGGTCATCGGGTCCATGGCCCAGGCGCCGCCGTCGGAGCCCATCGGCACGCGCGACATCGACTCGACGCCGCCCGCGAGGATCAGATCCTCCCAGCCGGAGCGGATCTTGGCGGCGGCCAGGTTGACGGCCTCCAGGCCGGAGGCGCAGAAGCGGTTCTCCTGTACGCCCGCGACGGAGTCGGGCAGTCCCGCGGCGATGGCCGCGATCCGGGCGATGTCCGAGCCCTGGTCGCCGAGCGGGCTCACCACACCGAGCACGATGTCATCGATCGCCGCCGGGTCGAGCCCGGGGAGGCGGCGGCGCAGCTCATGGATCAGTCCGACGACGAGATCGATCGGCTTGGTGCCGTGCAGGGCTCCATTGGCCTTGCCGCGGCCGCGCGGGGTGCGGATCGCGTCGTAGACGAACGCTTCGGTACTCACGGCGACTGCCTTTCAGGATGAGGAGGAGGGACGAGGGGAACGGAAGGGGGGACGAGGGGAACGGAACGATGCGGAGCCGCGGAGATGCTGGAGTGACGTTTCACGTACCGGCGCTTCACCTCAGCTGTCCTCCTTGTCCCCCGCGGCGCGTTCGGGCAGATCCCAGTCGCGCGCCACCTCCGCGGTGTCGGCGCCGGGCCGCGCGGGCGGGCGGCGCACCGACCCGGGGGTGACGGAGAACCGCGGCGCGGGGGCGGGCTGGGTGAGTCCCGCGTGGTCGGTGAAGGTGCCGCGGGCCGCCAGATGGGGGTGGGCCGGGGCCTCGCGCAGGGAGAGCACCGGCGCGACACAGGCGTCCGAGCCCTCGAAGACCGCCGTCCACTCCTGGCGCGTCTTCGTTCTGAACCGGGCCGCGACCGCCTCGCGCAGCTCGTCCCAGCGCCCGAAGTCCTTGCGCGGCGGCAGCTCTTCGGCGATGCCGAGCAGCTCCACGAACTCGTTGTAGAACCGCTGTTCCAGGGCGCCGACCGCCATGTACTCGCCGTCGGCGGTCTCGTACGAACCGTAGAACGGGCTGCCCCCGTCGAGCAGATTGGCGCCCCGCCGGTCCTGCCAGCCGCCCGCGCCCATCATGGCGTGGATCATGGTGGTGAGATGGGCGGTGCCGTCCACGATCGCCGCGTCCACCACCTGTCCGGCGCCGTCGGGCGTACGCGCGTGCTGGAGCGCCGCGAGGACCCCGATGACCAGATAGAGCGCGCCGCCCGCGTAGTCGCCGAGCAGATTCGCCGGGAGCGCGGGGGGCTCCCCCGCCGTGCCGATCATGGAGAGGGCGCCGGTGACGGCGATATAGCCGATGTCGTGCCCGGCGCGCTCGGCGAGCGGGCCGTCCTGGCCCCAGCCGGTCATCCGCCCGTACACCAGCCGCGGATTGCGGTCCAGGCACTCCCGCGGGCCGACGCCGAGGCGCTCGGCGACACCCGGCCGGTATCCCTCGATGAGGATGTCGGCGCGCTCGGCCAGATCGAGGACGCGGGCCGCGCCGTCCTCGGTCTTGAGGTCGATCAGTACGGACCGCTTGTTGCGGTTGGTCAGGTCGTGGGCCGGATCGATGCCGAGGCCCGCGCCGCCGGGACGGTCGACCCGTACGACATCGGCGCCGAGGTCGGCGAGGGTCATCGCGGCGAACGGACCGGGGCCGATACCGGCCAGCTCGACCACGCGTACGCCGGTCAGCGGACCTTTTCCTGCGGCTGTCATCTGACTCCCGGCCCTATGTGACACAACTGATGTAACAGCAGTGATGCTAAGAACGTGCTCCACTCCGCACAACCCTCCGGGCAGAGCAAGCGCTTAGTCCACTGTCGAGCCTATGCCGACCCGGACCGGTTCGCGATGAGCGTTCCCGCCCACACCCGTGAGATCTCACGCCACAGGGCAATCCCAGAGGGCAATCATCGCCAGAAGGGTCGCCGGGATCACCGGGAGGGGCACTGGATCGCGGGGAGGGGCACTAATCTCGGCCACCGGCAATGGAGCGGGGCGAACGGCGGAGGAGCCAATGGCCAGGAGGAACGGGACGGAGCGCCCGTACGACATCGTGCTGTTCGGAGCGACGGGCTTCGTGGGGACGCTGACCGCGGAGTATCTCGCGGCCCACGCGCCCGAGAACTGCCGCTGGGCCATCGCCGGCCGCGATCTCACCCGGCTGGAGCGGCTGCGGGAACGGCTCACCGCGCTCAATCCGGGGTGCGCCGTGCTCCCCGTACTGCGGGCAGACTCGGCGGACCCCGACTCGCTGCGGGCCCTCGCCGAGTCCGCCCGGGTCGTCGCCTCGACCGTCGGACCGTATCTCTGGTACGGCGAGGGGCTCGTCGCGGCGTGCGCGGAAGCGGGGACGGACTACGCCGATCTGTGCGGCGAGGCCGAGTTCCTGGACCGGATGTATCTGCATTACGACGTCCGTGCCCGGGAGACCGGGGCGCGGCTCGTACACGCCTGCGGCTTCGACGCGGTCCCGAGCGACCTGGGCGCGTACCTCACCGTCCAGCGGCTGCCGGAGGACGTACCACTGCGCGTGGACGCGTTCGTACGCTCCAACGCCCTCTTCTCCGGCGGAACGCTCGCCTCCGCGATGACCGCCATGAGCCGCGGCCGACAGCTGCTGCACGCCGCGCGCGAGCGGCGGCTGTACGAGCCGAGGCAGGTCGACCGCCGCGTGCGCGGATCGCTCGGCGCACCGCACTTCAGCCGGGAGACCGGGTACTGGGCGCTGCCGCTGCCGACGCTCGACGCACAGGTGGTGGCGCGCTCGGCGGCGGCGCTGCCGCGCTACGGCCCCGATTTCCGCTACCGGTACTTCGCCGGGGTGAGGACTCTGCCGGTGGCGCTGGGCGGCAGCGCGGCGGCGGGAGTGGGCGTCGCCCTGGCCCAACTGCCCCCGGTCCGCGACTGGCTGACGCGCCGCTTCGCGTCGGGCACCGGCCCTGACCTCGAACGCAGGCGGGCGAGCGACTTCTCGCTGCGCCTGGTGGGCACGGGCGGCGGGCACCGGGTCTTCACCGAGGTCTCGGGCGGCGACCCCGGCTATGACGAGTCGGCGAAGATGCTGGCCGAGTCGGCGCTCTCGCTCGCGCTGGACGAACTGCCCGACACCGCGGGCCAGGTGACCACGGCGGTGGCGATGGGCGACGCGCTGCTGGGGCGGCTGCGGGCGGCGGGGCTGGGGTTCAGGATCGTGGACGCGCGCACGCTGGACGAGTAGGTCCGGCCGGCCGGGTAACGGCCGAGTACCGGCGGGGCGCCCGGCTCTCCCCGTCAGTCGGTCGCCGCGCGCAGCGCGCCGCGGCAGAGCGCGTCGGCCCGCCGGGTGGACTCGGGAAGACGGTAGTCGGGTGCCAGCCGCAGCGTGTGCGCGCAGGCGTTGTCGAGGCCGACGCGGTGGCCGACCGAGACGAACACCGGCTTGACGCCCTCCTGCGTGCGCAGCGCCCGCCCGACCTCCTCGCCGTCGTCGGCCAGCAGCGGCGAGGAGTCACCGCGCCGGCCGCCCGGCTGCTCGTACGAGAACGTGAACGGGTTCTTGGCCACGCCGATCACGGGGAGGCCGGTGAGCACCCCGAGATGCGCGGCGAGCCCGAAGCGCCGCGGGTGGGCCAGGCCGTAGCCGTCGCAGACGACGAGACCGGGGTCCGAGGTGAGCGCTTCGAGGGCGGCCAGGACGGTGGGGATCTCCCGGAAGGCGAGCAGTCCGGGCACGTAGGGGAAGGCGACCGTGCCGACGGCGGTGGCCTCCTCGACGACGGCGAGGGTGGCGGCATCGAGCACGACGGCCGCGGCGGCGACGACATCGCGCTCGTCGTCGTACGCCACGTCCACCCCGGTCACCAGCCCGGTACCGGGCGGCGGCCCCGGCTCGTCCCGTACGACCAGGTCGCGCAGCTCGTCCTGGATGGCACGGGCCTCGGTCTCGTCCCCGGGTGTTCTGATCATCTTCATGGTGATCACACCCTAGCCAGCCGGGCTCCCGAATAGATCTAGAAGTCCAGCCGGGCGACGCGGCCCCGTTCGCCCGCGGCCCAGCAGCCGATGTCCGGGGTGCAGTCGACGGTGTCGTACGAACCGGTGTCGACGGTGCGCCAGTTACGCCCGCCGTCCGTCGTCAGGTCCGTCCCGGTCGGGCCGACGGCGAGGGCGGCCGAGCGGCTGTGCGGCAGCCAGGCCACGCCCGAACGGTAGGCGGACGGCGGGGTGTTCGCCTGGCGCCAGCTCCGTCCGCCGTCGCCGCTGACGGCCGCGGCCCGCGGGGACGGCTGGTCGGCGCGGTAGTCGCCACCGACGGCCAGACCGTGCCGACGGTCGCGGAAGGCGAGCCCGAAGACACCGCGCGCCGGATCGCCCCCGGGAAGCGTCGCGTCGGTCACGGTCCAGTGCACACCGCGGTCGGCGGAGTGCAGGACCCGCGCCGTGGCGCCGCCGCCGGTGGCCAGCCAGACGTCCCTCGGACCCGAACTGACCAGGCACTGGCCGCTGGCGGCGAAGCCCGCCTCGCCGGGCAGCGCGGCCGGCATGCCGTCGCTGGGCAGCACCCGCCATGTCGAGCCGCCGTCGCCGGTGGACAGGATGCGGTACTTGCCGTCGACCGGATCGCTCATCGCGAGGCCATGACGGCTGTCGAAGAAGGTCACGCAGTCGTAGAACGCCCTGGGGTCGGTGTTGCGGAAGGACTCCGTCCAGTGCGCTCCGCCGTCCTCCGTGCGGTAGATCCTGGACGCCTCGCCCTCGCCGATGGCCAGGGCGACGGCCCGCCGCCCGTCGAACGCCTCGATATCGCGGAACTCCAGCTCGCCCGCCCCGGCCGGGGAGACATCGCGCCAGCTACGGCCTCCGTCGGCGGTGCGCAGCACCGTACCCCCGGAGCCGGCGACCCAGGCGGCGCGGCGGCTCACGGTGGCGAGCCCGCGGAAGCGCGCGTCGCTGCCGGTGTCCGTGAGGTGCCAGCCGGGGGTTCCGCCGGCACCATCCGCCGCACCGTCCGCGGCCTGTGCCGGTACGGCCAGAGCTGCCGCCAGCGCCGCCCCGCTCACCCCGACCGCGAGCCCCGCCCACCACATGCGTCGCATCTTCCCCATGGATCTCATGGCGCTGGAAGCTAGCCCACCGGGGAGACCCCGTCCAGAGTGCGCCGGACACGTATATCCCCGGGTGTCCCCGGGCCGGAATCACATCGCGGTAGGGACCGATCACCGCACGGTGACACAGCTCACTCCCGTTTTGGAGCACGTATCGAGGCGCTCCACCGTCTTTCCCTTAGAAGGAGACCTCATCCAGGTCCGGTGAAGGGGAGCAGATCATGACGCTCGTCATTGAACAGGCCGTACAGGCCCGGCTGGTCGCGTCCGCCCCCCGGCTGGAGACCGTACCCGCGACCCTGCGCTACGACAGGGCGGACCCCTTCGCCGTGCGGATGGCGTTCCCGCCCCTGGCGACACTGGAGGGCACCGAGGTGACCTGGGAGTTCTCCCGTGAGCTGCTGACGACGGGGATGACCGAGCCCGTCGGGTTCGGGGATGTACGGGTGCGGCCCTTCGGGTACGGGCGTACGGTGCTGGAGTTCCACGCTCCCGAGGGCACCGCGATGGTCCATCTCCGTACCTCCGAGCTGCGGCGCTTCCTGGAGCGCTCGCAGGATCTCGTGCCGACGGGGCACGAGCACCTCTATCTGGATCTGGACCACGACCTGACCGAGCTGCTGCGCGACGCCTGCTGAGCCCGGCCCGCTCCCGCGTACTCGTAGCCGTACCGACCAGCCGTACCGACGAGCCGTATCAACCATCCGTATCGACCAGCCGCACCCCCACGGCCCCCAGCGCCGCCCACGGCCGTAATCGCGTTGACGACGCTCCGAGCCGCTCCTTACCGTGGTCCCGGTCCTGTTGTCGCCGATTGGAGTAGGACGTTGCTCGTCTGAGGTCCTGAGACACCGCTGCCGCACAGCATCCGCCGGTTCTTCCGGCCGTTGTGCGTCTCGTGTGTGACCTCGGCCGCCCGAGCCGTCCTCCCCGACCGGGATCCTCCGTCCCGCGGTGTCTCCATCCGTTGCCCCGCACACCTTGGCTTCCTCGCAGCGACCGGAGATCCCTATGTCCGCCTCCCCCGCCTCCCCCGCCTTCATCACCTGCACCGCCCTGTCCTTCGCCTGGCCCGACGGGACCGGTGTGTTCGACGGTTTCCAACTGGCCGTGGGCCCCGGCAGAACGGGCCTGATCGGCCTCAACGGATCAGGTAAATCAACGCTGTTGAGGCTGATCGCGGGCGATCTCACCCCGGCGGAGGGCACGGTCAAGGTCGCCGGCGAGATCGGCTGTCTGCCGCAGACCGTGGTGCTCGACACCGCGCTGCGGGTGGACGAGGCCCTCGGGATCGCCGCGGCCCGTACCGCGCTGCACGCCATCGAGGCGGGCGACGCGCGCGAGGAGCACTTCACCGCCGTGGGCGACGACTGGGACGTGGAGGAGCGGGCCCACGCCACCCTCGCCCAGCTCGGCCTCGGGCATCTCGGTCTCAACAGGACCATCGGCGAGATGTCCGGCGGTGAATGCGTGCTGCTCCGGCTGGCCGCGCTGCTGCTGGCGGCGCCCGCGGTGCTGCTGCTCGACGAGCCGACCAACAACCTCGATCTGCACGCGCGACGGCGGCTGTACGACGCGGTCGACACCTGGTCCGGTGTGATGGTCGTGGTCAGCCATGACCGCGAGCTGCTGGAGCGCGTCGACCAGATCGCCGATCTGCGGGACGGCGAGGTGCGGTGGTACGGCGGCAACTACACGGCGTACGAGGACGCCCTCGCCCAGGAACAGGAGGCGGCCGAACGCATGGTGCGGGTCGCGGAGGCCGACGTACAGCGGCAGAAACGCGAACTCGCCGAAGCTCAGCAGAAGTTGGCCAAGCGCGTGCGGTACGGCCAGAAGATGTACGACAACAAGCGGGAACCCCGGGCCGTCATGAGGATGCGCAAACGCACCGCCCAGGAGTCCGCGGGCAAGCACCGCGTCATGCACACCGAGCGGCTGGCCGAGGCGAGGCAGCGGCTGGACGAAGCGGCGGACGCGGTACGGGACGACGACGAGATCCGTATCGAACTGCCGCACACCACGGTCCATCCCGGCCGCGGTGTGCTCACCCTGCGCGACCTGCGACTGCGGTACGGGGCCGCGGTCAGGGGAGAGTTCGAGATCCGCGGCCCCGAACGGATCGCGCTCGTCGGCCGGAACGGCTCGGGCAAGACCACACTGCTGCGTACGGTCGCCGGGGGGCTGGAGCCGGTCTCCGGTGAGGCGCTGGCGCATGTTCCGCTGCGTTTCCTGCCCCAGCGGCTGGATGTGCTCGATGACGCGCTGAGTGTGGTGGAGAATGTGGCGCGGTTCGCGCCCGGGGCGACGAACAACATGGTCAGGGCGCGGCTGGCCCGCTTCCTGTTCCGGGGCGCGCGCGCCGACCAGCCGGCCGGGACCCTCTCGGGCGGGGAACGTTTCCGCGCCTCGCTCGCCGCGCTGCTCCTCGCGGAGCCGGCGCCGCGGCTGCTGATGCTGGACGAGCCGACGAACAACCTGGACATGGCTGGCGTACGTCGGCTCACGGCCGCTCTGGAGCCGTACGAGGGCGCGCTGATCGTGGCGAGCCATGATGTGCCGTTCCTGGAGTCGCTCGGCATCACCCGCTGGCTGCTGCTCGACGGGGAACTGCGCGACACCACGGCCGAGGAGGTACGGGCGGCGTCGCTGCCGAAGCCGTAAGGACCGACAGGCGGACGCCGACACCGACCGCCGACGCCGACGCCGACGCCGACGCCGACCGGGAAACTCGACAGAAGATGTCGGGATTCCCGGTTAGCGTCGGGGCATGTCTCAGAACATCACCATCACGGGTGCCCGTGAGAACAACCTCCGCGACGTGTCCCTCACCATCCCGAAGGGCAAGATCACCGTCTTCACCGGGGTATCCGGATCGGGTAAGTCCTCCATCGTCTTCGACACCGTCGCGGTGGAGTCGCAGCGCCAACTGAACGAGACCTTCAGCTCGTTCATCAGAAGTTTCCTGCCGAAGTACGAGCGCCCGCACGTCGACGGGATCGATGATCTCTCGGTCGCGGTCGTCGTCGACCAGAAGCCGATCGGCGGCAACGTCCGCTCCACGGTCGGCACGATGACGGACATCTACTCGGTGATCCGGGTGCTGTTCTCGCGCCATGGCGTCCCGAGCGCGGGGGCGGCCACCGCGTACTCCTTCAACGACCCGTCGGGGATGTGCACGGTCTGTGACGGGGTGGGCCGGGTCGTGGCGCTCGACATCGACCGCGCGATCGACTGGTCCAAGTCGCTCGACGAGGGCGCGCTGCTGCTGCCGGGGCTCTCGGTGAACAGCTGGGAGTGGAGTCTGTACGCCGAGTCGGGCCGCTTCGACCGGACGAAGCCGCTCGCCGACTACACCGAAGAGGAGCGCGAACTGCTGCTGCACGGCGGCGACTTCAAGGTCCGGATCGAAGTGAAGTCGGGCGCGGTCGATATGCGGTTCGAGGGAATCGTCACCCGCTTCACCCGGCTCTTCCTCAAGCGTGACACCGCGAATCTCTCCGAGAAGCGCAAGGAGGCGGCGGCCCGCTTCACGGTGGAGCGGCTGTGCGAGGCGTGCGGCGGTGCGCGTCTCAACGAGGCCGCGCTCGCCTCCCGGATCGACGGGCTGGGCATCGCCGATCACACCCGGATGGAAGTCGCCGATCTGGTGGAGGTGCTGGGCCGGATAGACGACCCCGTGGCGACCCCGATCGCGGCCGCCGCCCGTGAGCGGCTGGAGCGGCTGGTCGGGATCGGGCTCGGCTATCTCAGTCTGGACCGCGAGACGACCACGCTGTCCGGCGGTGAGGGCCAGCGGCTCAAGATGGTGCGCCATCTGGGGAGTTCACTGACCGGCCTCACCTTCATCTTCGACGAGCCGAGTGTGGGACTGCATCCACGCGATGTCGGCCGGCTGAACGATCTGCTGGTACGGCTGCGCGACAAGGGCAATACGGTGCTGGTGGTGGAGCACGACCCGGATGTGATGGCGATCGCGGACCATATCGTCGACATGGGTCCGAAGGCCGGGACGGACGGCGGCCACGTCGTCTTCGAGGGTCCGGCGGACCGGCTCCGGGAGGCCGACACGCTCACCGGCCGCTGTCTGCGCCGCCGTACCCCCGTCAAGGAGTCGTTCCGCTCCCCCGCCGACTGGCTTCCGGTGACCGGCGCGGCGCTGCACAACCTCAAGAGCGTCGACGTACGGTTCCCGACCGGGGTGCTCACGGCGGTGACCGGGGTGGCGGGGTCCGGGAAATCGACCCTGATCTCCGAGGTGTTCACGACGGCCTATCCCGAGGCGATCGTCATCGACCAGGGCGCCATCACCGCCTCGTCCCGCTCCACCCCCGCCTCGTACCTCGGCGTCATGGACACGGTCCGCAGGATCTTCGCCAAGGAGAACCGGGTCGCGCCGGGGCTGTTCAGCTTCAACTCCTCGGGGGCGTGCGCGGAGTGCTCGGGACGCGGGCTGATCTACACCGATCTCGCCTTCATGGACCCGGTGACCACGACATGCCACGCGTGCGAGGGGCGGCGCTTCCACGACGAGGTGCTGCGGCACACGGTGCGGGGCCGTTCCATCGTCGACGTACTGGACATGACGGCCGCGGTGGCCATGGAGTTCTTCGAGGACAAGGCGCTGCTGCGGAAGCTGCGCACGCTCAATGACGTCGGACTGACCTATCTCACGCTCGGCCAGCCGCTCAGCTCGCTCTCCGGCGGCGAGCGCCAGCGCATCAAGCTGGCCACACAACTGCACCGCACGGGCAGTGTGTACGTACTCGACGAGCCGACCACCGGGCTGCACATGGCGGACGTGGACACGCTGGTGGCGCTGCTGGACCGGCTGGTCGACGCCGGGAACTCGGTGATCTGCGTCGAACACAACATGGATGTCGTCAAACGTGCGGACTGGGTGATCGATCTCGGTCCCGACGGCGGCAAGCACGGCGGAGAGGTCGTCTTCGAGGGCACTCCGCGGCAGCTGCTCGATCACCCCAAATCCTTCACGGCCGAGTATCTGCGCCGGGAGCTGGAGCGGGCCGCCCTTCCGGCCTGAGCGGGGAGATCCCGGGCCCGGCGGGCGCGGCGTGAGCCACTACCGGTCGACATCAGCGAGTACGAGAATCTCGGAGGGAGCGTGAGCGTGACCTGTCTCTCCGTGCACCGTCGTGATCTGTCTCTCCGTACGCCTTCTCGACCTGCCTGACCTGCACGCATGACCGGGCGTAGGGACGTTCGACGCGGCCGGGCTTGGCCTTCGGCTTACTGCGGCCTTAACCTACGGTGTCGTAACCTACGAACCCGTAGGTAAACCTCCCGTCCCCCCTGGAGTACCCGTGTCGATCACCTCTCCCCACCTCGGCAGTTCGGACGCGTGGACCGACGCCCGGCTGCTGTACGCGCTGGAAGAGGTGGTGGAGAAGGAGCTCAACCGCCATCTCAAGGTCGCCAAGGACTGGATGCCGCACGAGTATGTGCCGTGGTCCGACGGCCGCAACTTCCCGGGCATCTTCGAGAACGGCGAAGCCTGGGACCCCGAGCAGTCCAAGGTCACCGACATAGGAAAGATCGCGCTCGTGGTCAACCTGCTGACCGAGGACAACCTCCCCAGCTACCACCACGAGATCGCCAGCCTCTTCGGCCGTGACGGAGCCTGGGGCACCTGGGTGCACCGCTGGACCGCGGAAGAGGGCCGGCACGGCATCGTGATGCGGGACTACCTGCTCACCTCCCGGGCCGTCGACCCGGACAAGCTGGAGCAGTTCCGGATGGCACACATGTCGGAGGGCTTCGAGTCCGACAACCGCCACTCCATGCTGCACTCCGTCGCCTATGTCGCCTTCCAGGAGCTGGCGACCCGGGTCTCGCACCGCAACACCGGACACCAGTCGGGCGACCCGGTCTGTGACCGCATGCTGGCGCGGATCGCCACCGACGAGAACCTGCACATGGTCTTCTACCGGAACCTGCTGGGCGCGGCCTTCGAGATCGCCCCGGATCTGACCATGTGCTCCGTCCGCGATGTCGTCGTGAACTTCCGGATGCCCGGACACGGCATGCCCGGCTTCGAGCGCGCCGCCGCGCAGATGGCCATAGGCGAGATCTACAACATGCGGATCCACCACGACGATGTGCTCCAGCCGGTGCTGCGCTTCCTGAAGGTCCTGGACATCGACGGGCTCGGCCCCGAGGGGCTCAAGGCGCAGGAGGAGCTCGGCATGTACATGGGCGGCCTGAACAGCGAGGCGAGCAAGTTCGACGAGAAGCTCGCCGCGCGCAAGGCACGGATGGCGGCGCGCGCCGCGGGCTGATCGGCCGGCCGGCCCCCGTACCGGCTTGCCTGTGTCGTCGCCGTCGCCGGGATGTCCGGCGGCGGCGACGATCCGCTCGCAAGCACCGAGAGGTGCTGGGACGCGGCGGCGGGACGCAGTGCGATGCGCTTGCGCTGAGTGGACGCGCACGCAGTCCACGTCCCTCGGTTCACGCCCCGCAGCTCACGAGTTCACGCCCCTCAGCTCACGCTTGCGGCTCGCGCGCTCCGTTCACATCGCTCGGTTCAGCCGGCCTGAAGGCCGGCCGAGTCGCGACGCAGGTTCTGTCGCTCCTTCTCCGAGAGACCGCCCCAGACGCCGAATCGCTCGTCATGGGCGAGTGCGTACTGGAGGCAGGCCACCCGTCCCTCACAGGCACCGCAGAGCCGCTTGGCCTCGCGGGTGGAGGAGCCGGGGGCGGGGAAGAAGAATTCGGGCCCGGTCTGGGCACACAACGCGCTCTCCTGCCAGGAGAGTTCGTGCTCGCTGCGGTCGGTCGTGTCGGTCGTGCTGGTGGTGATGTTGATCGGCATGCCGGACAGATTGCCCGGCCGCGATAAACAGGTGATTGACGAACGGTCAACGTGGCGGCCGACCGGCGCGGAACCGGGGGTCTCCCCGCGCCGCCGTCAGCCGGCCTGATCCACGCCCTGCATCAGCGCGAACCGTGTCCCGGAGGGATCGGCGAGCTTCGCGAACCGGCCGACGCCCTCGATATCGGTCGGCGCCACCCGGACCGTACCGCCCAGCTTCCGCGCGACCGTCACAGAAGCGTCGCAGTCCGTGACCGCAAAGTACAGGAGCCAGTGCGGCCCCGTGTCGGATTCCGCCGGGTCGGTGCCGACCGGCACGAAGCCGCCGAACATCGCCTCGGGACCCTGGCCCGCCGGGTTCACCATCCGATAGCTGCTGTTCCCGTCCGGCATCGGCATGCTCTTGGTCTCCCAGCCGAAGACCGAGTGGTAGAAGCGGTACGCGGCCTCCTCGTCCGGTGTGTACAGCTCGCCCCAGCAGAGGCTGCCCGGCTCACCGACCGCGTCCAGGCCCTTGTTCCTGGCCGGCTGCCAGACCGAGAAGCCCGCGCCCGACGGATCGGTGAAGACCGCCATCCTGCCGAGGTCCATCACGTCCATCGGCTCGAAGACGACGGAACCGCCGCTCCGCCGGACGGACTCGGCCGTGGCATCGGCGTCGGGCGTCTGAAAGTACAGGGACCAGGAAGGCGGCGCCTGACCGGGCTCCACGGGCATGGCACCGGCCGCTGTCCTGCCGTTCAGTTGGAACAGGCCGTAGCCGCCCGTATCCGGGCCGGCGGAAACGAAATCCCAGCCGAATATGCCCCGGTAGAAGGCGGTCGCGCCGTCGAGATCAGGGGTGCCGAGGTCGATCCACACCGGGGAACCAGTGACAAACGGTGTGCTCACCATGGCGTGCTCCTTCATGGGATCCCGTAGCTCTCCCCTCCGAGTCTGCTCCCGGCGCGGTGCCGTCGCATGTGCGGCCGACGCGCGTGGGAGCATATGAGCCGGTCGGATCCGGACAGAGCGGGTCGGTCCGGTGCCGGGAGCGGCGTCCGCCGGATGTCCGTGATCGGGTGCCCGGGGGCAGGTGTCCGGTGTCGGGGTATCCGGCATCGGGTGTCCGGGGGCAGGTACCCGGCGTCGGGGTATCCGGCATCGGGTGTCCGGGGGCAGGTGTCCGGCGTCGGGGTATCCGGTGTCAGGTCTCAGGTCTCGGGTGTCAGGTGTCAGGTGTCAGGTGTCAGGTGTCGAGTGGAGAGGCGTATGAGAGGTGCGGGGGCCGCGCCGGGACGCGCTCCGGTGGTCGCGGGACGAAGGGCCGGAGCCGTGCTCGACGCGGCGGTGTCGCTGCTCGACAGCGCGCAGCGGCTGCTCGACGACCACGACCGCGCCGTCACCGCCATACGGGACGCCCACCGTCCGCTCCAGCGGGAGCTGACGGGCGCGGAACTCGCCGCCATCCCGGTCTCCCGGCTGAAGGACGTCACCGCCGGCCGGTTACGGCTCGGCGCCCTCGAACAGGCCGGTTTCACGAACGTGGGCGAGGTGTACGAGGCGGGCCGGCACGCCCTGCGCCAACTGCCCGGTGTCGGCGGGCACACCGCCGACCAGGCGGTGGCCGCCGCCACCCGGATCGCCGAGGCGGTCGGGGAGACCGTCTCCGTACGTATCGATATGGACCGCCCCGAGCCACGCACCACCGCGCTGGTGACCGCTCTGCACCGGCTGGTCGAGGCGGGACCGGGGCTGCGGCGCGCGCGTGACTCCGCTGAGCGGCTCGCCACGGAGCTGCGCGCCCTGCTGCCGGAGGCCGAACCCGCCCGCGGCCGGCTGCGGATGGCGCTCGCGGGACGGGAGCGGCGGGCGCGGGCTCTCGGCGCGGCCGGCCGGATCCGGCAGCGGCTCGACGAGGCCGCGGAAGCGGACGTACCGCTGCTGCTCGCGCAGATGTCGGTGGACCTGCTGCGGGAGCCGGCCTCGGACGTCGAGTGCTGGGTGGACTTCGAGCTGCGCTCGGCCGAGTACTACAGCGTGCTCGCGGAGACCACGGGCAGCGCTCCCGATGCCGCCGCGGCCGAGGGGTTCATGCCGTCCGAGATCGCGGGGCGGGTACGGGCCCAGGAGTTGGACGACACCAGGCTGCGGGTGTCGCTGCGCGGCTACCAGTCGTTCGGGGCGCGCTTCGCGCTGAGCCAGCGCCGGGTGATCATCGGCGACGAGATGGGGCTCGGCAAGACGGTGCAGGCCATCGCCGCGCTCGCGCATCTCGCGGCGTGCGGCGGTACGCATTTCATGGTGGTGTGCCCCAGCAGTGTGCTGATCAACTGGACCCGGGAGATCCGCGCCCGGAGCACACTGCGGGCGGTCCCGGTGCACGGTCCGGAGCGGCGGGAGGCGTTCACCGAGTGGCGTGAGCGGGGCGGCGTCGCCGTCACCACCTTCGACTCCCTGCATACGCTGCCACTGGCCGGGGACGCGGAGCCGCGGGCCGGAGATGTGAGGCCGCTGCCCCAGGAGCCGCGGATGCTGGTCGTCGACGAGGCCCACTATGTGAAGAACCCGGACACGCGCAGATCACGCGCCCTCTCCGGCTGGACGGCGCGGGCCGAACACGTCCTGTTCATGACGGGTACGCCGATGGAGAACCGGGTCGCGGAGTTCCGCAGCCTGGTCCAGCGCCTCCGGCCCGAACTGGCGCCGGACGTCGAGGGGATCGACGCGGTCGCGGGCTCCGACGCCTTCCGGCGCGCGGTCGCCCCCGCCTATCTGCGCCGTAACCAGCGGGACGTCCTCGCCGAACTGCCCGCGCTGGTCCAGGTCGACGAGTGGGAGGAGCTGAGCGCCGGGGATCTGGCGGCCTACCGGGAGGCCGTGACCTCCGCCCACTTCATGCGGATGCGCCGGGCCGCGTACGCCCGCCCGGAGACCTCGGCGAAACTCGGGCGTCTGCGGGAGCTGGTGGCCGAGGCGGCCGGGAACGAACTGAAGGTCGTCGTCTTCTCGTACTTCCAGGAGGTGCTCGCCACGGTCCGAGAGGCCCTGGGGGACGGGGTGTTCGGCCCGCTCTCCGGCAGCGTTCCGGCGGCGCGCCGCCAGGTGATGGTCGACCGCTTCACCGCGGCCCCGGGCCACGCCGTGCTGCTGAGCCAGATCCAGGCGGGCGGGATCGGGCTCAATCTGCAGGCCGCGTCGGTGGTCATCCTCTGCGAACCGCAGGTCAAACCGACCCTGGAACACCAGGCGGTGGCCCGCGCCCACCGGATGGGCCAGGTCCGCCCGGTGCAGGTCCACCGACTGCTCGCGGTGGACAGCGTGGACCAGCGCCTGCTGGACATCCTCGCGGACAAGAGCCGCCTGTTCGACGCCTACGCACGACGCAGCGACCTGGCGGACGCCACACCCGACGCGATCGACGTCTCGGACCGCGACCTCGCGCGCAGGATCGTGGAGGAGGAGCAGCTGCGGCTGGCGGAAGGAGTGAACTGAACCCCCACAGCCCCGCTGGTGAACTCACCCCGGGCCGGCGCGGTGACACGGCGCGGGTCAGGACCGAGGGGTAGTCGGGGTGGGGCGGGGGGTGTGGTGTCGGGTAGGGGCCGCCCCTGATCTTTGAGTTTCGCGGTTGCGGGTTGGGCGTCAAGGGCGCTCCTTCGTCGCGTCGGCTGCGCCGATTCCGCTTCGCTCCACCCTTGACTCCCAACCCTCCACCGCAAGTGCAGCTTTGAGGGGGGCGGCCCGGGGGGAGGGGTCCCCGGGGCCGCCCCCTTGTTCCGGGGGCCGGTCGCCGACCGCAGGTCGGTGGGCCCTGCGGGGCCACGCGGCAGTGCCATGGGGCGGCCGGGCCCCGGCTCGGCGACTGACCCACGTGGAGGGCCGGGATTCATGCCCCGCTGATGACGGTGTGTGGGTGGTGGGATGGGTGTGACGGGAGAGGCGGTGAGTGGGCCTCTGATGGACCGTGATGTGTCGTGGGGCCAGGTCACGTGGACACAGGACGCATCACCGGTCCGAGGACCCTCCGAAAGGCTCACCAAACTTGGACATAGGGGGCGGGTTGCGGGTCCCGTCCGCCTCGGGCTACAGAAGCACCCGACAACGGGCCCTCACCAGCGGGGCATGAACCCCAACTGTCCACGCGCACCTGCTCGCTGAGCCGGTGCCGGGCCGCCCCACTCCACTCCCGCGCCTCCACCCACCGAGCAGTAGTCGGCAACGGATCATCCCCACCCACGGATCCCCTCCGGGGACCCCTCCCCCGGGGCCGGCCCCCCTCAAAGCTGCACTTGCGGTGGAGGGGCGGGTGTCAAGGGTGCAGCGAAGCGGAATCGGCGCAGCCGACGCGACGCAGGAGCGCCCTTGACGCCCGACCCGGAGCCGCGAGACTGAAGCCTCAGGGGCGGCCCCCACCCGACACCACACCCTCCGGGTGAGCCCGACTACCCCTCGGTCCTGACCGGCAGTTGCCCCCTCGGACCCCGCCCGCCCAGCCCAGCCCCGCCCCACACCCCGCACTCCCTAATGCCCCGAGTGCTCCGCCCCCTTCGCGTCGCCCGCCCCCATCGGGTGTTCCGGATGGTGCGGCTCGTACCCCGGGATCGTGCCGTCCGCTTTCGCCACCAGGAACAGGCCGGCCATTCCCATGTCCGAGTGGCTCTGGACATGGCAGTGGTACATCCAGGCGCCCGCGCCCACGTGTTCGCCCGCGATGATCTGGAAGCCGAAGGAGTCCGCCGGGCCCGTGATCTTGTTGTCGATCACCCGGCTGGAGTCGTCGGGGCCGGTGAGCAGGCCCGTCCTGTTGTCCGCCCAGCGGTGACCGTGGATATGGAACGTGTGGTAGAACTCGCCGTGCGTGATCATGATGATCTCGACACGATCCCCCACCGTGGCCTCGAAGTTGGGGCTCTCCGCACCGGGCTTGTTGTTGATCGTCATGTCGTTGAAGACGATCGTGAACTGCTTGTCCGGGAGGATGTCGCCCTTCCTGCGGACGATCACCGGCCCGTAGAGGCCCTTCCGGATGCCGCCCGTGCCGTGGTCCGTACCGACGACATGGTCGTGGTAGTGCCAGTACCCCGCGCTGCCCGGCCGGTAGGTGCCGTCCGCGCGCTTGCCGGGTGTATGGGTGCGCCAGGTGTACGTACGCGTACCACCGGGCTCCACATGGCTCTTGGACATCCTGGTGCCGTCGCTGGCGATGTCGTAGTCCACGCCGTGGACATGGAGACTGGCCGCCACGTCCGTGGTGTTCTCGAACTCGATGTGGAGAGTGTCCCCTTCCGTGATCTCGATCAGCGGTCCCGGGATGCTCGCCTTGCCCTTCTCCAGGCCGTAGCCCATCTGACCGTTCGGCAAGGTCTCGGCGTAGAGCTTGAGATGACGTACCTGACCGCCCGCCGGCGCGGTTCTGGGCGGAGTCACCGCCGCGGGGGCCGAGGTGGCCGCGGGGGCCGAGGCGACCGACAACGATGTCACGCCTGTCGCGGCGACCGCGCCTCCCGCCAGCAGGCGTCGATTGAAGCTCCGTCTGTCCATGGCCATACCGAACTCCCCAGTGCCGTACGGATATTTACGGGGCACATGAGGCCCCGGGGACGGCCACACGGTAGACCAGGGATCTTCGTTTATCCACACTCAGGACAAAGTTGGTGGGATTGCGGTCGTACCTATTGGCGAACTGACGAAAGAGGTCTAGCTTCAGGCGCTGTTGCTGTGACCAAAGAGGGGTGGGTGAACACATGCAGCGCGCACCACGTCACCGGTCGAGATCCAGGCGCGGAATGGCCGCGGCCCTGGTGGCCGGCACCATGGCGGCGTCTCTGCTCGGCGGTACCGCCGCCACGGCCAAGCCGTACCCGGAGCCGCCGTCGACAACGTTGTCCCTTCCGTCGCCGCCCGGCGGCGAGAACGTCAAGGTCCTGGTCTTCCACGCCTCGGCCACCGAGGAGTCGCCGGTCGTCAACGCCGGTATCGAGGCGATCGAGGCGATCGGTCTCTCCGGACCCGCGGCCGGACGCTTCAAGACCGAGGCCACGGACGACGGTTCGGTCTTCACGAACGCCAAGAGGCTCGGCAAGTTCAACGCGGTCGTCTTCCTCACGGGCGGCGGCGATGTGCTCGATCCCGAGCAGGAGGCGGGCCTCGAAGCCTATGTGGAGGCCGGTGGCGGCTTCCTCGGCATTCATGACGCGGCCCGTACGGAGCCGTATTCCGACTGGTTCACCGGGCTGATCGGAGCGCGTCCCGCGACCAGCCCCACCACCGTCCAGCGCGCGACGGTCGAGGTCGGCGACCGCGTCAACCCGGCCACCAAGAGTCTGCCGCTGGAGTGGAAGCGGCCGGACAAGTGGCTCAACTGGGCCACCAACCCGACCGGCAAGGTGCATACGGTCGCCCGCGTCAGGGAGGCCAGCTACAAGCCCGGCACGGGTGCCAACGGCACCGACCACCCGATCTCCTGGTGCCGTGACTACGACGGCGGCCGGTCCTTCTACACCGGCATGGGCGGCACGGCCGACTCGTACGCCGAAACCGACTTCCGCGCCCATCTGCGCGGCGCGCTCCAGTGGACCACCCGTATCTCCCCCGCCGACTGCAAGGCGACGATCGACTCCAACTACAAGGCGGAGCGCGTCACTCAGCCGAACCAGGCGGGCCAGCAGGACCAGATCGGCGAGCCGCACGGCATGGTCGTGGCGCCCGACGGCCGCGTTCTGTACATCGGCCGCGGCGGTGGCGACAACAGCGCCCCCGTGGTGACCGACTGGGCCGACCCGAACATCGGCAAGGGTCTGGGCCAGATCCATGTCTATGACCCGAAGACGAAGAAGGTGACGCTCGCGGGCGCGCTGACGATCTTCGGCAACAAGGGTGGCGGCGACGAGCTGATCAAGGTCGAGGAGGGGCTGCTCGGTATCGAGCTGGACCCCGCCTTCGAGACCAACGGCTTCGTGTATCTGCACTACACCCCGCACTCCCAGCTCAACCGCGACACCCGGATGGCGGAACGCCGCGTCTCCCGCTTCAAGCTGGACCCGGCGACCAACAAGCTGGACCTCGCCTCCGAGAAGGTCCTGCTGAAGTGGCCGGTGCAGGTGAACAGTTGCTGCCACGCCGGCGGCGGTATGGCCTGGGACTCGAAGGGCAACCTCTACATCGCGACCGGCGACAACAACTCGTCGGGATTCAGCGACGGTTACTCGGGCAACAACCCGCAGCCGAACTACAAGGGCGTCTCCTTCGCGGACGCGCGCCGCACCGCGGGCAACACCAACAACCTGAACGGCAAGATCCTCCGTATCCACCCGGAGTCCGACGGCACGTACACCCTGCCCGAGGGGAACCTCTTCACGGGCAAGGAGGAGGCCGAGGGCGGCGGCAAGACCCGCGGCGAGATCTATGTGATGGGCGTGCGCAACCCGGCGCGTATCTCCATCGACAAGAAGACCGACACGCTGTACGCGGGCTGGGTCGGCCCGGACGCCGGTTCGCCGTCCACCGTCTGGGGCCCGGCGAAGTACGACACGTTCGCCGCGATCACCAAGGCGGGCAACCACGGCTGGCCGTTCTGCATGGGCAACAACCAGCCCTACCGGGACCGTAATCTGCCCGACCCGACCAAGCCGCTCGGCTGGTACAACTGTGCCGCGCCGAAGAACGAGTCGCCCAACAACGACGGCCTGGTGAACCTGCCTCCCGTCACGGGCAACACCATCTGGTACTCGCCCCAGGGCGGTGCCCCGGACTACCCGCGCGACGCCAATGGCGTGCCCAGCTACAAGGCGGACGAGGCCAAGTACCTCCTGCCGTGGCTCAAGGGCGGCGGCCAGGCCACCATGAACGGCCCGCTCTACCGGTACGACGCCCAGAGCGCCAGCACCGAGAAGTGGCCGGAGTACTGGGACGGCAAGTGGTTCGTGGGTGACTTCTACGACGCCGCGGACAGCCCGCGCCACGCGGTGGTGACGGACCCGAAGACCGTCGGCAAGGGCGGTCTGCCCGTCACCGCGGAGTCGCTGAAGAAGATCATTCCGGTCGGTCAGGGCGGTATCCGCAACCTGATGGACTGGAAGTTCGCCCCGGACGGCTCGCTCTATGTCCTCGACTACGGGCGGGGCTTCTTCACCTCGGACAACCAGTCCGCGCTGTGGCGCGTGACGTACAAGGGCGGCGCGGCGACACCGGCCGCCGACAACCTGGTCAGGAAGGCGGCGCAGTGAGACACCGATCTCTCCTGAGGCACCGGCCTCTACGCCTGTGGACGGCCCTGGTGGGCGCGTTCCTGATGGTGCTCGGGCTGACCTCGACGGCGGCGTACGGGCGTACCGACGACCGTTCGGACGGCGGGAAGGCGGCCGCGGCCCAGGTGCTGACCTGGACGGCCGGCGACCCCATCGACAAGTACCTGTCCTTCCCGACCACCGCGCTGGCCGGGCCGACCACGATCGTCTTCGAGAACAGCGCGGCCACCGGCAACACCACCGGGATGCCGCACACGCTGACCTTCGACGTGTCGGATCCCGAGTACAACAACGACGTCCAGCTGAACATCCTGGCCAACCCCAGTGACGCCAACGGCGGCAAGTACACCGCCGAGGTCAACCTGACGCCGGGCAAGTACCGCTTCCACTGCTCCATCCCGGGGCACGGCCAGATGACCGGGGTGCTCACCGTGACCGAGGTCGGTCCCGGGGACACCACGGCTCCCGAGACCGCCGCCAAGGTGGAGGGGCAGCAGAACGCCGACGGCGCGTACGTCGGTTCCGCGACCGTCTCGGTGACGGCGACCGACGCCGGCTCCGGGGTGGCGACGACCGAGTACGCGGTCGGCGCCGACGGACCGTGGCAGCCGTACACCGCTCCGGTGGTGATCGACCAGGTCGGTGACCACACGATCAGATACCGGGCCACCGACCAGTCCGGGAACGTGGCGGCGGAGAAGTCCGTCTCCTTCAAGGTCGTCGTCCCGCCGACCGACGACACGGCCCCGCCGGAGACCTCGGCGACCGTGAGCGGCGAGAAGGACGAGGACGGCAACTATCTGACGATGGCCACGGTCACCGTCACCGCCTCGGACACCGGCTCGGGCGTGAACACCATCGAGTACGCGATCGGGGCGGACGGCGCCTGGCAGCCGTACACCGCGCCGGTGATGGTGCACGAGACCGGTACCCACAAGGTCCGCTACCGCGCGACCGACAAGGCGGGCAACGCGGCGGCCGAGAAGTCCGTCGACTTCACCGTCGTGGAGGCGCCGGCGCAGGACACCACCGCGCCGGTGACCGGGGCGGTCGTGACCGGTGACAAGAACTCCAACGGCGCGTTCATCACCAGCGCCAAGGCGACCGTCACCGCGACCGACGCGGACTCCGGGGTGGACAAGGTCGAGTACTCCCTCGACGGCGGCCCGTATCTCGCGTACACGACGCCCGTGATCGTCGACCAGGTCGGCTACCACGTCCTCGCGTACCGGGCGACCGACAAGGCGGGCAACACCGCGCAGGCCAGGCAGGTGTCGTTCACCATCGCGCAGGGCGGCGGCGTTCCGGCGCCCAACTGCCCCGAGTTCGATGAGCGGTTGACGGTCATCGTCGGTGCGGTCGACACGGGTGTGCCGAACCGGCTGACCCGTAGCCGGTGCACGATCAACGAGCTGATCGAGGACGAGAAGGACTGGAGCTCGCAGGCGCTCTTCCTCAAGCACGTCGACTCGGTGCTGGACAAGCTGCTGGCCGACAACGTCATCGACCAGCGCGAGTTCAACAAGATCACCAAGGCCGCCAAGCAGTCCAGGATCGGCAAGCCCGGACAGACCGAGGGCTACCGCGATCTCTTCGACGGCACGGCGGCGTCCCTCGCCAAGTGGGAGCAGGTCGGCGGCGGTAAGTTCGCGCTCTCCGGCGACGGTGCCATCACCAGCAGCACCACGGTCGAGGGCATGGGCATGCTGTGGTTCCCGGAGCGCAAGTACGGCGACTTCTCGCTGAAGCTCCAGTTCCGCGACGACGCCCCGGGCAACGGCAACGCCAACGGCGGTGTCTTCGTCCGCTTCCCGAATGTCCATGACCACCCGGAGGAGTCCCGGCCGGAGTGGGTCGCCATCAACTACGGCCACGAGATCCAGATCCTCGACAGGCCCGACGGCGACATGTACAAGACCGGCTCGGTCTACGGCTTCGACCGCGTGGGTCTGGGCGGCGCGGGAGTCACACCGAAGGGCACCTGGAACGACTACGAGATCCGCGTGGTCGACCAGCACTTCACGATCCTGCGCAACGGTGTCGTGATCAATGAGTTCGACAACGTGGGCGGGCAGACCTTCTACCCGGAGCGTGGCGGAGACCCCGGCACGGACGGCCGGCGGTACGCCACCGGTTATGTCGGGCTCCAGGTCCATGGCACCACGGACGTGATCTCGTACCGCAACATCCGCATCCAGGAGCTGTAGGCCGCGGAACCATCACCACGGATGTGCCCCCTCTCCGGTGGAGAGGGGGCACATCCGCGTCTACGGTTCTTCTTTCCTGGCCCGGCTCGGCTGGACCCGCTTCGGCTCCCCCGGCATCTTCGGGTAGTCCGGCGGGTACGGCATGTCCCCGAGGCCGTGGTCGCGTTCGTACCGGTCGGCCAGCTCCAGCAGCCCTTCCAGGCTGTCCGGCCGGTCGGCCATCTCGGCGTGCAGATCGCCCACTTCGGTGAAGCGCACCGGCATCGTCGCCAGATCGAAGTCGCGCGGGGCGACGTCGTCCAGCTCGTCCCAGCGCAGCGGCGCGGAGACCGGGGCGTGCGGCTTGGGGCGTACGGAGTAGGCGGACGCGATGGTGCGGTCGCGGGCGGTCTGGTTGTAGTCGACGAAGATCCGCCGGCCGCGTTCCTCCTTCCACCACGCGGTGGTCACCCGGCCCGGCATCCGCCGTTCCAGTTCATGACCGATGGTGATGGCGCACCGGCGTACCTCGGTGAAGGTCCAGCGCGGCTCGATCGGTACGAACACATGGAGGCCGCGTCCGCCGGAGGTCTTGGGCCAGCCGTGCAGCCCCTGTTCGTCCAGGAACGCGTGGAGTTCGTGGGCGGCCGCGACCGCGTCCTTGAAGTCCGTACCGGGCTGCGGGTCGAGGTCGATGCGCAGCTCGTCGGGGTGGTCGGTGCGGCCCTTGCGCACCGGCCAGGGGTGGAAGGTGAGACAGCCGAGGTTCGCCGCCCAGAGGACGGCGGCGACCTCCGTCGGGCAGATCTCGTCGGCCGACCGGCCGCTGGGGAAGTCGATGCGGGCGGTGGGGATCCAGTCGGGCAGGTTCTTGGGGGCGCGCTTCTGGAAGAAGGACTCGCCGTCGACTCCTTCGGGGAAGCGTTCCAGGGTGGTGGGCCGGTCGCGCAGGGCGCGCAGGATGCCCGGCCCGACGGCGAGGAAGTACCGCGCGACATCCAGCTTGGTGAAACCGCGCTCGGGAAAGTAGATCTTGTCAGGGCTGGACAGCCGTACGGCCCTGCCGCCCGCTTCCAGCTCCACCGCTGCACCCATGTGCGCCACGGTAGGCCGGGCCCGCGCGGAGCGCATATCGGGCGGAGGCCGCTGTTCCCGAGCACAATCGGGGCATGGATCTGCCGGTGATGCCTCCCGTGAAACCCATGCTCGCCAAGTCCGTGGCGCGTATCCCGCCGGGGATGCAGTACGAGGCCAAGTGGGACGGCTTCCGGGCGATCGTCCACCGGGACGGCGACGAGGTGGTGATCGGCAGCAGGACGGGGAAGCCGCTGACGCGGTACTTCCCCGAGCTGGTCACGGCCCTGCGCGCCGAGCTGCCCGGACGCTGTGTGGTGGACGGCGAGATCGTGATCGTCCACGAGGACCGGCTGGACTTCGACCGGCTGACCGAACGCATCCATCCGGCGAAGTCCCGGGTGGACCTGCTCGCCGAGCGGACCCCGGCGAGCTTCGTGATCTTCGATCTGCTGGCCCTCGGGGACACCTCGCTGCTCGCCATCGCCCAGGCACGGCGCAGGGAGGCTCTGGAGGCCGCCTTCGCGGTGCTGCACCCTCCGGTGTATCTGGCGCCCGCCACGAGCGATATCGAGGTGGCCCGGGAGTGGTTCGAGCGGTACGAGGGCGCCGGTCTCGACGGGGTGATCGCCAAACCCCCCGATCTGCCGTACCGGCCCGACACCCGGTCCATGTACAAGATCAAGCACGAGCGGACGGCGGATGTGGTCGTCGCCGGATACCGCCACCACAAGAGCGGTCCCGTGGTGGGCTCGCTGCTCCTGGGGCTGTACGACTCCGCAGGCGCGCTCCAGCATGTCGGGGTGTGCGCGGCGTTCCCGATGAAGCGCCGGGCGGAACTGGTCGAGGAACTGGCGCCGCTGCGCATGGAGTCGGCGGAGGGCCATCCGTGGGCCGCGTGGTCGGAGGAGTCCGCGCACGAGAGCGCCCGGCTGCCGGGCGCGCCGAGCCGCTGGTCCGGACAGAAGGATCTGTCCTGGCTTCCGCTGCGGCCGGAGCGGGTGTGCGAGGTCGCGTACGACCATATGGAGGGCGACCGGTTCCGGCACACGGCGCAGTTCCGCCGCTGGCGGCCCGACCGTACGCCGGCGAGCTGTACGTACGCGCAGCTGGAGGAGCCCGTGCGGTACGACCTGACGGAGGTGCTGCGGGCGCCCGGCCACTGAGCGCACGGGCGCGGTCGGCCGTACGAGCGCAGCGATCTTACGGACCTGTGACGCCCCGGCGCGTGACCGCGCGTGGCGGCCGGGCGCCGCATAGCGTCCCCGGCATGCGTGTACTCGTCACCGGAGGCGCGGGCTTCATCGGCTCGCACATCGTCTCCGCCCTCGGCTCCTTCGGCCATCGGCCCGTCGTCCTGGACGCCCTGCTTCCCTCGGCGCACCCCGTCCCACCATCGCGTCCCCCGGAGGCGGAGTGGATCCAGGCGGACGTACGGGACGCGACGGCCCTGGCCGGCGCCCTGCGCGGTGTGGACGCGGTGTGCCACCAGGCCGCGATGGTCGGTCTCGGCAAGGACTTCGCGGACGCCCCCGCCTATGTGAGCTGCAACGATCTGGGCACGTCCGTGCTGCTCGCGGCCATGGCGGAGGCGGGTGTCCGGGATCTGGTGCTGGCCGGGTCGATGGTCGTCTACGGCGAGGGCCGCTACGACTGCCCCCGGCACGGCCGGGTCGCGCCGGGTCCGCGGAACGTGGCGGACCTGGACGCCGGGCGCTTCGAACCCGGCTGCCCGTCCTGCGGCGCGGAGTTGACCCCGGGGCTGATCGGCGAGGACGCGGCCACGGATCCGCGCAATGTGTACGCGGCGACGAAGCTGGCCCAGGAGCATCTGGCGGCGGCCTGGGCGCGGGCCACCGGCGGCCGGGCCGTCTCCCTGCGTTACCACAATGTGTACGGGCCGGGGATGCCGCGCGACACCCCGTACGCGGGGGTCGCCTCGTTCTTCCGCTCCTCGCTCGCGCGGGGCGAGGCGCCGCGGGTCTTCGAGGACGGCGGGCAGCGCCGGGACTTCGTCCATGTGCGGGATGTGGCGTCGGCGAACGCGCTGGCGCTGAGTGCCGTACGGGTCCGGGAGTCCGGCACGCTCAGCGCGTTCAACACGGGCAGCGGAGAGCCGCACACGGTCGGCGAGATGGCCGGGGCGCTGGCGGCGGCGCACGGCGGCCCCGGGCCGGTGGTCACCGGGGAGTACCGGCTCGGCGACGTCCGGCACATCACGGCGTCGTCGGAGCGGCTCAGGACGGAGCTGGGCTGGCGGCCGTCGGTCGGATTCGCCGAGGGCATGGCGGAGTTCGCCGCGGCGGGCCAGCGGGCGGCAGCGGTCCGCTGACCGCCGTGTACGTACGGCCGGGAGCGGTACGGCGCCCCGGGCCGGTCCCTCGGCGACCCCGGTGCGGCCCCGGCGGCCCCGGTGCGGCTCCGGCGACCTCGGTGCCTTCCGCGCGGAGCGCTGTGACCCGAACGGCCCGGGGCCGGTCGCCGCCCCGTGGATGTCCGTGTTTCGTAAGGCCTCACATCCCTTTTGTCGGTTCCCGAATTCATACGGTGATGGACGTGACCCCCTCCGAACCCACGACGGTCGACGTCGTACTCCCCTGCCTCGACGAGGCCCTCGCCCTGCCCTGGGTGCTTGAGCACATGCCGGACGGCTGGCGCGCGATCGTCGTCGACAACGGCTCCTCCGACGGCTCGGCGGAGATCGCCGCCGGGCTGGGCGCGAGGGTGGTGCGTGAACCGCGGCGCGGCTTCGGGGCCGCCTGCCACGCCGGACTGCTCGCCGCCGAGGCGGAGTTCGTCTGCTTCTGCGACTGCGACGCCTCCCTCGACCCCGGTCTGCTCCCCGCCTTCGTGGCGGAGATCGCGGCGGGCCGGGCCGATCTGGTGCTGGGCCGCCGCCGGCCGCGGACAGGCGGCGCCTGGCCCGCCCACGCGCGGGCCGGGAATCTGGCGCTGGCCCGGATGCTGCGCCGCAGAACCGGTCTGCGGCTGCGGGACCTCGGCCCCCTGCGCGCGGCGCGCCGCGAGGCACTGCTCGGACTCGGTCTCACGGACCGCCGCAGCGGCTACCCGCTCCAGATGGTCGTACGAGCGTCCGACGCGGGCTGGCGGGTGGTGGAACGTGACGTGCCGTATCTGCCGCGCACCGGCAGGTCGAAGGTGACCGGCACCTGGCGCGGCACCTGGCAGGCGGTGCACGACATGCGCGGGGTGCTGGCGGAGCCACCGGCCGGGCGGGCGACGGACGGACCGCGCGCCGGGCGGGACGGGACGAGCCGGGCGGGTGTCCGATGACCACTCTCCTCGTGCTGGCGAAGGCGCCCGTGGCCGGGCGCGTCAAGACGCGGCTCACACCCCCCTTCCGGCCGGAGGAGGCCGCCCTGCTCGCGGAGGCGGCGCTGTGCGACACGCTCGCGGCGGTCCTGGCGGCGCCCGTACGACGGCGGTTGCTCGTCCTGGACGGTGTTCCGGGAGACTGGCTGCCGGCCGGGATCGAGGTCATACCGCAGTCGGGCGGCGGCCTGGACGAGCGGCTGGCCGCCGCCTTCGGACTCTGTACGGGGCCCGCCCTGCTCGTCGGGATGGACACTCCTCAGCTCACCCCGGAACTGCTGGCCCCCGCGCTCGCGGCCGACGCGTGGCAGGGCTGTGACGCGTGGTTCGGGCCCGCTCTGGACGGCGGGTTCTGGGCGCTCGGCCTCGCCGTGCCGGATCCCGCGCTGCTGCTGGGCGTACCGATGTCGGTGCCCGAGACCGGGGCCGTACAGCGCGCGCGGCTGCTGGACGCGGGACTCGCCGTACGGGATCTGCCGCCGCTGCGCGATGTCGACACCGCGCGGGACGCCACGCTGGTCGCGGCCGAGGCACCGGACAGCCGGTTCGCCGCGGCTCTCGGCCGGCTCGCCGGGGCCGGGGCGCGATGACCACCGCCGAGACCACCGCCCAGGCCCACACCCCGGCCCACACCCCGGGCGCGGCCCGGCCGTCCCCGGCGGGCGCCCTGCGGCAGCGCCGTACGGCTCCCTGGCAGGCGGACCCGTACACCGACGCGCTGCGTACCGGCCGCGGCCCTCTCTTCCTGCGGCGCGCCGACGGCTGGCTGCTGCCGCTGGAGGTGGAGCGCTGGTGCGCGGAGCCCGACAGCGCGGATCTGACGGTGCTCGAACGCTGCCGGGGCACCGTGCTCGACATCGGCTGCGGCCCCGGCAGGCTCGTGGCGGCGCTGGCGTCACGGGGCCGCCCCTCCCTGGGCATCGACATCAGTCCCGCGGCCGTGGCGCACGCCGTGCGCGCGGGCGGCAGCGCGCTGGTGCGGTCGGTCTTCGATCCGCTGCCGCGCGAGGGCGGCTGGCACACCGCGCTGCTCATGGACGGCAACATCGGTATCGGCGGGGACCCGTTGGCGCTGCTCTCCCGGCTCGCGGGGGTGGTCGGCAGGGCCGGTTCGCTGATCGTCGAGACGGCCGCGGCCGGGATGGACGCCGAGCTGGACGAGCGCGTGCGGGTACGGGTCGACAACGGCAACGGCGCCCCGGGCGAGGCGTTCTCGTGGGCCCGGGTCGGCCCCCGCGCGCTCATACGGCACGCCCGCGCCACGGGCTGGGTCCCGTCCGAGCAGTGGACGGCGGCGGGCCGCCGCTTCGTCACACTGGAACGTCCGGACCCCGGCGCCGCGCGCGGGGCGCACACCCCTTAGAGCCCGTTCCCGGTCGGCGCTCGGACGTACCCGGCGCGACGCGTGCCGGGGTATCCCCGGCGGTGGCCGCCGCTCCGGCTCAGACGTGGTCCACGTACACCCAGGCGCCGTCGTGGCGCACGAACCGGCTGCGCTCCTCCAGGACATCCGGACCGCCCGGCCGGGTGAAATGGGCCCGGAAGGTGACCGTGCCCGTGGTGTGGAACGGGCTGCCGTCGGTCGTGTCGAGGATCTCCAGGCCGGTCCACCGCGTCGCGGGATCGAGATCGACGGCCGGCGGGCGGGTCGCCGGGTCCCAGGAGCGGAGCAGATACGCCGCGTCGAGGACGGCGAAGGCGCTGTAGCGGGAGCGCATCAGCAGTTCGGCGGTGGGCGCGGTGGCGAGGCCGGCGTGGAACCGTCCACAGCACGCGCCGTACGGGGCGTCCAGCCCGCAGGGGCAGGGTGAGTCGGCGGTGACGGCGGACCTGCCCGATCGGCTGGGGCGGGCGGAACGGCTGGGGCGAGCGGGACGTCGGGCCATGCGCCCATTCTCGCCGCCCCGATCCCGCGCGCCTCACACAGGGCCGTCTCCCCCGGGGCTCTCCCCCGGGGCCGAATCTCCCGAACCGAATCCCCCGGAGCCGTTCCCCCATGTCACCGCCGGGTCATCGCTGCCCGCGGTGTCCGAGCCGTGCCGAGAGCGCGCCCGCGCCCTTCACGGCGAGCCGGGCGAGCTCCTCCTCGCGCGCGTCGCTCCACCGGATCATCGGTACGGAGATGGACAGGGCCGCGACGACCCGGCCCGCGCTGTCCCGTACCGGCGCCGCCACACAGCTCACATCGGGGTTGGACTCGCGGTGCTCGACGGCGACGCCGCGCTCCCTGATCCCCGCCAGCTCCGCCCGCAGCACCTCCGGATCGGTGATGCTGGCGGGCGTCATCGCGGTGAACTCGTGCCCGGCGATACGGTTCTCCAGCTCGGCGCCGGGCAGTGAGGCGAGCAGCATCTTGCCGACCGAGGTGCAGTGGGCGGGCAGCCGGCGGCCGGCCGCCGAGACCATCCTGACCGCGTGCGTGGAGTCCACCTTCGCGATGTAGATGACATCGGTCTCCTCCAGGATCGCGACATGCACGGTCTCGTCGCACGTCTCGGCGATCTCACGGGCGACCTGCCCTCCCTCGGCGGCGAGATCGAGCTGTTCCGCGTACCGGCTGCCGAGTTGGTAGGAGCGCACACCGAGCCGGTAGCGGCCGGGCTGCCCCGGGACGGCCGCCAGATACGAGCGGGCCGCGAGCGTGGTGAGCAGTTCGTGCACGGTGGTGCGCGGCAGTTGGAGTTTCCTGATGACATCGGGCGCGGAGAGCGTGCCGTCGCCGTCCAGGAACAGTTCGAGTATGTCCAGGGCCCGCGTCACCGCGGGGACCAGCCGTCCCACGATCGCTCACCCACCCCTCTTGTTCGGTACTTCGGCCACCGGCCGGAATCACGAACAAAGGCTAACCGTCGCACGCCCCATTGACACCCTCGGAGTGCCTGAATACCGTCACGCCACGATTTCGAACGGGTGACGAAATATCGAACAGACGAGGGGCAACTGCCGTGCGCATCACGGGAATCAGCACACACGTGGTCGGTACGCCCTGGCGTAACCTCACGTATGTCCTCGTTCATACGGACGAAGGGCTCACCGGGGTCGGCGAGACGCGGATGCTCGGCAGGACGGACGCGCTGCTCGGCTATCTGCGCGAGGCCGAGGCCAACCACGTCCAGGGCTCGGACCCGTTCGCCGTCGAGGATCTCGTACGGCGGATGAAGTACGGCGACTACGGACGGGCCGGCGAGATCGTGATGTCGGGCATCGCGGTCGTGGAGATGGCCTGTTGGGACATCAAGGGCAAGGCGCTGGGCGTGCCGGTCTGGCAGTTGCTCGGCGGCAAGGTCACCGACCGGGTCAAGGCGTACGCCAACGGCTGGTACACCACGGAACGGACCCCCGAGGCGTACCACGAGGCGGCCGGGGCGGTGATCGCGCGCGGCTACCGGGCCCTGAAGATCGACCCGTTCGGCACCGGCCACCTCGAGCTGGACCGGGCGGCGTCGAACGAGGCGGTGGCGCTGATCGAGGCGGTACGGGACGCGATCGGGCCCGACGCGGAGCTGATGCTGGAGATGCACGGCCGGTTCAGCCCGTCGACCGCCGTACGGCTGGCGCGCGAGATGGCGCCGTACGACCCGGCCTGGCTGGAGGAGCCGGTGCCGCCGGAGAATCTCAGGGCGCTGGGGAAGGTCGCGGCGAAGGTCGATCTGCCGATCGCGACCGGTGAACGGATCCATGACCGGATCGAGTTCCGTGAGCTGTTCGAGTCGCAGGCCGCCGACATCATCCAGCCGGACGTGGGGCACATCGGCGGCATCCTGGAGACCCGGAAGCTGGCCGCGACCGCCGAGACGCACTACACACTGATCGCCCCGCACAATGTCGGCGGTTCGGTGCTGACCGCCGCGAGCCTTCAACTGGCCGCCTGCACACCGAACTTCAAGATCCTTGAACACTTCAATGACTTCGCGGACGCGGAGATCAAGAAGGTCGTCACCGGCGCTCCTGAGGTCGATCCCGGGACAGGGTGTTTCGAGGTGTCGCACGCGCCGGGCCTCGGGGTCGAGTTCGATGTGGCGGCGGCGGCCGAATTCCCGCAGCAGCACGCGCGGTTCGACCTGTGGGCCGAGGGCTGGGAGAAGCGCGACCCGAAGGCGCCGCGGTGAGCGGCGCCGCGGCGAGCGGCCATCCGGCGACCGGCCGGGCGATCGTCGTCGACCGGCCCGGCGTCCACCGGCTGGTGCGCGGTCCCGCGCCCGTCCCCGGGCCCGGCGAGGTGCGGGTACGGGTCGCCGCCGCCGGGATCTGCATGAGCGACCGCGAGGTGTACGACGGCCATCGCGACGCGGCCTATGTGCGCTATCCGGTGACGCCCGGCCATGAATGGTCGGGGACGGTCGACGCGGTGGGCGAGGGCGTCGACGCGCGGCTGGCCGGCCGCGCGACGGTCGCCGAGGGGTTCCGGTACTGCGGGACCTGCGCGCGGTGCCGGGCCGGTGAGACCTCGCTGTGCGCCGCCGGCTACGACGAGACGGGCTTCACCGTTCCCGGCGCGTTCGCCGACCATGTCGTGGTGCCCGCACGGCTGTTGCATCCGCTCGCCGATGACGCGGACCTGCGGGCCGCCGCCCTCCTGGAACCGGCCGCCGTAGTGGCGGCCGCGGTACGGGCAGGCCATCCGGAGCCGGGTGAGCGGATCGCGGTCGTGGGCGCGGGCACGCTCGGGCTGCTCGCCGTACAACTGCTCGCCGCCTCCTCCCCCGCCGAGCTGGCGGTGATCGATCCGCGGACCGAACGGTCGCTGACGGCAACGGAGTTCGGCGCGACGCTGACCGGGACCCCCGAGGACGCGAAGGAGCTGCGCGGCCGGTACGACCTGGTGGTGGAGACCGCCGGGGCACCGTCCACGGCGGCCTCGTCCTGTCTGCTGGCCCGGCGCGGCGGCCGGGTGGTGCTCACCGGGATGTTCGCTCCCGGCGCGACCGGGATCGATCCCGTACCGCTGACGCTGAATCAGCTGACGGTACGGAGCGTCTTCGGCGCTCCGTCCGCCGCCTGGGCCTTCGCCGTTCGGGCGTTCACCGCCGGGCTGCTGGCCCCGGCTCCGCTGATCACCCACGAGTTCCCGCTGGAGCGGTACGGCGAGGCCGTGTCCCTGGTCGGCGGCGGCGCTCCCGGCACCGGGAAGGTGCTGCTGCGCCCCTGACCCGGATCCGTACGACAACGCGCACCACTGAACCGGAGGACTCGTCCGTGACCGACGTATCAGCCCCCGCTCCCCGCCGCCCCGGCGCCCCGGCGCTCGCCTCGCTCGGACTGGCCGCCCCCGAACCCCGCTCCGTGGACGCCTCCCCGCACGCCTTCCCCGACGGCGGCCGCTGGCGTACCGAGATCCCCTCGGTGGAGGGCCCCGAGAGTCTGGCGGAGGTCCTGAAGGAGTCCACCCGTCTCGAAGTGCCCATCCACCGCGTCAGCCAGGGCAGCGGCGTCTGGATGCTCTCCGACGCCGAGATCACCGAGATGGCCGGCGCCTGCGCGGCCCGCGACATCGAGCTGTGCCTGTTCACCGGGCCGCGCGGGACATGGGACACCGGCGGCTCGGCCCGTACGGACTCCGGCGGCGCGGGACCGCGCGCCCGTGGCCATGACGGCCTGGCCGGCTGTGTCGAGGACGCCCTGCGCGCGACCGGACTCGGGGTGAAATGCCTGCTCGTCGCGGACGAGGGCGTGCTGTGGACCCTGCACCGGCTGCGTGCCCGGGGCGTGCTGCCCGCCGACACCACGTTCAAGGTGTCGGCGCTGATCGGCCCGGTCAACCCGGCGTCGTACGCGGTGTTCGAGCAGCTGGGCGCCGACTCGATCAATATCCCCTCGGATCTGGCGCTCGCGCATGTCAGCGAGATCCGCCGGACGAGCCGCGCGCCGATGGACCTCTACATCGAGGCGCCCGACGATCTCGGCGGCTATGTGCGGATGTACGAGACGGCGGAGGTGATCCGGCGCGGCGCCCCGCTCTATCTCAAGTTCGGACTGTCGAAATCGCCCGGAATCTATCCGTACGGCGCCCAGTTGCGGGACACCGCCCTCAGCAGCGCCCGTGAACGGGTCCGCCGCGGCCGGCTCGTCCTCGATCTCCTCATCCGGCATGGCGCCGACGGCGGGATGTCGCCGCTCGGCTCCCGGCTGCCCGGTCCGCTCAGCCGCTTCCCCCAGCCCCCGGACCCGTCATGACCCCGGACACGTCATGCCCCGGACCGGCCACGACCCCAGACAAGGACTGATGCCTCCATGCGCACTCGCCGAGCCGCACTCGCCGTCACCGCAGTCTCGCTCGTCCTCTCACTCGCCGCCTGCGGGCAGAGCAGTGAGGGCGGCAGCAAGGACGACACGAAGGACAGCGGGGGCTCCACCATCGGTATCGCGATGCCCACCAAGTCGTCCGAGCGCTGGATAGCCGACGGGGCGAACATGGTCGCCCAGTTCGAGAAGCTGGGCTACAGGACCAATCTCCAGTACGGCGAGGACAACGTTGCCCAACAGGTCGCCCAGATCGAGAACATGATCACCAAAGGCGTGGACGTCCTGGTGATCGCGGCCATCGACGGCCGGGCCCTCAGCGACGTCCTCCAGCAGGCGGCCGACCGGAACATCGAGGTGATCTCGTACGACCGGCTGATCCTCGGCACGGAGAACGTCGACTACTACGCGTCCTTCGACAACGAGAAGGTCGGCGTCCTCCAGGCCACGTATCTCCTCGACAAGCTGGGGCTGAAGGACGGCGGCAAGAAGGGCCCGTTCAACATCGAGCTGTTCGCCGGATCGCCGGACGACAACAACACCCGTTACTTCTTCGACGGCGCGTGGAAGACCCTCAAGCCGTTCATCGACAGGAAGCAGCTCGTCGTACGGAGCGGCCAGACCAAGCTGGACCAGGTCACCACCTTGCGCTGGGACGGCGGCACCGCGCAGAAGCGGATGGACGACCTGCTGACCGGGGCATACGGCTCACAGCGGGTGGACGCGGTGCTCTCGCCGTACGACGGCATCTCCATCGGCATCCTGTCGGCGCTCAAGTCGGACGGCTACGGCACCGCCGCCCAGCCGTATCCGCTGGTCACCGGGCAGGACGCGGAGGTCGCCTCGGTCAAGTCGATCATCGCGGGCCAGCAGACGCAGACCGTCTACAAGGACACCCGCGCGCTCGCCGAGCAGGCCGTGCGGATGGCGGACGCCGTACTCCACGACAAGAAGCCGGAGGTCAATGACGAGAAGACGTACGACAACGAGGTGAAGGTCGTCCCGGCCTATCTGCTGGACCCGGTCAGCGTCGACAAGTCCAACTACCGCGCGGAGCTGGTCGATTCCGGCTACATCAAGGCGAGTGACCTGACGTGACCGCCCACACCGGCGGACCGGCCCCGATCCTGGAGATGCGCTCCATCGTGAAGACCTTCCCGGGGGTCAGGGCGCTCTCCGATGTCAGCCTCACGGTCGCCCAGGGCGAGGTGCACGCCGTCTGCGGGGAGAACGGCGCGGGCAAGTCCACGCTCATGAAGGTGCTCAGCGGCGTTCATCCGCACGGCAGTTACGAGGGCGAGATCCTCTTCGAGGGCTCTCCGTGCGCCTTCCGGGACATCAGGGCCAGTGAGGCCCAGGGCATCGTGATCATCCATCAGGAACTCGCCCTGATCCCCTACTTGTCGATCGCGGAGAACATCTTCCTCGGCAACGAGCACGCCACCCGCGGCTTCATCAGCTGGAACGACACCCTCGGACACGCGGCGTCGCTGCTCGGACGCGTGGGTCTGGACGAACGTCCGCAGACCCGGGTCGCCGATATCGGGGTCGGCAAGCAGCAGCTCGTGGAGATCGCGAAAGCACTCGCGAAGAGGGTGAAGCTGCTGATCCTGGACGAGCCGACCGCCGCGCTCAACGACGGCGACAGCGCCCGGCTGCTGCGGCTGATAAGGGAGTTGAAGGAACAGGGCATCACCTCGATCATCATCTCGCACAAGCTGAACGAGATAGCCGAGGTGGCCGACTCCGTCACGATCCTGCGGGACGGCCGGACCATCGAGACCCTCGGTGTACGGGCCGGATCGGCCACCGAGGACCGGATCATCCGGGGCATGGTCGGCCGCGATCTCGACCAGCGTTTCCCCGAACGCACGCCCTACGAGGGAGATCCGGGCGCCCACCCCGCGCTGGAGCTGCGCGACTGGACGGTGCACCACCCGATCGACCAGCAGCGCAAGGTCGTCGACGGCGTCTCCGTCCAGGTCCGCAGGGGCGAGATCGTCGGGATCGCGGGACTGATGGGCGCGGGCCGCACCGAACTGGCGATGAGCGTCTTCGGCCGCTCGTACGGCCGGAACATCAGCGGGACCGTACTCAAGGACGGCCGCGAGATCGGTACGCGGACGGTGCCGGAGGCCGTCGCGCACGGCATCGCGTACGTCACCGAGGACCGCAAGCGGTACGGGCTCAATCTCATCGACACCATCGGCCGGAACATCACCCTGAGCGCCCTGTCGAAGGTCGCCAGGCACGGGGTGGTCGACGAGCACGAGGAGACACGGGTCGCCGAGTCGTACCGCGCGCGCATGAACATCAAGGCGCCGACCGTCTTCGAACAGGCCGGCAGGCTGTCGGGCGGCAATCAGCAGAAGGTCGTCCTCGGCAAGTGGATCTTCGCGGGCCCCGAGGTGCTGATCCTCGACGAGCCCACGCGCGGTATCGACGTCGGCGCGAAGTACGAGATCTACACCGTCATCGACCGGCTCGCCGCCGAGGGCAAGGCCGTCATCTTCATCTCCTCCGAACTCCCCGAACTGCTCGGGATGTGCGACCGCGTCTACACGATGGCGGCGGGCCGGCTCACCGGTGAGATCCCGCGGGCGGAAGCGACCCAGGAAGTCCTGATGCGTCACATGACCAAGAACACGAGGTAGTCGACATGGGTCCGGTCACCACCGATGCGCCGAAGGGCGACACACCGAAGGATTCCCCACCGTCGCCCCCGTCCGGGCGGAGCGGAACGGGGGCGCTGCTGCTGGACGCCGCGCGCCGCAATATGCGGCAGTACGGGATGCTGATCGCGCTCGGCCTGATCGTCGTCCTGTTCGAGATCTGGACCGACGGTGTCCTCCTCAAGCCGAACAACGTCACCAATCTGGTGCTCCAGAACAGCTACATCCTGGTTCTCGCCATCGGCATGATGATCGTCATCATCGCGGGCCATATCGATCTCTCGGTCGGCTCGCTGGCCGCGTTCGTCTCCGCCGCCTGCGCGGTGATGATGGTCGAGCACGACATCCCGTGGGTGCTCGCGCTGGTCCTCGGGCTGCTCATCGGGGCGGCCGCCGGGGCCTGGCAGGGGTTCTGGATCGCGTACGTCGGCATTCCGTCGTTCATCGTCACGCTCGCCGGGATGCTGCTGTTCCGCGGCGGTACGCAGATCTTCCTGGGGTCGCGCTCGCTCGGCCCGTTCCCCGAGGGTTTCCAGAAGATCTCGACCGGCTATCTCCCCGAGATCGGCCCGGCCACCAACTACCACAATCTGACGCTGCTGATGGGGCTGGCACTGCTGGCGTTCACGCTGTTCCAGGAGTTCAGGGACCGGCGCCGGCAGCGGGCGTACGACCTGGAGGTGCTCCCCCGCAATCTCTTCCTCGTCAAGTGCGTGGCACTCGCCGCCGCCGTGCTCGCCTTCACGATGACACTGGCCAGCTACCGCGGGGTGCCGGTCGTCCTGCTGCTGCTCGCGGCGCTGCTGATCGGCTTCGGCTATGTCATGCGCAACGCCGTCGTCGGCCGTCATGTGTACGCGCTCGGCGGCAATCAGGCCGCGGCGAAGCTGTCCGGGGTCAAGGACAAGCGCGTCACGTTCCTCGTCTTCGTGAATATGGGCGTACTGGCCGCGCTGGCCGGCATCGTCTACGCGGCCCGGCTCAACGCGGGAGTGCCCCAGGCCGGGATCAACTTCGAACTGGAGGCCATCGCGGCCGCGTTCATCGGCGGCGCGTCGATGAGCGGCGGTGTCGGCACGGTCCTCGGCGCGATCATCGGCGGGCTGGTGCTCGGCGTGCTCAACAACGGCATGTCGCTGGTGGGGATCGGCACGGACTACCAACAGGTCATCAAGGGGCTGGTGTTGCTCGCGGCGGTCGGCTTCGACGTCTGGAACAAACGCCGAGTGGGCGCCTGAGACGCACCACGTACGTACGGAGCCCTCGAAACGTACGCGCGGCGTCGCAGCACACCTGAATAGTGCTGCGACGCCGCGCCCCCGCTACCGGTTACAGCTTGCGTGCCACCGCCGCGTACCCCGGGATCGGCTCGTTGCCGGGAACCGGCACGACCTCACCCAGCCCGGGACGCCAGTCGGCGGCCAGCGAGACCCCCGGCTCGACCAGCTCGAGCCCCGTGAAGAACGCGGCGAACTCGTCCCGCGAGCGGAGGGCCAGGGTCAGACCGCGCTGCCGGTACAGCGCACGGGCCTGGTCCGAGCTCTCCCTGTCGAAATCGCCCGTGGCGTGGGAGATGACGAGATAGCTGCCGGAGGGCAGCGGTTCGAGCAGCCGGCGCACCAGCTCGTACGCGCCGTCCTCGTCCGAGACGAAGTGGAGCAGCGCGACGAGGGAGAGCGCGACCGGCCGGTCGAGGTCCAGGATCGTGCCGGCGGCCTCGACGATGCTCCCCGGGTCGCGCACATCGGCCTGGACGTACTCGGTGACGCCCTCCGGAGTGCTGCGCAGCAGAGCCTCGGCGTGCCGGAGGACGATCGGGTCGTTGTCCGTGTAGACGATCCGGGAGTCGGGGGCGACCTCCTGGGCTATCTGGTGGAGATTGGGCTCGGTGGGGATGCCCGTACCGATGTCGAGGAACTGGCGCACCCCGCCCTCGGCGCAGAGCCAGCGGGTGGCGCGGTGCATGAACGCCCGGTTGACCCGGGCCATTTCGGGACCCCTCGCGTCCAGGGTGAGAAGCTGCTTCGCCATCTCCTCGTCCACCGGGTAATTGTCCTTGCCGCCGAGGAACCAGTCGTACACCCGGGCCGGATGCGGCTTGGTGGTGTCGATCGGGTCATGCCCGGTCATGTGCGCTCCATGAGTCTCAGGTCAATGAGTCGATGAGTCGAGATGTGGAGATGTGGAGATGTGGAGAAAGCAAAGCAGGGGCTGAGCGGGACCGGCCGACCGGGTCGGCCGGTGGAGAGAGGGATCAGGTGAGCAGGAAGTCCGCCTGGCCCGACTTGGCGCCCTGGATGAAGGCGGCGATCTCATTGGTGGTGTAGATCAGTGCGGGGCCGTCAGGGTCGGCGGACTGGCGCACTGCGACTCTGCCGTCGGCCAGCTTCATGGCCTCGATGCAGTTGCCGCCGTTGCCACCACTCCACGGCTTGTGCCAGCCCTCGGCGCCGAGGTCGGCGGCGGGCATGCCGTTGTATATGGGATCCATTCACAGCTCCTTGCGGACATCCTTGAGGATCTCCTTCGTGCGTTGTGCAGTTGCGGCCTGGGCCGCCATCCGGTCCATGACCTCCAGGTGGGTGGCCACTTCGGGACGAGCGTCGAGATAGACGGCACCGGTGAGGTACTCGCTGTAGACCATGTCCGGCAGCTCCGGTACGGCGAAACGGAAGATCACGAACGGCCCGTAGGTACCCGGGTGGTGCCCGGTCGAGAATTCCGCGATCTGCAGGGTCACATTGGGCAGCGTGGCGGCTTCGAGCAGCCGGTCGATCTGTTCCCGCATGATCTCCGGGCTGTCCCCCACCGGGCGGCGCAGCACCGTTTCATCCATGATCACCCAGAATTTGGGTGCGTCCACCCGGGTCAGGAGCGACTGGCGTTCCATCCGGAGCGCCACATGGCGCTCGATGTCCTCCGGCCGCGCCTTCCCCACGGCGCCGGCGTTCATGACGGCGCGCGCGTAGCCCTCGGTCTGGAGCAGCCCGGGGACGAAGTGCGGTTCGTACGCCCTGAGCAGCGCGGCGGACCCCTCCAGGCTGACATACATGCTGAACCAGTCCGGCAGGATGTCGTGGAACCGCTGCCACCAGCCCGGCTTGTTCGCTTCCTCGGTGAGCTCGACGAACGCGTCGGCCTCGTCCTCGGGAATCCCATAGGCCCTGAGCAGCACCTGTACATAGGGGATCTTGAGCGCGACCTCGGCCGTCTCCATGCGGCGTATCGTCGCCGGAGCCACGCGGAGGAGCTTGGCGGCCTCCTCGCGCTTCAGCCCGGCGCGCTCACGCAGATCCTGTAGGCGTCTGCCCAGTACGACCTGTCCCACGGTCGGGGCGGACCGCGGCTCACTCACTTCTGGGTCCTCCCCACGCACGGTTGACAGCAGTCTGCCATGTCTCCTCCACGAAGAACACGGCACTCTGAAAAATTCAGAGTGCTACTTGCCAAGTGTCCTCGGCGGGTGGAGAGTGGATCGGTGAACCAGTTCACGCGGTTGTCGCGCTCTGCCACGGGAGAGGTCTTGCGCGCGAACGCTGCTCCCCCACCGTTAGGAATCGGTCGTGGCACCTGGTAACGCGCTCACCCCCCAGCTCATAGCCCTGTGCCCTGGCAACGTTGTCCGCCGTTACGGGTTCCAATTGCCGTCTCACGCCGAGTCGGTCTGCCGCGCGAGACAGCTGACCCGCGACCGGCTCGCCACCTGGGAGGTGGACGAGGAGACCTGCGAGACCGTGGTGCTCGTCGTGTCCGAGCTGGTCACCAACGCGGTGGTGCACGCCGCCGGTGACCATGTCATCTGCGAGATCCGGCAGACCGACGGAAAGCTGCGGATCGCGGTGGAGGACCAGGGGTACGGGCCGACGGGACCGCAGCTGCACCGCGCCGAGGAAGGCGAGAGCCAGGGCGAGGGCGGCCGCGGACTGTTCCTCGTCGATTCCATATGCAGCGGCTGGGGAGCCCACGACACCTCGGGATATGGACCCGGGCGGGTCGTCTGGGCGGAACTGTCACACGGAGCGGAGCAGTCATGCTGAAGACCACGCTGCAGCGCCTTTCACGCGGCCTGCGCACCGAGTCATCTCCCGGACACGTACAGCTGCCCCTCCCGCCGACCCTGCCCGCCTCGCTGGGGTGTGACGCCGTCGGGATCCCGGCGGAGCACGGCTTCCGGCTGATGGCGCGGCTGCCGAGGAAGGGCTGCATCTTCGCCGACGCCGAGTGGTGGTGGTGGATCGTCCCGGCGGGCTCGGACCTCGACCTGACCTGGCCGTCCCCGGCCCGCTATGTCGCGGGGACGAACGTGCCCGCGACGCACCCCCGGCTGATCCACTGGCCGGAGGACCCCACGCCGTACACCCCGCCGATCCCCTTCTACCTCATGGTCTGCCAGCTGACCGGCACCGCCCCGTCCTGGGAGCCGGACGGCACGGCGGGGACGGTACCGGCACGGCGGGGCTAGGGCGCTCGTCTGATCATGCCGGGGCCCGGCCGGCCGGCTTGCCGCTCCGGTCCCGCGACCACGGGCCGATCACATAGGCTCGTGGGCGAGATGAACAACAACCACACTTCCCTCGGCCCGAAGGCCGACAAAGAGACCGTGCGCCGGCACAATCTGAGCCTTGTGCTGCGGGCGGTACGGGACGAGGGCGAGGCGACCCGGGCCGGTGTCGCGGCGCGGGTGGGCCTGACCCGGGCGGCTGTGTCGTCCCTGGTCGAGCAGTTGCTGGACAGCGGTTTCCTCTCCGAGTCCGGCAAGACGTTCAGCGGCCAGGCCGGGCGCCCCGGCACCGTGCTGAAGGTGACGCGCACAGGGCCCGCGGGGATCGGCGTCGAGATCAATATCGACTATGTGTCAGTGTGTGTGGTCGACCTGTCCGGCACCGACCGGGTCCGGCTGACCGAACACCTCGACAACCGCGGCTCCCGGCCCTCCGATGTACTGACGCGCTGCGCCAGGATCGCCGCCCGCACCCTGGAGTCCGCCGCCGAGCAGGACCTGCTGCCGGTCGGGGTCCAGCTCGCCCTGCCGGGTCTGGTGTCGGGCGGTACGGTCCGGCAGGCCCCGAACCTCGGCTGGAACCTCGTGCCCTCCGACGAGTTGTTCGCCTCCGCGCTGGCCGAGCTGCGGCCCGATCTGCCCCCGCTGCCGGTGAGTTCGGAGAACGAGGCCAACCTCGCGGCGCTGGCGGAACTGTGGTTCGGCGAACTCGGCCCGCTCCGTACCTTCCTCTATCTGACCGGCGAGATCGGCGTCGGCGGCGCCCTGGTGCTCAACGGCGAACTGCTGCGCGGGGCCCATGGGTTCGCCGGGGAGATCGGCCATGTGGTCGTCGATCCCGAGGGACCGCTGTGCCGCTGCGGCTCCCGGGGGTGCCTGGAGCAGTACGCGGGCCAGTCCGCGCTGCTGCGGGCGGCGGGGATCGACGAGAACGCGGGAGTGCCGGGCGTGGCCGAGCTGGGGCTGCGGGCGGACGCGGGCGACCTCCAGGCCATCGCCGCCGTGGAGCGGGCCGGGCAGACGCTGGGCCGGGTGCTGTCGGGTGCGGTGAACCTCTTCGATCCGGACGCGGTCGTCCTCGGCGGGATCTACCGCGAGCTGATGCCCTGGCTCTCACCTGCCGCGGACCGGGAGCTGACCGCCCGGGTGGTGTCGGGCCTCTGGGAGAGCGACAGCGGACGGCTGCGCGGGTCCTCCTCGGCGGGGGACGCGGCGCGCGGCGCGGCGGCCCTGGTCGTCCAGGCGGTGCTGGCCGATCCGGTGGCGTACGTACACCGCGAGACGCGCGGGACGGGCTGACGTAGGACAGATACGGCACGTACGACACCGCCGGAACGCGCGCGGGACGGGCCCGTGTCAGCCCGCCGCCGCGCGCGTTCGCCGTGGGGCTCCCAGCGGCTCCTGGTCGCTCCCGGGGTCAGCGGGTCAGCGCACGCCGAGGAGATGGTCCATGGCGAGCTGGTCGAGGTGCTCGAACGCCATGCCCCGGGCGGCGGCGGCATCCACGTCGAACTCCTCGTAGGCCGCACGGTCGGCCAGCAGGGCGGTCACGCCCTCGGGGGCGGTGGGCTGCGCCAGCTCGTCCACGCGGGACGCGCGCAGCGCCTCCTGGACGAGCGGGTCGGCGCGGAAGGACGCGGCCCGCTCCTTGAGGATCAGATAGTTGCGCATGCAGCCGGCGGCGGAGGCCCACACCCCGTCGAAGTCCTCGGTGCGCGGCGGCTTGAAGTCGAAGTGCCGCGCGCCCTCCCAGCCCGCGTTCTCCAGCAGGTCGACCAGCCAGAAGGCGGCACGCAGGTCGCCGGCGCCGAACCGCAGGTCCTGGTCGTAGCGGGTGCCGTGCTGGCCGTTGAGGTCGATGTGGAAGAGCTTGCCCGACCAGAGCGCCTGGGCGATGGCGTGCGGGAAGTTGAGCCCGGCCATCTGCTCATGGCCGACCTCGGGGTTCACACCGAACAGGTCGGGGCGCTCCAGGCGGTCGATGAACGCCAGGGCGTGGCCGACGGTGGGCAGCAGGATGTCGCCGCGCGGCTCGTTGGGCTTGGGCTCGATGGCGAACTTGAGGTCGTAGCCCTGCTCGACGACATACTCCCCGAGCAGGTCGAAGGCCTCCTTCATCCGGTCGAGGGCGAGACGGATGTCCTTGGCCCCGCCCGACTCGGCGCCTTCACGGCCGCCCCAGGCGACGAAGGTCCTGGCGCCCAGTTCGGCCGCGAGGTCGACATTGCGCAGCACCTTGCGCAGCGCGTAGCGGCGGATGTCGCGGTCGTTCGCGGTGAAGCCGCCCTCCTTGAAGACCGGGTGGGTGAAGAGGTTGGTGGTGACCATCTCGACCGTGATGCCGGTGGCCTCGGTCGCCTGCCTGAACCGCTTGATGTGCGCTTCGCGCTCCGCCTCCGTCGAGCCGAACGGAATGAGGTCGTCGTCGTGGAAGGTCACACCCCACGAGCCGAGCTCCGCGAGTCGGTGAACCGATTCGACGGGATCCAGCGCGGGGCGGGTCTCGTCGCCGAACGGGTCCTTGCCCTGCCAGCCCACTGTCCAGAGGCCGAAACTGAACTTGTCCTCGGGGGTGGGGGTGAAGCGTTCCGTCATGACTCTGGCCGCCTTCGATACCTCAGGTCCGGCACGTGCCGACCTTATTTGTTTCCTGACATGACTAATAATGCACGGGGATGCGGGTGTGCAAAAGACCCCGCACGCGCACGGACACAGGATGATGATCGTCGGCACGGTTCCCGTGTGCCACACCATCGCGTAATTTGTTTCACTGTCGCTCAATCTGGAGGTACGCCCATGTCCCGGAACCCGGTCGTCATCGGCGTGGACAGCTCCACCCAGTCCACGAAGGCGGCTTTCACGGACGCCACCACAGGCCGGCTGCTCGCCGTGGGCCGCGCGCCGCACCGGGTGACCGGTGAGGGCGGCGCCCGGGAGACGGACCCTGAGGTGTGGTGGAACGCGCTGCGCGAGGCGGTCGCCGCCGGTCTCAAGGAGTCCGGGGTGGACGCCTCGGACGTGACCGGCATAGCCGTCGCCGGACAGCAGCACGGTCTGGTGGTGCTCGACCGCACCGGCCGGCCGCTGCGCCCCGCGCTGCTCTGGAACGACACCCGCTCCGCCCCGCAGGCGGCGGCGCTCACCGAGGCGCTGGGCGGCCCCGACGCCTGGACGGCGCGCACGGGCTCCGTACCGGTGGCCTCGATGACCGCCTCCAAGTGGCAGTGGCTGCGGGAGAACGACCCCGCCATCGCCGAGGCCACGGCGGCCATCCGGCTCCCCCACGACTTTCTCACCGAGCGGCTCTCGGGCACCGCGGCCACCGACGCCGGTGACGCCTCGGGCACCTGCTGGTACTCCACCGCCACCGGGGAGTACGACCCCGAACTGCTGGCGCTCCTCGGTCTCGACGCCGATCTGCTGCCCGCGGTCGCCACGACCGGCGCCGCGCGCGTCGGCTCGCTCACGGCCGGCTCCGCGGCGGAACTGGGCCTGCCCGCGGGTATCGCCGTGGCCGCGGGCACCGGCGACAACATGAGCGCGGCCGTCGGGCTCGGCTTCGGCGGCGCCGGGCTGCTGGACCACCCGGTGCTGAGCCTCGGCACGTCGGGCACGGTCTTCGCCGCCACCCGCACCCGCCCCGGCTCCCCCGCGCTCGCCGGGTTCGCGGCGGCGGACGGTACGTATCTGCCGCTGGCCTGCACACTCAACTGCACGCTCGCCGTCGACAAGGTGGCCTCGCTGCTCCGGCTCGACCGTGAGGACGCGGTGCCGGGCGGCGAAGCCGTGCTGCTCCCCTATCTGGACGGCGAACGCACCCCCGATCTCCCCGCCGCCTCGGGCCTGTTGACCGGGCTGCGCCATGACACCACCCCGCAGCAGCTGCTGGGCGCCGCCTACGAGGGCGCGGCCGTCACCGTACTGCGCGCGCTGGACGAGGTACTGCGCGCCTGCGGCCTCGACCCCGCTGCCCCGGAGGTCGCGGGCCGTCCGCTGCGCCTGGTCGGCGGCGGTGCCCAGGGCCGGATGTGGGTGGACACGGTCCGCCGGCTCTCCGGCCGCCGGGTGATCGTCCCGACGAGCGGCGAGCTGGTCGCGCTGGGCGCCGCCGCGCTGGCCGCGGGCGCGGCGACGGGCGAGGACCCGGTGGCGATCGCGACCTCCTGGCGGACCGGCGACGGGCCCGAACTGCCTCCGGTGGAACGGGACGTGGAGACCTGGGAGCGCGTGGGATCGGTCCTGGACAGGGCGGCGCCGAGCCTGCTGAGCTGAGCCGGTACGCGCGCGGACCGGGTCCCGCCGCGCCGACGGTCCGCCGTCGGCCGTCGCCGGCCCGGCCGGGTCGGCCGTCAGTCCGTCGTCAGGCCGCCCGCCGCCTGTGCCAGCGCGTCGAGCACCGGACGGATCAGCGGGTGCGCCTCCGCGCCCCGGCGTACGGCGGCGAAGACCCTGCGGGTCGCGGCCGGGCCCGCCACGGGACGTACGACCGTCCCCTTCAGCTCCATGCCGCGCAGCGCGGAGCGCGGGACCAGTGCCACTCCCGCGCCCGCGCCCGCGAGGGCGACGACCGCGCGGAAGTCGTCCGAGGAGTGCGCCAGCCGCGGCTGGAAGCCGGCCAGTTCGCAGGCGAGCTGGATCACGTCGTGGCACGGGTTGCCGGGGTACGGGCCGATCCAGTCGCTGTCGGCCAGTTCGGCGAGCACGACCTCGGCGCCGAGGCCGAGTGGATGCGCGGCCGGCAGGACGGCGTCGAACGGCTCCGCGTACAGCGGCATCCGCCACAGCCGCAGATCGTCCTCGCGCGGGGCGCCCCGGTACTCGACCGCGACCGCCAGATCCGCCTCGCCGTCGAGCACCATCGGCAGGCTCTCGTCCCCCTCGGCGTCCCGTACGCGTACGCGTATGTCGGGGTGCGGTCCGCCGAGCAGCTGAAGGGCCGGGGCCAGCACTTCCGCGATGCCCGTGGCGAAGGCGGCGACCGTGACCTCGCCCGACGTCCCGCCCGCGTACGCCGCGAGCTCCGCCTCGGCGCGCTCCAGCTGGGCGAGGACGGCGTGCGCGTGGGTGAGGAGGATCTCCCCGGCGGCGGTCAGCCGTACGCCCCGGCCGCTGCGGGTCAGCAGCGCGTGCCCGGTCTCGTGCTCCAGCGCCGCGAGCTGCTGGGAGACGGCCGAGGGCGTGAGATAGAGCGCGGCGGCCGCGGCGGTCACCGTACGGTGGTCCGCCACGGCCCGCAGGACGCGCAGTCGCCGGGGGTCGATCACCCGGCCCATTTTGCCAGGTCTGCCCGGAACTCCACCCCCACCGGCATCGGCCGCCCCACCCGCATCGGCGCTCAGCCCTCCCGCTTCATCGCCTCGCGCGCGTCGACGAACGCCGCGACCGCCCGCTCCACATCGTCCGTGGAGTGCGCGGCGGACAGCTGGACCCGGATCCGCGCCCGGCCCATCGGGACGACGGGATACGAGAAGCCGATCACGTACACCCCGCGCTCCAGCAGCAGTTCGGCCATCCGGCCCGCCTCGGCGGCGTCACCGATCATGACGGGAGCGATGGCGTGGTCACCGGGCAGGATCTCGAACCCCGCCGCCGTCATCTCCGCACGGAAGAGCGCGGTGTTGGCGTTCAGCCGGTCCCGCAGTTCGCCCGCGCTCTCCAGCAGGTCGAGGACCTTGATCGACGCGGCGGCGATCACCGGCGCGAGGGAGTTGGAGAAGAGATACGGGCGCGAGCGCTGGCGCAGCAGCGCGACGATCTCCGCGCGGGCCGCGACATAACCGCCGGAGGCGCCGCCGAGCGCCTTGCCGAGCGTGCCGGTGATGATGTCGACCCGGTCCATGACGCCGTGCAGCTCGGGGGTGCCCCGGCCGCCGGGGCCCACGAAGCCGACGGCGTGCGAGTCGTCGACCATGACCATCGCGTCGTACCGGTCGGCGAGATCACAGATCTCGGCCAGCGGGGCGACGTACCCGTCCATCGAGAACACGCCGTCCGTGACGATCAGCCGCCGACGGGCGTCCTGGGACTCCTTGAGCCGGGTCTCCAGCTCGGTGAGGTCGCGGTTGGCGTACCGGAGGCGGCGGGCCTTCGAGAGCCGGATGCCGTCGATGATGCTGGCGTGGTTGAGGGCGTCGGAGATGACGGCGTCCTCCGGGCCGAGGAGCGTCTCGAAGACACCGCCGTTGGCGTCGAAGCAGGAGGAGTAGAGGATCGTGTCCTCCTGGCCGAGGAACGTGGAGAGCCGCTGCTCCAGCTCCTTGTGGATCTCCTGGGTGCCGCAGATGAAGCGTACGGACGCCATGCCGTAGCCCCAGCGGTCGAGCGCGTCCTTGGCGGCGGCGACGACCTCGGGGTGGTCGGCGAGTCCGAGGTAGTTGTTGGCGCAGAAGTTGAGGACATCACCGGGGGCGCCGCCCTCGGTGACGGCGACGGAGGCGCTCTGCGGCGTCGAGATCACACGCTCGGGCTTGAAGAGACCCGCGTCGCGGATCTCGTCGAGGGTGGCGGAGAGGTCGTCCCGGACGGACGCGTACATGAAGGGCTCCTTCTTCTGGGGCTCTGGGCTCAGGGGGCTCTGGGGCTCTGCGCTCAGGGGATGCTCTGGGCTCTTGGGCTCTTGGGCTCTTGGGCTCTGGGCTCTTGGGCTCGGTGCGCCGCGGGGCCAGGGGGCGGTCAGACGCTCCAGTCGAGAATGATCTTGCCGCTGCGCGCGGAGGACGCTTCGTCGAACGCCGTGTCGAAGTCCTCGTATCCATAGCTGCCGGTGATGACGGGCGTGAGGTCGAGTCCGCCTTCGAGCAGGACGGTCATCGCGTACCAGGTCTCGAACATCTCGCGTCCGTAGATGCCCTTGACCGTGATCATCGAGGTGACGATCTTCGACCAGTCGATGGCGAACTCCTGGGCGGGCAGCCCGAGCATGGCGATCCGGCCGCCGTGCGTCATGTTGTCGACCATGTCGCGCATGGCCTCGGGGCGTCCCGACATCTCCAGGCCGACGTCGAAGCCTTCCTTGAGGCCGAGCTGCCGCTGTGCGTCGGCGATGCCGACATCGGCGGGCGAGACATCGAGGGCGAGGGTGGCGCCGACCTTGCGGGCGAGTTCGAGGCGGTGCGTGCTGACGTCGGTGATCACGACATTGCGCGCACCGGCGTGCCGGGCGACGGCCGCGGCCATGATGCCGATGGGGCCCGCGCCGGTGATCAGCACGTCCTCACCGACGAGGGGGAAGGAGAGCGCGGTGTGGACGGCGTTGCCGAACGGGTCGAAGATCGCGGCGACATCGAGATCCACCTCGGCGCGGTGCACCCAGACGTTCGCGGCGGGCAGGGAGACGTACTCGGCGAAGGCACCGTCGCGGCCCACACCGAGCCCGACGGTGCTGCGGCAGAGGTGCCTGCGGCCGGCGAGACAGTTGCGGCACTTGCCGCAGACGAGATGGCCCTCGCCGCTGACCAGATCGCCGACGGCGACGTCCTGCACGGCCGACCCGACGGCGGCCACCTCGCCGACGAACTCGTGGCCGAGGACGCGGGGTGTGGTGACGGCCTGCTGGGCCCAGCCGTCCCAGGAGCGGATGTGCAGGTCGGTGCCGCAGATGCCGGTACGGAGCACCTTGATCAGTACGTCACCGTCCCCGTACTCCGGCTCGGGCACATCCGTGAGCCACAGCCCCGGCTCGGCCTTCTGTTTGACAAGTGCCTTCATGGGCGCGGCTCCCGGGGGGTGGTGGTACGTGACGCAGGGCGCTGAACGGTGATCACTGTGCGGTGGTCGGGCACCAATCTGCCGAGTGGTGATCGTTCAGTCCATCGAGGATTTCTTAAGCTGCCCAACAGCGGAGCTTCACGCGCCGCGGCGCGCCGGGAAGACGACCGGCCTGGCGGGGGTGGGAGGGCCCCCTGTCCTGCCGGCCGGCGGGACAGGGGGCGGCGGCCCTCCGCGTGTACGGGCCCTGCGACTGGCAGTACGTGGCTAGCGGTACGTGCAGTCCCCTCGACGACGCGCACGCCGGCGGTCCCGGAGCGCCCGCCCCGGCCTCAGGGGGTGCGGTCGCCAGGGCGGCCGCACGGCGTGCGTGCCGGGCACCGGGCCACCCTGCGCGGGTACGCCCGTGCCGGGCCATCCGTCCGCGGCTGCCGGCTCCGCGGCCCGGCCGCCGGGCCGCGGAGGCGCCGGCGGTACGCCGACAGGGGCGGCGGTCCGCTGTCCGGGCACCCGCGCCGCGGGCGTCACCGTCATCGGCGCCGTCGTCGCGGGCGCGGTCACCGCCGTACGGGTCAGCAGCACCACTCCCCGCGCGGCGAGCACCGCGCCGATGAGCGCCGCCGTCACGCCCGGGACGCCGCCCTGGAGGCGCTCCCCCAGCAGGGTCAGCCCGATGACAGCCGCCGCGAGCGGGTTGGCCAGGGTCAGGACGGCGAGCGGCGCTCCGAGTCCGCCGCGGTAGGCACGCTGCGACAGCAGCAGACCGCCGGACGCGAAGGCCGCGACCACCAGCGCCACGGCCGCCACCTGCCACACCGGCAACGCGTCCGCGTCGCGCGCGGTGGCGGCGACCGTGACCGTCTGGGTGAGGGCCGAGGCGACCCCCGAGGTGATGCCGGAGGCCGCCGCGTGCCGGAGGCCGGACCCCGCTCCCGGCCGGGTCAGCAGGGCGACCAGCGCTATCGCCACGCCCGCGACGCCGAGCGCCTGCGGCAGGCTGAGCGTCTCGTCGGGTGAGCTGCCGGCCGCGGTGAGCAGGATGGCCGCGAGGCCGGCCAGGGTGAAGGCCGTGCCGCGCCACTCGCCCCGGCTGACCTGCCGCCCGGCACGACGGGCCCCCAGGGGTACGGCGGCGACGAGGGTGAGGGCGCCCAGCGGCTGGACGACCGTGAGCGGTCCGTAGGTGAGCGCCACGACGTGCAGGAGCGCGCCGGTCGCGTTCAGCCCGACCGCCCACCACCAGGCGCCGCGGGTCAGCAGGGTGAACAGTCCGGTGTCCGGTGCCGTACGGGCCGCGAGCCGCTCCTGCGCCACCGCGGCGGAGGCATACGCGACGGCCGAGACCAGCGACAGCGCCACGGCCACGGCCGTCGCCCCGTTCATCGGCCGGCCCCTGAGGTGACGGGAGCGACGGGTGCCACCGGCGGGAGCTGGGCGGCGGCGGAGCGTGCGACCAGCGAGCCGCGCCGCGGGGACCGGGGACGTGGCGCCCTGATGGCCGTCAGCGTGCCGGTGAGCAGGGCGACGGCCACGAGGGCGTCGAGCCAGTAGTGGTTGGCGGTGCCTATGACCACGAGCAGCGTCAGCAGCGGATGGAGCAGCCAGAGCCACCGCCACCGTGACCGCGTGGCGGCGATGAGGCCCACGGCCACCATCAGGGCCCAGCCGACGTGCAGCGACGGCATCGCCGCGAACTGGTTCGCCAGCGTGTCCGTGCCGGGGCTCTCGCCGTACACCGTCGGTCCGTACACCTGGCCGGTGTCCACCAGACCGGTCGCCGCGAGCAGCCGCGGCGGCGCGAGCGGCATCAGCAGATGGAGCGCGAGCGCGGCCCCGGTCAGTACGGACAGGACGCGCCTGGCCCACAGGTAGTGGCCGGGGCGGCGCCAGTAGAGCCAGCCGAGGAAGAGCACCGTCGCCGGGAAGTGCACCGTCGCGTAGTACGTGTTCGCCAGGTGGACGAGCGTCCCGCTGTCCAGCAGTACGCCCTGTACGGAGCCCTCGCCGGGCAGATGGAGCGCGCGCTCCCAGTCCCAGACGCGGTCGGCGTTCCGGAATGCCTCGCCGGTCCGGCCGGTGGCGGCCTGCCTGCCGAGTTTGTAGACGAGGAAGAGTCCGGCGACGAGCAACAGCTCACGTACGAGGGGCGGTCGGGCGGAAGTTTCCGGCTTCCGTGCGGCGGGCCCGGTGCGGGTGCGTATCACCCGACCCCCTTACCTGGGCAACACGGCGTGACAGGACGTCGTGGTGGTGCGGCGGCGCGGTCTGGACCGCGCCCTATCGATACGCCAGTGTACCGATACGGATTCGTATCGGTACACTGGCGTATCGGTACACTGACGTATCGCCGCCGGAACCGCACCGGGGCCGAGCGGCCGAGACGGGGAGAGACGATGACGTCGCAGCGCCGCTCCAAGATCACGCCGGAACGGGAGCTGGAACTCTACGAAGCCGCTCTGGAGCTGCTCAGAGAGAGCGGGTACGAGGCGCTGACCATGGAGGGCGTGGCCGCTCGTTCGCGGTGCGGCAAGTCCACGCTCTACCGTCAGTGGGGCACGAAACCGCAGCTGGTCGCGGCGGCGCTGCGCGGCACCCGCTGTGTCAAGCTCGTGGACGTCGACACGGGCAGCCTCGTCGGAGACCTGCGGGCGGCGGCCCGTGCGGCGGTGGCGGGCGCGGGCCGCGACACCGCGCTGATGCACGCGCTCAGCCACGCGGCCTTCCAGAATCCGGAGCTGCTGCGCGCCCTGCGCGAGAACATCATCGAACCGGAGGTCGCGGCGATCAACGCCATGGTCGAACGCGCCGTGGCACGCGGCGAGATCGCGGCCGACAACCCCGCGGCGGAGTTCGTGGCCGCCCAGCTGATGGGCGTCATGCGCGCGCGGCCGATGGTGGAGGGCCGGCAGGCCGACGAGGCATACCTCCACCGCTTCCTGGAGGCCGCGGTCTTCCCCGCACTCGGCCTGCGGGACACCTCGCGAGCCACCTCGCACCCCTGACCGGCGGGCCGTCGTCCGAGCGGATGACGACGACTCACCGGCGCCGCACCGTGGGGACGGGAGCGGCGCACTCCGTGCCTGTGGGCCCCCTCTCCGGAGGGGGCCCACAGGCACGCCGGGGCGGTCGAGTGCTCGGGACAGAAGGGGAGGCGGAGAGAGGCGGAGAGATGGGGACATGTGTGCGTACGGAGTCCGGTCTCATACATTCGTCCCCGTGCGTCACCGCTCAATGACGTAGTGATAACGGTCAGAATGACGACGGCATCCGGGAGGAGCCGTATACGAGCCGTGACGAACACCTTCGGCCGGCGGCGGGCGCCGGGGGGCCCGGGGAGCGCGGTGGACGGCAGCGCAGTGGTATGAACCACCGGTGCACGGCGCGCGTGTGGCCCGATTTCGGAGCCCCCGGGGCGTGGGCGCGATCGGTTCGACAGCCGACCGGTACCGATCAGGTCAGTTCACAATCAGTCAATTTCGGCCAGCGGCACGCCAGTTACACCATTGTTGACGATCCGACATGGACAGATACGCTCCACCCGAACGGCATCGCCCCTTATCCGCGCACCGTATTGCGCCCTTGCCGCATCAGGAGGCCGATCATGACCTGTGTCTCGGAACAGCGCTTGGTCCAACAGCTTCCTGCTGTGCCGTTCTACTGCCCCGTACCGCCCGCCAGACATCCGTCGGTCGAGACCGTCAACGACCGGACCGTGCGATGGATGCTCCAACAGCGGCTCGACAGCGACGAGCATCAGCTCAAACGCCTGGCCGTCTGCGACTTCGGCGGCCTCGCCGCGTCGACCATGCCGTACGGAGCGCTCGAACCGCTCACGCTGATGGCCAAATTCCACGCCGTGCTCTTCTCGCTCGACGACGGCGTGTGCGACGAGTCCGAGGCCACCGCCGATCTGCTGGCCCAGGAGACCTCGCGCATCATGCGCGCCGTGGAGGCACCGGCCGCGCGGGCGCTCGACGACTCCCCGCACACCGCCGCGCTGCGCAGGCTGCGGCTGGAACTGGAGCAGTACGCGTCGCCGCGTCAGGTACGCCGATTGACGGAGGCCATGCGCGTCTACACCTCGGGGCTGGTGTGGGAGGCGTCCTGGCGCCGCAACGCGGGACTTCCCTCGCTCGACGACTACATCACGCTGTGGATGCGTGCCATCGGGATGGCGCCCTCCACCGCGATGATCGAGGTGGTCGGCGGTTTCTCGGTGGCGGACGAGGACATGCAGGACCCCCGGGTACGTGCGCTCACGGAGATCACCTGGACGCTGGTCAGCTGGGACAACGACCTCTACTCCCGCAACAAGGAACTGCTGCGGGCCGACGACAATCTGAACCTGATCGACGTCCTCTGCCAGGAGCAGCACTGCGACCCGCGTCGCGCACTCGTACGGGTGGTGGCGATGCGGGACCGCGTGATGGTGCTGTTCGACCGGCTGGCCCAGCAGGTGCTCAAGGAGGCGGACGACGGTCTGCGCCGTTATGTGCAGGGGCTCGGCCAGTTCATCCGGGGGCATCTCGACTGGGCGTCGGTCTGCCCCCGTTACTCCGTACCGTCGGGGCCACGGTCGACCCCGGGCGGATGGTGGAAGCGGCAGCCGGCCGACACCAGCCCGGAGCCGCTTCCGATCCCGACGATCGCCTGGTGGTGGGACCAGCTCGAACCGGCGCACTGACCTGTCGGCGCACTGGCCGGCCATCGCGCCGGCCGGCCCCGCCGGTGCTCGGTCAGTGGCCGCGCCACCAGCGCGCCACCGCCCGCCAGGCCCGCTTCGGGGCGCTGCCCGCGCGCTGTTCCCGGCGCTGCTCCGGAACCAGGCCCGTCGCCTCCGGGATCGGCCTCGTCCCCGTCCCGCCGGTCCCGGCCTCCCCGGCTGACGGGACCCCGGCTGACGGGACTTGGGATGACGGGACCGCGGCCCCGGCCGGTGGCCGCGCCGCGTCGGGGCGGGGCGAATCCACCCGCCAGCGCGGTCGCGGTACGGCGGCCGACGCGCTCGGCGGCCCGGTGACGTCCTGCGGCGGACGCGGTGCGAAGGTCACCGGAAGCTCCAGCAGCTGACGGGACATCAGCGCCCCCTCGTACCGCAGTTCGTGCTCCTCCACGGCGAGCTGGACATCGGGCAGCCGCAGCAGCAGCGCGTCGATCCCGGTGTCGGCGATCGCCCGCCCGATGTCCTGGCCCGGACACTCGTGCGGGCCGCCGCTGAAGGCGAGATGGGCCCGGTTGCCCTGCATGGAGGCGTTGAGATCGGGCCGTACCACGGGGTCCACATTGGCCGCCGCGATCCCGACCACCAGCGCGTCCCCGGCCCTGATGCGCTGCCCGCCGAGTTCGGTGTCACCGACCGCCCAGCGGCCGAAGATCGTGGTGAAGGGGGGCTCGTCCCAGAGCGTCTGCTCTACCGCCTCCGGCAGGGTCATATGACCACCGCTCAGCTGCGCCCGGAACCGCGGATCGGTGAGGACCATGCGCAGCACATTGGCGATGAGGTTCGCGGTGGTCTCGTACGCCGCGATGAGCACCAGCCGCAGATGCTGGCCGACCTCGTCGTCGGTGAGTCCGGCCGGGTGTTCGGTGAGCCAGGTCGCGAAGTCCTCCTCGGGCGCGATACGACGCCGCTTCACCAGCCTGGTCAGTGTGGCCATCACATACGCGTTGCTCTCGTTGGCGGTCTCGGTGCCCTTGATCATGTCGCGCGCGGCCTGCACGAGGCGTTCGCTGTACTCCTCGGGCATCCCGAGGATCTGCGTCATCACCATCATCGGCAGATGCTCGGCGAACCTGCTGACCAGATCCGCCCTGCCGTCCCGGCAGAACTCGTTGACCAGCCGGTTGCTGTAGCGGTTGATATAGCGCCGGACGCCCCGGTGGTCGATCTGCGCGATCGAGTCGGTGACCGCGCCGCGCAGCCGCTCGTGATCCGCGCCGTCGGCGAAGACGCAGATGGGCTGCCAGGTGAAGATGGGCGCGAGGGGATGGTCGGCGGGCGCGGTGCCGTCGTGCAGCGCGCGCCAGCGCCGGGAGTCCCGGGAGAACTGCGACGGCGTCCGCGTCATATGCAGATTGTCACCGTGCCCGAGCACGAGCCAGGCGGGGACGTCGCCGTGCAGCAGCACGGGCGCGACGGAGCCGTGTTCGGCGCGCAGCTTCTCGTACAGACCCATGGGGTCGTTCTCGGCCTCGGGTCCGTACAGCCGCCGCAGCCCGCCGGCGGCGAGGCCGTCCAGTGTGGGCCCCATGGTGTCCTGACCGCCGCTCCGGCCAGGGGGGTTCAGCTCACTGGCGGTCATGCCGTGGGCCGGGCAGCCGGGGGGCGGCGCCATGGGGCCGTCCGGCCCGGGTCGGTGGGAATACGGGATGGTCACGGTCGCTCCAGGGGTCAGGCCGGAAGGTGTACGTGTACGTGCGCGTACGCGTGTGCGTGTGCGTGTACGGAGATGGCGCGCGGTGCTCGGTACGCGGAAGACCGCGCGCGGCCGGCCACGCGGCCGGGTCATGTGGCCGGGCGCGGGGCCGGTCACGGGGCCGCTCAAGCGGCCTGTCACGCGGCGCTCAGGCGGACGGCAGCGCCAGCGAGTGCAGGTAGTGCATCAGCGTCAGCAGCACATCGCGGCTCGACGCCCGCTGCCGTGCGTCACAGTCGACCATCGGAACCTCGTCGGGCAGGTCCAGGGCCGTCCGCAGCGCCTCGACGGGGTGGTGCGGCGCGTCCGGGAAGGTGTTGACCGCGACGACGAACGGTACCCCGCGCTCCTCCAGCCGTCCGATCACATCGAAACTGACTTCGAGGCGGCGGGTGTCGACGAGCACCACGGCTCCCAGGGCGCCCTCGAAGAGGCCGTTCCACAGGAACCAGAAGCGCTCCTGGCCGGGGGTGCCGAAGAGGTAGAGCACCAGCTGTTCGGTGATGCTGATCCGGCCGAAGTCCATGGCGACGGTCGTGGCGGTCTTGGTCTCCACACCGGAGTTGTCGTCCACCCCCACCCCGGCCTGGGTCATGGTCTCTTCGGTGGTGAGCGGACGGATCTCGCTGACCGAGCCCACCATCGTCGTCTTTCCGACCCCGAATCCGCCCACGATCACGACCTTCACCGCGGAGGTGGCCGTGGTGGGCAGGACGTCCTCGCTCCTGGGACCCGTGATCGTCTCAGAGTTTCTGAAGTCCATGCATCACCGCTTCGAGAAGGGACCGGTCGGGAAGTGCGGCGCGGACGATGGGTGCGCGCGATTCGACCAGCTCGGTCGCGAGGAGTTCGGTCAGCAGCGCGGTCACCACGCTGAAGGGGAGGCTGAGATAGGCGGAGATCTCGGCCACGGACAGTGGTGCCCGGCAGAGCCGCAGGATGGCGGCCTGTTCCGGCTGCACCGTCGGCGAGGGTTCGTCGCGGGACACGATCATGGTGACCAGATCGAGCGGCGCCCGTTCGGCGCCGTCGGGGCCACCGGTGATCACGTACAGCCGTTCCGGGTCCCCCACATCCGCCTCGGGGCGCCGGCGTTCTCGTCGGGGAGGCGTGGTCATCCGGGCTGCCCGTCATGGCGCGGCGGACTCGTCAGATGCGCTCCGATACGGACCACCATGTCCCGCATCCTGGCCCCCACCAGCCCCGCGTCCACCGTGTCGTCGGCGAGAACGGCGAGATACGCGCCCGCCCCGGCCTCCATCAGATAGAAGAAGCCGCCCCCGACCTCGATGACGACGAGCCGCATCCGGCCGTCGCTGGAGGGGATTTCGGCGGCGACGGCGGCGGCCAGACTCTGCAGTCCGGCGCAGGCGGCGGCCAGCCGGTCGGCGACATCCGGGTCACCGCCGTGCCGGGCGATCCGGAGCCCGTCCGCGGAGAGCACCACGATCTGCTGGATCTGCGGTACTCCGTCGGCCAGTTCCTTGAGCATCCAGTCCATGTTCGCCCGCTGCTGGATCACTTCAGATCTCCCTTGCCCCACACGTCATCGGATTCGCCCTGGTCACCGGGGTGGCCCGGCGCCTCCCCCGGCTCGGCCGACGGCTCACGCGGAGTGCCGTTGACCGCCTTGGTGAACGCTTCGAGCCAGATGCCGGGACCGGGCTTCTTCTCCGGCGTACCGCCATCCCGTTGTGTGCCGTCCGGTGCGCCGCCCGGGGCGTCGCCGCGCCCGCCGTTGTACCCGCTGCCGCTGTACCCGTTGCTTCCGTGCCCGTCGCTTCTGCCGTTGGCCAGGCCATTGCCCTGGGTTCGGCTGTCGCTCCGGTTGTCACTCCGGCCCTCGCTCCGGCCGCCGTTCCCGAGGCCGAGGTTGTGGGAGCCGAGCGGGGCCCGGCCACGGCTGCGCCGCTGCGGCAGCCCGTTCTCCGTCCACTCCGTCACCACGGGAATGTCGTCCTCCATGGGTCCCGCCACCGGCACCGACGGCTGTGGCCCGGTGGCCGGCCGCGGCACCCGGTTCGCGGGCCGCAGTACGTCCGTCGTGGGCAGTCCCGCACCACTGCCGCGGGGCAGCGCCGAGGCGCCGATGCCATGGGCGATACCGGGCGCGGGTCCGGTGGTGACGACATCGCGCGGCACGATGAGGACGGCACGGACGCCGCCGTACGCCGACTGCCGCAGCGAGACCTGCAGGTTGTACATCTGGCAGAGGCGGCCGACCACGGCCATACCGAGCCGGGGTGTCTCGCCGAGGTCGTTGAGGTCGATTCCGGCCTGGGCCTGCGCGAGCATGGTCTCGGCCCGTGTCCGCGCCTCCTCGCTGAGGCTGACGCCGCCGTCCTCGATCTCGATCGCGATCCCGGTCTGCACCTCGACCGCGGTGACATGGACGCGGGTCTGCGGCGGCGAGTAGCGGGTTGCGTTGTCGAGGAGTTCGGCGCACGCGTGGATGAGCGGCTCCACGGCCGTGCCGATGATGGCGACCTTGGCGATGGAGTGCAGATCGACGCGCTGGTACTCCAGGATCCGGGACATCGCACCGCGCAACACGCTGAACAGCGGTACGGGCTTGGGCCATTGGCGTCCGGGGCGGGCCTTGCCCAGTACGGCGATACTGTCCGCGAGCCGGCCGATCAGCGCGGTGCCGTGGTCGATGCGCAGCAGGTCGTCGAAGACCTCGGGGTTGTGGCCGTGCGCCTCTTCCATCTCCCGCAGTTCGCTGGCCTGCTGGTGCACGATGGACTGGACGCGGCGTGCGATGTTCACGAAGGAACGCTGCGCGGACTCGCGCATGGCTTCCTCGTCGTCCACGATCTGCAGTACGGAACGGAGCAAGGACCGCTGCGCGGTGGGCAGTTCGCGGTAGCGCTCGTCCCCGTCCACCACGGCGCGGATGACTTCCGCGGGCGATTCGCCCTGTCGCATCCGGTGGATCGTGGCCGGCATCAGTTCCTTGCCGAGCCGTACGGTCTCCTCGTCGTGCTGGGCGAGACGCCGTTCCAGCTGTGCGAGGCGGTACGCGTAGTGCTCATGCAGCGTACTGACGGTCCTGGCGCGCCGGGACAGTTCGCCCGCACACCAGGTGACGACGATCGTCGCGACCGCACCGTATACCACGAGCGGTATCCGAGCGGCGTCGGGAACGAGGACGACCGCGCCCGCTGTGGCCGCCACGATCAGGACGGCGGGAAGTAGGAGCGCGCGGACGGCGGGGGATGCTTGATCACTCGGGGGTGCTTCAACACGAACCATGTAAGCCCTCTGGCGGTCGATTCAGATCAGATCATTCCAACAATCAAGGCACAAAGGGAACAAGTGCCTGATTACATATCAACTCGGCGCGCTCCGCGAGAGCTTAGCCCGATGAAATCGGCGCATCGGCATATTCACTCAACCTCATGCGGGGGCAATGCCGTTGGGCATAGACTCGCGCGTTTGCACGCTACGCACGCATGGAGGCACGAAGAGTAACGACCTCGGGGCATGACAATGGCCCTGATATCGGGCGTTTATCGGGTGATCACGCTCGTATGCCGGGCGCCCGTACGGAAGACCGGGCCTGGTACGGCCCCCCGGGCCGATCGAGAAATCACCAACGATCTTCACTCTTCAGGGTGAAGGGTCCGGGGGTGAAGGACTCGCGACGCGGCGCACCCGCGGCCCATGCGTCTCCGGACGGTTTCCACCCTCACGGATGACACCGCAGCGACGTCCGTTGTCCGCGCGCGGTCGCCCCGGGGAAGTGACGACGCGGCCACGCGCCGTCCGCCGGGTGGTTATCGTGGCGGGTCGGAAGGTGCGGGGGCGACACGGTGGAACGGGGAGGACGGACGGTGGGCGAGGGTCGGGCCGACTGGATCCGGGTGCCGGTGGGGGCCGACTCGGCGCGCTGGACGACCCGGGGGCGCTGCAAACTCGTCCTGTTCGTCGTGCACAACGTGACCTCGGCGACCCGTCTACTGGACGTCCTGCCGCTGTTCCGCGACGATCTGCGGGTGCAACTGCTCGCCACCTGGACCGGTTCGTCGCCGTTCCGGGCCGGGGTGGCCGAGCTGCTCGCGGAGACCGGCGTACCCGTACTGCCGTGGGAGCAGGCCCTCGAACTCCCGGTGGATCTGGCGATCTCGGCCAGTTTCGGCGGTCAACTTCACGCGCTTTCAGGGAAGTTGACCGTACTCTCGCATGGCGTCGGCTACAATAAGAGGCTGGCGACACCGGACACCGGACACCGGACACCGGATGCCCTTCGCCCGACGTGGAGCGCCCTACGCCCGGGGCCGGGCCGCCGCCCGTCTTCGGACTCTCCCGCGACTGGCTGCTCGCCGACGGCTCCCCCGTCGCCGACGCGCTGGTCCTCTCCCACCCCGAACAACTGGAGCGGCTGCGCGCCGCGTGCCCGGAGGCGGTGCCCACCGCCGTACTCGCCGGGGACCCGTGTTTCGACCGGATACTCGCGGCCCTCCCGTATCGCGAGCGCTTCCGCCGGGCCCTCGACGTACGGCCGGGACAGCGGCTCGTCCTGCTGAACTCGACCTGGAACCCGGACTCCCTCTTCGGGGACGGCGGCGAGGACATACTGCCGTCGCTGCTGCCGCGGCTCACCGCCGAACTGCCCGCCGACGAATACCGGCCGGCGGCCGTGCTGCACCCCAATATCTGGCGCGGTCACGGGCCCGGCCAGATCCGCGTCTGGCTGGACCGGGCCCGGCGGGGCGGGCTGGCGCTGGTGGATCCGCTGGAGGGATGGCGTCAGGCGCTCATCGCGGCCGATGTGGTCATCGGGGACGGCGGCTCGGTCAGCTACTACGCGGCGGCTCTCGGCACCCCGGTACTGATGGGCGCGGCGTCGGCGGACGGACTCGACGCGCGGTCGCCGGTGGCCGCGTTCGTACGGCAGGCTCCCCGGCTCGTGCCCTACGCCCCGCTGCGGGCCCAACTGGACGCGCTGCTCGACGGAGCGGAACGGCAGCGGCGGCAGCAGCCAGGGACACCCCCCGGTCCCGCCGAGCTGGTCTCCTCGGCTCCGGGTGAGGCGGCTGCACTGCTGCGCCGCCACTTCTACCGGTTCATCGGTATCCCCGAGCCCGAGGAGCCCGCTCTGCTGGACCCGCTGCCGCTCCCCCCGTACGAGCGGGTCACGCGGACGGCCCCCATGCGGGTCGTGACACGGCTGCCGGGGACGGGTGAGATCGAGGTGAGCCGGTACGCGGACCCCCGGTCGGAGCCGGCGGGTGACGGGAACGCGCATACGGCCGTGCACGAGGACACCCTGGACCCGGACAGACGCGCGCTCGCCGATGTGATCTTCCGGTACGGCACGGCGGACGATCCCCGCTACGGCACCGCGGAGGAGTGGACGGCGGAGGTACTGGCCCGCCATCCCTACGGTGAGCTGGCGGCGCTGGTCACCGATCCCGGCAGCTGTACGGTCCGCGCGCGGAACGGCACACTGCTGCGGCTCTCCGGACCGCCCGCCGCCGCCGACCCCGCCGTGTACGTCTCCGCGCTGTACGCGTGGCTGACCGCGGGCAAGGCGTGGGAGGAACTGGCGGCGGGCGGGATGACCGTACGCACCGGCAGGACCGGCCCGCACCAGGTGTCGGTCACACCGCTCACGCCGGACGGTCCAGACGGTCTGGACGGTCCGGGATCACCCCTCACTCGTCCGAGTTGAGACAGCGCTCGCGCAGCGCCCGCAGATGCGCGAGATGGTAGGCGGCCTTCTCGGCGTCGAGCGCGGCAGCCGCCTCGTCGATCAGCGGCAGCGCGCTGGGCGGGTCCCCCTCGGCGAGACAGGTCTCGGCGAGGTCGGTGAGGGTCCTCGCGGTGTTGTACGGCTCCCTGGCGACGTCGCGGAAGAACACCAGCGCCACGGCCAGCCGCTCATGGGCCTCGGCGTAGCGGCCGAGACCGCGCAGGGCCCGGCCCCGGTGCCGGTCCAACAGGGCGCGGGCGCGGGGCAGATCACGCTCGCCCTCGTCCCCGGCACCGATGCCGTCGAGGATCGCCGCCGCCTCGTCGAAGCGGTCGTACGCCTCCTGGAAGCGCCACTGGCGCAGCCGCAGCAGGCCCAGCGACTCCACGCAGGAGGCGTGTCCGCGCAGATGCCCGGACCGCTCCTCGGCCCGTGCGGCGGCGGCCAGTTCGGGCTCGGCCTCCTCGTACCGCCGTAGCTCCATCAGGTCCAGCGCCAGCAGCAGATGCGTCCGCCCGGCCATCCGGGATCCGGGGTCATGGGCATCGGCGACGCGCGCGCCCGCCCTCAGCGCGGGGAGCAGTTCGTCGTGGTATCCCGCCTTCAGCTGGAGCGGCCAGAGGGCCTGGCACAACTGGTAGACGGCCTCGGGCCGGCCGAACTCCTCGGCCGCGTGGACCGCTTGGACCAGGTTGCCCAGCTCGGCCACGAGCGCGGAGAGCGCCTCGCCCTCGTTGCCGTACGGGCTCGGGACCCGCGCCAGCTCCTCGTAGAGCGGGCCGATGCCCCAGGCTCCCGGCAGGGCGGCGAGCCTGGCCCGTACGGCGAAGCGCAGATACCAGTCCACCGTTCGCTGCACCGCCGCGGAGTACGCCGGGATGCCGTCCACGCGGACGGCGGTCTCCTCGGCGTGGGCGCGGACCACGGGGCGGTAGCGGCAGCGGTCGGCGTCCACGGACTCCAGCAGCCCGCGGTCGACGAGTTCGCCGAGGACGCGCGCCGCTTCGGCCTCGGGCAGGGAGACGGTGGCCGCGACGGCGGCCGGGCCGAACGCGGGCCACTCGCGCAGCGACATCAGCCGGTAGACCTTGGCCGCGGCGGGCTCCAGCTCGCGGTACAGGCCCTCGACCGCGGTACGGACGGGGCCGTTGTCGGACACCGTGGGCGCCTCCTCCTGCCGGTCCGGTCCGGGGTCCTGGCCGAGCGGCCGGTGCGGCTCGGCCAGCTGCGGCGCCGCCGCCCGCAGCGCGTACGGCGAACCGCCGCACCGCTCCAGCACCCGCGGCAGTACGGCGCGGGCCGCCGCGACCGTCTCCCGGTCCGTGAGGTCGGTGAGCAGCCGGCGCGCGTCCTTGTCGGAGAGCGGCCCGACGGGCACCGGCAACGCGTCCAGACCGCGCAGCGGCCTCGGCGCCACCACGACCGTGAACACGTCCGGCGCGGCCGTCAGCAGGGGCCGGACCTGCGCCGCCGACTGGGCGTGGTCCAGCACGACGAGCAGGCGCCGGTTCGCGACGGCGCGCCGGAACCACTCGCGCCGGTCCGCCGCGTCCGGCGGGATCTCGTCCCGCGCCATCCCGAGCTGGACGAGCAGGCTCCGCAGGACCGTGGACGCGTCCAGCGCGGTGGTCGCGGAGGCGCCGCGCAGGTCCGCGTACAGCTGACCGCCGGGGAAGAGGCGCTCCGCCTCCCGGCACCCCCAGTGGATGGCGAGGGCGCTGGTGCCGATGCCTTCGGGGCCATGGATCAGCGCGACGCGTGGCCGTCCGTCCGCCGGGCGCGCGGCCTCACGCTCCAGGAGCTTCATCGGTCCTTGACGGTCCGTGAAGAACCGTATGGAGGCGGGCAGCGACGGCACCGCGTCGGCCGTCCCCGGGCCGGGAGCGGTACGGGCGAACGCCTCCCAGGCGCGGGCCAGCGCGGGATCGGTCCGTACCGCCTCGTGGATCCGCTCGGCCACGGCCGTCAGCTCGGCCGGGCCCTCGGGCGCCGTCACCTCCTGGCCGACGATGCGCCGCACCAGACCACCGGCCGACTCCCAGGCCCACTTCCCGGCCTCATTGGCCATTCCCCCGCCCACGGCGTACAGCACCGCGGCGATCGCCGCCAGTGACATGGGCTCCAGCATGCCCGCTCCCCCATTCCCCGTTCTGCGATCCCCTGCCCGGATCCCGTGTCCGGATCCCGTGTCAGGATCCTGTGTCCGGATCCCCGGGGCCCGGTCCCCGCTCCCCGGCGAAGCGCCGGCGGAGGCCGCGCGCCACGTTCCGGATCAACCGTAATAGCGATCACGGCGGTACGGGTGCGGTTGGCGACTACTCGCAACCCCTTTTGCCGAAGGGGACGTTCGGGGAAGAGACGGCCGGTCGGCCGGATGGCTCGGGAGGGGCATGGGAGGGGCGTGGGAGGCCCCGCGCGCGAGCGGTTCCGGAGGGGGTGCCGGGGGCGCTCCCCACAGGGATATCAGGCGATATCAGGCGGTTGCCGCCGTACGCGCTGATACTGACCCCATGACCCGACACGGAGAGCTGGGCACAGCCCTGCACCGCTGGCGTGACCGGATCGCACCGGCCGAGGCCGGGCTGCCCGCGGGCGAGCCCGGCCGGACGGCCGGGCTGCGGCATGAGGAGCTGGCCCAGCTGACCGGTCTGTCCGTGGACTATCTCGTCCGGCTGGAAGAGGGGCGGGCGACCTCCCCGTCCGTTCAGGTCCTCACCGCGCTGGCCCGCGCCCTGCGGCTCTCCGACGACGAGCGCAGACATCTCTTCCTGCTCGCCGGGCAGTCACCGCCCGCCCTGGGACGGGTCTCGGACCACATCCCGCCCAGTGTGCGACGGCTGCTCGGACGGCTCCCGGGGACCCCGCTCGGGGTCCATGACGCCGCCTGGAACCTGATCACCTGGAATCCCCTCTGGGCCGCGCTGCTCGGGGATCCGGCGGCGGTCCCCGGGCGGGGCCGCAACGCCGCCTGGCTGCACTTCACGGGCCGGCCCAGCCGGATCAGCCACACCGTGGAGCAGGAGGCCCGGTTCGAGGCGGCTCTCGTCGCCGACCTCCGCTCCGCGACGGTCCACTACCCCACCGACGTACGGCTGCGCTTCCTCATCGGGGAGCTGCGGCGGGTCAGCAACCGGTTCGCGGTGCTGTGGAACTCCCGTATCACCGACTCCCACGACACCGGCACCAGGACCATCCATCACCCGGATGTCGGACCGATGACCGTGGACTGCGACACCCTCACCGTCCCGGGCTGCGATCTCCGTATCGCCGCGTACTCCGCCGCCCCGGGCACGGACGCGGCCGACAAGCTCAGGCTGCTCGACGTGATCGGCACGGAGATGACAGGGATGGCCGAGCTGACGGACATGAGCGAGATGGCACGGGGACCCGCCACGGCCGCCGCCCCGGCCACGAACCCCGTTGTCGACGATCCCGGCCACACTCCTGATGCAGGGTCCGGATCCGGGCACGACCCCGGCCCCGGTCCTGGTTCCAGCCCCACCGCCGCGCCGGAACCCGCCGACCGATGAGGACGAACACGGTCTGCACCGGCGCCAGCATGTCGCTGGACGGCTATATCGCGGGCCCGGAGGAGACGGGCTTCGACAAGCTGTTCACGTGGTACAGCAACGGCACGGTGCGCGTGCCGACCGCCCGCGACGACCTCACCTTCACCATGTCGCCGGTGAGCGTGGAGGCGTGGCGTGGCACGGTCGAGCGCACCGGCGCGCTGGTCGTCGGCCGGCGCCTCTTCGATCTCACCTCGGGCTGGGAGGGAAATCACCCGATCGGGTGTCCGGTGGTCGTGCTCACGCACCGCGTGCCGGAGGACTGGCCGTACGAGGACGCCCCCTTCACCTTCGTCACGGACGGTATCGAGAGCGCCGTGGAACGCGCCAAGGAGCTCGCGGGGCCCGGCAGGGCGGTCACCGTCAACGGCGGCACGATCGCGCGGCAGTGCCTGGACGCGCGGCTGCTCGACGAGGTGTGGATCGATCTCGTACCGGTGCTGCTCGGCGCCGGGACACCGTTCTTCGACGAGCTGAGGAACGTACCCGTGCAGCTGGAGGGGCCGCTGTCGATGTCCCAGGGCATCGGCGTCACCCATTTGCGCTACCGGGTCCGCTATCCATGACGCGTGCGCGCCCGCCGAAACCTGGAACCCCCGACCGGACAGCGATACATCCGGTCGGCTCACGTGAGGGGCGCGGGACGCGGTCCGTTCCTACCGTGGCGGAATGATCAACAGATCCGTGACGCGCTCCGCGCTCTCCGGCACGGTGGCTCTCGCCGCCACCGGCCTGCTGGTCCTTCTGCCGCCGTCCCCGCCGGCCGCCGCGGACTCCCGCAGCGATCCGGCCGTACGGGCTCCGGGCCTGCCCCGCGTCCCCGTGATCGCCGGCTCCCCCGGCGTCCATGGCTCAGCCGGATCTCCCGGACCTCATGGTTCCCCTGGCTCCTCCGGCTCCCCCGGATCTCATCGGTCCCCCCGATCCGTCTCCGCCGCCCACGGACCGGCCGCCGGCGCTCATGGCCCCGCGAGCGCCCCGGAAGCCGATATCGACCGCGCGCTGCTGTACCGGCCGGGTACGCACGCGCGGCCCAGGGCCGGTGCCCCCGCTCCGCCGGAGCTGTCGGCGCTGTCCTGGCTGGTCGCGGACGCCCGTACGGGCGAGGTCCTCGCCGCGCGCGACGCACACCTCAAACTGCCTCCGGCCTCCACCCTGAAGACGCTCTTCGCCCTTACCGCGCTGCCGCGGCTGGCCGAACACTCCCGGCACACCGTCAAAGAGGAGGAGCTGGACGACATCGGCCCCGGCAGCAGCACGGTGGGCATCGTCGGCGGCGAGTCGTACGAAGTGGCCGATCTGTGGCGGGGCGTGTTCCTCAGCTCCGGCAATGACGCGGTGCGCGCGCTCTCCGCGATGAACGGCGGCTGGGATTCGACGGTCGCTCAGATGCGGAAGAAGGCCAGGCAGCTGGGCGCGCTGGACACCCACGTCGTGTCCCCGGACGGCTATGACGCGCCCGGTCAGGTGTCGTCGGCGTACGACCTGTCGGTCTTCGCCCGTGCGGGCCTGGCGTCACCGGAGTTCGTACGGTACAGCTCGACCGTCGACGCCGATTTCCCCGGCGAAGGCGGCATCGTCAACACCAACCGGTTGCTGAGCGGCGAGGACGGGGTCGAGCCCTATCCCGGGCTGATCGGTGTCAAGAACGGCTTCACCTCCGAGGCCGGCTACACCCTGGTCGCGGCGGCCAAGCGCGGCGGGCGCACGCTGGTGGCGACCGTGATGAACCCGCAGTGGGGCGGCGTCCACGCGGTGTACGAGGAGGCCAGGGAGCTGCTGGACTGGGGCTTCGCCGCCGGGAAGCGGGCCGTCCCGGTGGGCACGCTCAAGCCGCCGCCACCGCCCGTCCCGCCGATGCCCCCGACCCCGCCGAAGCCGGCGGGTCCCGGGTCGAGCCCGATGGCGAAGGTGGCGGGGGCGGCGCCGGGCGCCCGGTCGGTGAGCGTCGCGCGGGCGGAGGAGGACGGTTCCGGGTCCGGCTATCTGGTGCCCGCGGTCTTCGTGAGCGCGGCCTGTCTCGCGGCCGTCGGACTCTTCGTCGTACGGCGCTCGGGCCGACGGCGGCCGGAGAGGGAAGAGATCATCCACTGAGCCCGGCACCCACCGCCGCGGAACCGGACACCCGCCGGTACGCACGGCACCCGCCCGTACTCACCGGACCCGCCGGTGAGCCCGACACCCGCCCGCTGACGGGCACCTACCAGTGCGCGGGGCGCGTGAGTGACGGCGGGAGTCTGGTCGCCGCGTCCCCCTTCGCGGCGTTGACCTGGGTCTGGACGAGGAAGATGGCGCCGGTCAGATCGGCGCCCCGCAGATCCGCGTCCCTCAGGTCGGCCCCGATCAGATCGGCCAGGCGCAGATCGGCCCCCCGCAGATCGGCGGCGATCAGATACGCCCCGCGCAGATCGGCGCCGCGCAGTTCCGCGCCTTTGAGCTTCGCGCCGAAGAGGTCGGCTCCCCTGCGGTTCTTCCGCCTGCCCCGGACCTGGGCCCGTACCAGCTCGCTCGTGCGCAGCAGGAGGGTGTTGACGGCCGCGCGCCGTTCCGCCACGTCCAGTTCGAGCAGAGCCTCGGGAGCGCTCCGGGTCAGGCGCTCGGTGTCGTCCAGGGCGCGGCGGATCTCACGGTGAAGCGTACGGGCGGGCTCCAGCGCCAGCGCCTCGTCGAGGTACCACAGCAGTTCCTGGAGCTGCCGCATCACGGGAAGCGCGGCGAACATCCGTTCCGCGCTCTCCGGGGCCTGCCGCCAGTCCCGTCCGCCGAAGGTGAGCTGCGAGACCTTCTGGCCCGCGCCGAAGCAGTCGTAGACCGTGCACCCCTGGAAGCCCCGTTCCCTCAGGGTGCTGTGCACGCCACAGCGGAAGTCCGTCCGCAGGTGGCGGCAGGGTTCTCCGGCGGCCTTGTCGACCGGGAAGTCCGCCGAGACCGAGAAGGTCAGCGCGACGCAGCAGAGCCCGAAGCAGTTCGCGCAGTCGGCCCGCAGATCGAGTCCGGAGGGCCCGGGGCCGTGAGTCCCCTCGCGGGGGGAGCCGTGATCCTCCTCGCGGAGGGGGCCGTGAGTCCCCTCGCGGAGGGCGGAGTTCAAGGCGTCGGGCTGCGGGTCGGGCTGCGCTGACAAGGGTTCCGGTCTCCTGTACCTGCTGGGCGGCGGTCGCCCGACGGAGCGTACCTTCCGGCGCCGACGCAGCATGTGCAACGGGGGGTTGACCGTCTCCTGTCCTGGGTCTAGATTCCTCGCACCTCGCAGGTGTATCGATAAACCATCTGACCGGGGTCCCACTCAGCACTCCCGTAGGAGGCCCTGCGCCGTGCGCTCCCCGCTGAATCGCCGCGGTTTCATAGCCGCCGGCGCCGCCCTCGCCGCAGGCGCCGCCGTACCCGGGCTGTCCGGGTGCGCCGCACTGGCGGCGGCCGACTTCGACCCCGACACCCTGGTCATCCACAGCCAGCTCGGTGGCACCGCCCCCGGTTCCGCCACCTTCCGGGCCGTGCTCGACACCTTCCGCCGGGAGAATCCGCGGATCGCGGTCAAGAGCCTGGTCAACGGCGATGAGCTCGGGCAGGTGTACGAGACGTCGCGGCTGGCGAAGAAGGAGGCCGACGTCGTCATGGTCAACCTCTACGACAAGACGGTGGCCTGGACCGAGCTGGGCGCGACCGTCCCGGTCGGCGGCTATCTCGACGCGTGGGGGCTGCGCGACCGCGTCATCCCGGGCGCCCTCAAGGAGTGGACCGACCCCAAGGGGCGGCTGCGCGCCCTTCCGTACATCAGCAGCAACTGGCCCGTCGCCTTCAACACCTCGCTGCTGCGGGCCGCCGGCGTCGACACGATCCCCACCACCGGCGACGAACTGATCGCGGCGGCCGGGAAGCTGCGCGCGAAGGGCACCGCCCCCGTCACCATCGGCGGCAACGACTGGACGGGGCAGAAGCTCCTCGCCCAGATCATCCAGACGTTCCTCACCCCCGAGCAGGCCCGCGCCCTCTACTCCACGGGCGACTTCAGCGGTCTCCCGCAGGCGCGCGACGGTGTCGCGTACTTCGTCGAGCTGCGCGACGCGGGGGTGTTCACGGACAAGGCGCAGGGTCTGACCACGGACTCGATGACGACCCAGTTCAACACCGAGGCCGCCGCCATGGAGTCGGCGATGTCCTCGGCGCTGGCCCGGGTCCCCGGAAAGGTCGCCGCACGCACGGAGGTCGGCGGCTGGCCGCCGGCTCCGGGCGCCGCGCATCCGAAGCCGACGATCCTGCGGACGTACACGGTCTCCGGGTTCTGGATCAGTCCGAACGGTACGAAGAAGATCGAGAACGTGGAGAAGTTCGTCCGCTTCATGTACCGGCCCGATGTGATCTCGCGCTTCGTCTCCGAGGGCGGTCGCGACATGGCCGTGAAGACCGACACCCTCAGCGACAACTTCCCCCTGGTCGCCAAGGCGCAGCGACTCGGCGACAGCGTGAGCCAGGTGGTCCTGCCGGATCTGTACGTGCCGCCCTCGGCCGTGCAGCCGCTGATCCAGGCGACCAGCACCGCGTTCACCCCGGGCACCAGCGCCCGCCGCATCCTCGCTCTGCTCGACGGTGCGTACCGCCACGCCTGAGCAGGTCCGACGCCCCACGGGAGTTATCCAGTGACAACGATGTCTGTCAGGTCTGCCACCGGGCAGGCCGCGCCGGCCCGACCGGGCCCGGGGCAGCGGAAGCGGCAGCGCGGGCAGCGCACCACGATCCTCGCCCTGCCCGCCCTCGCCTGGTATCTGATCTTCATGGTCGGCCCGATGGCCGCCATCTTCGTGATCGCGGCCATGAACTGGCCGGGGATGCTCCAGCCCGTCTCGTTCGCCGGGCTCGACAACTTCCGTACGGTGCTGGAGGATCCGGTCTTCTGGCAGGCGGTACGGAACACCGCCGTCCAGCTCGCGATCGCCCTGCCGGTCATGATCGTCTGCGCGTACATGCTGGGCTACTACGTGGCGCAGAAGCCCCCGGGTCACCGGGTGATCCGCTATCTGCTGTTCGTCCCGGGGCTGATCTCGACCCCGGCCAAGGCAATGGTCTTCTACGCCGCGCTCTCCCCGGACGGGCTGCTCAACGGAGCCCTCCAGTCCGTCGGCCTCGGCTCGCTCTCCGACGCCTGGCTCGCCAACTCCGGTACGGCGCTGTTCTGTCTGATCGCGCTCGACATCTGGGCCGGTATCGGCTTCACGGCCGTGCTGTTCGCGGCGCGGCTCGACAGCGTTCCCGACGAGCTCGGCGAGGCCGCGCAGCTGGACGGCGCGGGGCACTGGCGCACCATGTGGCGTGTCCACTTCCCCGTCATCAAGGACTACGTGGGGGTGGTGACGATGCTCCAGTTCCTGTGGACGCTCTTCGGCTCGGCGCAGCAGGTGCTGCTGCTCACCCAGGGCGGCCCGGCCAACTCCTCGACCACGCTGTCCTTCCTCGTCTACCAGAAGGCGTTCATCGAGACGGATCTGGGCTACAGCCAGGCCATCGGTGTGGTCCTCTTCCTGGTCGGGCTGGTGGGACTGCTCTCCATCCGCCGCACCTTCCGCCAGACGTACTGACGTGCGACGTACTGACGTACCGCCGTGCTGACGTACCGAAGCGCGCCGACGTCGTGCACACAGCCACCGATCGGAGCTGTCCCCCATGTCCACCATGAAGTTCAGGAAGTCCTGGCTGCCCGCGCACATCCTGGTGTGGACGTACGCGGTACTGCTGGCCGTCCCGCTCTACTACTTCCTCGCCTCGGCCTTCAAGTCGAACGAGCGGATCTTCGCGAGCCCCCTCTCACCGCCGTCCTCGTTCGGGCTCGGCAACTTCCGTACGGCCTTCGAGAGCGCCGAACTCGGGCCCGCGATCTTCAACTCGGCGCTGGTGACGGTGTTCTCGCTGGCCCTGACGCTGGGCCTGGCGATACCCGCCGCGTTCGCGCTCGCCCGTTCGACCGGGCGGCTGGCGTCCGCGATGGAGAAGGTGTTCTCGCTCGGTTTCCTGATTCCGACCTTCGCCGCGCTCTTCCCCACCTTCCTGCTCTCGGCGGCGACCGGCCTCTTCCACACGCGCGCGTTCATGGTGCTGTTCCTGCCGGCGACCGCGATGCCGCTGTCGGTGGTGATCCTGGTGCAGTTCATGCGCACCATCCCGCGCGAGATGGAGGAGGCGGCGCGGATGGACGGCGCCTCGACGTTCGCCGTACTGCGGCACATCTACACACCGATGTGCATGCCCGGCATCGCCACCGTGCTGCTGCTCAACTTCCTCAGCTTCTGGAACGAGTATCTCTACTCGCTGATCATCATCGGCCCGGACCCCGAACTGCGCACCGTGCAGGTCGCGTTGCCGACCCTGAAGTCCCAGATCGGGACCGACTACGGTGTACTGACGGCCGGTACGATCCTCACGCTCGTACCCGTCTGGATCGTGTACACCATTCTCCAGAAGAGAATGCAGCAGGCACTGATCAGCGGCGCGGTGAAGATGTGAGCGAGAGCAACGGCGGGAGCGACGGCGCGGGGAAGAACGGCGCCGGCAGGAACACCAGGCCCACCATCAAGGACGTGGCGGCCGAGGCGGGCGTCTCGGCGACCGCCGTGTCCAAGGTCTTCAACAACACGGGCCGGATATCGGAGCCGACGCGCCTGCGCATCGTCGAGGCGGCGGCGCGGCTCGGCTGGTCGCCGAGCGCCACGGCGACCGCCCTGCGCCGGTCCCGTACCCGTACGGTCGCGATGGTCGTCCGCCGCCCCACCGATGTCCTCGGCGCGGACCCGCACTTCTCCGAGCTGATCACCGGTCTGGAGAGCGAGCTGTCGCCGCGCGGCTACGGCCTGCTGCTGCACATGGCCGGCGACGTGGCGGAGGAGACGGCGCTGTACGAGCGGCTGGCGGCGGAGGGACGCGTCGACGGCGCGGTCCTCACCGACCACAGGACGGACGACCCCCGTCCCCCGCTGCTGCGCCGACTGGGGCTGCCCGCCGTACTGCTGGGCACACCGCACCACGAGCTGTCGGTCCGGAACATCACACTCGGGGACCAGGAGGCGGGCGTCACCGAGGCCGTACGGCATCTGCTGGACCTCGGCCACCGGCGTATCGCGTATGTCGCGGGCCCGGCCGAGCTGGTGCACACCGGCTTCCGCCTGCGGGTCTTCGAGCGGGAACTCGCGGCGGCGGGGCTCGCCCCGGCGGCCGTGCTGCACACGGACTTCACCGAGGCCGCGGCCGGCACCGCCACCAAACAGCTGCTCGCCCTCCCCGTCCGGCCGACCGCGATCATGTACGCCAATGACTCGATGGCGGTCTGCGGTATCGGCGCGGCCCAGCGTGCCGGGCTCGCCGTGCCGGACGATCTCTCGGTGGTCGGCTACGACAATCTGCCGCTCGGACACTGGCTGCACCCCCGGCTGACCACCGTCGACCAGCGGGTACGGGAGGTCGGCGCCGCCGCGGCGCGGGCCCTGCTCGCGGAGTGCGGCGAGGACGCCGACACACGGCCGCTCACCGGCCGGCCCCGGCTGGTGGTCCGCGAGTCGACGAGCCCTGTCCCGGGCCGGGACAGGGCCTGACCGCCGCCGGTGAGCCCGGCTCCCCAGAAAACAGAGAACCACCCCCGTCACGGAGAACACATGCGACGCCACAGCGCCCACCTCACCCACGACGACCGCGTCCTGCCCTGGGTCGGCGCCAATTTCTGGTCCCGCACCGGCGGTCCGCTGATGTGGCGCGACTACGACGGCGCGGTCGTACGCGAAGAGCTCGCCGTGCTGCGCGACCACGGGCTCACCATGAGCCGTTCGTTCTTCTACTGGCCGGACTTCCACCCCGAACCGCACCGGATCGACGAGGAACTGTGCGACCGTTTCCGGGACTTCCTGGACGCCCACGGCGAGCTGTCGATGGGAACCGTCCCGACGTTCATCGTGGGCCACATGTCCGGGGAGAACTGGGATCCGGTCTGGCGCGGCGACCGCGATCTGTACGAGGACGTGTGGATGGTCGGCCGGCAGGCCTGGTTCGTGAGCGAGATGACCCGGCGCTTCAAGGACCACCCCGCGGTGACCGGCTGGCTGATCACCAACGAGATGCCCGGGTACGGGCGGATCCACCAGGTCGATCCGCCGTCCTCGGACGTGGTGACGGCCTGGGCGCAGTTCATGTGCCAGGCCGTCCGGGCGGCCGGGGGCACCCAGCCGGTGTCGCTCGGCGACGGTGCCTGGGGTCTGGAGGTGACCGGCCGTGACAACGGTTTCTCGCTGCGCGAGACGGCGGAGTACGTGGACTTCGTCGGCCCGCATGTCTACCGCTCCGACACCGACCTGCCGCGCCAGCACTACCGGGCGGCCTTCGAGTGCGAGCTGGCCGGCGTCACCGGACAGCCTGTGATCCTGGAGGAGTTCGGCCTCTCCACCGACACCGTCTCCGCGCGCAACGCGGGCGTCTACTACCGGCAGACCCTGCACAACTCGCTGCTCGGCGGCGCGACCGGGTGGATCGCCTGGAACAACACCGACTACGACCATCTCTGGGACCGGTCCCCGTACGACCACCACCCCTTCGAGATGCACTTCGGCATCACGGACAGCACCGGGCGTCCGAAGGAGCCACTGCGTGAACTGGCCGCCTTCAGCGATGTGCTGCGGCGGGTGGACTTCGGGCACTGCCGGCGTTCGGACGCGCCCACCGCGCTCGTCGTGCCCGCCTTCCTGGAGCGCGGCTACCCGTACAGCAGGCCCGCCGACCGGCCGCTGATCTTCAGCTCACTGCACCAGGGGTACGTGGCGGCGCGCGGCGCGGATCTGCCGGTCGCGTTCGCCCGGGAGGCCGACGGTCTGCCGATGGACGGCCTGCTGTATCTGCTGCCCTCGACACGCCAGCTGACCACCCGCACCCGGCGCGATCTGGAGCGGCGGGCGCGGGACGGCGCGACGGTCTATCTGTCCTTCTGCTCGGGTGAGTACCCGGGCACGCGCGGGCCGTGGTTCCACGACCTGGACGGGCTGTTCGGGGTGGAGCTCCAGCTCTCGTACGGTGTCGCCGAGCCGATCGAGGACGACACCCTGGAGATGACGTTCCAGGAGGACTTCGGGACGATCGCGGCCGGGGAGACACTGCGCTTCGCGGTGGCGGGCAACGAGGACAGCCGCGCCTATCTGCCGGTGGTGCCCGCCGGGGCCCGGGTGGTGGCGACCGACGCCCACGGCCGGCCCGCGCTGCTGCGCCACCGGCTCGGCGAGGGCGAGACCGTGCTGGCGACCTATCCGCTGGAGCACATGGCGGCCCGGACGGCCCGGGTCAATCCGGAGCGTACACACCGGCTGTACGAGGCGCTCGCCGAAGTGGCGGGCGTACGGCGGCCGGTGACGGTCGGCACCCCGCTGGTGGGCGCGGATGTGCTGGTGCATGAGGACGGCAGGCGCTTCGTCTGGCTGGTGAGCCAGTCCGAGCGGGAGCTGACGGTGTGTCCGGAGACCGGTGACGCGGCGCTGCACGATCTGGTCTCCGGCGAGCGGCTGGAGACGGTGGAGATCGGCCCGTACGGCGTACGGGTGCTGGAACTGCGCCCGCGCACCGCGCCCTGACCTGACGGGCCTTACGGCGGTGACGTCATCAGGCCCACGCCCCGGGCCGACGGCCGTCAGCGGGGCGTGCCGGCGGTCAGCGGGCCCGGGGCAGCGGCGAGGCCCCGGGCGCCGGCGGTCCGTCCTCGTCAGCGGGGCGCCGGGCGGGCGTCCATCGCCCGGCGCGCCCGGTCAGCCAGACCGTCCGCGCCACAGCTCTCCGCCAGTTCGAGCCCGCAGGCCAGCTCTGCGGGGAACCCGGCGGCGATGCCGTACTCCACCCGGGCCACGGCGAGTTCGTACGCGGACGGTGACGTTTCCAGATGGGCGACGGCCTGCGCCAGCAACTCGACCTTCTCCGCGCCCTCCTTCAGGGACGCGGCGCAGCACAGCGCGACCCCGATGGCGGTGTGCGTGCCGAAGCGTTCCGCCCGGTCCCTGGCGTACGAGGCGAGATGGGCCGCACGGCGCGGATCGTCGTCGGCGACCGCACGCGCGAGGTCGCACGCCCAGGGAGCCATGACGATGTTGTGACGGCCACGCGCGGTCAACGCCACTCCGGCCGCTTCGAGTTCGACGACGGCCTCCTTCGTACGGCCGAGGGCGAACAGCAGCCGGCCCCGCACGCTCGGCGCGTCGGGGATGACGATCGAGGAGGAGTACGGCGGGGCGAACGCGTGACGCTCGGCCGCCTCCAGGGCCTTGTCGACATGGCCGCGTGCGAGCAGGGTGTCGATCAGCATGCACGCCGCGTCCCAGTGCATCGGCAGACCGTTGCCGACCCGGTCGGCCAGCCGCAGGCTCTCGCGCAGATACGTCTCGGCATCCGCGAGCCGGCCGCGTCGGCGGTGGCCGTAGCCCACGAGGGCATGGGCGAAGGCCAGATGGCCACCGCTCCAGCCGGAGATCTCGAAGGCCCGCAGCCCTTCCTGGAACAGGCTCTCCGCGCGGTCGAGCCGGTCGGCGAAGGCGTACGAGAGACCGAGCAGCGCCGGTGGCTCGAAGCCCCACGCCGTGTCGGTCCAGCCGACTCCGGGCGGCAACCGGCCGTCGCTCAGGGCCTGTTCGGCGATCTGGACGTTCTCCTCGGCGCTCTCGCCCCGGGCCGTACCGTCGAACGCGCGCAGCATCAGCAGGACGCGTTCGGTGTTGTCACGTCCGGTGAGCCCGTCCGCCAGCCGGGCGAGGCGGCGGGAGCGCTCGGGGCCGTTCTCCTCGATGGCCTGCACGCCCTCCCACAGGAAGTGGGCACCCTGGAGCCGCATCCTGGCGGGTCCTTCTTCGATGCGCGCGACCTCGGTGGCCACCACATGCGCGGCGTCACCGGTCTGGTTGTTGTGTGTCAGTGCCTGGGCGAGCCGGAACACCACATCCACCCGGAGGGCTTCGTCCAGCTGCGGGGTGTCGAGCGCGGCGCGCAGATGTCCGACCGTGGTGGCCGGTGAGGTGAGCAGCGTGGCGCAGCCCAGCTCGTACAGCACCAGGGGCCGGACGGACTCCAACGGCGGTTCCGCCAGGGCGCGTTCGAGGCAGCGGCGGGCGGCGTCCGGTGCGCCCACCGCGAGGTGTTCGGCGGCGGCTTCGCGCAGTTGCTCGACGAGTTCGGGGTCGCCGTCCGGATGCACTTCGAGGAGGTGGGGCGCGGCCGCCGCCGATCCCCGGCCGCTGCGGGAGACGGCCCAGGCGGCGAGTCCGTGCATCGCGGTGCGTACGCCCGGCGGGATCGCCCGGTAGACGGCGCCCGCGATCAGCGGGTGGACGAACTCCAACGGGTCCGTGCCCACGAGGATGCGCGCGGCCCGCAGCCGTTCCGCGCACTCGGTGGCCTCTTCCTGGCTCATACCCGACAGGGAGATCGCCAGATCGAGTGAGATGTCGGTGCCCAGGATGGCGGCGGCCCAGGCGAACCGGGTGGTGGCCGTGCCCAGTTCCTCCAGCCGGGCGATCAGACCGGTGCCGCGTGCCGAGGCGCCGAGGGCGCGCAGTTCGCCGGCATGGTCCTCGACGGGTTCGAGGCCGCTGTCCCGCACCTTGGCGAGCAGTTCGACGGTCTCGTACGCGTTGCCGCCGGTCACCGCCCACACCTCGCGGCAGAACGGATCGTCCGCGTGCTCGCCGAGGGCGGCGCGGGCCAGCTCGGCCGTGGCGTCGGAGGTCAGTTCGCTCAGTGTGACCAGCAGCCTCGCCACCGCCCCGATCTTCTGGAGAAACCATTCGGTCTCGCCGATGGCCTCCTCGGTGCGGTACGCGACGACGATGAGGACGGGCAGCGGGACGGCGGGGCGCTCGGCGAAGGAGGTGAGCCAGGCGAGGGTCTCCAGGTCGGCCCACTGCGCGTCGTCCACGAGGAGGACGAGCGGTCCGTGGACGGCGGCGAGCCGTTCGACCAGGGCGTCGAGACCGTCCCTGACGCCCTGCGGGTCCGCGTGCTGGTCGCCCGGTGGCGCTATGCCGAGGGCCGGGCCGACGATCTCGTACCGGTCACCGAGCAACTCCCGTGCGTCCTTGGGACCGTCCGCCGGTCCCGACACCGCCTCGGACACCGGTTCGGTGGCTGTCAGCGCGGGCTGGAGCAACTGCCGTACGACATGGAAGGGCACGGACGTGACGGTCTCGCCGCCGCGCGCGGACCACACCGCACAGCGTCCGGTGGCGAGTCGGCGCACCTCCGAGAGCAACGCCGTCTTACCGAGCCCGGCGGCACCCCGGTAGACGAGAAGCCCACCGGAGCGCTTGCTTCCGCACAGTGCGTCCACGGCGTTGGCCGCCGCGGCGAGTTCGGGTTCACGCTCCAGCAGCGGGAGGGTGACCGTGTCATCCGGCCGGTACACCGGCATCCCTCGCTTTCTCGAACAGTGCGCAGGTCAGGTGTTGAGGGTAGCCCCGGAGCGCCCCGAGTGGACCCGAATCCACACGAATTCGGCCGTTCGACTGCGCGAAGGCGGTTCAAGGGGTAACGAAACTCCCCCGCCGGACGACACGCTTCCGGCGGGACGGGTACGGGCCTCAGGCCGGGCGTCGTGCCGTGTGCGGCGTACCGCACGCCGGGCAGTCCGGTCTGCGGTCGTACCGTTCCTCCACCGGTTCGGACAGTGCCATCAGATTGAGGCCGAAGCGGAAGCCGGGTTCCATCTCCGGTACGCCCGTGAGCAGCGCGATCGCCGCGTGGACGAGGAGATGGCCGGAGAGGCCCGCGGTCACGGCGTTGACGGGGTTCCACTCCATCCGGGGCGAGGCGGCCTCCTCGTCCTGTCCGGCGGCGAGGCGCAGATCGCGGCGGTCGACCTCACCCGCGCGGTGGCACTCCCAGCAGGCTCCCCGGCCGGGTGTGTGGACGCCGACGGTGACGAGCGGTCCGCGGTAGCCGGCGTCGAGCCAGGGGATTCCGGCGGCCAGGCAGACGCGGTTGGCCCAGCGGCGGATCTCCGGCGGCCGGTCGGCGCAGAGCAGCAGCAGATCGTAGCCCGGTTCGAGCAGTGTGGCGATGTCGTCGGGACCGCGGACCGCGCGGTGTTCCGTGGTCAGCGCCACCCGCGAGTTGACCGCCCGCAGGGCCGCGTCGGCCGCGGTGGCCTTGGACCGGCCGATATCGCTCTCGTGGTACAGGGGCTGCCGGTTGAGGTTGGACAGCTCCACGACATCGCCGTCGACGCAGTGCATCCGGCCCACGCCCGACGCGACCAGGCCCTGGGCGGCGAAGCCTCCGGTGCCGCCGAGGCCGAGCAGCAGTACACGGGCCGAGCGCAGCCGGGCCTGTAACTCCCAGGCGGTCGCGTGCGGTTTGAGATCCATCCACCGCAACAGCGTCACACCGCGGCTGTACCGCACGCGGTCCTCGTCGGTGAGGGTGTCCGGCGGCTCCGCCCCGGCGTCCTCCAGGAACCCGGCCTCGTACAGCTCGGCGATCGCCTGGACGACCGCGCCCCCTTCGACGGCCGGATGCCGGGCGAGCACCTCGTCGACCGACTCGGCCTGGCCGCGGGTCCCGTCGAGCGCCTCGGTCAGCGTCCAGATCCAGCCGTCGGGGTCGGCGACCTCGGCGCCGATCCCGTACACCACGCTCCCGATGCGTACGTTCCCGTCCACGGTGCGGTAGGCGCGGTGTTCGGGCTTGACCCGGGGGCGCCGTAAGCCGGAAACCGGCGGTGGCGGCCGGTCCGGTTTCACGCCCGTACCGCCCTCGGCTCCCTGAACCGGGCGGCCAGCTCGGAGGCGGCCAGCACGATTCTGAACTGATGCTCCACCTGGTCGTGGACCGGGATCCAGCGGGCGCGGCAGTCCGCTTCGAACGCGTCGCAGCGCCGGGTGAGGAACACGTCCAGGGAAGCGCGTACCTCGGTCGCCTCCGCAGCGCCGGCGCCGGCCGCACCGCCTGTGCTGCCGGGGTCATGACCGGGCTCCGTGCCGTGCCCGGCGGCGAGCATCTGGTGCAGCATCCCCGCCGTACGGACCACGAGCCGCCGGGCGGCGATCCGGAGCGCCATGATCCGCGCCCGGTTCAGCGGCGGCAGTCCGCCCGTCTCGCGCAGGGCCGCCTCCGGCGCCCATTCGTCCGCCAGCCCGCCGCAGATGGCGAGGTACTCCTCGACCGGTGCGAGCAGCGGTGCCACGGTGGCGGGCAGTCCCGGCCGCACCCGCTCCAGCAGTCCCGCGAGGAACAACGCGTCCTGCCGGAGCGTCCGGCTGATGGTCTCCAGAGCGCCGGACGGGTCGGGGTGGGCCAAGGTGTCACCGACCTCCTCGACCCCCCACATCGGTGCTTCGACGACGGCCGTGACAGTGCCGTACGCATACGGATGGAACCAGGTGGAGGTGGCGGTGGCGGCGGGCAGCGAGTGGAACTGATCCGCTTCCTGGGGCCGTGGCATGTCATAGACGCCCGGTCCCGGGCTCGGCCAGAAGAAGGCGTCGTACGGCCCCAGCTCCACCGGTATCCGCAGATCGGCGGCGGACCTGCCGAGCCGTTCCGGGAGGCCGGGCAGCCGGCGGGTCAGCTGGACGAAGCTGCCGCCCACGTCCACACCGTGCAGTGAGCACTGGAGGTAGGGGCGCAGCTCGTCCTGGAGGTCGAGCAGGGCCCGGGTCTCGGGCATCGGTTCCGCGCCGGGCTCCGTGGGCAGCCACTCGGGCTGCGCCGCGAAGCCGGGACGGAAGAAGTGGCGGTAGTGCTGGGCGAAGGTCATCGGGCCCTTGAGCCACCGCTCGTTGCGGCGGGCTCCGTCGGGATCGAGGCAGAGGACGAAGTGCCAGGTCGTGTCCATGGCCCGGCCCGGCCGCTCGGGGCGGGCGAGATACCGGGCCAGTCGCAGGGCCGTCATGCCGCCCACCGGTTCATTGGCATGCGGCCCCGCGACCACCAGCGCGTGCCGGCTCCCCCGCCCTATGGACAGCAGCCGTATCGGCTCCCCGGCCCGTGAGTAGCCGATACGCCGCAGGACGGCACGGTCCGGGTGCGCCGCGGCCAGGCCCCGGGCGCGGGAGGTCAGTTCGTCGACGGTGAGATAACGACCCGGCACAGCGGCCCGTTCAGGAACCGGTCGAGTTGCTGTCGCCCGTGGTCTCTCTCCGGTCGAGACGTCGGATCTTGATGGTGGTCGGCTTGGGACGGGATGTGCTGTCGCTCTTGGCCGTTTTCCGCATGGAACGATCCCCCTTCGACACCGCGGTGCCCAACTCCCCGTTGAACACCCTCATGTGATGGTCCGTCACGGATTAGGAGCACGTCAACAGCTGGGGTGACGTGGAATGTGATATGGGGATACCTGTCGGATGAACCCGTCCGACGAATACTCACTGTCCGTCAGCGAGCCCGTCAGGCAGATCCGTCGGGATCCGTCAACAGGGCCTCGATCGCGGCCAGTTCCGGTTCGTCGAGCGCGGTGGCGGTCAGCACTTCGAGGTTCTGGTCCAGCTGCCGGACGCTGCTGGCGCCGATGAGGACGGAGGTGACGCGCGGGTCGCGCAGCACCCAGGTGAGGGCCAGCTGTGCGAGGGTCTGTCCGCGCTCGCCCGCGAGCTTGTTGAGCGCGTGCAGCAAGGCCAGCTTCCGCTCGCTGAGCGCGTCCCGCTTCAGGAAGTGGCCCACGGCCATCCGCGAGTCGGCGGGCACACCGTTCAGGTAACGGTCCGTCAACTGCCCCTGGGCCAGCGGAGAGAAGGCGATCACTCCGGCGCCCGCCGCGGCGGAGGCGGCGATCAGGCCGTTGTGCTCGATGCCGCGGTCCAGGAGGTTGTACGGGTGCTGGTTGATCAGCAGCGGGGTACCGAGGTCCCGGAGTATCCCGGCGGCCCGCTCCATCCGCTCGGGCGGGTAGTTGGACAGCCCGGCGTACAGCGCCTTGCCCTGCCGTACGGCCGAGTCCAGCGCCCCCATCGTCTCCTCGAGCGGAGTGTCGGGGTCGAACCGGTGGGAGTAGAAGAGATCGACGTGGTCGACGCGCATCCGCGTCAGTGACTGGTCCAGGCTCGCCAGCAGATGCTTGCGCGAGCCGAACTCGCCGTACGGCCCCGGCCACATGTCGTAGCCGGCCTTGGTGGAGAGGAACAGTTCGTCGCGGTAGGGGCGGAAGTCCTGCGTGTAGAGCGTGCCGAAGTTCTCCTCGGCGCTGCCGTAGGGCGGGCCGTAGTTGTTGGCGAGGTCGAAATGGGTGACGCCCCGGTCGAAGGCGCGGCGCAGCACGGCGCGCTGGTTCTCCAGCGGCGCGGTGCCGCCGAAGTTGTGCCACAGGCCGAGGGAGACCTGCGGCAGCCGTACGCCGCTGCGACCGCACCGCGTGAAGCGCATGTCGTCGTAGCGGTCGGCGGCGGCGAGACAGGGAGGCTGCTTCAACGAACTCTCCTGCTTTCGTGTACACGGCGAAGGTCGAGGTCACGGCGTGGCCGGGGTCCAGACGTGTCGCGGTCACGACGTGTTGCCTATGATCGCGCGGCCCTGAGGGGCGGGATCCGGCCGGGTCTCGTTTCCGCCGCTCCGGCGCTGTCCGCCGCCGGCCCGTCACGCACGGTGGTGCGACGGAATCGGCACTTCCGGGCAGGTCACACGGTGGGGATACCATCTGAAGTATGGCCGTACGCGCCGTATGTCCCGTCCGGCCCGTTCATGACCCGGTCGACGGCCCGGTCACGCGGTTCGGCAAGGAGGTACCCCACCATGGCTCCCGCGACGCGTTGGTTGACGGTGCTTCCCACCGGCCACAGCGAACTCCTGATGCGACAGGCCCGCTATGTCTCCTTCCCCCAGGACACCAGGATCTTCGAGGAGGGCGATCCGGCGGACCGGTTCTGGGTGATCCGCTCGGGCGCCGTCTCCCTGGACATGTACGTACCCGGCCGCCGGCGGGTGATGGTCGAGACGCTCGGGGTCGGGGACCTGCTCGGCTGGTCCTGGCTGTTCCCGCCGCACCGCTGGCACTTCGGGGCGGAGGCGTTCAGTCCGGTGCGCACCCTGGAGTTCGACGGGCACGCGGTACGGGCCATGTGCGAGGCCGATCCTGCCCTCGGCTACGCGCTGACCCGCTCCATCGCGGAGATCCTCGCCCGCCGTCTTGAGGTGTCGCGTACGAAACTGCTCGACCAGTACATGCGCCATGGCGGCCCGGGGCTGTGAGCCGTCGCCGCAGCCGCGCGCGGCAGGGGCCGTCAGGGAGGGCCCGGGTCGGCGCCTCCCGGGCCCTGGCGCTAGCCTGGGAGCCGGTGGTGGCCCGGCGGGCGACCACGCGGCGGTGGGGCCCGCCGTACCCAACCGCGGAGAGCTTCCGCCAACGGTCCCTACTTGCGGAGGAGCGCGTCCGCGTACGGGCGCCCGGCGAGTAGGAGACGTATGCCCATGGGAAGCCCGCGGCCCCGAGTGGTGAACGAGCCCGAAGAACCCACCGGACCCGATTCCGGTACCGCCATGTCCGGAGCGGGCGCCGGAACCATGCCCGGGGCCGGGGCCGGGCGGCGGCGTGCGCGGGCCGGAGCGCTGTGGCCGGTGCTGGCCGTCGTGTCGCTCGGCGGTTCGATCGGCGCGGCGGCCCGCTACGGCGCGTCCCTCCTGTGGCCCACCGCGTCCGGCGCCTTTCCGTGGACGACGCTCACCGTGAACGTGGTGGGGTGCGCGGTGATCGGCGCCTTCATGGTGGTGATCAGTGAGGTGTGGGCCGCGCACCGGCTGGTGAGGCCGTTCTTCGGGACCGGCGTGCTGGGCGGGTTCACCACGTTCTCCGCCTACGCGGTGGACATCCGGCTCCTGGTGGCCTCGGGCAGGCCCGCCGCGGGCATGGCGTATCTGGGACTGACGCTGGTGGCGGCCCTCGCCTCGGTGTGGAGTGCGGTGTGGCTGACGCGCCGCGTAGTCGCGTGGAGGCGGACATGAACGGGCTGATGGGCAGTGCCCTGCGGCTGACGGTCCTCATCGGCGAATCCGATGTGTGGCACCACAAGCCCCTCTACACCGAGATCGTGCACCGCGCGCACCGGGCGGGGCTGGCGGGCGCGAGCGTGTTCCGCGGGATCGAGGGGTTCGGCGCGTCCTCCCTGATCCACACGCAGCGGCTGCTGTCGCTGAGCGAGGACCTGCCGGTGGCGATCGTGATCGTGGACTCGGAGGAGAAGATCCGGGACTTCCTTCCACGGCTGGACGAGCTGGTCCGCGAGGGGCTGGTCACGCTGGAGAACTGCGAGGTCGTCCGTCATGCCGGCCGGCGGGAGGCACGGTGAACTGGGTGCTGGTCGTGGCCGGGGCCGCCATCGGAGCCCCGCTGCGTTTTCTGACCGACTGGAGCGTGCAGCGCAGACACGACAGCGTCTTCCCGTGGGGGACGTTCGCGGTCAACATCGTGGGGTGTCTGGTCCTCGGGCTGCTGACCGGCGCGGTCGCCGCCGGGGCCGCCTCCTCGCGGACCCAGTTGTTCCTCGGCACCGGCCTGTGCGGCGCGCTGACGACGTACTCGACCTTCAGCTACGAGACGCTGCGGCTCGCCGAGGACGGTGCGAAGCTCTACGCCGCCGTGAATGTCCTCGGCAGCGTGGCGGCCGGGCTGGGCGCGGCCTTCGCCGGGGCCGCCCTCGCCGGGGCGCTGTGGGCGTGAGCCGCCACCGGTACGGTGCGGTGGTGGTCCCCCGGGACGGCCGGCGACGGCGGCTCGGCGGGTCCGCTCCGGACGGCCGATCGAGGAGTACGTACAGGCGATGCTCGAAGCAGACGACAAGGCGACGCCCGCGGCGGACGAAGCGCCGGTGATCCTGGGCGACGAGCCCGGCTCGTTCGCCCGGGGAGTACTGACCGACCGCCATCCGGCGCTGATCCAGCAGGTGCGCGACGCCTTCCCCTGCACCCCCGAGCGGCACCGGGCGCTCGACGCCCTGCTGCGCTCGGTCACCGACGGGGTGATCGAGCCGCTCGCCCCGGACGCGCACGACCGCGCCCAGTGGGAGGTCTGGGGGCGTGACGGCGCCGGGGGTTCCTGGTTCGGCCGGTCCTGGTTCGACGTGCCGTTCCTGTGGGCCGAGAGCTACTTCTACCGTGTGCTCCTCGACGCCATGGGCTACTTCGGCGACGGCCCCTGGCGGGGCGTCGATCCGTTCGCCCCCTTCAAGGACGCCGAGCTGCGCGGCCCGGCGGTGGACGACGAACTCGCCGCACTCGACGGGCTCGCCGGACGGCCCGCCGACGAGCAGGCGCTCGCGCTGGCGCACGCCTCGCTCTGGGGCAACCGCGCGGACCTCGGCTTCCGGATCGCCTCGGGAGCCGTCGGAGCCGACAGCGGTACGGACCCGCGCCTCGTCGCGGACGACGGCCCTCTGCTGTGGTCCCTGCTGCCCGTGGGCGCGGCGGCCACGGTGCATCTGATCGCCGACAACGCCGGCCGGGAACTCATCCCCGATCTCGTGCTCCTCGACCATCTGCTCCACACCGAACGCGCCTCTCGCGCCGTCCTGCACGTCAAGCCGTATCCGTACTACGTGTCCGACGCGACGATGACGGACGTCATCGACGGTCTGCGGCGGCTGGGCGCGGCGTCCGGATACGCGGCCGGGACCGGCGAACGGCTCTGGGCCGCGATGGCGGGCGGGCGGCTCGCGGTGCGCGCGCACGACTTCTTCCGCGCGCCGCTGCCGTACGGCGCGATGCCCGACGATCTGCGCCGGGAGCTCGCGGGCGCCACCGTGACGCTCCTCAAGGGCGACCTCAACTACCGGCGTCTGGTGGGCGACCGGTACTGGGCGCCGACGTCCTCGTTCGCCGGCCGTACCGCGTACTTCCCCGGCCCCGTGGCCGCACTGCGCACCCTCAAGTCCGATGTCATCGTCGGTCTCGACGCCCGCACGCTGGACGGCCTGGAGGCGAGCGGGAAGCCGTGGCGTACCAGCGGCACGCACGCGCTCGTCCAGGCCCGCCGCTGACAACCGCGCCGCCCTGTTCCGGAGCGGGAAAGGGCCGCCGACGGTGTCGGCGGCCCTCCTGACGGCCGGTCCACGGGTCAGCCGTGACGCGCGTCCCGTCGCCCGTCAGCGTGCCGGACCGGTACGGCGCGGGGTGACCGTCAGTGCTCCCAGACGGCCAGCCAGATGTCGTTGTCGGCGCCGGCGCAGGTGTACTGGATCAGGGCGTTCCCCTTGCCGACCCCGCCCTTGACGTTCAGACACTTCTGGCTGGACTTGACGACCAGTTCGTAGCCGATGCCCTTCCGTACGAACTTCCACAGGGCGTTGGCGTCGTTGCCGCAGGTCCATTGGATGACCTCGGTGCCGTTGGCGTTGCCACCGCCCTTGACGTTCAGGCACTTTCCGCTTTCCTTCGACGCGAACTGGTAGTAGCCGCCGCCCTTGGCGGTGGCCTCCCAGCGTTCGTTCGGGGTCCCTGACCAGGGCCACTGGATGACCGGCGTACCGTTCGCGCTGCCGCCGCCCTTGACGTTGGCGACCTGGCTGGGGTTGGCGGCCAGCCGCAGGCTGAGCTGCTGGACGGTGACCGCTCTGTCCGTCTCGGGCTGCGCCGAGGCGGTCGGCGTCATCGAGGCGACGAGCATCGTTCCCGCGAGAGCGGCGGCCGCGGCGGCCCAGTTCAGCTTGTATACCGACATGGCTTCTCCTGACACGATTCGGGCCGGACTGTCCGGCACCGGGAGGAGACTGCCGGATGCCGTCGCCATGGGAGCGGGGCGGCAACGCCAAACCACCTCTTCGGGTACTCGGTGTGGGCCGGACGAGTGAGGCGACCGTGTACACCCGCCCCAACCGCCCCAATCCGAACGCGTGTTGCCCGGTTCTCGTCCAGGAAGTTCACCGGGTACCGGTCAGCCGGGCCCTCACGAAGGGGTACGCCACGGCGTATCCGACGGCCACGCCAGCGGTCACAACGGACGCCCACGTCAGAGCGGTGCCCCACGTCTGCCCGAAGAGGTGCCCGAGGGAGGACAGCACCAGCAGCGACAGCACCGTCATGACGACCGCGGAGAGCACATACTCTCCGCGCGTCTTCACCTTGCCGGGCAGGAAGTTGGTCAGTAACTCGGCCAGCAGCAGCACGCGGTGAACTCCGTCTCCGAGACGTCACGGACTCCGGCCGGTGGCCCGGCCGGTCGTCGGAGTGTCCCAGCGCCGCACTCGCCCGCATAACCGGCGCGGCCGACGCGCCCAGGGCCTCGCCTTCCCTTAGGTATGAACCTTTGGCTCCATACGCCCTTGACCGGCCATGACACAGCTCCTACGGTCCCTCGGGAGCCCGAAGTCATTGTCAGGTGCTCGTCAGACACGGCCGGACACCCACGGGCCGTGTGACGTTCCAGCCGTACCGACTCCATCAGGAGGGCCCTCCCATGGCACGCCACCCCCACACCGCCCGAAGGCTCCTGCCCCCCGCGCTGACCGCCGTCGCCGCCGCGACCGCGGTGACCGCCGGTCTGCTCGCCTCCGCCGGCGCGGGAAACGCCGCGGCACAGACCGACAGCGGTATCGCGTCCGTCCCGTCGGCCATCCGGACGGTCTCGTCCGGATGGACCGTTCCCTGGGGCCTCAGCTGGCTCCCCGACGGGGCCGCGCTCGTCACCGAGCGCGACTCGTTCAAGGTCTTCAAGCTCACGCAGTCCGGCACGCGGACCCAGGTCGGCACCGTGCCCAACGTCGTGACCACCGGCGGCGAGGGCGGGCTCCTCGGCATCGCGGTCTCGCCGAACTGGAACACCGACCACTACATCTATCTGATGCACACCTCGTCCAGTGACAACCGCATCGTCCGGATGACATACGACGGCTCCTCGCTCGGCGGCTACACCGTGCTGGTCAGCGGCATCGCGAAGAACCGCTATCACAACGGCGGGCGGATCAAGTTCGGCCCGGACGGCTACCTCTACGCCACCACCGGCGACGCGCAGAACGCGAACCTCTCGCAGGACGCGAACTCCCTCAGCGGGAAGATCCTCCGGATGACGCCCCAGGGCAGGCCCGCGCCGGGCAACCCCTTCGGCACGCTCGTCTACTCCCTCGGCCACCGCAACCCCCAAGGGCTCGCCTGGGACGCGCAAGGCAGGCTGTGGGAGGCCGAGTTCGGCAACACCAGGTTCGACGAGCTGAATCTGATCGAGCCCGGCAAGAACTACGGCTGGCCGGTCTGCGAGGGCAACTGCACCACCGCCGGCATGACCAACCCCGCCCGGCAGTGGCCGACGAACGAGGCCTCCCCCAGCGCGGTCGCGTACGCCGACGGCGCGCTCTATCTGGCGGCGCTGCGCGGCGAGCGACTGTGGCGGATCCCGGTCACCGGTACGAGTACGGGCACGCCCGTCGCGTACTACGCCAGTCAGTACGGCCGGCTGCGGACGGTGGAGCAGATCCCCGGCTCGAACGCCCTGTGGCTGGCGACGACCAACGCCGACGCCAACGGCGGCGAGCCGGCCGGCGCGGACAAGGTGTTCCAGATCGATCTGCGGTAGCGGCTCGGACGTTCACACCTCCCTCGGCCGGGCGCCGGGCCGAGGGAGGTGCCCATGCCGTGATCACACGTGTGCTCCGCGCCGCTCGCGGGCCGGAGGGCGCGGCCCGAAGGTGGGGGGAGAGCCCGACGGTGAAGGGAGCGCGGTGTGGCCACCAGGGCCGACGAGCCTGCGGATCCGGACCGCCCCCGGGCACGCCGGCCGTCGAACGGTGCCGTACTGCTGTGGGTCGTGGGACTGACCGGGCTCATCCTGGTGATCGGCCTGCTGACCGGCACCGGCGTACGCCTGGTCAGCCTGCTCGTCTTCCTCCCCGCGTTCGCCGCCGCCTTCGCCGACGTCCGGCAGACCGTGTTCACCGCGTGCTGGTCCATCGCCGCGATGGCGCTGTCCCTGGCCTACCACCCGGCGCCGGACCAGGGCGACGACATCGCGGCACTGACACTCACCGTGATCTTCGGCGTGCTGAGCGTGCTGGGCTGCCGGTACCGGATCGGGCACGAGAACGAGATGCTGCGGCTGCGGTCGACCGCCACCGCCATGCAGCGGAGCATCCTCCGGCCGCTCCCGCTGCTCACCGACCAGGTGCTGATGGACGGTGTGTACGAGCCGCTCCAGGAGGACAAACTCGTCGGCGGCGACATCTACGACCTGGCGGCCTCGCCCTACGGCACCCGCGTGCTGATCGGTGACGTCCAGGGCAAGGGGCTGCCCGCCATAGGCACGGCCTTCGCCGTGATCGGCGCGTTCCGCGAGGCGGCGTACCGCGAGACGACGCTCCCCGGTCTCGTGAACGCCCTGGAGGAGGCCGTCGTACGGCACAACGCCATCGCCGCCGAGGCCGACGAGCCGGAACGGTTCGTGACCGCGCTCGTCCTCTGTATCGACGACTCCCCGACGGTGCAGGCCATCTGCTGCGGACACCCCCGCCCGTATCTCGTCGGACCGGGCGCGGCCGTCTCCGTACTCCTCGATGAGGCCGATCTCCCGCTCGGCCTCGGCTCGCTGGCGTCCGCGGCCCGCACCGTCGGCCGGTTCGACTTCCCCTTCGACACCACACTGCTGCTCTGCACCGACGGCCTGACCGAGGCCCGCGCCCCCGACGGCACGTTCTTCCCGCTGAGGAAGCGTCTCGCCGAGAACGCGGAGCTGCCCCCGAACCGGCTCGCCCGCTCCCTCCACACGGTTTCCCGGGCCTTCGCCGCGGGACATCAGCAGGACGACATCGCTGTGCTCGCGCTGCGCCGCGCCACCGCCGAGGGCCGGTCCCCGGCCGCATGACGCCGCGTGCCGCCGGCAGGGCGTCCAGGCCACGGTCAGGGCGTCCAGGGCGCGGTCAGGCCGGCCGGCTTCCCGCGCTCGCTTGCGCGGGCTCGGCCGCCGGGGTCGCCGCCACCGGTCCCGTACGCAGGATCCGGGCGGCCGACGCCGCGATCACACAGAAGACCACCGGCAGGAAGAAGGTCAGGTTCAGCGGGATGAAATGGGTCATGGGCCCGATGATCGCGGGCCCGGCGAGCATGCCCAGATAGCCGAGCCCGGCGACGCGGGAGACATTCACCCCGGCGTTCCCCTGATCCGCGTGGCCCGCGGCGCTGAAGAGCTGCGGTACGGAACCGGACAGCCCGATGCCGAAGACCGTCCAGCCGGCCAGGGCGAGGGGAATCCAGGGGGAGAGTGCGACGACCGTCAGCCCGAGCGCCCCCAGGGCCGTGCCGTAACGGACGATCGCGACCGGGCCGAAGCGCGCGGCCACCCGGTCGGTGAGCAGCCGTCCGATCGTCATGGCGGTGGAGAACGCGCCGTAGGCGAAGGCGGCGGTGGCGGCGGGCGCGTCGAGGACTTCCCGCAGGCCGAGCACGCTCCAGTCGTTGGCGACGCCCTCGCAGAGCATCAGCATGAAGGCGAGCGCGGCCAGCGCCCAGATCCGCGAGGGCGTCTTCACGCGCGGAGGCTTCCGACCCGCCGGGGACGACAACCGGTCCGCCGGGGACGGTTCCTGGTCCGCCGGGGACGGCTTGCGCCCCGCGCCGGTCTCGTCGGCCGTGCCGTCTCGGCTCTCCGGGGCGTGGGCGGGCTCGGGCCGCAGCAGCGCCGGGGTGAAGAGTACGGTGACGACCAGCCCGAAGACGCTGACCGAGGTGAGGGTCAGTGCCGCGCTCCAGTCCCAGCTGAGGGTCCGCGCGCCGACCAGCGCGGCCAGCACCCCGCCGACCGAGAAGAAGGCGTGGAAGGCGGACATGATGGGCCGTTCGTAGCCGCGTTCGACTTGGACGGCATGGGTGTTCATGCTGACGTCCAGACAGCCGTTGCCGAAGCCGAACACCAGCATGGCCACGGCCAGCGTCCACGCCTCGGTGGCGAGGCCGGGCAGGATCAGCGCGGCGCTGCACAGCGCCGCGCTCGCGGGTACCACCTTGCGCGCGCCGAGACGGTCGGTGAGCGGCCCGACCAGTTGCATTCCGGCGAACGCGCCGCCGCCGAGCAGCAGCAGGAGCCAGCCGAGCACGGCATGGCTGATCCCCGCGCGGTGCTCCACGGTCGGGATGTGGACGACCCACATGCCCATCACGAACCCGTTGAGGGTGAAGAAGCCGAAGGTGGCGATCCGGGCGGCGCGCAGTGATTTCTCCATGCGTGTTCTCTCCATGCGAGCGAACATAGCAAACATGGAATACGTTCGAAACATTGCCCAACGGTCGCCAACCATGTTCAATATGCGGTATGGCGCGCACAGAACGACTGAGGCTGATCAGCGATGCCGTACGCGAGGCCGGGCAGCTGAGCGTGGCCGGACTGGCGGAACTCACCGGGGCCTCCGAGATGACCATTCGCCGCGATCTGGAGACCCTGGGCGCCCAGGGTGTACTGGAGCGCTACCGCGGCGGCGCCAGAAGCCTGCTGCTGCGGGGCGTGGAACCGCCCTTCGCGTTCCGGGCGCGGGAGGACACGGGGACGAAGCGGCGCATCGCCGCCGCCGTCGCCGGACTGATCGCCGACGGGGAGTCGGTGCTCATCGACAGCGGCACGACCTGTTTCGAGGTGGCCCGCGCCCTGGAGCACCGCAGGCTGACCGTCATACCGCTCTCCCTGCACGCCGCGAACGCGCTGACCGGTGCCCCCCGGCTGAAACTGCTGCTGCCCGGCGGTGAACCGCGTCCGGGCGAGCTGGCGTTGACCGGCCCGCTGACCGAGGCGTCGCTCGCCGCGCTGCGCTTCGACACCGCCGTCATCGGCTGCTGCGGGCTCACCTCCAGGGACGGTCTGACCGCGTACGACCTGGCCGACGCAGCGGTCAAGCGCGCCGCGATCGCCTCGGCCCGCCGGGTGATCGCCGTGGCGGAGGCCGCCAAGCTCTCCCGTACGGCGCTCGCCTTCGTCGCACCGGTCTCCGCGCTCGACGCCGTCGTGACGGACGGGACGGCCCCGGAGGAGGAGACGGGCGCGATGGCCGCGGCCGGTGTGGTCGTACGGACGGTATGAGGGGCCGCCGGGGGTGAGGGGGCGCCGGGGGTGGGCGGGGGCCGCCCGAGCCCGGCATGATCCAAACGAGAGGCCCTAGCTAGAGCTGCCTGAGGTGATCGCGCAGGCTTCGGGCGACCTGCGCCATGAGGGCGTCGGCCCCGGGCTGGGTACCGGCCGGGACGAGTGACTCGGTGAGGACGGCGATGGCGAAGGCCTGGCCGTCGGAGTGTTCGACCACACCGATCTCATGACGGAGGTTGAGAAGGGTGCCGGTCTTGGAGGACCAGGTGGTGGCGTCGGAGCTGAAGTCCGGGGTGAGCCGGTGCCGTAGCACGTTGTGGCTCATGAGGCCGCGCACCCGCCCGGCCACTTCGGGGTGGATCGCCGAGGGTGTCCACAGGGCCTGGAGCAGTTCGACGTAGGCGCGTGCGCTGCCGGTGTTGGCGCGAGTGGTGTCGAGTTGCGGCACCCGGTGTCCACGGCCGCTGGTGCCCGCGTCGATGGCGAGGGAGTGGGCGAGATGGGCCTCGGCGGCATCGAAGCGTTCCACGGGGGTGTCGGACAGTTCGAGCATGCCGTGCCGGACGGTGAGACCGCGGACGCCGAGTTCGTGGAGGATGCCGGCGACCCGGGCGGGCGGGGTGAGGGCGAACAGCGCGTCGGCGGCCGTTCCGTCGCTCACGCAGGTGCTCAGATAGAGCAGGTCGTCGATCGCGATCCGGGCGGGGTGGCGGAACCGGCTCAGCCCGGTGGGTCCGGGCGTGGTGATCCGCCCGGGTTCCACGTCGAGCGTCGTCGCCCCGTCGAGCTCGCCCCGCCGTATGCGCTCCGCCGTCGCCAGCGCGAGCGGCACCTTGACGAGGGAGGCGGCGGGCAGCCGGGTGTCCGGGTCGATCCCCAGCTCTTCTCCCGTGTGCAGGTCCCGCACGAGCAGGCAGCCGTGCAGACCGCCGTCGCGCAGTTGCCGGCGCATCTCGCCGAGCAGTGCCTCGGTGTTCATGCCGCCGCCCCTCCCGAGGCGCCCGCCCGGGTGCCCGCGCCCAGGAGACGGGCGAGGGCGTCGCCCAGGCGCGCTTCGATGTGCTGGGGATTGCCGTCCGCCGCGGCGGCGAGGGCGAACCCCCGGCTGAGTGTGATCTCGCCGATGGGCCGCCAGTGCAGGGCGAGTTCCCCGGCCTGCGCGGGGGAACACAGCAACAGGTCGTGCGCGCAGAGGACTTCCGCGGCGGCGGTCGTCAGGTCGGCCGCCGCGACGAGCTGTGCGGGCCGCAGGCCCACCGCGTCGCGCAGTCGCGTCAGCGGGTCACGGATGTGCGGCACGTCGTCCTCCGGCTGGATCCAGACACGGCGGGCCGGGCCGGCGGAGGCCCGTCCCATCCGCAGCGTCTCGACGTACACCCGCTTGACGCCGGGATCCCGCGCACCGGCGAGCCCGAGCGGGACGGACCAGGTCGCCTCGTCCTCGGGCACCGCGAGCACGGCGGCACGCACCTGCTGGGCGTGGATCAGCTCCCTGCGCTCCGCCGGCGCGGCGACGCGGAGATCGAGCGTGACACCGTACCCGCGCGCCTCGGCGACGAGACGGGCGAGACCGGCCGTGGAGCAGATGCCCGGCACCGCGAGCCGCCAGGGTTTGCGCTTGGCGGCGGCCGCCTCGTTCAGCAGCACCTCGGCCGACTGTACGAGCTGTCGGGCGGCCGGCAGCATGTCCCGGCCGAAGGGGGTCAGGACGGCCCGCCGTGACGTGCGCTCGAACAGCTGCTCACCGAAGCGTTCCTCCAGCGCGGCGACACGACGGCTGGCCACCGACTGGGACATCCGTGCAGCTGCCGCTCCGACGGTGAAACTGCCGTGTTCGCTGACGCTGACAAACGCGTGACACGCTCCCACCAGATCCACACGCCGCACTCTATGCCAGATCGGCATGGAACAGCGCATGAGCGTATTGGACCGCATGGCAGTCCGAAGGTGAGGGTGGTCCCGGCACCGATGACCACGACCACGCACCGGGATGGGGCCGTGTCACCCCATCCCCTATGCCGTCCCCGCGCGCCCACCCGCGCGCGGGGCGCCCCGGAGGTTTGGACCATGCAGTACACCCGTGCCCGGCGCGCCGTTCTCGGCGCACTCGCCACGCTCGCCCTCGTCCCGATCGTGGCCTGTGGCCAGGGGAGTTCCGCGGCCTCGTCGTCTCTGTCCGCGGCGTCGTCCCCGTCCGCCGCGGCGACAGGGCCGGGCGCGGCCACGAAGCCGTTCGCCGGCGAACTCAAGGAGCTTGAGCGCACGTTCGACGCGCGGCTCGGTGTGTACGCCATCGACACCGGCACCGGGCGCGAGGTGGCGTACAGGGACGGCGAGCGGTTCGGCTACGCCTCCACGTTCAAGGCGCTGGCCGCCGGCGCCGTGCTGCGGAAGTACTCCCTGAGCGGCATGGACCGGGTGATCACGTACTCCAAGGAGGATCTGGTCGCCAACTCTCCCGTGACCGAGAAGCATGTCGAGACCGGGATGAGCCTGAAAGAGCTGTGTGACGCCACCATCCGCTACAGCGACAACACCGCGGCCAACCTGCTCTTCGACCAGCTCGGCGGCCCCAAGGGTCTCCAGGCCGTGCTCAGGGGCATCGGCGACGATGTCACCCTGATGGAGCGCCGCGAGCCCGAGCTGAGCCGATGGGTCCCCGGCGACACGCGGGACACGAGCACACCGCGGGCGCTGGCCAAGGATCTGCGCGCGTTCGTGCTCGGAGATGTCCTCGGCAAGGGCGAACGCGCCCAGCTCACGGAGTGGCTGCGGACCAACACCACCGGGGACGAACTCATCCGGGCCGGGGTGCCCAAGGGCTGGGTGGTCGGCGACAAGACGGGATCCGGCAGCTACCACGGCGCCCGCAACGACATCGCCGTGGTGTGGCCCCCCGACTCCGCTCCCATCGTCATGGCGATCATGTCGAACCGCCCTGACAAGGACGCCGCCTACGACAACAAGCTGATCGCGGAGGCCGCTTCCGTGGTCGTCGGCGCGCTGTCGTAGCGGAAGACACGCTGTCGTAGCTCGTAGCGGAGGACACACTCCGCGGACACGCCCGTGGGTGGACACCTGGCTGTACACCAACCCGGTGTTCGTGGAGGTGATCCGCTGATCCGCCGACCGGGGGCGGAGGCGCACCCACGGACGACCGGGCGGTCGCTCAGCTGTAGTAGGCGATCTTGCCGTCGAGGACCTCCATGGCCCGGCGCAGCGCCGCCACTCGCTGCTCCAGGGTGGCACGGTGCTCACGCAGGAAGGTGACCTTGTCCTGTGGAGGCTGCTCGGATCGCAGGATGGCGACGAACCCGCGCAGGTCGGCGATACCGAGGCCGGCCTCGCGGAAGCACGTGACCAGGCCGATCCAGAAGATGTCGTCATCGGTGTACTCCCTGCGCCCGCCGGCGGAGCGACCGATCGGGCCGATGAGCCCTTCGCGTTCGTAGTAGCGCAGTGTGTCGATGGAGACGCCGGTGCGGTCGGCGGCCGCTGCCGGGGTGATGGTGGTCATGGAGCTCCTTTGGCTGTCGCCGCTACCGCGCTTCGGCGAAACGCGCCAGGTGCTCGTCACCGAGCCGCACATGGCGTGCGCCGAGCGCCTCCTCGATCTGCTCCACGCGGCTCACGCCGACGAGGGGATCGATGCCCTGCCGCATCAGCCATGCGAGGACGATCTGGTTCCTCGTGGCCGAGAGCTCACCGGCGACATCGTCCAGGACCGCGAGCACCCGGGTGGTCCCGGGGTGATCATAGGTCTGCGGAAGCGGCTTGTCCGCGCGTACGTAAGAACCCCACATCAGCGAGGTGTACGACCAGACGGCGAGCCCCTCCGACCGCGCGAGGTCCAGGTCCTCGGCGGTGAGCATGCGGTGGGCGGACTCCGCGAGGGGGGTGAGCGGGCGCGGCTGGACGAGTGAGTGGCGCAGTTGCAGGGCCGTCAGCGGTTCCACGTGCTGCTGTCGCGCGAGCGACCGGGCGCGTTCGACGCGCCAGGCGGGATGGTTCGCCGCCCCCACCCGCAGCGTGGCTCCCTGCCCGACCAGTTCGCCCAGGGCTCCGACCGTTTCCTCCAGTGGCACGGTGCGGTCCTCGGCGTGGGCCCAGAGCAGATCGAGGTGGTCGACTCCCAGACGGCCCAGACTCTCCTTCACGCCGACGTGGATGGCGCGGGCGGAGAGTCCTTCCGCGCTTTCCGGCCAGGAGTGCGGGATGAGGGGGTTCTGCCGGACCTTGGTCGCGATCCGCACCGCGTCGCGCGCACCCGGGCGGGCCCGGAGCCATGCCCCGATGAGACGCTCGCTGGCGCCGCCGACGCCGCTCGGGTCGGCCCAGAAGGAGTAGGCGTTCGCGGTGTCGAGCCAGACACCGCCTGCGGCAACGAAGGAGTCGAGGATGGCGAAGGCCCGGTCGCGGTCGACGCGGGTGCCGAAGTCCATCGTTCCGAGGACGATCTGAGGGTCCGTGGTGTTCATGCGTCCCATGCTCGGATCTGGAGCGCGCTTCAGATCAAGGGCTTTACGGCGAACGGTCCGGACTGGTTCCGGAGGCCGCCACCGCCTACGGCACGGGAGGGCAGTCCGGTGATGGACATCGCGGATCCCGGACGCCGGGGGATGTTCACGCTGGGCGCGGTGGTGCTGCTCGCGGCTTGTACACCGACTGCGAAGAGCGCGGATGGTGTCAAGGTCCGCACAGACCTGGAGCCTCTGGAAGGTCGCTCGTCGGCTTCACGGGCAGGTCGCGGGCCGGCGGCCCTGTGCCGGGGCTCAGCCGGGAGCGCCGAGCCCGGCGTCCCTGGCCAGCAGAGCGGCCTGGACGCGGTTTCCGGCGTCGAGTGCCGTGAGGATCCGGCTGATGTGCGCCTTGACGGTGCTCTCGCGCATACCGAGCGCCGTCGCGATCTCCGCGTTGGAGCAGCCCAGCGCGAGCCGTGACAGTACGTCCGTCTCGCGCGGTGTGAGCCGGGCGACCTTGGCGCGCGCCGCCAGCGCCGCGGGCCGTTCGGCGTGGTGGTAACGGTCGATCAGCCGGCGGGCCGCGGCGGGGTGCAGCATGCCCTGGCCCGCGGCCACCACGTGGACCGCGCGGATGATCTCCAGCGGATCGGTGTCCTTGAGCAGGAAGCCGTCCGCGCCCGCGGCGAGCGCGTCGTAGACATACTCGTCCAGGTCGAAGGTGGTCAGGGTGATCACTCGCGGCGGGGCCGGGAGCGCGCGCAGCCGACGGGTCGCGGCGATACCGTCCATACGCGGCATCCGTATGTCGACGAGCGCGATGTCGACACGGTGCCGGCCCGCCTGCTCGACGGCCGCCAGCCCGTCCGCCGCCTCACCCACAACGGCCAGTTCCGGGTCGGTGGTCAGCAGATCGACGAGACCGAGCCGCACCAGGGCGTCGTCGTCCACCACCAGGACGTTGATCATGACGCCGCCGAGGACAGGTCGGCGGACAGGTCGGCGGAGGCCACGGGCAGCCGGGCGGACAGCCGCCAGCCGCCCGCCGTGGCACCTGTGTGCAGATGGCCGCCCAGCGCGGCGACCCGCTCCGCCAGGCCGATCAGACCGTACCCGCCCGGTGTCCGCGCCCCGGGGTCCTCGGACGCCGGAAGGGCCTCCCCCGCGGGCCCGTTGACCACCTCGACCGTGGTGGCCGGCGGCCCGTAGTGCACGCGCACCGCGACCGGCGCCGCGTAGGCGTGCTTGCGGGCGTTGGTCAGGGCTTCCCGCACGAGCCGGTGCACCGCCAGCCGGTGGGTGGTGGAGGTGCTGCCCGCGTCCCCGGACACCGTCGACTCGATCAGCTGTCCCGCGGCCCGTGCCTCGGCGAGCAGCTCGGCCAGATCCTGGAGCGCCGGGGCGGCCACGGCCACCGTGCCGTCGGCCCCGGCGGTCCCCGCCGCCCCCGCCGCCCCTGCCGTCCCGTCGGTCCCACGGGGCCCGTCGTCGGAGCGCATCGCCCCGAGCACCTCGCGCAGATCGTCCAGCGCCTGTCCTGCGGTGCTCCGCAGCAGGGCGATCCGCTCCACGGTGGCCGGGGGCATCCCCTCCCCGCGCAGCTGGAGCACCCCGGCGTGCAGCATGAGCAGGCTCAGCCGGTGGGCGAGTACGTCGTGCATCTCCCGGGCGATCCGCGACCGTTCGGCCAGTCTCGCCTGTTCCGCGCGGAGTTCGCGCTCCACCCGCAGTTGTTCCACCTGGTCCGTCAGCGCCTCCAGCAGCCGGCGCCTGCTGCCCAGCCACATGCCGAGCGCCAGGGCGAGACCGATGAGTACGGAATTGCCGAAGCTCGTGTTGGTCCAGTTGCTCAGCCGCCCTCCGGTGAGCGGCTCGCCCCGGGTCAGCGCGACGGCGAGCCACGGCAGCCCGGCGGTCAGGACGATTCCCAGACACACCCACACCTCGCGCAGCCTGCCCCGCGAGGAGAGGTGGTACAGCGTCACCAGCAACGGCAGCAGGGCGCCGAGAACCGCCGACACGAGCGCGGCGCCCGCCGCCGCGCGGGGATACCGGTGGCGGCCGAGGGCCGCCACCGACGCGATGACCGCCACCCACGGCGCGGGATCCGCCAGCGTGTCGCCGGCCGACCGGTAGCCCTCCAGTACGGACATCAGGGCGAGCGCCACCGCCGACGGTGCCTCCACCCACAGCGGCATTCTGCGTCCGGACTCGGATTTCACCTCGTCATCCTAGAGACGTCCATACGCGGGGCACCCCCGCCGGACAGCCGTCGCCACCCCCGACTTTCGTCGGAGACCGCCGTCGCACAACAGCGGATTCCCCGGCGCCGCCCGCTGCCTAGCGTCGCTCGCATGGCTCTTCCACCGCCCCGTACCCCGCTGGTCCGCACCCCGCCGGCCGGCACGTCCCCCTCCGGCACCTCACCCTCTGGCGCCGCACGCACCGCCGCACCCCCGGCCGGGGGTGCGCGGGCCCGGCGCACGCCCGCCCGGCGGCTCGCCGACCGGGGGCTGTTCTTCGCGGAGACGCTGCGGACGTTCCGTACGACCGGCGCCGTGACGCCCAGCGGGCGCCCTCTCGCCCGGGCCCTCGCCGCGCCGCTGGCAGAGCGGACCGGGCGTCCCCGCGCCGTACTGGAGGTCGGGGCCGGCACCGGCGCGGTCTCCCGGGTGCTCGCCGGCCTGCTCGGGCCCGAGGACACCTTGGACCTGGTCGAGTCCAACCCGCGCTTCGCCCGCGTACTCGCGGCCGATCTGCGTACCGATCCCCTGTTCACGGCCCTGGGGGGAAGGGCCGGGCTCATAGCCGCACCGGTCCAGGAGCTGGACCCCGCGGCACGGTACGACGTGATCGTGTCGGGGCTGCCGTTCACCAACTTCCGCCCCGACGAGGTGTCCGATCTGCTCGCGCGCTGTCTGACCGCGCTCAGACCGGGCGGCCGGCTGACGTACTTCGGGTATCGCGGCACCACCAGGCTGCGTGCGGTGTTCGGCAGCTCCCGGAGCCTGGCCCGGCACAGCGGAGTCGTGCATGTGCTCGACTCCTTCCAGCGAGCCCATGCCGTCGGCTGCCGCACGGTCTGGGGCAATGTGCCCCCGGCGCGCGTCTGGCAGCTGAGCGCACCGGCCCACGCACACCGGCCGGACGGACCCTAGATGCGCGGGACGTCCTTGACGAACACGATGCCGTCGCTGTCCGCCAAGTGGGCCGGGTCGAACGGGGCGTAGCCGAACCAGGGGGATACGCGGGGCGCGGGGCGTGTGTCGCCGAGGGCGGCGGCCAGCCGCCGGGCGTCGACGACGCAACGGTCCTCCGGGAGCGCGTACAGGAGTCCCTCGACGGTGTCCGGCGGCGGCGTGTCCACTCCCTGGTGCCGGATCGTGCCGAGGGCCGTGGCCACGAAGGCGTACTCCTCGCCGAGCCGGACGCTCACCAGCGCACCGGCGCTCCACCACTCCAGCGGCATGTCGCCCATCCGCATCGAGCTCTTCGCCCGCTGGAAATGGGAGTTGTGGGCGTGGACGAGTGCCGGGCCCCGGGCGGCGAGGGCGAGAAGGTTGTCGGCCATCATCTGGCCCCGCAGGCCTATCAGCCGCGTCATACGGCCCGGTGAGGTGTCGGCCATCCAGAAGTGGTAACGCAGCAACCCGACGGCGGTGCGCCCGTACAGGCGGGCCCGGTCCCGGTCCTCTCGCGATGTCGCCGTGATCAGGTACGGCGTCTGCGCGTCGAGCAGCGCGGCCAGATCGTCGGCGAGCAGCCGCAGTTCCCGGGCCTCGGCCGACTGCCCCGCGGACCGGGACGGGTCCATCATCGCGGCGGGCTCGGTCCACCGGTCGTCGGCGCCGAGCAGGCGGTCGAGTGTGTCCGCGGTACAGGGGAGCAGATGCGCGTCCACCCGGGCCGCGAGGTAGCCGTGGAGTGCGGTGAGGGCCTGCCGGGGACTCGCGGCGTGGGTCATCTCCAGCGGGCCGTCGAACCCGGCGAAGCGGAGCCGCTCGGACGCGGGCCGGCCGTCGTCGTCGGCGCGGACGTTGTAGGCGCGCATCCAGCGAACGAGTTCGCGGTTGGCCGCGGAGGCGCCCCAGCCGTGGCTGATTCCCCGTTCCATGACCTCGTCCAGGGTGCCCGTGCCCGAGGTGACGTAGTCGTCCACGACCAGACCCATCAGGCAGTCGCTCTCGATCGCGATCGTCCGGTAGCCCTCCTGTTCGACGAACTGCCGGAAGAGCTCGTTGCGCACGTCGAGCAGGAGGTCCTCGCCATGGGTGGGCTCGCCGAGGGCGAGCAATCGCGGCCGGGCCGGAAGCGGCTTCAGGACGGCGGCAGCCGTGACGGCGTGGACGGTGTCCTTGATGTCGGTAACCATGCCTTCAACGGTATCGTTGAACCCTCGGTGGAAGCTTTTCCGCGATATCGTCCGTCCCGTGGCACGAAACCTTCAAAACGGTGGTCAGCTCAGGCCGATCGACCTGGCGCGCGGGCACGGTCTGTCGACGCAGGCCGTCAGGAACTACGAGGCGGCCGGCATCCTGCCGACCGCCGGTCGCACGGCCCACGGCTACCGCACCTACACCCCGCTGCACGCGCGGGCCCTGGGCGCGTTCCTCGCGCTGGTGCCCGGTCACAGCCACCGGACGGCGACGTCGATCATGCGGGCCGTGCACCAGGGCGCGGTCGACGAGGCGTTCCGTCTCATCGACGAGAGCCACGCCCAGCTGCTCGACGACCGGCGGACCCTTCAGGCCGTGGAGAACGCCCTCCGCGACCTGGCACACACCACGGCGTCCGAACCCGCCGCGGCGGTGTCCCGGTCCGCGCGGGCGTCAGGGCCGGTGTCCAGGCCGGTGTCCAGGCCGGTGTCCAGGCCGGTGTCCGGGCCCGGCGGCACGTTCATCGGGCCGCTGGCGGAGGAGCTCGGAATCCGGCCCGCGACGCTGCGGAAATGGGAGCGGGCCGGGCTGGTGCGCCCGCGCCGTGACCCGCTGACCGGGTACCGCGTCTACGACGAGGCCGACGCACGGGACGTCCGGCTGGCCCACCAGCTCAGACGGGGCGGCTACCCGCTGGAGCGGATCGCCCCGCTGCTCGCCCAGGTACGGGCGGCCGGCGGCCTGGAGCCGCTGGAGGCCGCACTGCACGACTGGCACGGGCGGCTGTCCGCTCGTGCGCGGGCGATGCTGACCGGGGCCGCCGAACTGGAGGCGTACCTCCGCGAGCGCGGATGAGACTCCGGCCGCATGCCGGGGAGAGGTATGGCCCCGGGGGGGGTGTCGCGGCGCCCGCTTGCCGCGGGTCGGCGAGCGCCGCAGGCTGGGTTCATGGCTGTTCCCGCGTCCGCCGTCCCCGCCACGGAGACCTACGGCGGCTGGGCCGTCGAGACCCCGGGGCCGATCAGCACCGGGCGGCCCCTGGTCCGTGTCAGCCGCCGCGTGCCCGCCCCCGGGCCGGGCGAACTGCTGCTGCGGGTGGAGGCGTGCGGCGTCTGCCGTACGGATCTGCATCTGACCGAGGGCGATCTCGTCCCGCACCGCCCGGCGAGCATCCCCGGCCACGAGATCGTCGGCCGGGTGGCCGCCGTCGGCGAGGACGTGACGCGGTTCCGTAGCGGCGACCGGGCCGGCGGGGCCTGGCTGCGCGGGACCTGCGGGACCTGCCGCTACTGCCGGGCGGGACAGGAGAATCTCTGCCCCCGGTCCCTCTATACGGGATGGGACGCGGACGGCGGCTTCGCCGAACTGGCCGTCGTCCCCGAGGCGTTCGCCTACCGGCTGCCGGAGAACCAGGACCCCGCGCTCCTCGCGCCGCTCCTGTGCGCCGGGATCATCGGCTACCGCTCGCTGCGCCGCAGCGCGCTGCCCCGCGGCGGGCGTCTGGGGCTGTACGGTTTCGGCGCCTCCGCGCATCTGGCCGCGCAGGTGGCGCTGGCCGAGGGCGCCACGGTCCATGTCCTGACCCGGTCGGCGTCGGCACGTGACCTCGCCATGGAACTCGGCGCCTCCTCGGCCGGTGACGCCCGGGACCGGCCGCCGGAGCCGCTGGACTCCGCGATCCTGTTCGCCCCGGTGGGTGACCTGGTGCCGGTGGCGCTGGAGGCCCTGGACCGGTCGGGCACGCTCGCGATCGCCGGAATCCATCTCTCCGACATTCCGGTGCTCAACTACCAGCGCCATCTCTTCCAGGAACGGAATCTGCGCAGCGTCACCTCCAACACCCGCCAGGACGGGTACGACTTCCTCGCCCTGGCCGAGCGCATCGGCATCCGCGTCACCGTCAGCCGCTATCCGCTGAGCCAGGCCGACCGGGCGCTCGCCGACCTCGCGGCCGACCGGGTGAACGGCGCCGCGGTGCTCGTACCCGACTGACGCCGCACGTGGCCGGCTGACGCCCGTACCCGACCGGCGCGCACCGCCGCCGCGCGCCCACCCGCCTGCCCGGCTCATCCACCGGGCAGTTCGAGCCGGCGCGCGGTGCCGGGAGCGATGACGGACTCGACCCCGCCGAGCACCACGCGTACCGGACCGTCGCTCCCGTCCGGCACGGCGATCCGTACCCGCTGGGCGCGGATCCGCAGATCCACGTCCCAGTGACTGCGGTAGCGGATGCCGACCCCGAACTTCGACAGCTGGGGCAGCGGCGCCGGATCCAGCCACAGCGCGTCGTCACGGGTCTCCAGACCCGTCAGCCCGCGCTGTACGAAGTCCAGGGTGCCCGCCATCGCGCCGAGGTGGATGCCCTCCGCCGTGGTGCCGCCCTGGACATCCGCCACGTCCCCGGCGAGCGCCTCCTCGGCGAAGACCCACGCCTCCTCACGGCGGACCCGGGCCAGCACCCACGCGTGGACGAGGGAGCTGAGCGTGGACCCGTGGCTGGTGCGGGCGAGGTAGTAGTCGACGGTGGCCCGCCAGGAGTCGTCGTCGAGGCGGTGACCGAGCTGTCGGAAGAGCCCGGCGAGTTCCCGGGGCGAGAAGAGATAGCCGAGCATCAGCACATCGGCCTGCTTGGACGCCTGATAGCGGTTGGCCGTGTCGCCCTCCGCCTCCAGGATCCGGTCCAGCCGCCGGATGTCGCCGTACCGCTTCCGGTATCCCTCCCAGTCGAGTTCGGCGAGATCCCCGTATCCGGCGAACTGGCTGATGATCCCCGCGTGGTACGGCACATGGAGCCGGTGGGCGATGTCGTCCCAGCCGTCCTGTTCCGACGGCGCGAGCCGGATGCGGTCGAAAAGCTGGTGGCGGTGCGCGGGGGGCAGGGTCCGGCAGAGTTCGAGGGCCCGGGTCAGTACCCACGCGGCGGTGACGTTCGTGTAGGCGTTGTCGTCCAGGCCCGGCACCGTGGCGTCCGGGTAGCCGTCGTGGTACTCGTCGGGACCGACGACACCGCGGATGCGGTACCGCTCCAGCGCCGGGTCCCAGACCGCGCTGCTCGCCCAGAACCGCGCGATCTGGAGCAGTGTCTCCGCGCCGTCGGTGTGCAGGAACTCCGTGTCGCCGCTGGCCTGGCAGTACTGCCACACGTTGTACGCCACCGCCGAGCCGACATGGTGCTGCAACCGGGAGTGGTCGGGCAGCCAGCGGCCCGAGCGCGGGTTGAGGTGGACTTCCTGGGTCTCCTCGCGCCCGTCGCTGCCGCTCTGCCAGGGGTACATCGCGCCCCGCCGGCCCACACTGCGCGCCGCGTGCACGGCCGCGGGCAGCCGCCGGTAGCGGTAGCCGAGCAAGGACCTGGAAACCTCCGGGAAGTGCAGGTTGAGGAACGGCAGGACGAACAGCTCGTCCCAGAAGACATGCCCGCGGTACGCCTCGCCGTGCAGCCCTCTGGCCGGTACGCCGGCGTCCAGTCCCGCGGTGTGCGGGGACAGGGTCTGGAGCACGTGGAAGAGGTGCAGCCGCAGGATCCGGCCCGCCTCGCCGGGCACGTCCAGCGCGGCCTCCCGCCAGACGCGTTCCCAGGCACGGTGGTGCGACGCCAGCAGCCGGGGGAAGTCGGCGGCACGCCGTACCTCCTGGACGGCGGTGGTCAGCGGGCCGCTGATCGCCGGGTCGCGGGAGGTGTACAGCGCGACCGTCTTGTCGACGGCCACGGTCTCGTCGCGCCCCACGGGGATCAGCAGCGTCTGGACGGCCTGTCCGGCGGTGAGCCGCGCACGGGGTGGGAGGGCGCGGCGGTCGGTGACGCGGACACGCGCGGCGAGCGCGATCCTGATGTCGGAGGTGACGGTGCGGCACCGCAGCCACACCACGGTGTCATCGTGCTCGGCGCCGGTGCGCACATGGGTCAGATGCCGGTTCGCCAGCTCGCTGTAGCGCTCCACTCCCGCGTTGCGCACATCGCCGTCGAGCCCCGACTCCACCTCCACCGTCCCGGCCCAGCCCTCCGCGGTGAACGAGGTGCGCTGTGCGGCGAGATGCGGCTCGCCCATGTGCACCAGCCGGGCCTGCTCCACGCGCAGCCGCCGCCCGGCGTCGTCCTCGTACACCGACCAGCGGGTCAGGGTGCCGTGCCGCAGGTCCAGGCTCTGCCGATGGGTGAGGAGGTGGGGGCCGTCGGGTGAGAGCCACGGTCCCGGTGCGGCTCCCTCGGGGTGTACGCGGTAGCGCAGCGGCAGCCAGTTGGGCAGATTGACCATGTCCTCGTTCTCGACCTGACGGCCCGCCACGGTGGAGATCAGCCGGTTGTAGCAACCCGCCGCGTACGTGCCGGGGTAGTGCGCGGGTCCCTCGGAGGTCTCCGACGCGGCGCCGCGGGTGCCGAAGTAGCCGTTGCCCAGCGTGCAGAGCGCCTCGCGCAGGCGCTCCGCCTCGGGGTCGTAACCCTCGTAGGTCCAGGTCCAGGCGCGTGAGGTCACCCGCTGCTCCTGTTCGCGCCGCTCCGGCACGCTTCCGCGATCAGCAGCTCTCCGGGGTCGGCGACCACCACATCGGCGCCGTGCCCGCGCAGGTCGGCCGCGCTCGTCGGCCCTGCCGTACGGTCGACACCGATCACCACGCCGAACCCGCCGCGCCGGCCCGCTTCGACACCGGCGAGCGCGTCTTCCACGACGGCCGTGTCCCGGGGCGGGAACCCGAGACGGCGGGCGGCCTCCAGGAAGAGCGCGGGGGCGGGCTTGCCCGGCAGCCGCAGCCTGCGCGCCTCGTCGCCGTCCACCACGGTCCGCAGCAGACCGCGCACACCGGCCACCGTCAGCAGCTCCGTCGCGTGCCGGGACGCCGAGACGGCGGCGCACGGCACGCGCAGGGCGGTCAGCGCGTGGAGCAGGCGTACGGTCCCGGGCCAGGCGTCGACGCCGTGCTCGCGCAGCCGGCGGTTGAACAGCTGCTCCTTGCGTGCCGCGACGGCCCGGACGGTGGCTGTTCCCGGTCCGTCGCCGGGGTCGCCGAGGGGCAGATCGAGCCCGCGCGCGCTCAGGAACGCGACCGCCCCGTCCTCGCGGGACTTGCCGTCGGCATAACGGCGGTAGTCGTCCACCGCGTCGAAGGGCTCCCGCGCGCCCGCGGCGGACAGGCACGCGTCGAACGCGCCCTTCCAGGCCGCGGCGTGGACTCCGGCGGAGTCGATGATGACCCCGTCGGTGTCGAAGACCACGGCCCGCACGGAGCGCAGGCACGGTGCCAGGGCCGGCGTGGCGGTCATGGCCCGATCCGTCCGTGCCCGGCCCCTGCGAGGAGATGCCCCATGGACCCATGGCACCACGGCTCACGGTCGTGAGCACGGCGGGGCCGGGGTCGTTTCCGCCCGGCACGCCCTACGGCAGAAGCCTCCAGACCCAGGGGAGCCGGGTGAAGCGGATGGTGTCGTGATAGGTCCGCTCCCCCGTCTCGTACAGCAGGCCGACGGTCCCTCCACCGGTCTGCACCAGGTCCGAGTAGCCGGCCCGGTCCTCCGACACCGTCCACACGGGTCGCCATGACCGCCCGCCGTCCGCGCTGGCCCGCACCTGCATCCGGAGCCGTTCCACGGCGTCCGAGGGGCCGGAGTACAGCAGCGGCTCGTACCGTGTGAGGCCGCGGACCTGGAGCACACTGCCCTGAACCACGGGCCCCTCGATCCGCGGCTGCGGACGGAACGGGACGGAGAGGGTCAGGCCGCCGTCGGCGCTGTAGGCGTCGGCCCGGGAGCCCTCGGTCGTACGGTCGTGATCACGGGCGTTGATGTAGACGCGGCCGTCCGGCAGTTCCGTCAGCGTGCTCTCGTTGAGCGCGAGCGGCTCGTCGGCCCCGGGGCTGAGGTAGCCGACGCGCCAGCTGTGACCGCCGTCGTCGCTGATCAGGGAGTGCGCGCCGCTGCGGGCCTTGGGGCCCGCGCTGTGGTTCGCGGGGACCAGCAGCCGTCCCCGGTGCGGGCCGTGGCGCAGCGCCACCGCGTGCCCGGGGCCGACCGCGTACCAGCGCCAGTCCGCGGCTTTGACCGACGCCGTGATGTCCCTCTGCGGTGACCAGCTCAGGCCGCCGTCCGTGCTGCGCTGCACGTACACCCGGCGGACGGATCCGGCGACCGCTCCCACCACCACCTGGCGCTTGGTCGCGCCGTCGATCGTCCGGCAGGTCACGAGCACCACGTCCCCGCTGTGCGGGTCGATCATCGGCGCGGGGTTGCCGACGGTGTCCTTCCTCGCGTCGGCGACCACGTGGAGCGGCTGCCAGGTGCACCCTCCGTCCAGCGAACGCCGGAGGACCAGATCGATGTCGCCGTCGTCCGCGGCAGAGTCGCGCCGCCCCTCGGCGAACGCGAGCAGGGCGCCGCCCGGCACCTGGAGAGCGGCCGGGATACGGAAGGTGTGGTAGCCGGAGGTCCCGGACTCGTACGGGACGGAGGGCTCGCAGGACTCCGGCCGCGCGTGTGCCGGGGCTGCGGGCCACAGCGCCATCGCCGTACTGATCAGGAGAGCGAACAGGAGCGCCGGCGACCGGCTGATTCTGACGGCACGGAGTCTCATCGCGTCCCTCGGCTGGCGTGGCAGGTGCGTGGGCGGTCCGGGAGGAACATAGCGGGATGATCAGCACGCTTCCCGATCGCCACGCGTGCCGGGCCGCCCGCCTGTTGGAGATCGCGGCCCCGTGACCCTTCCCGCTCCGGCCCCCGCTCTCGATGGGGGCCGGAGGGGGGACGCCTGGAGGAGCGCCTTGAGAAGCGCCTTAAGACGTCTCCCCTGCCCCGTCCACCTCCCCCGACTCCCCCGACTCCCCCGCCCCGTCCGGGTCGGCAGCGGTACGGTCGGCCAGCCGCTCGTACCGCTGCCTCGCCGCCTGCGGAGTGCCGAGGCCCAGACCGAAGGCGATCTCCTGCCAGGTCATCTCGCGCCCGCGGGCCATCTTGAGGAGCCCGGCCTCCAGTTCGTCCATTTCGCCGCGTGCCAAGGGGATGAGGCTCAGGGCTGCGGTGATGTCCGCGTGGTCCACCTCCGGCTCGCCGTCATCGGGCCGCGCGGCGCCACTGAGCAGGAACGACACCAGCCTGATGGCCTCGTGCGGCGCGAGGACCGAGGGATGGACCTGCCGGCGGCGCTGTTCGTCACTGGCCGCGTGCCGCTCGGCGATGCGGAACAGCGAGGCGGCGACGCGATGCGCGCGCGCCTGCTCGGGATGCGGGGGCGTGAAGGGGTCGGCGGGCCGACCGGACGTCGATGACATGCGACCAGTTTCGGCAATACACGAATCGATGTCAACTATCCGTTGTAAACAATCCGTTCACATTCATCGCGAACTTGTTCGTGACGAACATGTTCGCTACCCTCGGCGGTCAAGCACCACCACGCCCGAAGAGGAGTGATCGACATGCCGACCCACCAGGCCCACCGAACCCACCACCCCATCACCGTCGTCGGCGGCGGACTCGGCGGACTCGTGCTGGCCCGGGTTCTCCATCTGCACGGGATCGAGGCCGCCGTGTACGAACGGGACGCCTCACCCGACGCCCGGCCGCAGGGCGGCATGCTCGACCTGCACGAGGACTCCGGTCAGGAGGCGCTGCGCGCCGCCGGTCTCTTCGCGGAGTTCCGCGCCGCCGTCCACCCCGGCGGCGAGGCCCTGCGCATCCTCGACAAGCACGCCACCGTCCGCTTGGAGGAGAGCGACGAGGACAGCACCGGTGGCCGGCCCGAGGTCAACCGCAACGATCTGCGTGACCTCCTGCTCGCCTCACTGCCCGGGGACACCATTCGCTGGGGTGCCAAGGTGACCGCCGCCCGCGCGCTCGGTGCGGGCCGTCACGAGGTCACTCTCGGCGACGGCACCACCTTCACCACCGACCTGCTGATCGGCGCGGACGGCGCCTGGTCGAAGCTGCGTCCGCTGGTCTCCGATGCCGTGCCCCGCTACTCCGGCGTCTCCTTCGTCGAAATGGATCTCCACGACGCCGACACCCGCCACCCCGGCAGCGCCGCCGTCGTCGGAGGCGGCATGCTGTTCGCCCTGGCCGAGGGGAAGGGCTTCCTCGCCCACCGGGAAACCGACGGCAGGCTGCACTTCTACTGCGCGCTCAGGGCCCCGGCGGACTGGATCGCCTCCAGCGGTATCGACTTCGCCGACACGGAAGCGGCCAAGTCCCGTCTCCTGGAGTACTTCGACGGCTGGGACGAGCGGCTGCGCGCGTTCATCGCCGACGCCGACGGCCCACTCGTACCGCGCGCCGTCCACGCCCTGCCCATCGGCCACCGATGGGACCGGATCCCCGGTGTGACCCTGCTCGGTGACGCCGCGCACCTGATGTCGCCCTTCGCCGGTGAGGGCGCCAACCTCGCCATGCTCGACGGCGCCGAACTGGCCGCCGCGATCGTGGCCCATCCCGGTAATACGGAGAAGGCGCTGACCGTCTACGAGGAGGCGCTGTTCCCGCGTGCCGAGGCATCCGCCGTGGAGTCCGCCGACAGCCTCGCCCTCTGCTTCGGTCCCGACGCGCCGCAGGGCCTGATCGACCAGTTCGCTCACCACCTCGGCCGCGCGGACCGATCAGCGGACTGATAGCGGCCTCCCGACCCGATACGCCAGATGCACCGGATGCACCGGATGCACCGGATTACCCGCCCGCCGGCGGTCGGAGCGTGCGCGCGGCTGTCAGCCCGTCTTCCCGTCCAGCCGGAACGCGTAGATGTCCGTCCCCAGGGCGACCGTGTAGACGGCGCCGCCGAGCGTCATCGGGCGGCTCTCGCCGGCGCCCCCGGCGGTCTTGCCCTTCGGTTTCGCGGTCCACAGCGGGCTGCCCGTGGTGGCGTTGAGCACCGCCACCCTGCCCTCGCCCACGGGTACCAGAAGCCGGTTCCCCGGTGCGGTCGCGGGTGCGGCGAAGCCGACGCCCTTGGGCAGCGCACGGCGCCACATGAGCTTGCCCGTACGCAAGTCGTAGGCGTACGCGGCCGATTCGTCGGAGCCGTAGAAGACATCGTCGGCGAACGTGCCGGTGCGGAACGTACCGTCGACGTCGACGCGTTCGGGGTCGGTGCCCTTCGGCTTCTTCAGGTCCCACCGCAGGGCGCGGCGCGGTCCGTCGTCCCCCTCGCCGACGAGGAAGTAGATCGCGCCCGCCCGCACGTCGCACGCGAGGAGGGAGCCGACGAAGTTGGTCCGCCGGAGTTCCTCGCTGCTCTCCGCCCCGTACGCCGCGGCGATGGTGCTCTCCCCGTACGCCTCGGTCGTGACGAGGAAGCCGTCCCCGGCACACAGCACCTGCCCCACACCGGGTGACGGACCGTCGATGGTCCACTTCTCCTTGCCGGTGGCCGCGTCGAGTGCTCTGAGTACCGTCGGCCGGCCTTCGGGGGCGTCGGCCATGAATACTGTGTTCCGGCCGTCGTAGGCGGGGATGGCGAACTGCCTGTAGTGCTTGGCCCAGCGTGACCCGCCGTCGGCGGTGGCGAGGCCCGTGAGCCGGGACGGACCACGGGAGATCCCGACCGAGGTCCAGCCGATCACGGTGTCCCGGCTCACGCCGGCGATGCCCCGGTAGACGTAGCCGTGGCCGTCGGGGTAGTCCTTCTTCCAGCCTTCGGCGCCGGTGGCGGGGTCGAGCTTGACCGCTTGGCGGTAGGAGGTCGCGCAGTAGACGCCGCTGCTCACCGTCGCACAGCTTCCGCTGCCCAGCTCGTAGCTGCGCCCGTCGAGCGTGATGCGGCTGGTCCAGCCGCGGAATCCGCCGGGCGGGTCGGGGACGGGGCCGAGGGCGTCGGTTCTGGGCGACGGGGAGGGCGTGGCGGGGAGTGAGGCGCGGGGCGTGGTGGTTCCGGCCGGCCCGCCCTTTTCGCCGGCCTGTTCGTCCTGGCCGCCCCCCTGGTTCACCACCCAGAGCGAGCCCGCCACGACGGCCGCCAGTGTGACGAGGGCGAGGGCGGTACGCCGCTTGGGGAAGCCGCCTCCGGCTCGTTCCGGGGAGGGGGGCAGATCTGCGGGTGCGGGTGCGGGTGCGGACGCGGGTGCCGGCGCGGGTGCGACGTGTGTCTCGGCCCGTGCGAAGGCGGTGAGCCGCGGCGCGGGTCCGGGCTCGGCGACCGGCGGAGCGGGCTGCCGGGCGGCTGGACGGGCGGACTCGGTGTCCGGCTGAGCGGCAGGCTCGGTGACCGGCGGAGCGGTGGGTTCGGTGACCGGCCCGGACGCCGGACGGGCAACCGGTTCCGGCTCCCGCGCCGGTGCGCTCGCGGTGATGACCTCCGCCTCGGGCCGTACATCGGGCCGTACGTCGGGCCGTACATCGGGCCGCGCCTCCGGCTGTGCCGGGGATTCCGTACCCGCCGCTTCGGTGGACGTCGTCCCCGTCTCGACCGCGGGGACCGTCCCGGCCGTCCCGGCCGTCGCGACCGCCCCCGACATCGCCGCCTCCGTGTGCTTCAGGAGGTCCCCCACCGTGGGGCGCGCGCTCGGCTCCTTCGACAGACAGGGAGCGATCAACTCCCGCAGCTCGTCAGGGAGTCCGGTGAGGTCCGGCTCCTCGTGCGTGACCCGGTAGCCGCACACGAACGGATCCGTCGCGTCGAAGGGGCCGTGCCCGGTCGCCGCGAACACGAGCACCGAACCCAGCGCGAAGACATCCGTGAAAGGCCCTGTGGCCTCACCCGCCCGGAATTGCTCGGGCGCCATGAACGGCGGTGTGCCGACCACCAGACCGGTGCGGGTCAGCGGATCGCTGTCGACCGCCCGCGAGATCCCGAAGTCGATGACCCGCAGACCGTCCTCGGCGAGCAGCACATTGGCGGGCTTGAGGTCGCGGTGTACGAGACCGGTGCGGTGGATGTCGCGCAGTGCCTCCGCGAGGCCCGCCGCGAGGATCCGTATCTCGCCCGGGGGCAGCGGACCGTCGTCCGCCACCCGCGCGTGCAGCGTACGCCCGGGTACGAACAGCGTGGCCAGCCACGGCTGTTCGGCCTCCGGATCGGCGTCCACCACGGGCGCGGTGAAGGCCCCGCTGACCCGCCGCGCCGCCTCCACCTCGCGGCGGAACCTGCTGCGGAACCCGTCGTCCTCGGCGAACTCGGGCCGGATCATCTTCACCGCGACCTGGCGTCCGGAGACGGACCGTCCGAGGTAGACGACGCCCATGCCGCCCGCGCCCAGCCGTGACACGAGCCGGTACGCGCCGACGGAGCGTGGATCGTCCCCCCGCAAGGTCACCACTGGCCCCCATGAGTCGTTCGCCGCGGTAGCGAGGCCGGTCGTGACGGCCGGTCCCAAGCGAATCCACCCTACCGGTGGGCGAGTCGGACGAGGGCGGGAGGAGTGCACCGTCATCGACGGCCGGCTCGCCTCGGCCCTGTCCGGCCGGTGTCGCACGCGGTGCCGTCAGGGTCCGGGCGGGCTCCGTCGGCTGTTCACCCATCGATATCGTACGGACGCGGACAGCCGCCCGCGGAGTGCGGTGTTGCCCGGCCAGGGGCGAGGAGCGAGCGATGGGTACGTCGGCGGGGCCCGCCGGAGCGGGAGAGCTGAAGCGGCGTCTGGGCGTGTTCGACGCCGTGGTGATCGGGCTCGGAGCGATGATCGGCGCGGGGATCTTCGCCGCGCTCGCCCCGGCCGCCGAGGCGGCCGGGTCCGGGCTGCCGCTGAGCCTGGCGGTGGCCGCGGTGGTGGCGTACTGCAACGCCACGTCCTCCGCGCGGCTGGCCGCGCGCTACCCGACGTCCGGCGGTACGTACGTCTACGGCCGCGAGCGGCTCGGGGACTTCTGGGGTTATCTGGCCGGCTGGGGCTTCGTGGTCGGCAAGACCGCCTCCTGCGCGGCGATGGCCCTGACGGTGGGCGCGTACGCGTGGCCCGGCCGGGCGCACGCGGTGGCGGTGGCGGCGGTGGTGGCGCTGACCGCGGTGAACTATGTCGGCGTGCGGAAGTCCGCGTGGCTGACGAGGGGCATCGTCACGGTCGTGCCGGCCGTCCTGGCCGCCGTGGTCGCGGCCTGTCTGACCGGTGGGACGGCCGAGCCCGCGCGGCTGGACATCGGCGCGGACGCCACCTTCGGCGGGGTGCTGACGGCGGCCGGGCTGCTCTTCTTCGCCTTCGCGGGCTACGCGCGCATCGCCACCCTCGGCGAAGAGGTCCGCGACCCGGGCCGGACCATTCCCCGGGCGATCCCGCTCGCGCTGGGCATCACGCTGGCCGTGTACGCGGCCGTCGCCCTCGCGGTCCTCGCGGTGCTCGGGCCCGACGGCCTGGCCGGGGCCGCCGCGCCGCTGGACCAGGCGGTCCGAGCCGCCGGGGTCCCGGAGCTGGTCCCGGTGGTGCGGGCCGGGGCCGCGGTCGCGGCGCTCGGCTCGCTGCTCGCGCTGATCCTCGGTGTCTCCCGTACCACGCTTGCCATGGCCCGTGACCGGCATCTGCCGCACGCCCTGGCCGCCGTCCACCCGCGCTTCGGGGTGCCGCACCGCGCGGAGCTCGCGGTCGGCGCGGTCGTCGCCGTCCTGGCCGCCACCGCAGATGTGCGCGGCGCGATCGGTTTCTCGTCCTTCGGCGTGCTCGCCTACTACGCCGTCGCCAACGCCTCCGCCTGGACGCTCACGCCGGCCGAGGGGCGCCCCGCCAGGATCGTGCCGGTCCTGGGCCTGGCCGGTTGCCTGGTCCTGGCCTTCGCCCTGCCGACGGCCTCGGTCGTGTGGGGAGCCGTGGTGCTCGCGGTGGGCGCCGCCGCGTACGGCCTGCGCAAGGCGGTCGCCCGCCGCCGACCGCCCGGTCGGCACGGACCATGACACGGGGGAAGCCGAAGCGGCTGCCCGTAGTCGATGGCGACGGCATGCTCCGGGGGATCGTCGAGCCGTGGTGATCTGCTCAGCGCCCCGACACGTCGGCCCTCGGACCCGGCGGCGTTTCACCGGGGAATCCGCTGGTGCGCCACGACCCGCCGTCCGGTGTCACCGCGAACCCTTCGTAGCCGTCCAGGGATTCCAGCCAGTCCCGTGCCCCCTCCCCCATGGCGAAGGCAGCGGTCGCGTACGCGTCGGTCATGGTGAGCCGGGCACCGACCACCGTGACGGACGCGGGGCCGCACGCGGGCGTGCCGTGGTGGGGGTTGAGGATATGGGCTCCGCGTTCCGTCTCGCCCGAGGTGGCGATGGCCAGGTCGCGGCCGGTGACGACCGTACAGAACTCCCCGGGGCGCAGGGGGTCCGCGATCCCGACGCGCCAGGGTGAGCCCGGCGCCGCCTCTCCTCCGAGTTGCAGGTCCCCGCCGCCGTTGACACAGGTGTTGTACGCGCCCGCCTCGCGCAGGATCCGCGAGGCGCGTTCGACCGACCACCCCTTGACCAGCCCGGACGGGTCGAGGACACCGCCCGCGAGATGGCTGAACCAGCCGCCGGTGTGCCGTACGGCCCTCTTGCAGAGGGCGAGGACCTCGCGTACCTCGGAGGAACACGCGTCGAGTCGGATCTCTCCGCGTGCGAGACGGCAGATGATGCTCTCGGGCCGGTACGTGGAGTACACCTCGTCGACGTGGTGCAGCCAGCGCACCGCCTCGCGCAGCGCGGCCTCGACGGCGGGCGTGCGCGGGTCGCGCATGTCGAAGGAGAAGACGGTGCCCATCGCGTGCTCGACGTGGCGCCACCCGCCACGCCCCGGCGCCTCACCCGGACCCGCACGCGTACCTGTTTCCCGATCCGTGTCGGACACCGTCAGACACCGGCCTTGTCGAGTGCGCTCTGCAGGGACTGGATGTAGCCCTGACTGGTGTAACTCGCGCCCGAGACCGCGTCGATGTGCGCGCTGTGGGCGGTGAGCGCCTCTTGCGTCAGCCGGGGCACCGCGTAGGCGGTGATCTGCTGGTCGCGGCCGGATCCGGACGGTACCTGAACCACCTTGACGTCGGTGAGCTTGCCGCCCTGGACGGTCGCGGCGACCTGCACCGTCCCGTACCGGGTGTCGACGGGATCACCTGTGTAGGTGCCGCTGACCAGGTGCGAGCCGCTCGCGGCGGGCTCGGACCGCGTCGGCGAGGGGGCTGTCCCGCTCGGGGGTGTGCCGCCGCCGGGCGCGGAGATCGCGGCTGTGTGGTGCGGCTTGAGCGCGAGCAGCAGGACGACCAGGGAGCAGGTCGACGCGGCGGTGAGAACGGCTCGTCGCACGGTGGGTCTCCTCAGAACTCGAACGACTCGTGATGGATATGACGGCGCGGCACCCCGGCGCCGCGCAGCGCGCGGGTGGCGGCGGCGGTCATGCCGGGCGGGCCGCACAGATACACCTCGTGCGCGGCGAGGTCGGGCACCAGCCGGCTCAGCGCCCGGGCCGTCAGCGGCCAGGAGTACGCGGCCGGTTCGTCGACGATGTAGTGCACGGCGGCGCGGCGGGCAGCCGCTATCGCGTCGAGTTCGGCACGCAGGGCGAGGTCCTCGGGGCGGCGGGCCCGGTAGATCAGCGTCACCTCGCCGGGGAGCGTCTCGAACAGCGTCCTCAACGGCGTGATCCCGACACCGCCCGCCAGCAGCAGCACCTTCCGCGACGCGCTCCGGGCCGCGGTGAAGGAACCGTACGGCCCCTCGGCCCACACCCGGGTCCCCGGCCGCAGCCCCGCCAGCGCGGCGCTGTGACCGCCTGCCTCCTTCACCGTGATCCGCAGCCGGTGGTCGAGTGGCGGCGCGGAGAGCGAGTACGGGTTGGCGGTCCACCACAGGCCCGGCGCCAGGAAGCGCCAGCGGAAGAACTGCCCAGGCCGTGCGCCCAGTTCGTCCAGACGTTCGCCGCTGAGATGGACGGACACGATGCCGGGCGCCTCGTACCGGAGGCCGGCCACACGCAGCCGGTGGCGCAGCGCCCGCCGTACCGGGACCAGGAAGCGGTACCAGCCGGTGAGCGCGGCGACTCCCAGGTACACCGTGTACCAGGCCGCCTGGGCCGGCCTGTCGGCGACGAAATCGGCGCCGTTGCTCAACTGGTGGAAGAAGGCGAGGAAGACGGCCAGATACGTGGCGAAGTGCAGGTAGTGCCAGGTCTCGTAGCGCATCCTGCGCCGCGCGGCCCGCGCCGAGACGATTCCGGTGCCCACCAGCAGCAGGAAGGCGGCGGTGGCCTTGAGCATGTCCGGGTAGGCGCGCAGGAGTGTGGTCGTCTGGTCCACCGCGCCGGCGTGTGCGGTGAGGGAGTAGCCCCAGATGATCAGCAGGGTGTGGGCCAGCACCAGCGAGACGGTGTAGCGGCCGCCCATCGCGTGCCAGCGCGCGAGCCGATCGGTGCCTACGCTGTGGTCCAGGAGCGGTATGCGCGCCATCAGGACCACCAGCACGGCGCAGGCGTACCCCGCCAGGAGCCCGGTGATCCGGCCGGCGTCGGTCAGCCACCCGCCCGCGCCCACGACCGAGGCCGTGTCTCTCCACCACAGGGCGAGGACACCGGCGGCACCTGCCCAGATCGCTCCGAGCGTCATCGCGGGGACGGCGGAACGCGGCCGCCGCGGCCCCAGCGCGCGGTCCGGGATGCGGCGCGCGTGGGTCGCGCTGGTCATGGGGCCCTCTTTCCGCCGGTGGCCGCCGGCATCGTTTCCACCGGCCGCCGCCAGCCTGGCAACCCAACCTCTGAGATCTCTCTGAGCGCCCTCGTTCCGGGCGTATTCAGAGGGAACTCAGAGCAAGCCCTGAAGCACACACCCCGTGTCGCGGGAGATGCTGTGAGGACCATGGAGAACCACAGCCACCCACCCCGTCTGTACGGCAGCGACGGCGGCCCGGTGCGGGTCCTCGTCGTCGATGACGAGCCGGACCTCACGGAGGTCCTCTCCGGCGTGCTGTCGGGCGAGGGCTGGGAGGTGCGCACCGCGGCCGACGGCGCGTCGGCCGTCGCCACCGCCCGCGCGTTCCGTCCGCACGCCGTCGTCCTGGACTGGATGCTGCCCGACATGGACGGTCTGAGGGTGCTGCACGAGCTGCGCGGAGAGCTGGAGCACGTGTGTGTGCTGTTCCTGACCGCGCGCGACTCCGTCGAGGACCGGATCGCCGGAATCACCGCGGGCGGCGACGACTATGTGACCAAACCCTTCAGTCTGGAAGAGGTGCTGGCCCGGCTGCGCGGGCTGCTGCGACGGGCCGGCATGGCGCGCGAGACGGACAGCGACCGGCTGCTGGCCGTGGGAGACCTGGTGATGGACGAGGAGGCCAGGGAGGTCACGCGTGGTGGTGATCTCGTGGAGCTGTCCCGCACGGAGTTCGAGCTGCTCAGGTTCCTGATGCGCAACCCCCGCAGGGTGCTGTCGAAGGCGCAGATCCTCGACCGGGTCTGGTCCTACGACTTCGGTGGCCGCGCGCATGTCGTGGAGCTGTACATCAGCTACCTGCGCAAGAAGATCGACGCGGGGCGGCCCGCGATGATCCATACCGTGCGCGGCGTGGGCTACGTACTGAAGCCGGAGTCCTGATGGCGGCTCCGCCGCGACGGCTGCTGTCCCGCGCCTCGCCTCCATCGCGACGGCCGCTGTCCCGCGCCTCGCTGCCGCCTCGTACGCTGCGCGGTCAGCTGACCGCCGGGCTCGTCGCGCTCCTCGCCCTGGCCTGCCTCGCGGTGGGCGTCACCACGGCCTTCGCACTCGAAGGATTCCTCGTCCGCCGCCTCGACCAGCAGCTTTCCGCGTCCGGGGGGAGGTTCCCGGCGAGTCTGGAACACGAGGCCGCTCCGGACCGCGACAACCGCGCCGACACCAGGGGCCAGTCGAAGGGCACATTCGGAGCCCGGCTGCTGCGGGGCACCACCACACAGGCGGCTGTCGTCAGGAACGAGGGCGACTCGGCGGTACGGCTCACGGCGGACGACCGGCGCGCACTCGCCGCGCTGCCCGTCGACGGAGAGGGTCATACGCTCCGGCTGTCCGCGCTGGGGCACTACCGGCTCGCCGCCGTCAAGGGCGACGACGGGGATGTGCTGATCACGGGACTGCCACTGCGCCCCGTCGAGGAAACCGTGCACCGGCTGGAATGGGTGGAGGCGGCGGTCTTCGGCGCGGCCCTGATCGTCACGGGAATCCTGGCGGCGCTGTGGGTACGGCTGTCGCTGCGCCCGCTGCGCCGGGTGACCAGCACCGCGGCGAACGTGGCCGAGCGCCCCCTCGCCAGCGGAGAGGTCGCCATGCCGGACCCGGTACCGGTCACGGACCCGCGCACCGAGGTGGGCCAGGTCGGGACCGCGCTCAACCGCATGCTCGGGCATGTCGGCAACGCCCTGGAGCGACGGCAGGCCAGTGAGGAACGTCTGCGTCACTTCGCGGCGGACGCCAGCCATGAACTGCGCACGCCCGTGGCCAACATCAGGGGCCACGCGGAACTGGCGCTCCGGCACACGGGTCCCGTACCGGGCGAGGTACGGCGGGCGCTGGACCGTATCCAGTCCGAGTCGGAGCGCATGAGCCGCTTGGTGGACGACCTGCTGCTGTTGGCCCGTATCGACGCCGGACGCGCCCTCGGCCGCGGCCCCGTGGACCTCACGCGGCTCGTGCTCGACGCCACGGACGACGCGCGGGCCGCCGGCCCCGGCCACCGGTGGGTGCTCGATCTGCCGGAGGAGGCCGTGACCGTGACGGGCGACGAGCACCGACTGCACCAGGCCGTCGGCAACCTCCTCGCCAACGCCCGCGCCCACACACCGCCCGGTACGCGGGTCACCGTCCGGCTGGCGGCCGACGGGGACGGGATCCGGCTGAGCGTGGCGGACGACGGCCCCGGTATCCCGGAGGAACTCCAGCCGGAGATCTTCGGCCGTTTCGTACGCGCGGACGTCAGCCGCTCGCGGGCGGCGGGCAGCACGGGGCTGGGGCTCGCCATCGTGTACGCCGTGGTCACCGCGCACGGCGGCACGGTCGGCGTGGAGAGCGCCCCTGGACGCACCGTGTTCAGGATGGTTCTCCCCGCGTCGGCTCGCCCCGCGTCGCCGCCCGGGGATCACGGCGCGGACGACGACCGTGACCGTGGCCCCGGCGCCTGACGGAAGAGCCCGCGATGCCCGTACTCGCTCTTCGTCCAGGGACGGTCGGGGCCCTGGCAGAGCGCTCCGGGGACCTGGACGGCCCATGCGCGGGCCCCGTTCGGCCCTGGTACGCCCACCGGAGCCCGCGCCACGATGGGGAGGTGGCGCCACGATGGAGGCCCTGGCCGGATACCGGGGCGGGGCCCACGACGGCGCGGAGGTCGGGCATGGACGAGGCACGGGACGTGGACTTCTCGGAGCACGAAGCGGCGCGCGGACCGGCGCGCGAACCCGCGCGGAAGCCGATCCGGGTGTTCCTGCTCGACGATCACGAGGTCGTCCGGCGCGGGGTGCGGGATCTGCTCGACGCGGAGCCGGACATCGAGGTGGTCGGGGACGCGGGCTCGATGGACCACGCCCTGGCCCGGGGTCCGGCGCTCCGGCCCGATGTCGCCGTTCTCGACGTACGGCTGCCGGACGGCGACGGGATCACGGTCTGCCGGGAGCTGCGGTCGCGGATGCCCGGTCTGGCCTGTCTGATGCTCACGTCGTTCGATGACGACGACGCGCTGCTCGACGCGATCATGGCCGGGGCGGCGGGCTATGTGCTGAAGGAGATCAAGGGGTCGGATCTGGTGGACGCCGTGCGTACGGTCGCCTCGGGCCGCTCCATGCTCGACCCGGCCACGACGACCCGGCTGATGAGCAGTCTGCGCGGCGAGGACGCGGAGGAGGAGCGGCGGGAGCCCGACGCGCTGTCCGGGCTGTCACCCCGCGAGCGCGAGATCCTCGGGCTGATCGGCGAGGGGCTGACCAACCGGCAGATCGGCGAGCGGCTCTATCTCTCCGAGAAGACGGTCAAGAACCATATCTCGCGGCTGCTGGCCAAGCTCGGTGTGGAACGGCGTATCCAGGCCGCCGTCCTCGCCACCGAGGCCGCCCCGCACTCCGCGGGACCGCCGGACCCCGGCCATGGGAGCCACTGAGCTCCGCGGCCCCGCACCCGGGGCCGGGGTCGGCGGCACACGGGGTGGGTCAGCAGGGGTCGACGGGCACGGTCCATACGAGGCGGGTACCGCGCTGACCGGCTCCGCCGTGATCAGCCGCCTCGACCGGCATGACCGTCAGCCGGCCGCCCAGCGTCTCCGCTCTCCCGGCGAGGTTGTCCAGGCCGCTTCGGGGACAGTCCGGCGCCAGGCCGACACCGTTGTCCGAGACGGTCAGGGTCAGCCGGTGCTCGCGGACGACGAGGGACACCTCCGCGCCGGTGGCGCGCGCGTGACGGGCCACATTGCTGAGCGCCTCGCCCAGGACGGCGACGACATGGTCGGCGACCGCCGACGGGACATCCGTGTCGATGAGCCCCTCCATGCGCAGCGACGGTGTGAAGCCGAGGGGGCGTACGGCCTGTTCGACCGCCGCGGTGGCGCGGACGCGCAGCCCCTGCCGGGTACGTCCCGTGTCATGGGCGCGCAGACCGAAGATCGTCGAGCGGATGATCTTGATGGTCTCGTCGAGATCGTCCACGGCGCGCAGCAGCCGCTCGCGCGCCGCGGGATGGTCCACGAACCGCAGGGTGCTCTGGAGGGTCATGCCGGTGGCGAAGAGCCGCTGAATGGCCAGATCGTGGAGGTCACGGGCGATCCGGTCACGGTCCTCCAGCAGGGTGAGCTGTTCGGCGGAGCGCCGGCGCCCGGCGAGTTCCATGGCGAGCGCCGCCTGTCCCGCGAAGGCCAGCAGTGGCGCCGTCTCGGCCTCGGTGAACGGGACCTTCCCGCGGAGCCTGGCCAGCAGCAGGACGCCGCGCACGCCGTCCCGCGCGACCATGGGCACCGCGACGGCGGGCCCCAGACCGTCCCACCCCGGCGGGCCCGCGGTGCTCCTCGGGTCGGTCTCGATGTCCAGGCTGATCAGCGGCTTTCCCGCGTGCAGGGCGGCTCCGACGAACGAGCCCTCGCGAGGGAGCACCAGTCCGTCGTGTGCTTCGGCGTCGACTCCGGTGGCGAACGCGACGCGCAGGACATCCCCGCCCTCGTCGGGCAGCGCCAGCGCCCCCAGGTCGACGGAGAGGACACGGCGCGCGTGGTCGACGACCAGGGGGAGCACCTGGGTCTCGTCCGCGCCGGACAGCAGACTGGCGACGATCTCCGCGTTGGCCTCCAGCCAGCGCTGCCGGTCCCGGGCCTTCTCGTACAGCCGCGCGTTCTCGATGGCCACCCCGGCGGCCATGGCGAGCGTGGAGAGGACGGTCTCGTCCTCGTCGTCGAAGTCCTTGCCGCCCCTCTTCTCGGTGAGGTAGAGGTTGCCGAACACGGTGTCGCGCACGCGGATCGGCACGCCCAGGAACGAGTGCATGGGCGGATGGCTGGGCGGAAACCCGTACGACTCCGGATGGTCCGAGATCTCGGAGAGCCTCAGGGACTCGGGGTGGCGGATCAGTTCGCCCAGGATTCCATGGCCCTCGGGCAGCCGGCCGATGGTGTCCATCTCGTCCGCCGTGAGGCCGACGGGCAGGAAGCGGGAGAGCGTCATCCCCTCGCCGATGACGCCGAGCGCGCCGTACTCGGCGTCCACGAGCACCACCGCGGCCTCCACGATGTGCCGCAGCACCTGTGAGAGATCCAGCTCCCGCCCGACCGAGAGCACGGCCTCCAGCAGGCTCTGCATCGATTGCGGCGTCCCGTGCCGGACAGCGTCGAGCTGCGCCTGCAACTCCTCCGGGAGGACGTCCAGCCGTCTCGGGGCGCCCTCGGCCCACGTGTTCCCGTCGTCGCCCACGGTCCCTCCGTCGCGGCCGGGGCTTCGGACCGCCGCCCGGCCGCACTTCCACCGTAAGTGCTGCGGGGGAGGATGGCTCAGGCGGGAGACCGGGGGCTGTGGTGCACCTGGATCCGGCGCCCGGTGACCTGCGCCGGGCTGATGGCGATCCACAGACCGCGGTCGCCTCCGGCCCAGGCGGTGGTGTGCGCCAGTTCCTCCAGCCGCAGCACCCGGTCCGGGTCGGTGACCCGCTGTGCCTCGCCGACGACGAGCACGCTCCAGCCCTGGCTGAACGCGTCGTCGATGTGGTCCGCCTCGAAGGCGACCTCGTGCCCCGCGGCTGCCGCCGGCGCGGCGTCCGGAGAGGTTCTGTAGGCGACCAGATCACCGTCGACCGTGTAGTTCACGGGAAAGATCGCGGGTTCGCCGTCCCGCGTCACCGCGACTCTGCCCACCCCGTGGGTGGACAGCAGCGCCCGGGAGTCCGCGGCGTTCAGCGTGATCAGCTCGGGGTGGTACCCGGCCGCGCCGAGTCCGGGCGGGAGGTCCGTCGTGGCACCGGTCAGCTCCGTGACCGTGGTCTCCAGCGCGTCGGCGAGGCGCAGCAGGAATCCGGTTCCTGGCGACGCCGAGTGCTCCTCCAGATACTGGATGTAGCCGGGTGCCGAGCCGGCCCGTACGGCCACGTCCTCGCGTGTCAGTCCCAGTTCCTGGCGCCGTGCGACGACCCGGCGCCCCAGGTCCGCGCGGTGCGGGACCGGGTCTCCCGGCCGGTAACCGTCTTCCGGTCCTCCGCCCGTGGTCCCGTCTGTCGTCCTGTCCGTCATGGTGGCTCTCCCGCGAGTCGGGGATGCTCCTCGTACGCCCCGGCCTGTGGCACCGGGGACTGTCCGCGCCGGCGTCTCAACGGTCGCTCCGGTGGGACCACTTGGGCTCGACCAGGGACCATTCCTTCTCCCACCGCGCGTCGAGCCGCCGGTCGAGCGACCGGTGGAACCCCGCCCGCGCGCCGCTCACGAGCGCGCCGGCCGTGGCCGCGGCCACGATCCCGGCGGACACTCCGGCGGTGAGGCCCGCGGACGAGTTCTCCGGGGGCATGGTGATCCGGTCCGCCCGGTCCACCCAGACGCGGATGGACGACCCCTTCTTCTGGCCCTCGAAGGCGACGGTCCGGCCGGTGTGTTTCCCGCTCGCGTCGGTCCAGGTGACCGGCGCGCTGCCCACCGCGCCTCCCGGGAGGGCGACCGGTACGAGATGGCTCGTGTCCGCGGTCAGACGGGCCGTGACGCGGTGCTTTCCCAGGTTCTGGGAGTGCGTGACGCCTTGGTAGTGGTCGTAGGTCAGGCTGCCCGCCCCCCATCCCGCGAGCGGGAGGCCGATGATCAGTACGACCATCAGGAGTATGTCGACGAAGAACCGCAGCCGGTCGGCCGGCCGGCGCAGCGGATTGCCGTTCCCGGCGGCGCGCGGATGTCCCGGCCGATGCTTCCGGTGATTCCGGTGATTCCGGTGTTTCCCGTGATTCGGGTGGTTCCTGGGGTCCCGTGGGTCCGGCGTCCGCATGGTCCGCCCTCCTGAACTCGACTCGATGAGTTCCCGAGTTCCGCGCGGTGTCATCCGCGTGGTGTCATCCGCGCGGTGTCAATGGCCCGCGCGCTGCGCACTCGGGGACAGATGCTCCGTGAGCCATTCACGGGCCAGATCCGCCACGGCTTCGAGAGCGCCCGGCTCCTCGAACAGATGGGTCGCCCCGGCCACCACGTCGAGACGGTGCTCGCAGTGCAGACGTTCGGCCGCCCGGCGGTTCAGGTCGAGCACCTGCGTGTCCGCGCCGCCCACGATGAGCAGGGTCGGTGCCCGTACGTCCGCGAGCGCTTCGGCGGCCAGGTCGGGACGGCCGCCGCGGCAGACCACGGCCTTGATGTCCGCGTGCGGCTCGGCGGCGGACAGGAGCGCCGCCGCCGCTCCCGTACTGGCACCGAAGTAGCAGACCGGCAGGGCGTGCTCGGCTCCCAGCCACGCGGTGACCAGTGTGAGCCGCCGGGCCAGCAGCGGGATGTCGAAGACGTTGGCCCGGTCGCGTTCCTCCTCTGGGGTGAGCAGGTCGAACAGCAGGGTGCCGAGACCCGCTCGGTTCAGCCGCTCGGCCACCGACCGGTTGCGGGGGCTGTGCCGGCCGCTGCCGCTGCCGTGGGCGAAGACCACCACGCCCGGCGCGCCGTCCGGCAGTGTCAGGCTTCCGGGCAGCACGCGGCCGTCTATGGTCATCCCGACGTCCGTTTCGACGGCCTGGAGGCGGCGGGACGGCAGGTCCGCCGCGTGGCCACCACCGGCCTCCGTACCCTCCGCGATGCTCCCCGCACCCTCCGTGGTGCTCCTCGTGGCGCCCCCGGACGAGGCCAGGCGGTCGTTCAGCAGCTCAACGACCTCGGTGTCGCCGGTCTGGGCGAAGTCCGTGTACCACTGGCCGACCGAACCGAAGTAGTCCGGCGAGTACAGGCACACCATGTCGTCGGCCTCTCCGCTCAGCTCCGCCAGCGCTCCCGGTGGGGCCACGGGTACGGCCAGCACCACCCGGGCCGCCCCGCGTGCCCGCGCCACCTGGCAGGCGGCGGACGCGGTGGAGCCGGTGGCGATGCCGTCGTCGACGATCACCACCGTCCGCCCGGTGAGCGCGGCGGGCGGTCGCTCCGCGCGGTAGGCACGGAGGCGCCCCTCCAGCGCGGTCCGCTCGGTCAGCTCCACCGCGGCGCGCTCGCGCGGCCCGAGCCGGGCGGCCCGGACCACATCGTCGTTCAGGATGCGTACCTCGCCCTCGCCGATGGCGCCGAACCCGAGCTCGGGCCTGGACGGCACTCCGAGCTTCCGGACGGCGATGACATCCAGCGGTGCGTCGAGCACCCGGGCGACCTGGTACGCCACCGGTATCCCGCCACGCGGCAGGCCCAGCACCACAGGGTCGTCGAGGTGCAGCCGCGCCACTTCCTCGGCGAGCTGTATCCCGGCGGTCGTTCGGTCGGCGAAGCGCATGCCCGCCTCCTCTCCCGGAGCCCCTCTTCCACCGGACCACGTGGTCCGTACGCGCCGATAGGGGCCAAGAGACCCATGGCGGTACCGTCCGGCCCTATCCCCCGCCACGGGCGCCTCGGGACCGGCTCGGCGGCCTGACCCGCGGTCGCCGACCGCGGTTGCCGATGGGGAACCGCTCCCGGATGCTCGGACTCAGGGGCGCCCGCGCGGCGGGCCGGGCCTGGGGACCTGCCGGGAGCGAAGCGGTCATGGAGGCAGGGAGGCGGGACGCCATGAACGACACGGACGGGCTGGCGCGGTACCGCGCCAAGCGGCACTTCGACCGCACGGACGAGCCCCCCGACGAACCCACCGCCGAGGGCGACCGCCCCGGGGAGGAGCCGTCGTTCGTCGTCCAGATCCACGACGCGAGCACCACGCACTTCGACTTCCGGCTCGAAGTGGACGGCGTACTGAAATCGTGGTCGGTGCCGAAGGGGCCGTCCGACGATCCGCACGACAAACGGCTGGCGGTGCCCACGGAGGATCACCCACTGGAGTACCGGGAGTACGAGGGCGTCATCCCCGGCGGCCAGTACGGCGCCGGCACGGTCATCGTCTGGGACCAGGGCACCTACCGGCCGCTGAAGGACACGGACCCGGGCGCCTTCGCGCGGGCGCTGGAACGCGGCCACGCCTCCTTCCGGCTCAACGGGACGAAACTGCGGGGCGGTTACGCGCTCACCCGGTTCAGGAGCGGCGACGACGGAGCGCGCGAGGCCTGGCTGCTGGTCAAGGAGAACGACGCCGGCGGCGCCCGTCACGGGCGGGCCACGCCCGATCCCCGGCGGGCACGTTCCGCGCGTACCGGCCGTACCCTCCGCCAGGTGGCCCGGGAGGACGTGCCCGGAAGGGGCGTGCGGTGATGACCGGAATCCTGGAGACGCTGCCGGCCGCCGAACGCCGGAGGCTGGCCGACGCGCGGCCCGGCGTCGAGCTGGCGTCCCGGCCGATGCTGGCCACCCTGAGCGACCGCCGGGAGTTCGACGACGAGTGGATCTTCGAACGCAAGCTCGACGGGGTCCGTGTGCTCGCGGTGCGGGACGGGGGCGGCGTACGTCTGCTGTCGCGCAACGGCCTACGGCTGAACAGCACCTACCCGGAGATCGTGGACGCCCTCGCCGCGCAGGACCGCGCCGACTTCACCGTGGACGGCGAGATCGTCGCCTTCGCGGACGGCCGTACCGACTTCGCCCTGCTCCAGAAGCGGATGGGGATCTCCGATGTCCGTAGGGCCCGTGCCACCAGGGTCGCCGTCACCTACTGTCTCTTCGACCTGCTGCGGCTCGACGGCGCCGATGTCACCGCGCTGCCCCTGCGCTCACGCAAGTCCCTGCTCCGCCGAGCCCTCGTCCACCGGCCCCCGCTGCGGTTCATCACACACCGCAACCACGGCGGACAGGAGCTGCTGGACGAGGCGTGCGCCCGGGGCTGGGAGGGGCTGATCGCCAAACGGGCCACCGGCCGCTACCAGCCCCGCCGGTCCCCCGACTGGCTGAAGCTCAAGTGCCTGCGCGCGCAGGAGTTCGTCATCGGCGGCTTCACGGAACCGTCCGGTTCGCGCACCGGCTTCGGAGCGCTGCTCCTCGGGTACTACGAGGGCGGCCGGCTGCGCTACGCGGGCAAGGCGGGTACGGGGTACGACCGCGCGACCCTGCGGGAGCTGCGCCAACGGCTCGACGAACTGGCCGTGGACCACACGCCGTTCGCCGACCCGGTCCGTGAACGCGCCCCGCACTGGGCGCACCCCCGGCTCGTCGCCGACATCGAGTTCACGGAATGGACGCGGGACGCGATGCTGCGCCACCCCCGGTTCCGTGGGCTGCGTGACGACAAGGATCCGGCCGAGGTGGTACGGGAGCGAGCCGCGTGACCGGCGACGCCCCCTCACGCCCGCCGCGCCCCTCCAGTCACGTCCGTCCCACCGGTCACACCAATCCCACCAGTCACCTCACCGCCGACAGCGGCTCCGCGATGTCCTCCAGCGCCCGGCGCTCGGCCCGTACCGCGAGGAACGCCGCCACCAGCCCCGCCGCGCACATGAGCCCGGCGCCGATCCGGAAGGCCAGCGCCGTGTCCCCGACCACCCCGGACGCCGTGAGGTCCGCGAAGACCAGCGGGCCGCTGATACCGCCCGCCGCCGTACCGAGCGCGTAGAAGAACGCGATCGCCATGGCGCGGGTCTCCATCGGGAAGACCTCGGAGACCGTGAGGTACGCGCTGCTGGCGCCCGCCGACGCGAAGAAGAGCACCACGCACCAGCACGCGGTGAGCGTCGTGGCCGTCAGTGAGCCGCGGTCGAAGAGCCACGCGGTGCCGAAGAGCAGGACGCCGGACAGCAGATAGGTGCCGGAGATCATGATCCGGCGGCCGACCGTGTCGAAGAGCCTGCCGAGCAGCAGGGGGCCGACGAAGTTGCCGGCGGCGATGACCGCGAAGTAGTAGCCGGTGTGTCCCGTCGCGACGCCGAAGAACGTGGTCAGGATCGTGCCGAAGCCGAAGGTGATCGCGTTGTAGAGGAACGCCTGCCCGATGAAGAGCGACAGGCTCAGCACAGCCCGCTTGGGGTACCGGCGGAAGACCGTCCTGGCGATGAGGCCGAAGCCGACGCTCTCGCGCTCCTGGATCGTGATCCGGCGGACCGGCGGAGGGAGTTCCCGTTGTTTCTCCTCCTCGATGCGCCGTTCGACGGAATCGACCAGCTTCTCCGCCTCTTCGCCGTACCCGTGGATGAGCTGCCAGCGGGGGCTCTCCGGTACGTGCCGTCGTACGAGGAGGATGACCAGGCCCAGGACGACACCGAGTCCGAAGGCGAGCCGCCATCCCACGTTCTCGGGGAGGAGTTCGGTGTTGAGCATCACGATGGACAGCAGCGAGCCGCCCACGGCCCCCAGCCAGTAGGTGCCGTTGATGATCAGGTCGACACGTCCCCGGTAGACGGACGGGATCAGCTCGTCGATGGCCGAGTTGATGGCCGCGTACTCACCGCCGATGCCGAATCCGGTGAGGAAGCGGAAGACGAAGAACCACCAGGCGTCGAAGGACAGCGCGGTCATCGCGGTGGCACTGAGGTAGACCGCGAGGGTCACCATGAACAGCTTCTTGCGGCCGTAGCGGTCGGTGAGCCGGCCGAAGAACAGCGCGCCCACGCACGCGCCGGCCACATAGAGAGCGGCGGCGACGCCCGTGACCTGTGCCGAGGTGATCGCCAGACCGCTGCCCGGCTCGGACAGACGTCCGGCGATATTGCCGACGATCGTGACTTCGAGGCCGTCCAGGATCCAGACCGTGCCGAGACCGATCACGATCATCCAGTGCCAGCGCGACCAGGGCAGCCGGTCGAGCCGTGCCGGCACGGCCGTGGTGATGGTGCCGGGCTCCGGTGCGGCAGGCGGCGTCATCGCTTCCCTCCCGCCGTCGCGTTCGTCCGTGCGCCGCGTCGCGTGGGGCGCACGGCACCACTATCCGACGGCTCTGCCCGCCGCGCCGGTTCACCTGCGGGCGGACAGCCAGCGCAGGGACGCCAGTCCGAGCCCCGTCATCATGCCTTCCAGCCTCGGGTCGCCGGTGGAGTCCATGGAGCAGGCCGCGGCCAGGAGGAAGCCCGCCTGCGCCGAAATGAGTACGTCGACCGCCTCGGGGTCGACACCGGCCAGCAACGGATGGCGCGCGGCGTACGGTTCCGGATCGATCCCGGAGAGCGCCACGCTGCCGAGCAGCATCACCACATCGGCGTGTGCGGGCCCGATCCAGGCGTGCGGCCAGTCCACGACGACGACACGGTCGTCGGTGAGCAGGACGTTGAACGGGTAGAGGTCCCCGTGCGTGAGGGTGTCTCCGGCGGTCGCCTCGCCGAGCCGTGCCTCCAGCGACAGGTGCGTCTCCAGTTCGCGGGCGGCCCGGGGTGCGATCTCCGTCAGCTTCGCCAGCGCGCGGGGATGGTTCGTCAGCCGCTCCCAGCCGCCCAGTCGTGGCGCCGGAAGGGGCACCGCGAGAGAGGGCGCCGGGGTGAGCCGTCCGGCCAGGTCGGTGAGGGCGTCGAGGACCCGTTCCAGTTCGGTCGGGCGCCATGGCTGCGCGGGCAGTGTTCCGTCGATGTCCTCGAAGACGAGCGCCACCCACCCGCCGTCGTCGTAGGTGCCCAGCAGCCGCGGCACGGGCACCCCGGACGGCAGCCCGGCCGCCACCGCGCCCTCCCGGCGGTGGAACGCGCCCACGGCGGTCGCGGCGACCGTGTCGACGGCCTTGGCGAACGCCCTGCGCCCGTCGGACAGTTCCAGCCGGACCGCGAGGCCGTCGGAGAATCCGCCCTGCTGGCTGGTGGCCGCGGTGACCGTCCCCTGGAGTACGTCCTCGATCCCCGCCTTCACCGTTCGCGGCAGGCGCTCCCAGGAAATGCGCCGGCTGCCGGTGTGCGAGGGAAGAGACACAGGGGTGCCCCAGGAAGTGTGGTGGGTTGGCATGTGTGGAGCTTAGCGGGGCGGCCGATGCTGTCGGAAGGGCCGGGGCGCGGGCGGGCAGGGAGGCCGGAGGTCAGACGGGCCACCGGCTGCTCGCCCGGTGGCGCGACAGAATCGTGGCGATGGCGACCTGGGCCGGTTCCAGCGCGGCTCTGCCGTCCTCGATGTCCCACAACGCGTTCTGCAGGACGCGGCCGAGTGTCCAGCCGGTCGCGCGTTGCCGGTCGAGGCCGAGTGCCTCGGTCAGGATGTCGAAGCGGCGCAGCACCACGCCCGTGACGTCGCCGGTCGCCACCACCTCGTCCCATCGGTTGTCCAGCCCCGGCAGCAGGTCGAACCCGGGGTCGCCGGCCAGCGGTTCGGGGTCGATGGCCAGCCATGGTTCCCGCTCACCGGCGAGGATGTTGTCGTAGTGCAGGTCCCAGTGCAGCAGACGGTCGCCGGGCTCGCGGACCAGCTCGGCCACCGCGGACGCGCAGGTCCGTACGAGCCGTTGCTCGGCCGGGTCGCGCAGTGCCGGTGCGGCGCGCGGTGCCTCGTCGACCATGGCGGCGGCGATGTCCGCGAGTCGCCGTACGCCCTCCGGCGCGGGCACCGCGACCAGCCGCGCCAGCAGACCGGCGAGCACGCGCATGGCGGCGGTGTCATCGGCCACGGACGACAGTGGCCGCGCGGCGTCCAGCCGTTCGAGCAGCATGACGCCGGTGTCCTGGTCGTGGTCGAACAGGCGGACCACGCCGTCGCCGTTCCACACCCGGAGACCGGTCGCGGCGTGGGCGTTGTCCTCGCTGACCGGCTGGAGTTTCAGCGCGGCGGGCGTGCCGTCCGCGCGGGTCACCGGCAGTACGAGACCGGCCATGCCGTGTCCGGCGGGACCGTCCGGCCGGAGCGTCCAGCGGTCCAGGGAGTCCGCGACCAGTCCGGGCAGCGCGGCGATCCAGGCACGGCCGTTCACGTCGCCCGGTTTGCCGTAGGACGCGGCCAGCGCGTCGGGGATGTCGATGCCTCTCATCGAAGTCGAGGTTATGTCACGGCCGTTCGCCGGTGAGGCCCGGCCCGGCTCGCGATGCCGTGGTCGTCGCCGTCACGACACGGGTCTGCGGCCGACCACGCTGATCAGGGTGAAGGAAGCGAAGAACGGCCCCTCGGAGAGGGCGGCGAACCAGCGGCGGCCACGCGTTTCGTCGATGACACCGTCCTTGATCGCCCGCTGTACGTTGCGGCCGAGCCCCAGCGTGTGATCGGCGTCCTGGAAGTCACGGAAGACCGAGGTCGTGGCGAGAACGGTCTCGACGGTGAAACCCGCCCGCGCGGCCAGGCGGGCGAGGCCGCGGCCGACCGTGGCGTGCCGGACCAACCGCGAGGTGGTGTACCGCGTGAAGGCGCGGCTCGTCTCGAGGTCCTCCGCGTCGACGGCCAGGGTGTCCCAGTCGGGTTCTGTGAGACCGATCAGCCCTCCCGGCCGGGTGACCAGGTGGAGTTGGGCCAGGACATCGGCGGGTTCTGCGACATGCATCAGGACCCGGTCGGTCTTCACCCGGTCGACTGTGCCCGGTTCGACGGGAAGGGCGTGGGCGTCCCCCTCGCGGATCTCGACCGCGGGGAGAGCGTCCGTACGCAGCCGGGCCTCGGCGAGCATGGCCGGGTCACGGTCCACGCCGAACACCGTGCCGTCCGGGCCGACGCGTTCAGCCAGCGCCGACAGGTCGGTGCCCGGACCGCAGCCCACGTCCAGCGCGGTGTGGCCCGGCCGTACGTCCAGCAGATCGATCAGTTCCCGCTTGTAGGCGCGGCCCGCGTCCGCGGCGGCGGCGCGCAGCATGTAGGCGGCCTGGTCGGGGCGGGACACACCGAGAGTCATGGACATGGGAAGAGTCAAACATCCGGTCCGGGCCGTGTCAGCCGGTCGGGTCAGCCGCTCTCCTCCTCTCCCTCCAGCGGCCTCAGTCTCGCCATCTCCGCCGGCGCGAGCCGCTCCACCACCTCCGCCAGCGCCTCGCACGCCTGCTCGATCTTCAGCCGGATGTTCTTCTGCTCGGTGACGACCGCCGCCACCAGCAACGAGGTCAGCGCCACCGACCCGTTGAGCGCCTGAAGGCTGATCAGTCGCTCCGTCAGGCTGTGATGGGCGAAGGCACCCTCGCGTTCGGTCGCCTCCAGGACCGCCACGACGGACACGAACAGCGCGTACGGCGCGCTCCCGGCGAGCTGGAAGCGCAGCGCCGCCCAGATGAGCACCGGAAAGAACAGGAAGATCAGGGTGAGGGACATCGTGATGGCCAGCGGGGTGATGATGACGGCGGCCACCACCACGGCCGTCCCCTCCACCCAGCGGTCGAGCGGCAGCGGCAGCCGGATACGGCAGATGAGGAGCAGGAACGGCGTGACCAGCAGCACCCCCATGGCGTCACCCGCCCACCACGCCAGCCAGGTCGGCCAGAAACCCACCGGGAGTTTGCCGTGGAGCAGCAGCATGGCCGTCCCCACCGTGGCGCTGATCAGCATTCCGGCGAGGGCGCCCAGGAACACCAGCGCCACCCCGTCCCTCAGCCGGTCCAGCTCGACACGGAAGCCCACGCACCGCAGCAGCAGATAGGAGCAGAGAGGGGCGAGGGTGCAGCCCGCCAGGACGCCGGGCGTGACGGCGCTCAACGGGTCGAGCGTCAGCAGGTGGAAGAGGACGCCCAGCGTGATCCCCGGCCAGATCCCGGCGCCCATCAGGAACAGACAGGTCAGGGCGATGCCGGTGGGCGGCCAGAGGGGTGACACATCGGCGCCCTCGACGCGCACGACGCCCTCCATCGTCCCGATGCGCGTGCCCGCGTAGTAGGCGACGGCGACGCCAAGGATCCGGAGAGAAGCTACGAACAGACCCCGGACCTTCTCGCTGCGCGCCACACAGCCATCAGACAATGCCCGCCGCCCGCTCGGGCCATGACACGCACCGTCGGAGCGCAGACATCACCCTCTCCCGGCCGGACCGCCTGTGCTGTCGGACAAGCACAGCTGGTCCGACAGCACAGGCGGTCCGACAGCACAGCTGGTCGGATCGCGGGGGACGTCGGACCGCCGAGGAGGTCGGGCTCGTCGGGTCAGCTCGGCTCGAAGAGCCGCTCGTCCTCGTAGACGAGACTGTCCGAGTCGGTGCAGGTCGCCACCGTGGCGGTGGACACGACACGCAGCCCCATCTGCTCGGCGCGCTCATCCAGTCCGTCGCCGCCGCAGTCCGCGAGCACCAGCGTGAACGCCTGCCTCTCGTTCATGATGTACGGCTCTCCGTAGCCCAGTTCGGCGGCGGCCTCGGGGTCGCACCGCGCGATCTGCCACGCGCGGTGCATCAGCAGTCCGGGATCCTCGATCACGAGGTGACGGGTCTCGGTGACGGTGACGGCCAGCCGCGCCACGCCGGAAGCGGCGGTACGGGCAGGACGGGCAGGAGGACAGGTGGTGCCGCCGCGGACGGCGACAGGGGCGGGGCCGGGACCGGGGGTGACGGCATGGGCGGGGCCGGGGAGGCTCGCACCCGCATCGGAGAGAGGGCGTGACAGAGCGGACATGGGTGGCTCCTGTCGAGGGGATCAGCGGTCGCCCGTGGTGACGGTGGCCCAGGACCGGGCCCGGTACGGGCAGGGCAGCGCGGTGGTCCGCCCGTGGTCGGCCGCCAGCGCGGCGATGACTTCGAGGCCCCTGCCGTGGTCGCCGGCCAGTTCGTGCGGACGGCTGCTCGTGGCCGGTCCCCCGTCGTCCACGGCGATATGGACGCTGCCGTCCGGACGCCGTTCCAGATGGGCGCGGATGGGGCCGCGGGCGTGCAGTACGGAGTTGGTGACCAGCTCCGACATGACCAGCAGGACGTCATCGGCGATCTCGTCGGCGATCTCGTCACCGGCCGGACAGGACCAGTCGGCCAGCGTGGCGCGGGTCCACTGCCGGGCGCGCCGGCACGAGTGGTCGGCTCGGTCGAGGCTCAAGGAGGTCCGGAGGGCCTCGTTCCGCGAGGTCCGACGGGCGTCGCTCGGCACGATCCGACAGGTGTCGCCCCGGGAGGACCGGTCGTCCCACGAGGCCTGGCGCCCGACCCAGGCGGTCGGGCGGGCGGTGACACCGTCGAGAAGCCGGAGGCTGGTCATGCGGGCCTCCGCGAACGCGGGGGAAGGTTCCTGACGCGAAACCCGCCGGGGGCTCCGATCGGTCCCTTCCCGGAGGATGCGGCTCGGGCAGATGCGGACATACTCATCACTGTCGGAGCACTGTGCCCCATATGCAACGTGCGGAGTGCGCACGGTGCGCAAGGTGCGCACGGTGTCGCATAACCGTGAGATCAGCACAACCGCGACATCAGCCACAGCCACAGCCACAGCCACGAGATCAGCACAGCCACGGAGATCCGGGGGCGTTCCGGAGAGGGGCAGATCATGAGACCGAGGTCCGGGCCCACGGTGCACCACGCGGTCCTGGCCGCCCGGCTCGTGTCGCTGCGCGTGGGCGCCGGTCTGTCGCTGACCCAGGCGGCGACGGCGCTGGGCGCGCACCGGACGACGGTCATGAGAATCGAACGGGCCGAGACGGCGCTCGACGCGGGCCAGGTACGGACGCTGCTGGAGCGCTACGGGGCCGGCCAGGAGGAGATCAGGCAGTTCCTCGGCGAACTGGCCACCGCCAATCTGCCGGGCTGGTGGCATCCGTGGCGGGACGTGATGGACCCATGGGCCCTGGACCTGATGAACGTGGAATCCGCGGCGCGCATGGTCCGTGTCTGGCACCCGGCGCTCGTGCCGCCACTGCTGCGCACCCCGGCGTACGCCCGCGCGGTGGAGGAGGCGCTCGGCACCGACCGTTCACCGGCCGACCGCGCCAGGCGCGTCGAGCTGCTGACCGAGCGCCGGGCACGGCTGACGGAGCGGGGGGCGCGGATCTGGGCCCTGATGACCGAGGCGGCGGTGCGCACGCGCGTGGGCGACGGGAGCATCATGGAGGAACAACTCGCCGCGCTGCGCGATGCCGCCGCCCGTCCGGACGTCACCCTTCAGGTCGCACGGCTCACCGATCCACCGCATCCGCTGACCGGAGTGGCCGGTCTGACCCTGTACCGGGTGGATGTGCCCGAGATCCCGGACCATGTGGTCCGCGAGAGCCCCGTGGGTCCTGCCGACGTCTGGAGCGACACCGGGACCGTGACCGCGTACCGGACGCTCATCGACCAGGCGTGTGCCGCCGCGCCGCATCCGTCCACCCCGCTCCCCTACCGCGTGCCCCTCGCCTGACGGCCTTTACGTGCTGCCGTCGCCCGACGACCCTTACCCGACAGCTGACCAGTGACCGGACCAGTGACCGAAGGGATCTACCGTGCCGGATGAGACTCCCCGTCGTATCGACACGACCGTGCCGCACTCCGCGCGCATCTGGAACTACTGGCTGGGCGGCAAGGACCATTTCTCGGCCGACCAGATCGCCGGGGACGCCTACCGCGAGGCCTTTCCCCTGATCGAGACGTTCGCGCGGGAGTCGCGTGGCTTCCTGCGGCGCTCCGTCACCTATCTCGCGGCGGAGGCGGGGATGAGGCAGTTCCTCGATCTCGGCGCCGGACTGCCGACCGTCAACAACACGCACGAGGTCGCGCAGCGCATCGCGCCCACCGCGCGCGTCGTGTACGTGGACCACGACCCGCTGGTCCTGCTGCATGTGCACGCGCTGCTCACCTCCACCGCCGAGGGCGCCACCGCCTATATCGAGGCGGACATGCGGGACACGGACGCGGTGCTGGACGGCGCGGCGGAGACCCTCGACCTGGCGCGGCCGGTCGCGCTGGTCATCTCGGACGTGCTCGGCCACATCGTCGACCTCGACGAGGCCCTGGCCCTGGTCAAGCGGCTCGTGGACCGGTTGCCGTCCGGCAGTTGTCTGGCCCTGAGCCACGCGGCGGCGGCGGACGAGGGGCACGCGGCGGCGCAGGAGGCGTACAACGCGTCCGGGGCCGTCCCGTACATCCTCCGCACGCCCGAGCAGATCGCGCGGTTCTTCGACGGGCTGGAGCTGGTCGAACCGGGTGTCGTGTCCTGGCCGCACTGGCACCCCGACGCCACCACCACCTCGGTCGCCGAGCGGGGCGGCTGGGGAGGCGTCGCCCGTATCCCCTGACCACCGCCCCGACCATCTGACCACGCCCCTCCGCGTCGGCCGTGTCCGCGCGTGCGGGCGGGCCGTATCTCGCCGAAGCTGTACGGATGGACAGTGACGGGCTGGTGGCGCGCCGGCTGATCGAGGCGGCGGCACGCTCCGGCGCCTCGCTGATCGCGGAGACCGCCTCCGCGGTGTCCGGATGGGCGGTCCTGGTGGACCCGACCACGGGCGCCGTCTACAGCTCACCGGACCGCGCCGCCGCGGCGGCTGTCAGCGCCGCGGCAGAGGCCGGAAGCGCGGTGGGGGCAGGCGGCCCGGCGGGGGCCGGCGGCGGGCGGGCACGGTCCGGTGACACCGACGGCGGCGCGGGTACGACGGTCCGGCAGGTGGTGGGAGCCGCGCTCGTGGTCCACGCCGGCCCGGACGTCTCCGCCCGCCGGGTCGAACTGGTGACCAGGACCACGGCCGGACTGCTCGAAGTACGTGCCCGCCGCGCGGAAGAACTGACGAGCGCGGAGATGCGGCTGCACGCCGTGGTCACGCGCCTGCTGCTGCGCGGCGACACCGGGCTCGCGGCGGAGGTCATCGGGGGGCTGACCTCACACGCCACCGTCTACCGGCTCTCCGGCGGCGCGGATCCGCAGGCCGCGTACCAGGCGGTGTGGCGCGCGCTGCTGCCCACCGGGGCCCGGCCCGGCGCGCCCACACTCATCACACTCCTGGACGGTGACCTCGTCGTCGTGGCCCTCCATGACGCGGCACGGGACGACGGACGGGTCCTGCGGCTGATCGCCCGCTCGGCGGAGCGGTACGGGCTGCTCGGCGGCGTCGCGGACCCCGCGCCGCTCGCCATGCTCGCGGCGGCCTTCACCGAGGCCGGGCAGGCACGCGCCGGGGCGGCGGCAGGCCACCGGCTGGTCCCCGCCGCCGGGCTCGGAGACCGCGCCCTGCTGCGGATCATCCCGCCCGACCGGCTCTCCGCCTGGGCGTCCTCCCTGCTGGGCCCGCTCACACAACCCCAGCGCCAGGCTCTGGAGGGGTGGCTGCGCACCGGATCGATCGGGGCCATGGCACAGATGCTGGGGATCTCCCGGGGCACCGCGCGTTCCCGGCTGCGGACGGCCGCCGAGCGGCTGGGAGGTCTGGAGACGCCCCTCGCCCTGGCGCAGCTCGCCCTCGCGCTGCGTGCCCCGGCGGGCGGCCCCGCGGAGACGGCCAGGTCCGCCGGCACGGGCCCGCCCGCCGCGCTCCCCACGGAACTCGTGGACGCCACGCTGGCACGCCGGTGGGCCACCGCGCTGACCGAACCGCTGGACACGGCGCAACGGATCGCTCTGCGGGTCTGGCTCGGCCATCTCGGCAGCGTCGCCCCGGCCGCCGAGGAACTCGGCCTGCACCGTACGACGCTCCGGCGGTGGCTGGAGGAGATCGGCCGGCTCCTGGACGTGGACCTGTCGTCCGCCGCCATCCGCGCCGACCTCTATCTGGCGCTGGAGACCCTCGCCGGCCCTGACGACTCCCCCGGCGCGCTGCCACGCCGGGGAGGCCGTACGTACCAGCGGTCCGCGACGCTCTGAGGACGGCGGAACTCCCTTACGCGGCACCGCCGTTGCTCTCCAGCTGGGAGCCGGTCAGGTCCCGGACCGAACGCGCCCGTCAGGTGCGGGGCGCCTGCCACCTGCCGGGACGTTTCGTATCGATCCCCGCCGGAATATCCTCCGGTGCACGGGAGTTGGCAGCGAGGAACTCACCGATTCCCCCGGTCGGCGAGCGGCTCAGGGCCCTTCGGCGCCCGCGGCCCGGGGGTCCGAGACCGGAGCAGACATGACCACCGACACGACCCGTGGTGCGGACACGATCCGTGACGCGGACCGCTCGTTCCTCTTCGTCCTCGGCAGCTCCCGTTCCGACGGCAACACCGAGATCCTCGCGCGCGCCGCCGCCCAGCAGTTGCCACCCGGTGTGCCGCAGCGCTGGGTGGACCTGGCCCGACTGCCGCTGCCCGACTTCCAGGACGGACGGCACGAGACCGACACCTGGTCGGCCGGGGAGTACGAGGAGACGCTGCGGCAGGCCACGCTGGAGGCGACCGACATCGTCATCGCCTCGCCCCTGTACTGGTACACCCTCTCCGCGCAGACCAAGCGCTACCTCGACTACTGGTCGGGCTGGCTGACGGTGTCCGGCTCGGACTTCGCGGAGCGGATGGCGGGCCGCACCCTGTGGGGCGTGTCGGTCATGTCGGCCGACGACGAGGCCGTCGGCGCCGGGCTGGTGACCACCCTCAACAACTCGGCGGCGTATATGCGGATGCGGTTCGGCGGGGTGCTGTTCGGCAACGGCTCCCGGCCCGGTCAGGTACGGAACGACGAGCGGGCCGCGCTCCGGGCCAAGACGTTCTTCCAGCAGGAGGCCCCGCTCGCCCTGTTCCCGTGAGAGGCGGGCCGCGGCGCCGGCGCGTTCACGCCCGGTGGACCGCTTCCTCAAGGGCCTCTCTGAACGCGTCCGCGGTCGTGGTGACGATACGCGGACTGTCGATCAGCGCCTCGTTGATCACCCGGGCGAGGCGGCGGGGCACCGACGGGCCGCGGTCCCGGATCGGGACGGCGGGATCCGTTCGTCGCGGACCTCCTCCGCGACGAACGCGCCGAGCGCCTCGGCCCCCGTCTGCCCGTACCGGCACGGCGGGTGGCCGACGAACATCCCCAGCACGGTCAGGGCCCACGACCAGGTGTCGGTCGCCCGGGTGAGCTGTGTCCTCGGCCGCCCGGAGTCCTCCGTCCATACGGCGGCCTCCGCCTGCTCGGGGGAGTGGACGGCGATGTCGAGGATGCGGCGCAGGGCCTCGCGGTGACCGCCGGCGTAGAGGTGTTCGTCGTGCACGGCCTCGGCCAGGCTGCCCCCGTCCAGCCATTCGGCGAACACCGTGGGCACACCACCGAGCGTGCGCACGTACACGCAGTTCACCGTGTGCGGATGCTCGCCGAGACCGACCCAGGTCGCCGCCTCGGCCTCGAAGTCCCGCAGTCCCTTCTCCGTGGCCGCGAGGGCGGGCCGGGGTACCTTCACCGCCAGCTCCACGTTCCAGTCGCGGTGCGGGATCCGGTAGACCAGCCCCATCCCGCCGCTGCGGATCACGTCCCTGACCTCGTAGAGGTCCAGGATCACCGCACCGGGACGCCACTCGTCGGGTACGTGCCTCGCCACTCGCCCACTTCTCCGTCCGGAGTCCACCTCAGGCAACACGTCACAGTGTGCCCAACCACGTACGGGGGAACCAGTGTTCACGGACCGGCGCCGGGGATCACCGGGGCAGCGGGATCACCAGGGCAGCGGGCCTTCGGCGTCGAAGTAGCCCCCGGTGGGGCCATCGGGGCGCACGAGCGCCATGCGGACGATGATCTCGGCGCCCTCCTCGACGGTCTGCGTGCCGCTGTGGCCGTTCAGGTCCGTCGCGGTGTAGCCGGGCTCCACCGCGTTGATCCGCAGGTCCGGGAGCGCCTTCGCGTACTGCACGGTGATCATGTTGAGCGCGGCCTTCGACGCCGGGTAGGCGACCCCCGGGTACGCGTACGTCGGCGTGCCCACCGTGGAGACCAGGGTCTTCGAGGCCAGGCCGCTGCTGACGTTGACCACGACGGGGGCGGCGGACCGGCGCAGCAGTGGCAGGAACGCGTGGGTGACACGCACCACGCCGAAGACGTTCGTGTCGAACGTGGTCCGCAGGGCGTCGGCGGTCACCTCCGCGGCGCCGGCCTCGTTCCTCTCGATGCCGGCGTTGTTGACCAGCACGTCCAGTCCGCCGTCGGCCTCGATGGCGCGCGCCGCGGCGGCGACCGACGCGTCGTCGGTGACATCGAGGACGACCGTCCGCGCCCCCAGCAGCTCGGCGGCGCGGCGCCCGCGCTCGGGGTCCCGGCTGCCCACGTAGACGATGTGGCCCGCTTCCACGAGCCGTCGGGCGGTCTCGAAACCGAGACCCTTGTTCGCTCCGGTGATCAGTGTTGTTGTCATGCCTCCAGGTTCCGGCCGGACGGTGTGGTCAGCCAGTGCTCGCGTCTTCCTGGGACTGCCGGTACCAGGCTGCACCGCGGCCCGCGGCCGGCGGGCGGTGCACACTGGTGGGCATGGCGACAGCGGAATTCGGCAAGGCGGTGCGCCGTTGGCGCGACCGGGTCGCGCCGGAGGCCGTCGGGCTGCCCGCCGGCGGGCACCGGCGCGCGGCCGGACTGCGCCGCGAGGAGCTGGCCCTGCTGGCCGGGATCTCCGTCGACTACATCACCCGCCTCGAACAGGGCCGCGCCGCCCACCCGTCGGCGCAGGTCGTCGAAGCGCTGGCCAGGGCTCTGCGACTGTCGGGAACCGAGCGCGCGCATCTGTTCCGGCTGGCCGGGCTGGCCCCGCCGGGCCCGGAAACCGTGCCCGCGTACATCACACCGAGCGTCCAGCGGCTGCTGGACAGACTGACCGGAACACCCGTCGCGGTCTTCGACGCGACCTGGACGCTGCTCATGGCCAACCCGCCGTACGCGGCGCTGATGGGCGATCCGTCCGGATGGCGTGGCAACGAGCGCAACGGGGTCTGGCGCAACCTGCTCGGCGCGGGCACCCGGGTCCGGCACACACCGGAGGCCCGGCGCGCGTTCGAGGCCGCCCTGGTCGCCGACCTGCGCGCGGCGGCCGACCGCTACCCCGCCGACCAGCGGCTACGGCGCCTCGTCGAAGAACTGCGCACACACAGCGAGCGGTTCACCCAGCTGTGGGAGTCCGGCGCCGTCGGCCATCACGAGGCCGCGCGCAAGACCGTCGATCATCCGCGCGTGGGCCCACTGACACTGGACTGCGACGTACTCACCGTGGCGACCGGCGACCTGCGCATCATGGTCTACACAGCCGAACCCGGCACCGCCGACGCCGAACGCCTCGCGCTGCTCACCGTGATCGGCACCCAGACTCTCGCCGGATAGCCACCGCGCTCGCCACCGCGCCCGGCAGCCATCCGATGTGCGTATCCGGTGGGTTCGGGTTTCGCTGGAGGTGCTGTCCGGCCGCGTACATCCATCAGCCACCCCCGTGTCCGGGGCCGGACAGCCCGGCCCGACGCGGTGTCCGGGATGCGACAGCGCGACATACCGGTAAGACTGACGGCGCGGGAGACGACGGTCCAATGAGGCAGCCGACTGCCCTCACTGGACCGTCCCCCGTCCAGTCGCCGTCGTCCCCGACGAGGGATGACATGAACATGAGCGCGCTTGACACACCCGAAGTCGCCGCGCTTCGCTTGCGGCTTCGGAAGTGCGAACGTGCGAACACGTGAACGCGTGAACGCGACAATGGATTCGAACCGCGGAAGAACCCGGACGGCGGCATTTCCGTGAACGCGAACGATCCGGCGTTCAAGCGGGCCGAGAATGCGTGCACGCCGATCGGCGACGAACTCGACGGAATCATTGCCCATCTCATAGAGAAGAGCACATCGAAGTGAGAGACGCGGCAGCGCGAACCGGAAACCGTGAAGGACGCGCGCATGCGCAGCGGAACGTCCCCATGGCCATGGCGTCGGCCGTGGGGTGCGGGCACTCACGCCCGGCATCGGCCCCGTGAGCGCCGTCTGGCTCCGGCTCACTATCCGCACCCGATTGACGCTCACCTACGCGGGGCTTTTCGCGGCGGCCGGTGTGGCGATGATCGGCTTGCTCTACGCCTTTATGAAATACGTCCCGGTCTACAGCGAAAGTCTGACGACCCACGGCAGCGCCCTGAATAGCGGCACGACCGCAGCCGGTCTTCCCGGGCCCGGCTACATCCCCCACAGCGCGGACACCCTGACCGCGGCGACGGACTGCGAGGTCTCGTTCACCGATAAAGTGCGCACGTTCGCTGCGCGTTTGAGCGCACCCAGCGACGGTGATTCCAGCATCGCCGTCTGCGGGTCCGCGAGCGGCGGGAAAAGCTCGTTCGAGGTCTCCACCAAGGCGGACTTCCTTGAGGCGCTGTTGCTTTTCAGTGCGGTGGCGCTCCTGCTGTTGTTGGTGATCGCGGTGGTCCTGGGCTGGTTCGTGGCGGGGCGGATGCTGGCGCCGCTCCAGCGGATCACCGCGACCGCCCGGAGCATCGCCGGTTCCACG
>NZ_PHRF01000162.1:0-91386 GCF_004151105.1 Streptomyces sp. L-9-10
GGGCACGGCCTATGACTGGCTCGACCTCGTACTCGGGGCGCTGGTCGTGCTTTACGTTGCCGTCGCCGCGGGTCAGCTGCTCGCGCACCTGTCCCGCATGCCCGGTGCCAGCTCGGACGACGGCCAGTCGCCGCGCGCCAGGTCGAGCCCCTTGTACTTGTCCCTGCCCGCGCTGCACAGCTTGCCGTCCGGGATCAACTGCCGGTGGTTCCCGGCGGCGTTGGCGATGTTGACCTCGTTCCAGTCGTAGAGCGCCTGCGTCCCGCCGGCCGCGACCGCCGCCTTGCACGCCGCCGACCGCGGGCTCTCCGGTCCCTCGGCGAAACACGCGGCGACCCGGCTGACCGGATCGGTCATCGAACCATGGGCGGCGGCCGGCACGGCGGCGAGCCCGGCCAGCGCGAGCGGGGCGAGGCCGAGGACGACGATCCCGGTGGCCGTACGTCGAACGGACATGAACTGGTTCTCCTTCGGAGCGGCGGCACGGGGAGGGGGGACAGCCGGAGCGGCAGGTGACCTCCCCGTCGCCGTACCGCCCCAGCGATCAGCAAACTAGCCGCCCGGAACAGTGAAATCGGCTGCTGGGAGGGGGTGGGGGCGATCCTTATGCTCCGCTTAAGCAAGCGCTAAGAGACCGCTCAGGAAGACCCGCGGAAGTCGCTCGGAAGCCGCTCAGGAAGTCCCCGGGAAGTCCCGGAAAGCCCCGCGGGCCGGGCCGTCCCCCACGCGTCCGCTGCCCGGCTCGGGTAGGGTGACCTGCGCAGTACGAGCCGCAGACGTACCCACCGAAGGAGGCGAGACCCATCACCGCTGTATCAGGTCGGGTGCTCCCCTCCCACGGCCGCGCGGTCCCTCAGACATAGCTGACCGCCGGGAGTGCCCATCGGCATCCCGAAAGGCTTCCCCCTTCTCATGTCAGCTCCTTTCTCCGAGTCCGTCATCGTCTCCAGGCTCCGCGCCGCCGGCTGTGTCTTCGCCGAGGACGAGGCGCGGCTGCTCATCTCCACGGCGGCGACGCCGGACGCTCTCGCCGCCATGGTGGACCGGCGCGCCGGTGGTCTGCCGCTTGAACACGTCCTCGGCTGGGCGGAGTTCTGCGGGCTGCGGATCGCCGTGGACCCGGGGGTCTTCGTACCCCGCCGCCGTACCGAGTTCCTCGTGCGGCGGGCCGCCGTCGCCGCCACCGGCCTCGGCCGGCCGGCTGTCGTGGTCGACCTGTGCTGCGGCTCGGGCGCGCTGGGCGCGGCGCTGGCCGGGATCCTGGACCGGGCCGAGCTGCACGCCGCCGATATCGACCCGGCCGCGGTGCGCTGTGCCCGGCGGAATGTCGCCGCCGTCGGCGGCCGGGTGTACGAGGGCGACCTGTACGATCCGCTGCCCGCCGCGCTGCGGGGCCGCGTGGACGTCCTGCTCGCCAATGTGCCGTACGTCCCCACCGAGGAGGTCGGACTGCTGCCCCCCGAGGCCCGTATCCATGAGGCGCGGGTGGCGCTCGACGGCGGTGCGGACGGGCTCGACGTCCTGCGGCGGGTGGCCGAGCGGGCGCCGCGCTGGCTGGCCCCCGGCGGCAGCCTGCTGGTCGAGACGAGCGAGCACCAGGCGGCGCGCGCCGTCGGGACCGTCGCCGGGAGCGGGCTGATCCCGAGGGTGGCGAGCTGCGAGGAGCTGTACGCCACCGTCGTCGTGGGAACCATGCCCGCCCCCTGAGCTGTCCGGTCAGCGGAGCTTTCCGGCGCCCGCCGCGCCGTCGACCAGGCGCGGGACCGTGCGCGGGTCGTCGACCCTGGTGCGGAGCGTCGGCGTCCAGCCCGCGTCCGGGCGCAGTGTCTCCTCGGGGACCTCCGCGTTGTGGACGGCGAGCAGATCGACGCGCTTCCCGTTGACGTGGTTGTCCGCGGTGGTGACCGGCGAGTCGTTCCACTTCTTCAGGATCCGCCCGGGGCTCACGCCCGCCGGCATCGTGAACGCGTTCTTCTCCGCGACCAGCTGGGATTCGACGCCGATGCCGAAGGAGTATCCGTAGCCGGACGGCTGGACGACGTAGTGGTTGTTGTACGTGTCGACCCGGCCGAAGCGGACCCGGGGCGCCCGCTCGACGAGGTTCTTGAACTGGTTGTGGTGCAGGGTGACCCGCAGCTTGCCGCGGTCGGTGGCGCCCGCGCCGTCGCTGTTGCCGATCAGCATGGTCTTGTCGTGGTCGGCGAGGACGTTCCAGGAGACGGTGACGAGATCGGAGCCCCGGACGATGTCCAGTTCCCCGTCGTGCTGCTGGTACAACCGGCCGTAGTGGTACGGCTGTTCACTGTCCGGGCGGCGGCCGTCGGTGAAGGTGTTGTGATCCACCCACACGTGCGTGGCGCCGGACAGCACCAGGTTGTCGTACTCGGAGTTCCAGTTGCCGAGCTCGGTGTCCGTCGGGTCCCACTGCGGGAAGCAGTCGAAGGTGTCCTCGAAGGTGAGGTTGCGGATGATGACGTTGTCGGCATCCTTCACCTGGAGGCTGCCGCCGAGGATACGGGCGTCCCGGCCCACGCCGACGATGGTCGTGTCGGCCGGGACGTACGCCTTGATCTGCGCGTCCTGGTTCCTGGCCGAGGCGGCGCGCAGGTCCTCCTGTTCGCCGCTGACCGGGGTCTCGCGGCCCCAGACCGCCGGATCGTACGCGGCGAGGTACGCGGCGAAGGAGTAGCCGTCCGCCGCGTAGTCGTCGCAGGTGAGGGGGGTTCCCCGAGGGTCGCTGAGCGCGTCCAGGGTGCCCTTGACCCGGATGACCGACGGGCTCCCGGCGGCATCGGACAGTGCCTTCCTGAACTCGGCCCAGGTGGTGACGGTGTAGATGTGCGCGGGGCTGGCCGCGCTGCCCCCGGTGGTGCCGCCGTCGGCCGAGGCCCAGCCGTCGTCCGGGGCGAGGACGGCCCGTTCGAGGGAGGGCCGTGCCGGTGCCGGTGCCGCCAGGGCGGCCGGGGGCAGCGCCAGCGCGCACGCCAGTCCCGCCGCCGCGATGAGTGCGTGATGTCTCCGTCTGCGCATGACTCCTCCTCCGTCGGATCAGCTCTTGGTCTGTTCGTTCCACTCCGCCTGGGCCTCGTTCAGCTCCTTGGCGATCTTGTCCGCGAACTCCTTCGCGGACATGTCACCGAGCAGTACCTTCTGGAAGTTCGGCTCGTTGCCGGACTTGCTGATGGTGTTCCAGTCGGGCAGGTAGTACGGCAGATTGACGATCTTCGTCGAGCCGTCGCTGAGCGCCTTCATCGCGGCCGCGGTCGGCTCCGCCTGCTGGATCCACGCGTCGTCGGCGGCATCGGTGTTCGCCGGAATGGACCCCGCCGACTCGTTCCACGCGCTGTTCGACGTGTGGGAGGCGGCGAACTCGATGAGCTTCCAGGCCGCCGCCTTGTTCTCGCTGTTCCTGAACAGGCCGAGACCGTCCACCGGGTTGGAGACCTGGACGCGCGTGCCGTTCTCCTGGGCCGGGTAGGGGAGGCCCTTGAACTTCTCCTCCCCCAACGCCTTCACATGGTCCTGGTACGAGGCGAGGTTGTGGGTCAGCATGCCGATGGTGCCGTTGTCCCACTGGGCGACCATCTTGATGAAGTCGTTGTTGACGTCGGCGGACGGCGTCACCTTCTTGTACAGGGCGACGTACTTCTCCAGCGCCGCGACGTTCTTTGGGTCGTTGACGGTCGTCCTGTCACCGTCCCAGAACGACGTGATGCCGGACTGGCCGTACATCGCGTCCATCGCCGGGGCGATGGAACCCGCGCCGCCCCTGATGGTGTAACCGAACTGGTCCGTCCCCGCCTTGGTGAGCTTCTCGGCCGCCGCGTAGAACGCCGGCCACGTGGTGGGCGGTTCGAGCCCCGCCCGCGCGAACAGGTCCGTGCGATACCAGAGCGTGCCGTTGTTGGTGGAGGTCGGCACCGAGTACATGGTGTCCCCCCGGCCGCCCGCCGCCTTGACGCTGTCCACCAGCGCCGGCACGAGCTTGCCCTTGAGCGGGCCCGCGTCGATACGGTCGTCGAGCGGCTCCAGGACGTCCCGTATCACCAGGTTGGAGAGATAGGCGGTACCGACGCCGCCGACGTCCGGCAGCCCGCCGCCTTCGATCGCCGTGTCGTACTTCGCCTGGACCTGGTCGATGGGGAGGCCGACGTACTTGACCTTGATGTCCGGGTTCTGCTTCTCGAAGTCCTTGATGATCCGGGCCCAGATCTCCCTGCGCTCACCCGTGTTGTTGTCCCAGAGGGTGATCTCCCCCTTGCCGGAGCCTTCGCCGCCGCTCCCGCCGCTTCCGTCGTCACCGCACGCGGTCGCCGTCAGGGCGAGTACCGCCGTCAGGGAGACGGCCGCGACCGCCCGCCCTCTGTATGTCCTGGAGATCCTCATGGTCGGCTCTTCTCTCTCGGTCGGTTCTCTGCTGCATTCATCGGTGCGGCGCCCAGCCATCCGTGCCCGTCAGATAGTTCGACACCTGGTGAACGGCGGCGTCCGCGTCCGTCAGCTGCGGACGGTCGGGCGTCACGGCCGCCCCGGGGCCGTACGTCCGGTATTCGGCGAAGCGCGCCTCACGCCACGGGAAGCCGCTCATGTCGGTCCACGGCGAGGACTTGACGGCCGCGGGCAGCTCGGTGTCCCGGAACAGCACCTGTCCGATCGCGTCAGGTTCGCCGCCGGGGTGCCAGGGCCTGCCGAGGTGGAAGGAGCGCGCGGGCGCGTCGCTGGTGACCCGGCTGTTGGTGATCAGGAAGCCGTACGGGTTGCCCTTCCAGGTCGAGGCCGCCGTGATGTAGCCGTTGTTGGTGGCGGAGCCACGGCTGAGCGCCCTGATGACGGAGCGGTCGATGACGGTGGTCGCCCGCCCGTAGACGAAGTCGACGTCACCCTCGATGTACGAGTCCCGGACATAGACCCTGCTGATCCGGGTCAGCGCGGGGCTGTCGGTCATCAGCGTGTCCTGGTTGGCCTTGAAGGCGGTGTTATCGAAGACGATCCGGTCGCCGGTCGTCTTCATCGCCAGCGCCTGTTCGCCGGCCAGCTCGTGCGCCGCCTCGTCGAAGTCGTTGACGAAGGTCAGATTGCGGGCGGTGACATCGTCCGCCGCGATCAGCACGGTGGCGCTGCCGCTGGAGCCGCCGTACTCGTTCGGGGTGTCGTGGACGATGACCGACTTCGACCGGTCGCTTCCCGTGCCCTGGAAGAGCAGATGGGGCTTGTTCGCCGGCACCCGGACCTGTTCCCGGTACGTACCGGGCGCGATGGCGATGGTCACCCGGTCGGTGTTGCCCGCGGGTACGGCGTCCACGGCGGCCTGGACGGTGCGGTACGTGGCCGGGACGTTCAGCACGGTGCCGGTGCCAGTGCCAGTGCTGGTGCCGTTGTCCGGCCCCGGCCCCGGTGCGGCGGCGGTGGGCGTCGCGGCGAAGACCGCGAGCAGGGTGGCCAGAGCGGTCGAACAGGCGGCGGCTCTGGTCCGAAAGCGCTTGCTGAGCAGGTGCGGGTGCGGCGGGTGCGTCATGCGGCTCTCCTCACAGGCGTGCGTCAGTCGGTGATGGGCAGGTCGTCGAAGTCGTCGAAGGCGGCCGTCCCGGCGCGGCCCTCTTTCCGGTCGGCACTCATACCGCCACCGCCTTCCGCGCGAGCGCGGCGGCGGCCTGCCGGCCGAGCCGGCCGTCCGCGACGACCGTCACCACGCGCCGGGAGACGCTCCCGCCCGCCGGCAGCGGCAGCCGCCGCCCCCAGGCCAGCGCGGAGCCGACCCCCGGGTACTGGGCGGTACGGACGAACCAGGGGTCCTCGCGGGTCTCCCGGTTCGCCCCGGCGAAGATCAGGGTCCAGTCCCGGCCCGCCAGCGCCAGCCACGGCGCGGTGCGCCCGTGCACCGCGCTCTCGCCCGAGGCGTCCTCGGTGAAGGCGTCGGGCGCCGGGTCCGCCGCGCCGCCCTTGGGCGCACGCCAGAAGAATCCCCCGTACCCCGCCCCCGTACGGCCGTTGGTGGCCGGACTGCCGAACGACAGCTCCCCGCCCGACACATTGGTCAGCGACGAGGTGAAGTCGAGGACCCACGCGTCACCGGAGAGGGCGAGAGCGCTGATCGTGCGGCGCTCCGTGAGCAGTTGGCGGTCGCCCTGTGTCCAGGACAGCTCCTGGACACAGCCGTCGGGGTCCCGCAGCAGCCAGCCCGTGTGCCGCTGCGCGCCGTGGTTGGCCAGCCATACGGGGCCCTGGTCGCGTACGAAGGTCCGCCCGCCCCAGAAGTTGGCACCGGCGACGTCCGGCACCGCCATGGAGACGCCCAGGTGGTGCGCGTGGTCGGCGGGCCCCAGCTCCGTGACCGTGACACCGCCGAGGGTCCGCACGGGATGCAGATACGGCCGCGGCGACAGGGTCCCGGGCAGCCGGGGCCGGTGTACGTACTCGGCCACGGGACCGACGTCACAGCGCAGTACCGTCACCTCTTCCGCCCGGGAGAGCCGTGCCCCGCTCACCGCGGAAGCACCCGCGCCGGCGGCACGCCCCAGTCCGCGCCCAGCTCGGAGAAGGTGGCGAGGGATTCGGCGGCGGCCTCGGTCAGCGCGTCGACGCCCTTGACGATCCGGCGCGGCGCCTTCTCTCCCGGCGCGCTGTACCAGGCGTCCGCGGGCAGCGGCTCGGGCAGCGGTCCGGTCCTGATGGCTTCGACGATCCGCATGAAGGCGCCCGTACGGCGGGGCGGTACGAGCAGACCGCTGCCGTCGCGCAGATGCGCGACCAGGTTCTCCAGCAGGTCGGTACGCGGGTGGACGGTCTCGACCGGGCCCGCGCCCGTACGCTCCACCAGCACCCGGTCCTGCTTGTACCAGAAGGTGATCCGGCCCCTCGTCCCGTGGACCAGGACGTACGGCTCCGCGTTCCGCTCCGCGCACAGCGTGACGGCGACCGTGATGCGGGTCCCCCTCGCCGTCCTCAGCCGCAGACAACTGGTGTCGTCGGCCTCGATGTCATGGGCCCGGTACTGTTCGAGCTCCGCTTCCGCGAGGTCCTCGGCCAGATCGCTGCCGTCGATGCGCAGGGCGGTCGCCACCGCGTGCGCGAGCGGGTTGGTGAGCACCCCGTCCACGACGTCCCGCCCGTCCAGGGTCCGGCGTCCGGCCCAGGGGACCCGCCGGAAGTACGCCTCGTCGCGTACCCACGCCCCAGCGGCGCCGATCCCGCGCAGCGGCCCGATCGCGCCGTCCGCGACCAGCTCCCTGATCGCGTCGACCGCGTGGGAGCCGAGCGACTGGAACCCGATCTGACAGGCCGTGCCCTTCTCCTCAAGACCGGTGAGCAGGCGGGCGTACTCCGGGTACGAAGCCGTGGTCGGCTTCTCCAGCAGGGAGTGCACACCATGGGCGGCGGCGGTGAGCGCGAGCCCGGTGTGGGTGTGGATGGGCGTGCAGATGACGGCGATCCGCGCGCCGGTGCGCTCCAGCAACTCGCCGAGATCGGCGGACTGCGCGGGCCCGGGAGCGTAGTGACCGGCGGACAGCGTAGGTTCGGGAGCGCCGTAACCGGCGGACAGCGTAGGTTCGGGAGCGCCGTAACCGGCGTCGGCCAGCTCGCGCGGGGTCAGTGGTTCCAGCTCGCAGATGCCCACGAGCCGTACCTGTCCGGTGTGTTCGAGACGGCGGATGTTGCGCAGATGCGTACGGCCGTGGCCGCGCGCCCCTGCCAGCACGACGGGGAGGCTCATCCCTTCACCGCCCCCGCGCTGAAGCCGGTGATCAGCCACTTCTGGATGAACGCGAAGACGATGACGACCGGCACGGCGGAGATCACACCGCCCGCGGCGAGCGCCCCGAAGTCCACACTGTCCGCCCCGATGAGCGTGGACAGGCCGACCGGGATCGTCTGCTTGTCCTGGTCCATCAGGAACATCAGCGCGAAGAGGAAGTGGTTCCAGCTGTGGACGAAGGCGAAGGAGCCGACGGCGATCAGACCGGGCCGCAGCATGGGCAGGACGACGATACGGAACGCCTGGAACCGTGAGCAGCCGTCCACCCAGGCCGCCTCCTCCAGGGAGTACGGCACATTCTTGATGAAGCCGCTGATCAGGATGATCGACAGCGGCAGCTGGAAGACCGTCTCCGCGATGACCACGCTCAGCGGGGAGTTGATCAGCGACAGGTTCTTGAAGATCTGGAAGAGCGGGACGAGCATCAGCGCGCCCGGGATGAACTGCGAGCACAGCAGCGCCAGCATGAAGCCCTGCTTGATACGGAAGTCGAAGCGCGCCAGGGCGTAGCCGCCGGCCAGCGCGACCCCCGTCGTACAGATCAGGGTGAAGACCCCGATCAGCGCGCTGTTCTGGAAGAAGACCGAGAAACTGCGTTCGTTCCAGACCTTCTCGAAGTGGTCGAAGGTGACCGGCCACGGCACCAGCGAGGTGGAGCCGGCGGGCCGCAGCGAGAAGAGCAGCATCCAGTAGAAGGGGACGAGCGTGAAGAGCAGATAGAGGCCGAGCGGCAGATAGATCTGCCACCGGGGGACCTCGTCGAAGGCCCGTTCGCGCCGCCCGCGCCGCCTCCGCCGCGGGGGCGGGGACTTCCGGCCGCCGTCCGCGGGCGCGGCGGGCAGGCCCTTCTCGGTCATGACAGCGGTCACTTGTGGTCGCCTCCGAACTTGCTCAGGCGGAGATAGAGGATCGAGCAGAAGAGGAGGATCGCGAAGGCGACGGTCGTCAGCGCGGTCGCGTAGCCGAAGTCGTGTGCCTCGAAGCCGGTGACGGCCACATACAGCGGCAGTGTGGTGGTGACACCGGCGGGGCCGCCCTCGGTGAGCGTCAGCAGCAGATCGACGTTGTTGAACTCCCACACGGCGCGCAGCAGCGTGGAGAGGATGATCGCGTCCCTGAGGTGGGGGAGTGTGATGTGGAAGAACTGCCGGAACCTGTTCGCCCCGTCGACCGAGGCCGCCTCGTAGAGATCGCCGGGGATGGACTGGAGATCGGCGAGGATGAGGATCGCGAAGAACGGCACACCGCGCCAGAGTTCGGCCAGTACGGCGGCCCAGAAGACGGTGCCGGTGTCGGAGAGCACGGAGGAGCCGTACTCACCGATGCCCGCGTCCGCGAGATAGCGGCCGACGCCCGTGGACGGGTTGTAGAGCAGCAGCCAGATGGTCGTTGTCAGTACGCCGGAGACGGCCCAGGGCGAGAAGACCAGGGCGCGGGCCGCGGCGCGGCCCATGAAGGTCTGGTTGACGAGCAGCGCCAGCACCAGCCCCAGGGCCAGTTGGAGCGTGACCTCCGTGACGACCCATTTACCGCTGAAGACGAGGCTGTCCCAGAACAGCGGATCGTCGGTGAGGATCCGCCGGAAGTTGTCGAGTCCGGCGAAGCCGTTCCGCCAGGGCTTGGTGACGTTGTGGTTCTGGAGGCTGTAGTAGAAGACGCTGAGCATCGGATAGGCGATGAATCCCAGCATCAGCAGTCCGGCGGGGGCGATCAGCAGATACGGGAGACGGCGTGGTGTGGCTCCCGTACGGCGCCCCGGCTTCCCGGGCTTCCCCGGTTTCCCGGGGGTCCGGGGCGGTGGAGCCCCGGGTGAGTCCTGCGCCACAGCTGAGGCCATGACTGCTTCTCCGTTCCGTTGGTGAAGCGCTTCGCAGACGGTGTTCGACAGGTCGAACCGGTGGATCGGGCGAATGAGGGGGCGGACGTTGGGGACGATGAGGGGGCGGAGGGGGAGACGATGAGGGGGGCGGACGAGGATGGGCGGTCGTGCGACGGGCGGTCGTGCGAGGGGTGGTCGTGCGCGGGGTGGTCGTGCGCGGGGCCGTCTCAGCCCACGTACGGGTCGGGCACCTCGCCGGGCTTCGCCAGGAAGGTGAAGTCGCAGCCGGTGTCGGCCTGGGTGATCTGTTCGTTGTAGAGCGCGCCGTAACCGCGCTGGTAGCGCTCGGGCGGCGGTGTCCACTCGCTTCGCCGCCGCGCCAACTCCTCGTCCGACAGGTGGAGATGGAGACTGCGGGCGCCGACGTCGAGCGTGATCGTGTCGCCGGTGCGCACGAGCGCGAGCGGCCCGCCGACATAGGACTCGGGCGCGATGTGCAGCACGCACGCGCCGTAACTCGTGCCGCTCATCCGGGCGTCGGAGATCCGGACCATGTCGCGCACCCCCTGCTTGAGGAGATAGTCCGGGATCGGCAGCATCCCGTACTCCGGCATGCCGGGCCCGCCCTTGGGGCCCGCGTTGCGCAGCACCAGCACATGATCGGGGGTGATGCCGAGCTGCGGGTCGTTGATGGTCCGCTGCATCGTCCGGTAGTCGTCGAAGACCACCGCGGGACCGGTGTGCCTGAGCAGGCGCGGTTCGGCGGCGATGTGCTTGATGACCGCGCCGTCGGGACAGAGATTGCCGCGCAGGACCGCCACCCCGCCCTCCGGTGCGAGCGGGTTGTCGCGCGGCCGGATCACCTCCGGATCGTGGACGAGCGCGCCGTCGAGCTGTTCCCGCAGGGTGGGGTGCGCGACGGTCGGCCGGTCCAGGTGCAGGATGTCCGTCAGCCGCCCCAGGAACGCGGGCAGCCCGCCGGCGAAGTGGAAGTCCTCCATCAGATACCGGCCGCCGGGACGGAGGTTCGCCAGCACCGGCACCGTACGCGCGGTCCTGTCGAAGTCGTCGAGGGTGAGCCGGATGCCCGAGCGTCCCGCCATCGCGATCAGATGGATCACCGCGTTCGTCGAGCCGCCCAGCGCGAGGACGGTGGCCACCGCGTCCTCGTACGCCTCCCGGGTCAGGATCTTCGAGAGCCGCAGATCGTGGCGTACCAGCTCCACCACGCGTCGGCCGGACGCCGCGGCCATCCGGTCGTGTCCGGAGTCCACGGCCGGGATCGAGGAGGCCCCGGGCATGGTGACGCCCAGCGCCTCGGCGGCGGCGGTGAGCGTGGAGGCGGTGCCCATGGTCATGCAGTGGCCGGGCGACCGGGCCAGGCCGTTCTCCAGCTCGGCCATCTCGGCGTCGCCGATCAGCCCGGCGCGCTTGTCGTCCCAGTACTTCCACATGTCCGTGCCCGAGCCGAGCACTTCGTTGCGCCAGTGCCCCGGCAGCATGGGCCCGGCGGGTACGAAGACGGCCGGCAGATCGACGCTGGCCGCGCCCATCAACAGCGCCGGTGTCGTCTTGTCGCAGCCGCCCATCAGCACCGCGCCGTCGACCGGATAGGAGCGGAGCAACTCCTCCGTCTCCATCGCCAGCAGATTGCGGTAGAGCATGGGCGTGGGCTTCTGGAACGTCTCGGAGAGCGTGGAGACGGGGAACTCCAGCGGGAATCCGCCGGCCTGCCACACCCCCCGCTTCACCGCCTGCGCGCGCTCCCGCAGATGGACATGGCAGGGGTTGATGTCGGACCAGGTGTTGAGGATCGCGATGACCGGCTTGCCCAGATGCTCCTCGGGGAGGTAGCCGAGCTGGCGGGTGCGGGCGCGGTGGCTGAAGGAGCGGAGGCCGGTCGATCCGTCGCCGCCGTACCAGCGATGACTGCGCAGGTCCTCGGGGCGTACGGTCGGGCCCTCGGGCTCCGCGGTTCCGTCGGGGCGTCGCGCCGTCCCGTCGGCCGGCCGGCCGGTCGCGCCCTCTCGCCGTACGGTCATATCGCCCACCCCGCCACCATCGCGGCCACCTCGGCGCGCCGCTCCTCGGGCAGGGCGCGGCTCGGCGGGCGGATGTCGCGCCGGCACAGGCCGAGCGCGGCCAGCGCCTCCTTGACCACCGTCACGTTGTCGGCGGACTGCCGCGCGGCCCGCAGCTCCTCGAACGGCCTGATCTGCTCCCACACCTTCATGGCGGCCGCGTAGTCCCCGGCCCGCAGCGCCTCCAGCATCCCCAGCGAGACGGCCGGGGCGACATTGACGAGGCCCGAGGTGAAGCCGGTGGCACCGCCCGCGAAGTACGAGGGCGCGTACAGCTCGGCGAGCCCCGCGACCCAGACGAACCGCTCCAGACCCGCGTCCCGCGCGAAGGCCGCGAAGCCCGCCGCGTCCGGTACGGCGTACTTCGCCCCGATGACATTGGGGCACAGCTCCCCGAGCGCCGCGAGTCCCGCACCGCTCAGCTGCGGGTTGCGGATGTACGGGACGACGCCCAGCTCGGGCACCGCGTCCGCGATGGTGCGGTGGTAGTCGATCCAGCCGGCCTGCGAGACGTAGGGATGGACGGGCTGATGGACCATCACCATCCCGGCCCCGGCCTCGCGGGCGTGCCGCGCCGCGGCCACCGCCGTCGGCAGGTCGAGGCCGATGCCGACCAGCACGGAGGCCCGGCCCGCCGCCTCCTCGATGGTCAGCTCGGTGACGACGCGGCGCTCGTCGGGGCTGAGCGCGTAGTACTCACCGGTGTTGCCGTTCGGGGTGAGGGTGCGGACGCCGCCGTCGAGCAGCCGGCGCAGCAGGGCGCGATGGGCGGTGATGTCGAGCGTGTCGTCGTCGCCGAACGGGGTGACGGGGATCGCCACGACATCGGCGAGCGCGTCCCGCGAGGAGGCGAGATCGGGGCTGGTCGTCATGCGTGGTCTCCCTCGGGGAACGCCCGCTGTACGAACGAGGCGATGTGGTCGTGCAGGGCACGTGCGGCGCCGTCGGCGTCACCGGCGAGCGCGAGCCGCAGGATCTCCCGGTGCTCCCCGGCCTCCTGCTCCCAGGACGGGACGGCGGCCCACGCGACGGTCGAGACGAGAGCCGCCTGGTCCCGTACCTCGTCGAGCATCCGGGCCAGCAGCGGATTGCCGCAGGGGAGATACAGCGCCCGGTGGAACTCCCTGTTGGCGAGGGAGCGCTCGGCCCGGTCCGCCGCTTCGTCGGCCTTGACCAGGGCTTCCCTGGCGGGCTCCAGCGAGGCGCGAAGGGTCAGCGAGCGGCGGAGCGCCTCCGGCTCCAGCAACAGCCGTACGTCATACACCTCGTGGGCCATCGCCGCGTCGACCGCACGGACGGTGACACCCTTGAACTGGCTCATCACGACGAGGCCGGTGCCCGCCAGGGTCTTCAGCGCCTCCCGCACCGGAGTCTTCGACACCCCGAATTGCGCGGCCAGTTCGGTCTCGACCAGGGCCTGACCGGGGCTGAGGCCGCCGGTGAGGATGCCGTGTTTGATCGCTTCCAGAACGTACTGGGTGCGGGAGGGGATCGGACTCGGGGCGAAGGCCATGGGCGCTCTCACATCTCGTGTCTCATATATGACGTACGAAGTACGACGCGATGAAGCTAGAGCCGGTCCCAATGTTTCGTCAATGCTTCGCGCAGAAGTTTGGTGAAGCGCTTTCTACGAAGTGCGCGGCGCGATCCGGCGTGCGGACGCGGCGCGATCCGGCGTGCGGACGCGGCGCGATCCGGCGTGCGGACGCGGCGCGATCCGGCGAGCGGAAAAGGGCTGCGGGCGCGAGCCGTCCCCGTGCTTACATGGGCCTCATGGTGTCCACCGACCGACTGCTGGCGTTCGCGGCCATGTCGTTCCTGCTGATCGTGATCCCCGGCCCCAGCGTGCTGTTCGTGATCGGGCGGGCCCTGGCACAGGGGCGCCGGGCCGCGCTGACCACGGTCGTGGGGAACACGCTCGGAGCCTGCGTACTCGTCGTGGCCGTGGCCCTCGGGGTCGGCGCCGTCGTGGAGCGCTCGGTGCTCGTCTTCACGACGCTGAAGCTCGTGGGCGCCGCGTACTTGGTGTACCTCGGTGTCAAGGCGGTGCGGCAACGCGGATCGATGCGCGCCGCGTTCGCCGGTGAGGGTCCCGCGCACAGCGGCCTGCGCACGGTGTGGGAAGGGTTCGCGGTCGGCGTGGCGAACCCCAAGACCATGGTGTTCTTCGCGGCCGTACTGCCCCAGTTCGTCGACCGCGAGCGGGGCCACGCCACGGTTCAGATGCTCTTGCTCGGGCTGGTCTTCAACGTCATCGCACTGGCCTGCGACAGCGCATGGGGACTGGTCGCGGCCACCACACGGAGCTGGTTCGCCCGCTCACCGCGGCGGCTCTCCCTGGTCGGCGGTGCGGGTGGGCTCACGATGATCGGCCTCGGCGTCACGGTCGCCACGACGGGCCACAAGGAGTAGCGCTTCAGGCGTAGGTGTGCCGCGTTAGGCTCGGCGCATGGTTGATCTGCTTCAGGTGTCGACGGCGACGGAGAACCGGGAGGAGGCCGAGAGGCTGGCACGCTCGGTGGTGGAAGGGCGGCTCGCGGCCGGTGCCCAGATCGTCGGGCCCGTGATCTCCACCTTCTGGCATCAGGGCGAGTTCGGGACCGCGGAGGAGTGGCAGCTCTTGTTCAAGACCCGCGCCGATCGTTATGCCGATCTTGAGGGGCATTTGCTGCGGCACCATCCGTGGAAGAACCCGGAAATCTCGGCTGTGCCGATCGTCGCGGGATCGGATGCCTATCTGCGGTGGGTGGAAAAGACCACGGACCTGGACTCTGCGGACTGACCTCTCAGGGTTTCGCTCTTTCTGGAACGTCGGCCACAGCCGGCACGTCGTAGTGATCCCTGAGCTGTCGAAGGATCGGAGCCAGACGCGCGCGCGGTCGCACGGAGGCAACCCCGGCTGACAGTTCAGAGCGCGGCCGGTGACAGCGGCAGCCTGTTCGACTTCTCCGGCGGCCAGGTAGGAGTCGGCGAGCCACGAGAGATAAAGGCTCTTGTCGCGTGCGTGGGTGTTGTCGTATCGCGCCAGCACGTCTTCCAGGACAGGGACCGCGCGAAGTGGCCGGCGTAGTTCGGTCCAGCATCGTCCGGTCATGACCTGGAGTTCATTGCGGTCCACCCAGGCTGCCCAGTCGGGTTGGGGGTTTTTGTTTCCTTCGCTGAGTGCGGCTTCGGCGGCGTCGAGTGCGCGTTCCGTCTCGCCGGCGTTCCCAGAGATGGCATAAGTCCACGCGAGTCGTTCATTCAGCAGAGCGCGAACGCCGGGGGCGGCGTCCGGGCCCGCGACGTGGCACGCCTGAATGGCCGTTTCTGTACCTGCCGTGTGGTCGGCATCGACTCTCTGATAAGCGAGGAAGGCGAGAGCGTTTCCAGCGAGCGAGGCGTCTCCCGATTCCACGGCGGCTTGGCGGCTGTCCTCGTAGAGACTGCTGGCGTCGGCATGCTTGCCCGCATCGAATGCGGCCCATCCGGCCTGCTGCGCCTGTTCGGACAGGACCGACAGGAGAGCATGGCCCGTTGCCTCGGTGTAACTGCCGTCTCGAAGCATCGTTTTGGTGGCTTGGTACTCGCCGAGATAGACACGGAATGTGTCGCCTCCGCCGAGGACGTCGTCGAGTCGACGCAATCGCGCGGCCCGCTGACGCAACTGCACAGGTACTTTGCTGCCTACACGACGGCCGCAGCCGGCTTGAGCCAGGTCCGGCAGTCCTACGACCAATCCGGCCCCGGCCGAAGCTTTGAAGAACTCTCTGCGCAGCACTGTGCCTGTCTCCTCTCGATTGACGATCGCGTTCTCTGTTGGCCCGGCCGGGGCACGAGGGGGTGGGTTTGCCACTTCCCACTCGCGGGGAGCGAGACCGAGCAGGTCTCCCGGGATGCGTAAGGCATCCGCGATCTTCGCAATCTTGTCGAACGAGGTGATGCTGCCTCGGCCTCGCGCCAGTGCGCCTACCCGTTCCGGCTTGATATCGCACTCGGCGGCAATCTTCGAATAGCTGATCTTCGCCACCTCGCGCGCTAGTGAGAAGACAACGCCGAAGTCGTGAGCCGCAATCGCTGCTCGCATCTTTTGCTGCTCAAGAAGTTCGCCCGGTAGAGCTGTCGGCGGTTGGTAAGCGGTCATAGTGGTGCCCCATTGCGCCTGCTGGTGACAGTGTGTCCCACTCCCCTTCGCGTCAGCCTGCCCAACAAGGGGATACCCACGAACGAAATCCCCCCGATCGTGAACTGGCTATGGCGGCTGTTGTCGCCTTCCGCGTCCCGTCGTCGCGCGGTCGGTGCGAGCCGCGTGGAGTATCCGTATGTACCGGCACTGGGCCTGATGCGTGCACCTGATCCGTACGTCTGGCGTACGGATCCGATGTGCGACGCGCACTGGTCAGGGGTGACGGCATGAGTACGCATCCCCGGCTGCTTCCGTGGCTTGGCCCGTCCGGACAACGCTCGTACCTGGTGACCGATGAGGGGGGTGACAGCTACCTGTGGCAATTGGCCGATGAGATGGAAGCGGTCCAGCTCGGCGCGGGTGAGGCTGTGCTCGGTCACGCCGCGGAGATGCTCAACGATCACAAGGCGGACCTGGGAACTCCGGTTCCTGGGGCACCGATTGTGTGAGGCATTACGTGACGCGTTGCGGGTCGCCGAAAGCAGGGGCGGACGGCTGTCCGCGACCGCCCACGATGACGTGGACGAGCCGGACGACAGCCAGTCGTGCCACCAGGGAGATCGCGCATGAGCCACGCCGAGAGCGGGATGCCGAGATCTCCCGCCAAGCCTGGTGGTCCGCTGATCGGAGACAAGCCTTCCAAGGACGGGGCGGGGCCGACGCCTCCCCCCAAGCACAAGTAGGCGGGCGCTGTGACCGATGCGAAGACGGCACGGATGGCGATGGTGTCGGCGCTCGAAGAGGCCGGCACTCTCCACTCCGGGGTGGCGGGACTCGTTCCTCGGTGTGCCCCGCCACCTCTTTCTCCCGGACGTCTTCTGGGCGACGGAGGACGGCGGGGACGCGGAGTGCGCGGCATCGCGGGACGCGGACCGGTGGATGCGGCTGGCGTACAGCGACGTTCCGATCGTGACGCAGTGGGACGACGGTGAAGGAGACGGCCGCGAGGTGCCCACGTCCTCGGCGTCCATGCCCACCATGGTGGCGGCCATGCTGGGCGACCTGGACGTCGAAGTGGGCATGAGGGTCAGGGAGATCGGTACGGGGACCGGCTACAACGCGGGGCTTCTCGCGCACCGGCTGGGCGACGCCAATGTGACCACGGTCGAGGTGGACGGCGGCGTTGCCGCGAGGGCTCGGCGGGTGCATCGCGATGCCGGGCTGCGGCCGCGGGTCCTCCACGCCGACGGCGCCGGAGAGTCACTGCCGGCAGAGCGTTCCGACCGGCTCATCGCCACCTGTTCCGTCCTGCGCGTCCCCGGTGCGTGGATCAGGCAGTGCAGGCCAGGTGGAGTCATCGTGACTCCGGTGTCCACACTGTTCGGCGACGGCGCGATCGCCCGGCTGGTCGTGGGCGGGGACGGCTCGGCCTCGGGCGCGTTCACGCGTTCCTCCGCGTTCATGCGGCTCCGGCGGCAGAGGTACCGGGCCCCGTCCGTGGACGACTATCTGCCGGGTGAGTGGCCGGGTGACGCTCCGCGCGCGTCCACGTCGCTCGACCCGGAGACGTTCCGGGGCAGCTGGCTGACCTTCCTCCTCGGGCTGCTGGTGCCGGACCTCTACTACCGGCGGTCGCCGGAGGGCGGTGGCTGGACGTGGTGGCTCTTCGACACGGGTGTTACCTCCTGGGCCACGGTGGACTCCGTACGGGGCGCCGAGTCGTTGGAGGTCCGTCAGTCGGGACCGCGTCGGCTCTGGGACGAGATCGAGGCGGCCCACCGCTGGTGGGTCGCGCGAGGACGGCCCGGACTTGAACGGTTCGGGCTCACCGTCACGGCCGACGACGAGCACCGGGTGTGGCTGGACGACCCCCGGCGACGCGCTCAGGCCCGCCAGCGGTAGCGGCGTTCCGGGCGGCCCGTGCCGCCGTAGCGGAGGGTGATCTCCGCTCGGCCCGTGGTCGCGAAGTACTCCAGATAGCGGCGGGCGCTCACCCGCGACAGGGCGCCCGCCTCCGCGCACTCCGTGGCCGAGAGGCCGTCCGCGTGCTCGCGCAGGACGCGTTCGACCAGGTCGGCGGTGTGCGGGGCCAGGCCCTTCGGGAGGCCGCGGCTGCCGGGCGGGCGGGTGCCGAAGATGTGGTCCACGTCCTCCTGGCGCGCCTCGCCCAGGCCGGCCAGGCGCGAGCGGAGGGAGGCGACGTGGCGCAGCTGCTCCTGGAGCGCCGCCTGGTTGAAGGGCTTGATCAGATAGTGCAGGGCGCCGGCCCGCAGCGCGGCCCTGATCACGCCCGCGTCCCGCGCGGCCGTGATGAACAGGGCGTCGACGCTGTTGGGTCTTCGGTCCCGTTCCTCCGCCGCCCGCAGCTCGCGCAGTACGGCGATCCCGTCCATATCGGGCAGATAGATGTCGAGCAGGACCAGGTCGGGCCACAGCCGCTCGGCGGCGCGCAGCGCCTCGGCACCGCTGTGGGCCACCCCGACGACCGAAAACCCGTCCATCGCGGACACATAGCGGCTGTGCAGCTTCGCGACCATGAAGTCGTCGTCCACCACCAGCACTTTCATCACGCCGACACGCTAGGCGGCGACCACAACGACCACAACGTCCGTTGATTCCGGAAGAGAGACAGCTTGTTAACGCGAAGGCAACATGTGGCCCACTTCACAGCTTTTCGCGCACCTCTCCGCGCACAGCACTCCGAAAGGCGGCACACGTGCGATCGCGCACCCCCCTGGCCCTGCTCGGGTCGGCGCTGCTGGTGCTGGTGGGGCCGCCGCTGCTCTCCTCGGGCAGTGGCGCCGACACCGGTACGCAGATCCCCGGCCTGCGCTTCATGGTCCCCAACACCCCCGGCGGCGGCTACGACATCACGGCCCGCACCCTGGCCAAGAACGCCGAGGACGCCGAACTGACCCACAACATCGAGGTCTTCAACCTGCCCGGGGCCGGCGGCACCGTCGGGCTCACCCGGCTCGTCGGCGAGCACGGCAACGGCAAGCTCGCGATGTCCATGGGGCTCGGGGTGGTCGGCGCCGTCCACACCAACAAGTCGCCCAAGACCCTCGCCGACACGACCCCGATCGCCCGGATCACCGAGGAATCGGACATCGTCGTCGTCGGCAAGGACTCCCCGTTCAAGACTATCGACGACCTGCTGACGGCCTGGAAGGCCAACCCGGCCAAGGTGCCGGTCGGCGGCGGATCGGCGCCCGGCGGGCCCGACCATCTCGCCCCCATGCTGATGGCGGACGCCGCGGGCATCGCCCCGAAGACGGTCAACTACATCCCGTTCGACGGCGGCGGCGAACTCCTCGCCTCGATCCTCGGCAACAAGGTCGCCTTCGGCGTCTCCGGCCTCGGTGAATACCTCGACCAGATCGAATCCGGTGAGCTGCGGCTCCTCGCGGTCACCGGCCCCGAGCGGATCCCCGGCCTGGACGCCCCCACCCTGCGCGAGTCCGGCCTCGACACCGACTTCACCAACTGGCGCGGCATCGTCGCCCCGCCGGGCATCTCCGACGCCGAGCGCACCAAGCTTCTCGCCTTCTTCGAGAAGCTCCACGACTCGCCCCAGTGGCGGGACTCCCTCAAGAAGAACGGCTGGGACGACGCGTTCCTGACCGGCGAGAAGTTCGGTGACTTCCTCGCCGAGGAAGACCGCCGCGTGGACTCGGTCCTGAAGGAGCTGGGACTGTGATGTCACCCACCGGCACGCCGGAAACACCGAACGAGCCGCACACGGCGACCGAGCCGCGGGCAGCCTCCGGAACACCGGACTCCGGCGCCCGCTCCTGGCTGCGCGAGCACTCCGAGATCGGCGTCGGACTCCTCCTGCTCGTCCTCGGTGTCCTCGTCCTCACCGACGCGCTCACCATGAACGTCGACATCGCCCAGCGCGGCCCCGTCGGCCCCAAGACCGTCCCGGTCGTCGTCGGCTTCGGCCTGATCGCCGTCGCCGTACTGCTCACCCTCGACGTCCTGCGCGGCGGCCGGGGCGAGGCGGAGGGCGGCGAGGACATCGACCTCGCGGAGCCCAGCGACTGGCGGACCGTCCTGCTGCTCGCCGGTGTCTTCCTCGGCAACGCCGTCCTGATCGGCCCGCTCGGCTTCCCGATCTCCGGCGCCCTGCTCTTCTGGGGCTCGGCGTACGCGCTCGGCAGCCGCCACTACCACCGTGACCCGCTCATCGCCGCGGGCCTCGCGCTGGTCACCTACTTCGTCTTCAACAACCTGCTCGGTGTCCCCCTCCCCGGTGGCCCGCTGATGGGGGTGCTGTAACCGATGGACTCCCTGAACTCGCTCATCGACGGCTTCGGTACGGCGCTCACGCCGATGAATCTGCTCTGGGCCGCGATAGGCGTGCTGCTCGGCACGGCCATCGGGGTCCTGCCCGGCATCGGCCCCGCCATGGCCGTCGCCCTGCTGCTCCCCGTGACGTACGGGCTCGAACCGACCGGCGCGTTCATCATGTTCGCCGGTATCTACTACGGCGCGATGTTCGGCGGCTCGACCACCTCGATCCTGCTCAACACCCCCGGTGAGAGCGCCGCCGTCGTGGCCGCCATCGAGGGCAACCCGATGGCCAAGGCCGGACGGGGAGCGCAGGCGCTCGCCGCGGCGGCCGGCGGGCACTTCGCCGGCGGCATGATCGGCACGATCCTGCTGGTGGTCCTCGCGCCCACCGTCGCCTCGCTCGCGGTGGACATCGGCGCCCCCGACTACTTCGCGATCATGGTGCTGGCGTTCATCGCCGTCACCTCCGTCCTCGGCTCCTCGCGGATCCGCGGACTCGCCTCGCTGCTCATCGGACTCACCCTCGGTCTGGTCGGCCTGGACCAGATGACCGGCCAGCAGCGGCTGACCTTCGGCTCGCTCCAGCTCGCCGACGGCATCGACGTGGTCATCGTCGCCGTCGGGCTCTTCGCGATCGGCGAGGCCCTCTGGGTCGCCGCGCACCTGCGGCGCTCCACGGGCGAGGCCATTCCGGTCGGCCGCCCCTGGCTCGGCAAGAAGGACGTCGGCCGCACCTGGCGGCCCTGGCTGCGCGGCCCGCTCATCGGCTTCCCGTTCGGCGCGATCCCGGCCGGCGGCGCGGAGATCCCCACGTTCCTCTCGTACGTCACGGAGAAGCGGCTCTCCAAGCACAAGGACGAGTTCGGCAAGGGCGCCATCGAGGGCGTGGCGGGACCCGAGTCCGCGGCCTCCGCCTCGGCGGCCGGGACGCTGGTCTCGATGCTGACCCTCGGTCTGCCCACGACGGCCGTCGCCGCCGTGATGCTGGCCGCCTTCCAGCAGTACGGCATCCAGCCGGGACCGCTGCTCTTCGAACGCGAACCCGACCTGGTCTGGGGCCTGATCGCCTCGCTCTTCGTCGGTATGGTGCTGCTGCTCGCGCTCAACCTGCCGCTCGCACCGGTCTGGGCCAAGCTGCTGCGCATCCCGCGCCCCTATCTCTACGCGGGGATCCTCTTCTTCGCGGCCGTCGGCGCGTACGCGGTCGGCGGGGAGGCGCTGGACCTGGTCATCCTGCTGATCATCGGTCTGATCGGCTTCGGTATGCGGCGGTACGGACTGCCGGTGCTGCCGGCCGTGATCGGCGTCATCCTGGGCCCGGCCGCCGAACAGCAGCTGCGGCGCGCGCTCCAGATCAGCGACGGAAGCGTGTCCGGACTGGTCAACACGCCGTTCTCCGTGACGGTGTACGCGGTGATCGTGCTGCTGCTCGCCTGGCCGGGGGTGAAGAAGCTGATCGCGCTGCGCCGCGACCGCGGTGACCGCAGCGATGTGACGGTGTGACCGGCGACGACTGACGCACGGCCGCACCCTCCTCCGCCCCGCGACCGCCACTCCGGTGGCCGCGGGGCGGCGGCGCGTGGTCCGCGGGAGGTCAGGGGCGTTGTCAGTGGTGGGTGCCACCATCGGAGCATGACGACGATCGACTGGGACTCCCTCGCCGACTCCTTCGACCAGGAGCCCGATCACGGGCTGCTGGACCCCGACGTCCGCGCCGCCTGGGCCGCCCGGCTGGCGGACTGGCTGCCCGGGGCTCCTTCCCGGGTGCTCGACGTCGGATGCGGTACGGGGAGCCTGGCCCTGCTCGCCGCCGAGCGGGGCCATCGGGTCACGGCCGTCGATCTCTCGCCCCGCATGGTGGCTCTGGCCAGAGCCAAGCTGGCGGGTACGGACGCGGAGGTGCTGGTCGGCGACGCGGGACGGCCGCCGGTGGGGGAGCGCACGTTCGACGTGGTCCTGGCCCGCCATGTGGTGTGGATGCTGCCGGATCCCGAAGAGGCCCTGCGGCACTGGGCGTCGCTGCTGCGACCGGGTGGCCGGCTGGTGCTGATCGAGGGGGTCTGGTCCGGCACGGGCGGCCTGCCCGCCGCCCGGCTCACCGCCGCCCTGGCCCCGCTCACCGAACGGGTCCACCATGAGCGGCTCTCCGCCGACCCCGCCCTCTGGGGGCGCCCGGTGGACGACGAACGGTACGCGCTGATCGCCCGGTCGGCCCCGCCCCGGCGCCATACCGAGGTGGTCGATGTCCATCTGATCCTGCGCAGGGGCGACGAGGTCCTGCTCGCCCGCCGCTCCGGCACGGGATACGGGGACGGCCTGCTCAACGGCCCCTCCGGACATGTCGAGCAGGGCGAGGACGTCCGTACGGCCATGATCCGTGAGGCGCGCGAGGAGACCGGCGTCGAGCTGACCCCCGCCGATCTGCGCGTCGCGCTGGTCATGCAGCACCGGGGACCGGCCGGACAGCCCCGGATCGGCTGGTTCTTCGAGGCGGGGTACGGCGCCGGGGGCGAGCCGTACAACCGCGAGCCGGAGAAGTGCTCCGGCCTCTCCTGGCATCCGCTGTCCGCGCTCCCGGACGATCTGGTCGCCTACTGCCGCGCGGGACTCGACGCCTATCGCGCCGGCGAACGCTTCGTCATCCACTGGCACGAGGACGACGATCCGATCGCCCACACCCCGGGCACCCCGGACCGGTCGGTCATCCTGCCGGCCACCGTCGCCGCCTCCGTCGCCGAAACCGGCACCGGCTCGGTCACTGACACGGCCATCTCCGGGAGCTCGGAAGCGTAGGACCGTTGGCCGGGTACCACCGGGGCGCCGCCCCTTACGCGCCCCGCTCCCGTCGCGTTCCGGCCACCCCTGCCGTGTACCGCACGGTGGCGGTGGGTCGTGGGGGAGAATCGATTCGTGACCTTGAAGATCGTGATCGACCCGGCCGCCACGACCGCACCGTACGAACAACTGCGTACCCAGATCTCCGCGAAGGCACGGTCAGGCGCGCTGCCGGTCGGATACAGACTCCCGACCGTGCGGGGGCTCGCCGAGGAGCTGGGGCTGGCCGCCAACACCGTCGCCAAGGCATATCGCGCGCTGGAGACCGACGGGGTGATCGAGACCCGGGGCAGAAACGGTACGTTCGTCGCCGCCGCGGGGGAGGCCGCCGAGCGGGAGACCGCGGCAGCCGCGCGGGCCTACGCGGAGCGCGCCCAGCGACTGGGGCTCGGCCGGGCCGCCGCGCTCGCCGCGGTGGAGGAAGCGGTACGGGCCGTCTACGCCAGATGACCGGAAACGGCACGGCCGGCCGCCGGGCCGGCGGGTGACGGGCAATCGGGCGCCGGACGCGGGACGTCAGAGGTAGAGGCCCGCGTCCTCGCCCGTGTGCTGGGCCGGGACCGACGCCGGGCCGGTGCCGCGGCGCAGCGCGTACAGCTCCGCCAGCGTCGCCCCCTCCCGGCCGACCGCCGTCTCCCAGTCGCCGTCCTCCCTGCTCAGCCAGGACAGCGCCTCCGGACGGGTCAGTGAGCCGACCTCGATCCTGGCCAGACAGCGTCCCGGTCTGACCACCGCCGGATGCAGCCGCTCCAGGTCCTCGTTGGTCGTCACCCCCACCAGCACGTTCCTGCCCTGGCCGAGCAGTCCGTCGGTGAGGTTCAGCAGCCGCGAGAGTGCCTGTCCCGCCGTGTGCTTGGCCTCGCCGCGGATCAGTTCGTCGCAGTCCTCCAGGAGCAGCAGCCGCCAGCGGCCCTTTGCCGAGCCGTCGTCCTCGCCGATCGCGATGTCCATCAGATAGCCGACATCGTTGAAGAGCCGCTCGGGGTCGAGCACACAGTCCACCTGGCACCAGTCGCGCCACGAACGGGCCAGCGTGCGCAGCGCGGACGTCTTGCCGGTGCCCGGCGGGCCGTGCAGCAGGAGCAGCCGGCCCGCGATGTCGTCCGGGGTCACCTTCATCAGCCGGTCCATCGCGTCGGCCACCGGCGCGGTGTAGTTGGGCCTGACCTCGTCCCACGTACCGGCCGCGATCTGCCGGGTGGTGCGGTGCGGGCCGCGGCGCGGTGAGACGTACCAGAAGCCCATGGTCACGTTCTCGGGCTGCGGTTCCGGCTCGTCCTGCGCGCCGTCGGTCACCTGGTGGTGGATCTTCTCGGCCAGTTCCGAGCTGACCGCCGTCACCGTGACATCGGCGCCGCGGTTCCAGCGGGACACCAGCAGCGTCCAGCCGGCGCCCTCGGCGAGCGTCGCGCTGCGGTCGTCGTCGCGGGCCGAGCGCAGCACGGTCGCGTCCGGCGGCAGCAGCGTCACCCCCGTTCTGACCCGGTCGATCGTGGAGCTGTGGGAGTGCGGCTGCTCGCCCGTGGCGAAGCGGCCGAGGAACAGCGCGTCGACCACATCCGAGGGCGAGTCGCTGTCGTCGACGTTGAGCCGGATCGGCAGGGCGTCCTGAGGCTTGGCAGACATGTCGCCCATGATCCGGCACAGGCGCGGCCGATGCACGGTGTTTAGCCCTGTGGCGGCGACCGGACAGGGCCTGGCGACCGAACGCGCCGGAGCTCGCTCCGCGCGCCCGCACCCGCGGCCACCCCCTGCCGCGACCCGCTCCGGAGGTCAACGCGACTCCTGGGCCCTCCCCTTGGTCCGCACGTGCGAGAGACCGGTGCGGGTGGCTGTACGACGGCATTGATCACGGGGGCCCTGTGGCAAGACCTGGAACGTAGGTGCGCTTTTCGCTTCTTTGGTCGTACATCGCCGGTCGATTCCGTAACCCCTTCGATCGGATCTATTCGAATGGGGGCGAAGCGTGCGCTTCTGATGCTCCGGCCGGAAGCCTCATGGAATGTTCTTGGCATGAACACTTCCAGTGAAGTGAACTGCCTGGTAACTAAGTTGAGGCAGCAATCCTGCTAGGAGAGGTCTCATGAAACTGTCCCGCATCACAGCGTTCTCGTCCTCGCTCCTTCTCGGCGCCGTCCTCGCTCTCACCGGAGCCGCCACGGCCCAGGCCGCGGACTCGGCGGCAGCCGTCGACTATGTGGCGCTCGGCGACTCGTACTCCTCCGGCGTCGGTTCCGGCAGCTACGACAGCGGGAGCGGCAGTTGCAAACGCACCCCCAAGGCGTTCCCCGCGCTCTGGGCGGCCGCGAACGCACCCGCCTCGTTCGCGTTCACCGCCTGTTCCGGCGCCCGTACGGGTGATGTGACCGCCAGTCAGCTGGGCCCGGTCAACTCGGGAACCGATCTCGTCAGCATCAGTATCGGCGGGAACGACGCCGGTTTCGCCGACGTGATGACCACCTGCGTGCTCCAGTCGGAGGCGACCTGCCTCAGCCGGGTCGCGCAGGCGCGCGCGTTCGTCGACGGCACCCTGCCCGGAAACCTCAACTCGGTGTACTCGGCGATCAGATCCAAGGCGCCGTCGGCCCGGGTGGTCGTCCTCGGGTATCCGCGCTTCTACCAGCTCAACGGCACCTGCACCTCAGGGCTGAGCGAGAACGAGCGCGCCGCGATCAACAGCGCCGCCGACTACCTCAACACGGCGACCGCCAAGCGGGCGGCCGACTATGGCTTCACCTTCGCCGATGTCGCCGGGGCCTTCACCGGACATGAGATCTGCTCCGGCTCGGCGTGGCTGCACAGCGTGAACTGGCTCAACATCGGCGAGTCGTACCACCCCACCGCCGCCGGTCAGTCGGGCGGCTATCTGCCGGCCTTCCGCTCGGCGGCCTGACACCCGGACGACGAGGGCGGGGCCGGTCGCCGGGGCCTGGAGAGACCCGGAACCGGCCCCGCCGCACGCTGCGGTCCTCGATGCGGCGAAGTGTCCAACTCGCCCTGAAATAAGATGGATCGGGCGGTGGCGGTCGCTACCCGTACGGGTGTGGTCCGTCGCAAAGGCGGTATACACGGGTGTCCCGGTGGGGCGATAGGGTTAACCTGCCCGGGCCGGGTGCCCTCGTACGGGTGGGGAGTGAAATGGAACAGATAACGGTGCACAGCAGGGCGCGAGTCCCTGCGATCACATGCGGGAGCGGCGCGTCCAGTTCGCGCCTCGACCGACATCTCTCGGTGCTCGGCGGACCCGCCGTGCCACAGCGGGAGACGGCCGAGGCGACGCTGCTGATGCGCGAGCTGACATCGCGTGATCGCTCGGAGGCACAGGGAAGCAAGGGTGCGCGCGTCTCGCTCTTCGCGCCGCTGCGGCGGCTGCGCCGCACGCTGTTCGGCAGCCGCCGCTGATCCTCACGGTTCCATGGCGCCGGCGCGCCAACACCGTGAGCGCGTGACCGCCTCACGGCGTTATGGCATGCCTGAGCGCGTCCGGGTCTTCCCGAACGCGCTCGGGTGATCACGCCGTCCGGCGCAGTGCCGCATCCAGTCGTCCGTCATCCCCAGCGGGCCCGCAGCAGTGCGCCGGAGCGTTCGCCCGGTGCGTGACCCTTCCTCACCTCACCTCACTTCTCCTCACCTCTTCCTCGGATCTCCTCGAAGCGGTGGTCCCGGCCGGTGCACCCACTCCCCGGCACCGGTCCGGGCCGGCCGCCCCGGCCTTCTCCGCCTCAGGCGTCGCTTCGGGCGTACCGCCGGACCGCGAGCGGGACGAACAGGGCGAGGAGCAGCAGCGACCAGAACAGCGATCCGGCCACCGGATGCGCCACCGGCCAGGCGGCGTCCGCGGCCGGCGCGGCATTGCCGCAGAGATCGCGGACCGCCGCCGCGAGCGCGCTGATCGGGTTCCACTCCGCGACCACGCGCAGCCAGCCGGGCAGCCCCTCGGCCGGGATGTACGCGTTGGAGAGCAGCGGCAGAACGAATGTCGCGGCGCCGAGCTGACCGGCCGCTTCCTCATTTCGGATGAGCAGCCCGAGATACGTACCGACCCAGTTGGCCGCGAACCGGAAGAGCAGCAGCAGTCCGAGGGCGCCGAGCGCGCCGAGGACACCGCCCTCGATCCGCCACCCCACCGCGAGCCCCACCAGCAGCAGCGGCACCATCCCCGCGGCCGTGGTCAGCAGATCCGCCGTGGTCTGCCCCAGCGGTACGGCGACCCTGCTCATCGGCAGCGTCAGAAACCGGTCCATGACCCCGCGCTGCACGTCCTGCGACGCCTGGAACATCCCGGTCATGACGCCGCCCGCGGCCGTCGCGGCGAGCAGCCCCGGCACGAGATAGGCGCGGTACTGCTCACCCGGCATCGCCAGCGCGCTGCCGAAGACATAGCCGAAGAAGAGCAGCATGTTGACCGGCATGGCCTGGGTGAGGATCACCACGCCCGGGGCGTGCCTGATGCGCTGGAGGTGGCGTCCGAGGACGGCACCGCTGTCGTACGCGAGGGTGCTCATGCGGCGTGCTCCTTGTCGTGTCGCCCGCCGTCCCGCCGGGCGGATGGCTCGTCGTGCCGGTGGGGCGCTCGGGGGTCCGTACGGTCGGTCAGCCGCAGGAAGACCTCGTCGAGCGTCGGCGGACGCAGACTGGCGTCGGCCACCGGCACCCCCGCCGCGTCCAGCTCCCGGACGAGCCGGGGCAGGGTCAGCGCCGGGTCCTTCGCCACGGCCCCCGCGGTGCGGCGCTCCCGGTCGAGCGCGGGCTCGGCACCGGTCAGCCGGTCGAGTACGGCCGCCGCCGCGAGGATCGCCGTCTCCGCCGCCGTCTCCGTGGCCTCCTCGGCGAGGACGACCTCCGCGTACGAGCCGATGAGCGCCTTGAGTGCGGCCGGGGTGCCGCGGTGTGCGGCCCGGCCCCGGTCGATCAGCACGATGTCGTCGGCCAGCCGGTCGGCCTCCTCCAGGTACTGCGTGGTCAGCAGGATCGTGGTGCCCAGGCCGGCGAGTTCGCGAACGGCCCGCCAGATCTGGTTGCGGCTGTGCGGGTCGAGCCCGGTGGTCGGCTCGTCGAGGAAGAGCACCCGGGGGCGGGTCAGCAGACTGGCGGCCAGATCGAGCCGCCGCCGCATCCCGCCGGAATAGGTCCGGGCCGGCCGGTCCGCCGCGTCCGTCAGTTCGAACCGCTCCAGGAGCTCATCGGCGCGGGCCCGGCCCGCGGCGCCCCTGAGGCGGAGCAGCTTCGCGAAGAGCCGGAGGTTCTCCCGGCCCGTCAGCTCGCCATCCACGGAGGCGTACTGGCCGGCGACCCCGATCGACCGGCGTACCGCGCGCGGATCGGCGAGGACGTCGTGCCCGGCGACCAGCGCGGTGCCCGCGTCGGGGGCGGTGAGGGTGGTCAGGATTCGTACGGCGGTGGTCTTGCCCGCGCCGTTCGGCCCGAGCACCCCGCAGACGGTGCCCTCCGCGACGGCCAGATCCAGGCCGCGAAGGGCGTACACATCGGCCCCGTAGCGCTTCTCCAGACCTTCACTAAGTACGGCGTACGTAGTTGTCATGCGGTCCACCGTAGCGCACTACGTACGTTGTACGTAACTAAGATGGTGGACGAGGTGATGATCGATGGCGGGGCGACCTGCTGAACCCGAAGTGATCTGGGCACGTCCCGAGCGGTCAGGACGCGGTCCCAAGCCGGCCTTCAGCCGCGCCGATATCGCGGCGGCGGCCTGCCGTGTCGCCGACACGGGCGGCCTCGACGCCGTCACCATGCGCCATGTCGCCGCCGAACTGGGCTGCGGCACGATGTCGCTCTACAACTACGTGCCGCGCAAGGAGGATCTGTACGAGCTGATGGTCGACCGGGTCGCCGGCGAGTACGACCTGCCCGAGAAGCCGTCCGGTGACTGGCGGGCCGATCTGACCGACCTTGCGCACCGCGCCCGAACGATCATGCACACGCATCCCTGGATGGCGCGGCTGATGTCGGCGGTCTACGGATTCAGCCCGAACACGATGCGGTACCTCGAATACAGCCTGACCTGCCTGGACGCCATCGACGCGCCCTACGGCGAGAAGATGGAGCTGGTGGCGATGGTCAACGGTGTCGTGACCACGTATGTCGCCAACGAGCTCCAGACGGCCGAGCGCACCAAGTCCCTGCCGTGGTCCGCCGAGCGGGAGCACGCCATACGCATGGCCTACCTGGGCCGGGAGATCGCGTCGGGCCGCTATCCGCGCATGGCGGCGGCGTTCGCGGAGGACTCGGGGCCGATCGACATGGAGGCCGTCTTCGACCGGGCGCTCGCACGGGTCCTGGACGCGTTCGACACCCGGCGGCCGGAGACCTCCCCCCGGCCGGAGACCCCCTGAAGCGGGCCGCCGAGGTCAGATCAGCGCGAACTGGCCTTCCGGCCCCTCCTCGTGGTGGTCCAGTACGGAGGCCGGCCGCCGCGCCGCCGCCGGGACCGGCAGGACGCCCGCTGCGCGCAGCTCCGCCGTACCGATCGCCGGACCGGACCCGGGCAACTCCGCCTGGAGCGGCCGGAGTTCCGCCAGGAGCGCCAGGACCGTGATCAGTTCGAGCAGCTCGGAGGTCCACTCCCGCGGCCACTCCGACGGGCCGACCGCCGCCAGCGTGCCCGGCTCCGGACGCGCGGTACGGCGCTCGAACCACAGCTCCAGCGTCCGTACGCCGCTCACCGTGAAGTCCCATGCCCCGGCCGGTACGGGCGAGATACGGCCCGAGCCGAGCCGGAGCACCTCGTCCGCCGGGTCGTACTCGATGTCCTCCGGCCGGGCCGGAACGGCGGCCCGCACATAGGGGCGGCGGCCACCGGGCAGCCGGGGCCGCTCACCGCCGTGTGCCCCGCGCAGCTGGATCCGGACCATCCGCCGCCCCAGCTCGACCCCGGAGGCCCAGACGGCGGGGTCGGCGGTCAGCGGGACCGCGCAGCCGGCCGGGGTCCCGACGGCGACCGCCACGGCCCAGGCGAGCAGCTCCTCGGCGGTGACCCGCTGGCCGTACCGCGCGGCCAGCAGGGCGGTCAGCCCCGGGGCCAGATTGGGTTCCACGCCGCCGGGCCTGCGGTAGAGCGGCCGGATCCTGCCCGGCCGCCCGGCCGGCGAACGGCCGTCCGGGAGCACCGCGCCGACCAGCAGCGCGGGCCCCGCGGCCCCCGGTACGTAACCCTGCTCCACGGCGAAGACCTGGTGGTCGTCGGCGACCCGCCACAGCTCGGGGCGGGCCGCGTCGATCAGCCGGTGGTCCGGGATCAGCCACTGCTCGTCGAACGGTCCGTGGAGCACCCGCACCGGCTCGGGGCAGCGCCCCGACTCCCGCGCGAACCGCCCGGTGCCGGTGGCCCGGCCGGGCAGCGCGGCGACCGCGCTGTTCGGCGTACGCGCCCGGGTCGGCCCGAACAGCGCCTCGCGCTCGGCGCCCTCGGCCCGTACGAGCCGGTCCCAGCGGGCGGTGAGGGAGGGCCGGTCGGGGGCGAGGACCCACTCCCTGCCGAACCGCAGCGGGGGCGTCGACCACGGCATGAGATCGCTCAGCAGGGGGCTCCCGTCCGTCGCCCCGGACCGCGTCGCCGTCATGCGGACCGCCCCTCCCGTCGGTCTGTGCGCCCTGGACCCTGTCGGCCAGGGCCCGGACGAGTAAGTCCGAGCCGCATGCTATCGGCCACCGCGAAGGGTCCGCCGAGGGAGGCTTCGGGGCACTTCGGACGTACCTGTCTCCCGGCCAGGTGCTGTCCAGGCGGGACTTCCGCAACACGCGCTGAGCTTGTCGGCAGCATCGGGAGTCCGCCCAGTTCTGGTGGCAGTTCGCGGCGGGGGCCGGCAGCAGGACAGCCGCCTACTGCCTGCACCTGCACCACCGCCACCTCCAGGAATTCCGGGAGGCCCGGCACTGGTACCAGCAGGTGACCGCCCCGGCGACACACTCGACGCACTCGGAACCACTGGACGAGGCGTTCATCGAGGGCCTGGGCCGTCGCCCGCTACGTCCGCCATCACGGCTCCGCCGCCACTGACCTGGACCCGCATACAGCAAAGGAGCCCCGCTCCGGCCACGGCTACCAGGCCACAGACCGGAAGGGCTCCCTGCGCGAGGCCCCTGCCGCAAAGAGGAGCATCTCCATGCACCATATTTGCCGTCGTCCCGTACCGCGCAAGATCCCCACCTCTTTGTAATGGCGGGTCGGGGTACGGGTGACGGTGCGCATCGATCGAGCCGCGCTGATCGGCGGCACGGTACGAAGCGGGCCGCGCGCCGTGGAGTGCCTTGGCCGACATAGCATCTAATTGGCCAAATTCCAGCATGGTTGACCAGTTTCCGACAGGTGTGTCCGTTGACTCGTGATCACGACCATGAACATGATGTCCACCGCCGAGCGCTACCCTTCGAACACGCTCGGATCCAGCGAGTCATTACGGGAGAGACTGTGAGAGCCAAGACGGTCATAGCATCGTTGACGATTACGTTCGCGGCCCTGTCGATGTCGCCCTCCGTGGCGAACGCCGCCCTGAGCGAGTGCTCCGGAAGCAACATGTGCATGTGGGGCAACAATGACTTCATGTGGCTGATCGGCGAGCGTGCCCACGGAAGCACTTCCTTCGTGAACCTGACCGGGGACAAGAACGACCAGATGGACTCGTGGGCCAACCTCTCCTCGCGGTACGACGGGTGTATGACCGGAGCCGCCAACGGCGCTGGTGACAAGCAGGGCATGGCCAGGGCCAGCAACGACAACAACGTGTCCCCCCTGAACAGCGACGAAGTGACGTCCTGGCGTACCAACGGCGGTTGTTGAGTTGACCGAGGCCGTGGATGCCGCGCTGATCCGGACCAATGCGGTCTGCAAGACCTACCGCTCCGAGGTGGAGACGGTGTGGGCGGCGCGCGATGTGGACTTCGTTGCCCGGTCCGGTGAGTTTGTGTGCATCTACGGCGCCAGCGGGTCGGGGAAGTCGACTCTGCTCAACCTGCTGGCCGGCCTGGACCTCGCCGACTCGGGCGAGATCCGGGTCGGCGGCGTCGAGGTGGGTACCGCCGACGAGGAACGCCGGGCGGAACTGCGGCTGCGTACGGTGGGTGTCGTCTTCCAGGATCACAACCTGATCCAGGAGTTCACCGCCGTCGAGAATGTGGCGCTGCCCCTGGAGGCACTCGGTCTGCCTGCCGAGCGGGCCCGCTCCGAAGCCCTGGAGCAACTGTCGCGGGTCGGCCTGGCCGGCCTGGAGGACCGGATGCCCTGGCAGATGTCCGGCGGCCAGCGGCAGCGTGTGGGAGTGGCTCGGGCGCTCACGGGACAGCGCAAGGTACTTCTGGCGGACGAGCCGACCGGGGCGCTGGATTCGGCGGCGACCAGGGAACTGTTCTCCCTGATCCGTGAGTTGTGCGACGAGGGGGTCCTGGCCGTGGTCTGCTCGCACGACCCCCGATGCAGGGACTACGCCGACACCGTCTATGAGGTCATCGACGGCCGGCTGGAGGCCCGCTCGTGAGCTCCGGAACCGAGCCGATCCTGGGAGAACCGCGTCTCGCGTTCCGTCTCGCCCGGCGGCTGGCGCGCTCGCGGGCGCTGATCCGGTCCACCTCGATGGTGTTCGTCGCCGCGTTCTTCGTCATGACGATGTTCATCGTCCTCAAGACGCTGTCGTTGTCGGGGACACAGGTGGCCGATCGGGACATGGGCCGCTTCGACGCCTCCGTGGGGTATGGAAGTATCCGGATCCCTCCCGGGGACGACGCTTTCACCTCTGCGCTGCGGGAGCGGATGCAGGGTGCCGGGGTCACGGACGCGCAGGTCATGCTCAGTGTCTTCGACCTGCAACTGAACACCACGCCCGCGCGCAAAGTGACGATGCTGGAAGGCGACTGGACCTCCAGCCCCTATCCGAAACGCTACGAACTCCAGTCCGGGCGGTGGCCGAGCCGTCCGGGTGAAGTGGTCGTCACCGAGGCCGACGACGTGAGGACCGCGCCGGGCGAGGCACTGACCGTCCTGGGGGACGTACGTCTCACGGTGGTCGGCACGGCCGACGATCGCTACGCCGACACATCGAACCTGTTGGTCGCATCCCGCACGTGGGCGACACTGGCAGGGGACCTGAACGAGCGTCATCCCCTGCTGGGGGCCCAGCCCTTCCTCCTGTGGTCCGGGGCCGAACCGAAGGCCGCCGTCGACGCCTTCACCACCGCCATCCGCGACTGGGAGAAGGAGAAAGGCAACACCGTCGAGGCAGGTTCCGCAGCTGCCGCCGACACGCTGTCCTTGCGGACAGAACTCGGCGCGGAAGGGATGTGGATCGACAAGACCCCGGCCGGATACACGGTCCCGGCGCTGCTGGTGCCAATTGGCGCGGTAATGCTGATGTTCGGGCTCAACGACCGGCGCTTCAGGCGCACGGTGGGCACCCTGACCGCCCTCGGCGTCCCGCGCCGGACGGCCGCGGCCGGGATCACCCTGGCCGCCCTGTTGTGGTCGTTGATCGCGGCGGCGGCAGGCGCTCTGGCGGGCTGGGGAGGGGGAGCGGCTGCCCGTCTCCTCATCGCCCACCTGCGCGAGCGTCCGGCCGGCCCTGTCGAAGGACTCACCGATCCCGTCCTGCGCCTGCTCGTCCTGATCGTGCTCGCCTCCGTCGGCGCGGGGCTGACCCTGACCCGCACCCGCCGCCACCCCGTCACCCGACGCCACGAGAGGGCGGAACGCGACAGCGCCACGGCCCCGGCCACAAAGACCGCCCGTCGCCTGCGAGACGGCCGGCAACTGCTTGCCCTGGCTGCCTGGTGCGCCATCGGTGTCTACGCCGCACGCGTCGAATCCCCCGCCATGGCCATGATGCTGGTCGGTGTCGTGACCGTTGCCGTACTGCTGGTCATCCCCGAAGCATTCGCCCTGCTGCTCCGGCTCCTCCCGGAGCGGGGTCCCCGCCTCCGCCTCGCCCGACGACAACTGGCCGCCGACTCACGCCGGGCCTGCGCCGCCCTGGCCGTACTCACCGTGCTCTTTGGCACGTCCCTGGGCTTCCTGGCCCTGCTGGATACACTGCTGCGCACCGCGGACGCCCAGAACCACCCCGACGTCCAGCCAGGTCAGGTCCTGCTGGCCGGTAGCTCCAGTGACCGCGACGCGCCGTCCGAGGACGTTGTGCGGGCCGCCGAGAGCTCCGGCGTCCTCGAGGGCCTCCCCCGCTTCGAGGTCGCTCCCGTCGACACCATCGACGAAGACAAGACGACCACACGCTCGGCCACCCGGCCGGGGAAGCACACTATTTTCCTCGCCGTGGATTCCCCGGCGAACGCCGAACTGCTGCTCGGACGCCCCCTCGACCGTGCCCAGGCATCCACACTGACCGGCGGAGGGCTACTCATCTGGGCGGACGCACCCGACGCACCGACCGGCACCGCGGCACGCACCGAACTTCTCATACAGGAGAACGGCGAGATCCTCGGCCGCACCTCTGCACTGCCCGCCACCACAGTGGAAGCCGCACCCTCGGGCTGGCGAGCCGGCACGGACGGCATCATGCTCCGCTCCACCGCTCTCACCCAGCGTCTCCCGCTTCAGGAGCCGGGCCCGGTGATGGTCACCGGCATCTCGGACAAGGAGGCCGAGACAGTCCAGCAGGCGGTCATCGACGCCGGGCTCGACGCACGCGCAGTCCGGATCCACGTACCACCCCAGCCCGCTGTTCCCCCAGCCGCGCTCCTTGCCACCGCCGCCGCGCTGGTTCTCCTCGTCCTGGTCACGGTGCTGACCGCCGTCCGCGGACAGACCCACGCCCTCCGCGGATACCTGGCCAGCCTCTCCGCGCTCGGCCTCCCCCACGCCTGGGCCCGGCACATCCTGCTCTGTCAGCACGGCGCTCTCATCGCCGCCAGCACCTTCCTCGGCCTGGTCATCGCCCTGATACCGACCGTGGTCATCGCCAACCGGATCTCCGGCTTCGTCCTGAGCGTCCCCTGGGGACAACTCGCCATCCTGCTCGCGGCGATCTACCTCGCCGCCGCCCTCGCCGCCACCCGCTCCGTCCTCCGCCTTCGCGTCGTGGGGAAATGAAGCCGGGCCCGGAGGAGGCCAATCGGCGTGAGGCCGCCGCGTCCGCGTAGGCGCCGGAACGGTCGCGGCAGATGACCTCGACCTGCGGATGTCGGGCCGGCCAGGGGGCGAGCGTGGCCGTGTCCCGTTCGGGCAGCAGGTCCAGGACCCGGTGGGTCTCGGCGTCGATGATCACGTCCCGTGGACGTGCCCCCGGCGGAGCGCGAAGTCGTCCACACCGACGGCCCGCGGCGCGATGCCGGGTGGACGAATTTCCGGCCCGGCACACGAGAAGTCGTACACCGAGAAGTCGGTAACCGGGCGGTATCCGATCCGCTGGTAGAGGCCGTTGCTGGTGGGGTTGGCCAGGTCCGCGAACAGGAGGACCTCCGCCGTGCCTGCGGCCAGCGCGGCCCTACTCACCTCGACCGTCGCGGCGCCCGCGTAACCGTGGCCGCGTAGGTAAGCCGGGGTGTAGACCGGGGCCACCCGGACCTGGCCGGCGACCATCGGGGTCACGCCCGCCATCGAGGCGGGGTCGCCGTCCGGGGTTTCCCAGAGCGTGACGCGTCCTTGCGCGATGCGTGTATCCGCCCATGAGCTGTTGTCCGCAGCGGGGGTTCCTCCGATGGCCGTGATGAACTCACGGTGCCAGAGCATGAGTTGCTCGCGGTCCTGCTCGCCCGCGACTCGGCTTCGGCCCTCCGGGAGTGGCTCTGGTGGTGTGAGCGTGCCGAGGCGGTACAGACGCTTCCGCTCGTGCAACGTCGGCGTCGCGCCCGTGTGCCGCGCCCAGGCATCGGCGAAGGCGGTGGCGGTGTCGTGGTCCGCGTTGACGCCGGGGAGGCGGTGGCCGAGGCGGGCCAGGTGGGCGGCGAGGGTATCGGCCTCCTCAGGGGTGAGGGAGGTGAGGTACGGGCGGCGGGGCGGGGTGCGGAAGAAGGCCGCGCGGACCTCGCCCGCCCGCTCCAGGCTGCCGAAGATGGGGGCTTCGGCGCCGTACGCGTCCGCCCCGCGCGTACGCAGTGCCTCGGTCACCGTCAGCGGGACGGTGTGCAGGGCAGGGCGCGAGCGCAGGAAGTCCGCGGCCCGGGCGAGAAAGCCGTTGAGGTCTTCGGTGAGGTGCCAGCCGTCCGGACGCATGCCTCATGATCCCTCGTGCTGTCGGCGTGCGCCCGCGGTTTTCCGCTGGGGCGAGACGGCAGGGCCTCGTGGATCAGACACCGCTCGCAGCACGAGGAGGACGGGAGCGGTCCGCTGTCCCGAGGTGGGATCGTAAGCGGCCCAGCCGATGACGTCCCTTTGACAGGGAAGCCAGTCGCCCCAGGTCATGGCGCTGCCGCCGACCAACTTCACTGTCAAAGGACACATGCTGTCCGAACTCGTGGACAGAGCCTGAAGATCGGTGATCGGCGCCTGAGCGGCTTTCGCCGGTCCGACGCCGGCTGTTCTCCCCGGGCCCGGTGCTCGGTCCTTGCCCGCAAAAGGACGGCCCCGATCAGACATATCTGGTCGGGGTCGTAGCGCGTGTGTGACCGCCTGGGCGAGGAGCGGTTGGAGCGCTGGTCGAGGCCGTTCGGGAGTGGGCCGGCGAGAGCGAGTTCGTCGGCGGCCCGTACGGGGTCGGCGAAGGAGACGGCGAGGTTGAGACGGACCTGCGTCATGGCGCGCTCGCCGGCGGCGCCGTGCTGTTCGGCCTCGGCGCGGCCGGCTTCGAAGGCGGCGATGGCGGCGGTGGTGTCGGCCTGGGACCAGTGGATATCGCCGAGGACGCGGTGGTGGCGGCCTTTCCAGCCGAGGGTGGGGGACGGCGGCAGGGCGGTGGGGAAGTCGCCGGCCAGGCGGGCCAGGTTGGCCAGGCCGCGGCGGGCCCGGGGCGCGAGCCGGCCGTCGGCGTCGGCGGCCTGTCGCATCCCGGCGCGGCGGCGTCGTTGTGGCCGAGGTCCTTGTGGGCCTTGGCCCGGTAATCCCGGTAATAGAGAGCCATCTCGGTCAGCTCGGCGGGCAGCAGGCCGGTGTCGTTGTCAGCCTGTGACGTTAAACGCCAAGCTAAGCCTTGAGGTCCGGCTCCACCGTGACCGAGAAGGAGAACCGGTCCCCCCGGTAGTGGATCCGCGCCACGTCCGCGACCCGGCCGCTCTCGTCGTACGTCACCCCCGTGTAGTGCAGGATCGGGCTCAGCAGCGGCACCCGCAGCAGCTCGGCCGTGGCCGGGTCCGCGAGCCGGGCCTCCACCGTGTCCGTGATCCGGCTGATCCGCACTCCGACCAGGTCGCGCAGCACCTTCGTCATCGGCCAGCGCTCCAGATCCGTCACATCGATACCGGCCGCGATATCCGGACGGACCGCGTTCTCCGCCCAGTTGACGGGCTCGCCGCTCTCGCCGTCGCAGCGCAGCCGGCGGTAGGTGATCACCTCGTCCGCCCCGGGGAAGTACTCCGCGAGGGCGCCGGGCACCGGGGCCGGGCCATGGCCGAGGAGCGTGGTCAGCTCACCGGACTGCTGGGCGACGATCGCGTCGATCGAGCCGAGCAGCCGGCGCGGCGCACCGCGCCTGGCGCCCGGTTCGATGAAGGTGCCGCGCCGCCGGTGCCGGCTGATCAGGCCCTCCTCCTCCAGCTCCTTGAGCGCCTGACGCATCGTCAGCACGCTGACGCCGTAGTGCGTGGCGAGCTGCTCCTCGGTCGGCAGCCGCAGCGGATCGTGCGGCCGGCGGCCCAGTATCGAGGCGCGCAGCGACTGGGAGACCTGATACCAGAGCGGAAGCTTGCGGTTCAGGATCAGTGAGTCCGGGGCGAAGGAGGTCACCGGCGACTCCCCGACTGTGGCGACTCCAAAACGGTGGCACCTCCACGACTGTGTGTCCGAAACTCCGGGTCATGGCCTGAAGTGGCGCTCCAGACCTTGCCATACGTTGTCGTAACCGCGCTGGAGATGGCCGGCACCGGCCGCCTGTGCGGTCGCCGTCACCGGCCAGCGGGTCTCGAACATGAAGGCCAGGCCGTCGTCGATCTTCTGCGGCTTCAGCTCGGCGGCGCTCGCCCGGTCGAAGGTCTGCCGGTCGGGGCCGTGCGCCGACATCATGTTGTGCAGCGAGCCGCCGCCGGGGACGAAGCCGCCCTTGCCGGCCGTCTTCGCGTCGTACGCGCCCTCGATGAGGCCCATGTACTCGCTCATCACGTTGCGGTGGAAGTACGGCGGCCGGAACGTGTCCTCGCCGACCAGCCAGCGCGGGGCGAAGACGACGAAGTCGACTCCGGCGAGGCCCGGGGTCTCGGACGGCGACGTCAGCACCGTGAAGATCGACGGGTCGGGGTGGTCGTAGCTGATGGTCCCCATGACATTGAAGCGGCGCAGATCGTAGACGTACGGCACGTGATTGCCGTGCCAGGCCACCACGTCGAGCGGGGAGTGGTCGTAGGTGGCGGCCCAGAGGTTGCCGCAGAACTTGTTGACCACCTGGGTCGGCCGCTCGATGTCCTCGTACGCGGCGACCGGCGCGCGGAAGTCACGCGCGTTGGCGAGGCCGTTGGCGCCGATCGGCCCGAGGTCGGGCAGGACGAAGGGCCGGCCGTGGTTCTCGCAGACATAGCCGCGTGCCGTCTCGTCCAGCGGCTCCACCCGGAAGCGCACACCACGGGGTATCAGCGCCACCTCGCCCGGACGGGCGGCGAGCAGGCCCAGTTCGGTGCGGATCAGCAGGCCGCCGTGTTCGGGAACGATCAGCAGTTCGCCGTCCGCGTCGCTGAACACCCGGTCCTTCATGGGGGAGTTGGCGTAGTAGAGATGAATCGCCATTCCCGTGCGCTGGGTCGCGTCCCCGTTGCCGCCCAGCGTCCACAGGCCGGCCAGGAAGTCGGTGCCGGGGGCGGGCTCGGGCAGCGGGTCCCAGCGCAGCCGGTTGGGGTCGGGGGCGGTCTCCGTGAACGGGGCCCCGCGCAGCGAGCCGTTGTCGATACGGGCGAACGGCGGATGCGCGGCCGACGGCCGGATCCGGTACAGCCAGGTCCGCCGGTTGTGCGCGCGGGGTTCGGTGAACGCGCTGCCGCTCAGCTGCTCCGCGTAGAGACCGAGGGGTGCGCGCTGGGGTGTGTTGCGGCCGACCGGGAGTGCTCCCGGCACAGCCTCGGAGCTGTGCTCGTTGCCGAAGCCGGAGGAGTGGTCCAGGGCCCCGGCCGTCTTCCGCGCCTGCTCGATGTCGTTCGTCATCCGCGTCCGCTCCTCGGTCAAGGAATCCCGGAAGGCTAATCCTATGGACAACCGTAGGATTAGTGGTGCGCTTCGTCAACGGGGCCGAGCGGCATCATGGATCCCGTGTCACGCGACCGTACGCATACCCAGCCCGATGCCGAGCCCCAGGCCGGCGCCGAACCCGAGCCCGAGCCCGACTCCGTCCCCGACGCGGATCCCGGGGCGGACGCGGAGGCGGACGAAGACTCCGAGGTCGGAGGGCTCCGCAAAGTGCCTGTGCAGCAGCGCAGCACGGAGCGGCTGGCCCGGATCCTCGACGCCTGCGGGGCGCTTCTCGACGAGGCCGGGTACGAGCAGCTGTCCACCCGGGCCGTCGCCGCCCGCGCGGGCGTTCCCATCGGCTCGGTCTACCGCTTCTTCGTCAACAAACGGGCCATGGCAGACGCACTCGGAAGGCGCAATCTCGACAGCTATACCGAGGGCATCGCGGACCGGCTCGCGACGCTCGACCCGAATGACTGGCGGGGTGCCATCGATGCCGTACTGGACGAGTACCTCTCCATGAAGCGCACCGTGCCCGGCTTCTCGCTCGTGGACTTCGGTTCGCAGCTCCCCCTGGGCACCCGGCCGCAGGCCCTCGACCGCATCCCCGTCGACCCGGCGACCGATCCCAACCACCGGGTCGCCAGACGTCTCGCCGGACTGCTCTCCAGCCATCTGGGCCGGGCCCCCGACCCGGCGTTGCAGCGCACGGTCCTGGTCGCCGTCGAGGCCGCCGACGCGCTGCTCCAGCTGGCGTTCCGTACGGATCCGGCGGGTGATCCCTGGATCGTGGGGGAGACCAGGAAGCTGCTGCGCGCCTATCTCGCGAGGACATTCGACTGACGCGGGCGTCCGGCCGGCCTTCTCGCGCCCCTTTCCCTGTCCGCTTCCCTGCCCGCCGCCTCTTCCCCTCTTCCCCTCTTCTTCCCTCTCTTCCCGCCCTTCCGCTCTTCCGCTTTTCGCTTTCCCCTGGTGTTGTCCGTACCGGTCGGTATGCTCGGAGTGCTCGCGCGTCACCGCTGCCGCCGCCCGGAGGGCCCATGCACCCCGAAGACGCACCCCGCACCCCGGAGGCGGGGCGGACCCGTACCGCCCCGCGCATCTGCCCCTTCTGCGAGGCCACCTGCGGACTGACCCTCACCATCGAGGGGACCAGGGTCACCGGTGCCAGGGGCGACCGCGACGATGTCTTCAGCCGGGGCTTCATCTGCCCCAAGGGAGCCTCCTTCGGCGAGCTGGACGCCGACCCCGACCGGCTGCGCGTCCCGCTCGTCCGTGTCGACGGGGAACTGCGGGAGGCGAGCTGGCAGGAGGCGTTCGCGCTGACAGCCGCCCGGATACGGCCGCTGGCCGAGGAGCACGGGCCGCAGTCCGTCGGCGTCGTCCTCGGCAACCCCAATGTCCACACGATGGCCGGGGCCCTCTATCCGCAGCTCCTCCTGGGCGCGCTCGGCACCCGCAATCTCTTCACGGCCAGCACCCTCGACCAGATGCCCAAGCATGTCTCCAGCGGGCTGCTCTTCGGGGACGCGTTCGCCATCCCCGTACCCGATCTGGACCGTACGGACCATCTGCTGCTCCTGGGCGCCAACCCGCTGGATTCCAACGGCAGTCTCTGCACCGCGCCCGACTTCCCCGGCAAGCTGAGGGCGCTGCGCCGGCGCGGCGGCACGCTCACCGTCGTCGACCCGCGCCGTACCCGCACGGCGCGGCTCGCCGACCGGCATATCCCCATCCGGCCCGGTACGGACGCCCTGCTGCTCGCCGCCCTCGCCCACGTCCTCTTCGAGGAGCGGCTGACCGACCTCGGGCCGCTCGCGGGACACGTCGAAGGCATGGACGAACTGCGGGACGCGCTACGGGACTTCACCCCCGAGGCGGTCGCCCCGGCCTGCGACATGACCGCCGGGGAGATCCGTACGATCGCCCGGGAGCTGGCCGCCGCGCCCACCGCCGCCGTCTACGGCCGGGTCGGCAGCTGCACCGTCGAGTACGGCACGCTCGCCAGCTGGCTGGTCGACGTGCTGAACATCCTCACCGGCAACCTGGACCGGCCCGGCGGCGCGCTCTTCCCGCTCTCCGCCACCGACCGGCCGCCCCGGATTCCCGCCCCCGGCAAGGGGTTCAGGCTCGGCCGCTGGACGAGCAGGGTGGGCGGACATCCGGAGGCCAAGGGCGAACTGCCCCTCGTCGCGCTCGCCGAGGAGATCGAGACGCCGGGGGAGGGCCGGATCCGCGCGGTGATCGCCCTCGCCGCCAACCCCGTGCTGTCCGCGCCCGACGGTGACCGGCTCGACCGGGCGCTGGCCGGCCTCGACTTCATGGTCAGCGTCGATCCGTACCTCAACGAGACCTCGCGCCACGCGGATGTCGTCCTGCCGCCACCGCCGCCCGCGCAGAGCGCCCACTTCGACTTCGCCTTCAACGGCTTCGCCGTACGGAACCAGGTCCGCTACACCCGCGCCGCCGTCCCGCTGGAGGAGGGCCGGCTCGACGAGAGCGAGATCCTGGCCCGGCTGGTCCTCGCGGTCAGCGGTATGGACGGCGTGTCCCCCTCGGCCGTGGACGAGATGGCCATCGACCGTACGCTCGCCAGGGCCGTGACCGACCCGCACTCGCCCGTGCACGGCCGCGACCCCGGAGAGCTGTCCGCGCTGCTCACCGGCGCGAGCGGACCCGAGCGGCAGCTCGATCTGAAGCTGCGGCTCGGCCCGTACGGCGACGGATTCGCCGCCGGGACGGGCGGTGTCGCGGAGGGCTCCGGCGTCCCTGAGGACTCCGGCGTCCCGGGGCTCCGGCTCGAACGGCTGCTGGAACACCCCCACGGCATCGACCTGGGCCCCCTGCGCCCCCGGCTGCCCGAGCCGCTGAAGACCCGCAGCGGGCGGATCGAACTGCTGCCCGCGCCCCTCGCCGCCGATCTGCCCCGGCTGCGTGCCGCCCTCGCCGAGCGGCCCGCCGCCCTGGTGCTCGTCGGCCGCCGCCATCTGCGCTCCAACAACAGCTGGATGCACAACCTCCCCGCGCTGAACGGCGGTTCGAACCGCTGCACCCTCCAGATCCATCCGGACGACGCGGCCCGGCTCGGTCTCAAGGACGGCGGGGCGGTCCGTATCACCGCCGACGGGGGAGCGCTGGAGGCGCCGGTGGAGATCACCGACACCGTGCGGACTGGGGTGGTGAGCCTGCCGCACGGCTGGGGCCACGACCGTCCGGGCACCCGCACCTCGGTGGCGAGCGCCCGGCCCGGAGTCAATGTCAATCAGCTGCTCGACGGCTCGCGGCTCGACCCGCTCTCGGGTACGGCGGTGCTCAACGGATTCCCCGTCGAGCTGTCGCCGGCCGCCCCGTCCCTTTAGCTCCCTCTTACCATCCCCGCCGTGACCTGGGCTTTTGCTCGTATTGCTCGCGTGTCAACATCTTGTTAACGGCTGGTGGCCAGACCTAACGTCATCCGAACCGCCGCCCCCGGCGGGAGTTCAAGGGTGAACGTGAGGGGCCTCTCCATGCTGACCATCCTCGGCTTCGTCATGATCGCCACCTTCCTGGTGCTGATCATGACGAAGAAGATGTCGCCGATCGCGGCGCTGGCACTCATCCCAGCACTCTTCTGTGTCCTTGTGGGGCAGGGCGGACAGCTGGGTGACTACGTCATCAAGGGCGTCGGCGAACTCGCGCCCACCGCCGTCATGCTGATGTTCGCCATCATCTACTTCGGCGTGATGATCGACGTAGGGCTGTTCGATCCGATCGTCCGGGGCATCCTGCGCTTCTGCAAGGCGGACCCGATGCGGATCGTCGTCGGTACGGCCGTGCTCGCCGCGGTCGTCTCGCTGGACGGCGACGGCTCCACCACCTTCATGATCACCGTCTCCGCGATGTACCCGCTCTACAAGCGCCTCGGGATGAGCCGGGTCGTGATGACCGGCGTCGCCGCCACCGCGAACGGCGTGATGAACACCCTGCCCTGGGGCGGCCCGACATCCCGTGCGGCGACCGCGCTCAAGGTCGACGCCGGCGAGGTCTTCGTCCCGATGATCCCGGCGCTCGGGGTCGGACTGCTCGCCGTGTTCTTCCTCGCCTATGTGCTGGGCCTCCGGGAGCGCAAGCGGCTCGGCGTCCTCACCCTTGACGAGGCGCTGGAGAGCGGGACCACGAGCGAGACCGTACTGGTCAAGGCCGGCGGTGGTACGAGCGTGACGGCCGACGGCGCGGGCACCGGCACCGGCAAGGGCGGGAGTGCCGCGGGCAGGGCCACCGGCACCACCGGCACCACCGGCACCACCGGCACCACCGGCACCGGCGGCAGCGACGACGACGGGGCGTCCGACGGCGACGGCTTCCAGGGGCTCGACCCCCGCCGCGCGACCCTGCGCCCCCGGCTCTACTGGTTCAACGCCGCGCTGACGGCCGCCCTGCTCACCGCGATGATCACGGCGCTGATGCCGATTCCGGTTCTCTTCCTCCTCGGAGCGGCCCTCGCCCTCACCGTCAACTACCCCAAGATGGCCGAGCAGAAGGCCCGGATCGCGGCCCACGCCGACAACGTCGTGAACGTCTCCGGTATGGTCTTCGCCGCCGCCGTCTTCACCGGTGTCCTGACCGGCACCGGTATGGTCCAGCACATGGCCGACTGGCTCGTCGGCGCCATTCCGGACGGCATGGGCCCGCACATGGCCCTCGTCACCGGCGTGCTGAGCCTGCCGCTCACGTACTTCATGTCCAACGACGGTTTCTACTTCGGAGTCCTGCCCGTGCTCGCAGAGGCCGGCGCCGCCCACGGCGTCTCCCCGCTGGAGATAGCCCGCGCCTCCCTCGTCGGCCAGCCGCTGCACATGTCCAGCCCGCTGGTGCCCGCCGTCTACGTCCTCGTCGGCATGGCCAAGGTCGAGTTCGGCGACCACACCAAGTTCACGGTCAAGTGGGCCGCGCTCACCTCGCTGGTGGTGCTCGCCGCCGGAATCCTCTTCGGCATCATCTGATGGTCCCCGCTCAGGCTCCGGTCGGGGCGCCCGGTGGGAGAGGCTGGCTCCTCCGTCTGGTCATCGCCTTCAGTTTCACGCAGGGCGCGGTGTCGATGGCGCGCCCCGCGGTCTCCTACCGGGCACTGTCCGTGGGCGCGGACGAGCGCGCGATCGGTGTGATCACGGCGGTCTACGCGCTGCTGCCGCTCTTCGCCGCCGTACCACTCGGCCGCAGGACCGACCACGGACGGTGCGCCCCCCTGCTGGTGGCCGGTGTGGTCCTCATCTCCGCCGGCTGCGCGCTCAGCGGTACGTCGGGTTCCCTGCCCGAACTGGCCGCCTGGAGCGGGGTGATGGGCCTCGGCCATCTCTGCTTCGTCATCGGCGCCCAGTCGATCGTCGCCCGCCGCAGCGCCCCGGACGAACAGGACCGCAACTTCGGCCACTTCACCATCGGCGCCTCCCTCGGGCAGCTGACAGGACCGGTCGCCGCCGGGCTGCTGGTCTCCGGCCAAGGCGGCGAGATGGCCCGTACGAGCGGCCTCGCGCTGCTCGTCTCGGCCGCAGCCGCGGCGGTCTCCTTCATCTCCCTGTGGCGGCTGGAGGCGCGTACGGCCCGCGACACCACCGCCGCCCGGCGCTCCGCCAAGGTCCCCGTCCGCCGCATCCTGCGGACCAGGGGCGTACCGGCGGGCATCTTCATCAGCCTGGCCGTGCTCTCCGCGACCGACATCCTCACCGCCTACCTTCCGGTCATCGGCGAGGAGCGGGGCATCACGCCCACCGTGATCGGACTCCTGCTCAGCCTGCGCGCCGCGGCCACCATCGCCTGCCGGCTCGTGATGACCCCGATGATCCGGTGGCTCGGCCGTACGGTCCTGCTCACCGTCACCTGTCTGCTCGGCGGCCTGCTGTGCGCGGGCATCGCCCTGCCCGTACCGGTGTGGGGGCTCGCCCTGATGCTCGCGGCGCTCGGGTTCTGCCTGGGCGTCGGCCAGCCGCTGTCGATGACGACCGTCGTACGGGCCGCCCCCGACGGAGCCCGCTCCACCGCCCTCGCGCTACGGCTCACCGGCAACCGGCTCGGACAGGTCGCCGCCCCGGCCTCCGCCGGTCTGGTCGCGGGGGTCGCGGGTACGGCCGCGCCGTTCCTGATGCTCGGCGTGCTGCTGGTGGGCGCGGCGGGACTCGGCCTGCGCAAGTCGGGCGGGACGCCCGCGGACCCACCGGCCATGCAGCCCACGGACCCGCCGCCCCCCGCAGTGACGCCCCCCGACGCACCGCATGGCACCGCCACCGGGCCCGGCCACCGCCCGGCCCCGGCCCGCGACACCCCCTGAGGCAGGGCCCGGTCCCGACGAGCGCCCCTGAGTGCCTCAAGGTCACTCAACCTTCTCGCGGGTCATTCCCTGACAGCGCGTAGTCGGCTAACTTCAGGCGTCGCACCCGCTCCACCTTTCTTCCTCCCGGGCGGAACCATTCATGACTCGCGCCATCTCACTGCACAGCGTCAGCAAGGTGTACGGACGCTCCACGCGCGCCGTCGACCGCTTCTCGATCGATATCGCACCAGGCGAGTTCGTGGTGCTCCTCGGCCCCTCGGGATGCGGTAAATCGACCGTGCTGCGCATGATCGCCGGTCTTGAGCACATCACCGACGGCGAACTCCTCCTGGACGGCGAGCTGTCCAACGACGCCCCGCCGCGCGAACGCGACATGGCGATGGTGTTCCAGAACTTCGCGCTCTACCCGAACATGACCAACCGCGACAACATCGGCTTCCCCCTCATGCTGGAGAATCCGCGCGAGGACCGCACCCAACGAGTCGACGCCACCGCCCGGATGCTCGGTATCGAGAGCGTGCTCGACCGCTATCCGAGCCAGCTGTCCGGCGGCGAACGCCAGCGCGTCGCGATGGGCCGGGCCATCTCCCGGCGGCCCTCCACCTTTCTGATGGACGAACCGCTCTCCAATCTCGACTCGAAGCTGCGCAGCCATCTGCGCGCCGAGATAGCCCAGCTCACCGCCGAACTGGGCGTCACCACCGTCTATGTGACACATGATCAGGGCGAGGCGATGTCGCTCGGCGACCGGGTCGCGGTGATGCGCGGCGGAGTGCTCCAGCAGGTGAGCGCGCCGCGCGAGGTGTACGCGCTGCCGGAGAACGTGTTCGTGGCCGCGTTCATCGGCACCCCCCGGATCAATCTCCTCCAGGCCGTGGTGTTCGCGCCGCTGGACGGACGGATGTCCATCGACCTCGGCAAACAGCGCCTCCCGCTGCCCGAACCCCTCAGCTCCGACCACCAGTTGCTCCGTATCCAGCAGGGCAGGCAGATCATCGTCGGGCTGCGCTCCGAAGCGGCCCGTATCGCCCCGCCGAGCCAGGCCCGCCCCGGTGAGGTGGCGCTGAGCGGCATCGTCGAGCACATGGAGTACCAGGGCCACGAGGCGCTGGTCCATCTCGACATCGGCTCCCGGCCCGCGGTGGTGGCCGATCTCGAATCACCCCGGCCCAGGTCGCCCATCCGGCGCCGCGGCAGGAGCGGCCCCGGAATGCTGGAGCGGCTCAAGGAGCGCACGATCGGCCGGATCAGCGGTCCGGTCGTGGCGCTCGACGACCCGGAACCGCCGCGCCCGGCCACGTACAGTCCGGAGCGTGCCGCCATCTCGGCCAGCGATCTGGTCGTCCGTACCGGCCCCGACATGCGGCTGCGGACGGGCGCGCAGGTGCCGATCCTCGTCGATCTCGCGCATCTCTATGTCTTCGACGACTACGGCCGCCGGATCTGCCCGGCGCCGAGGGACATGCCGGGCCTGGTGGACATGTGACGCCCGGACGCCCGCGGTGCCCGGCGCCGCAACACCCGCATCGCCTCTGAACCGGGAGAGTACTTTCGTGGTCCGCGCCGCCATCCTGTCCGCCGTCGGAGCCCCGCTGGAGATCGCGGGGATCGAGCTGCCCGAACCCGGTCCCGGCCGGGTGCGGGTCCGTCTCGCCGCCGCCGGTGTCTGTCACTCCGATCTGTCCCTGTCCAACGGCACGATGCGCATCCCGCTCCCCGCGGTCCTCGGCCACGAGGGCGCCGGTACGGTCGTCTCCGTCGGCGAGGGCGTCACGCATGTCGCGCCCGGCGACGGTGTCGTCCTCAACTGGGCCCCGTCCTGCGGGACCTGCCCGGCCTGCGCCCTCGGCGAGGTCTGGCTCTGCGACAGCGCGCTCGCGGGCGCGGCGGGCGTCCACGCCCGTACCGCCGACGGCACGGACCTCCACCCCGGCCTGAACGTCGGGGCGTTCGCCGAGGAGACCGTCGTCGCCGCCAACTGTGTCCTGCCGCTCCCGGCCGGGGTACCGCTCACCGACGCCGCCCTCCTGGGCTGCGCCGTCCTCACCGGCTACGGCGCGGTCCACCACGCGGCGCGCGTCCGCGAGGGCGAGTCCGTCGTGGTCTTCGGCGTCGGCGGGGTCGGTCTCGCCGTCCTCCAGTCCGCCCGGATCGCCGGAGCGGGGCCGGTCATCGCCGTCGACGTCTCCCCGGAGAAGGAGGCGCTGGCGCGCGCGGCCGGAGCCACCGAGTACGTCGTCGCCTCCGACACCACCGCCAAGGACATCCGCCGGCTCACCGGCGGCCGGGGAGCCGATGTGGCCATCGAGTGCGTCGGCCGCGCCGCGACCATCCGTACCGCCTGGGACTCCACCCGGCGCGGCGGCCGTACGACGGTCGTCGGTATCGGCGGCAAGGACCAGGAGGTCACGTTCAACGCGCTGGAACTGTTCCACTGGGGCCGTACGCTCTCCGGCTGCGTCTACGGCAACAGCGACCCGTCGAAGGACCTGCCGGTGCTCGCGGAGCACATCCGCGCGGGCCGGTTCGATCTGAGCGCGCTGGTCACCGAACGGATCGGGCTGGACGGCATCCCGGCGGCGTTCGAGAACATGCTCGCGGGCCGGGGAGGCCGGGCCCTGGTCGTCTTCTAGTGCCGTTTCAGTGCCGGGAGGGCCCCTGGGGTTCGTGGCGGGTGCCCGTCGGCGCGGGGGCCGGTTCGGCCCTGCCCGCGCGTTCGCCGCCTTCGCCGTCGTGCCGTGCGATCACGGCGCTGCGACGCGGACGCGAGCGCGACACCGCCACCCCCGCCAGGCACAGCGCACCGCCCGCCAGGGTGAACAGGCCCGGGATCTCGTCCAGGAACAGCCAGGACATCAGGACGACCAGCGCCGGGACCGCGTACGTCGTCGCGCCCATCCGGCCCGCCGTCGTACGGGCCAGCGCGTAGGCCCAGGTCGTGAACGCCAGCGCGGTCGGGAACACGCCCAGGTAGACCATATTGAGCGTGGCCGACAGCGGGGCGCTCGCGGCCTCGTCGAGCAGTTGTCCGGCGAACGGCAGACAGGCGACCGCGCCGACCAGACAGCCGAAGGTGGTCACCTGGAGCGCGCTCGCCTTCGCCAGCGCGGGCTTCTGCGCCACCACTCCGCCCGCGTAGGCCACCGCCGCCAGCAGGCACAGCAGCACCCCGAGCACCGAGGCGTGGCCCTCGCCGGACATGGACAGCCCCACGGCCACCGCGCCCGCGAACGACACCGCCATGCCCGCCACCAGCCGGGGCGGAAGCGTCTCGCCCAGCAGCCGGGCGCCGAGCAGGGCGATGAGGATCGGGCCTATGTTCACGACCATCGCGGCCGTACCCGCGTCGACCTCCTGCTCACCCCAGTTGAGCACCACCATGTAGACGCCGAACCAGAGCAGACCCGACACCGCGATCCCGGGCCAGGCGGCCCGCGGCGGGGGCCCCTCGCGCCGTACGAGCCAGACCGCGCCGAGGACGACCGCGCCCGCGAGCAGCCGGCCGAGAGCCAGCGCCCCCGGCGAGTAGGCGGCGCCGGCGCTGCGGATGGAGACGAAGGCCGAGGCCCAGAGCACGACCGTCACACCCGCCGCGGCCACGGGCAGCCAGGTCGCGGGGGCGGGACGGGCGGAGGTCGTCGAGTGCGTCATACGGTGAAGGTACGCGGACAACGCTTCGGCCCTCACCGCAATATCGCGGGCTCGATCCCCAGCCTCTCGTACAGCTCCCGCTCCCCGTCCTCGGTCACCTTCACCGCGCGCTCCGAACCGATCCGTACGCACCATCCGGTGTCCAGCGCGTGGCGGCACAGCGCCGCGCCCGCCACCCCGGCCAGATGCGGCTTCCGCTCGGTCCAGTCGAGACACGACCGTACGAGCGGCCGGCGGCCGGTGCGCTCCAGCCCGATGCCCTGCTCCCCGAACCAGGCCACGCCCCGGTCGGTGAGGGCGAAACCGGTGTCCTGGCGGAGCAGTCCGCGTACGGTCAGCGCGTCCGTGATCGCCAGTCCGAGGCGCCCGGCGAGATGGTCGTAGCAGGTGCGCCCCCGGGCCATGGCGCTGTTCGCCCCGGCCGCGCGCAGCGTGCGGGGCGGCTCCTTCGGGGGTGTGGGGTGCGCGGCCAGATCCTCCACCAGATGGGCGGCGCGCGGGTCGGCGAACCGTACGTAGCGGTGCCGGCCCTGCCGCTCCTCCGCGAGCAGTCCGCCCGCGATCAGCTTTCCCAGATGCTCGCTGGCGGTCGACGGAGCGACGCCGGCGTACCGCGCCAGCTCGCCCGCCGTCCACGCCCGGCCGTCCAGCAGGGCGAGGCAGAAGACGGCACGGGTGTCGTCGGCGAGCAGCGCGGCCAGGGCGGCGAGCCGGGGCCCGGACCGCCCTGACGGTCCGGCGTGACGGGGGTGCTCGGTGCGTGCCATGTCTCCAGGATGCGTCCGGGACGCTTCGGCGCGGGCCGAAGTGTGGTGCCTACGGCGACGCGTACCGCTCGTACTGGAGCGAGAGACCGTCGAGCAGCGCCCGCAGCCCGGTCTCGAAGGCGCCCTCGTCCACCTGCTGCCGGCGTTCGGCGAGCAGATGGGCCTGGCCGAGGTGCGGGTAGTCGGCCGGGTCGTACGCCGTCGCGTCGTCGACGAAGCCGCGGGCGAACGAGCCGAGCGCCGAGCCGGTGATGAAGTACCGCATCAGCGCGCCGATATGGGTGGCCTGCGCGGGCGGCCAGCCGGCCCGGACCATCGCGCCGAAGACGGCGTCGGCGACCCGGAGCCCGGCCGGCCGGCGGCCGGGGCCGACGGCGAGTACCGGGACGAGGTGCGGGTGATCGGCCAGGGCCGCGCGGTAGGAGAGGGCCCAGTCGTGCAGCGCGGTACGCCAGTCGCGGCCGTCGGTCTCCCCGAACATCGACAGATCGACCCGCGCGCTGACCGCGTCGGCGACGGCTTCGAGGATCTCGTCCTTGGTGCGGAAGTGGTTGTAGAGGGAGGGCCCGCTGACCCCCAGCTCGGCGGCGAGCCGCCGGGTGGAGACCGCTTCGAGGCCCTCGGCGTCCACCAGCGCGCCCGCCGTCTCGACGATGCGTTCTCTGCTGAGCAGGGGCTTGCGCGGTCTGGCCATGGCGCACATAGTAGGGCCTGCCAACCAGAAACTAGCAGTGCTAATCAACCGTGGGGTGCGCAGGTGGATCTGGGGCTGAGCGACGAGCACGAGGCGGTACGTGAACTCGCCGCGGACTTCGTCGACCGCGACATCACCCCGTACGCCGCCGACTGGGACCGGCGCGAGAGCGTCGACCGGGGGATCGTCGCGAAGCTCGGCGCGCTGGGCTTCCTCGGGCTGACCGTGCCCGAGGAGTACGGCGGCTCGGGCGGCGACCACTTCGCGTACTGCCTGGTCACGGAGGAGCTGGGCCGGGGCGACTCGTCGGTGCGCGGCATCGTCTCCGTATCGCTCGGTCTCGTCGCCAAGTCCATCGCGGCCTGGGGCGACGAGGAGCAGAAGCGCGCGTGGCTGCCGGGGCTCACCTCCGGCCGTACGCTCGGCTGTTTCGGGCTCACCGAGTCCGGCACGGGCTCCGACGCGGGCAGCCTCGCGACCCGGGCCGTGCGGGACGGCGGTGACTGGGTCGTCAACGGCTCCAAGATGTTCATCACCAACGGCACCTGGGCCGATGTCGTCCTGCTGTTCGCCCGCACCAACGACGCCCCCGGACACCGGGGCGTCTCCGCCTTCCTCGTACCGGCCGACAGCCCCGGGCTCACCCGGCGCGAGCTGTACGGCAAGCTCGGACTGCGCGGCCAGGCCACCGCCGAACTGACCCTGGAGGACGTGCGGGTGCCGGCCACCGCGCTGCTCGGGCCCGAGGGCAAGGGCTTCTCCCTCGCCATGTCCGCGCTCGCCAAGGGCCGGATGTCCGTCGCCGCGGGCTGCGTCGGGATCGCGCGGGCCGCGCTCGAAGCGGCGGTCGGGTACGCGGGGGAGCGCGAGCAGTTCGGCAGGTCCATCGCCCACTACCAGCTGGTCCAGGAGCTGATCAGCGACATCGCGGTCGATGTGGACGCGGCCCGGCTGCTGACCTGGCGGGTCGCCGATCTGATCGACCGGGGCGAGGAGTTCGCCACCGCCGCCTCCAAGGCCAAGCTCTTCGCCTCCGAGGCCGCCGTGCGCGCCGCCAGCAACGCCCTCCAGGTCTTCGGCGGATACGGCTACATCGACGAGTACCCGGTCGGCAAACTCCTGCGCGACGCCCGGGTGATGACGCTCTACGAGGGCACCAGCCAGATCCAGAAGCTGATCATCGGCCGGGCGCTGACGGGCGTGTCGGCGTTCTGAGTACCTGCTGAGTACGGATACGGATGTGGCGCCCGCCACAGCCCCCGATGCTGACCGTTATGACTGAGACTCCCGTCAAGCAGCAGAACACCGCGGCCTTCTACGGCCAGGCCGTCCTTTCCTTCGGCCTCGCGCTGGCGGCCGTGACCGTCGGCATCATCAAGCTCGAAGCCAGCGCGTGGGTGCGTGGCTTCCTCGGTATCGCCGTCCTCTATCTGACGACCTCGGCGTTCACGCTGGCCAAGGTGGTCAGGGACCGGCAGGAGGCCGGGCAGATCGTCAGCCGGGTCGACCAGGCGAGACTGGAGAAGATCCTCGCCGAACACGATCCCTTCCAGAAGCTCTGAGCTTGTCGGCCCGGCGGGCATCTGTGGCTGTACGGGAACAGGGCCGAGCTGGGCGTTCTGGTCATTCGACGTCGTTCAGTCGTTGAGGGCGGCGGCGGTGATGGCGCGGTCCTTCAGGGGGCTGGAGTAGACGATGGTGGTGGTGACGGACCCGAGGCCGGCGATGCGGCCGGTGGTCTGTTCGAGGTGGCGCATGGAGCGGGCGACGACTTTGAGGATGAAGCAGTCGTCGCCGGTGACGTGGTGGGCCTCGATGATCTGGGGGGTGGTGGCGACGAGGTCGTGGAAGGGCTTGTAGTTGCCGGTGGGGTAGCGCAGGCGGACGAAGGCCAGGATGTCGAGTCCCAGTCGTTCGGGGTCGGCGACGGCGGAGTAGCCGGCGATGACACCGGTCTCCTCCAGGCGGCGGACGCGTTCGGTGACGGCGCTGGGGGACATGGACACCATCCGGGCGAGTTCCGCGTAACTGGCCCGGCCATCACTCTGCAGGGCTTCCAGGATGCGCATGTCCGTACTGTCCGGCGAATACGTGCTCATATGGCGAACCTGCCAGGGAATCGCCGGTGAATCAAGCCGATCACCGGTGATCGGAGCTTCCCGCGTGTACCGGTCGGTCATAGCGTTGCGGGCATGGAAAACAACGCAGCGAGCGCGGCACTGACGGTGCCGCCCGCGCACCCCGCCGACGCCGTCACCTTCTTCGAAGGACGGCTCTCCTTCCAGGCCGACGTCTCCGACGTGCGTGCCTCCCTGCTGTCCGGGCACGCGGGGTTCGTCCTGATCGACTCCCGCGGCGTCGCGGGCTGGCAGCAGGCGCACATCCCCGGGGCGCTGCACCTGCCCACCGCCGACATCCCCGCCAGGGCCGCCGCTCTGCTGGACCCCGCCCTCCCGGTGATCACCTACTGCTGGGGGCCGGGATGCGACGGCGCCACCCGCTCGGCCCTCGCGCTGGCCCGCCTCGGCTACCGCGTCAAGGAGATGATCGGCGGCATCGAGTACTGGATCCGCGAAGGGTTCCCCGTGCGGACCCCGGACGGTGTCGAGCTGCGGCCTGCCGATCCGCTGACCGCGCCGCCCGGCGCCATCACCTGTGCATGCTGACGCGCACCGCACCCCGGTGGGGGGCGTCATGCGCGCCGACACCCCGCCCGCCGGATCTGTCGGGAATCACATCTGACCTCTGACACCCCCGGTTCGGAAACAGCACTAAGCGCTTGCTCACCCTCGGGGTATGGTGTTCGTCGTCCCGCCCGGTGGGCCGGGCGGGACGGGTGAGCCGGACGGAACGGGACGAGGTGAGCGATGCGCGCGGCGGAGCGGACGGCGGACGGCGAGAACGCGCCGTGGGGTGAGGTCACCCCGGAGGCGGCCAGGAAACTGCTGGTCGCCGCGGTCGAGGCGTTCGCCGAGCGTGGGTACCACGCCACCACCACCCGCGATATCGCCGGCCGCGCGGGGATGAGTCCGGCGGCGCTCTACATCCACTACAAGACCAAGGAAGAGCTGCTCCACCGGATCAGCCGGATCGGCCACGACAAGGCCCTGGCGCTGCTGACGGCCGCGGCCGACGGCGAGGGGACGGCGGCGCAGCGGCTCGCCGAGGCCGTCCACTCCTTCGTGCGCTGGCACGCCGAGGGGCACACCACGGCGCGGGTCGTGCAGTACGAGCTGGACGCGCTCGGCCCCGAGCACCGCGCCGAGATCGTCGAACTGCGGCGGCTCAGTTCGGCGGCGGTGCGGCGCATCCTGGTCGACGGGGTACGGGACGGGGAGTTCGACGTCCCCGATGTGCGGGGCACCACACTCGCGGTGCTGTCGCTCTGTATCGATGTGGCGCGCTGGTTCAACGCGGCGGGGGCCAGGACCCCCGACGAGGTCGGCGCGCTCTATGCCGACCTCGTCCTGCGCATGGTCGCCGTCCAGAAGTAGCACCCGTCCGGAAGCAGCACCCGTCCGGAAGCAGCACGCGCGGAAACGGAGCGCGCGGAAGCGGAACGCTCAGAAGTAGAACCGGGACACGGACTCCGCCACACAGGCCGGCTTCTCGCCGCCCTCGCGCTCGACCGTGACGAGCGTGGTGAGCTGCACCCCGCCGCCCGCCTCCGCCACGTCGGTCAGGACCGCCGACGCGCGCAGCCGCGAGCCGACCGGTACGGGGGAGGGGAAACGGACCTTGTTGGTCCCGTAGTTGATGCCCATCTGCACGTTCTCGACCCGCAGGATCTGCGGCACGAACACCGGCAGCAGCGACAGCGTCAGATAGCCGTGCGCGATCGTCGTACCGAACGGCCCCGCCGCGGCCCGCTCCGGGTCCACATGGATCCACTGGTGATCACCGGTGGCCTCGGCGAAGAGGTCGATCCGCTTCTGGTCGATCTCCAGCCACTCGCTGTGCCCCAACTGCTCGCCGATCCCGGCGCGCAGCTCCTCGGCGGAGGTGAAGATCCTCGGCTCGGCCATGTCCCTGCTCCCTGCCTCTCAAGCCCGTGAAGTCCGTCAAGCGCCCCTGTCTAAGCGCTTGCTCAGCATGTTGGGCGGGCGCGCTCCTGTCAACGCGGACACAGGGGGCATCCAGGGCGGACGCGGGGGTTGTCCAGGGCGGACGCGGGGGGCAACGCCTAGGGTGGCGGAGTGTCACAGGTTCCCGAGAAGATTCACGAGCTGACCGTCGGCCAGCTGTCGGCGCGCAGCGGCGCAGCCGTGTCCGCCCTGCACTTCTACGAGTCCAAGGGGCTCATCAGCAGCCGCAGGACCAGCGGCAACCAACGCCGCTACGGGCGCGACGCACTGCGCCGCGTGGCGTTCGTCCGCGCCGCCCAGCGCGTGGGCATCCCGCTCGCGACGATCAGGGACGCCCTGGCCGAACTCCCCGAGGAGCGCACCCCGAACCGGGACGACTGGGCCCGGCTCTCCGAGGCGTGGCGCGCGGAGCTGGACGAGCGCATCACGCAACTCGGGCGGCTCCGTGATCACTTGACCGACTGCATCGGCTGCGGCTGCCTGTCCCTGGAAACCTGTGTGCTGTCCAACCCTGGCGATGTTTTCGGTGAGCGCATGACGGGATCGCGCCTGCTCCCGGAGCGCCGGGCTCCGAAGAACCCCGAGTGCTCCTGACACCCGCGCGCGGCCGTAACGGCACATGACGTGCCGCCGCAACGGCACATGAGCGGGTCACCCTCGCACGGATCGCCGCTGAACGGTCACCCTCGCGCGGATCACCGTCGCACGGTCACCCTCGCACGGTCACCCTCGCGCGGATCACCCTCGCACCGGTCATCGATACCGCGGGGGCGCGCCGTCTCCGCAGTCCGCCCCCGCAGACCTCAGGCCACCGACGCCAGATCCGTGAACCGCGCCCGCTTCGCCCGGTCCAGCGCATCGGACGTGAGGACGGGCAGCGGTACGACGATGCCGCAGCCCGTACAGACCGGTCCCGACCAGGGTTCGCCCTCCAGGTCGGGACGCCAGACGATGTCACGGTCCGCACAGACCGGGCAGTTCGCCCCCGGGCCCGTCTCCAGTCCGGAGATCAGCCGGCGCAGCACCTCGGCCAGTGACTCGGACGGATGGGCGGCCGGGTCGTCGCACCGGGCGACGCCGTTACCGCCCCAGGTCCGCCGGTGCCAGTCGTCGAAGCTCTTGGGGCGCCGCAGCCCGTCGTGCTTCTCGCGCCTGCGCCGTTCGGCGAACTCCCTCTCGTACGCGAGCCATACGGCCCGCGCCTCCTCCAGCTCGTCCAGCGCGGCCATCAGCCGCACCGGATCGGGCGCCCTGTCCTCAGGCTCGATACTGTGCCTCGCACACAGGTGATCCCAGGTCGCCCGGTGTCCATAAGGGGCAAACCGTTCCAAGCACTTGCGCAGTGAGTACCGTCGCAAGGCCAGATCGCATCGCGGGTCGCGCACCTGTCTCGCAAGACTCCGGAATCCGGCCATCGCATGCCACCTCCGTCGCTTCATCGGCGTTGAGGAATGGACGTACGTCTGCCCCATTCGGCTCCATCAAAAAACAGATGGCACCCATGGATTCCGACATTCCGGTTGTTATCGAGCTGAATTCGATAACGATTCACAGGAACCGGCATGTGACGGTTCGGGAAAGGTGACTGATGTTCACCTTACCGATCGGTCATACCGTCGGTAACCTCCGGCGCACCGTCCTCCCCGAGGAGCACCCATGCGACGACGCACCGGAAGACTCACCAGCGCCACCGCCGCGGCGGTGTTCGCGCTGGGCGCGGCCCTGCTGACCCCGCTGCCGCAGGCCGCCGCCGAACCCGCGCGGGCACCCGCCGCCGCGGCGGACGCCCGCGGCGCGGCGGCCGACCCCGTCACCGATCACTGCCAGGGCCAGTGCGCCGATATCCTGCCGCCCGGCCAGAACGGCAACGCCACCCTCGCCGATATCCTCGGCAACCGTCTGTTCGGCACCTTCCCGGCCCACGCCTCCGACCAACTCGGCCGGTACGACGCGCTGGTGGCCGGTCACGGCGGACTCACCGACGCGAAGCTCACCGACTTCTTCAACGACGCCTCCTTCGGGGTGCCCGCGAACCAGGTCGAATCCGTCACCTCCCCGCGCGACGACGTCACGATCACCCGCGACAAGAAGACCGGCGTCCCGCATATCAAGGGCACCACCCGCTACGGCACCGAGTTCGGCGCCGGCTACGCGGCGGCGCAGGACCGGCTGTGGATGATGGACCTGTTCCGCCACATCGGCCGCGGTGAGCTGACGTCCTTCGCGGGCGGCGCGCTCGCCAACCAGGGCCTGGAGCAGCAGTTCTGGCCCTCGGCCCCGTACACGGAAGCGGAGTACGAGGCCCAGATCGAGCGGATCAGGACCACCGAGGGCGAGCGCGGCGAGCTGGCCATGGCGGACGCGCAGGCGTATGTCGACGGCATCAACGCCTACCGCCAGAAGTCCAAGGACGGCCGCTACTTCCCCGGCGAGTACGTACTCACCGGCAAGATCGACTCGATCACCAACGTCGGTGAGATCCAGCCCTTCAAGCTCACCGACCTGATCTCCATCGCGTCCGTCGTCGGCGGCCAGTTCGGCGGCGGGGGCGGCGGCGAGGTGCAGGCGGCGCTCTCGCTCCTCGCCGCCCAGCAGAAGTACGGCGTCGTCAAGGGCACCGAGGTCTGGGAGTCGTTCCGGCAGCGCGACGACCCCGAGGCCGTGCTCACTGTCCACGACGGCACCCGCTTTCCGTACGCGCGCAAGCCCGCCCAGCCGCGCGGCACGGCCCTGCCCGACGCCGGCTCGGTCCAGGCCGAACAGCTGGTGTACGACAGGACCGGCTCGGCCGTGACGAACGCCAAGGCCCCCGTCACCGCCCCGGAGAAACTCAAGCCGCTCCAGGGCCTCTTCGACGACGGAGTCGTCCCACCAGGATCGCTCTCCGCCAAGCGCGGGATGTCCAACGCGCTGCTCGTCTCGGGACAGCACACCGCGAGCGGAAATCCCGTGGCCGTCTTCGGCCCGCAGACCGGCTACTTCGCGCCACAGCTCATGATGCTCCAGGAACTCCAGGGCCCCGGCATCAGCGCCCGCGGCGTCGCCTTCGCCGGAGTCGGCATGTACGTCCAGATGGGCCGTGGCCAGGACTACGCCTGGAGCGCCACCTCGGCGGGTCAGGACATCACCGACACGTACGCCGTCGAGCTGTGCGAACCGAACGGCTCACCCGCCACCAAGGCGTCCACGCACTACCTCTACCGCTCCGTCTGCACCCCGATGGAGAAGATGGAGCGCAGCAACTCCTGGAAGCCGACCGTCGCCGACTCCACCGCCGCCGGCTCCTACCGGCTCCAGGTCTGGCGTACCAAGTACGGCATGGTCACCCACCGCGCGACCATCGGCGGCAAGCCCGTCGCGTACACCTCGCTGCGGACCACCTACCGGCACGAAGCCGAGTCGATCATCGGCTTCCAGATGCTCAACGACCCCGCGTACACCAAGGACGCGGCCTCCTTCCAGCAGGCCGCGCACCGCATCGGCTACGCCTTCAACTGGTTCTACGCGGACTCGCGCACGGCCGCCTTCTTCAACAGCGGCTCGAACCCGGTGCGCGCGGCGGGTGTCGATCCGGCGCTGCCGGTCAAGGCCGAGCAGGCGTACGAGTGGCAGGGCTTCGACCCGGGGCCCAACACCGCCGCGTACACGCCGTTCGCCCAGCATCCGCAGTCGGTCGGACAGGACTACTACATCTCCTGGAACAACCGTCAGGCGAAGGAGTACGACACGGCGGGCTTCGGCTTCGGTGCCGTGCACCGGGGCGATCTGCTGGACGACCGGGTCAAGAAGCTGGTCGCGGACGGCGGGGTCACCCGCGCCTCCCTCACCCGGGCGATGGCCGAGGCGGCCGTGACCGATCTGCGCGGCGAGCAGGTACTGCCCGAACTGCTGAAGGTGCTGCGCTCGGCGCCCGTCACGGATCCCCAGCTCAGCACCGCCGTACAGCAGTTGGAGGCCTGGCGTGCGGCGGGCTCCCCGCGCAAGGAGACCGCGCAGGGCTCGCACACGTACGGGAACGCCGACGCCGTACGGATCATGGACGCCTGGTGGCCGAGGCTGGTCGAGGCCGCGTTCAAGCCGGGTCTCGGCGACGGCCTCTACCAGGCGCTCACCGCCTCGCTCCCGACCGACGAGTCCCCGGCCTCCAGCCATGGCCCGACGGGCGCGCACAGCGGCTCCGCGTTCCAGTACGGCTGGTGGGGATATGTCGACAAGGACCTCCGTCAGGTCCTGGGCGACCCGGTCCAGGCCCCGACACCGGACACGTACTGCGGGGGCGGCTCCCTGAGCGCCTGTCGTGACGCGCTGCTGACCACCCTCAAGGCAGCGGCGGCGGCGCCCGCCAGTGCGGTCTACCCGGGCGACGACAACTGCGCGGCCGGCGACCAGTGGTGCACGGACACGATCATCCACCGGGCGCTGGGCGGCATCAGCCACCCCAAGGTCAACTGGCAGAACAGGCCGACGTACCAGCAGGTGGTGGAGTTCCCGAGCCACCGGTAGAAGCCGGTTCCGGGCACGCGGCGCGCACCCGGCACATCCGGGTGTGCGTGGCGTGTACGGACGAACATGGCAGATGTGATGGACGCGACGCGACGCCGCGACCGGCCCGGACGGCGGTACCGCCCGGGACCGGCCGCGGCGTCTCGCGTCAGCCCAGTTCGCGTTCCCTGGTCTCCGGCAGCGCCCGCACGCACAGCAGGGAGACCACGGCCATCCCGCAGACGTACCAGCCCACCGACGCCGAGCCGAAGCCGGACTGGAGGCGCGGCACGACCAAGGGGGAGACCGCGCCGCCCAGGACGCCGCCCAGGTTGTACGCGAGTGAGGCGCCCGAGTAGCGGACGCGCGCGGGGAACAGCTCCGGCAGGTAGGCGCCCATGGGACCGGACGTCACGCCCAGACAGAACAGCGCACCGCCGAGGGCCAGCGCCATCAGCACCGGCCGCCCGGTGTCGAGCAGCGGGAACAGCAACAGGCTCCAGACCGCGGCCAGTCCGCCCCCCGACAGGACCAGTCTCCGCCGGCCGGCCGTGTCGGAGCGGGTGGCGGAGAACCAGATACCGGCCGCGAGGAAGAGACAGGCGACCAGGGACAGCGCCAGCATCGTCTCGCGCGGCACGCCCAGGGTCGTCGTGGTGTACGACAGGCCGTAGGTCATCGAGGTGTAGAAGAGGGCGTACACGACGGCCATCGAGCCCGCGCCGAGCAGCAGTTCGCGCGGATGACACCGCAGCAGCTCCATCAGCGGTGCCCTGCTCGCGGCCCGTTCCGCCACGGACCGCGCGAAGACCGGGGTCTCGCTGATCTTCAGCCGTACGACCAGTCCGACGGCGACCAGCAGGAAGGACAGCAGGAACGGAATACGCCAGCCCCAACTGGCGAAGGCCGCCTCGTCGAGCGACGCGGACACCAGCCAGAAGACACCGGTGGCGGCGGAGAAGCCGACGGGCGGGCCGAGCTGGGGGAACGCCGCGTACAGCCCGCGCCGCCCGCGCGGCGCGTGCTCCACGGCCAGGAGCACCGCGCCGCCCCACTCGCCGCCGATCCCGATGCCCTGGAGGAAACGGAGCGTGACGAGCAGCAGGGGCGCCCAACTGCCCAGGGTGGCGTAGCCGGGCAGCAGGCCCACCAGCGCCGTGGACAGCCCCATCAGCAGCAGCGAGGTGACCAGAACGGATTTGCGGCCGACGCGGTCACCGAAATGGCCGAAGACGATTGAGCCGATCGGGCGAGCCAGAAAGGCCACCGCGTACGTGGAGAAGGACGCGAGCGTGGCGTTGAGCGGGGAGAGGTTGGGGAAGAAGACGTCGTCGAGGACCAGCGCCGCCGCCATGCCGTAGATGAAGAAGTCGTAGAGCTCGATGGTGTTGCCGATGAAGCTCGCCACGGCCACCCGACGCGGACTCTCCCGGTGTTCCGGAGTGTCCGCGGCGGGCGCCGTGGGAGTGGGGGACAGAGTTTCGTCGATCACGACAGGCACTTTCACGGCCGCTGAACGGCACGGTCAACGGCACCTGTCGGGCACGCTCCGGAATCGGTGAACTACCGAATGTTATCGGCCGCATGGCATCCGGAAGAGCCGTACGGCGTCCGGATGAACCACCCGGCGGCGTCCGGAAGAGCCGCCCGGCGGTGTCCGGAAGAGCCATCCGGTGACCGCCGGGAGAGCCGCGCGGTCACCGGTAGAGCAGATATCCCCGCCGTACGGCACGGAACGCGGCCAGTTCGCCCCGCCACGCGCCGGTCACCTCGTCCGTGTCCGCGCCCGCGTCGATCAGCGTGCGGACCTTCGCCGACCCCGTCAGCTTGTCGATCCACTGGTCGGCGCGCCAGGCGAACCCGCTCCACGACCGCTTGGCCGTCACCAGCAGCGCGACGCCGGTGCGGACCGGATCGAAGGACTCCCGGTCGTGGACGTGGAGTTGCACCCCGCCGATCGTCCTGCCCTGGAACTTGGAGAAGGTCGGCGCGAAGTACGCCTCACGGAAGCGCACCCCCGGCAGCTCCAGCGCGTTGGCCGCCGCGGCCCATTCGGGGCCGATCCCCTCCGCGCCCAGCAGCTCGAACGGCCGTGTCGTGCCCCGCCCCTCCGACAGGTTCGTCCCCTCGAAGAGGCACGTCCCCGCGTACACCAACGCGGTCTCGGGTGTGGGCATGTTGGGGCTCGGCGGCACCCATGGCAGGCCCGTCGCGTCGAAGAAGTCGTCGCGCCGCCAGCCCGCCATCGTGACGACGTCCAGCTCCACCGGTTTCGACGTGAGGAACTCACCGTTGAACAGCCGCGCCAGCTCGGTGACGGTCATGCCGTGTGCCTGCGAGATCGGCTGACGCCCCACGAAGGTCGCGAACTCCCGCTGGAGCACCGGCCCCAGGGCCGCCCGCCCGGTCACCGGATTGGGCCGGTCGAGCACCACGAACCGCTTGCCCGCGAGCGCCGCCGCCTCCATGCAGTCGTACAGCGTCCAGATGTACGTGTAGAAGCGGGCGCCCGCGTCCTGGATGTCGAAGACGACGGTGTCGACGCCGGACGCGGTGAAGATGTCCGCGAGGGGCTGACCGCTCTTCAGATACGTGTCGTAGACGGGCAGTCCGGTGGCCGGGTCGTCGTAGCGGCCCTCGGAGCCACCGGCCTGCGCCGTACCCCGGAAGCCGTGCTCCGGGCCGAAGACGGCGACCAGCTTGACGCGCGCGTCGGCGTGCATGACATCCACGATGTGGCGTACGTCGGAGGTGACGCCGGTCGGGTTGGTGACCACACCGACCTTCTCCCCGGCGAGGAGCCGGTAGCCGTCGGCGGCCAGCCGGTCGAAGCCGGTACGGACCCGCGCGCCGCCGCCGGGGTGCCGGGCGCCGGTCGCGTCTCCCGAACGCGCGGCGGCCGGGGCCGACCCCGCGGCCCGCGCACCCGCCGTACTCACCGCGCCCGCCGTACTCACCGCGCCCGCCGCACCCACGGCGCCCATCGCCCCGCCGGCGGCCAGCAATCCCCGTCTGGACAGGCTCATTCCGCTACCTCCGCGCACTCGAACCCGGTCGTCTGCCATGGCCACGCACGCTAGCGCTCCGGGCAGCCGCACGGAACGAGTCCGACCGCACGTCGCGCCGCCGCCCCGCGCCGTTCCTCCCCTTCCGCCGCCACATACCGACCGGTTAGTCTGTCGGGGGCGACGAGGTCGCCGAGAGCGCCGACGAGGCCGTCGGCGAGGAACCGGAACGCCGGAAAGGCAGGTCCCGATGAGTTCGGTGCACGGTGCGGGGGTTGTGGTGACAGGAGCCGGCGGCGGCATCGGCGCCGCGCTGGCCCGCCGGTTCGCCGCCGAAGGCGCCCGGGTGGTGGTCAACGACCTCGACGCGGAGAAGGCCACGTCCGTCGCCGCGGAGATCGCCGCCGTCGCGGTCCCCGGCGACGCCTCCCTGATCGTGGACGACGCCCGCGAGGCGCTCGGCGGCACCGTCGACATCTACTGCGCCAACGCCGGACTCGGCTCCGCCGGTGACGCGCTCTCCGGCGAGGACGTCTGGTCGTCAGCCTGGGACGTCAACGTCATGGCGCACGTACGGGCCAGCAGGGCGCTGCTGCCGGACTGGCTGGAGCGCGGGAGCGGCAGGTTCGTCTCGACCGTCTCCGCCGCCGGACTGCTCACCATGATCGGCGCGGCCCCGTACAGCGTCACCAAGCACGGCGCGCTGGCCTACGCGGAGTGGCTCTCGCTGACATACCGGCACCGCGGGCTCAAGGTGCACGCCATCTGTCCGCAGGGTGTGCGTACGGACATGCTCGCCGCGACCGGAACCGCCGGCGACCTCGTGCTCACCCCCACCGCCATCGAGCCGCCCGCCGTGGCCGACGCGCTGTTCACGGCGATGGCGGAGGACCGGTTCCTCGTCCTGCCGCATCCCGAGGTGGCGGGCTTCTACCAGGCGCGCGCCGGTGACCCCGACCGCTGGCTCGCCACGATGAACCGCGTCCAGCAGAAGTGGGAAGCGATCGGACCGGGCGAGTCCGCGGCGCGGTGACCGGGCAGGTCCGCGCGTACGGCGGTCCCGGGACCGCGGCGCCGCGGTCCTGCCCGAGCCACCCGGGACGACGGATGGGAAGATCCTCGGGCGGGAGCCGCGTTCCCCGTCGTGAGCGTCACCGTGGGCGCCGCGGACCGGGGGCGGCACAGGGACGGCACGGGGACGGCACGGAGCGAAAGGCAGGTGACGGCAGATGGCCAGAACGACGGACGGGGACGGCACCCCCGTTCCCCAGCGACTGCTGGCCGCCGCCACCCGGCTCTTCGCCGAGCGCGGCTACGACCGCACCTCGGTCCAGGAGATCGTCGAGGCGGCGGGCGTCACCAAGGGCGCGCTCTACCACTACTTCGGCTCCAAGGAGGACCTGCTCCAGGAGGTCTACGCCCGCGTCCTCCGCCTCCAGCAGGAACGTCTCGACGCCTACGCGGACGCGGACGAGCCGGTGGAACGGCGCCTGCGGGCCGCCGCCGCCGACGTGGTCGTGACGACGATCGACAACCTGGACGACGCCGCGATCTTCTTCCGCTCCATGCACCATCTGAGCCCGGAGAAGAACAAGCAGGTACGGGCGGAACGCCGCCGCTATCACGAGCGGTTCCGCGCGCTGATCGAGGAGGGCCAGCGGAGCGGGGTCTTCTCCACCGCGACCCCGGCCGATCTGGTGGTGGACTACCACTTCGGCTCGGTCCACCATCTCTCGACCTGGTACCGCCCGGACGGTCCGCTCGCCCCGCAGCAGGTCGCGGACCACCTCGCGGATCTGCTGCTGCGGGCGCTGCGCCCCTAAAGCGTGTTGCGAAAGCCTCCCCGCCCAACTCCCCCCGCACCGGCGGTGGTTGCACCCCCATACGTACTTGTACGCATTGCGGGCGATCCGCACCCTGGTCACTATGAGTGTCGTTCGGTCTACGGAACGTGAAGCATTCCGCGTACCTGACCACTCGTACCTGACTCAGGGGGATCAATGAACAAGATCCGCACGTTCATGCTGAGGGCCACGGTCGGCGTCTTCGCCGCCGGCGCGCTCGCGGCCGGACTGATGACGGCCCCGACCGCAGGGGCGCACACCGCTCAGGACGGCGGCCGTCAGGCGGTCACCGCACAGACGCCGTTCGCCGCACAGACGCAACGGGCCGGGCTGACACCCGCCCAGGCGGGCGAGCTCCAGGGCCGGGTCGACGGCTATCTGGCCGAAGAGCCGGGCAGCAGGCAGGTCTCCGCCAACAGGATCGCGACCCGGGGCGGCGACCTCGTCGTCGCCGCTCCCGGCCAGCGGTACGCCCGCGACCTGGCCGGGCCGGGAGCGAGCGGCCGGGCGCCCGCCGCCTGCGCGTACGGACACCTCTGTCTCTACAGGCCCGGCGACTCACGTGACTACTACCGGTGCGGGACGTACAGCCTCCCCTGGGTCGGGGACGGCACGTTCAACAACAACCAGACCCGCGGCACCACCGCGAGGTTCCTGAACTCCGACCGCAGCATCCGCTGGACCTCCAGGGCGCCCCAGACCGGCACGGCCACCTGGACGGGGGTCTTCTACGTCGTGCCCTGCTGACGGCCTGACGGCCGGTGGCTCCCGTGGCGTGAAGGCCGGACGGAGCGACGGCCCGAAGGCGTGACGGGCCGGAGGGCGCCGGTGGAGTTGCCGTGGCCGCGGCATCTCCACCGGCGGGCACCCCCCTCGGCCCAGGGCTCCCGGGGCGGCGGCTGTGCGCGAGTCCCCGGGAGCCCGCTGTTGTGACGCCGGTCCACCCTCGACCGATCTACCCATCGGGCGGCGGATACGGCAGTATGAACACGGAGAGTATCGGTATCGGTGCGTACGGCCATCACCGGCCGTCGGGGGTGCGGGGGTGTCGATGGGGTCTGTCCTGTGGCGTGACTACGCCCATATGCTCGGTCTGGCCGTCGCGGTTCTGGAACACCCGGACCCGGAGCCCGCCTGGTCCTCGGTCCTCGCCGAACTGGCCCGGGGCATGCACGCGTCGGCCGTCTCGCTCTCCCAGGCCAGCTACGCGAAGCGGACCGGCCGTGTGGTGGCGTGGAAGTCCGCGCACGCGCTTACGCAGGACTATCTGGACGGACTGACCACCCGCCAGCTCCGCGCGGACAACCCCCTCGTGGCCCACTACACCTCCGCCCGCGACCACACCCCGCTGTCCGCGAGCCAGATCATGGGGGAGCGCTCCTGGCTGCGCAGCCGGAGCCACCGCCTGGCCCGGCAGACCCTCGGCGCCCATATGCTCGGGATTCCGCTGCCCGCCCCTGCCGGGGTCGCCAGGGGCTTCGTACTGCACCACGCGCAGGACGACTTCACGGCCGAGGAGCTGGCGTACGCCCGCCGCGTCCAGCCCCTTCTGGTCAGCATCGACTGCCACTACAGCGCCCTCGCGCGCTGGCGCGCCGCCGCCACCCGCGCCGCTCCCTCCTGCCGCGCCCCGTCCCGTGTCGCCTCCGTCACCGACCCGGTCGAGCGGGCGGCGGAGGCGGGGCTCACGCCGCGTCAGCTCACCGTCCTCACCCTGCTCGCGCAGGCCATGCCCGCCACGGCGATCGCCCGCCGGCTGCACATCTCGCCGCGCACCGTCCACAAACACATCGAGGGGATCTACCGCAGGCTGGGCACCTGCGACCGGCTCTCCGCTGTCATGCGCGCCCAGTCCCTCGGCCTGCTCCCCCCACCGTCGCCGGACCCCTGAGAGTCCTGAGGGTTCCGAGGTCCTGAGGTCCTGAGGGTCCCGAGACCCTCGGGCCCGCGCCGGACGCACTCGTCCAGGTCCTGTCCCGGGCGCCTCGGCGGGCTCAGAGGTACTTCTTCAGCTCCCGCCGTGCCAGCGACCGCTGATGCACCTCGTCGGGACCGTCCGCCAGCCGCAAGGTCCGCGCCGCGGCCCACAGTTCGGCCAGCGGGAAGTCCTGGCTGACCCCGCCCGCGCCATGCAGCTGGACGGCCGAGTCGATGATGCCGACGACCGCGCGCGGGGTGGCGATCTTGATGGCCTGGATCTCGGTGTGCGCGCCCCGGTTGCCGACCGTGTCCATCAGCCAGGCCGTCTTGAGTACGAGCAGCCGCAGCTGCTCGACCGTCACCCGGGCGTCCGCGATCCAGTTCTGGACGACGCCCTGCTGGGCGATCGGCTTTCCGAACGCCGTACGGGACACGGCCCTGCGGCACATCAGCTCGATCGCCCGCTCGGCCATCCCGATCAGCCGCATGCAGTGGTGGATCCGGCCGGGGCCGAGCCGGGCCTGCGCGATCGCGAAACCGCCGCCCTCCTCGCCGACGAGATGCGAGGCGGGCACCCGCACGTTGTCGAACACCACCTCGGCATGGCCGCCGTGGTAGTGGTCCTCGTACCCGTACACCCGCATGGCGCGGCGGACTTCGAGCCCCGGGGTGTCGCGCGGGACCAGGATCATCGACTGCTGGCGGCGGATGTCCTCGCCGTCCGGGTCGGTCTTGCCCATCACGATGAAGATCGCGCAGTCCGGGTTCATCGCCCCGGAGATGTACCACTTGCGGCCGTTGATGACGTAGTCGTCGCCGTCCCGCCGGATCAGCGTCTGGATGTTCGTCGCGTCCGACGAGGCCACGTCGGGTTCGGTCATGGCGAACGCCGACCGGATCTCGCCCGCGAGCAGCGGCTCCAGCCACTGTTTCCGCTGTTCGGGGGTGCCGAACTGGGCGAGCACCTCCATGTTCCCGGTGTCGGGCGCGGCGCAGTTCAGCGCGGTGGGGGCCAGCTGCGGGGAGCGTCCGGTGATCTCGGCGAGCGGCGCGTACTGGAGATTGGTCAGCCCGGCGCCGTACTCCGTGCCCGGCGCGCCGTGCTCGTCCACGAAGAAGAGATTCCACAGGCCCTGGGCGCGCGCCTCCGCCTTGAGGTCCTCGACGACCGCCGGGGTGTCCCAGGGATCGGCCAGCAGGGACCGCTGCTCCTCCGCCACCGCCTCGGCGGGCAGGACATACGCGTCCATGAAGGCGAGCAGCCTGGCCCGCAGCTCTTCGGTGCGGGCGTCGAATGCGAAGTCCATGAGGGGTACTCAGCCTTCCTGGAGGGTGGTGAGGCCGTGCCGGATGAAGACGGGTACGAGAGCGCCGATCCGGTCGAAGCCGGGTCCCACGGTCTGTCCCAGGGTGTAGCGGTAGTGGATGCCCTCCAGGATCACGGCGAGCTTGAACCAGGCGAACGCCGTGTACCAGGAGATCGCCGAGGTGTCCCGGCCCGAGCCCGCGGCGTACCGCTCGATCAGCTCGGCGGGCGCGGGATGGCCCGCCGCCCCGGCCGTCGTACTGATCGGGGACCCCGTCAGCTCCAGCCGCGCGCTGTACATCACCAGCAGCCCCAGGTCGGTGAGCGGATCGCCGAGCGTGGACATCTCCCAGTCCAGTACGGCCTTGATCCGGTCGTCCTCACCGATCAGGACATTGTCGAGCCGGTAGTCGCCGTGGACCACGGTGGGCGCGGGGGAGACGGGCAGCGACCGGCCGAGGGCCGCGTGCAGCTCGTCGATACCGGCCAGCTCACGGGCGCGGGAGGCGTCGAGCTGCGTGCCCCAGCGGCGCAGCTGCCGGCCGAGGAAGCCGTCGGGGCGGCCGAAGTCGCCCAGCCCGACCGCCGCCGGATCGACGGCGTGCAGCTCGACGAGCGTGTCGACCAGCGCCAGAACGGCGGCGCGGGTGCGCTCGGGTCCGAGCGGGGCCAGTTGTTCGGCCGTACGGTACGGCGTGCCCGCCACGTACTCCATCACGTAGAAGGGGGCGCCGAGCACGGACTCGTCCTCGCAGAGCAGCAGCGGTTCCGGCACCGGCACGGCCGTCGGGTGCAGTGCCTCGATCACGCGGTACTCGCGCCTCATGTCGTGCGCGGTGGCCAGCACATGACCGAGCGGGGGCCTGCGGACCACCCAGCGGCGGGCCGGATCGGCGGAATCGGTGACGGTGTACGTCAGATTCGACCGGCCGCCCTCGATCAGCCGTACGCCGAGCGGTCCGCTCACCAGGCCGGGAAGCGCGCGGTCGAGATGGCCGCGCAGCTGCTCGGGATCGAGTCCTGGCGGGGGGACTGGGCTCATCGTGCGTACCTCCGTGGGCGGTCGTGACCGATACTGAGGACTCATGATGCCGACCAGTCGGTATGTCGTCCAGTGCGTGGCCCCGGCCGGCCGGTGCCGGGGGCCAGGACCGGCCGGTCATGGCAGGCCGGACCGGTCAGGCGTGGCAGGCCGGGATCGCGCCGCCGTTCATCGTGGCCATGTCGGTGGCCACGGCGACCAGGGCCAGCGGCGAACCCTCGGGCAGCCCGTCCAGCTCGGCGTACGCCCGGTGCAGATTGACCACCAGCCGCTCGCTCTCCCGCAGCGCGGCGAACTTCCCGAGATCGGCCGTCCGCGCCGTCTCCAGCGGGGTGAGGCCCTTGGTGTGGCCCTCCAGAGCCAGCTCGGACACGTACCGCAGATACTCCTCCGTCGCGTCGAACACGGACGGGTCGGTGACCGGACCGTGCCCCGGTACGACGACGCTCGCGTCGAGCGAGCGCAGCAGATCCAGCGCCCGCAGGGATCCGCGCAGCGAGCCCGCCAGGATGAACGGTGTACCGCCCTGGAAGACCAGATCGCCGGTGAAGACGATGCCGCGTTCCGGCAGGTGCACGATCGAGTCGCCCCGGGTGTGCGCCACGCCCGGGTGGATCACCCGCGCCACGGTCCCTCCCACGTGGAGGGTCAGCCGGTCGTGGTACGTCACGGCCGGGAGAGTGATCGGGATGTCGCCGAAGTCCGTCTCCGGCCAGATCAGCCGGAGTTCATGGCCGGCGGCCGACTGCTCGTCGCGACAGGTGTCATGGCCGATGACGGTGGCCTCGGGCACGAACTGGGCGTTGCCGTAGGTGTGATCGCCGTGGAAGTGCGTATTGACGAGGGTCCGGGGAAGGGGGGCGCCGGTCGTCCGGATCGCCTCCCGCAGCAGCAGCGCGCGGTGCTCGGTGGCGGCGGTGTCGATGAGAAGCGTCGTCTCCCCGTCGCTGACGAACCCGGCGTTGTTGAGACACCAGCCGCCGTCCGGCTGGACGTAGGCATGCACATCGGGTGCCAGTCGGACGAGATACGGATCGGTGGCAGGCATCGGACCTCTTGGTTCACGAGTGAACGGACGTGCCGTTCGCGAGTGAACGGACGGGGCGATCCTGCCAGTTGACGACATCCCCGGGGACGCCGCCGTGGCGTCGTGCCCGTTTGATGCCTCCCGGCACCGCCGTCAGGCCAGCACCCCCACCGCGAACAGGGCCAGCAGGATCGTGCAGCCCGCCGCGGCGATCGCCGCGCGCGACGGAAGCGGCCCCGGCGCGGCGGCGGCCAGCGCCAGTGTGCGGCGGTGTGCCACCACCAGAAAGGCCAGCCAGACCAGGGCGCTGAGCGCGGCGCCGGCCAGTCCGGCCGCCGTGGCGCCGCCATGGATCGCCTGCCGGGCCGCGAGCACGGCGACCACCGTGCAGGAGAGCGTCGTACGCCGCCAGGCCAGCCGGGTCCGCTCGGGCTGGAGCCCCGGATCCCTGACCGGCGCGCCGCCCCCGTCCGCGCCCCCGCCTCCGTCCCTCCTGCCCGCGCCCCCGGCCGGTGCGGTCATCAGCCGGCCCACCCCAGCACCACGATGACGAGCATCGCGACGGCGACCAGCCCCACCGCCAGACTCAGCAGCGTCGGAAAGGCGGAGACGGGCAGATCCTCCTTGCGCCGCATCGCCCGCTCGCACCGCACCCAGTGATTCACCGCGCGCAGCGCGCACAGCGCGCCCGCCGCGAGCAGCGCCACCGCGAGCCCGACCCGCACGCCCCAGCGCAGGTCCGGCAGGAACTGATCGACCGCGAACCCGCCGCCCACCAGTGCGAGCGCCGTACGGATCCAGGCCAGGAAGGTGCGCTCGTTGGCGAGCGAGAAACGGTAGTCGGGGGTTTCGCCCTCCTCGGCGACGCGCCCGGGTGCGAACCACAGCCGCAGGCCGCGCAGAAAGTCGTTCACGTGCCGCACCCTACGCGCGGAGCGCGCGGAGCCGCTCGTACGCCGCGAGGCCGTCCGGTGCCCACTCCCAGCCGTCCGGACCAGGACCGACCCGGCGCTCCAGCTCCGGCTCCGGGAGGAAGTCGTACCAGGCGACCTCCGCCGCCTGCGGCCGCACCGGCAGCGTGCAGCGCACCTCGTACACCCGCGACCACCAGCTCCCGGCCACGGGCCCGCCGGCGGACTCGTACAGGAACGTGAACAGCGGTACGGGCCGGGGCAGCCCCGACACACCCAGCTCCTCCTCGGCCTCCCGCAGCGCCGCGTCGTCGTAGCTCTCGCCCGCGCCGACGACACCGCCCACGAACATGTCGTACAGCGAAGGGAAGACCAGTTTCACCGCCGTTCTGCGGTGGACGAAGACCCGGTCCCGCGCGTCCCGCGCGAGCACGAACACGGCGCGATGACGCAGGCCCCGCGCGTACACCTCGCCACGCGGCGCCCGCCCGACGACGTTGTCGTCCTCGTCGACGATGTCCAGGATCTCGTCAGCAGCGCTCATGAACACCATCCAACCAGTTGACGCGTTACTCGCGCGTACGGAAGATCGGACCACCCGGGCCCCACCGATCCCGCACGCGAAGGATGGCAGTCATGGCGTACGACGCTGATGTGATCGTGATCGGGGCGGGACTCGCGGGCCTGGTGGCCGCCGCCGAGCTGGTGGACGCGGGCCGCACCGTCATCGTCCTCGACCAGGAGCCCGAGCGGTCGATCGGCGGACAGGCGCACTGGTCCTTCGGCGGTCTGTTCCTCGTGGACTCGCCCGAGCAGCGCCGGATGCGGATCAAGGACAGCCGGGACCTGGCCCTCCAGGACTGGCTCGGTACGGCGGGGTTCGACCGCCCCGAGGACGACCACTGGCCGCGCAAGTGGGCCGAGGCGTACGTCGACTTCGCGGCGGGCGAGAAGCGGGCCTGGCTGCACGGGCAGGGCATGCGGTTCTTCCCGGTGGTCGGCTGGGCGGAGCGCGGCGGGTACGACGCGACCGGACACGGCAATTCCGTGCCGCGCTTCCACATCACCTGGGGCACCGGCCCCGGGGTGGTCGAGCCGTTCGAACGGCGGGTGCGCGCGGGGGTCGCGAAGGGGCTCGTGACGTTCCGTTTCCGCCACCGCGTCACCGGACTCGCCACCACCGCGGGCGTGGTGGACACCGTGAACGGCGAGATCCTGGAGCCGAGCGAGGCCGCGCGCGGCACCGCGAGCAGCCGTACGGCCACCGGTGCCTTCACGTTCAAGGCGCAGGCGGTGATCGTCACTTCGGGTGGCATAGGCGGCAATCACGAGCTGGTACGCGCCCAGTGGCCCGAGCGGCTCGGCACCCCGCCGCGCACGATGCTCTCCGGCGTCCCCGCGCATGTCGACGGACTGATGCTCGGCATCACGGAGGCGGTGGGCGCCCGGCACATCAACCGGGACCGGATGTGGCACTACACCGAGGGCATCCAGAACTGGAACCCGATCTGGGCCAGGCACGGCATCCGTATCCTGCCCGGCCCGTCCTCGCTCTGGCTGGACGCGCGCGGCCGGCGGCTGCCCGTACCGCTCTTCCCCGGCTTCGACACGCTCGGCACGCTGGAGCACATCATGCGCTCCGGATACGAGTACACCTGGTTCGTCCTCGACCAGCGCATCATCGGCAAGGAGTTCGCGCTCTCCGGGTCCGAGCAGAACCCCGATCTGACGGGGAAGTCCGTCCGCGGGGTGATCGGGCGGGCGCGCGCCGACGTCCCCGGGCCGGTGAAGGCGTTCATGGACAACGGCGCCGACTTCGTGGTGGAGAAAGACCTGGGCGCGCTGGTGCGCGGAATGAACGCCCTCACCGGGGACGGGCTGATCGACGAGGACGGGCTGCGCCGCGAGATCACCGCGCGCGACCGCGAGATCGCCAACCCCTTCACCAAGGACCTCCAGGTCATGGCGGTCCGGGGCGCCCGCAGGTATCTGGGCGACAAGCTGATCCGTACGGCCGCCCCGCACCGCCTGCTCGACCCGGCGGCGGGCCCGCTGATCGCCGTACGGCTGAACATCCTGACCCGTAAGTCGCTCGGCGGCCTGGAGACCGATCTGTCGTCCCGCGTCCTGACCTCGTCGGGCGCACCGCTGCCCGGTGTCTACGCGGCGGGCGAGGCGGCCGGCTTCGGCGGCGGCGGCGTCCACGGCTACCGCTCCCTGGAAGGAACGTTCCTCGGCGGCTGCGTCTTCTCGGGCCGTACGGCGGGCCGGGCGGCGGCGAAAGCGGTCCGGTAACGGCGGACGGCGCGCCGGGCAGGATGGCGCGGGCCGCAAAGAGGGACCAACGGTGCGGGACGGCGGGACAGTTGGCGCACTTCGCATCAAGACACCCCTTGACGGAAAGCGTTACCTACCGCTTGGCTGTCCGCGATCAACGCTCGTTCATGTGCCCTGGAGGATTCCCGCGGATGTCCCCGCCTCCGCCACCACCCCTGGGCCGCTCGCGAAGACGGGGCTCCCGCTCCGGCCAGTTCTTCGATCCGGCCCTTGACGACGCCCGACTCGGCGCCGTACGCGACCAACTGGCCCAGGGCCGCTGGTCCGAGGCGCGCACCCTGCTCGCCGAGACCGGCGACGACTGGGACCGGCGAGGCCACCGCGTCGTCGTCCTCGCACGAGCCTCCGGCGCCGCCGCCTGGACCCGCGACTGGCTCCTCGCAGAACCGGACAGCGCGGACGCGGCCACCCTGCTCGCCTGCGCCACGGTCGTCGGCGCACTGCGCGGCAAAGAGAAGGAACAGCGCGCGCGGGACGCCTGCCGCGAAGCCGTCCGACGGGCCCCGGCCGATCCCACCCCCTGGCTCGGACTCCTGCTGCTGGCCCGTACGCTCGGCACGGAGGACGAGACCTCACGGCTCTTCGACGAGGTCAGGACCCGGCACCCGGACCACCACCACGCACACCATCTGATGGCGGCACGGCTCGCGGAGCGCCATCCGGACGCCGGCCAGGACCCGTTGCACGAGGTGTACGACTTCGCGGCCTGGGCCGCGGAACAGGCCCCCGCCGACTCTCCGCTCGCCATCCTGCCCGTGGTCGCCCATGCCGAGCGCTACCGCGTCCTCGCCACGGCGGGACACGAGCCGCGCGACCCCGCGGCCTCCGGCCACTGGACCGGACGCCGCGCCCGGCAGGTGCTCAAGGTCGCTTTCGACTGGTGGCTGGAGTGGGAGGCCGAGGAGCATCCGCGCTCCCGGGTCGACCTCAACTTCCTCGCCCACGCGCAGTTCCACGACGGGCGGTTCGCCGAGGCCGCCGCGCTGTTCCAGCGGATCGGCCCGCACCACACCGCAGCCCCCTGGTCCTACCCCGACCGGGACCCCCGCTCAGCGTTCCTCGCCGCGCGCGCCGCCGCGCTCGGCTCCGCCTGAAGCACCACCGAATCCCGAAAGGACCACCCCTGTCATGTCGACGGGCAGACCGAGCACCAGCGAACCCAACGAGATCAACACGTACAAGGGACAGGAACGGGCACTGCGCGCCGGCCGGCTCGGCACGGTGGGCCTGCTGCTCTCCGTGCTCGCCGCGAGCGCGCCGATGCTCGTCGTCGCCGGCGTCATGCCGACGGTCTTCGGTGTCATGGGCATCGTCGGCCAGCCCCTGCTCTACGTGATTCTCGGCGTCGTCCTGGTGCTGTTCAGCTTCGGGTACGCGGAGATGAGCCGGCATGTGCACAACGCCGGAGCGTTCTACGCGTACATCGCCCGCGGTCTCGGCCCGACCGCGGGCGCCGGTGCCTCGCTCGTCGCCCTCGTCGCGTACAGCGCCATGCAGGTCGGCATCTACGGGATCCTCGGCTTCGAGGTCTCCGGGCTCTTCGCCACCTATCTCGACCTGACCGTGGCCTGGTGGATCCCGGCGCTCGCCGCCGCCGCGCTCGTCGGTCTGCTCGGCTGGCTGAAGATCGACCTCAACGCCAAGGTGCTCGGCGTCCTGCTGATCATCGAGTGCGCACTGGTCGTGATCTTCGACATCGCGTCCCTCGCCGAACCGGGCACGGAGGGCGTGTCCCTGGCCGCCTTCAACCCCGACACCCTCACCGGCGCGGGACTCGGGACCGCGCTCTGCTTCTGCATCGCCGCCTTCGTCGGCTTCGAACAGGCCCCCGTCTACGCCGAGGAGACGAGCCGGCCGCACGTCGTCGTCTCCCGTGTCATGTTCCTGGGCGTCGGCTACGCCGCGCTGTTCCTGGCCTTCAGCGCCTGGGCCGTGACTGTCGCGGCGGGGCCCGGCTCGGTCGTCGAAGCCGCGCGGGAGCAGGGGCCGGGACTGCTCTTCGGACTCACCGAGAGCCGGCTGGGCGCCACCTTCACCGACGTCCTCCACGTCCTGTTCGTGACCGGTATGTTCGCCGCGCTGCTCAGCTTCCACAATGTCGTCGCGCGCTACGCCTTCGCGATGGGCCGCGAGGGTCTGCTGCCCGCCGCCTTCGGCCGCACCCACACGTCCAGCGGCGCGCCCGCCTCGGGCTCCGTGCTCCAGTCCGCGGTCTCGGTCGCCGTCATCCTGGCCTTCGCCCTCACCGACGACAAGCCGGCCGGCGACCCGACGGCCCCGGTGCTCCACCTCTTCACCTGGATGGGCAACATCGGCGCGCTCGGGGTCATCGTGCTGATGGCCGCGGCCTCCTTCGCCGTCATCGTCTTCTTCGTACGGCGGGGAGCGGCGCGCCATCAGGCCGCGCGGCTGGTGGCCTCCGGGCTCGCGGGCATCGCGCTGCTGACCATCGCCGTCTACACCGTCAAGGACTTCGACATCCTCGTCGCGTCCGGGCCCGGCTCCGCGCTCAGCTGGGTGCTGCCGGGGATCATCGCCCTCGCGCTGATCGGCGGGCTGGTGTACGGGCTGGTGCTGCGCTCCGTCAAGCCGGAGGTGCACGCCCGTATCGGGCTCGGCAACGAGGCGTTCCAGCTGGAGAAGGCGGCCGAGTCGGAGACGAGGGCCGCGGTGTGACGGCCCCGCCGTGCCGCGGACCGCGGCGCGTTCCCGCGCACACCCGCGCACGCGCTTGAGCACGCTGCTGACGAAAGTATGACGAACACCCGCGGTCCCTGGCTTCACGGGGCCGCGGGTGTTCTCCTCGATACGTGACCCATCAACCACGAGAGCCCGAGGGCACGCCGGTAGGACGGCGCCTGGTGCTCTCCATGCTCGGCCTCGGCGCCGCCGGACTCGTCACGGCGCCGTACCTCCAGCGCGGTCTCGAAGCCTTCCTCGGCTCGGCCGCGGACAAGGACCCGACAGGTCTGACCGGACTCCTGCCCAACGGCGGCGGCTTCCGCTACTACTCGGTCACCGGCTCCGTACCCCGCAAGGGCCCGGACACCTACCGGCTGACGGTCGGCGGACTGGTCGACCGGCCCGCCACCTACACCCTCGACGCACTGCGCGCGCTGCCGCGGACCCGGGTCGTGCACGATGTGCAGTGCGTGACCGGCTGGCGCGTCCCGCACACCCCCTTCGAGGGCGTACGGCTCTCGCGGCTCCTCGACGCGGCCGGGGTACGGCCCGGTGCCAAAGCGGTCCGCTTCACCTGCTTCGACGGCGCGTACAGCGAGAGCCTCACCCTCCAGCAGGCCCGCCGCGCCGATGTGATGGTGGCGCTCAGGATGCGGGACGCCCCGATCGAGCACGCCCACGGCGGCCCGGTCCGGCTCTATGTGGCGCCGATGTACTTCTACAAGTCGGCGAAGTGGCTCTCCGGGATCTCCGTCACCTCCGACGTCAGGCCCGGCTACTGGGAGGAGCGCGGCTATGACGTCGACGCCTGGGTCGGCCGGTCCAACGGCCGAGGCGACACCCCCACCGTCTGAGCGCCCACCGTCCGAGCCCCCGGCCCCCGGCGCGGCCGGGCGGATACGGCGCTTCAGCCGGGCGGAGCGCTGGGTGCACCGCGTCACCGGCGCGCTGATGCTGCTGTGCGTGGCGACCGCGGCCTGTCTCTACGTACCCCGGCTCGCCGAACTCGTCGGCCGCCGCGCTCTCGTCGTCACGCTCCACGAGTGGTCGGGGCTGCTGCTGCCCGTACCCGTCCTGCTCGGCCTCGCCTCCCGGGCGCTGCGCGCCGATCTGCGCCGGCTCAACCGGTTCCTGCCGTACGACGCGGAGTGGCTGCGCGCGGTGCGGCGGCGCGACGCCCGTCCCGGGGCGCGGCCGGCGGGCAAGTTCAACGCGGGGCAGAAGCTCTACGCGGGGTGGATCGCGGGCGCCGTGCTGGTGATGCTCGGCACCGGCCTGCTCATGTGGTTCACCGGTCTCGCGCCGGTCCTGTGGCGCACGAGCGCCACGTTCGTCCACGACTGGCTCGCCCTGGCCATCGGCGTCGTGCTCGCCGGGCACATCGGGATGGCGTACGGCGATCCGCAGGCGCGGCGCGGGATGCGGACCGGGTCGGTGGACCGCGCGTGGGCGGAGCGGGAGCACCCCCGGTGGAAAGAGGAGTGACCCGCCCCGCCCGGGGCGTGTTGCGGCTACAACACCAGCGAGAGCAGCAGGACGAAGCCGAGCCCGACCACGGAGATGATGGTCTCCATCACCGACCAGGTCTTCAGCGTCTGGCCGACGCTCATCCCGAAGTACTCCTTCACCAGCCAGAACCCGGCGTCGTTCACATGGCTGAAGAAGAGCGAGCCCGCGCCGATCGCCAGCACCAGCAGCGCCGCGTGCGCCGTCGACATGTCCGCCGCGAGCGGCGCCACCAGTCCGGCCGCCGAGATCGTCGCCACGGTCGCCGAACCGGTCGCCAGCCGGATCGCCACCGCGATCAGCCAGGCCAGCAGCAGCGCGGGGATCGACCAGTCCTCGGAGATGTCCAGGACCATCTGGCCCACGCCCGAGTCGATCAGCGTCTGCTTGAAGCCACCGCCCGCGCCGACGATCATCAGCACGCCCGCGATCGGGGCGAGCGACTTCTCGACGGTCGAGGAGATCCGGCCCTTGGTGAACCCGGCCGCGCGGCCCAGCGTGAAGATGCCGACGAGTACGGCGGCGAGCAGCGCGATCAGCGGGGAGCCGACGACGTCCGCCACGCGCTGGACGGTGTTCTCCGGATCGTCCACGACGATGTCCACCAGCGCCTTGCCCAGCATCAGCACGACCGGCAGCAGCACGGTGGAGACGGTCGCGGCGAAGCTCGGCCGGGTCTCCAGGTCGTCCGAGGTGCGCTGCGGCACCATCGCGTCGGGGGCCGGGATGTCCACCCAGCGCGCCGCGTACCGGGAGAACAGCGGGCCCGCGATGATCACGGTCGGGATCGCGACGACCACACCGAGCGCCAGCGTCACACCGAGGTTGGCGCCGATGGCGTCGATCGCGACCAGCGGCCCGGGGTGCGGCGGTATCAGACCGTGCATCACGGAGAGCCCGGCCAGCGCCGGGATGCCGATCCGCATCAGGGAGTAGTTGCCGCGCTTGGCGACCAGCAGGACGACCGGGATCAGCAGCACGATGCCGACCTCGAAGAAGAGCGGCAGGCCGATCACCGAGGCGATCAGGACCATCGCCCAGGGCATGGCGCGCCCGCTCGCCCTGGCGAGGATCGTGTCGACGATCTGGTCGGCGCCGCCCGAGTCGGCGAGGAGCTTGCCGAGTATCGCGCCGAGCGCGATCAGTACGCCCACCCCCGCGACCGTGGAGCCGAGGCCGGCGGTGAAGCTGGTGATGACCTTGTCCAGCGGGGCACCCGCGAAGGCGCCGAGCGCCAGCGAGCCGAGGGTCAGGGCCAGAAAGGCATGGAGTTTGAAGACGGTGATGAGCAGGACGATGACGGCGATACCGGCGAGAACCGCTATGCCCAGCTGCGCGTTGCCCGCCGAGGTGATCGGTTCGGCTGCGTCCGCTGCCAGCGTCTCGACACTGAGACTGGTCACGGGAGTCACGGGAACTTCCTTCAGCTTTCGAGCCGGCGCAGCGCGGCGACGGCCCGGTCGGTGATTTCTTCTGGGGTGCCGGACACGTCGACGGCCACACCCGCTTCGTCCGCGCCCAGGTTCTCCAGGGCGGCGAACTGCGAGTCCAGCAGCGCGGTGGGCATGAAGTGCCCCTTGCGCTCCGACATCCGGGTTTCGATCAACGGCCGGTCGCCGGTGAGGTGGAGGAAGACGGCGCCCGGCGCGGCCGACCGCAGCCGGTCCCGGTAGGCGCGCTTGAGCGCGGAACTGCTCACCACACCGCCGAGCCCGGCCCTGCTGTGTGCCCAGGCTCCGATGGCGTCCAGCCAGGGCAGGCGGTCCGCGTCGTCGAGCGGGGTGCCGGCGGACATCTTCGCGATGTTCCCCGGCGGGTGGAAATCGTCGCCCTCGGCGTACGGGACGCCCAGTGCGTCGGCGAGCAGGGGGCCGACCGTGGTCTTGCCGGTTCCTGCCACGCCCATCACCACGACGACGTGGGGGGTGCTCATCGCATGCCTCGCTGTCTTCCTCGACATCGGCTTCAGTCCGTCCCTGGCATCGGGCCGTCGCGCTACTGAAACCTATTAGGTACGACTTATTCAAGAGGCTGTGATGTAAACGTCGTACTTAATCTTGGCGGGGTGTGCCCCGTAGGGTTGTCCCATGACCACTGAAGGTGAAGGCCGGGGCTTGCATACCCATGTGCTGGACACGCTCGGCCTCGCCATCACCGCGGGCGAGTACCCGCAGGGCAGTGTGGTGCGCACGGACGAGGTGGCCCAGCGCTTCGACGTCTCGCGCACCGTCGTCCGCGAGGTGGTCCGCGTCCTCGAATCCATGCATCTGGTGGAGTCCCGGCGCCGGGTGGGCGTGACCGTACGCCCCACCGAGGAGTGGAACGTCTACGATCCGCGCGTCATCCGCTGGCGCCTCGCCGGCTCCGACCGTCCCCGTCAGCTGCGCTCGCTGACCGTGCTGCGCTCGGCGGTCGAACCGGTCGCCGCGGGGCTCGCCGCCCGGCACGCCACGCCCGAGCAGTGCGCCGCTCTCACCGAGCAGGCCCTCGGCATGGTCGCCACCTCCCGGGGGCGGCGGCTGGAGGAGTACCTCGTCCATGACATCGCCTTCCACCGGGTGGTGCTGAACGCGTCGGGCAACGAGATGTTCGCCCGGCTCGGCGATGTGGTCGCCGAGGTCCTCACCGGACGTACGCACCACCAGGTGATGTTCGACGACCCTGACCCGGCCGCCGTGACCCTCCATGTCCAGGTCGCCGAAGCGGTACGGGAGGGCGACGCCGTGCGCGCCGAGGAACTCACCAGGGAAATCGCCGTCGGCGCCCTGGAGGAGCTGGACGTACTGGCGCCCTGACCGTGCGTACCTCCCCCGCACGCGCTTGGGTACGGTAGGGCGATTCGGCACGGGATAGTGGGGGATGACGAACGCTCGGTGTGTGAGCGTCCGAGCGTGTGACAGTGTGAGGAAAGGCAGGTCCTGGCAATGGCGCAGCAGGTGCAGGGGGTCGTCGCCCCCGGCAGGAACGAGCCGGTGAGGGTCGAGACGATCGTCGTACCGGACCCCGGTCCCGGTGAGGCCGTGGTGAAGGTGCAGGCGTGCGGCGTCTGCCATACGGATCTGCACTACAAGCAGGGCGGCATCAACGACGACTTCCCCTTCCTCCTCGGCCATGAGGCCGCGGGCGTGGTCGAGTCGGTCGGCGAGGGCGTCACCGATGTCGCGCCCGGCGACTTCGTGATCCTCAACTGGCGTGCGGTGTGCGGCAACTGCCGGGCCTGTCTGCGCGGACGGCCGCAGTACTGTTTCAACACCCACAACGCGGCGCGGAAGATGACGCTGACGGACGGCACGGAACTCTCCCCGGCGCTGGGCATCGGCGCCTTCGCCGAGAAGACGCTGGTCGCGTCGGGCCAGTGCACCAAGGTCGACCCGAGCGTCTCACCGGCCGTCGCCGGACTCCTCGGCTGCGGTGTGATGGCGGGCATCGGCGCCGCCATCAACACCGGCCAGGTCGGCCGGGGCGACTCGGTCGCGGTCATCGGCTGCGGCGGTGTCGGTGACGCGGCGGTCGTCGGCGCGCGCCTCGCGGGCGCGGCCCGGATCATCGCCGTCGACATCGACGACCGCAAGCTGGAGACGGCGAAGGCGATGGGCGCCACACACACCGTCAACTCCCGCTCCACCGACCCCGTCGAGGCGATCCGCGAGCTGACCGGCGGGTTCGGCGCGGATGTCGTCATCGAGGCGGTCGGCCGCCCGGAGACGTACAAGCAGGCCTTCTACGCCCGCGATCTGGCCGGGACGGTCGTCCTGGTCGGCGTCCCCACGCCCGAGATGACGCTCGAACTGCCGCTGATCGACGTCTTCGGCCGCGGCGGCTCCCTCAAGTCCTCCTGGTACGGCGACTGTCTGCCGTCCCGCGACTTCCCCATGCTCGTCGACCTGCACCAGCAGGGCCGGATCGACCTTGGCGCGTTCGTCACCGAGACCATCGGACTCGGCGATGTCGAGAAGGCGTTCGCCCGGATGCACGAAGGCGACGTCCTGCGTTCCGTGGTGGTGTTCTGATGACCGTCCGCATCGACCATCTCGTCACCTCCGGCACCTTCTCGCTCGACGGCGGCACCTGGGACGTCGACAACAACGTCTGGATCGTCGGCGACGACTCCGAGGCGATCGTCATCGATGCCGCCCATGACGCCGCCGCCATCGAGAACGCGCTCGGCGGGCGCACACTGCGCGCCATCGTCTGCACCCACGCGCACAACGACCACATCGACGCGGCACCGGCCCTCGCCGCCGCCACCGGCGCGCCCGTACTGCTGCACCCCGACGACCTGCCCCTCTGGAAGCAGACGTACCCCGAGCGGCTCCCGGACGGCGAGCTGACGGACGGCGCCGCACTCACCGTCGCGGGCACCACCCTGACCGTGCTCCACACCCCCGGGCACGCCCCGGGCGCGGTCTGCCTGTACGCCCCCGAGCTGTCATCGGTCTTCACCGGCGACACGCTCTTCCAGGGCGGACCCGGCGCCACCGGCCGGTCGTTCTCGCACTTCCCGACCATCATCGACTCGATCCGGGACCGGCTGCTCGGTCTGCCTCCGGAGACGGTGGTCCGTACGGGGCACGGCGATACGACCACCATCGGCGCCGAGGCGCCGCGGCTGGCGGAGTGGATTCAGCGCGGTCACTGAGACCGCGGCCACCGGGACAGGGCGAGCCGGCTTTCGAACCGGTGCGGCTCGCCCGTCACCGGATCGGTGAACTCCAGCACCTTCGCGAGGAGTTGCAACGGCGACCCGTAGTCGTCGGGGTCTTCCGCCCGGACCACCGGATACACCGGGTCGTTCAGGATCGGCAGCCCCAGACGGTTCATATGGACCCGCAGCTGATGGGTTCGGCCGGTGGCCGGCGACAGCCGGTACCGGCCGAACCCGCCCCGCCGCTCCACCCTCTCGATCCGGCTCTCGGAATTCGGCTCGCCGGGGACCTCCCGCGCCGCCAGCACCCCGCGCTCCTTCTCGATCCGGCTGCGCACCGTGACCGGCAGCGCCACGGCGGGATCGTACGGCGCGACCGCCTCGTACTCCTTGCGCACCAGCCGGTCCCGGAACAGCGTCTGGTACGCGCCCCGGTCCCCGGCCCGTACGACGAAGAGCGTGAGCCCGGCCGTGAGCCGGTCGAGCCGGTGCGCGGGCTGCAACGCGGGCAGTCCGAGATCCCGGCGGAGCCGGGCCAGCGCGGTGTCGGTGATATGCCGGCCGCGCGGGGTCGTGGCCAGGAAGTGCGGCTTGTCGGCGACGACGATCCGCTCGTCGCGGTACACGATCCCGATCCCGAACGGCACCGGCTCCTCGGCGGCGAAGTCCCGGTGGAACCAGAGGTACCGCCCGGCGGCATACGGCTCCGCCGCCCCCACCGGCCCGTCCACCCCGACGAACCGCCCCTCCCGGAACATCGCGTCGACCCGCCCGGCCCCGATGGCGTCACCGAACCGCGCGACCAGATGATCCCGCACGGTCGCCCACGCGCTCTCCTCGTCGACGGGCAGCCGGAGCCGCACCGGATCGATCCCGTCCCGCTGGGGGAGGGGCGAGGGGGGCGGGGTGCGGTGTCTGCGTGCCACGGGTCCCGTGTCTTCCTCGCCGGTGGTCCGGCTCGCCGGTGGTCCGGGCGGTCGCCTCCTGGCCGCCTCCGGCGCACGGAGCGCCGACGGTGCGAGTCTATCGAGGGCGGACGGCACCGCCGTCCCCCGTTCGGCCCCGCCCCGGACCGCGCGCGCCGGTATGAGAGCCGTTCGGGAACCCCTCAGCCGCATGATGGACCGGTGATCAGTGTCCTGTTCGCCGTACTGACCGCGATCAGCAACGGCTCCGCCTCGGTGCTCCAGCGCCGCGCCGCGTCCACCGTGCCCGACGCCGAGGCGATGCATCTCTCGCTGATCAAGCACCTGCTGCGGAAGAAGGTGTGGCTGGCGGGGATCGGGCTGGTGCTCGTAGCCGCGGTGTGCCAGGCGGTGGCGCTCGCCACGGGGCCGATCGCGGTGGTCCAGCCGATCTTCGTCATCGAGCTGCCCATCACCCTGCTGATCGCGAGCTGTACCTTCCGCATCAGGCTGACCCGGTCGGCCTGGCTGGGCGTGGCGGCGGTGACCTGCGGTCTCGCCCTGGGCATGGCCGCCGCCGCGCCCGGCGGTGGCAGCGAGAGCGTCCCCGGGTACGCCTGGGTCCCCGCCCTGATCGTCACCGGGGTCTTCGAGGCCGTACTGATCGGCTGGTCGCGGCGGCTGCACGGCAACGCGCGCGCCGCGGCCCTCGGTCTCGCCGCCGCCTGCGGATACGCGCTGACCGCCGCGCTGATGAAGGACGCCGTGTCGCGGCTGGACGGCGGCGGGGGCGTCCTCGCGCTGGTGACCGCCTGGCAGCTCTACGCCACGGCGGTCGCCGGTGTGGGGGCGCTGTTCCTCCTCCAGAACGCGCTCCAGGCCGGCGCGCTGGTCGCGTCCCAGCCGATGCTCACCCTCGGCGACGCGCTGATCAGCATCACGTACGGGGTGACGCTCTTCGGCGAGAGCCTGCGCTCCGGCTGGTGGCTGCTGCCCGAACTCGTCGGGGTCGCCGTGATCGCGGCGGGCTGTGTGGAACTGGCCCGCTCGCCCCTCATGGCCGGCGGCAGACCCCCGCAGCCCCGGGTGCGCTGACTTCCCGTCATGGGCGCGCCGCCCGACGCCGGCTCCGCTACCGGGGCCCGTCCCCGGTGGCCTCGGCGGCCGCGTCGAGGTCCGACCACACGGCGTCGGTCAGGTCGTCAGAGACCCAGCGGGCCGCGGACAGGACCTCGTGGGCGGAACGGAAGCCCGCGACCACCCCGGCCACCGCGGGATCGCGCAGCGGAAAGCGGACGGCGGCGTGTGGGAGGACGGTGCCGTGCCGGGCACAGACGCCGGCGAGACGCCGGGCCCGGCGCAGCAGCGCCTCGGAGGCGGGACCGTAGTCGAATGAGGCGTCGTCGGGCGGCCGCGGCCGGCTGAGCAGACCGGAGTTGAACGGGGCCGCGGCGATCACCGAGACACCTCGCCGCGCGCACGCCTCCAGCAGCGGGCCGGCGCTGCGGTCGATCAGGGTCCACCGGCCGGCCACCATCACGGCGTCCACGTCCGCTTCGGCGACGACCCGCAGCAGCGGGGCGACGGTGTTCATCCCGACGCCCACAGCACCGATGACGCCCTGGTCGCGCAGGTCCGCCAGGGCGGGCAGCGCGTGGTCGAGGGCGGCGTCCAGATGGTCGTCGGGGTCGTGTACGTAGACGATGTCCACCCGGTCAAGGCCCAGCCGGGCGAGACTGGCGTCCAGGCTCCGCAGCACCCCGTCACGCGAGTAGTCGGCGCGGCGGATCAACGTGTCCGGTACGGCGAAGCCCCCCGCGGTCAGATCGGATCCCGTGGGAGCGGGGTGGGGTTCCAGCAGCCGGCCGACCTTGGTGGAGACGGTGAACTCCGTACGCGGCCGGTGCGCGAGCGCCGACCCGAGGCGCCGCTCGGACAGTCCGAGCCCGTAGTGCGGGGCGGTGTCGAAGTACCGCACCCCTGCGTCCCAGGCGGCCTCGACCGCGGCGCGCGCCCGCTCGTCGTCGACCGGGGTGTAGAGGTTGCCGAGGGGTGCGGCGCCGAACCCCAGGGGGCTGACACGCACACCTGTACGGCCGATCCGGCGGCCCGTCACCTCGTTCCGGGGCCGGTCGTGTCCCACGGGATCCCACTGACGGGCGGCGTTGCGCACTGATCGGTCCTTCGGTTCGGTGGACGACGTGTGGCGGACACGGCCTAGTCGAGGTGGAAGATCTCTTCGGCGGGGGCCCACCACTCGCCCTCGGCCACGCTGTCCAGCGGCCGCTGGCACGGGTCGGTCAACGCCCACCACTCCCGGGACACCGGATCCGCGGCGATCGCCGCGGTGTCGGCGGCGTAGTCGGAACCGGTGTATTCCAGGTAGCTGAACAGCAGGCCGTCCCGCAGGAAGATGGAGTAGTTGCCCATGTGGGCCCGCTTGAGGGCCGCGAGCACGGCCGGCCACGCGGCGGCGTGCAGGGCGAGGTACTCCCGCTCCTTCCCCTGCCGCAGCCGGATCACGGCGCCGAAGCGCTGCACCATACTCAGCCCTCCTTCAAAGGATCTGCTTCATTCGACAGGGAGGACCATAAGGATCTGATCCTCCCTGTGCAATAGATCCGGAAGGTCTGTCCTTTTTGTTGCGGTGAAGGGCGTTCAGGGCGTGCGTGAAGGAAGTTCGTTCCGGACTCTTCTCAACATGTAACGCGGATGTCATAGTTGCCCACGCCGATGAACCTGATTCATCTGAACTCACCACAGGGGGATTACGCCGTGGCAGATTCTTCACCGGTCTCTGGCGGAGACGATGACGACGCGACGCGTCCCTACCGGCCGGGATACGAGCTGGTCGCCGAGCAGCTGCTGAACCACATCGCCGAGCAGAACCTGCGGGCCGGGGACCGGCTGCCCACCGAACAGGGCCTGGCGCAGATCCTGGGCGCCTCCCGCAATGTCACCCGCGAGGCGGTGAAGGTCCTGTCCGCCATCGGCCGGCTGACCGTACGGCGTGGCGCGGGGATCTTCGTCGCCGAGTCGAACGCCGGGCTGGTCGACGACCAGCTCTCGCACTTCCGGCCGACGAGCATGGAAGACGTCCTGATGCTCCTGGACTACCGGACGGTCATCGAGTCGGAGACGGCGCGCCGCGCCGCCTCCCTCGCCACGCCGATCGAGGTCCGGACCATCAGGGAGTGCGCCGAGACCTCGTTGGTGGCGGCCCGCGCCGCCGACGGGTACGGCTTCGCCAAGGCCGACACGGCGTTCCACGACGCGGTGGGCGCCGCCGCGCACAACGTGTTCCTGAGGTCGAGCGTCGCCGGGGTGCGTCGGCTGGCGTCACAGTCCGATGTGCTGCTCTTCCACGGTGACGCACCGGGGTCGCTGGAAGTGGCCGCACGACAGCACCTCGCCATTGCCGAGGCGGTCGCCGCGGGGGAGGCCGATCTCGCGGGCCGGCTGATGGTGGAGCACATCGCCACCACACAGAGCCAGTTCGAACGAAAGATCCGCGACCGGCTGTTCAACCTCGATTCCCGCGGCGGTGCCGGCACGCGGCCGCACACACCGAAGAGCACCGCTGCCGAGGACGACCCGCTCTCCCCTGAGTCGTCCGCCTCGTAAGCCGCTGTCGTCACCCGACGCCACGGGCTCGCGGACCGAGCCGGCCAACGCCGGAGGAACCCGGAGGACGACCGGGTTCCCGGACACCACTTCATTGAGGCGATTGGATTTCCGTGTCTATACCGTCTTCTCGCGCAGGCATGTTCACACCGCTCCGAAGAGTGCTGACAGCCGCCCTTTCCCTGGCCGTCGTGTCGGCGCCGCTGGCCGCCGTACCGGCCCAGGCCGCCCCGTCGCGCGCCTCGGGCCTGGACGTCTACGTCTCGCCGACCGGCCGGGACGCCGGCTCCGGCACCGCCGCGCATCCGTTCAGGACCCTGGAACACGCCCGGGACTACGTGCGTGAGGCCAAGAAGAAGGTACGCGGCGACGTCCACGTACGGCTGATGGCGGGTACGCACCAACTGAGCCGTACCTTCAGTCTCACCGCTCGGGACTCCGGCAGTGACGGACAACGGGTCGTCTACGAGGCCGCCCCCGGTGCGCACCCGGTGATCAGCGGGGGCAAGCGGATCACCGGCTGGACCCCGGCCGATCCGGCGAAGGGGATCTACAAGGCCACGATCGGCGACCTCGACACCCGCCAGCTCTATGTGAACGGTGAACCGGCGACCCGCGCGCGCGGCGCGAAGAACCCGCCGGGCTTCAGCAAGACGTCCACCGGCTATACCTTCACCGACACCGCCATCAGTGGCTACAAGCGTCCCTCGGACCTGGAAGTCGTCAGCAGTTGGGGCTGGAAGCTCCAGCGCTGCGGTGTGCGGTCGATCTCCGGCGACACGATGACGATGGAACAGCCCTGCTGGCACAACGCCAACCTGCAGCAGGGCCAGGAGATCCAGAATCCGACCTGGCTGGAGAACGCCCGCGAGCTGCTGGACACCCCCGGCGAGTGGTACGTCGACAAGGGCGCGGGCGAGGTGTACTACCTGCCCAAGGCCGGTCAGGACCTGTCGACCGCGACCGTCACGGTGCCGGTCGTGCAGGACCTGGTCAATCTGAACGGCACCACCGCCAAGCCGGTCACCGATGTGTCCTTCGAGGGCATCACCTTCTCCTACTCCACCTGGCTCGCCCCCAGTTCGGCCGACGGACTCATCGAGGGCCAGGCGGGCTTCCGGATGGTCGGCGAGAACAACCCCGACTTCGACTCCACCCGCCTGAACTGGCAGAAGACGCCCGGGGCCGTCAATGTGAGCCACGGCCACGACATCGGTTTCAAGGGCAACACCTTCACCCACCTCGGCGCCGTCGGCCTGAACCTGAACACCGGGACCCAGGACACCGCCATCACGGGCAATGTCTTCCGGCAGATCGCCGCCACCGGCATCCAGATCGGCGGCGTCGAGGCGCGGGACGCACACCCCGACGACCCGCGGGACATCACCAAGAACACCATGGTCGACAACAACGTCGTCACCAAGGTCGCCGACCAGTACAACGGCTCGGTGGGCATCCTGGCCGGCTACACCGACCGCACGGTGATCACCCACAACAAGGTCTACGACCTGCCCTACAGCGGGATCTCCGTGGGCTGGGGATGGGGGCTGACCGACCAGGGCGGCAACCACGCGTACCCGAACAACGGCGGCGTGCCGGTCTGGGACACCCCCACCGTCAGCCGGGACACCCTCGTCACCGACAACGAGATCGGCGACATCATGAAGTCGCAGGCCGACGGTGGCGCCGTCTACACCCTCAGTACCAACCCCGGCGGCACGGTCTCCGGCAACTACATCCACGGCGTCCCGGCCCCCGCGTACGGCGGCATCTACCACGACGAGGGCAGCCGCCACTGGCGGAACACGGGCAACGCCCTGTGCGAGGTGTCCTTCCAGTGGATGCTGATGAACCACGGGGAAGAGAACACCGTCACCGGCAACTACACGAGCAACCCCGCCTTCAGCGTCCAGGGAGGCAGCGAGAACAACGACGTCAGCGGCAACATCGCCGTGGACTCCTGCGACCAGCTCCCGGCCTCGATCGTGAACAACGCCGGCCTCCAGCCGCGCTACCGGCACCTCGACCCGGGCCCGGACGTCACCGACCGTACGGCGCCCACCGCCCCCGGCACCCCGGCCGCGGTCGCCGACTTCCCGACCGTGGCGGACCTCAACTGGCCCGCGTCCACCGACGACACGGGCGTCACGGGCTACTCCGTCTACCGTGACGGCACGCTCGTCAGCGCTTCCGGAAAGACCTCCGTACGTATCCCCGGCCTGACGGCCGGCACGACCTACCGCTTCCGGATCACCGCCCGGGACGCGGCCGGCAACGAGTCCCCGCGGAGCCGGGAACTGAAGGTCACCACGCCCTCCGGCTCCGACCTGGCGCTGAGGAAGCCGGTCACCGCCTCGTCGGACTCGGACGGCAACGTCCCCGAGAAGGCGGTGGACGGTGACCTGTCCACCCGCTGGGCCCAGGGCCGCGGCCTGCCCGATCCGTCCTGGATCCAGGTGGACCTCGGCGCCCCCTACGACGTGAACGGCGCGATCACCAGCTTCGAGAAGAGCAGCGGTTACAAGTACCGCATCGAGGTGTCCCCGGACGAGGTCAACTGGAAGACACTGGCGGACCACACCTCCGCGAACACCACGGAGATGACCACCTACGCGCACACCGCCGATCCGGTCGCCGGCCGCTTCGTACGGCTGACGGTCACCGGGACCAGCGGCAACGGCGGCAGCGTCTTCGACTTCCAGGTCTACGGCGCCCCCGGCGCGCCCAGCTCGGACGGCACCGCCCCCTCGGCCCCCGGACAGCCCGAGGTCAGACCCCTGCTGCCCAGCCTGGTGGACCTCAGCTGGCCTGCCGCGACCGATGACACCGGCGTGACCAGCTATGTCGTCCAGCAGGACGGCAAGCGGATCGCCGTCACCGGCGCCACGACTCTGCGGGTCTCCGGCCTGACCCCGGCGAAGGAGTACTCCTTCACCGTCGTGGCCCGCGACGCCGCGCTGAACACCTCCGAGCCCAGCCGGGCGGCCGTCGTCACCACGCCGGCCGACAACAACCTGGCGCTGAGGAAGCCGGTCACCGCCTCGTCGGACTCGGACGGCAACATCCCCGAGAAGGCGGTGGACGGTGACCTGTCCACCCGCTGGGCCCAGGGCCGCGGCCTGCCCGATCCGTCCTGGATCCAGGTGGACCTGGGCGGGGACACCAAGGTCTCCAGCGTGGTGACCACCTTCGAGTTGCCCAGCGGCTACCAGTACCGCCTGGAGTACTCGGCCGACGGGACGACGTGGTCCACACTCGATGACCACACGTCCGAGAGGACCGTTTCGGCGACCAACTACTCGTTCGCCGACCAGCCCGTGACGGCCCGCTACCTGCGCGTGACCGTCACCGGATCCAGCTGGAACGGCGGCAGCATCTACGAGCTGCGGGCGTACGGCGACTTCTGACCCGTACGCGCCCCTTGGGGCCGGCCCACTCACACAGAAACGAAAGCCAGGATGAAGATCACCCATGTCGAAGTACACCGGATCGACGTTCCGGCGGCCAGCCCGCCCTTCCGCTGGCGGGACGGGCTGAGCGGAAGCGCTCCGGTGGGCGACGGCGCGGTCCTGCGCATCGGCACCGACGAGGGAGCCGAGGGGGTGGCCCTGTTCGCCAGGCCGGGAGCCTTCACCACCCTGCGGGATCTGGTGGACCGGGTCTTCCGTGACGAACTGGTCGGAGCCGACCCGTTCCAGCGGGAATGGCTGTGGCACCGGGTGTGGGAGCTGGACCGTATCCACGAACTCCCGCTCCCCGCTCTGGGTCTCATCGACACCGCCCTGTGGGACCTGGCAGGCCGGTACCACGGGCAGCCGGTCTGGCGTCTGCTCGGCGGCTTCCGGGAGACGATCCCCGCGTACGCCTCCACCACGACGTTCGACAGCGTCGCGGAGTTCCTCGACGTGGCGGACCAGTGCCTGGCCCTGGGCTACCGAGGGATCAAGCTGCACGCCTGGGGCGACGCCCGCCGGGACGCCGAGCTCTGTCTGGCACTGCGCGACCACGTCGGCCCTTCCGTCCCGCTCATGTACGACGGGTCGGCCGGCTTCGACCTCCCCGACGCGATCCGCCTGGGAAGGGCGCTGTCGGAGGCCGACTACCTCTGGTACGAGGAGCCGATGCGCGAGTTCAGCGTCTCCGCCTACCAGCGGCTGGCGGCGGCCGTGGACGTGCCGCTGCTCGTCGCCGAGACCTCCGACGGAGCCCATATGAACTCCGCGGACTTCATCACGGCCGGCGCCGCCACCTTCGGTGTACGGGCCGGCACCACCCTCCGCGGCGGGATCACCGGCGCCATGCGCACGGCACACCTCGCCGACGCCTACCGGCTCCGTGCCGAGGTGCACGGTTCGGACATCCCGAACCACCACCTGTGCATGGCCATCTCCAACACCACCTACTACGAGTCCCTGGTGACCGCGGCGAAGGTCGTCCGCGAGCGCCATGTGGACGCACAGGGTCTGGTGCACGCCCCCACGGGGCCTGGCATAGCCCTCCCGCTCGACTTCGGCTACGGAAGCGAACTCCAGAGCTACGTCGAGCAGCCGCGCTGACCGGGCGGTGGCGGGACGGGCCGTTACTCGTCCGGCCCACCACCGCACCCGGCGCCCCCATCCGGCGCGTAACCCGTCCCACGCACCAACAAGAAAGGCACGACAATGAGGTCTTCAGGATCTCCGAGAGCCCGCAGGCGCCGCACCGCGCTGCGCACCGCCGCCGCGGCGCTCTCCCTGGCCGCGGCGGCCGCTCTGGCCGGCTGCGCCAGCGCCGACACCACCACCAAGACGTCCACCTCGGGGACGGCGTTCACACCGGTCGCGCAGAAGGACGGCTCGAAGATCACGGTGTGGGCCGACTCGACCCGGCTGCCGTCCGTGCAGGCGTACCAGAAGGCGCACCCGGACGTGAAGATGGAGATCGTCACGTACGACGGCGGCGCCGACGGCTCGACGTACCTCCAGTCGAAGACGCAGTTGTTCGACCGGACCGGCAGCGGCTGGCCGGACGTGGTGTTCGGCTCACCCACCGATGTGACCTGGGCGTCCGAGCCCACCAAGCCAGGCGCGCAGCCGTTCGCCGCGCCCCTGGACGACAAGCTCGTGCCGCAGAGCACGCTGGACGGCTTCGCCAAGGGTTCCCTTGCGCCCTGCCAGTTCAACGGCCACACCTACTGCCTGCGCAACGACATCGCGCAGGTGGTCCTCTGGTACAACAAGGACCTCATGGACAAGTGGGGATACGAGACCCCTACCACCTGGCAGCAGTACGAGGCCCTGGGGAAGCAGGTCGCCAAGGACCACCCCGGCTACCTCGTCGGATCGGTCGGCGACACCAACTCCCACGAGTCGTACTTCTGGGCCTGCCAGTGCCCGGCGTTCAGTCTGGAGAAGCCGGACACGCTGCGCAGCGTTCTGAAGGACGAGAAGTGTGTCCGCATGGCGACGCTGCTGGACGAGCTGATCTCGGCCAAGGCCGTCACCACCAAGGGCTTCT
>NZ_PHRF01000162.1:91408-265441 GCF_004151105.1 Streptomyces sp. L-9-10
ACGAGAAGTGTGTCCGCATGGCGACGCTGCTGGACGAGCTGATCTCGGCCAAGGCCGTCACCACCAAGGGCTTCTTCAGCCAGGGCTTCGCCAAGGACAGCGGCGGCAAGGTCCTGATGGCGTACGGACCGTCCTGGTACGGCCAGTACCTGTTCAAGACCGCCTTCAAGACCCCGGCCAAGCAGATCGCCGCGGCGTCTCCGCTGACCTGGGAGGGGGAGACCACGCCCGCCACCGGCAACGTCGGCGGCGGTGTGTGGATGGTGTCCTCGCACAGCGCCAACCTCAAGGCGTCCACGGACCTGGTCAGCTGGCTGACCACCTCCGACGAGAACCAGGCGTCCGCGCCCACCTATCCGGCCTACACCAAGGCCGCCGACGCGTGGCTGGCCAACCCGGCCAACAGCGACTACTTCGCCAACGACGTCAGCAAGCCCTTCCAGGAGGCCGCCGACCAGGTGTGGACCGGCTGGTCGAACACCAGGTTCTCGGACGCCACCGCCTGGTCCAGCGTTGTACTGCCCGCTCTGACCTCGGGTAAGAGCCTGGTTTCCGTCCTGCCGGCCTGGCAGCGGGAGATCAGCAACCAGGCACGGGCCGAGGGATACCAGGTGGTCAACGAATGACACTGCTGGAGACCGGGCGCGTAGCCGTCTCCACCCTCCGCCGCGGCACGGGGCCGCGGCGGAGGGGCAGCGGCCCCGCGGGCTACTTCTTCGTCGCCGGGTACGCGCTGCTGCTGCTCGCCTTCGGCGTATTCCCCACCTGTTACTCGTTCTATCTGGCGCTCACCAACGACGCCGGGCAGTTCACCGGGCTCAACCAGTTCCTGAAGGTCGCCCAGGACTACCGCTTCGTCCCGGCCTTCACCCACATGCTGATCTACCTGGCCATGTGGCTGGTCGTCCTGGTCGTCCTCGTCGTGCTGGTCGCGGTGGTCCTGCGCAGCCGGGTGCGGCCCGGGACCTCCGCGCTGTTCCGCTTCCTTTACTACATTCCCGGCGCCCTCGCCGGGGTCGCCAGCGTGCTGGTCTGGCTCTTCATGCTGGACCCGGACGTCAGCCCGGTGCCCTGGCTGCTCACGAGCATGGGGATGCACAGCTTCGCGGCCGTGCTCGCGCCCGGCAACCTGCCGCTGATCCTGATGCTGATCGCCTTCTGGACCGGCGCCGGCGGCTGGATGGTGGTGATGTACGGGGCGCTGAACAACATCCCGGACGAGGTGCTGGAAGCCGCCCGGATGGACGGCGCGGGGCCCTGGCGCACCGCCTGGCACATCCAGATACCGATGATCCGGCAGTGGATCGTGTACATGACGATCATGGCCTTCGCCACCGGCACCCAGCTCTTCGTCGAGCCCCAACTGCTCCAGACCGCCAGCCTCGGCAGGGTGAGCCCCTCGTGGTCGCCCAACCAGCTCGCCTACGTCTACGCCTTCCAGCAGGGCGACTTCAACGGCGCCGCCGCGATCTCCGTATTCCTGCTGGCGCTCGGACTCATAGCCGCCGGGCTGCTGGTCGCCCGGTCGAACCTGTTCACGTTGGATGAGAAATGACCCGAACCGCTCTTCCGCCGGCGACCACGGGCCGACGTGCCCGGCCCTCCCGGGCCGCCTCCCTCCTGATCGTGGGCCTCCTGCTGGCCGTGCTGCTGGTGTTCTTCGTATTGCCGGTGATCTGGCTGCTGCTCGCACCGTCGAAGACCGCGGGCCAAGTGGTGCACGACAACCCGCTGTCCTTCGGCTCGTTCCAGCAGATCGGCACCGCCTGGCAGCACCTGTTCGACTTCCAGGACGGCGCCATGGCCACCTGGCTGCGCAACTCGGCGATCTACTCCGGTGGATCGCTCATCCTGACGCTGGCGGTCAGTGTGCCGGCCGGGTACGCGCTGGCCCTGACGAAGTTCCGGGGCCGTAAAACGCTGCTGACCGTCACCCTGGTCACGATGATCATGCCGCAGGCCACCCTGGTGCTGCCGATCTTCCTGGAACTCAACCGCTTCCATCTGATCGGTACCGTCTGGTCGGTGATCCTGCCCTTCTCCTTCTATCCGTTCGGCGTCTACCTGGTCTACATCTACTTCGGGAGCAGCCTGCCCAGGGACCTGCTGTCGGCCGCGCGGATCGACGGCTGCACGGAATGGCAGCTCTTCTCCCGTATCGCGCTGCCGCTGGCGAAGCCGGTGGTCGGACTGGTCGCCTTCTTCAGCTTCGTAGGCAACTGGAACAACTTCTTCCTGCCCTATCTCGTCCTGCCGAACAGCGAGCAGTTCCCGGTCCAGGTGGGCCTGAACCAACTGCTGACCTCCACCCCGTCGTTCAACCCGGTGGCCGGCGCCGGGCTGAACATCACCATTCCGGAACTGGCTCTGGCGATTCTCGTCGCCATCCTGCCCGTACTGGTGCTCTTCCTGTTCTCCCAGCGCACGCTGGTGTCCGGCATGCTCGCCGGAGCGACCAAGGAGTGACCCGTGGGGCCCCGGAGCGGCGGGACGCACGAACCCCGCCGTACCGTTGGGACGCCCACCCGGCGCCGCCCGTCCGCCCCGTCGGCGGTCCGGTCAGGAGGCCGTCTGATTCGACGTGGCTTCCAGCAGCCGTCGGCGTACCTCCTTCTCCTGGGCCCGCCGTGCGGTGACATCCCGGATGACCGCCCCCACGTGGCTCGCATCGCCCTCGGAGTCGGTCAGCAGCACCACGCTGAACTCGATGGAGACGGTCGAACCGTCCGCCCTCAGCGCGGGCACCGCCAGGAGGTCGTCGTCCCCGTACTTACTGGTGCCGGCCGCCATGGATGCCACGAAGCCGTCCCAGTGACGCCGCCGGTGCTTCTCGGGGATGATCACATCCAGACTGCGACCCGCGACCTCGGCCGCCGAGAGGCCGAAGATCCGCTCCGCTCCCCGGTTCCAGTAGCGGATCAGCCCCTCACGATCGACGATCACCAGACCGTCGGGTGCTCCCGCCGCCATCGCGAGAATCACTTCGGCGTCCAAGTCTCCCATGAGACCTCCACGTTGCGAGGAAGGATCCGTCGCCGACAGCCTACGGATCGCGGAAGCGATTGTATGCAGTCGACGAGTCAAGGGTGCCTCGGAAGGGCTCGTCGTGAGAGGGCGGATCCGTACCCGGAGCCAGCACGCAAAAGGTGCCGACCGAAAATCGGCCGGCACCATCAGTGCGTGAACTCTTGTGTCCGAGGGGGGACTTGAACCCCCACGCCCGATAAAGGGCACTAGCACCTCAAGCTAGCGCGTCTGCCATTCCGCCACCCGGACCAGGTGTCTGCCGGACGGCCCCGGGCCGTTCCGACGTGGAAAACCATAGCAAACATTCGACGGTGCCCGATCACGGACCGATCCGGGGGACGGCCCGGTGGTGGCCCGGGGGCGGGGGGGCTTGTGACGGGCGTATGACAGGCCGGGGGCTGTCTTGGGGTGCGGGGGCGGGGCGCGGGAGTATGTGGAGGAACAGCAGCGGGAACCACCAGCAACGACCGTGGGAGTGAGCAGCGTGAGCGAGCCGAACGCGGGCAGGACCGTCTCGGGCGAGGACGAGGTCGTTGACCTCTGCCGTGATCTGATCCGGATCGACACCAGCAACTACGGCGACCACTCGGGACCGGGGGAGCGGGCCGCCGCCGAGTACGTCGCGGAGAAGCTCGCCGAGGTGGGCCTCGAACCCCAGATCTTCGAGTCCCACAAGGGCCGTGCCTCCACCGTCGCCCGGATCGAGGGCGAGGACCCCTCCAAACCCGCACTGCTCATCCACGGTCATACGGATGTCGTCCCGGCCAATGCCGAGGACTGGCGGCACCACCCGTTCTCGGGCGAGATCGCGGACGGCTGCGTCTGGGGCCGGGGCGCGGTCGACATGAAGGACATGGACGCGATGACCCTCGCGGTCGTACGGGACAGGATGCGCAGCGGCCGCAAACCCCCGCGCGACATCGTGCTGGCCTTCCTCGCCGACGAGGAGGCGGGCGGCACGTACGGGGCGCGGTATCTCGTCGACAAGCACCCCGGGCTCTTCGAGGGTGTCACGGAGGCGATCAGCGAGGTCGGCGGCTTCTCCTTCACCGTCAACGAGAATCTGCGGCTCTATCTCGTCGAGACGGCGCAGAAGGGCATGCACTGGATGCGCCTGACCGTGGACGGCACCGCCGGGCACGGCTCCATGACCAACAACGACAACGCCATCACCGAGCTGTGCGAGGCCGTGGGGCGGCTCGGCCGCCATCAGTGGCCGGTGAGGGTGACCAAGACCGTACGGTCCTTCCTGGACGAGCTGTCCGACGCGCTGGGCACCCCGCTCGACCCGGAGGACATGGACGCCACGCTCGCCAAGCTCGGCGGCATCGCGAAGATGATCGGCGCCACCCTGCGCAACTCCGCGGCGCCCACCATGCTCGGTGCCGGCTACAAGGTGAACGTGATCCCCGGCCAGGCGACCGCGCATGTCGACGGCCGTTTCCTGCCCGGGTACGAGGAGGAGTTCCTGGCGGACCTCGACCGGATTCTCGGCCCGCGGGTCAAGCGGGAGGACGTGCACGGCGACAAGGCCCTGGAGACCAGCTTCGACGGCACGTTGGTGGACGCCATGCAGACCGCGCTGTCGGCGGAGGACCCGATCGCGCGGGCCGTTCCGTACATGCTCTCGGGCGGCACCGACGCCAAGTCCTTCGACGACCTCGGCATCCGCGGCTTCGGTTTCGCGCCGCTCAAGCTGCCGCCGGAGCTGGACTTCGCCGGGATGTTCCACGGTGTGGACGAGCGGGTACCGGTTGACGGCCTTCAGTTCGGTGTGCGGGTGCTGGACCGCTTCATCGACCACAGCTGACAAGGGAGTTGGAGATTCCGGTAATCGACAGCGTGTGCAGGCGCGACTGAGAAGAGTGAATGCGACCATACGCTCGTAGCCTCATTACTTCCTCCTCGTTACAGGTGATGCGGTCCGCGGCTGGGACCGCATTTGCCAACGAGGAGGAACAATGATCAAGAAGGTCGTCGCTGCTGCGGCTGTTACTGGTGGTCTGGTGCTCGCGGGTGCGGGCATGGCCGTCGCCGACGCGGGCGCCCAGGGTGCCGCTGTCGGTTCTCCCGGTGTCCTCTCGGGCAACGTGATCCAGGTTCCGGTCCACGTTCCGGTGAACGCGTGCGGTAACACGATCTCCGTGATCGGGCTGCTGAACCCCACCTTCGGCAACGTGTGCATCAACAACTGACGTCAAATCTCTCTCACCCCGTGAGGGTCTGAGCCCGAGTGGCCCCGGAGTGCGCGCCATGCACTCCGGGGCCGCTGGGCATCCTGCCCCGGCACCGATGCCCAGGGCAGCTCCGGAAGGCAGAAGGCAGGGATCGAAGCTATGAGACAGGTCACGCGCAAGGGCCTGATCACCGTGGCGGCCGCGGGCGGCGTACTCGCCCTCGGCGGCGGCTACGCACACGCGGACTCGGGAGCGAGCGGCACCGCCGCGAACTCCCCGGGAGTGCTGTCCGGCAACAACGTTCAGGTTCCGGTGCATGTCCCGGTCAATGTGTGCGGGAACACCGTCGATGTCGTCGGGGTGCTCAACCCCGCCTTCGGCAACAACTGCGCCAATGTGTCCGGCAAACCGGCCGGCGGCGCACACGGCGGGGGCCAGGACGGCGGATACGGCGGCGGCGCCCACACCGGCGGCTCCCACCCCGGCGCCACGCACACCGTGCCGGGCGGCGGCTCCCACGCGGGAGGCGGCGCGGCCAACTCTCCCGGCGTCGGCTCCGGCAACGCGGTCGAGGTGCCGGTCGACGTCCCCGTGAACGTCTGCGGGAACACGATCGACGTCGTCGGCCTGCTCAACCCCGCCTTCGGCAACGGCTGCGCCAACGACGCGCCCGTCCACCCGCCGGTCAAGCCCGAGCAGCCCGGCACGCCCGGGGAGCCCGGGGAACCGGTCGCCCCGCCCGAGCCGGGAACGCCACCGTCCGAGCGCGCCATCCCGCCGGCGCCGGGTCAGCCCAGCGCCCCGAACAACCCCGAGACGCAGACCGTCGCACAGCCCAAGGGCACCGAGGTCCTCGCACAGACCGGTGCGGGCGCGCTCGGGATCGCGATTCCGGCGGGCGCGGGCATGCTGCTCGCGGGCACCATCCTCTACCGCCGCTCCCGGGCCCGTTCCGCCGCGTAGTCGTACGGATACACGCCGTACGGGACCAGCTCGCAGCGGAACCGGCAACGGAACAAGGTAGGACACGGGCGGGCCTCGCAACAGCGGGGCCCGTTCCGTCGTCCTCAGCCTCACCAGGTGGCGCGCACCTGACGGATGATGCGCCGGCGCAGCCGCACTCTGCGACTGCCGTCCCGGTGCAGGCTCAGACGGTCCAATTCCCAGTGTCCGTACTCGGCGTGGTCGGTGAGCAGACGCGCCGCTTCCTTGCGGGAGACCCCGCGCGGCACGTACACGTCGACAAATTCGTATTCCGGCATCGCATCTATTGTGCGGGCAGAGCCCAGGTACGGATAGCGTCTGCACTATGTCTGATGCTGCGCAGCCCACCGCTGCCGAGGTACGCGCTGCCGCCGAGGCGGTCAAGGTAGCTCTGGACCGCCATCTCGCGGCGGTCGAACACCGCACGGGTGAGGACGACCCGGCTGTCTCCGACGCGTTCAACGCCCTCGCCGTCGCGGCCGAGGTCTATGACGAGCGGCTCTACAACCGGTACGACGAAGTCACCCCCTTCGAGATCCCGGACCCGGACGACTCCCTGCCGCCCTACAACGGTCCCGAGGAGCCCAACGCCCTCAGCGTGCTGATCCGGCGTGACTACGCGGTCGTGGAGCCGCAGCGGCTGCTCGCACAGGCACAGCGCATCGTCGATGTGGAAGGGGACACCGACAACGGAGGAGTGGTGGGCGGCAGTGTGCACGCCGCTCTCGGTGTGCTCTTCGGCGAGTACGAACCGGACGAGATCGCCTCCCGGCACAAGGAGTTCGGCCTGGAGGAGGGTGACTCCACCCTCTGGGTGTCGGCCGCGGACGACCTCCCCGAACCGGGGGAGTGGCTCTCGGCGCCCTTCGACCAGGCCGACCCCCAGCAGGTGGTCTGCCGCTTCGATGTCAGCGCGGTCTTCGACGAGGACGATCTCGACGCGGACATCGACGACCTGGAGGAACAGGACGCCTGACGTCCGTACCGCCCGCGCCGGACCCCGGTGGGTGCGGCGCGGGCGGGTGCGGGCGGTACGGGCGGTACGGATGTCCCTGCCCGGTCAGCGGGTCAGCCCGGCTGCGCCGCCGGGGCCAGCAGGCTCTCGATCAGCGGGCGCAGCCTGGTCGTCCGCTCCTGGAACGGGACGTCCGCCACGGCGTGCGGCAGTGCCTGGTCGACGCCGTGCACCACGGACAGATGGCGGTCACCCCGGCTGAAGGCCGTGTAGACCCACGGGCGGCTCAGCCCGCGTGCGGCATCGCCGGGGAGCACCACGACCGCCGCGGGCCAGCGCATCCCCGCCGCCTGGTGCGCGGTGAGCGCCCAGCCGTGGCGTACGGCGGTCTCGACCCGCTCCCTGGGGACCACGACCGCCGTGCCCGCGCAGTCGAGGCGCAGCCCTTCGGCGTCCGCGGAGACCACGGCCCCCTGGAGCGTCCTGCCGGGCGACGGTACGTAGGCGATCCTGTCGCCCGGGTCGAAGCCGCCGAACCGGCCGGGACCGGGGTTGAGCCGCTGCTTGAGCGAGGCGTTCAGGGCGCGGGTGCCGGCCGAGCCGCCATGGCCCACGGTGATCACCTGCGTCTGCCCGGCGTCCATCCCGAAGGCGCGCGGCACGGACTCGGCCACCAGCTGCACCGTGCGGTGCACCGCCTCGCCCGCGTCCCGCACGGGAACGATCACGACCTCCTTGCCGGGGGCCTCGACCTGCTGCAGCTCACCGATGCCGATACCGGAGACCAGCTCGCCGATCGGCCCAGGGTCGGGTGTACGGGAGGCGATCTGCGGGCACACCCGGGCGGCCAGCAGATCGGCGAACACCCGGCCCGCGCCCGCCGACCACAGCACTCCGGGGTCGCCGCCGAGGACCAGACGGCTGCCGTCGGGCAGCGACTCGACGATCATCGCGGCCGTCTCCACATCGAGCTGTGGCGCGTCCAGCACGACCAGGAGATCGAGCGCGAACATGCCGTCCGCGTCCCGCCCGGGGCCTTCCGTGCCTGCCAGCAGTCCGGCCACGGTGACGGCTCCCGCCGTCGCGTCCAGCCGGTCGCGGCCGTTCTCGCTGTGGGTCGCGACGACCGCGCGCACCCCGAGCGCGCGGGCGGCCCCGGCCAGGGCGACCGGCTCGGCGCGCGCGGCCTCACCGCCGGTGTGCAGGACGAGTCCATGGCCGGCGACCGCGCGGATCAGCTCGGCCGCCGCGCGCGGGGCCGCCGCCGCGGCCTCGTCCCAGGAGTCGTCGGGGCCGGTCTTGACCAGCCGCGCGAGCCCGTCGGCGAGGCTCTCCTCGGCGAGCGCGTACCGGTCGAGGCCCAGCAGCACCGGGGCCGGCGGGCCGGCTTCGGCCGGATCCGCACCGCCGGCCGGCTCCTCGCCCCGCGCGGCCTCCCCGCCGCGATCCGTGCCGCCTTCTGATCCGTTCTCGGATTCAGCCTCGAAGCCGCCCTCGAAGCCGTCTTCGAAATCGCCTCCGAAGCTGTCCTCCGCGCCCTCCTGGAACACCAGCACCGCGCCCTCGGAGATCGCGTGCCGCACCGCCTCGTGGGGGTCGGGCACCGCGTGCTCGGCCAGCGTGCCCCGTACCGACGCGGCCTCCAGGGCCGTGTGCCCCTGGAGCGCGGCCCGTTCCAGCAGCCAGCCGACGAGCGCGGCGGCCCGCCGTTCGTCGCCGGGACCGCACGCCGCCCCGAGCAGGGCACGCGCGAACCCGTCGGCCTGCTCGGGCCGTACCCCGGGGACGGCGAGCAGCTGCCACGGGTCCTCGCGCAGCACCTCCGCGGCCCGCTCCCCGAGAACGGCGGCGACCTGCCCGGCGAGCGCCTCCGGCGCACCGCCCTCGGCCAGCACGGCCCGTACGGCGGACACCGCCTCTTCCGGAACGGACTGCCGCGCCGGAGCAGGAGTCGAAACAGAAGTCGAAGCGTGAGCCGAGGAAGGCGCGGAGGAAGGCGCGGAGGAGGGCGCCGACGCGGGCTCAGCGGCGCGCGCGGACGGCTGGGCGCGCTCCGGGGCGGCGGACGCGCGCGGACCCAGCAGGGAGCGGTCCACGGGCGCGCCGCTCTCCACGGCCCGTACGGCGGCGAGCAGATCGGCGGCCTGCCCGCTCAGTTTCGTACCGGCGGCGATGGGTCCTGCCTTCTCCGCCTTGCGCTGCTCGATCCGCTCCCGCAGCTCCCGCTGGGCGGCCAGCTCGGCCGCGGCCTCGGACACCTCGGGCGCCTCGGACGCGGTGCCCTCCGCCGTCCCGCCCTGGGCCTCCCCGTCCCCTCCGGCCTCCCCGTCCGACGCGTCCGCGCCCTCCACGGTGTCGGTGTCGGTGTCCGTGTGGGTGTCCGGCGCAGGCCCGGCAGCGGCTTCCGCGTCGGGCCCACCCGCCGTGGCGTGCTCAGCGGCCGTCTCGGCCGCCCCTGCGGCGGTGTCGCGGTCCGTACTCACAGCGTGCTCCAGTCCTGGTCGGGATAGCGGTGCACGGGCGCCGACACATCGTCGAGCGCCTGGCAGATCTCGTCAGGAAGAGTAAGGCTCTCCACTGACAGAGCGGCCGTGAGCTGCTGCGCGTTGCGCGCGCCGATGATCGGCGCCACCACTCCGGGACGGTCCCGGATCCACGCCAGCGCCACTTCCAGCGGCGTCGTGGCGAGCCCCTCCGCGGCCGTCGCGACCGCGTCCACGATCCGGCTCGCCGCCTCGTCCAGATACGGCTCGACGAACGGGGCCAGCAGCTCGGACGCGCCCCGCGAGTCGGGTGGTGTGGTGTGCCGGTACTTGCCGGTGAGCACCCCGCGCCCCAGCGGTGACGACGGCAGCAGCCCGACCCCCAGATCGATCGCGGCCGGCAGTACCTCCCGCTCCACCCCGCGCTGGAGCAGGGAGTACTCCATCTGACTACTGGCCAGCCGCGTCCGTATACCCGGCGAGGCCAGCTGCCAGGTGGCGGCCTTGGCCAGCTGCCAGCCGCAGAAGTTCGACACCCCCGCGTACCTGGCCCGTCCGCTGGTGACCGCGATGTCCAGCGCGTGGAGCGTCTCCTCCAGGGGCGTGCCGGTGTCAAAGGCGTGGATCTGCCACAGATCCACATAGTCCGTGCCGAGCCGCTCCAGGGACGCGTCCAGCGCGGCGAGCAGATGACCGCGTGAACAGTCGAAGCGCCGGTAGGGATCCGGCACGCTCCCGGCCTTGGTCGCGATGATCAGATCGCGGCGCGGAACGAGCCGTTCGACGAGTTGGCCGAGCAGATATTCGGCCTCCCCGCCGCCGTACACGTCCGCCGTGTCGATCAGCGTTCCGCCCGCTTCCCAGAAGGCCTTCATCTGGTCGGCGGCGTCGTGCTCGTCGGTGTCCCGTCCCCAGGTCAGGGTGCCGAGCCCGATTCTGGACACGCGCAGGCCGGTTCGGCCGAGATGCCTCTGCTCCATGGCTGCTGAGATTACTGGCCATGGCCCCACGCGGAGAGAGCCTGTGGACAACCCGCCCTGACGGATCGCCGTATCGCGCGCTAGAGTCCCGGGGCACAGGGACGTTACTCATCGGTAAGGGAGTGGTTATGCGGCTCGGCATCAACCTCGGATACTGGGGCGCGGGGATGGACGGCGACAACCTCGCCGTCGCTCAGGAGGCCGACCGGCTCGGCTACGACGTCTGCTGGGCCGCCGAGGCGTACGGCTCCGACGCGCCGACCGTACTGAGCTGGGTCGCCGCGCAGACCGAGAGCATCGACGTCGGCTCCGCGATCCTCCAGATCCCGGCGCGCCAGCCCGCGATGACGGCCATGACCGCCGCCACCCTCGACTCCCTCTCCGGCGGCCGTTTCCGGCTCGGCCTCGGCGTCTCGGGACCCCAGGTCTCCGAGGGCTGGTACGGAGTGAAGTTCGACAAGCCCCTCGCCCGTACCCGGGAGTACGTGGAGATCGTCCGCAGGGCCATGACCCGCGAGCGGCTGTCGTACGACGGCGAGCACTGGACGCTGCCGCTGCCCGGCGGCCCCGGCAAGCCGCTGAAGCTCACCGTGCACCCGGAGCGCGAGCACATCCCGCTCTACATCGCCGCGATCGGTCCCAAGAACCTGGAGCAGACCGGCGAGATCGCCGACGGCGCGCTGCTGATCTTCCCGTCCGCCGAGCACCTGGAGGACACGGCGATCCGGCATCTGCGGGCCGGCCGTGAGAAGGCCGGGCTGACCATGGACGGCTTCGACGTCTGCCCCACCGTGCCGATCGCGGTCGGCGACGACGTCAACGCGCTGGCCGATGTCTTCCGTCCGTACACCGCGCTCTATGTGGGCGGGATGGGCAGCCGCGAGCAGAACTTCTACAACCAGCTCGCGCGGCGCATGGGATACGAGAAGGAGGCCGCCGAGATCCAGGACAAGTACCTCGACGGCGACAAGAACGGCGCGGCGGCGGCCGTACCGCACGAACTGATCGACTCGACGACGCTGCTCGGCTCCATGGAGCGGATCGCCGACCGGATGGGGGCGTACGCCGCCGCCGGTGTCACGACGCTGACCCTCGCCCCGGCCGGTTTCACGCTCGACGAGCGGATCGCCGCGCTCCGCGTCGGCACGGAAGCCCTGGAGCGCGCCGGACTGGTCTCCTAGCCCCGAATCGCCTAGCCCGAACGGGCTACCGGGCCCGCGCCCCCGTGAGGGGGACCGCGGAGACGTACGAGGGCGCCCGGCCGGAAGTCTGCGGCCGTGGTGGGGGCTCGGGGGGTCTTCCCCGCCACGGCCGTCATGTACGACAACGCCTCCGGGCCCCGCTCGGTTACGCGCGGGGGCTTCCGTGGCGCTCCTTCTTTCGGCTCAGCCGGCCGGCGTAGCTGTTGCCTGTTGCCCCGCACCCCATTTGACTCGGTTTCTGCGGATGTCTGTATGGAGGTGGCAGTGATGCTCTCGGCCCGAAGCCTGTTCCAGGAAATCCTGGACGACGATCGTTCCTTCCGGCTCTTCTGCTCCATCGCGGCCAGCGGCGAGGCCCAGGGCGGCTGGGAGAACGGCCGGATCGCCGCCCTGGTGCCGGACTCCATGCGGCATCTCGCCCCGAAGATCGCCCGGCACGGCGCCGACGAGGACAAGCACGGGCGCATCTTCCACGCACTGCTGAGGAAGCGCGGTCTCCGGCCGGTCCCGGTGCCCGCGGAGACCGACTACACCATGCTGCTGGAGCGGCAGGGCATCGGGCTCACCCACACGAAGCTGCGCCGTGAGAAACCGCTGACCGAGGAGGACATCCTCGTCTATCTCGCGCACAGCAGGATCACCGAGCAGCGGGCCGCCGACCAGATGGTGATGCTCGTCAGGTACTTCGGCGACAACCCCGAGGTGGGCAAGGCCGTCAAGATGATCAGCAATGACGAGGACAACCATCTCGCCTACTGCCACGAGGAGTTGCTGCGGCTGGCGCGCGCGGGCCACGGCCGTACGATCCAGCGCACCCTGCGGCACTGCGCGCTGTCCGAGATCAGGGTCTACCGTCAGGTGAGCCTCGCCGTGATGGGCCGGATGGGCCGGATCCTGGGCTGGCCGGCGCCCAAGTCGGCGGCGCTCGCGGCGGGGATCCACACCCTCTACGCGTATGAACGGCTCATCGGCTGGCGCCGGATGGTCACGCTCACGATGCCGGAGCGGCGCGACGCGCTCGGCGGGGCCGCGACCGCCGTACCGGCCTTCTGAACGCCCCGGCCTTCTGAACGCGCCGCCGACCGCCCGGACCGGCGTGTCTCCACCCCCGGACGCACCGGCGGGTCAGAGCCAGCCGCGACGCTTGAACGCCCGGTGCAGCCCGAGGACCACGACCGCCATGAAGGCGATCACGGCCGGATACGCCCACACGTACCCCAGCTCCGGCATGTACTCGAAGTTCATCCCGTAGATCCCCGCGACCAGCGTGGGGACGGCTGCCATCGCCGCCCACGCCGAGATCTTCCGCATGTCGTCGTTCTGCCGCACCCCCATCTGCGCGAGGTGCGCCGCCAGGATGTCGGAGAGCAGCCGGTCGAGCCCCTCCACCTGCTCGTTGGCGTGCAGCAGATGGTCGTTGACGTCCCGGAAGAACGGCTGCGAGCCCGTGTCGACGAACGGCACCCCGGGGCCCGCCAGCCGGGCCATCGGCGCCGCCAGCGGGCCGGTGGCCCGGCGGAACTCCATCACCTGTCGCTTGAAGTTGTAGATCCGTTCCGCGGTCGGCGTCACCGACCCCGACCGGGGCTTCGGCCCCGACCCCGGTCCCGATCCGGACGACCCGGACCCGCCGTCGCCCCCGCTCGGCGCGAAGACCTCCGCCTCCAGCTCCTCCAGATCGACCTGGAGCTCCCCGGCCACCTCGATGTAGTGGTCCACGATCGCGTCACTGACCGCGTACAGGACCGCCGTGGGGCCGTGCTTGAGGACCTCGGGCTCCGCTTCGAGCCGCTGCCGTACGGCCGTCAGCGGAGCGCCCTCGCCGTGCCTGACCGTCACCACGAACGAGTCGCCGACGAAGACCATCAGCTCACCGGAGGTGACGATGTCGTGTTCGTCGTCGTACAGCACCGGCTTGAGGACCATGAACAGCGAGTCGTCGTAGATCTCCAGCTTGGGCCGCTGATGGGCGGTGAGCGCGTCCTCCACGGCCAGGGGATGCAGCCCGAACTCGCTGCTCACGAGGTCGAACTCGTGCGTCGTGGCCTCGTGCAGCCCGAGCCAGAGGAACGCGTCGCCCGTGGCGCGCGCCTCGGCGAGGGCGTCGGAGAAGTCGGCGGGGCCGTCGGTGCGGCGTCCGTCGCGGTAGATGGCGCAGTCCACGATCACGGCGGGCATTCTCCCCCTTCCGGTACCCGCCCGCATCCCCCGGGCACGTACCGGCCCATGACGCTGCCGTACCGACCGCCTACGCTGGCGGGCATGGCCACGTTGATCCTCGTACGTCATGGACGGTCCACCGCCAACACCGCGGGGCTGCTCGCGGGCTGGACGCCGGGGGTCGCCCTCGACGAGCGCGGCGCCGCCCAGGCCGCGGCGCTGCCCGGACGGCTCGCGCGGGTGCCGGTCGCCGCCGTCGTCAGCAGCCCGTTGCAGCGCTGCCGGGAGACCCTTCAGCCGCTGCTGGACGCCCGGCCGGAGCTGACGCTCCGGACCGACGACCGGAACGGGGAGTGCCACTACGGCGACTGGTCCGGCCGCAAGCTCGCCGAACTGGCCGACGAGCCGCTGATGACGGTCGTGCAGCAGCATCCCTCGGCCGCCGTCTTCCCCGGGGGCGAGTCGATGCGCGCGATGCAGGCGCGGGCCGTGGACGCCGTAAGGGAGTGGAACGCGCGGGTCGACGAGGAGCACGGCGAGGACGCCGCGTTCCTGATGTGCTCGCACGGGGACATCATCAAGGCGCTCGTGGCGGACGCCCTGGGCATGCATCTGGATCTTTTCCAGCGGATCCATGTGGACCCCTGCTCGGTCACGGCGGTCCGCTACACGCGGCTGCGCCCCTTCGTGCTGCGGCTCGGCGACACCGGTGATCTCGCCGGGCTGGCGCCGCGTGAGAACACCGGCGGCGGCAGCGGTGTTGTGGGAGGCGGAGCGGGAGCACCGTGATCGCTCCGCGCAGTAGGGTGGACGCGCCGTCCGTGCGATCCAGGGGATTCCCGGGACCCGCGGCCCGCCCTTCGCGATTCCGGCCCCGTGCCAGACCGATGTGCCGTAACCGACGATTTCCAAGGGAGATCAGGACGTGTCCCGTCAGGTGTTCCTCTACGACCCACCGGACCGCTTCGTGGCCGGTACGGTCGGGCTGCCTGGACGCCGTACGTTCTTCCTGCAGGCTTCCGCCGCAGGGCGCGTCACCAGCGTCGCCCTGGAGAAGACCCAGGTGGCCGCGCTCGCCGAGCGGATCGACGAGCTGCTCGACGAGGTCGTACGCCGTACCGGTGGCAATGCCCCCGTACCCGCCATGGTGCCCTCCGACGTCGCCGACTCCGCGCCGCTCGACGCCCCGGTGGAGGAGGAGTTCCGGGTCGGCACGATGGCGCTGGCCTGGGACGGCGACGAACAGCGCATGATCGTCGAGGCGCAGGCGCTCGTCGAGCTGGACGCCGACAGCGACGAGGATCTCGCCGAGGCCGAGGAGCGACTGCTCCAGGACGAGGAGAACGGTCCGCCGATGCTCCGCGTCCGGCTGACCGGCGCCCAGGCCAGGGCCTTCGCCAAACGCGCTCTGGACGTGGTCAACGCCGGCCGCCCGCCGTGCCCGCTGTGCAGCCTGCCGCTCGATCCGGAAGGACACGTATGCCCGCGCCAGAACGGATACCGCCGAGGAGCGTGACGGCGGTCGATCTCCTCGCCAAGGGCGAGCTGACGGTGCTCGGGCGGATCCGCGAGGCGTCCAACGCGGTGCTCTACTGCTCCGTCTCGTACGAGGGGGAGGAAGCCCACTGCGTCTACAAGCCCGTCGCGGGCGAACGGCCCCTGTGGGACTTTCCCGACGGCACGCTGGCCCAGCGCGAGGTGGCGGCGTACGAGGTCTCCGAGGCGACCGGCTGGGGGCTGGTGCCCCCGACCGTGCTCCGGGACGGACCCCACGGCGAGGGCATGTGCCAGCTGTGGATCGAGGCGGACACGGACGGGACCGCCACGCCGCTGCTGGCTCTCGTCGAGGAGGAGGAGCCGGGCGAGGGCTGGAAGGCGATCGGCCTCGCCGAGGTCGGCGAGGGGGAGACCGCCCTGCTGGTGCACGCGGACGACGAGCGGCTGCGCCGCCTCGCCGTGCTCGACGCGGTGATCAACAACGGTGACCGCAAGGGCGGCCATCTGCTGCCCGCGCCCGGGGGCCGGCTGTACGCCATCGACCACGGCGTCACCTTCAACGTCGAGGACAAGCTGCGCACCCTGCTGTGGGGCTGGGCCGGCGAGCCCCTGCCCGCGCCGGTGATCGAGGTGCTCGGCAGGCTGGAGGAGGCCCTGACGGAGGGCGCGCCCCTCGCCACCCGGCTGGCCGAATTGCTCACGGTGGCCGAGACCGACGCCATCCGGTCCCGCGTGGGTGAACTGCGCCACACGGGCCGCCACCCGGAACCCTCGGGACAGTGGCCCGCGATCCCCTGGCCACCCGTCTGACCACGGCAGGAGACCGGACCGGCGCGGGTCGTGCGACCTGGGGCGCCGGTTCCGTCCGCGGCCCGGAGCAGCCCCCGGCGGATCGCGCAAGAGCGCCCAATAGGCCAGGACCACCCATCCGGTTCGTATGCGGAACATCCATCCGGTTACGCTCATGACATGCATGCCTGGCCCGCTTCCGAGGTCCCCGCCCTGCCTGGCAAGGGCCGCGACCTCAGGATTCACGACACCGCGACCGATGGCCGAGTAACCCTCGAGCCCGGTCCCGTCGCCCGTATCTACGTCTGCGGCATCACCCCGTACGACGCGACCCATATGGGTCACGCGGCGACCTACAACGCGTTCGACCTCGTTCAGCGCGTGTGGCTCGACACCAAGCGGCAGGTTCACTACGTCCAGAACGTGACCGATATCGACGATCCGTTGCTGGAGCGCGCGCAGCGCGACGGAGAGGACTGGACCGGGCTCGCGGAGCGCGAGACGGCGCTCTTCCGGGAGGACATGACCGCCCTTCGCATGCTGCCGCCCCAGCACTACATCGGCGCCGTGGAGGCGATACCGGGCATCGTGCCGCTGGTGGAGCGGCTGCGCGACGCGGGGGCCGCGTATGAACTCGACGGTGACATCTACTTCTCCGTGGAGGCCGACCCGCACTTCGGCGAGGTCTCACGCCTCGACGCGGAGACCATGCGGCTGCTCTCCGCCGAGCGCGGCGGCGACCCCGACCGGCCCGGCAAGAAGAACCCCCTCGACCCGATCCTCTGGCTGGCCGCCCGTCCCGGTGAGCCCAGTTGGGACGGGGGCAGTCTGGGCCGCGGCCGGCCCGGCTGGCACATCGAGTGTGTGGCCATCGCCCTGGACCATCTGGGCATGGGCTTCGACGTCCAGGGCGGCGGCAGCGATCTGGCCTTCCCGCACCACGAGATGGGCGCCTCGCACGCCCAGGCGCTGACCGGCGAGCACCCGTTCGCCCGTGCCTATGTGCACGCCGGAATGGTCGCGCTGGACGGCGAGAAGATGTCCAAGTCCAAGGGCAATCTGGTCTTCGTCTCGACGCTGCGCCGCGAGGGCGTGGACCCGGCGGCGATCCGGCTCGCGCTCCTCGCGCACCACTACCGCTCCGACTGGGAGTGGACGGACCAGGTGCTCCAGGACGCCGTGGAGCGGCTGGCGCGCTGGCGGGCCGCGGTGTCGCGGCCCGACGGGCCCTCGGCCGAGGCGGTGGTCGACGAGATCCGTGCGGCGCTGGCGGACGATCTGGACGCCCCCGCGGCGCTCGTGGCCGTCGACCGCTGGGCGGCGCTCCAGGACACCACGGGCGGTACGGACGAGGGGGCGCCCGGAGTGGTGTCGCGCGCCGTCGACGCGCTGCTCGGAGTCGCGCTGTAAGGGTCCTTGTCCCGGCGGGTGTTGGAGCCGGGACGGGACAAGGATCGGCTGGTCCGGGAGCGGTACGGCGGTACGGGAGCGGGGCGGTGCCAGAAAGGCGCCGCCCCGCTCCCGCGTACTTCTCGTGCCGTGCGTTCCCGGTCCCGTTCCGGTCGCGTGCTCAGTCCTCGGCGGGACCGTCGTCCTCGGTGCCTGTGTCCCCGTCATGACCGGTGTCCGGCCCGGGTCCCGGGCCCCGCTCGGGACCGGGACCCTGCTCGGGGCCCTTGCCCGTGTCGGGGCCGCCGCGCGGTGGTTTCTGCGGGCGGCGCCGGCCACCCGGCGCGTCGCGCAGATACGGCGGACCTTCACCACTCTCCGAGGCATGGCTTCCCGGCCCCTGGCCGGGATCGCCGTCACGCCGGCGCAGATACCGCTCGAACTCCCGGGCGATGGCCTCGCCGGACGCCTCGGGAAGCTCCGCGGTGTCCCGCGCCTCCTCCAGCGACTGGACGTACTCCGCCACCTCGCTGTCCTCGGCGGCCAGTTGGTCCACCCCCAGCTGCCAGGCCCGTGCGTCCTCGGCCAGCTCACCCTGCGGGATACGGAGACCGATGAGGTCCTCCAGCCGGTTGAGGAGCGCCAGCGTGGCCTTCGGGTTGGGCGGCTGCGACACATAGTGCGGTACGGCGGCCCACAGACTCACCGCGGGCACCCCCGCGTGCGTGCAGGCCTCCTGGAGGATGCCGACGATGCCGGTCGGCCCCTCGTACCGGGTCTCCTCCAGGTCCATCGTCCTGGCCAGGTCCGTGTCGGAGGTGACCCCGCTGACCGGCACCGGCCGGGTGTGCGGGGTGTCGCCGAGCAGCGCGCCCAGGATGACCACCATCTCGACGCCCAGCTCATGGGCGAAGCCGAGCAGCTCGTTGCAGAACGAGCGCCAGCGCATGGACGGCTCGATCCCGCGGACCAGCACCAGATCACGGGGCTTCTCACCGCCGACCCGCACCACGGAGAGCCGGGTGGTCGGCCAGGTGATCTTCCGCAGGCCGCCCTCCAGATAGACCGTGGGCCGGTTGACCTGGAAGTCGTAGTAGTCCTCGGCGTCCAGCGCCGCGAACACCTCGCCCTTCCACTCCCGGTCCAGATGAGCCACCGCGGTGGAGGCCGCGTCGCCCGCGTCGTTCCAGCCCTCGAACGCGGCCACCATGACCGGGTCGATCAGCTCGGGAACCCCCTCGAGCTCGATCACCCAGTGCCTCCTTCCGAAGTTCCCTCTCGTACGCACCAACCTTACGGCTTCACGCCTGCCCGCCCGCAGCCCCTTGCCCGGCAGGGTGAACTTCGCCGTACCGGGGCATAGCCCAAAGAATCACGGTCCCGCACCGACGATTCATCCGAGCTGTGATCGTAATTTTCGTCCCGGCCCTGGACGATCGGGCGTCCACGGCGCTATACATCGGATGACCAAAAGAGATCCGATGTTCTTCTCAAGGGGCGTGTATGAGTCAGACCGTCACGGGATTCGAGGTTCACGACATCCGCTTCCCCACCTCGGAACAGCTCGACGGCTCCGACGCGATGAACCCCGATCCCGATTACTCGGCCGCCTATGTGGTCCTGCGTACCGACGACGGCGCGGAGGGGCACGGCCTCTGCTTCACCATCGGGCGCGGCAACGACGTCACCTCGGCCGCCATCGGGGCGCTGCGCCCCTACGTCGTCGGGCGCCCGGCCCCCCGCACCGCGGCCGATCTCGCCGCGCTCTCCATCGAACTGACCCATGACTCGCAACTGCGGTGGCTCGGCCCGGAGAAGGGCGTGATGCACATGGCGGCGGGCGCCGTCATCAACGCCGCCTGGGATCTCGCGGCGAAGAGCGCGGGAAGACCCGTCTGGGAGTTCCTCTCCGCGATGACGCCGGAAGAGATCGTCTCGCTCGTCGACTTCCGCTATCTGACCGACGCCCTCACCCCGGACGAGGCGCTGGACATCCTGCGCGCCGCGGAGCCGGGGCGCGCCGAGCGCACCGCCCGGCTGCGGGCCGAGGGTTACCCCGCGTACACCACTTCGCCCGGCTGGCTCGGCTACGACGACGCCAAACTGGTGACGCTCGCCGAGCAGGCGGTCGCCGACGGCTTCGAACAGATCAAGCTGAAGGTCGGCGGCGATCTCGACGACGACGTCCGGCGGATGAAGCTGGCCCGCGCCGCCGTCGGCCCCGGCATCCGGATCGCCGTCGACGCCAACCAGCGCTGGGACGTGTCCGAGGCGGTGCGCTGGATGTCGGCCCTCGCGCCGTACGAACCGCACTGGATCGAGGAGCCGACCAGTCCCGACGACATCCTCGGCCACGCCGCCATCCGGGCCGGCCAGCCGGTCAAGGTGGCCACCGGCGAGCATGTCGCCAACCGGGTCGTCTTCAAGCAGCTGCTCCAGGCGGGCGCCGTCGACTATGTCCAGATCGACGCGGCGCGGGTCGCCGGCGTCAACGAGAATCTGGCGATCCTGCTGCTCGCGGCCAAGTTCGGCGTGCCCGTCTGCCCGCACGCGGGCGGTGTCGGGCTCTGCGAACTGGTCCAGCATCTCTCGATGTTCGACTACGTCGCCGTCTCCGGCAGCCTGGAGGGGCGGGTCATCGAGTACGTCGACCATCTCCACGAGCACTTCGCCGACCCGGCGGTGGTCGTCTCCGCGCGCTATCGGGCACCGAGCGCACCGGGCTTCTCCGCCCGGATGCTCCCCGAGTCCATCGCCGCGCACACCTACCCCGACGGGCCCGTCTGGCAGGCACGTCGCACCACCGAGGAGGCCGGCGCATGACCGCCGCGGAGGCAGGAGCAGGACAGGTACGGGATTTCGCGGGGCTCGGCGCGCTCGTGACCGGCGGCGCCTCGGGGATCGGGGCGGCCGTCGCGACCCTGCTGCTCGCGCGGGGCGCCCGGGTCGCCGTACTGGACCGCGAGACCGCCGGAGCACCCGCCGGAACGCTGGCCCTCACCGCCGACGTCACCGACGACGCGGCGGTACGGGCGGCCGTGGACGCGGCGGCCGAGGAGTTCGGCGGGCTGCACACGGTCGTCTCCAACGCGGGGATCGGCGCCATCGGCACCGTCGCGGACAACTCCGACGAGGAGTGGTCGCGGGTCCTCGACATCAATGTCCTCGGCATGGTCCGCACCGCACGGCACGCGCTGCCCCATCTGCGCCGTACGGCCGCCGAACGGCCCGGCTGCGTCTCGATCACCCAGACCTGTTCCATCGCCGCCACCGCGGGGCTGCCGCAGCGCGCCCTGTACAGCGCCAGCAAGGGAGCGGTCCTCTCGCTGACGCTGGCGATGGCGGCCGACCATGTCCGCGAGGGCATCCGCGTCAACTGCGTCAACCCCGGTACCGCCGATACGCCCTGGGTCGGCAGACTGCTCGACCAGGCCCAGGACCCCGCGGCCGAACGCGCCGCCCTCGAAGCGCGCCAGCCCACGGGACGGCTGGTCGGCGCGGACGAGGTCGCCGCCGCCGTCGCCTATCTCGCCAGCCCGGCCGCCGCCGCCGTCACCGGCACGGCGCTCCCGGTCGACGGCGGAATGCAGGGCCTGCGCCTGCGCCCCGCCTGAGCCGTACTCACGCATGCAACAGGGACAAAGGACGGTACAAACCATGCCGCGACACCCCGTGGGGCGCCCCCCACTTCGCAGACTCCGTACGACGAGCGCCTCGGCCTGCGCCGTGCTGCTGGCCGTGACCGCCCTGGCGGGCTGCAACCGCGACCAGGGCAGCGACGCAGCCGGCGGCGGCAAGGTCGGTATCGACCTGCCGCGCAGCGACAGCGACTTCTGGAACTCCTATCAGCAGTACGTCGAGAAGGGCGTCAAGGACGGTGAGGTCGACGCGCTCTCCCTGACCAACTCGCAGAACGACATCGGCAAGCTCGTCTCCAACGTCCAGGTCTTCACCGACCAGGGCGCCAAGGCCGTCGTCATGGCCCCGCAGGACACCGGGGCGATCGCCGAGACGCTCCAGACGCTGAGCGAGAAGAAGATCCCCGTCATCAGCGTCGACACCCGGCCCGACAAGGGCGACGTCTACATGGTCGTACGGGCCGACAACCGCGCGTACGGCCAGAAGGCCTGCGAGTACCTGGGCGAGCAGCTCAAGGGCAAGGGCAAGGTCGTCGAGTTCCAGGGCGACCTCTCCTCCATCAACGGCCGTGACCGTTCGGAGGCGTTCAAGTCCTGCATGGACGAGAAGTTCCCCGGCATCAAGGTCTTCGAGCTGGCCACCGAGTGGAAGGGCGATGTGGCCTCGGCGAAGCTCCAGTCGACGCTGGCCGCCCACCCCGACATCAACGGTATCTACATGCAGGCGGGCGGCGTCTTCCTCCAGCCGACCCTGGCCCTGCTGGAGCAGAAGAAGCTCCTCAAGGCACCCGGCGAGGCGGGGCACATCACGATCATCTCCAACGACGGCATCCCCGAGGAGCTGGACGCGATCCGGGAGGGGAAGATCGACGCCACGGTCTCCCAGCCGGCCGACCTCTACGCCAAGTACGCGCTGTACTGGGCGAAGCAGGCGCTGGCGGGCACCACGCCCGAGGAGGGGCCGACCGACCACGACTCCACGATCATCAAGATCCCGAACGGCTTCGAGGACCAGCTCCCCGCGCCGCTGGTGACCAAGGAGAACGTGGACGACCCGAAGCTCTGGGCGAACCAGCTGGAGAAGAAGAGCTAGCCATGGAACAGAAGCAGCGGGCCCCCGCCGCCGTCCACGCGGAAGGCATCGTCAAGCGCTTCGGTCCCACAGTGGCGCTCGACGGTGTCCGGCTCACCGTACGGCCCGGCGAGTCCCACGCGCTCGTCGGGCGCAACGGCGCGGGCAAATCCACCCTGGTCAGCGTGCTCACCGGGCTGCACCGGCCGGACGCGGGCGAGGTGACCTTCGGCGGCGAGCCCGCGCCCGCCTTCGGGGACACCTCGGCCTGGCAGTCCAAGGTCGCCTGTGTGTACCAGAAGTCGATGGTCGTGCCCGATCTGACCGTCGCCGAGAACCTGTTCCTCAACGACTACGGAGTGCGCGGATCCGGGGCCGGCGCGCGCCGTCTCATCAGCTGGCGGGGGCTGCGCCGGCAGGCGCGCGAACTGCTCGCCGGGTACGGGGTCGACGTCGACCCCGACGCCCGCGCCAAGGATCTCCCGGTCGAGCAGCGGCAGTTCGTGGAGATCGCGCGTGCGCTGTCCTTCGGCGCCCGGCTCATCATCCTGGACGAGCCCACGGCGCAGCTCGACGCGCGCGGTATCCAGCGGCTCTTCGACAAGCTGCGCGAACTGCGCGACCAGGGTGTGGCGTTCCTCTTCATCTCCCACCATCTCCAGGAGGTGTACGAACTGTGCACCGCCGTCACGGTCTACCGGGACGCCCGTCATGTGCTGACCGCTCCGGTCGCCGAGCTGTCCAAGGCGGAGCTGGTGACGGCGATGACCGGCGAGTCCGCGGGGACGGCCGGCTCCTGGCACGCCGCGCGCGCGGACACGACGGACCCGTCGGACGCCGGGGACGCGGCCGCCGAGCCCGTACTGAAAGCCGAGGCGCTGGCGCTGGACGGCGAGTTCGAGCCGCTGGATCTCGCCGTACGGCCCGGTGAGGTGCTCGGTCTGGCCGGAGCCGCGGCCAGCGGCAACACCGCGCTCGGTGAGACGCTCGCCGGGATGCGCGCGGCGACCTCGGGACGGATATCCGTACGCGGCCGTACGGTGAAGCCGGGCAGCGTTCCGCACGCGCTGGACGCGGGCATCGGCTACATCCCCGAGGACCGGCACCGCCAGGGACTCGTCCTGGACCGCAGTGTCGCCGAGAACGCCACGCTCACGGTCACCGACCAGCTCGGCCCGTGGGGGACCGTACTGCCCTCACGGACCAGGGAGTTCGCCCGGGGCATGATCGAGTCGCTGGACATCAAGACCCAGGGCCCCGAGCAGCCGGTCTCCGGGCTGTCGGGCGGCAATCAGCAGAAGGTCGTCGTCGCCCGCGCCCTGGCGCGCGGACCCAGTGCGCTGATCGCGCTGCGGCCCACCGCCGGCGTCGACGTCAAATCGAAGGACTCGCTGCTCGGCGTGGTGCGCCGGGTGGCCGACGAGGGCAGCGCGGCCGTGATCGTCTCGGACGAGCTGGACGATCTGCGGGTGTGCGACCGGGTGCTCGCCCTGTTCCACGGGCGTGTGGTGGCTACGTTCGGAAGTGGGTGGACCGACCGCGAACTGGTCGCCGCCATGGAAGGTGTGGGGGAGCGGGAATGACCGAGACGATGCGTCCGCCGGTGGCCGAGAAGGCCGACGGCGCGAGCCCGCTGAACCGGATCCGGCTCATCCGGTGGAGCGACTTCTCGCTGGTGCCGGTGATCCTGGTGCTGATGGTGATCGGCTTCATCGTCTCGCCGGTCTTCCTCACCTCCAGCAACCTGATCAGCGTCGTCCAGCAGTCCTCCGAGCTGAGCCTGCTGGTGCTCGGCCAGGCGCTGATCCTGATCTGCGGCCGGATGGACCTGTCGCTGGAGTCGACGATCGGGATCGCGCCGGTCATCGCCATGTGGCTGGTACTGCCCTCGGACGGCGGCCGGTTCGCCGGACTCGACCTGCTGCCGGTCTGGATGGCCATCCCGGCCTGTCTGCTGGTCGGCATGGCCATCGGCGCGGTCAACGGCTTCCTGATGCTGAAGCTGCGCGTCAACGGCTTCATCGCCACGCTCGGCATGCTCACGATGCTGCGCGGACTCCACATCGGCATCACCGAGGGCAAGTCGATCACCGATGTCCCGGAGTCCTTCCGGTACTTGGGCAAGACCGACTGGCTGGGCGCCCCCGCCGCCGTCTGGATCTGTCTGGCGCTCTTCGCGATCGGCGGCGCGGCCCTCGCCTGGCTGCGGCACGGCCGTTCGCTGTACGCCATCGGCGGCAACCCGGAGGCGGCCCGCGCCGCCGGCATCCGGGTGGACCGGATCACCTGGATCGTGCTCGCCATCGGCGGGCTGCTCGCGGCCTTCGCGGGCATCCTCTACACCGGCCACTACGGCTCGGTCGCGGCCACCCAGGGCAACGGCTGGATCTTCCAGGTCTTCGCCGCCGCGGTGATCGGCGGCATCAGCCTGAAGGGCGGGCGCGGCACGCTCTTCGGGGCGCTGACCGGGGTGCTGACCCTTCAGCTGGTGGTCAATGTGATGACCCTCGGGGGTGTGCCCGCGCTCTGGAACCAGTTCCTGAACGGCGCGATCATCATCGTCGCGCTGGTCATCTCGCGTTTCGCGAGCGGCGAGAAGCAGGACTGACCGCCCCATGGGGCCCGCCCTCCGAGGCGGGCCCCCTGCGGAACCTCAGAGTGTGGATCGCAGCCACATCTCCACGCTCGCGATATGGACCGTCGCCCAGGACCGGGCCGCTTCGGCGTCCCGGTCCCTGAGCGCGGCCAGGATCGCCCGGTGCTCGTGGAGCGTCCGGCTGACCGCGTCCTCCTGGGTCAGCCCGCGCCAGATCCTGGCCCGCGTCGTCGGTCCGGAGAGCCCGTCCAGGAGCGAGCAGAGCACCGAGTTGCCCGACGACTGCACGATCCCCCGGTGGAACTCCAGATCGGCGGCGACCAGCTGCTCCACCGAGGGCCGCTCTCCCAGGGCGTCCAACTGGTCGTTCAGCACGTCGAGTTCGGCCTCGGTTATCCGGGCGCTCGCCATCGCGGTCGCGGCCGGCTCCAGGATGCGCCGTACGGCCAGGAACTCCAGCACCGTGTCGTCCCGGTGGAAGTCCACGACGAAGCTGAGCGCTTCCAGCAGCAGCTGGGGATCGAGGCTGGTGACGTACGTGCCGTCGCCCTGCCGTACGTCGAGGATGCGGATCAGCGACAGGGCGCGCACCGCCTCGCGCAGTGAGTTGCGGGACAGTCCCAGCTCGGCGGCGAGTTCGCTCTCCTTGGGGAGGCGGTCTCCCGGGCGCAGCGCGCCGGAGACGATCATTCCCTTGATCTTCTCGATGGCCTCGTCGGTGACAGCCATGGGCGACCTCCATACATCCGATGTATCGGCTCCCATTATGCGTCCCCGAACGCCGAGGAGGGGCACTCCCCGGCAGGGAGTGCCCCTCCTTTCGTACGGATGTGCCCGCGGCCCCGTGTTCCGGCCGCGAGCGTCTCAACCCCGGTCGCGGAGCAGCGCCTCGACCCGGGAGCGGATGCCCTCCGTGTCCAGGCCGCGGATCGTCAGCGTCGTACGGCGGCGCAGTACGTCGTCCACGGTCTCGGCCCACTCGTGGTCCCGGGCGTAGACGACCTGGGCCCAGATCTCCGGGGCGTCCGGGTGGATCCGCTCGCTCAGCGCCGGGTACTCGTTCGCCAGCCGCACGATGTCGAAGGCCAGCGAGCCGTAGTGGGTGGCGAGATGGCGGGCGGTGTCCACCGCCATCGACGGCCCCGTACCGCCGCCGTCGATCAGCAGCCGGTGGGCGACCGCGTTCGGGCTGGCGATACCGGGCAGCGGCAGCTTCTTCGGCAGCCGGGAGACGGGCTCCATGCCCTGGCCGAGCGGATGGCCCGGCAGGGACTCCAGCTTGGCGAGCACCGTACGGCCGATATGCCGGAAGGTCGTCCACTTGCCGCCGGCGACCGACAGCATGCCGCCGCGGCCCTCGGTCACCACCGTCTCGCGCTTGGCCTTGGAGGTGTCGCCGGGACCGCCGGGCAGCACCCGCAGACCCGCGAAGGAGTAGGTCATCAGATCGCGGCTCAGCTGCTGGTCGCGGACCGAGAAGGCCGCCTCGTCCAGGATCTGGTGGATGTCCTTCTCGTTGACCGCGACATCCCCCGGCTCGCCCTCGTACTCCTCGTCCGTGGTGCCGAGCAGCAGCATGTCCTCCCAGGGCAGGGCGAAGGTGATGCGGTACTTGTCTATCGGGGTCGCGAGCGCGGCCTTCCACGGGGCGGTGCGCCTGAGCACCAGATGCGCGCCCTTGGAGAGCCGGATGGAGGGCGCCGCGTCCGGGTTCTCCATCTTCCGCAGATGGTCGACCCAGGGGCCGGTGGCGTTCAGTACGAGCCTGGCGTCGACGCCGAACTCCGTACCGTCCATCCGGTCCCTGAGGTCGGCGCCGGTCACCCGCCCGTGGGTGAAGCGCAGTCCGGTGACCTCGGCGTGGTTGAGGACGGTGGCGCCCGAGTCGACCGCGGCGCGGACGGTCATCAGCGCCATCCGCGCGTCATTCATCTGGTCGTCCCCGTAGACGGCGACGGCCTTCAGATTGTCCGTACGCAGCTCGGGCACGGCCCGCCGCGCCTTGGCCGGGCTGATCACATGGCCGACACCGTCACCGAACGCGGAGAGCGCGGAGTAGGCGAAGACGCCCGCGCCGAGCTTGGCCGCGCCGTGCGGTCCGCCCTTGTAGACCGGCAGATAGAAGGTGAGCGGGTTGGCCAGATGCGGTGCCACCTGCCGGGACACCGCACGGCGCTCGAAGTGGTTCTCCGCCACCAGCTTCACCGCGCCGGTCTGCAGATAGCGCAGCCCGCCGTGGAGCAGCTTCGAGGAGGCGGACGAGGTGGCGCCGGCGAAGTCGCCCCCGTCCACCAGGGCCACCCGCAGTCCCGACTGGGAGGCATGCCAGGCGGTGGAGATGCCCAGGATGCCGCCGCCGATCACCAGGAGGTCGTACGTCGCGTTGGACAGTTGATCCCGGGTCTCGGCGCGGGTCGGCAGGGAACCGCCGGCCGGGTGCGTCCCCAGTGCGGGAACGCGCTGCAGGGTGCTCATTCTTCACTCCTCTTCGGATCTCACCGGCTCACCGGCGAGGCGGCTGACGGTCGGTCAGCTGTCGTCGTCGTCGAGCCACCCCATGGTGCGCTCGACGGCCTTGAGCCAGTTCTTGTACTCACGGTCGCGGGTGTTCGCGTCCATCCGGGGCGTCCACTCGGCGGCCCTGCGCCAGTTGGCGCGCAGCGCGTCGGTGTCCGGCCAGAAGCCCACGGCCAGTCCTGCGGCGTAGGCGGCGCCGAGGCAGGTGGTCTCGGCGACCATCGGGCGCACCACGGGTGCGTCGAGGACGTCGGCCAGGGTCTGCATCAGCAGGTTGTTGGAGGTCATCCCGCCGTCGACCTTGAGCGAGGTCAGCTCGACGCCGGAGTCCTTGGTCATGGCGTCGCTGATCTCGCGGGTCTGCCAGGCGGTGGCCTCCAGCACCGCGCGGGCGATGTGCGCCTTGGTGACATAGCCGGTCAGACCGGCGATCACCCCGCGGGCGTCGGGGCGCCAGTGCGGGGCGAAGAGACCGGAGAACGCGGGGACGAAGTACGCGCCGCCGTTGTCCTCGACCGACGACGCCAGCGTCTCGATCTCGGCCGCGGAGTTGATCAGGCCCATCTGGTCGCGCATCCACTGCACCAGCGAGCCGGTGACGGCGATGGAGCCCTCCAGCGCGTACACCGCCTGCTGGTCCCCGATGCGGTAGCCGACGGTCGTCAGCAGGCCGTTGTACGAGTTGACCGGCTTGTGCGCGGTGTTCATCAGCATGAAGGTGCCGGTGCCGTACGTCGACTTGGCCTCGCCCTCGGCGAAACAGGTCTGGCCGAACAGCGCCGCCTGCTGGTCACCGAGCGCGGAGGCGACCGGGATGCCGTCCAGGGCGCCGCCCTTGGCGTTCCCGTACACCTCGGCGGAGGAGCGGATCTCCGGCAGGATCGCGGCCGGGACCGCCATCGAGTCCAGGATCTTCGGGTCCCACGCCATGGTGTGCAGATTCATCAGCATCGTGCGGGAGGCGTTGGTGACGTCCGTGACATGCACCCCGCCGTCGGTGCCACCGGTCAGATTCCAGATGACCCAGGAATCCATCGTGCCGAAGAGGATCTCGCCGCGCTCGGCGCGCTCGCGCAGGCCCTCGACGTTGTCGAGCAGCCAGCGGGCCTTCGGCCCCGCGAAGTAGCTCGCGAGCGGCAGGCCGGTCTCGCGGCGGAAGCGGTCCTGGCCGACGTTGCGGCCCAGTTCACGGCAGAGCGCGTCGGTGCGGGTGTCCTGCCAGACGATGGCGTTGTGGACGGGCTCACCGGTGTTCTTGTCCCAGAGAAGGGTGGTCTCGCGCTGGTTGGTGATGCCGATCGCCTTGACGTCGGCGGAGGTGATGCCCGCCTTCTCGATCGCCCGCGCCACGACTTCCTGGACGTTCGTCCAGATCTCCTTGGCGTTGTGTTCCACCCAGCCGGGCCGGGGAAAGATCTGCTCGTGCTCCTTCTGGTCGACCGCGACGATACGGCCGTCCCGGTCGAAGACGATGCAGCGGCTGGAGGTGGTGCCCTGGTCGATGGCCGCGATGAACGGCCCCGTCCCGTGGGAGGACGTTCCGGTGGTGGTGGTGTCGCTCACGGTGTCTGCTCCTGTTCGATGCGGGGGTGGAGGGGGGCTTACACGAGGGCCCAGTTGTAGTAACCGCCCGCCAGCGCGCCGCCGATCAGAGGCGCGACCACCGGGATCCAGGCGTACGTCCAGTCGGAGCCGCCCTTGTTCGGCAGCGGCAGGAGCGCGTGCACGATACGCGGGCCGAGGTCCCGGGCCGGGTTGATGGCGTACCCGGTGGGGCCGCCCAGCGAGAGACCGATGGCCACGACGACGAAGGAGGTGATCAGGACACCGAGCGTGCCGAGGCCGTTGCCCGAGTTGTTCAGGCCCTGTGTGAGGATCGCGATGACCAGGACGAATGTGCCGATGATCTCCGTGAGCACGTTCTGCACGACGTTACGGACCTCGGGTCCGGTGGAGAAGACGCCGAGCACCGGCCCCGCGGCGGGCGCCGTCTTCTGGTCCACGAGCCCCTCGACCGCGGGCTGTGCCGCGAGGATCTCCGGGTCGGTCAGATGAGCCTTGAACTGGCCCAGGTAGGCCACCCAGACCAGGAAGGCGCCGATCATCGCGCCCAGCAACTGGGAGCCGATGTAGAGCGGGACATCGCCCCACTTGACGCCGCCCTCGATCGCCAGACCGAGCGTGAGCGCCGGGTTGAGCAGAGCGCCGGAGAAGGGGGCCGACACATACGCGCCGACCATGACGGCGAAGCCCCAGCCGAAGCTGATGGCGAGCCAGCCCGCGTTCTGAGCCTTGGAACGCTTGAGAACGACGCCTGCGACCACGCCGCCACCGAGGAGGATCAGCAGGGCGGTGCCCGTGACCTCACCTATGAAGATGTCGAAGTTGGACACCCGAGACTCCTTCGTCCAGGGAAAGACAAACCGCCGGCTCATACCAGTGGTCCGCGCCCTCGGGCGAGGGCTACCGGCCCTTGGCGTTGTCACACACTAACTTGTATTGCCGGTAAGTGTTCGACAATGCCGACCGTTGAACGGCAGTTTTGTCCTGTGGTGCAGCGTCGTCAAGGGTTCAGTGACCGAAACCTCGATCAGTACCGATGATCCGGCATTCGGTTCAAAACCGCCCGGCGCCGATGTCCCTGGAAACCGCGCGGGCACATTCGCGGACCGCCGCGACCAGCTCGGAGCGCAGTTCACCGGCCGGGCAGAGCCGCTCGACCGCGCCGGTGATGGCGATGGCGCCGACCGGCATCCGCCGCCGGTCGTGAATGGGGGCGGCCACCGCGGCCACGCCCTCCCAGGTCTCCTCCATGTCCGCGGCCCAGCCGCGCGCCCGGGTCAGGTCCAGCACCGACTCGAACTCCGCCAACCCGGTGATGGTCCGCGGGGTGAAATCCGTACGGTCGCCCTCCACCGCCTCGCTGTGCGCCACCGGGTCGTACGCCGAGAGCACCTTCCCGAGCGCGGTGGAGTGCAGCGGCTGCATGGCCCCCACCTCCAGCACCTGCCGGCTGTCGTCCGGGCGGAAGACGTGGTGGACGATCAGGACGCCCTGCTGGTGCACGACCCCCAGATGGACGCTCTCGCCGCTGGACCTGGCCAGGTCGTCCGTCCACACCAGGGCGCGGGAGCGCAGCTCGTGCACGTCCAGATAGCTGTTGCCGAGGCGCAGCAGCTCGGCCCCCAGCTGATAGCGGCCCGAAGTGGCGTCCTGTTCGACGAAGCCCTCCGCCTGGAGCGTGCGCAGGATGCCGTGCGCGGTGCCCTTGGCCAGCCCGACCGAGGAGGCGATCTCGGACAGGCCGAGCCGGCGCTCGCCGCCCGCGAGCAGCCGCAGCATCGCCGCCGCCCGTTCCAGCGACTGGATGTTCTTCGCCATCGGACCCGGACCTCCACTACGTTCGACAATGCTGAACACTATCGGTCGATGCCGACCTTCTCTCTCCATCGAGAGGATCTGTCAAGACCGCGCGCCCCGGATCTTCCCGTGGACAGGATGCCGTCCGCCCGCTGGGATGCCGCACCGGATCGGAGGCCGCCCGGCTACCCTTGCCGGGTGCGCCCTGCTCCAGCGGGCGCAAAGCCGACAGCCGTCGCATCCCCGGGAGTACTTTCATGGCCTCGTCGCCGAGCCCCTCCACTGACAGCCGGACCCGTATCGAAGCCCTCCGCGAGGCGCTCGCCACCCGCGTGGTGGTCGCCGACGGCGCGATGGGCACGATGCTCCAGGCACAGGATCCGACGATGGAAGACTTCCAGGATCTGGAAGGCTGCAACGAGATCCTGAACGTGACACGCCCGGACATCGTCCGCTCCGTCCACGAGGAGTACTTCGCGGTCGGCGTCGACTGCGTGGAGACGAACACCTTCGGTACGAACTACGCGGCCCTGGCCGAGTACGACATCCCCGAGCGGGTCTTCGAGCTCGCCGAGTCCGGCGCCAGGATCGCCCGCGAGGTCGCGGACGAGTTCACCGCCTCCACCGGACAGCAGCGCTGGGTGCTCGGCTCGATGGGACCGGGCACGAAGCTGCCGACCCTGGGCCACGCCCCGTATCTCACGCTGCGCGACGCCTACCAGCAGAACGCCGAGGGCATGATCGCGGGCGGCGCGGACGCGCTGCTGGTGGAGACCACGCAGGACCTGCTCCAGACCAAGGCGGCCGTCCTCGGCGCCCGCCGCGCGCTGGCCGCCACCGGAACGAACCTGCCGATCATCTGCTCGGTCACGGTCGAGACGACCGGCACGATGCTCCTCGGCTCGGAGATCGGCGCGGCCCTGACCGCGCTGGAGCCCCTCGGCATCGACATGATCGGGCTGAACTGCGCCACCGGCCCGGCCGAGATGAGCGAGCACCTGCGCTATCTCGCCCGGCACTCGCGGATCCCGCTCTCCTGCATGCCCAACGCCGGCCTTCCGGTCCTGGGCAAGGACGGAGCGCACTACCCGCTGTCGGCCGCGGAGCTCGCCGACGCCCAGGAGACCTTCGTCCGCGAGTACGGCCTGTCGCTGGTGGGCGGCTGCTGCGGTACGACGCCCGAGCACCTGCGCCAGGTGGTCGAGCGGGTGCGCGGCCAGCGGCTCACCGAGCGCGAACCGCACCCCGAGCCGGGCGCCGCCTCGCTCTACCAGACGGTGCCGTTCCGCCAGGACGCCTCGTATCTGGCGATCGGCGAGCGGACCAACGCGAACGGCTCCAGGAAGTTCCGCGAGGCCATGCTGGAGGGCCGCTGGGACGACTGTGTGGAGATGGCCCGCGACCAGATCCGCGAGGGCGCCCACCTGCTGGACCTCTGTGTCGACTACGTCGGCCGCGACGGCGTCGCCGACATGGCCGAGCTGGCGGGCCGGTTCGCCACCGCCTCCACGCTGCCGATCGTGCTGGACTCCACCGAGCTGCCCGTCCTGCGGGCCGGCCTGGAGAAGCTCGGCGGCCGTGCGGTGATCAACTCCGTCAACTACGAGGACGGCGACGGCCCGGAGTCCCGCTTCACGAAGGTCACCGAGCTGGCCAAGGAGCACGGCGCCGCGCTCATCGCGCTGACCATCGACGAGGAGGGCCAGGCCCGTACCGTCGAGCACAAGGTCGCCATCGCCGAGCGGCTGATCACCGACCTCACCACGAAGTGGGGCGTCCACGAGTCGGACATCCTCATCGACTGTCTGACCTTCACGATCTGCACCGGCCAGGAGGAGTCGCGGGGCGACGGCATCGCCACCATCGAGGCCATCCGCGAACTCAAGCGCCGCCACCCCGACGTACAGACCACGCTGGGTCTGTCCAACATCTCCTTCGGCCTCAACCCCGCCGCCCGTATCGTGCTGAACTCGGTCTTCCTCGACGAGTGCGTCAAGGCCGGACTCGACTCGGCGATCGTGCACGCCTCCAAGATCCTGCCGATCGCACGTCTGGAGGAGGAGCAGGTCAAGGCCGCGCACGACCTGATCTACGACCGGCGCGCCGAGGGCTACGACCCGCTCCAGAAGCTCATGGAGCTGTTCGAGGGCGTCAACACCAAGTCGATGAAGGACGGCCGGGCCGAGGAACTGCTCGCCCTGCCGCTGGACGAGCGCCTCCAGCGCCGCATCATCGACGGCGAGAAGAACGGTCTGGAGGCCGACCTCGACGAGGCCCTCCAGGACACCCCGGCCCTCGACATCGTCAACAACACGCTGCTCGAAGGCATGAAGGTGGTCGGCGAGCTGTTCGGCTCCGGCCAGATGCAGCTGCCGTTCGTGCTCCAGTCCGCCGAGGTCATGAAGACCGCGGTCGCCTATCTGGAACCGCACATGGAGAAGACCGACGACGACGGCAAGGGCACCATCGTGCTCGCCACCGTCCGCGGCGACGTCCATGACATCGGCAAGAACCTCGTCGACATCATCCTCTCCAACAACGGCTACAACGTGGTGAATCTGGGCATCAAGCAGCCCGTCGCCGCGATCCTTGAGGCGGCCGAGGAGCACCGGGCGGATGTCATCGGCATGTCCGGTCTGCTGGTGAAGTCGACCGTGATCATGAAGGAGAACCTGGAAGAGCTCAACCAGCGCCAGATGGCCGCCGACTACCCGGTGATCCTCGGTGGCGCGGCGCTGACCCGGGCCTATGTCGAGCAGGATCTGCACGAGATCTACGAGGGCGAGGTCCGGTACGCGCGCGACGCGTTCGAGGGGCTCCGGCTGATGGACGCCCTGATCGCCGTCAAGCGCGGCGTCCCCGGCGCCGTCCTGCCCGAGCTGAAGCAGCGCCGGGTCAAGGCCAGGCCCCAGACCCAGATCGAGGAGCGGCCGGAAGAGGGCGCGGCCCGCTCGGACGTCGCCGTCGACAACCCCATCCCGACGCCGCCGTTCTGGGGCACCCGCGTCGTCAAGGGCATCCAGCTCAAGGAGTACGCCTCCTGGCTGGACGAGGGCGCGCTCTTCAAGGGCCAGTGGGGGCTCAAGGAGGCCCGCAAGGGCGGTCCCAGCTACGAGGAGCTGGTGGAGAGCGAGGGCCGGCCCCATCTGCGCGGCTGGCTGGAGCAGATGCACACCCAGAACATGCTGGAAGCCGCCGTCGTCTACGGCTACTTCCCCTGCGTGTCCAAGGGCGACGACCTGATCCTGCTGAACGACGACGGGTCCGAGCGCACCCGCTTCACCTTCCCGCGCCAGCGCCGCGGCCGCCGCCTCTGCCTGGCGGACTTCTTCCGCCCGGAGGAGTCCGGCGAGACGGATGTGGTCGGCCTCCAGGTCGTCACCGTCGGCTCGAAGATCGGCGAGGCGACCGCGGAGCTCTTCGAGGCCAACGCCTACCGCGACTATCTGGAGCTGCACGGGCTGTCCGTCCAGCTCGCCGAGGCGCTCGCCGAGTACTGGCACGCCCGGGTCCGCTCGGAGCTGGGCTTCGCCGGCGAGGACCCGGCCGAGGTCGAGGACATGTTCGCCCTGAAGTACCGGGGCGCGCGCTTCTCGCTCGGCTACGGCGCCTGCCCGGATCTGGAGGACCGCGCGAAGATCGCGGAGCTGCTGGAGCCGGAGCGCATCGGTGTCCAGCTCTCCGAGGAGTTCCAGCTCCACCCCGAGCAGTCCACCGACGCCATCGTGATCCACCACCCCGAGGCGAAGTACTTCAACGCGCGCTGAGCCCCGTCCTCGCGGCCCGCGCCGGCCCTCGGGTCCCCTCCGCCGGGAACCGAGCGGCGCGGGCGGCGGACGAGTCGTACACTTATCGGTCCAGTGCAGGCCGGTCGCCTGTCCCGGAGGGGCAACCCCGCGGGCAAGGTGACCGGCCTTCTCGTCCCTCATGGAGGTGTGCCGGATGACCAGTACGGTCCCCGCGTCCCTGACCCGAACGGCCGAAGGCTCCGCGCTTCAGGCCGTCCTTCTCGACATGGACGGCACCCTGGTCGACACCGAGGGATTCTGGTGGGACGCCGAGGTGGAGGTCTTCAAGGCCCTCGGGCACGTCCTCGACGAGACCTGGCGCGAAGTGGTGGTCGGCGGGCCCATGACCCGCAGTGCGAGCTTCCTCATCGAGGCCACCGGCGCCGCCATCACCCTCAGCGAGCTCACCGTGCTGCTCAACGACACCTTCGAGCACCGGATCGGGAGCGATCTGCCCCTGATGCCCGGCGCGACCCGGCTGCTCACCGAGCTGGCCGCCCACGAGGTGCCCACCGCCCTGGTATCCGCCTCGCACCGGCGCATCATCGACCGGGTGCTGGCCTCCCTGGGGCCCGAGAACTTCGCGCTCACGGTGGCGGGCGACGAGGTGCCCCGTACCAAGCCGCACCCCGACCCGTATCTGCTCGCCGCGCGGGGCCTGGGCGCCGATCCGGCGCGCTGCGCCGTCATCGAGGACACGGCCACCGGTGTGGCCGCCGCCGAGGCCGCGGGCTGCCGGGTGGTCGCCGTACCCTCCGTCGCACCGATCGCCCCGGCGGCCGGCCGCACGATCGTCGGCTCGCTCGAAGAGGTCGATCTGGTATTCCTGCGCGGTTTGATGACACACGGGCGCTGAGGCGCGTACTGAGAGTCGCACCGGAATGCCGAACGGAAACTCTCGGCATTGGCACGGATATTTTCCGTGACCTCCATGACTCCAATCCGGGTCACTTTCAAACACCGTGTAAGTGACCTTTGTCACTGTCCTGCGCATCGACAGCGGAGGGCGGGGCTGATCCACGCCGGTCCGAGGTGGGGCCGACTGTGCCCTTGTGTCCCGGTTTATCGGCCGGTGTGTGATTCATGTCGTGACCCGGATATCCACGCGCCGCTATTTCCGATCACTGTGTGATTACGTTTCAGATCGGGCCCGGTCCGGCATTCCCGGAGCCTCCGACTAATCTCATCGCGAGCACTTCGCCGCTTCAACGACGTGTCCCGACGACCCACCAAGTCGCCACGCGCACAGGACCGATCGCCCTGTATCCCGGCCCGATCGCATCTGCCCCGAACGGGTGGGCGCGGCGGAGTCTCCCATTTGCACAGCTGTATCTCAGTGCCGGATGAGGGAGTACGTCCAGGATGAACCGCAAGACTTTGGCGCTGTCGGCCGCGATCGGCCTGCTTGTGCCCGTGCTCGCCGGTTGCGGTGGCTCGGACGGTGGCTCCGGCGGCGAGGCCATTGTCGTGGGCACCACGGACCAGTACATCGCGACGAAGGAGGCCGTCGCCCCGCTGGACCCGGCCGCCGCGTACGACACCGGTTCCTGGAACGTCCTGCGTCAGACCATCCAGACACTGATGCACGTGCCCCGCGGCGGCGGCAAGCCGGTCCCGGACGCCGCCTCCAAGTGCGCGTTCACCGACCGGGCGAACGAGAGCTACCGCTGCACTCTGCGCGAGGGGCTGAAGTTCGCCGGCGGCGACCCCATCACGGCCGATGACGTGAAGTACTCCATGGAACGGGTCCTGAAGATCAACGACCCCGGCGGGGTGGCCGGTCTGCTGACCAACATCGACACGATGGAGAGCGACGGCGCCCGCGAGATCATCTTCCATCTCAAGACGCCCGACGCGACCTTCCCGTACAAGCTGTCCACGCCGCCCGCCGGCATCGTCAGCAAGAAGGACTACCCGCCGACGAAGCTCCGCGCGGGCTTCGACGTGTCCGGCTCCGGCCCGTACAACTTCGCGGCGGACGTCAAGGGCGACACCGTCACCAAGGCGACCTTCACCAAGAACCCCGACTACAGGGGCGACCTGAACATCCAGAACGACAAGGTCGAGCTGCGGCCCTTCACGGACGCGGACGACATGGGCAAGGCGCTCGACGCCGGCGACATCGACGTGATGACCCGCGCGATGACGCCGGGCCAGGTGCAGTCGATGGTCGAGAAGCCCAAGGACGGCATCCAGCTCACCGAGATGCCGGGTCTGGAGATCCGCTACCTCGTCTTCGACACCGACGCCCCGACCGTCAAGGAGAAGGCGGTGCGCCAGGCCATGGCGTACACCATCGACCGCGGCGACCTGATCACCAAGGTGTACGGCGCGATGGCCGAGCCGCTGTACTCGCTCATCCCGTCGAGCATCGCCACGCACACCAACTCGTTCTTCAACAAGTACGGCGACCGCAACCTGCCCAAGGCCGCCGACCTGCTGGAGAGCGCCGGGATCGAAACCCCCGTGAAGCTCTCGCTGGACTACACGACCGACCACTACGGCGAGGCGACGAAGCAGGAGTTCGAGAACCTCAGGGACCAGCTCAACAGCAGCAAGCTGTTCGACGTCTCCATCAAGGGCACGGAGTGGAAGACCTTCCGCCCGAACCAGATCAAGGGTGACTACTCGGTCTACGGGATGGGCTGGTTCCCCGACTTCCCGGACCCGGACAGCTACACGGCGCCCTTCCTGGACAAGGACAACTTCCTCAACATGCCCTACAACAACGCCACACTGCGCGGCGAGCTGATCCCGCAGTCGCGCCGCGAGGCCGACCGCAGCGCCGCCACGAAGACCTTCAGCCGGATCCAGGACATCGTCGCCGACGACGTGCCGGTGCTGCCGCTGTGGCAGGGCAAGCAGTACGTCGCCTCGCGCGATGACATCGCGGGTGTGGAGTGGGCGGTCAACTCCTCGGCGGAACTGCTCCTCTGGGAGCTCCGCCGCGGCCCCGGCGCGTGACCTTCCCGGGCCACCGGGAGACTTACGGAAGCTTCTGAACAGCGGTCCGGCCGCGTGGGCGAGGCCCACGCGGCCGGACGGGTCGGGGCGGCGGTCCGCCGTCGTCACTGGGTCGTCACTGTGCGCCGGGGCGCACCAGCCCGCTCTCGTACGCGTACACCGCGGCCTGTACCCGGTCGCGCAGCCCCAGCTTGGTCAGCACATGGCCCACATGCGTCTTGACCGTGGTCTCACTGACGAAGAGGTCCGCCGCGATCTCCGCGTTGGACAACCCCCGGGCGACCAGCTTGAGCACCTCGACCTCGCGGTCGGTCAGTGTGTGCAGCGTGTCGGGCACCGGCTCCTCGCCGGACGGCAGGTGATCCGCGTACTTGTCGAGCAGCCGGCGCGTGATGCTCGGCGCCAGCATCGCCTCACCCGCCGCGACCACCCGGATCGCCTGGACCAGCTCATTGGCGGGCGCGTCCTTGAGCAGGAAGCCGCTGGCCCCCGCGCGCAGCGCCTCCACCACGTACTCGTCGAGATCGAAGGTCGTCAGGACCAGTACCTTCGCCGGACCGTCCCGGCCGGGGCCGGTGATCTGACGGGTCGCCTCCACGCCGTCCATCCGGGGCATCCGGATGTCCATCAGCACCACATCGGGCTGGAGCGCGCGGACCTGGTCGATGGCCTGGAGGCCGTCCCCGGCCTCGCCGACGACCGCGATGTCCTGCTCGGCCTCCAGGATCATCCGGAAGCCGGTGCGCAGCAGCGGCTGGTCATCGACCAGTAGGACGCGGACAGTCACAGGGAACTCCTTCACTAGACCGGCCCCATTCTGCCCTGACCACCCCACCGTGACTCCGCCGGGAGCGGCGGCCGGTCCCGCCGGCCGGACGCGTCGTCTACGCGCTCCCCGGCACACCGACCGTCAGCGGATAGACGGGAGGCGTACCGCCGAATTCCGGACAGACCGCCTGGTGGTCGCACCAGCCGCACAGCTTCGTGGGACGGGGACGCCAGTCACCCGTCTCGGTGGCCAGCCTGATCGCCTCCCAGAGCGCGAGCAGCTTCCGCTCCACCCGCTCCAGATCGGCCTGCACCGGGTCGTACGTGACGACCTCCCCGCTGCCCAGATACACCAGCTGGAGCCGGCGCGGCACCACCCGCTTCAGCCGCCAGACCACCAGCGCGTAGAACGACATCTGGAACCGCGCCCCGTCCGCGTACTCGGGCCGGGGCGCCTTGCCCGTCTTGTAGTCGACGATCCGCACCTCGCCCGTGGGCGCCACGTCGACGCGGTCGATCACCCCGCGCAGCCGCAGCCCCGACTCCAGCTCCGTCTCGACGAACAGCTCCCGCTCGGCCGGCTCCAGCCGGGTCGGGTCCTCCAGCGAGAACCACCGCTCGACCAGCCGCTCCGCCTCCGCCAGCCAGCGCGCCAGCCTCTCGCCGTCCGCGTCCTCCGCGAACAGCCCGGCCAGCTCGGGACGGGACTCCAGCAGCCGGTCCCACTGGCCGGGGACCAGCGCCTTCGCCCGGGGCGCCGTACGCTCCACGGCCGGTGCGTCGAAGAGCCGCTCCAGCACGGCATGAACGAGCGTGCCGCGGGTCGCCGCCTCGCTCGGTTTCTCCGGCAGCTTGTCGATCACCCGGAACCGGTACAGCAGCGGGCACTGCATGAAGTCGCTCGCACGCGACGGCGAAAGCGACATCGGCGGACCGGCCGGAGACGCGGCGGACCGCTCGCCCGGAGACGCGGCGGGCGGCAAGCTCGGAGAAGTGGGCGGCAGGCTCGTACTCATGACGCAGACCCTATGGCCCGACACTGACAGCGATCCGAATACCATCGACTACAGAGCCTCTCGCACTGCATGATCGAGCGAGCGACGCTGCCGACGAAGGGAACCCGTGAAAGAGGACGACGAGCGCGGCGAGAGCAAGCCGTCGCAGCCCGGCAAGGGGGATACGGGCCCCGGCGGCAAACCACCGCGCCGCGAAGACCCAGGCGGTGGCATTCTCATGGGCCGCCCCTTCGGCGTGCCGGTCTACGTCGCCCCGAGCTGGTTCCTGGTGGCCGCGCTCATCACCTGGATCTTCGGCGGCCAGCTGGAGCGGGTCCTCCCGCAACTGGGCGGCCTCCGCTATCTGCTGGCGCTCTTCTTCGCCGTCGCCTTCTACGCCTCCGTACTCGTCCACGAACTGGCCCACACCGTCGCCGCGCTCCGCTTCAAGCTGCCGGTGCGCCGGATCCAGCTCCAGTTCTTCGGCGGCGTCTCCGAGATCGAGAAGGAGTCCGAGACCCCGGGCCGCGAGTTCATCCTGGCCTTCGTCGGGCCGCTGCTCTCGCTGGTGCTCTCCGGGATCTTCTACCTCGGCCTGCTGGCCGTCGAGCCCGGTACGGTCCCCGGCGTCCTGCTCGCGGGGCTGACGATCTCCAATCTGATCGTCGCCGCCTTCAACCTGCTCCCCGGCCTTCCGCTGGACGGCGGCCGGATGCTGCGCGCGGTCGTCTGGAAGATCACCGGCAAGCCCATGAGCGGCACCGTCGCCGCCGCCTGGGTCGGCCGGGCGCTCGCCGTCGCCGTGCTGATCGGCCTGCCGCTCCTCACCCGAACGGGCGCCCTGGGCACCTCGGCCAGGAACGTCAGCGGCATGGAGACCGTCACCGACGCGCTGCTCGCCGCCATCCTCGCCGCGATCATCTGGACCGGCGCGGGCAACAGCCTGCGGATGGCCAGGCTCCGCGAACACCTCCCCGAACTCCAGGCCCGCGCCCTCACCCGGCGCGCGGTTCCGGTCGAGTCCTCCACCCCGCTCTCCGAGGCGCTGCGCCGGGCCAACGAGGCGGGCGCCCGCGCCCTCGTCGTCGTCGACGGCCAGGGCGACCCGACGGCCCTGGTCAGGGAGTCCGCGATCGTCGGCGTACCGCAGCACCGACGCCCCTGGGTCGCGGTCAGCGGCCTCGCCCAGGACCTCACGGAGGGCATGAAGGTCCCCGCGGACCTGGCGGGCGAGGCCCTCCTCGAACGGCTCAGGGCCAGCCCCGCGACGGAGTACCTGGTGCTGGAGGAGACGGGCGAGATCTACGGGGTCCTGTCGACCGCCGACGTCGAGCGCGCCTTTGTCGCGGCGATGGCCCGCCCGCAGGGGAAGTGAGCACCGCCGGGGCCGCCCACCGGGCGAAACGAGCCCCCGGAAAAAGCGGCTAAGCTTCAAACATGTCCGAACCGACCGGTGCCGCCCGACGTCGCGGCCCCTTCAAGGTCGGGGACCAGGTTCAGCTCACCGACCCCAAGGGACGCCACTACACCTTCACGCTCGAAGCCGGGAAGAATTTCCACACCCACAAAGGGTCCTTCCCGCACGACGAGCTGATCGGTGCTCCCGAGGGCAGTGTTGTCCGTACCACGGGAAACGTCGCCTATCTCGCGCTGCGCCCCCTGCTCCCCGACTATGTCCTGTCCATGCCCCGCGGCGCCGCGGTGGTCTACCCGAAGGACGCCGGCCAGATCCTGGCCTTCGCCGATATCTTTCCCGGCGCGCGCGTCGTCGAGGCGGGCGTGGGCTCCGGCTCGCTCAGCAGTTTCCTGCTGCGCGTCATCGGGGACCAGGGCATGCTGCACTCCTACGAGCGCCGCCAGGACTTCGCCGACATCGCCCGGCAGAACGTGGAGCGCTACTTCGGCGAGCCGCACCCCGCCTGGCAGCTGACGGTCGGTGACCTCCAGGACAATCTGTCCGACACGGACGTCGACCGCGTGATCCTCGACATGCTCGCCCCCTGGGAGTGCGTCGAGGCCGTCTCCAAGGCGCTCGTGCCCGGCGGCATCCTCTGCGCGTACGTCGCGACGACCACCCAACTCGCCCGTACCGTCGAGACGATCAGGGAGTTCGGCACGTTCAACGAGCCGGCCGCCTGGGAGTCGATGATCCGCAACTGGCACGTCGAGGGTCTCGCCGTACGCCCGGACCACCGGATGATCGGCCACACCGGCTTCCTGGTGACCGCGCGCCGGCTCGCGGACGGCGTCGAGCCGCCGCTGCGCCGCCGTCGTCCCGCCAAGGGCGCGTACGGGGACGACTACGACGGTCCCGGCAGCGGCAGCGGCTCACGCGGCTGACCGTACGGCCGGCTCTCCCTCTCGCCACAGCGACCGTCAACACGGCGACAGCGCCGCCGAGTTCCCGTCAGGAACGGGGGAACTCGGCGGCGCTCTCTTTACGTTGGTCTTACGGACCCCGCTGTTCCGCCGCCCTGTGACGTGTGGCACGATGCTGTCTCCCTCCCACCGTTGGTTATTCGCCGTCACCGCCTTCACACGTCACCGCCTTCACAGGAGACACTCCGCGTGCAGCTCTCCGACGTCCCGGACCTCGCGCACACCCGGCCCCGCGCCGTGCACTGGCTCGCGACGGCCACCGCGATGGCCGCTGTCGTGGCCCTGGCGGGTCTGCTCCAGCCCGGCGCCGCCACGGCGTCCCAGTCGGGCTCGGGATCCCCGAAGGCCGCGGACCCGGGCCGGGCACCGCTGCCCGCCCCAGACCCCTCCGGAGTGGACTTCCCGCTGGAGTGCGGGGGAGTGGGCACGACCGTCACGAAGAAGTCCTCGGGCGACCTCGACGGGGACGGCAACCCCGAGACCGTGGCGGTCGTACGCTGCGCGGCCGGCTCCGGCACCCCGCCCAACGGTGTGTACGTACTGACCAGGGCCGGCGGCGAGGGCGAGCGGGCCAGGATCGTGGCGACGCTGGTGGACCCCGAGGACAAGCTCACCGTCGGCCCCGACTTCGCCGTACGCGACGGGGAGATCCTCGCGACCCTGTTCGGCTACTCGGGCCCCACGGTCCCCAGCTGCTGTCCCGACGAGGAACAGCGGGTCTCCTGGCGGTGGCAGAACGGCGCGTTCGTACGCGGTGAGCGTCCCGTCGCACGGAGTGTGTGAAAGATCACCACGGATGGCACCATGCGACGGGCCGTGACAAGGAGTTATGCCGCGTCGGGGCCGTAGACCTCGACCTGGTCCGTCACACGGCGTACATGAATGCAGTCACCAGGACACTCCTTGGCGGAATCCACCACATCGCGCAGCAGCGGCAGCGGTACGCGCGTGGTCGCGCCCGGGGCCTGGAGCAGCTCGTCGTCGGGGCTCTTCACGTAGGCCAGGCCGTCGATGTCCAGCTCGAACACATCAGGGGCGTACTGGGCACAGATCCCGTCCCCGGTGCAGAGGTCCTGGTCGATCCAGACCTCCAGCGGCTCACCGTTCTCGGTGACGCCTTCGGTGGGAGCCTCCTGCTGCACGGTCATCTCTCCTGACGTTTACTGCGCCGGGCAGCGCATTATGGAGTAAGTCGCGGCGGCCCTGACGGGTGTTGAACGCTTCGACGATACAACCGACAGCTTTCCGATGTTCCTGGGTGGGTATTCCCCTGGCGTGAGGGAGGGCGCAAGGGTGAAGATCGGACCTACCCCGACAGTCTTTGTGATCTAGGGGTTTCAATCATCACCCACCCAGGTAGGGTCAGGAAGCGTCCAGCTCCCCTTGGAGGAGGTGAGGACCGTGGCAGCCCACGACGACGACATCAACCGCGGCATCCGGCCCGGGCGGGGGTCCGAAGACCCAGCCGGCCAGGTTGCCTATCTCGAGCAGGAAATCGCCGTCCTGCGACGTAAGCTCGCCGACTCTCCGCGGCACACGAGGATTCTCGAAGAGCGGATCGTCGAGTTGCAGACGAATCTTGCGGGTGTGTCCGCACAGAACGAGCGGCTCGCCAATACGCTGCGTGAGGCCCGCGATCAGATCGTGGCCCTCAAGGAGGAGGTCGACCGGCTCGCGCAGCCGCCGGCCGGATTCGGTGTATTTCTGCAGGCCAATGAGGACGGCACGGCCGATATCTTCACCGGGGGCCGCAAGCTCCGGGTGAATGTCAGCCCCGGCGTCGAGCTCGAAGAGCTACGGCGCGGCCAGGAAGTCATGCTCAATGAAGCGCTCAATGTGGTCGAAGCCATGGAGTACGAGCGCGCCGGGGACATCGTCACCCTCAAGGAGATCCTTGAGGACGGCGAGCGCGCCCTGGTGATCGGGCACACCGACGAGGAACGGGTGGTGCGGCTCGCCGAGCCGCTGCTGGACATCACCGTCCGTCCCGGCGACGCCCTCCTGCTCGAACCCCGCTCCGGCTACGTCTACGAAGTGGTTCCCAAGAGCGAGGTCGAGGAGCTCGTCCTCGAAGAGGTTCCGGACGTCGATTACAACAAGATCGGCGGTCTGGGCGGCCAGATCGAGATGATCCGCGACGCGGTCGAGCTTCCGTACCTCCACCCGGACCTCTTCAAGGAGCACGAACTGCGACCGCCGAAGGGCATCCTGCTCTACGGCCCTCCCGGCTGCGGCAAGACACTGATCGCCAAGGCCGTGGCGAACTCCCTCGCCAAGAAGGTCGCCGAGGTGACCGGCCGGCCCGCGGGGAAGAGCTACTTCCTCAACATCAAGGGTCCCGAGCTCCTCAACAAGTACGTCGGTGAGACCGAGCGCCACATCCGCCTGGTCTTCCAGCGTGCGCGGGAGAAGGCGAGCGAGGGCACGCCCGTCATCGTCTTCTTCGACGAGATGGAATCCCTCTTCCGCACCCGCGGATCCGGTGTCAGCTCGGACGTGGAGAACACCATCGTCCCCCAGCTGCTCGCCGAGATCGACGGTGTGGAGGGCCTGGAGAACGTCATCGTCATCGGCGCCTCCAACCGCGAGGACATGATCGACCCCGCGATCCTGCGGCCCGGCCGGCTCGATGTGAAGATCAAGATCGAGCGTCCGGACGCGGAGGCGGCGAAGGACATCTTCGCGAAGTATCTGACGCCCTCGCTGCCGCTGCACGTGGACGACGTCTCGGAGCACAACGGCTCCAAGGAGGCCGCGGCCCACGGGATGATCCAGTCCGTCGTGGAGCAGATGTACGCGGAATCCGAGGAGAACCGCTTCCTGGAGGTCACGTACGCGAACGGCGACAAGGAAGTCCTGTATTTCAAGGACTTCAACTCCGGCGCGATGATCCAGAACATTGTCGACCGGGCCAAGAAGATGGCCATCAAGGCATTCCTCGACCACGACCAGAAGGGCCTTCGGGTCTCCCATCTCCTCCAGGCCTGCGTGGATGAGTTCAAGGAGAACGAGGACCTGCCGAACACCACGAACCCGGACGACTGGGCCCGTATCTCCGGTAAGAAGGGTGAGCGGATTGTCTTCATCCGTACCCTGGTGACCGGAAAGCAGGGCGCGGACACCGGACGCTCCATCGACACGGTGGCGAACACCGGTCAGTACCTGTAGAGCGCGGCCCGGCTGCGGATGTCCGGAAGGGCATCCGCAGCCGGTTGCTTTCCCCGTACCTTCCACCACACCAGGCCAATGACGGAAATGATCTCCCCACCGGCCCGGAGGCGTTCTAGGCTCTTTCCTACCGCCGCGTCGCGCAGTGCGGGGTCGGGCACCGCACACGCATACGCGACGGAGAGACAGCGGTACTTGAGCGGCGCTTCCGGAGGGGAGTGCCGCCGGGCAAGGAGGGCCGCATGACCGTACGGCGAGTAATGGGCATCGAGACGGAGTACGGCATCTCCGTTCCGGGTCACCCGAACGCCAATGCCATGCTCACCTCGTCCCAGATCGTCAACGCTTACGCGGCGGCGATGCACCGGGCACGACGTGCTCGCTGGGATTTCGAGGAGGAGAATCCGCTGCGGGACGCCCGTGGCTTCGACCTCGCCCGCGAGACGGCCGATTCCAGCCAGCTCACCGACGAGGACATCGGGCTGGCCAATGTGATTCTCACGAATGGCGCACGACTGTACGTCGACCACGCCCACCCGGAATACAGCTCTCCCGAGATCACCAATCCGCGCGACGCCGTTCTCTGGGACAAGGCGGGCGAGCGCATCATGGCCGAGGCCGCGGAACGAGCGGCACAGCTTCCGGGCGCCCAGCCGATCCATCTGTACAAGAACAACACCGACAACAAGGGCGCTTCCTACGGCACGCACGAGAACTATCTGATGAAACGGGAGACCCCGTTCTCGGACATCGTGCGCCATCTGACGCCGTTCTTCGTCTCCCGGCAGGTCGTCACCGGTGCGGGCCGGGTCGGCATCGGCCAGGACGGGCACGAGCACGGCTTCCAGATCAGCCAGCGCGCGGATTATTTCGAGGTCGAGGTCGGCCTGGAGACCACGCTCAAGCGCCCCATCATCAATACCCGCGACGAACCCCATTCCGACGCCGAGAAATACCGCCGGCTGCATGTGATCATCGGCGACGCGAATCTGTCGGAGATCTCCACCTATCTCAAGCTCGGCACGACCTCGCTCGTCCTCTCCATGATCGAGGACGGCTTCATCAACGTCGATCTCGCCGTCGACCAGCCGGTCCGCACGCTGCACCAGGTCTCGCACGACCCCGGCCTCGGCCGGCTGGTCACGCTCCGCAGCGGACGGACACTCACCGCTGTCCAGCTCCAGATGGAGTACTACGAGCTGGCCAGAAAGTACGTGGAGGAGCGCTACGGCGTCGACGCCGACGAGCAGACCAAGGACGTCCTGGGCCGCTGGGAGGACACCCTCAACCGGCTGGAGAACGATCCGATGAGCCTGTCGGGAGAGCTCGACTGGATCACCAAGCGGGAGATCCTGGAGGGCTACCGGCGCCGGGACAACCTGGACTGGGACGAGGCCCGGCTGCACCTCGTGGACCTCCAGTACGCCGACGTACGCCCCGCCAAGGGCCTCTACAACCGTCTGGTGGCCCGCGGCAAGATGCGGCGGCTCCTGGACGACCAGGACGTCGAGCGGGCCAGGACGAAGCCTCCGGAGGACACCAGGGCGTATTTCCGGGGACGGTGCCTGGAGCAGTACGCGGACGACGTGGCGGCCGCCTCGTGGGATTCGGTCATCTTCGACCTGCCCGGCCGTGACTCGCTCCAGCGCGTGCCCACCCTGGAGCCCCTGCGGGGCACCCGGAACCACGTCAAGGAGCTGCTCGACCGGTGCCGTACGGCGGAGGAGCTGGTCCGGGTGCTGTCCGGAGGCTGAAATGGTCCCGGTCCGGGAATGATCGAGGTGGTACCCGGACGTTGTGGGAAGTGCGGGGCCGATGTCGGACCCTCCTTGTAGGGTCTGATCTTGTAGGTCACATCGAGCGGGGCGAACCGAGCGGGGTGAGGGTTATGGCGACCAAGGACACCGGCGGCGGACAGCAGAAGGCGACGCGTTCCACCGAGGAGACCGAGGAGCAGGCGCAGGAGGCGCAGGCGTCCGAGGACCTCAAGGAGCGCCAGGAGAAATTGTCCGATGACGTGGACTCCGTCCTGGACGAGATCGACGACGTCCTTGAGGAGAACGCCGAGGACTTCGTGCGCTCCTTCGTCCAAAAGGGCGGCCAGTAGCAGCGGTTGTCCGTCCCGGTGCGCCGGTGAAAGCCGGTCGCACCGGGACGGATGACACGCGGCGGCGCGGGTAAGGTCCGTGCACAGTTCTTAAGATCGGCCCGGCGCGAGCGGCGGGCCGCCGCCCATCCGGAAGGAAACGCGTGGAAGCCAACCCTCGTAACAACGGGCGTCTGCCGGCGGCCTTCCTGACGCCCGGCTCGTCCTCGTTCATGGACTTCCTGTCCCACCAGTCGCCGGACATGCTGCCCGGCAAGCGCTCGCTGCCGCCCCTCCAGGGCGCCATCGAGGCGCCGCACGGCACGACGATCGTCGCGGTCAGCTTCCCCGGCGGTGTGGTGCTCGCCGGTGACCGGCGGGCGACGATGGGCAACATGATCGCCCAGCGCGACATCGAGAAGGTCTTCCCGGCCGACGAGTACTCGGCCGTGGGCATCGCGGGCACTGCGGGTCTCGCCGTGGAGATGGTCAAGCTCTTCCAACTGGAGCTGGAGCACTTCGAGAAGGTCGAAGGAGCGCAGCTCTCCCTGGAGGGCAAGGCCAACCGGCTCTCCACGATGATCCGCAGCAACCTGGCCATGGCCATGCAGGGCCTGGCCGTCGTCCCGCTCTTCGCGGGCTGGGACGTGGACCGCGAGAAGGGCCGCATCTTCTCGTACGACGTGACGGGCGGCCGTTCCGAGGAGGTGGGCTACGCGTCCACCGGCTCCGGCTCGATCTTCGCCCGTGGCGCGATGAAGAAGCTCTACCGCGAGGATCTGACCGAGGACCAGGCCACCACCCTGGTCATCCAGGCGCTCTACGACGCCGCGGATGACGACTCGGCGACGGGCGGCCCCGATGTGGCCCGCCGGATCTATCCCATCGTCACCGTCATCACCGAACAGGGCTTCCGGAAGCTGACCGACGAGGAATCCGCCGAGATCGCCCGCTCGATCCTGGAGCGCCGGCTGGAACAGCCCGACGGCCCGCGCGCCGCGCTGCTCTGATGCCGCTCTCTTCTGAAAAAACATGCCACTGACAGAAAGGGACGGATAGCCGGTGTCGACGCCGTTCTATGTCTCACCCCAGCAGGCCATGGCCGACCGGGCGGAATACGCCCGCAAGGGCATCGCACGCGGTCGCAGCCTGGTCGTGCTGCAGTACGCCGACGGCATTGTCTTCGTCGGCGAGAACCCGTCCCGCGCACTTCACAAGTTCAGCGAGATCTACGACCGGATCGGCTTCGCGGCCGCCGGCAAGTACAACGAGTACGAGAATCTGCGCATCGGCGGCGTGCGCTACGCGGATCTGCGCGGATACACCTACGACCGCGACGACGTGACCGCCCGCGGTCTCGCGAATGTCTACGCCCAGACGCTCGGCACGATCTTCTCCAGCGCCGGTGAGAAGCCGTACGAGGTGGAACTGGTGGTCGCCGAGGTGGGCGCCACGCCGGACGGCGACCAGATCTACCGGCTGCCGCACGACGGCTCGATCGTGGACGAGCACGGCTCGGTCGCGGTCGGCGGCAGCTCGGAGCAGATCAGCTCCTATCTGGACCAGCGGCACCGCGACGGCATGTCGCTCGCCGAGGCCCTGAAGCTGGCCGTCCAGGCGCTCTCCAGGGACACCAACGGCGGCGAGCGGGAGATCCCGGCCGAGCGGCTGGAGGTGGCGGTCCTGGACCGTACGCGGCCGCAGCAGCGCAAGTTCAAGCGGATCGTCGGCCGCCAGCTCTCCCGGCTGCTGGAGGCGGACGGCGCGGCCTCCACGCCGACCGACGCCCCCTCGGACACCGAGGAGCCGGACGGCGCCACGCCCGCCCCGGCCAAGACGCCGTCCGAGGCCCCCGAGGCGTCGGAGTCCACGGAGAAGCCGGAGTCCAAGGCGTCTGAGGGCACCGAGGCCAAGGACAGCGGCAAGCCGGACGGGAAGGACAAGGACGCCGGCGAGTAGCCCGGCGGAAACGTCTCACCATGCCCCGGCGCGCTCGTACGCGCCGGGGCATCGTCGTGCCACGGCTCGTGTCAGGGCACGGGGCGTGCGGGCGGCGGGGGCGCCGTGGAGTCCCGGACCGCCAGCGAGACCGGGAGGTCGCCGGTCTCCGGCCGGCGGCCGTCCAGGACGGCCAGCAGGGCCGACATCCCGCGCTCGCCCACCCGTTCGGCGGGCAGTCGTACCGTCGTCAGCTCCGGCTCGACCGCCGTCGCGAGCGCCAGATCGTCGAAGCCGCTGACCGAGATGTCCTCCGGCACCTGCAGACCGAGCCTCCGTACGGCCTTGCAGGCGCCCGCGGCCAGGATGTCGTCGTCGCACACCAGCGCCGTCGGCCGGGGCCCGGGACCGGCGAGGGCGCGCTCGGTGGCCTCCCGCGCGGCGCCCACCTCCAGCGGCGCGGAGATCGTGCTCAGGACCGCGCCCGGCACCCCACGTACCGTCTCGGCGAGTGTCGCGGCCCGTACGTCGAAGGTCCAGGAGGCGACGGCGGAGGAGAGATGGACCAGCCGCCGGTGGCCGAGGTCCAGCAGATGCCCGGCGACCTGCCGCATGCCGTCGGCGATGTCGAGATTCACCCGAGCGGCGGCTCCGGGCGCCGCCGGATCGCTGTCGAGCATCACCAGCGGCAGATCCGCGCCGTCCGAACCGCGGATCGCGTCCAGCGCGTCCGTCGCCATCGAGGAGGCGATCACCCCGTCCAGCGCGGCCCGCGCGGAGGCGAAGGGGTCCCTGGCGGGACCGACCCCCGCCGGCGACGGGTAGAGGACGACTCCGAAGCCGTGCTCCGCGGCGACCCTGGCCGCTCCCGTGTAGACACGGGCGAAGAACTCGTTGGTGAGCGCGGGAACGACCAGGAGCGCCGTTCTGGTGGTGCCGAGCCGCAGATTGCGGGCCGCGAGATTGGGCCGGTAGCCCAGGGCGCGCGCGGCCTCCCGCACCAGCCCGGCGGTCCGCTCCGAGACCCTGCCCCGCCACTTGTCGCCGAGGACGAGGGAGACCGTCGCCTGGGACACGCCCGCGGCGCGCGCCACGTCCTTGCTGGTGGGCCTCGCGGACTGCTCTGTCATGACTGCCGTTCTCCGTCGCGCGGTGACGATCGCGGTGGACCCGCGGACTACGATCATGGTACGTATGGCGCTGCACGTTATACGTAAAACTGCACGGACGGGGCCGGATCGGGCGGCCCGGGACGAGCCAAGGGGAAGAAGAGGCGATATGGCCACGGGGTATCTGGACATCCTCAAGGCGCCGTACGCCGCACGGCTGCTCACCGGCACGCTGGTGGGCCGGCTGCCGAACGCCACGGGCCCGATCGCGATCGTCCTGTTCATCCGGGCCGAGGACGGCGGCTACACCCTGGCCGGGGTGTTCGTGGCGCTCTACGGCATCGCCACGGCCATCGGCCAGCCGCTGCTGGGCCGGGCCGTGGACCTGTTCGGACAGCCCCGTGTGCAGCTCCCGGCGGCGCTGGTCTCGGGCCTCGGCATGGTGGTCTTCGTGGCCGTCGGAACAGACGTGCCGGCCCTCGCGTACCCGGCCGTGGCGATCGCGGGCCTCTTCACCCCGCCGCTGGAGGGCGGCCTCAGGGCGCTGTGGCCGAGCGTGCTGGGCAGCGAGGACCGGGTGCACCGGGCTTACGCCATGGACGCCGTGGCCCAGGAGGTCATGTTCACGGTCGGCCCGCTCTTCGTGACCCTGCTGGTCGCGCTCTGGTCCCCGGGCGCCGCGCTGCTCGTCATCAACATCGTCGGCGTACTCGGCGCGCTCTCCGTCGTCCTGTCCGGGCCCTCCAGGGCCTGGCGTTCCGCGCCCCGTGAGGCGCACTGGCTCGGTGCCCTGCGCTCGCCGGGACTGCTCGCCCTGCTCGGCGCCTTCCTCTTCGTCGGCATGGCCCTCGGCTCCATCACCGTCGCGGGCGTCGCCTACGCCGACGACCACGGCGACGAGTCCGTGTACGGCTGGCTGATGGCCGCCCTCGGTCTCGGCGCGCTGATCGGCGGCGTGGCGTACGGATCGCGGCAGTGGGCCGGAGGCCCCGAGCGCCGGCTGCGGGGCATCGTCGCCCTGCTGGCCCTCTGCTACCTCCCGCTGATGCTCACCCCCGGGGTGGTCGCGATGACCGCGCTGTCCGCCCTCGCGGGTGTCTTCCTGGCGCCGGCGCTGGCCTGCGCCTTCATCGTCGTCGACCGGCACGCCCCGCGCGGCACGGTCACCGAGGCGTTCTCCTGGCTCGTCACCACGTTCGGTGTCGGCGCCGCGCTCGGCACCGGCGCCGCCGGCCCCGCCGTGGAGGCCGGCGGTACCGTGGCCGGCTTCGCCGTGGCGGGGGGAGGGGGTTTCGCCGCGCTCCTGGTACTCCTGGCCACCCAGCGGGTCCTGAAGGCTCCCACCGCCCCTTCGGATGCCACCATCCGGACGGAAAATGATCGAAGCGGTGCGGCCCAACCCGGTTTCAGCTCTGGTCATCAGGCGTAATGTTCAGACATGGACCGCCGCATTTTCGGGCTGGAGAACGAGTACGGCGTCACGTGCACGTTCAGGGGACAGCGCCGACTGTCACCTGACGAAGTGGCGCGCTACCTCTTCCGCCGTGTTGTCTCATGGGGCCGCAGCAGCAATGTCTTCCTGCGGAACGGCGCCCGCCTCTACCTCGACGTGGGTTCGCATCCGGAATACGCAACTCCCGAATGCGACAACATCTCCGAGCTGGTCACGCACGACAAGGCGGGCGAGCGCATTCTGGAGGGGCTGCTCGTCGACGCCGAACGCCGCCTGCACGAGGAGGGAATCGCGGGCGACGTCTATCTCTTCAAGAACAACACCGATTCCGCCGGAAACTCCTACGGCTGCCACGAGAACTATCTCGTCGCCCGCCACGGGGAGTTCTCCCGGCTCGCGGACATCCTCATCCCCTTCCTCGTCACCCGTCAGCTGCTCTGCGGCGCCGGCAAGGTACTCCAGACCCCGCGGGGCGCGGTCTACTGCGTCAGCCAGCGCGCCGAGCACATCTGGGAGGGCGTCAGCTCCGCCACCACCCGCTCACGTCCGATCATCAACACCCGTGACGAACCGCACGCGGACGCGGAGCGCTACCGCCGGCTCCATGTCATCGTCGGCGACTCCAACATGTCCGAGACGACCATGCTGCTCAAGGTCGGCGCCACCGATCTCGTCCTGCGCATGATCGAGGCGGGCACGGTGATGCGCGATCTCACCCTGGAGAACCCGATCCGGGCCATCCGCGAGGTCAGCCACGACCTCACCGGCCAGCGCAAGGTGCGCCTGGCGAGCGGTCGCGAGGCCTCCGCCCTTGAGGTCCAGCGCGAGTACTACGAGAAGGCCGTCGACTTCGTGGAGCGCCGGGGCATCCGCACCGGCACCGTCGACCAGGTCCTGGAGCTCTGGGGCCGCACGCTCGACGCGATCGAGGCCGAGGATCTCGACCGTATCGGCACGGAGATCGACTGGGTCATGAAGTACCAGCTCATCGAGCGGTACCGGGCGAAGCACAATATGACGATGTCGCATCCGAGGGTCGCTCAGATAGACCTCGCCTATCACGACATCCACCGCCGCCGCGGTCTCTACTACCTGCTGGAGAAGAAGGGCCAGGCCGCCCGCATCTGCAACGACATGAAGATCTTCGAGGGCAAGTCGGTGCCCCCGCAGACCACCAGGGCGCGACTGCGCGGCGACTTCATCCGCCGGGCGCAGGAGCAGCGCAGGGACTTCACCGTCGACTGGGTGCATCTCAAGCTCAATGACCAGGCACAGCGCACGGTGCTCTGCAAAGACCCGTTCCGCTCGGTGGACGAACGGGTGGAGAAACTGATCGCCGGTATGTGAGCGGGCCGGGGACACACGCATTGGTGGAATGTGCGGAGGGCCTCGTACGTATCGCGTACGAGGCCCTCGGCACGCCTTAGAGTGGCGGGCAACTACTGTGCCGTCTGAGATCTGAGGAACACGTGCGCCGACTTGCCGGCCTCATCGTCGTCCCGTTGCTGCTGTTGTCGACAGCGGCCTGTGGCAGCGATGGAGGCTCCGACTCCACCCCGTCCAAGAACGGACTTCCCGCGATCAGCTCGGGTGCCAAGTTCGGTCAGAAGCCGACCCTCGAGAAGGGGGAGGGCACGCCGCCCAAGGAGCTGAAGGTCGATGTCCTCAGCAAGGGTGACGGAGCGACGGTCAAAAAGGGCGATGCGATCCAGGTCAACTATCTGGGCCAGAGCTGGGACTCCGACAAGCCGTTCGACAACAGCTTCGACCGGAAGCAGCCGTTCGACCTGACCGTCGGGGCCGGCATGGTCATCAAGGGCTGGGACCAGGGTCTGGAAGGCCAGAAGGTCGGCAGCCGTGTCGAGCTGGGCATCCCGCCGGAGCTCGGCTACGGCGCCCAGGGCCAGGGCGACATCAAGCCCAACTCCACGCTCGTCTTCGTCGTCGACATCCTGAAGGCCACCCAGGTCCCCGCCTCCGCCAAGGGGACCGCGGTCGCGCAGGACAACATCGACCTGCCCAAGGTCGGGACGAACGACGACGGCAAGGAGCCGACCGTCACCGTCCCGAAGAGCGCGCCGCCCAAGAAGCTGGTCTCCAACTACGTGCTGGAGAGCGACGGCGAGGCCGTCAAGGACTCGGACACCGTCGTGCTGAACTACGCCGCGTACCTCTGGAAGGACCGCAAGCAGTTCGACAGCACGTACAAGACCGGCCGCACGCAGACCTTCCCGCTGCCGCAGCTCACGCTGAAGGGCCTCAAGACGGGCATCGTCGGCAAGAAGGTGGGCAGCCGGGTCCTCATCGTGATCCCGCCGGACCAGGCCTTCGGCAACCAGGAGCAGCAGGGCATCCCGAAGAACTCCACGCTGGTCTTCGCGGTGGACATCCTGGCGAAGGTGTAAGACTGTCCCGGTTGCCCGTTCATCATTTAGAGGAGCAGTTCAGTGAGCATCGAGAAGCCCGAGGTCGACTTCCCGGGTGGCGAGCCGCCGGCCGATCTGGAGATCAAGGACATCATCGAAGGCGATGGTGCGGTGGCCAAGGCGGGCGACTCCGTGTCCGTCCACTACGTGGGCGTCGCGTTCTCCACCGGTGAGGAGTTCGACTCCTCCTGGAACCGCGGTACCCCGCTCCAGTTCCAGCTCGGCGCCGGCCAGGTCATCAAGGGCTGGGACGAGGGCGTGCAGGGCATGAAGGTCGGCGGCCGTCGCCAGCTGATCATCCCCTCGCACCTGGCGTACGGCGAGCGCGGCGCCGGCGGCGGCCGTATCGCCCCCGGTGAGGCGCTGATCTTCGTCTGCGACCTGGTCGCTGTCTGATCACATCCGGACACCCGAGGGCCCATGCTGTCCGGCATGGGCCCTCGGCTTTTACCGCGACACCCCGGGGCGGTACGGTCAGCGGGGTGAGCGCGGCACGATCACAGCGCGGCACGATCAAAGGGGTGCGAGGCGTCGATGGCCATTGCCAAGGCCGAGCGGTTGATGAATCTGGCGCTGTGTCTGCTCGGGACCCGGCGTCCGCTCAGCAAGCGTGAGCTGCGGGGCTCCATCGAGGCCTATCTGGAGGCCGGCACCGACGACTCGTTCAACCGGATGTTCGAGCGCGACAAGGACGATCTGCGCGAACTCGGCCTGGTCATCGAGACGGTGGAGAACCTCGACGGCGACACCGGCTATCTCGCCCGCCGCGACAGCAACCGGCTGCCCGCCATCACCCTCGACGCCGAGGAGGCCGCCGCCCTCGGTCTCGCCGCCAAGGTCTGGCAGCAGGCACGGCTGGCCGGCGCGGCGAGCGGCGCCCTGCAGAAGCTGCGCGCCGCCGGGATGCCGGAGGCCGAGGACGCGTACGAGGCCCACCACGGCGCGCTCGAACCCCGTATCCCTGTCCACGAGGCCGCCTTCGAACCGCTGATGCTCGCCTGCCGGGACCGGCGTCCCGTCGCCTTCGACTACCGCAAGGCCAACGCCGCCCGCCCGGAGCAGCGCCAGGTCGAGCCATGGACGCTGGAGTGCTGGCGCGGCCACTGGTATCTGGCCGGCTGGGACCGGGACCGCGGCGCCGAGCGGGTCTTCCGGCTCTCCCGGATCACCGGCCGGGTCCGCTCCCGCACGGGTGTCTTCAGCGCGCCCGTACCGGACGTCGTCACCGTACGGGAGACCGTGGAGAGCTGGGCGGGCGAGACCGCGACCCGCTCCGCGCTCATCAAACTGCGCTCCGGGTGCGGCTATCCGCTGCGGGCCAAGGCACTGTCGTCACGGGAACTGGGCGACGGCTGGGACGAGCTGGAGGTCCCGTACGGACACGGGCTGGACGCCTGGCTGGTGGAGTTCGGCCCGGACGTGGTCGTACTGGAGCCCGCGGACCTGCGGGCCGACGTCCTGGACCGGCTGCGCGCCGTGGCCAAGGGCTGAGGGGGACTCGTACAACCATGGCAGCCAACGCCATCGACCAGACCCGGCGGATGCTCTCGCTGGTGACCTATCTGCGGGAGCGCCCCGGCGCGCATGTCAGCGATGTCGCCCGCGCCTTCGGCATCACCGAGGACGAGCTGATCTCCGACCTCGATGTGCTGCCCATGTGCGGCACCAGCTTCCGCGGCGGTGACCTCCTCGACATCGACACCGACGGCGACCGCATCTGGTGGCACAACCCCGACGATGTCGCCGAGCCGCTGCGGCTCGCCGCCGACGAGGCGACGGCGCTGCTCGTCGCCGCCCGCGCCGTCGCCACCCTGCCGGGGCTGCGCGAGGGCGACCGGCAGGCGCTGCTGCGCGCCACCGCCAAGCTGGAGACCGCCGCCGGTGAGGTCGCGGGGGCCAGTTCCCGGCTCTCGGTGACCTTCGAGTCCGAGGGCGGGGTGTTCGCCGAGGTCGACCGGGCCATCTCGGAGCGGCGCCGGCTGTGGCTGCGCTACTACTCCCCGGCGCGTGACGAGCTGACGGAGCGCGAGGTCGACCCGATCCGGCTGTTCGCCGTGGGACACACCTATATGGAGGCCTGGTGCCGGCTCTCCGAGGCGCGGCGTACGTTCCGACTCGACCGGGTCGCCGAGATCAGACTGCTCGACGCGCCGGCCGCGCCCCCGGAGCTGGAGCTGAGGGATCTGTCGGAAGGGCTGGTGCAGCCCTCCGCCGAGGACCCCGAGGTGGTGATCGAGGTCGGGCCCGGCGGCCGGTGGGTGGCGGAGTACTACCCCCACGACAGCGCGGTCGAACTCTCCGACGGCGGGCTGCGGATCACTCTGCGCACCCCCGCCCCCGCCTCGCTCAGACGGCTGGCGCTGCGGCTCGGCGGTGACGGACGGATCGTCTCCCCGCCGGAGCTGGCGGACAGCGCGCGGCTGGCGGCGGGCGAGGCGCTCGCGGCCTACGACGAGCACCGGTGAACGGCTGAGGACGAGGACAAGGAGAACCACGCGCAATGTCGACCATAGCTGGGCTGTCCGGACTTTCGGCCGTCGCTCCGGTCCTCTTCAAAGCGGCCTGTCCCGAGTGCCGCGCCCGCTTCGAGCTCTCCGCCGGTGCCCTGCGGCTGGCGATAGGCGCCAGCGCGAAGACCACCTTCTACTCCTTCACCTGTCCCGAGTGCGAGGCCATGGTGCGCAAGCCCGCCGGGGAGCGGATCGTGGAACTCCTCACCGGCGGTGGGGTACGTACCCTGCGCCTCCACTCCACCCCCTGAGTCACCACCCCTGAAACACCCCCCTGAACCCACCTCCACTCCACTGAAACCACTCCCTGGAACGGTCTAGGCTCTGCCCATGTTCTGGCCCATGCTCGCCATCGCCCTGGGTTTCTGCGGTATCGCCGTGCTCGGTGTGCTGGCCGTCCGCGTCTTCGTGGAAGCCCAGCGGCTCGGCCGGCAGGTCGCCGCCACCACGGAGACGATCAACCGGGCCGCCGAGGACCTGGAGCGGGCGGCCACCCGGCTGGCCGCCACGGGTGACACGTTGAGGTAGCGACGCCCCCTGCTCACCAGGGAAAGAGCGGGGTACGCTGCTGAACGCGGCCCCGGCAGCGAGGCGCGGGCCGCCGACGGAAGTACGCACAGGGATTGCCCCGTGTTCACCCCTGCGCGTTACGATCGCTGCGCAAGCAGGTCGGACACGAGTCCGGCCGAAACTGCGCAGGCCCCTCCCATGCCGCCTCGGTGAGAAGGTAAAAGCTTATGTTCGGAAGGCTCGGTCCCACCGAGATCATTCTCATCCTCGTCGTGATCGTCCTGCTGTTCGGCGCGAAGAAGCTTCCGGACATGGCGCGTTCGCTCGGCAAGTCGGCCCGCATCCTCAAGAGCGAGGCCAAGGCGATGAAGTCGGAGGGCCAGCAGACGGCCCCGGCGGAGCCGAAGGGTGACGAGACCGCTCAGGACCACGTCGTGCCGCGTACGATCCAGGCCGCGCCCGGTGACGTGACCAGCGCGCGTCCGGTGACCGAGCCGACGGACTCGACCACCAAGCGCTGACACCTGGGCCGAAGCGGGTGCCGCTGTCGCGGGCCGCCCGCCGCACGAGATGAGGACGTGGGTTGCTTAAGTCTGCCCGCAAGAAGGAGACCGATCCCGAGGGGCGGATGCCCCTGGTGGAGCACCTGCGTGAGCTGCGCAACCGGCTCGCCAAAGCGCTGGTGGCGATCGTCGTCGTGACGCTCGTCGCCGCGTTCTTCTACAAGGACATCATCGAGTTCTTCACCGACCCCGTACTGAGGTCGGTCGGATGTGAGTCGAGCTTCGCGGAACTGGCCAAGCGGCAGGACGGCACCTGTGCCCGCATCGTCCTGAACGGTCTGCTGACGCCGTTCACGCTCGCGCTCAAGGTCTCGTTGATGGCCGGTGTCGTGGTCTCCTCACCGATCTGGCTTTACCAGCTCTGGGCCTTTGTCGCCCCAGGGCTGCACAGGGCGGAGAAGAAGTACTCGCTCGCCTTCGTGGCGGCGGGCTTCCCGCTCTTCCTGGCCGGCGGCTTCTTCGCGTACAAGACGCTGCCGACGATGGCGAAGGTCCTGCTCGAATTCTCGCCCGCCAACCTGGACAACCAGCTTCCGCTCGACGACCTGCTCGATCTGATCACCCGCATGGTCGTCGTCTTCGGTCTCGCCTTCGAGCTGCCCCTGCTGCTGGTGATGCTCAACCTCGGCGGGGTGATCACCGGCAAGCGGATGGCCGGCTGGTGGCGCGCCATGATCATGGGCATCACGGTCTTCGCCGCGGTGGCCACGCCCAGCACCGACCCGCTGAGCATGATGGCCCTGGCCGTGCCGATCTGGGTGCTGTACTTCGTCGCCACGGCGATCTCGCTCCTGAACGACCGCCGCAAGGCACGGCGCGATGCGCTGGGACCCGATGACGACGAGGCCTCGGACCTGGATCTGACCCCGGAGGCCGTCGGGGAGATCGAGCCCGTCTCGACGCCGCCCGCTCTTCCCGCGCAGTCGGACAGCGCCGGTACGAAGCGACTGAACGGTTACGACGACATCACCTGATCGCATACCCCCGGCGCGGATCGCGCTGCTCGCGCCGGGGGCTGTCCAAGGGCGATTAAAGATCGGGCTGACTGTCAGAGGTGGCGGGTAGGCTCGACTTCAAGATGACAGAGGACCTCTCACCAGCCGAGCGCTACGCCGCTTCCCGGATGCGCGCCGTCGAGCAGGCCACGGCGCTCGCCCCCTTCCGCGAGATGTACGACTTCGGCCTGGACCCCTTCCAGATCGAGGCATGCCAGGCCCTGGAGGCGGGAAAGGGCGTGCTGGTCGCCGCGCCCACCGGCTCGGGCAAGACGATCGTCGGCGAGTTCGCCGTGCACCTGGCTCTGGCCGAGGGCCGCAAGTGCTTCTACACCACCCCCATCAAGGCGCTGTCCAACCAGAAGTACGCCGATCTGGCCAAGCGCTACGGCGCCGCCAAGGTCGGCCTGCTGACCGGGGACAACAGCGTCAACGCGGACGCCCCGGTGGTCGTCATGACCACCGAGGTGCTGCGCAACATGCTCTACGCGGGCTCCCAGGCGCTCACCGGACTCGGCTATGTGGTGATGGACGAGGTGCACTACCTCTCCGACCGCTTCCGGGGCGCCGTCTGGGAAGAGGTGATCATCCATCTTCCCGAGTCGGTCACGCTGGTCTCGCTCTCGGCGACGGTCTCCAACGCCGAGGAGTTCGGTGACTGGCTGGACACCGTCCGTGGTGACACCGAAGTGATCGTCTCCGAGCACCGGCCCGTGCCGCTCTGGCAGCATGTGATGGCCGGGCGCCGGATGTACGACCTCTTCGAGGAGGAGACCGACCACGGCGGCCGTGGTGCGGGCAAGCGCGAGGTCAACCCCGATCTCGTCCGGCTGGCCCGGATGGAGAACCAGCGCACGTACAACCCGCGCGAGCGCCGGCGCGGGAAGATGATCCGCGAGGCGGACCGGGAGCGCGAGCGCCGCCAGCGCTCCCGGATCTGGACGCCCGGCAGACCCGAGGTCATCGAGCGCCTCGACGCCGAAGGGCTGCTGCCCGCGATCACCTTCATCTTCAGCCGGGCCGGCTGCGAGGCCGCCGTACAGCAGTGCATGTACGCGGGGCTCCGGCTCAACAACGACGAGGCACGGCGGCGGGTCCGCGAGATCGTCGAGGAGCGCACCGCCTCGATCCCCGGGGAGGACCTCCATGTCCTCGGCTACTACGAGTGGCTGGAGGGCCTGGAGCGTGGCATCGCCGCGCACCACGCCGGAATGCTGCCGACCTTCAAGGAGGTCGTGGAGGAGCTGTTCGTCCGCGGTCTGGTCAAGGCGGTCTTCGCCACCGAGACCCTGGCGCTCGGCATCAACATGCCCGCCAGGTCCGTGGTGCTGGAGAAGCTCGTCAAGTGGAACGGCGAGCAGCACGCCGACATCACCCCCGGTGAGTACACCCAGCTGACCGGGCGGGCGGGGCGGCGCGGGATCGATATCGAGGGCCACGCCGTGGTGCTCTGGCAGCGAGGTATGGACCCGGGCGCGCTCGCCGGACTCGCCGGGACGCGTACCTATCCGCTGCGCTCCAGCTTCCGGCCCTCGTACAACATGGCCGTCAATCTCGTGCAGCAATTCGGCAGGCATCGCTCGCGCGAGCTGCTGGAGACCTCTTTCGCCCAGTTCCAGGCCGACAAGTCGGTCGTCGGGATCTCCCGGCAGGTCCAGCGCAACGAGGAGGGGCTCGACGGCTACCGGGAGGGCATGACCTGCCATCTCGGGGACTTCGAGGAGTACGCGCGCATGCGGCGCGACCTCAAGGACCGCGAGACCGAGCTGGCCAAGCAGGGCGCGGCGCAGCGCCGGGCCGCCGCGGCCTCGTCGCTGGAGAAGCTCAAGCCGGGCGATGTCATCCATGTGCCGACCGGGAAGTTCTCCGGTCTCGCGCTGGTACTCGACCCCGGGCTGCCGGCCGGCCGCGCCAACGGCCATCGCGGACTGGAGTACCAGGACGGGCCACGGCCGCTCGTACTGACCGCCGAGCGGCAGGTCAAGCGGCTCGCCTCGATGGACTTCCCGGTTCCGGTGGAGGCGCTGGAGCGGATGCGCATCCCCAAGTCGTTCAACGCGCGCTCCCCGCAGTCGCGCCGCGATCTGGCGTCCGTGCTGCGGACGAAGGCCGGGCACATCGTGCCCGAGCGGCACCGCAAGCAGCGCGCCGCCGCCGCGGACGACCGGGAGATCGCCCGGCTCCGTACGGAGCTGCGCGCCCACCCCTGCCACGGCTGCGACGAGCGGGAGGACCACGCCCGCTGGGCGGAGCGCTACCACCGGCTCCAGCGGGACACCCGGCAGCTGGAGCGCAGGATCGAGGGGCGGACGAACACCATCGCCCGTACCTTCGACCGGATCGTCGCGCTCCTCACCGAGCTGGACTATCTGCGCGGGGACGAGGTCACGGAGCACGGAAGGCGGCTGGCCAGGCTCTATGGCGAGCTGGATCTGCTGGCGAGCGAGTGCCTGCGCGACCGGGTGTGGGAAGGGCTCTCCCCGGCCGAGCTGGCCGCCTGTGTCTCGGCGCTGGTGTACGAGGCCAGGCAGTCGGACGACGCGGTGGCGCCCAAGGTCCCCTCGGGCGGGGCGAAGGCCGCGCTGGGCGAGATGGTCCGTATCTGGGGCCGGCTCGACGCCCTGGAGGAGGATCTGAAGATCAGCCAGGCGGAAGGCGTCGGGCAGCGCGAGCCCGACCTCGGCTTCGCCTGGGCGGTCTATATGTGGGCCTCGGGCAAGGGGCTGGACGAGGTGCTGCGCGAGGCGGAGATGCCGGCCGGTGACTTCGTGCGCTGGTCCAAGCAGGTCATCGACGTGCTCGGCCAGATCGCGGCCGCCGCGCCGCGAGAGAACAGCACGGTCGCGAAGAACGCGCGCAAGGCGGTCGAGTCGGTGCTGCGCGGGGTGGTGGCGTACAGCTCGGTCGGCTGACGGCCGGGCCGGGAACCGTGCCCGGCCGGCTGACGGCCGGTCCGGGAATCGTGCGTACGGCACCCCGCCGGGCGATCTCCGGCGGGGCGGCCGTACGCGTTCCGGCCTTGTCCGGGTGCTGCGGGGCGGGAAGCCGCCCCGCAGCCGTGCGAGGACCTCTGACTACATCTTCTGACTACATCTTCGGCATCAGGACCGTGTCGATGATGTGGACGGTGGCGTTGGAGGTGGACACATTGCCGCAGACGACCTTGGCGGAGTCGTTGACGGTGTACGACTCGCCCGAACCCGCCGTGGTCAGGGTGCTCTTCTCCAGGGTCGGGTAGGTGCCGCTCGCCAGCCGCGCCGGGGCCAGCTTCTCGCCGACGACGTGGTAGGTGAGGATCTTCGTCAGGGTGGCCTTGTCGCTGAGGACCTTGTCCAGGTCGGCCTTCGGGATCTTGGCGAAGGCGTCATTGGTCGGCGCGAAGACCGTGATGTTCTGGGCGTTGTTCAGGGTGTCGACCAGGCCCGCCTTCCGCACCGCCGTGACCAGGGTGGAGAGGTCGGGGTTATGGGACGCGGCGGTGGCCACCGGGTCCTTTGACATGCCGTCGAAGCTGCCGGCGCCGGACGCGGGAACGGACGCACACGCCGTACCGAACGGCTGGTCACCCGCGCCCGGGGCGTCGTCCGTCGTGCTCTCGGACTCCTGGGGAGCCGCGGCAGAGGCCGCCGAGTCCTTGCTGTCCTTGTTGTCCTTGCCGTCGTCGCCGCAGGCGGTGAGGGCCAGCGGGAGTACGACGACACCGGCGACGGCGAGGGCGGCACGGCGGAAACGGGTGGTGTTCATCTGGAATCTCCTTGAGGAATGTGCTGAGAAGCGGTGCGGCAAAGGTGGTGCGGCAAAGGTCTGTTGAGGGCCGGTGCGGTGGTTCGCGTGCGGCGCGCCGGTGGCGCTCGCCGGATCGTCAGGTCACGGCGACCACCACCGAGTGCCAGCCGGTTGCGCCGTCGGGCACGGTCCCGACGCGCTTCTCCGTCTGCGTGTAGCCGTGCAGGTCGGTGGCGCGGACTTCGAGGGTGTGGCTGCCGGTGGGGGCCCGCCACTCCCACACCCACTGGCGCCAGGTGTCCCTGGTGTCCTGGGCCGCCAGCCGCGCCGTGTGCCAGTCGCCGCCGTCGACCCGTACCTCGACCCGGGCGATTCCCCGGTGCTGGGCCCAGGCCACTCCGGCGACGGGCACGACGCCCGCCTTCGGAGAGGCGAACGGGCGCGGGGTGTCGATCCGCGACTCGGTCTTGACGGGCGCCCGCCGGGACCAGCTCCGCTTCACCCAGTACGCGTCGTAGTCGGCGAACGTGGTGAGTTCCAGGTCCTGGAGCCACTTGCAGGCCGAGACATAGCCGTAGAGCCCCGGCACCACCATCCGTACCGGGAAGCCGTGGTCGAACGGCAGCGGTTCGCCGTTCATGCCCAGCGCCAGCAGCGCGTCGCGGCCGTCCATCACGGTCTCGACCGGCGACCCGATGGTCATCCCGTCCACCGAGCGCGCCACCAGCTGGTCGGCGGGCCCGCCCTTCGAGGGCGGCTCCACCCCGGCCTCGCGCAGCAGATCGGCCAGCCGTACGCCGATCCAGCGGGCGTTGCCGACGTACGGGCCGCCGACCTCGTTGGAGACACAGGTCAGGGTGATGTCCCGCTCGATCAGCTCGCGGCGGAGCAGATCGTCGAAGCTCACCGTCAGGGGGCGGGTGACGCCCTTTCCGTGGATCCTCAGCCGCCAGCCACCGGCATCGATCCTCGGGACCACCAGAGCGGTGTCGACCCGGTAGAACTCCTTGGTGGGGGTGGTGAACGGCCCCAGACCCCGGACCCTCAACTCCGCCCCGGCCGGCACGGGGCGGGCCGGTGACGCCGGTGCGGGCAGCACGATGGCGGCGCGCGAGGCGGCGGCCTCGGCCGCGCCCGATCCGTTGAGCCGGCTGCCCAGCGCACCGATACCGGCCGAAGCGGCGACCGCCGCGGTCGCGGCGATCACGAAGCCACGCCGGTCGAACGATCCGTCCGGGGGCCCGTCCGTTCCGTTCGTTCCCTCCGTTCCGTCCGGGGTTCCGTCCGCCCCCTCAGCCGCCGGGGACGGACGGAACGTGAGCCTGCCGACCAGCAGTTGGAGCACTCCGCAGGCCGACACGGCGCCCACGACGGAGGGCAGGGCGTCTAGCGGACCCCCACCGGGCCGCTCGACCGCCGCCACCGCGCCGACCGCGCCGAAGACCAGCACCGCCGCGAAACCGGCGGGCCGGTGCCGCAGCGCGACCACTCCGACCGCCATGGCGAAGACCGCCAGGAGGGCCAGGATGCCGAGCTGGAGCACCAGCTTGTCGTTGGTCCCGAAGTTCCGGACGGCGAAGTCCTTCAGCCAGGGCGGGGTGCGGTCGATGAACGCGCCGCCCACGGCGTTGACGGGACCGGCCTCGGGCCGGACGGCCGCCGCGACCAGCTCCGCCACCGCCAGCGCCGAGGCGCCCGTGACCAGCCCGCTCAGCGCCCCCAGGGCGGCACGCACCAGTCGTGCCGCGGGGCCGGGCGAACCACCCTCCGGCGTCGGGACCTTCAGATCTTCGCTCACAGTCGCCATTCGGAACCGGAACGACGGCGGATTGGTCATCGACTCGAAGGAGTTGAAAATTCCCACCACCCGGAAAGAGATCGCACCGGCCACCAATCCCCGGCCCACGCCGCTTCGAATACCTCACGTACAGGGGCCACCGCCCGTGACGGGACGTGATCCGGACGGGATCCGGACGCGGCTGGATGTGAGGGAGCGGTATGAGCGGGGAGCGTCGGCGCACGGCCGTGGTGGGGGGTGGAGTCGCGGGACTGACCGCCGCGTACGTACTCCGGCACGCGCACGAGGTGACGCTGTACGAGGCGGAGGACCGGCTCGGCGGTCACGCGCACACCCATGACGTGGCGTCGGCCGACGGCCGGGTGCACCGCGTCGACTCCGGCTTCATCGTGCACAACGAGCGGACGTATCCGTATCTGTTGCGGCTCTTCGTGGAACTCGGCGTCACCACGCGGGAGTCGGAGATGAGCATGTCCGTGCGGTGCGAGGGCTGCGGGCTCGAATACGCCGGAGCGCGCGGCCCGGCCGGGCTGTTCGCCCGGCCGCGCAACGCGCTGCGACCGGCCTATCTGCGTCTGCTCGGCGAGGTCCCCCGCTTCCACCGGCTGGCCCGTCGGCTGCTGGCGGCCGGGAACGGCGCCCGACGCGAGCCGGGCGCCGGCCCGACGCTGGGCGAGTTCCTCACGGCGGGCCGCTTCTCGCCGTACTTCACCTCCCACTTCATGACCCCGGTCGTCTCGGCCGTCTGGTCCTGCGACGCCGGCACGGCCATGCGCTACCCCGCCCGCTATCTGTTCCGCTTCATGGCCCACCACGGCATGCTGGCGATCAACGGCTCTCCCACCTGGCGGACGGTGAGCGGCGGTTCACGCGCGTACGTCGAGCGTGTCGGCAAGCGTCTCGACGCCGTCCGTACCGCCACTCCGGTACGGGCCGTGCGCCGTGGCCCACGGGGGCCGGGGGCCGTCGAGATCACCTCCGAGGACGGCACCGCCCAGCGGTACGACTCCGTGGTCATCGCCGTCCACCCCGACCAGGCGCTGCGGCTGCTCGCCGACGCCACCGAGGCGGAGCGGCACGTCCTCGGCGCGTTCCGCTACTCCCGCAACCCCACCCAGCTGCACACCGACACGAGCGTGCTGCCACGGGCCGCGCACGCCCGCGCGTCGTGGAACTACCTGATGCCGTCCTGCGACGCGGGCGCCGACGCCGTACGCGTCAGTTACGACATGAACCGGCTACAGCGGATCGACGCCCCGGAGACCTTCGTGGTCACGCTGAACGGCGCCGGCCGGGTGGACGAACGGCGGGTCCTCGCGAGCATGGTGTACGAACACCCCGTCTACACACCGGAGTCCGTCGCGGCCCAGCGAGGGCTGCCCGCGCTCAGCGGTCCCGTCACCGCGTTCGCCGGGGCGTACCACGGCTGGGGGTTCCACGAGGACGGCTGCCGCTCGGGCGTCGAGGCCGCGGCGGCGCTGGGGGTGGCGTGGTGAACACCGCGACGCCCGCCTCGCGTACCGTCCCGGCGCTCTACACCTGTGTGATCGGCCATGTCAGGACCACGCCCCGCCGGTACACCCTGCGCCACCGCACCTATCTGTGGCTGATCGACCCCGACCGGCCGCCGGTGCTGCCCCGGCCGCTGCGTCCGCTGGCCCGCTTCGACGCCCGTGACCACTTCGGCGGCACCCTGCCCACGATCCGCGCGGGCCTGGACGCCTTCCTCGCCGCGCGCGGCGTCGAACCGGCCGGGGTGCGGGTGACGATGCTCGCCCACGCGCGGGTGTTCGGCCATGTCTTCAACCCGCTCACCCTGTTCTGGTGCCGCGCACCCGGCGGCGAGCCGCTGTGCGTCGTCGCCGAGGTGCACAACACCTACGGCGAACGGCACTGCTATCTGCTGCGGCCCGACGACACCCACCGGGCCTCGGTGGACAAGGACTTCCATGTCTCACCGTTCTTCCCGGTCGACGGCGCCTACACCATGCGGCTGCCGGAACCGGGCGAACGGCTCGCGCTGACAGTGCGTCTGGACCAGCCGGGAAGCGGCCCGTTCACCGCGACCGTACGGGGCGAACGCCGCCCCGCCACCGTCCGGACCCTGGTGCGCGCCGCGCTGCGCCACCCCTGGTCCACCGCCGCCGTCTCTCTTGGCATCCGGCTGCACGGCGTCCGGCTCCTGCTGCGCGGACTGCCCGTACAGCCCCGTCCCCGTCACAGGCCCCAGGAGGGTGTGAAGTGAGTGTGTCCGTCTCCCCGGTGTCCCCCGGGCCGTCCTCGCCGTGCGCGTCCCCGTCGCCGTCCGCGCCGGCCGACCCCCGCCGCTGGCCCGACGTGGCTCATCAGCCGCGCGCCTCATGGCTCCGTACCGCCCTGGCCGGGCGGATCGTCCGGCACGCCCTCGACGGGCTGCCGCTCCGAGTCCGCCTCGGCGGCACCGAGACGCTCGGGCGCGGCGGCCCGCTGATGGAGGTGCGCGACCCCGGGGCGTTCTTCCGGCGGATCGGCGCCGGCGGACTGATCGGCTTCGGCGAGTCCTACATGGCCGGCGAGTGGGAGGCACGCGATCTGGTCGGCGTCCTGACCGTCCTGGCCGGGCGGGCCGCCGACCTCGTCCCCGAGCCGCTCCAGAGGCTGCGTGCCCGCTGGGCACCGAAACATCCCGAGGCACAGCGCAACACCCCCGAGGGATCGCGGGGCAACATCAGCCGGCACTACGACCTCTCCAACGAACTGTTCGCGCTCTTCCTCGACGAGACCCTCTCCTACTCCTCGGCCCTCTTCCGCGGCTTCCCGGCCGACCGCTCGCTGCTGGCCGCCGCCCAGCACCGGAAGATCGACCGGCTGCTCGACCGGGCGGCGGTCGGCCCCGGCACCGAACTGCTGGAGATCGGTACCGGCTGGGGCGAGCTGGCGATCCGGGCGGCGGCGCGCGGGGCGCGGGTACGGACCGTGACGCTCTCCCGGGAACAGCGGGAGCTGGCGCGGGAACGGATCCGCGCGGCGGGCCTCGAAGACCGCGTCCGGGTCGAACTCCTCGACTACCGCGCGGTCGACGGCACCTTCGACGCCATCGTCAGCGTCGAGATGATCGAGGCCGTCGGGGCGGAGTTCTGGCCGGAGTACTTCACCGCGCTCGACCGGCTCCTCACCCCCGGCGGACGCGTCGCCCTCCAGGCGATCACCATGCCGCACGACCGGATGCTCGCCACCAAGGACACCTTCACCTGGATCCAGAAGTACATCTTCCCCGGCGGATTCCTGCCGTCCGTCGAGGCGATCGAACACATCACCGCGGAACACACGGCGCTGCGCGTGGCCGGCCGGGACGGCTTCGGCCCGCACTACGCCGAAACCCTCCGCCTCTGGCGGGAGCGCTTCACCGAGCAGGCGCCGCGGGTCGACGCCCTCGGCTTCGACCTGACGTTCCGCCGGCTGTGGACCTTCTACCTCGCCTACTCCGAAGCGGGCTTCCGCTCCGGCTATCTCGATGTCCAGCAGCTGACACTCACCAAGGAGGAGACCTGCGGATGACGGGTCCCCAGCTGAAGCCCCGGCCGCGAACCGGCGCCGCCCAGCACCTCTTCCCGCTCGCCGAACAGCTTCTCGGCGGCTCCCTGCCGCTGCGGCTGCGCGCCTGGGACGGATCGACGGCCGGTCCCGACGGCGCCCCCGTCGTCGTGCTCCGTTCCCGGCGCGCCCTGCGCAGACTCGTCCGGCGGCCCGACGAACTCGGCCTCGCCCAGGCGTACATCACCGGCGAACTCGACTTCGAGGGAGATCTCACCGACGGGCTGCGGGCCGTCTGGGGCGCCGTGCGCGAGCGCGGCCTCCGCCCGCCGCGGCTCACATTCGGCGACCGGGCCAGGGCGCTGGCCACCGCGCTGCGCCTCGGCGCCGTCGGACCGCGGCTCCCCGCGCCCGTGTCCGAGGCGCGGCTGACGGGCGCCCGGCACAGCAAGGCCCGCGACCGTGCGGCCATCAGCCATCACTACGACCTGTCCAACGACTTCTACGCGCTGCTGCTCGACGCGACGATGGCGTACTCCTGCGGCTACTGGACGAGCGACGAGCCCGGCTACGGACCGTCGGACGCGCAGCGCGACAAGCTGGAGCTGATCTGCCGCAAGCTCGGGCTGCGCGAAGGCGCCAGGCTGCTGGACATCGGCTGCGGCTGGGGGTCGCTCACGCTCTACGCGGCCGAGCGGTACAGGACCCGGGTCACCGCCGTCACGCTCTCCCGGGAACAGGCCGCGTATGTGAGCGCGCGGGTCGAGGAGCGCGGCCTCGGCGCACTGGTCGAGGTACGGCACCGCGACTACCGCGATCTCACCGGCGGCGGCTACGACGCGGTGTCGGCCGTCGAGATGGGCGAGCACGTCGGCGACGCCGAATACCCCGCGTTCACCGCGGCCCTGCACCGCGTGCTCGGGCCCGGGGGCAGGGCGCTGGTCCAGCAGATGTCCCGGGGGGCGACGGCACCGGGCGGCGGGGCCTTCATCGAGTCGTACATCGCTCCCGACATGCATATGCGACCGCTCGGTGACACCGTCTCGCTGCTGGAGGGCGCGGGCCTGGAGGTGCGGGCCGTGGAGTCGATGCGCGAGCACTACACCCGTACGGTCCGCGACTGGCACCGCACGCTGGAGGAGCGCTGGCCGGAGTTCGTCGCGCTCGTCGGGGAGGAGACCGCGCGCGTCTGGCGGCTCTATCTGGTGGGTGGGGCGCTGGCCTTCGAGGAACGCCGTATGGGCGTCGACCAGATCCTCGCCGTGCGTCCGACGGCGGCGGGTGGGAGCGGGATGCCCGCCACGCAGCGCGACTGGTACGCACAGGACGCGCGCGCCCGGGACGCGCGGCGGCGGGACGGCGTCCGGTGAGCGGCTATCCATGGGCGCGGTTCGGGCTGGGCATCGGCCCCGCCCTGGCCACGGCCCTCGCCGTCATGCTCGTCACCTTCGCGTTCGCCGTCGCCAAGCGGCTCCACCGGATCGTCGACATCGCCTGGGGCATCGCCTTCACGGCGGTCGCGCTCGTCTCGTACGCGATGTCGACGGGGGAGGGGAACGACGGACGGCGGCTGCTCGTCACCGTCCTGACCGCCGTATGGGGGCTGCGGCTGGCGGGTCATATCGCCGCGCGGGGCCGGGGGCACGGCGAGGACCCCCGGTACGAGGCGCTGCTCGCCAGGGCGCCGGGCAGCCGGAGCCTCTACGCGCTGCGCATGGTCTATCTGCTCCAGGGCGTGCTGGTGGTGCTCGTCTCGCTGCCCGTGCAGGCCGCGCAGTATCTGCCGGGAGCGCTCGGCCCGGCCGCCTACGCCGGCTGCGCTCTCTGGGCGGCCGGGCTGTTCTTCGAGGCGGTGGGGGACCGCCAACTCGCCCGCTTCAAGGCGGACCCGGCGAGCGAGGGCCGGATCATGGACCGGGGTCTGTGGAGCTGGACCAGGCACCCGAACTACTTCGGCGACTTCTGCGTGTGGTGGGGGCTGTTCCTGATCGTCTGCGACGAACCGGTGGTGGCCGCCGCGACCGTGGCCGGTCCGCTGGTGATGAGCTTCCTGCTGATCGGCGGCAGCGGGAAGCGCCTGCTGGAGCGGCGTATGGCGGACCGCCCCGGCTGGGCCGTGTACGCGGCCCGTACCAGCGGCTTCTTCCCACTGCCGCCGCGCCGGGGCGCGCGCTCCCGGGGATAGCGCACGCGGGGGACAGCGCCCGGGACAGCGCATGCCGGGGACCGGACCGCGCGCGCCGGGAGCAGGGCCCGCCCTCACGGGGACGGTCAGCCGAGGCCCCGGGCCCGGGAGAAGCGGTCCCGGCCCTCGGCGAGGTCCACGATCGGGTCCGGATAGTCGAGCCGGCCCCGGTCCCGGGCGTCCAGCAGCCACGGCTGGTGGACGGCCGCCCCGTCCACCCCGGCCAGCTCCGGCACCCAGCGCCGTACGTAGTCGCCGTGGGGATCGAAGCGCTTGGCCTGGGTGAGCGGGTTGAGGACGCGGTTGGGGCGGGTGTCCGTGCCGGTGCCCGCCGTCCACTGCCAGTTGAGCTGGTTGTTGGCGAGGTCGCCGTCCACCAGCAGATCCAGGAAGTGCCGCGCGCCGACGCGCCAGTCCGCGTACAGCGTCTTGGTCAGGAAGCTCGCCACCAGCAGCCGTCCCCGGTTGTGCATCCAGCCCTCGTGGGACAGCTGGCGCATGGCCGCGTCGACGATTGGGTAGCCGGTGCGTCCCTCCCGCCAGGCGCTGATCTCCTTCTCGTCCGTACGCCAGTGATCCCCGCGCGTCCGGTAGTCGGACCACGCCGACGCGGGGCGCGCCGCCAGTACCTGATGGTGGAAGTCCCGCCAGGCCAGCTGCCGTACGAACGCCGCCGCCCCCGGACCGCGCCGGCGCCGCGCCCGTAGCACCAGCTCCACCGGTGAGAGACAGCCGAAGTGGAGGTACGGCGAGAGCCGGGAGGTCGCGTCGCCGGACAGGTCGTCGTGACGGTCCTCGTACGACGCGATCCCGTCGGCCAGCCAGGCCGCCAGCCGCTCGCGCGCCACCGCCTCGCCGCCCTCGGCCAGACCGGGCGAGACCCCCGCGACCGCACCGCGCGCGGGCAGCGGCTCGCCGTCGACCCGTGGCACCCGTACGCTCCCGGGCGCGGCCGTCACCGCGCGCCGGCCCGTCTCCTCCCAGCGGCGGAAGTACGGGGTGAAGACCGCGAAGTGGTCCCTGCCCGCCGGGGCGATCTGCCCCGGCGGCACCGCCGTGACCACCGCGTCGTGCACGGTCAGGGCGGCTCCCGCGGCAGGCAGCTCCGTACGCAGCCGCTCCTCCCGGCGCGCCGCGTACCGGCTCACGCCGCCCGCCACATGGACCTGCCGGGCGCCGCTCTCGCGCACGACCCGGCAGACCTGCTCGACGGGATCACCCGAACGGATGACCAGCCGGCCGCCTCGCTCGCGCAGGGCGGTGTCCAGCGAGGCCAGGCAGTCGGCCAGGAAGGCACGGCGGTTGGGCGCGTCGAAGCCCACCGCCGCCACCCCGGGATCGCGGACGAAGAGCGGCACCACCTCCTCGGCCCCGTCCACGGCGGCGCGCAGCACCGGCTGGTCGTGCACCCGCAGATCCGAGGTGAAGAGCACCACCGCAACGCTCATGTCCCTGTTCCTCGCTGCCTCACTGCCCGTCCGTCCGCGCACGTCGTGTCCGCGCGCGTTCCCGACGTTGCCCTAAGCGGCCGGGAAGTTCATCTGGGCCAGCGGCGGCGATGTCGGCCGCACGGAGCCGCCCGACGGTTCCACCGTGATGCCCATTCCCGACGCCGCGCCCACCCGGCCGGCCATCAGGACGGCGTCCGAGCCGCCCGTGGGGTCCATCAGGCCGGCGGAGCGCATCGTCCCTCCGTCGTCGTACCAGAGCTGGTAGACCTTGCCCTTCGGTGGTTTCGGCATCCCCGACGCGATGAACGCGGCCTTGTCGCGGCTACGGGAGACGACCACGGTGCCGGTCGCGCCGTCCGGCAGCCTGCCGCCGGCGATCTTGGCGTCCGGGGCGCCGAGGACCGCGGCCAGTTCCGCGGACCGCTGTTCCGATGCGCGCGCACGCTGGTGCGCGTCCCGTGCCTCCTGGTGCTGCCACACCGCGACCCCTCCGAACGCCGCCGCGGCCAGGCACGCCGCCAGGGCGAACCGGGAGAGCGCGCGCCCCCGGGCGGTTCCGCCTCCGGGGCGGGGCCGCGGGGCGACCTCCGGCGGCTCCTGCCGTTCGGTGGCGATCCTGCGCAGCACCTGCTCCTTGAGCGCGGCCGGTGGAGTCACGGTGACCGCCCTTCCCAACCGGGCCGCCGTGGCGACCAGTTCGCGTACCTCCTGGTCGCAGGCCGGGCAGACCGCCCTGTGCCGTTCGAACTCGGCGCGCTCACCGGGCTCCAGGGCGTGCAGCGCGTACGCGCCGGTCAGCGTGTGCAGATCCGCGGTGGTCACGCGTTCACCCCCAGGCAGTCGCGCAGCCGGATGAGGCCGTCGCGAAGTCGTGTCTTGACCGTGCCCAGCGGGACCGAGAGGAGTTCCGCCACTTCGCGATAGGACAGGCCCCGGTAGTACGCCAGGGTCACGGACTGGTTCTGGAGTTCGGTGAGCGTGCGCAGACAGCGGCGCACCTGCTCCCGTTCGAGGGTGGCCTCGACCTGCTCGGTGACCTGGTCGAAGGCGGGGGTACGGTCGAGCAGCGCGGCCCTGTGCTCACGGTCGCCCGCCGCCTGCGCCGAGCGCACCCGGTCCACCGCCCGGCGGTGGGCGAGCGTCAGCACCCAGGTCATGGCGCTGCCCCGGCTGGGCCGGAAGCGCGCGGCGGTGCGCCAGACCTCCAGCAGCACTTCCTGTGCCACCTCCTCGGACTGGGCCGGGTCGCGCAGTACGGAGCGCACCAGCCCCAGGACGGGGCCGCAGACCTGGTCGTAGACACGGGAGAACGCCTCCTGGTCGCCCCTGGCCACCTGGCCGAGGAGTTCCTGCAGATCGGGCCCCGCCGCAGCGGGCCCGCCGATGTGTACAGCTTCTTTCACGCGGCTTTCCTCCACGGAGCGGACGGAGCCGACCCGCTCGTCCGGCATCATCCCGTCCGGCCATCCGACCAGACGTCACCGTGTATTCGGAGCGGGGACACCGATGGATTGGTCCGTCCCGGGGATTGATCCCGCACCGGATGGCGCGGAAGAATTGCGATGTATCGCGATTGACGGACATGGAGGCCTCGCGATATGTTCGCAGACGAGTATTCGGGGTGGAGTGACGAGGGTGAGAGAGGCGCGATGGGGGCGAAACGGCGCAAGCTGAGCAATCCGCTGGCGCTCGCGGTGATGGCGCTGCTCTCGGAGCGGCCGATGCACCCGTACCAGATCGCGCAGACGCTGCGGCAGCGCGGCAAGGAGAACAGCGTCAAGATCAACTTCGGATCGCTCTACACCGTCGTCCAGAACCTGGAGAAGCACGGTTTCGTCGAGGTGGCGGAGGTGCAGCGGCAGGGCAACCGGCCTGAGCGCACGCTGTACGGCCTCACCTCCACCGGGTACGAGGAGATGCTGGAGTGGATGGCGGATCTGCTGGCCGTCCCCGCCCGTGAGTTCCCGCTGTTCGAGACGGCCCTCTCGCTGATGGGTGTCCTGCCGCCGGACGAGGTGACCGCGCTGCTGGAGGACCGGGTCTCGGCGCTGCGCGTCCGGGCCGCCGGTATGCGGGGCGTGCTGGAGCGGCTCTACGAGACGCTGCCGCGGCTCTTCGTCGTGGAGACCGAGTTCCAGCTGCACATGATCGAGGCCGAGGAGGCCTGGATCCAGGGGTTCCTCAAGGAGATCGGCGAGGGATCGCTCTCCGGTCTCGACGGCTGGCGGACCCTGCACGAAACCGGCCGGCCGCCACCGGAGTGGCAGGAGCTGGAGCATGAGCGGCCGTTGGACACCGCGGGGGAGGAGGACCACTCCCGGAAACCCTGACCCGGCCGACTCCGGCCCTCAACGGAAACGACCCCGGCGGTCGCTGTTGCAGCAGCCCCCGCCGGGGTCTCTCACCCCGGACCGGACCACCGCGAAGGCGCCCGGCGATCGAGGCGCGGCACGCCCAGGATAGCCCGGCGCTCTTCGCGTGGACCGGCCCGGACCGGCCTGAGCAACCCGCTCAGGCACGGACGGCCCCGAGCCACCCGCTCAACCACAGGAGAGCTCAGTCGTGAGCACGAGCACGAGTATGGGAACCATGAGTACCGGATCCACGCGTACCGGACCGACCGGCGACGGACCGACGGGCACCGGAACGCCCGTCGTACGGGCGGACGGTCTGGTCAAGACCTATCCCGGCGGCGTCACCGCCCTGAACGGCCTGGGCCTGACCGTCGAGGCCGGCACCGTCCTCGGACTGCTCGGCCCCAACGGCGCCGGCAAGTCCACCACCGTCAAGATCCTCACCACCCTCGCCCGCCCCGACAGCGGCACGGCCACGGTCGCCGGCCACGATGTGCTGCGCCACCCCGGCCGGGTACGCCGTGCGATCGGCGTCGTCGCCCAGAAGTCCGGCGCCGATCCCGCCGCCACCGGCCGGGAGAACCTCGTCCTCCAGGGCAGGCTGTACGGCCTCAGAGGGGCGGAACTCAACCGCCGCGTCGACGAACTGCTGGACCGGTTCGCTCTCAGCGACGCCGCGCGGCGGCTGGTCAAGGGGTACTCCGGCGGTATGCGGCGCCGGCTCGATGTGGCGCTCGGCCTGGTCCACAGGCCCGAGGTGCTCTTCCTGGACGAGCCGACGACCGGGCTCGACCCGGAGGCCCGTACCGCCATGTGGGACGAGATCACCCGCCTCTCCGGTGACGAGGGTCTGACCATCCTGCTCACCACGCACTATCTGGAGGAAGCCGACCGGCTCGCCGAGCGCATCGCGATCGTCGACCGCGGCCGGATCGTGGTCGAGGGCACCCCCGACGCGCTCAAGGGTGAACTGCGCGGCGACGCCGTCCATCTGGAGCTGCGTGCCGACGGTGACAGGGCGGCTCTCACCGGCGTACTCGCCGGGCTGGCCGGTCTGCACGACCTGGCGGTCGACGGCCGCCGGGTCAGTGTCCGCGCCGACGACGGCGCCGCCGCCGTCCCCGTCCTGCTCGCCGCGCTGGAGCGTGCCGGAGCGGCCGTGGCCGCCGCGACCGTGGCCCGCCCCTCCCTGGACGACGTCTATCTGCGGTACGCGGGCCGCCGGTTCTCCGAGGCCGAGGCCCAGGCGGACAGCGCCGGGGCCGGTACCTCCGGCCAGGCCGCCGACGGAGGTGCCCGGTGAGCACCGAAACCCTCGCCCACACCTGGTACATGACGCAGCGTCAGCTGATGGCGATCGTGCGCCAGCCCGTCTTTCTGCTGATCTCACTGATCCAGCCGGTGATCTGGCTGTTCCTCTTCGGCAATCTCTTCAAGAGAGTCGTCGAGCTGGGCGGCTTCGGCACCACGACCTATCTGGACTATCTGGTCCCGGGCATCGTGGTGATGAGCGCGCTCGGCTCCAGCATGTGGGCCGGGATGGGGACGCTGGAGGAGATCGAACGCGGCACGCTCAACCGCTTCCTGACCACCCCGGTCAGCCGTAGCGCCCTCATGCACGCCAATGTCGTGCAGAACGGCATCAGTACGGCCGGCCAGTCGGTGATCATCGTGCTGCTCGGGCTGCTCGGCGGGGCCCGCTACCCGGGCGGGGCGGGCGGGCTGATCGTGCTGGTCGCCGCCTCGATCCTGCTCGGTACGGTCTTCGGGGCGCTCTCCAACGCGCTGGGCATGCTGGTGCGCGAGCGTGAGTCGATCATCGGCATCAACACGTTCCTGCTGCTGCCGCTGACGTTTCTCTCCTCCGCCTTCATGGCGCCCGCCCAGATGCCGTCCTGGATGGCCACGATCGCGGACTTCAACCCGGTCAACTGGGCGATGGTCGCGGGACGTTCCGCGCTGGCGGCCACACCCGACTGGGGCGACGTACTGACCAGGGGCGGCGCGCTGCTGGCCCTGGCGGTGGTGGCGGTCTGGCTGTCGACCCGTACGTTCCGCTCGTACCAGAAGTCCGTTTAGAGCCAGAGCCCGGTCCCTTGCCCTCGCTCGCACCCTTCGGCCCCTGCTCGCACGCGTGGCAGGGGCCGAAGGCGCGACAGGGGCCGAAGGGGAGGGGCCGCGCTCAGGCGGCCGGGGTCTCCTGCTCGCGCTCCACCCGCTCGTTCCACTCGCGCTTGACGGCCCGCCAGGCCTCGTCGGTCTGGCCGAGCCGCCAGTACCCCGAGATCGAGAGCCGCTCGCGCGGGACGTTCCGCTCCAGCCGCAGATGGCGGCGCAGCTCCTTCACGAAGCCCGCCTCGCCGTGTACGAACGCGTGGACGTCCCCCGCGGGGAAGTCGAGGCCGCGGACGGCGGCGACCAGCGACTCGCCCACCGGACGCTCCCCGCGGTGCAGCCAGGTGATCCCGGTCCCGTCGGGCGTCGTGACCTTCTGCTCCTCCTCGGCGCCCGAGATCTCGACGAAGGCGTGGACGAGAGCACCGGCCGGCATCCGCTCCAGCGACGCGGCGATCGCGGGCAGGGCGCTCTCGTCCCCCACCAGCAGATGCCAGTCCGCCGCCGGGTCCGGTACGTAGAGACCGCCGGGGCCGAGGAAACGCACCGTCTCGCCCGGCCGCGCACGCGCCGCCCACGGACCCGCCAGCCCCTCGTCGCCGTGCACGACGAAGTCGATGGCCAGCTCGCGCGCCGCCGGGTCCCAACCGCGCACCGTGTATGTGCGGTTGGCGGGCCACTGGTCGCGCGGGAACTCCGCGCGGATGCGCTCGATGTCGAACGGCTCGGGATAGCTCACCCCTTCGGGGGCGAACAGCACCTTGACGTAGTGATCGCTGAATTCGCCGCACTCCACCGCGGCCAGCCCTTCACCGCCCAGGACCACGCGCACCATGTGCGGGGTGATCCACTCGGTACGTACGACCTGCCCCTCATGGGCCTTCGGCGACGTGCGGGCCGGCTTTTCTGCCACGGCGGTCTCCCTGACGGTTGCGCTGCTTAGGTTTACCTAAGCTAACACTCACGGCTGGAGGGTGGCGAGCAGTCGCCGCAGGGCGCCACCCAGCCCCCACCGGGTGGCGAGCGCGTCGACCATGGCCGGATCGCGCGGCGCAGTGGGCAGCGCCGGGTCGAAGACCGGCAGCGGTACGTCACCGGCCACCCGGACCACCGTGGGCGCGACCGCCACATAGTCCCGGGCCTCGTCCAGCCGCTTGCGCTGGGACGGCGTGAGCTTCGCACGCGGATCGTCGACCGCCGCCATGATCCCGGCCAGATCGCCGAAGGCGTCGAGCAGCTTGGCCGCGGTCTTCTCGCCGATCCCCGGCACCCCGGGCAGCCCGTCGCTCGGGTCCCCGCGCAGCAGGGCCAGATCGACATAGCCGGGGCCGTCGACCCCGTACTTCTCCCGCAGCGCCGCCTCGTCCGTGAGATGCAGCGACCCCACGCCCTTGAGGGGGTAGAGCACCCGCACGCCGCGCTTGTCGTCGATCAGCTGATAGAGATCGCGGTCGCCGGTGACGATGTCGACCGGGCCCGTCGCCCGGCCGGCGAGCGTGCCGATCACATCGTCCGCCTCGTAGCCCGCGACACCCACCCTGGCGATGCCGAGCGCGTCGAGCACCGCCTCGATGATCGGGACCTGTGGCGCCAGCGTGTCCGGGGTGTCCTCCTCGTCGGGCCCCTGCTCATGCGGCTGTGCCACGCGGTGGGCCTTGTAGGAGGGGATCAGCTCCACCCGCCACGCGGGCCGCCAGTCGGCGTCCATGCAGGCCACCAGCTCATCCGGGCGGTGGTCCTGGACCAGCCGGCCGATGAAGTCCAGCAGACCGCGCACCGCGTTGACCGGGGTGCCGTCGGGGGCCCGTACGGAGTCGGGAACCCCGAAGTAGGCCCGGTAGTAGAGGGAGGCGGTGTCGAGGAGCATCAGGCGTCGCGTCACACCCCGATGATGCCCCAGGCCACTGACATCGCCCCCGTACCGCATCCCCGAGACCGCATCGGGGCGGACGGGCACGCAGGCCGCATCGGGGTGGACGGGCTCGCGGACCGCATCGGGCGGACGGGCGCGCGCGGTGACCGACGGTGATCGGTCCGTCTCGGAAAGAGCCTTTCAGGTCGAAGTGTTCCCTCAGGAGAGTGACCTGGGACACCTTTTTGTTTGGTCGGTGTAAGCGCGGGCAGGCGCGCGACTGGAGCGAACCAGGTCGCGGTGTCACCCACCGTGTCCTGTCAGCGGACAGAATCCGCCCGCTCCACGGCCCGCCCGCGGGGGTGACGGGCCGTTTTCCGTTCAACGCGTGAGGTGTATGTGTCCAGGCTGCAAGCCGAACACCTGTACAAGGTATTCGGCAGACGACCAGACGAAGCCGTGACGAAGCTCGAAAACGGTACGGACCGTGACGAGCTTCGCGCCGACGGTACGACCGCAGCGGTGATCGACGCCTCGTTCTCGGTCGAGCCCGGGCAGATATTCGTGGTGATGGGTCTCTCCGGATCCGGTAAGTCCACGCTGCTGCGCATGCTCAACGGACTGCTGGACCCCACTTCGGGACGGGTGCTCTTCGACGGCCAGGACCTGACCGCCCTGAGCCCGCAGGAGCTGCGCCGCGTCCGCTCCACCAAGATCAGCATGGTCTTCCAGCACTTCGCGCTCTTCCCGCACCGCAGCGTTCTGGAGAACGCCGGGTACGGCCTCGAAGTGCAGGGCGTGCCCCGGGCCGAGCGCGAGAAGCGCGCCGCCGAGGCGCTGGAACTCACCGGCCTGGGCGGCTGGGAGGCGTCCTGGCCCGATGAGCTCTCCGGCGGTATGCAGCAGCGCGTCGGCCTCGCCCGCGCGCTCGCCACCGACGCCGATCTGCTGCTCATGGACGAGTCCTTCAGCGCCCTCGACCCGCTGATCCGCCGCGATATGCAGGATCAGCTGCTCCAGCTCCAGAAGCGGCTCAAGAAGACCATCGTGTTCATCACCCACGACCTCAACGAGGCCATGCGCCTCGGCGACCGGATCGCGGTCATGCGCGACGGCGCGATCGTCCAGCAGGGCAGCGCCGAGGACATCCTCGTCACCCCGGCCAACGACTACGTCGCCTCCTTCACCCAGGACGTCGACCGCTCCCGGGTGCTCACCGCCGGTGCGATCATGGCCGACCCGGAGACCGCCTTCGGCGCCCGTGCGGACGGTGGCAAGGAACTGCGTACCGCGCGGGAGGTGCTCGACGCGGCGCCCGCCAGGGTGGCCGAGTCCACCCCGATCATCGAGCTGTTCACGCCCTGCTCCACCAGCGCGGTTCCCGTGGCCGTCACCGACGACACGGGCGAGCTCGTCGGAGTCGTCCCGCGCGCCAGGCTGCTGGCCGTCCTGGGCGAGCCGATGACGCCTTCGGTCCTCGTGGACGAGCCCGCCGGGACCACCGTCTCGAAGACCAGCACCGACAAGGCGGTAGCCAGTGCCTAGGCTCCCTCTCGGCGACTGGGTCGACAGCGCGGTCGACTTTCTCCAGAACCACCTTTCCTGGCTGTTCGACGCGATCGGTTCGATCGTCTCGGGCATGTACGACGGCATCAACGCGGTGCTCTCCGCCCCTGAGCCGCTGCTTCTCGCGGGCATTCTGGCCGTGCTCGCCTGGTGGCTGCGCAGCCTGTCCGCCGGTGTCCTCACCTTCGCCGGCTTCGCGCTGATCGACTCGATCGAGCTGTGGGACGAGTCGATGGAGACTCTCTCGCTGGTGCTCGTGGCGACGATCATCGTGCTGGTCATCTCGATACCACTGGGCATCTGGGCCGCGCGGTCCAAGACGGTCAGCTCCATCGTCCGGCCGGTGCTGGACCTGATGCAGACCATGCCCGCGATGGTCTATCTGATCCCGGGCGTCGTCTTCTTCGGGATCGGCGTGGTGCCCGGCATCATCGCCACGATCATCTTCGCCCTGCCGCCCGGCGTCCGGATGACCGAGCTCGGTATCCGGCAGGTCGACGGGGAACTGGTCGAGGCCGCGGAGGCGTTCGGCACCACCCCGCGCAACACTCTGCTGCGGGTCCAGCTGCCGCTGGCCCTCCAGACGATCATGGCGGGTATCAACCAGGTCATCATGCTGGGCCTGTCCATGGTGGTCATCGCCGGCATGGTCGGCGGCGGCGGCCTCGGTGGCGCCGTCTACCGCGCCCTGGGCAACATCGACATCGGTCTCGGCTTCGAGGCGGGTCTCTCCGTCGTCATCCTGGCCGTGTACCTGGACCGGATCACCGGCTCGCTCAGCCTCCAGGTCTCCCCGGTCGGCCGCCGCGCGCTGGCCAAGGCGAAGGAGCTGACCGGCGGACCGAAGATCTGGAACCACCGTCCCCAGCCCGTCGTCGCGATCGCCGGTGTGGTCGTCCTCGCGCTCGTCGCGGGCGGCATCGGCCTGTTCGGCGGCTCCTCGTCCGGTGGCACCGCCGCCGACGGGAAGAACGTCGGCCAGGGCAAGAAGATCAGCATGGGCTACATCCCCTGGGACGAGGGCATCGCGTCCACCTTCCTCTGGAAGGAGCTGCTGGAGCAGCGCGGCTACGAGGTCGACGCGCGGCAGTACGAGGCCGGCTCGCTCTACACCGGCCAGGCGGCGGGTCAGATCGACATCCAGACCGACTCCTGGCTGCCGGTCACCCACGCCACTTACTGGGCCAAGTACAAGGACAAGCTGGAGGACATGGGGGCCTGGTACGACAAGACCTCCCTGGAGATCTCCGTGCCCTCGTACGTCAAGGGCGTCAACTCCCTGGCCGACCTGAAGGGCAAGTCCTCCACCTTCAAGGGCCGGATCGTCGGCATCGAGCCCAGCGCGGGCGAGATGGGCCTGCTCAAGGACAAGGTCCTCAAGGCGTACGGCCTCGACACCGAGTACGAACTCATCGACGGCTCGACGTCCGGCATGCTCGCCGAGCTGAAGCGGGCGTACGCGAAGAAGGAGCCGATCGCGGTCGTGCTCTGGTCCCCGCACTGGGCCTACAACGACTACGACCTGACCAAGCTGGCGGACCCGAAGAAGGCCTTCGGCGCGGAGAGCGACGGCGTCCACACCCTGGCCCGCAAGGGCTTCTCGGACGACAACCCGCAGGTGGCCAAGTGGCTCAAGGACTTCTCGATGAGCGAGAAGCAGCTCACCAGCCTTGAGGCCAAGATCCAGGTAACCGGCAAGGGCAAGGAGCAGGACGCCGTCCGCGCCTGGCTCAAGGAGAACCCCGGTGTCGCCGACAAGTGGACCCCGGTAGCCCAGGCCGGGAACGCCGCCAAGGCCGCGAACGGCAAGGACGAACGCGAGCGTCCCTTGCAGGTCGCGTGGTTCCCGTGGGAGGAGGACATCGCCGCCACCTATCTGTGGAAGGCGGTCCTGGAGGAGCGCGGGTACACGATGAACCTCAAGCAGTTCGAGGTCGGTCCGATGTACGCGGCGATGTCCCGCGGCCAGATCGATGTCCAGTTCGACGGCTGGCTGCCCAACACGCAGAAGAGATACTGGGACAAGTACCACGAGAGTCTGCACAACCTCGGGTCCTGGTACGGCCCGACCTCGCTGGAGATCTCCGTCCCCTCGTATGTCAAGGGCGTCGAGTCCCTCGATGACCTCAAGGGCCGCGAGGACGAGTTCAAGGGCCGTATCGTCGGGATCGAGGCCGGCACGGAGACCATGAACATCCTCAAGGACAAGGTCCTGCCGGAGTACGGGCTCGACAAGTCCTACGAGGTCGTCGACAGCTCCACGCCCAGCATGCTCGCCGAACTGAAGCGGGCGTACGCGAAGAAGGAGCCGATCGCGGTCATGCTCTGGACCCCGCACTGGGCTTACAACGAGTACGACCTGACCAAACTGAAGGACCCGAAGAAGGCCTTCGGTGAGGGCGACCAGCTCACCACCGTCACCAACAAGGACTTCCCCGAGAACTACCCGCGGCTGACCAAGTGGTTCAAGGACTTCAAGCTGAGCGAGGAGCAGCTCGGCGGTCTGGAGAACGAGATCCAGAAGCGCGGTACGGGACATGAGGAAGAGGCGGTGAAGGCCTGGATGGCGGATAATCCTGGCATCGCGGACACCATGGCCCCGCTGTAGCGGGAGCGGTTCGCGGGAGCGCGTGCACGGAGGTGTTCCGTGGAGGCGTTCTCGCGGAGACGCGTTCGTGGAGGCACGTGCGTGGGAGGGATGGGCAGCGCCTGGTGCGAAGCCCATCCCTCCTCCACGTTCCGGTTCGGCCCGCTCGCGCGCATGATTGATCCAGGGGCAACACGTCCCTTTTCGCTCGCGTGTACGCACGGACGGCGGATTCGCCGGGTCCGGCACCGGGTGAGGCAGGACAGCTCTTGTCCGGGCGTCAACTCTGAGAGGATGACGATCCGGGCGGGAGGGAGCCAGTCATGGACGACAAGGAAGCGCTCAGGGTGGGCGCGGCCGTCCGCAGGAGGCGCAGGTCCCTGGGCCTGACGCTGGCGGCGGTCGCCGGCCGAAGCGGACTGTCCGTGCCGTTCCTCAGCCAGATCGAGAATGAGCGCGCCAGGCCGAGCATCCGCTCACTTGAGCGGGTGGCGGACGCCCTGGAGACGACCCCCGCCCAGCTGCACGCCGCCGCGGACTCGGCCCGGACCGTCGATGTCGTACGAGCCGCCCCCGCCCCTGGTCCCGGGGTCCGCCGCGTGGTGCGCGGTGGCCATCAGCTGAACGCCAAGGAATTCACCGGCGAGCAGGACACCGGACGGGAGTACCAGCACCGCAACGACGAGGTGATGTACATCGCCGACGGCGCCGCGGAGGTCGAGGCCGAGGGCAGGGCGTACCGGCTGGAACGTGGTGACACGCTGTATCTCTCCGGTGGCGTACGGCACCGCTGGCGCGCCACCGAACCCGGCACCCGCATCCTGGTCGTCGCCGTCGCCGAACACATCGACGCGACCATCGACCCGCCGCGCTGAGGGGTACGCCGTGTCCGCCGGGCGCGAGCGCGGTCCGCGCGTCGTCTCGCTCGTTCCCTCGCTCACCGAAGCGATCGCCGTCAGCGCGCCCGGACTGCTGGTGGGCGCCACCGACTGGTGCGTGCGTCCGGCCGGCCTCGACGTCGTCCGTGTCGGCGGCACGAAGAACCCCGATGTGGCGGCGATCATCGCGCTCCGGCCCGGTCTGGTCGTCGCCAACGAGGAGGAGAACCGCGCCCCGGATCTCGCCGCGCTGCGGGGCGCCGGGCTCGACGTGCTGGTCACCGAGGTCAGGACGCTGGACCAGGCCTTCACCGAGCTGGAACGGGTGCTCGTGACGGGATGCGGAGTGCGGACGCCGCGCTGGCTGGCCGACGCCAGGACCGCCTGGGAAGCGCCCCCGCCCGCGTCACACGGGCAACACGGGCAACACGGGCGGCAAGGGCAGCTTGGGCAGCGCCGGGCCGTCGTACCGGTCTGGCGTCGCCCCTGGATGGTGCTCGGACGCGACACCTTCGCCGGGGACCTGCTGGCCCGGCTGGACGTGGTCAATGTGTACGGAAGCCACCCCGAGCGCTATCCGCGCATCCCGCTCGACGAACTGCGGGCCGCCGGAGCCGACCTGGTCGTGCTGCCCGACGAGCCGTACCGCTTCACCGCCGACGACGGGCCCGAAGCCTTCCCCGGACTGCCCGCCGCGCTTGTCGACGGACGGTACCTCACCTGGTACGGACCGTCACTGGCCGAGGCGCCGGCGGCGCTGCGGGCAGCGCTCCGCTGAACACTCCGCGCAGCGTGTACCACCCGGCCGCGGACCAGGCCGCCACCAGCAGCGCGAACAGCCCGACCGCCAGCCACTCCAGGGCCGTCAGTCCGGTGTGCCGGCCCAGCCCCGCCGCGCCCGTCACACACGTACCGAGCGGGAAGGTGAACGCCCACCACGTCATCGTGAGCCGCATCCCGCGCCGTACGGCCCGTATCACCAGCGCCGCGGACAGCGCCAGCCACAGCAGGGCGAACCCCATCACCGGCACGCCGTACACCACGGCGAACGCGCCCAGCGCCCCCGCGTACGGAGCGCCGATCGCCCCGGGCGCCATATCGGCCAGCTGGCCGGCCGCGGTGGTCGACTGTCCCAGCGGGCCGAGCACCAGAAAGAGCAGCGGGGTCAGCGCGAGCGGGAGCGGGCCCCGCGCCACCAGCCGGCCGAAGACCAGCGGCAGGATCATCAGCGTCGCGAGCAGACTCATCCCGAACAGGGCGTAGCAGCCGAGCAGCAGCGCCTCGCGCCCCTGGCCCGGCGCCAGATGCGGCACCAGCAGCGGGCCGACCGCCGCCGAGACCATGGGGGGCACCACCGGCAGCAGCCAGACGGGCGATGCGTCCGCGAGCCCGACGCGGTGGCGTACGACCATCAGATACGGGATCGCCACGGCGACGACGAGACCGAGCAGCGTCCCCGCCCCGAACAGCACCGCGTCCACGGCGACCGCGGCCCGCTCGCCCAGTACATCGCGCCCCGCCAGCAACGTCGCGCCGCCGACGGCCAGCAGCGCCATGGCCGCGCAGCCGTAGAACGGCGCCACGGCGGGATCGAGCAGATCGGCGCGCGCCCGGTCACGGTGGTGCAGCCAGTGTCCGGCGCGGGCGACGAGGACGACGGCGAGCAGTACCGCCGACAGCGCCCACACCACGACACTGGCGGCCCGCAGCCCCGGTATCTCCAGCGGCAGTCCGGCACCCGCGCTCGCCACGATCGCCGTGCCCATCACCGTCGCGTACCAGTTGGGCCCGAACTGCCGGAGCGCCGGCGGCCGTACGCGCGCGGTGACGCGCGAGGCGGGGGCGGCGGCGGGGTGCGCGAGGGTGGTCATGGCTTCCAGCCTCGGGGTCGTGTACGGCCCCCACCAGCCCCGTTGTCCCTATGAGGTCATAACCTGGGTTTATGGCCGATGTACCGCTCGCCGCTCCCTCCGCCGGACCGCCCTCCGCGGTTTCGCCCGCCGTCCAGCTCGCGCGCCGGGTGCCCGACCTCGGTGCGCTGGAGCTGCTGCTCGCCGTCGCCAGGCTCGGCAGTCTGGGCCGGGCCGCCCGCGAGCTCGGGATCTCCCAGCCCGCCGCCAGCAGCCGGATCCGGGCCATGGAACGGCTGCTCGGGGTCTCGCTGGTGGACCGTTCACCGCGCGGTTCCCGGCTCACCGACGCCGGCACTCTCGTCACCGACTGGGCGAGGCGCGTGGTGGAGGCCGCCGAGGCATTCGACGCGGGAGCGCAGGCGCTGCGCGACCGCCGGGACTCACGGCTGCGTGTCGCCGCCTCCATGACGATCGCCGAGTATCTGCTGCCCGGCTGGCTGATAGCGCTCCGCCGGGCCCGGCCGGACACCGCCGTCTCGCTGCACGCGGGCAACTCCGCCGCGGTCGCCGAACGGCTGCTCAGCCACGAGGCGGACCTCGGTTTCGTCGAGGGCGTGGCCGCGCCGGAGGGGCTCGACTCCGCCGTCATCGGCCATGACCGGCTGCTGGTGGTCGCGGCCCCCGGCCATCCCTGGGCCCGCCGCCGTACCCCGCTCGACCCGGCGGAACTGGCCGCGACCCCGCTGATCCTGCGCGAACCCGGCTCGGGCACCCGTCAGGTGCTGGACGCCGGACTCAGCGCGTACGGCGGTCTCGCCGAACCACTGCTCGAACTCGCCTCCACGACCGCGCTGAAGGCCGCCGCGGTCAGCGGGGCCGGTCCCTGCGTGCTGAGCGAACTCGCGGTCGGCGAGGAACTGGCGGCCCGCCGGCTCGTCAGGGTGCCGGTCGAGGGCATCCGGCTCCGCCGCGATCTGCGCGCGGTCTGGCCGGTCGGCAACCGCCCCGCGGGCCCGGCCCGCGACCTGCTGTCCCTGACACGCGGAGCCCGGGACTGAACGGCCGGTCCTCCTCCCGCCGCCGTCAGGACCTGGAGCCCCCGTCCTGGTCACCCGCCGCTTCGACCAGGGCGGTCATGACGCGGGTGTCCTCGGCCATCTCGGGGTGCCACTGAACGCCCAGGACCCAGCGCGGTCCCGGCAGTTCGACCGCCTCGACCGTGCCGTCCGCCGCGACCGCCGAGACGGTCAGCCCCTTCCCGAGCTGGTCCACCGTCTGGTGATGGTGGGTCGGTACGGCGAACTCCTCCGGCACCAGGGCCCCGTAGCGGGTGCCCGCCACCGGCGTCACCGGATGCTCGCCGAAGGCGCCGGCCACCGGTGAGGTATGGCCGTCCACATGCTGACGGAGCGTCCCGCCGAGTGCCACATTGAGCAGCTGCATCCCCCGGCAGATGCCCAGCAGGGGAGTGCCGGAGGCCAGCGCCGCCTCGATCAGGGCCAGTTCCCAGGCGTCCCGCTCCCGGGCGGGCGGTCCGGTACGGGGATCCGGCTCGGCTCCGTACCGTACGGGCTCCACATCAGGACCGCCCGCGATCACCACCCCGTCGAGCCGCGCCACCATCCGGGCCGCGGCCGACGGGGCGTCCGGCGGCAGCATCGCGGCCAGCCCGCCCGCGCGCTGGACGAGCCGGGGATAGCCGGCCGGCAGCAGCGCGGCGGGCAGGTTCCAGACCCCCCACGCGGCGGACTCCTCCAGATAGGTGCTGACGCCGATGAGCGGCTTCATTGATCCGGCCTCCGTCGTTCGCCATTCGTCGTTCGTCGTTCATCGTTCGTGCCTTTTCGGACACGTACGCGCTCGCGTCAGTCTCGTTCGAGCTCGGCCTCGGCCGCGGCCAGCGCCGCGAACTCCTCTTCCGGGGCCGCCGCGACCAGCCGGTGCCGACTGTAGAAGGTGAAGTAGGCGAGGGCGACGACATAGACGCCCAGCGCGATGAACGCCGCGTCCTTGTCCACCAGGAATGTCGCGACCAGCGCCGACAGCGCGAGGACGAAGGCGACACCGGAGGTGAGCATGCCGCCGGGCGTGCGATACGGGCGGGGCAGCTCCGGCTCACGGCGGCGCAGCACGAGATGGGACAGCGCCATCAGCGCGTACGAGATCGTCGCGCCGAACACCGCGACATTGAGCATCCGGCCGCCGTCGCCGGTGCCCGCCGCGAGGGCGAAACCGATCGCGCCCGGGATCAGGAGACCCAGATAGGGGGCTTTGCGACCGCTCGTGAGGGACAGGAATCGGGGCAGATAACCCGCGCGGGAGAGCGCGAACAGCTGCCGCGACCCGGCGTAGATGAGGGAGAAGAAGGAGGCGACGAGACCCGCGAGACCCGCGTAGTTGACGAACCGGCTCAGCGCGGTCGGATCCCCGTCCCCCTGGAGCGCCACCACCAGCGGATTGCCCGCGTCCTGGACGGCGGCCGAACCGCGAGCACCCGTCGCCGCGAAGAAGGTGATCAGCGCGAGCAGTACGAGCACGCCCATGGCGATCGACAGCGCCTTCGGCATCGACCGGACCGGGTCCTTGGCCTCCTCTGCGGCCAGCGGCACGCCCTCCACCCCCAGGAAGAACCACATGCCGAAGGGGAAGGCCGCCCAGATGCCCAGGACTCCGTACGGCAGCCAGGAGCCGGAGCCGAACGCGTCCTGGTCGACGGGGATGTCGTTGAGGCCACTGGCGTCGAACTCGGCGAAAGCCCCGACCGCGAAGATCAGCAGCGCGGCCACCGCGATCGCCGTCACCACCAGGCTGAAGCGCAGCGCCTCGCCCACGCCCCAGAGATGGATTCCGATGAAGATCACGAAGCAGGCGAGATAGACCGGCCAGCCGGCCGTCAGGCCGAAGAGATTGAGGGACTCGACATATTCGCCGATGAAGATGGAGATGGCGGCCGGCGCGAGGATGTACTCGATGAGGATGGCCGTACCGGTCAGGAAGCCGCCCCAGGTGCCGAGCGCGCGCCGGGCGAAGCCATAACCGCCGCCCGCGGTGGGCAGGATGGCGGACAGTTCGGCGAGCGAGAAGACCAGACAGGCGTACATCACCCCCATCAGAAGCGTGGCGATCGCGAGACCGCCGAAGCCCCCCTCGGAGAGTCCGATGTTCCACCCCGAGAAGTCCCCGGAGACGACATAGGCGACCCCGAGGCCGGTGAGCAGCAGCCAGCCCGCGCTGCCCCGGCGCAGCGTGCGCCGTCGCAGATACTCGGCGTCCCCCTGGGGTGTGCCCCGCTCGGCGGCGCCGTCGGCCGCGTCGGCCGGTGGGACGCGCGAGTCCGTGCCTTCGGACATGATCCGCTCCTGCCTCGGAGTAATGGTGTGGGGCCATACCATTGCTCCACGAGCGACGCGGCGCAAGCCCCATGCGTAAAACGGCTGTTACGGATCGGGAAAGCCCCTGGCGAGCCGTTCGGCGCGCTCCGGGCTCCGGCCGCCGGTTCAGGTCAGGAAGCCGCGCAGCAGCGCCGCCGTGCCGCCGCAGTGCTCGCGCGCGATCTCGCGCGCCGCGTCCGCGTCGCCGTCGAGCACCGCCTCGACCAGTGCCGTGTGCTGCCGCTGCGAGTGCTCCAGATTCCGCACCAGCAGCGGGATGCAGTCCAGCAGATCGTTCACGGTCGCCCGCACGGCCGCGTACTGCGCGGTCAGGGTCGCGGAGCCGGACAGCTCGGCGAGCGTGAGATGCAGCATCGTGTCCAGCCTGCGGTACTCGGCCAGCGGCGCGTCCCGTGTCGCCGCCAGCGCGGAGCGCAGCCGCCGCGGCTGCTCACCGGTGAGTCCGTGCGCCGCGCACAGCCCCGCCGCGCCGGCCTCGAGGACCTCACGGAAGCGCAGTACGTCCTCGATGTCCACGCCCGACACCCGGCGCCGCAGTTCCTCCTCGACCCCGCTGACCGGTGCGTCGGGCCGCTGTCGTACGAATGTGCCGCCGTATCTGCCGCGCCGGCTCTCCAGCAGCCCCTGGTCCTGGAGGACCTTCAGAACGTCGCGCAGCGCGACCCGGCTGATCCCCAGCCGCTCCGCCAGCTCCCGCTCGGCGGGCAGCCGCTCACCGCCCGCCACCAGCCCGAGCCGTACCACCTGGAGGATCTGCTCCAGTGCCTCCTCGAAACCGTTTCCCGCCCGCACGGGCCGCAGCACCGGCGTCAGCGGGTCCGCGTCCGGCGGCGGGTCCATCGGCTCGTTCGTCTTCGCCACGTGGCCGTTTCCCCTTCCCAACCAAAGGTCTTCAGGAATACCTTATGGCTTCCGGCTGACCGAAGGAGGAGTAATCCCGTGGCAGACCGCACACCCCCGCTCCGCGCCGAGGAGCTGCGCGTCCTCGTGGAGAGCGGCGAGATCGACACGGTCGTCCTGGCCTTCCCCGATATGCAGGGCCGACTCCAGGGAAAGCGGTTCGCCGCGCAGTTCTTCCTTGACGACGTCCTGGAGCACGGTACCGAGGGCTGCAACTACCTCCTCGCCGTCGACACCGAGATGAACACCGTCGACGGATACGCGATGTCCTCCTGGGACCGCGGCTACGGCGACTTCGCGATGCGCCCCGACCTCGCCACCCTGCGCCGCGTTCCCTGGAACGAGGGCACGGCCATGGTCATCGCCGACCTCGTCTGGAACGACGGCACACCCGTCGTCGCCGCACCCCGCCAGATCCTCCGCCGCCAGCTGGAGCGCCTCGCCGGACACGGCTTCACCGCGTACGCCGGCACGGAGCTGGAGTTCATCGTCTTCAAGGACACCTACGAGCAGGCCTGGGACAGCCACTACCGCGGGCTGACTCCCGTCAACCAGTACAACGTCGACTACTCCGTCCTCGGCACCGGACGTGTCGAACCGCTGCTGCGCCGGATCCGCAAGGAGATGGCCGCGGCCGGACTGACCGTCGAGTCCGCCAAGGGCGAGTGCAACCCCGGCCAGCACGAGATCACCTTCAAGTACGACGAAGCCCTCGTCACCTGCGACCAGCACGCCATCTACAAGAACGGCGCCAAGGAGATCGCCTCCCAGGAGGGTGTCTCGCTCACCTTCATGGCCAAGTACAACGAGCGCGAGGGCAACTCCTGCCATATCCATCTCTCGCTCCAGGACGAGCACGGCACCAATGTCATGGCCGGGGACGGACCCGGCGGGATGTCGCCCGTGATGCGCCACTTCCTGGCGGGCCAGCTCGCCGCGCTCCGGGACTTCTCCCTGCTGTACGCGCCCACGATCAACGCGTACAAGCGCTTCCAGCCGGGATCCTTCGCCCCCACCGCCGTCGCCTGGGGCTATGACAACCGCACCTGTTCGCTGCGGGTGGTCGGCCACGGCCGGTCCCTGCGCTTCGAGAACCGACTCCCCGGCGGCGACGTCAATCCGCATCTCGCCGTCGCGGGCCTGGTCGCCGCCGGTCTGTACGGCATCGAGAACGAGCTGGAGCTCCCCGAACCCTGCGCGGGGAACGCCTACGCGTCCGCCTACGAACAGGTCCCGACCACCCTGCGCGAAGCCGCCGAGCTCTGGGAGAACAGCCCCATCGCGCGCGCCGCCTTCGGCGACGAGGTCGTGGCGCACTACCGCAATATGGCGCGCGTCGAGGTCGAGGCCTTCGACGCCGCGGTGACCGACTGGGAGCTTCGCCGCTCCTTCGAACGCCTGTGAGGAACGACGTGCACGAACACCACGCCGCCGGACATCAGATCCTCAACCCCGCCACCGGCGAGACCATCGCCACGGTCGCCGCGACGACCGCCGCGGAGGTCGACACGGCGGTACGCCGGGCCGCGGCGGCCCAACGCGGCTGGGCGGCGACCGCCCCCGCCGACCGAGCGCGGCTGCTGCGCCGCTTCGCCGTCGTCGTCGACGAACACAACGAGGAACTGGCCCGGCTGGAGGTCCGCGAGGCGGGCCACACCCTCGGCAACGCCCGCTGGGAGGCCGGGAACGTCCGCGATCTCCTGGACTACAGCGCCGGGGGAGTGGAGCGGCTGACCGGCCGGCAGATCCCGGTCGCCGGCGGACTCGACGTCACCCTCCTGGAACCGCTCGGCGTCGTCGGCGTGATCGCCCCGTGGAACTTCCCCATGCCGATCGCCGCCTGGGGCACCGCCCCCGCGCTCGCGGCGGGCAACGCGGTGCTGCTCAAGCCCGCCGAGACCACCCCGCTCACCGCGCTCCGGCTGGCCGAACTCGCCCTGGAAGCAGGCCTTCCCGAGCATCTCTTCCAGGTCCTGCCCGGTGCGGGCGATATCGCGGGCAACGCGCTGGTCGAACATCCGGGCGTCGCCAAGATCGTCTTCACCGGATCCACCCGCGTCGGCAAGCAGATCATGGCGAAGGGCAGCACGCTGCTGAAGCGTGTGACCCTCGAACTCGGCGGCAAGAGCCCCAACATCGTCTTCGCCGACTCCGATCTGGACCTGGCCGCCGCGACCGCCCCGATGGCCTTCCTGGACAACTCCGGGCAGGACTGCTGCGCCCGTACCCGCATCCTCGTCCAGCGCGAGGTCCACGACCGGTTCCTGGAACTGCTCGCCCCGGCCATCGAGTCGGTCGTCGTCGGCGACCCGTCCGACGAGAAGACCCAGATGGGCCCGCTGATCTCGGCGGTCCAGCTGGAGCGCGTACGGTCGTACGTCCCCGACGGCGCGAAGGGCATCCGCGGCACCGCGCCCGAAGGGCCCGGGTTCTGGTTCCCGCCGACCGTCCTCACCGATTCCGACGCCGACTCCCCGGTCGCCACGGAGGAGGTCTTCGGCCCGGTCGCGGTCGTCCTGCCCTTCGAGGACGAGGAGGACGCCATCCGGCTCGCCAACGACACCGACTACGGGCTCGCGGGGTCGATCTGGACCCGCGACGTGGGCCGCGCCCTGCGGGTCTCGCGCGCCGTCGCCGCCGGCAACCTCTCCGTCAATTCGCACAGCGCCGTCCGGTACGGGACACCGTTCGGCGGTTACAAACAGTCCGGACTCGGCCGCGAACTGGGCCCCGACGCCCTGGCCGCCTTCACCGAAACCAAGAACGTCTTCATCAGCACGGAGGCCTGAGCCATCATGACCGCCCCTACCAACGACGTCATCTGCCGCCGGCTTGTCGGCCGCACCGCCGTGATCACCGGTGCCGGCAGCGGCATCGGCCTGGCCACCGCCCGCCGGCTCGCCGCCGAGGGCGCGTACATCGTCTGCGGCGACATCGACGAGACCGCGGGCAAGGCCGCGGCCGAACAGGTCGACGGCACCTTCGTACGCGTCGACGTGACCGACGCCGACGAGGTCGACGCCCTGTTCAGGATCGCCCACGAGACCTACGGCAGCGTCGACATCGCCTTCAACAACGCGGGCATCTCGCCCCCCGAGGACGACTCGATCCTCACCACCGGCCTGGACGCCTGGCGGAAGGTCCAGGAGGTCAACCTCACCTCCGTATATCTGTGCTGCAAGGCGGCCATCCCCTATATGCGGCGGCAGGGCCGGGGCTCGATCATCAACACCGCCTCGTTCGTGGCGCGCATGGGCGCGGCGACCTCCCAGATCTCGTACACCGCGTCCAAGGGCGGGGTGCTCGCGATGTCCCGTGAGCTGGGCGTGCAGTTCGCCCGCGAGGGGATCCGGGTGAACGCCCTGTGCCCGGGGCCCGTCAACACCCCGCTGCTACAGGAACTGTTTGCCAAGGACCCGGAGCGCGCCGCACGCCGGCTCGTGCACATTCCGGTAGGCCGGTTCGCCGAGGCCGACGAGATCGCTGCGGCGGTCGCCTTCCTCGCCAGTGACGACTCCTCGTTCGTGAACGCCACGGACTTCCTCGTCGACGGAGGCATCTCGGGGGCGTACGTCACGCCCGTCTAGACCCGGTCCGGCCATGCGGCCACCTCGGGCTGGTATCCCGGTCCGGGTGTCCCCACCATCGAACGCCGGTGGGAGGGGACTTCCTGGACCGGGTACCCCCGACCGCTCGACGCGGGGACCGTCCTCGTGGTGGGGAGAGCGGGCACCGGGGGCACGTTCATGAGGAGCGAGCCTCAGAGGAACGTGCGGCCCTCACCCCGGTAGGTCGGCACGGCCGCCATCACCCGGTCGCCCTCCACCAGCTGCAACGTGTCGAAGCGCTCGCACATTTCACCCGCCTTGGCATGCCGGAACCACACCTTGTCGCCGAGCAGCAGGTCGTCGGCGGCCGGCCCCAGCAGCGGGGTCTGCACCTCGCCGGCCCCCTCCTGCCCGTCGTAGCGCAGCCCTTCGGGCAGATACGGCACGGGCAGCCGGTCGGCGCCCGGCGCCCCCGACGCCGGATAGCCGCCGCCGAGCACGGTCACCACTCCGACCCCCGGCCTGCGCACCACGGGCTGGGCGAAGAGCGCCGCCGGACGGCCCGTGAACGATGTGTAGTTGTCAAAGAGCCGTGGTACGTAGAGCCCCGAGCCCGCGGCGATCTCCGTCACCGCCTCCTCGGCCGCCGTGTGCTGGACGCTGCCCGTGCCGCCGCCGTTGACGAACTCCAGCTCCGGCGCGACGGCCCGCACCGCGCGCACCACCGCCGCGCGTCGCTCCGCCAGCTCTCTGCGGGCCGCGGACTGCATCAGCCGGATCGCGCGCGACCGCAGCGGCCGTCCTGCCAGGGCGTCCCCTACCCCGGCCACATGCCCTTCGTATGCCATGAGCCCGACCAGCCGGAATCCGGGGCGTCGGGCTATCGATCTGGCGAGCTCGGCCAGCTGGGCCGGCTCGCGCAGCGGGGAGCGCAGTGCACCAATCCTGACCCGCCCGCCGAACAGCCGCAAGGCCGTGTCCAGTTCAAGACAGATCCGGAATTCCTCACGTCCGCCGTCCCGCGCCGCGTCGATGAGGTCCAGCTGCGCCGGGTCGTCGATCATCACGGTGACGGCGGCGGCGAGCTTGGGATCGGCGGCCAGCTCCGCGTAGGCGGCGCGGTCCGCCGACGGATAGGCGAGGAGTACGTCCTCGAACCCGGCCCGCGCCAGCCACAGCGACTCGGCCAGCGTGAACGACATGATCCCCGCGAAGCCGTCGCGCCCCAGCACACGTTCCAGCAGCGCCCTGCAGCGCACCGACTTGCTCGCCACCCGGATCGGCTTGCCCGCCGCCCGCCGGACGAGGTCGTCCGCGTTGGCGTCGAACGCTTCGAGATCGACGAGGGCGAGCGGGGCGTCGAGGTGAGCGGTGGCGCGGTCGTACCGTGCCCGGTCAGTGGCGCGCGGAGTCATGCACCGAGCTTGCCAGACGGGATTACCGCACGGTAGGGGGATGATCTGGGCAGATCACCACGGGCCTTCGCGGTCGTTCCCGCCGGGCCCGCTCCACCCCGTAGAGTGACGCACACGCCGCGTCGAACGGGCCTGTCCCGTACGGCGATCGACGCGGTGGGACCGGTCTGCACAGGTGGCACAGGGGGACGGATGAGTACCGAAGCGCGACGCGCTCCCGTACCACCCCGCCCGGCGACACCACCGACCGCGCCGGAGTCCGGGACGGCCGGGACCGGGGAGGACGCGTCGGCCGACGCCCCGCGTCCGCCGAGATCACGGATCTCCGACGCGCTGCTGCCCCCGCCCGAGCCGGTACGGATACCACCACCGCCGTCCGGACCTCCCGCTCCGCCCGCGGCCAAGTCCCCGGCCGCGGTTGCCGGTCCGGCCCCGGGCGTGGTGCCGGCCCGCCCCCCGGCGCCGCCCCCGCCAACAGCCCCGGCTCCGGCCCCGCCCGCCGCCGCACCCCCCACGCCCGTGGAGACCACCACCCGCCTCCGGCCGGTGCCCCCGGCCCCCGCCGGAGCGATGCCGCGCGTACCGCCGGCGGTGCCGCGCATGCCGCCCCCGCCTTCCGCGCCGCCGCCGACGCCGCCCGTATCCGCCGGGCCGCCGCTGCGCCCGCCCGGTTTCCCGGCCCCGCCGCCGTACCCCTGGGGCGGGCAGCGTCCCGAGACGCCGCACGAGACCACCACCAGGCTGCGCCCCGTTCCCTCCCGGCAGCACCCCTTCAGGGTCGCCGCCGCCCTGGCCTGCGTCGTGCTCGGGCTCGGACTGATCGGCGGCGCCGCCACCGGGAGCTGGCTGACCGGGGACTCGGCCGCCGAGCCCGCCGCCCGGGACACCTTCGCCACCGCGCGCGGCCTCTGGCACAACGTGCCCGTCGACACCCTCTTCCCCCGCACCCTCGTGGGGGACGGCGCGGGACCCGGCGGCGCGGACCGTGAGTGGACCAGGATCGGCGTCGCACCCGACAGCGGCTGTACCGGCACCCTCGACCCGCTGCTGCTCGGCACGCTGCGCCCGGTCGGCTGCGCGCGCGTGCTGCGCGCCACCTACGCCGACGCCACGTCGAGCAACGTCACCACCGTCGGTCTGGTCTTCACCCAGGCCGACGCCCTCGCGATGGACACCCTGCGCATCCGGTTCCGTGACGAGCGCCTCGCCGAACGCACCGATCTGATGCCCCGTACGTTCCCCGTCAAGGGCACCGTCGCGGGCGGCTTCGGTGACGCTCAGCGCGCGAGCTGGACGGTGAATGTGCTCACCGACGCGCCTGTCGTCGTGTTCGCCGTCTCCGGCTTCGCCGACGGACGGCCGGTCCCCACTCCCCAGCCCGTCGGCAAGGCCATGGCCAAGGGCGCCACGACCGCGCCCGCGCAGTCCGGTCTCGGTCACGAGGCCAAGGGCATCGCGGACCGGATAGAACGAGGGCTGCGCAAGACCGTGGGCGCCCGAACGGCGGCTCCTCAATGACCGCGACCGACTCCTCGACGACCTCGCGACCTTCCGGCCGTCCGGCGCCTTCCGGCCGTCCGTCTCGCCGCCACCGTCTCGCCGCCATCTTCGCCGCCGCGTCCGTCCTGCTGCTCGTCCCCGCCTCTCCGGCGCACGCCGACGCGATCCGGGCGCAGCAGTGGGCCCTCGACGCCATGCACACCGAGGAGGCGTGGCGCACCGCGCAGGGCCGGGGCATCACCGTCGCCGTCCTGGACACCGGCGTCGACGCCACCCATCCCGACCTGGAGGGCCAGGTGCTCCCCGGCCGGGACCTGATCGGTTTCGGGGCTCGCAGCGGTGACCGTGCCTGGGCCCGTCACGGCACCGCCATGGCCGGCATCATCGCCGGACACGGCCATGGCGCCAATCGCGCGGACGGAGTCCTGGGGATCGCGCCCGAGGCGAAGATCCTCCCGGTCCGCGTCATCCTCGAAGGCACCGACCCCGCCCGCTCCAAGGCCCGTTCCTCCAAGGGCGGCGCCCTCGCCGAGGGCATCCGCTGGGCCGCCGACCAGGGCGCCGACGTCATCAACCTCTCCCTCGGCGACGACAGCGAGTCCGCCCATCCGGAACCCGGGGAGGACGCGGCCGTCCAGTACGCGCTGGCCAAGGGCGCCGTCGTGGTCGCCTCGGCGGGCAACGGCGGCGAGAAGGGCGACCATGTCTCGTACCCCGCGGCCTATCCCGGGGTGATCGCGGTGACGGCCGTGGACGAGTACGGGACGCGCGCCGCGTTCTCCACCCGCCGCTGGTACGCCACCGTCAGCGCGCCGGGCGTCAATGTGGTCATCGCCGATCCCGACCGGCGCTACTACGAGGGGTGGGGCACCAGCGCCGCCGCCGCGTTCGTCTCCGGCGCCGTCGCGCTCGTACGCTCCGCCCACCCCGATCTCACCCCGGCGCAGATCAAGAAGCTCCTCGCGGACACCGCCCGCGACGCGCCGAAGGACGGCCATGACGACGCCCGTGGGCACGGGCTCGTCGATCCTGCCGCCGCGATCAAGGCCGGGGCGAAACTGTCCCGTACGGATCTGAAGAGCGAGGCCGCGGGCGCCGACGGGTACGACAAGCGGTACTTCGGCAGCGGCCCCGACGCCCCGCGCGCGGACTCGGAACCCGCCGCCTGGCTCGCGCCCGCGGTGGGCGGGGCCGGGGCCCTGCTGCTGGCCTGCGCGGTGCTGCTGTGGCGCGGCGGCCTCAGGCGAACCGGCGTACGGCGCTGACGGCCGCCTCCTCGACCCGCGCGATCCCCGTGTCCTTCGCCGTGTGCCCGTCGGACAGGACGGCGACCAGACAGTTCCGTACCCGCCCGACCGAGTGGACGACCCACAGACCGCTGTCGCTTCGCGGCAGCCAGCCGTTCTTCAGCGCCCAGTCGCCGTCCGCCGTCGCCGCGGAGACGCCCCAGTCCTGTCCGGGCACCACTCGCCCCATCAGCCCCGCCAGATAGCGACGCGACCTCTCGTCGAGAACGGCGGGCGCCGCTGACCCGGTAACGAGGGGCGTTGCCGGATCCGCGCCGGCGAACACCGCCCTCAGCAGCGTCAGCTGGTCGCGCGCGGTGGTGCGGGTGAGCCCCCAGGCGGGCGCCGCCGACGTCCGGGTCATCCCGAGCCGGGCATGCGCCGCGTCCAGTCCCGCCACGCCCCCGGCCGCCGCCCGCAGCGCCGTCGCCGCCTCGTTGTCGCTGCGCTCGATCATGGCCCCCGCGAGGCGCTCCTCACCGGCCGTCAGCCACCGCCCCGAGTCCCGCGCCCGCAGCAGCAGCGCCGCCAGGACCGCGACCTTGACGATGCTCGCGGTGACATACGTCCGGTCCTCGCCGGACGCCCACTCGCCCCCGCCTGCGAGGTCGTACACCGCGACCGAGAGATCCACCCGACGACCGTACGTCCCACCGGGCCCCTTAGGCTCGTCCCGTGGCCCTCAAGAATATCCCCGACTCCGGATTCTCCGACGACGACGGCACCGCCGCGCCCGAGCTGACGGCCGCGCTCGCGGCCTGGGCCGGAGACCGGTCGGCCGAACCGCGCGTCCTGGCGGCGCTCAAGGACGCCCGGCTGCTGGTCCCCGTGGTCGCGGTGCTCGGAGAGACGGAGGAGGACGAGGAGAGCGGCCTGCGCCGCGAGAAGACCAGTGACATGGCCGTCCCGACGCTCCGGGCGGGCGACCGCCGCGCGCTGCCCGCCTTCACCTCCGTCGCGGCGCTGGCCCGCTGGGACCCGGAGGCCCGGCCCGTCGCCGTACCGCTGCACCAGGCGCTCCGGGCCGCCGCGCACGAGCGGGCGGACACGGTCGTGATCGACCTCGCGGGCCCCGTCACGTACCAGCTCACCGGACCCGCGCTGCTGGCCCTCGCCGAGGGCCGTACCAGCACCGATCCGCTCGCGGACCCCGCCGTCGGCGCGGCGGTGCGGTCCGCCGTCGCCGCCGAGCCCGCCGTGCTCCGTGCGCATCTCGGCCCCGGCAGCGCGGACGGGACGCTCGCGCTCGTGCTGGATCCGGCCGCGCGTCCCGCCGAGACGGCCCGCAGGATCGCCGAGGCCCTCGCGGCCGATGACGTACTGAGGGCCCGCCTGGTACGCGGACTCGACCTGGCCCTGCTGCCGGCCGAGGCCACACCACCCGGCGAGCCCCTTTTCGTCCGCGTGTGACGTCCGCACTCAAACGGGCGCGCTCAAAAGCGCGCGGGACGTGACGGAGACGGATCAGCCGTAGACCGGCCCCGTGTACTTCTCGCCGGGACCCTGCCCCGGCTCGTCCGGCACGAGCGACGCCTCGCGGAACGCCAGCTGGAGCGACTTCAGCCCGTCACGCAGCGGAGCCGCGTGGAAGGAGCTGATCTCCGTCGCGCTCGCGTCCATCAGCCCGGCCAGCGCGTGGACCAGCTTGCGCGCCTCGTCCAGGTCCTTGTGCTCGTCGCCCTCCTCGGTCAGCCCGAGCTTGACGGCGGCCGCGCTCATCAGATTCACGGCGACCGTGACGATCACCTCGACGGCGGGGACTTCCGCGATGTCGCGGGCCATGGCGTCATAGCCGGGGGTTTCCTGGGGAGAGGTCGCGTCGCTCATGCCCACACGATAGGCGTACGCCCGAGTGGCCCCGGCCGCGGGAGCGGACTGGTACGCGGGGTTCGCACCACCCCCGAGGAGCTGCTAACCTTGTGTAACGACCGGTCGGACACGTGTGTGCCCGGCCCACAAGTGGAGGCTCCGATCTCCCACCTGGCTGCTCCTCAGGGGCGGCGGGTCACCGGTCAGGTGGTGCCCATCGTTCCGTACGGACGATGGAACCGCCCGATGCGCCCCGTGGCATTCGCGCGGCGGTGCTCCGGTATTCGAGGAGCTCCTGCCTGTGTGCCGTCCGGGGCATTTTTGATGTTCCGCCGCGGTTGGTCTGCATACACAGACGTTACGCGGCTGTCTGCCAGGCAGTCGTGTGGTGCTACCGAGGAGGATCCATCAGCGCCGAGCCCCGCATCAACGACCGGATTCGCGTTCCCGAAGTGCGACTTGTCGGTCCCAGTGGCGAGCAGGTGGGCATCGTCCCGCTCGCCAAGGCCCTAGAGCTTGCGCAGGAGTACGACCTGGACCTGGTCGAGGTCGCGGCGAACGCCCGTCCGCCCGTGTGCAAGCTCATGGACTACGGGAAGTTCAAGTACGAGTCGGCCATGAAGGCCCGTGAGGCGCGCAAGAACCAGGCGCACACGGTCATCAAGGAGATGAAGCTCCGGCCGAAGATCGACCCGCACGACTATGACACCAAGAAGGGTCATGTCGTCCGGTTCCTCAAGCAGGGGGACAAGGTCAAGATCACGATCATGTTCCGTGGTCGTGAGCAGTCCCGCCCCGAGCTGGGCTTCCGACTGCTCCAGCGTCTCGCTTCGGATGTCGAGGAGCTCGGCTTCATCGAGTCGAACCCGAAGCAGGACGGCCGGAACATGATCATGGTTCTTGGCCCGCACAAGAAGAAGACCGAGGCCATGGCCGAGGCCCGTGAGGCGCAGGCCGCCCGCAAGGCGGAGCGTCAGGGGTACCCGACCGAGGAATCCGCGGACACCGCGGCCGAGGCTCCGGCCGAGGCATCTTCCGAAGCGTGATCCGGGGGGCGCCGACAGGCGGCGCCTCGGATCCGGTCCGGAACCACACACCAGAGATATGACGCTCCCGAGTACCGGCCGAGCAGGCCGGCTGGGAGCGCCACTGACGAGGAGAGAGCGGCGCCATGCCGAAGAACAAGACGCACAGCGGTGCAAAGAAGCGCTTCCGCGTGACCGGCTCGGGCAAGGTGCTCCGGCAGCGCGCCGGCCGTCGCCACTACCTGGAGCACAAGCCCTCGACGCTGACGCGCCGCCTCGCCGGCACCGTCGAGCTCGCGCCGGGCGACGCCGCCAAGGCGAAGAAGCTTCTCGGCCTGTAGTCCGCGCGTCCCGCCGCAGCGCGGGGCCGGGACACCTGCAGGAACCATGCCGTTCTTGGGTCACGCCACCACCCGTGACCCAGCTACAAGGAGTTAACACGTGGCACGCGTCAAGCGGGCAGTCAACGCCCACAAGAAGCGCCGGGCAATCCTCGAGGCGGCCAGCGGTTACCGCGGCCAGCGCTCGCGTCTGTACCGGAAGGCGAAGGAGCAGGTCACCCACTCCCTCGTTTACAACTACAACGACCGCAAGAAGCGCAAGGGCGACTTCCGTCAGCTGTGGATCCAGCGGATCAACGCCGCTGCCCGCGCCAACGGCATCACCTACAACCGCTTCATCCAGGGTCTGAAGGCCGCCAACGTCGAGGTGGACCGCAAGATCCTCGCCGAGCTGGCCGTCAATGACTCCAGCGCGTTCGCCGCGCTCGTCGAGGTGGCCCAGAAGGCCCTCCCGAGCGACGTCAACGCCCCGAAGGCCGCCGCCTGATCCCGTCAAGGCCGCCGTACTTCCCGCCGGACCCGCAGGCATCGCGCCTGCGGGTCCGGCGCGTTCCGCACCTCCCTCCGCGTCCGTCCGGACCCCGGCGTCCGGTACGTCGCCCGTACCCGTACGTCCTCATACGAGAAGTGAGATAACGCCGTCCATGGGCACCCCCGAGCTGATCTCCCCGCGTTCCCCGCGCGTCACGGCCGCCAGGAGACTCGCCAAGCGCGCCTTCCGCGGCAAGGAACGCCGGTTCATCGCCGAGGGGCCGCAGGCCGTACGGGAAGCGGTGCTCCATCGCGGTGACGGCGGCGAGCCCACGCTCGTCGAGCTGTTCACCACCGTCGAGGCCGCCGAGCGGTACGCCGACATCGTCGAGGCCGCGCGCGCCACCGGGGCCCGGGTGCACCTCGCGCCCGACGCCGTACTCGCCGAGGTGTCCCAGACCGTCACCCCGCAGGGGCTGCTCGGGGTGTGCCGGTTCCTGGACTCGCCCTTCGAGGAGATCCTGCGCGCCAGGCCCCAGCTCGTCGCCGTACTGGCGCATGTCCGCGACCCCGGGAACGCCGGTACGGTGCTGCGCTGCGCCGACGCGGCGGGCGCCGACGCCGTCGTCCTCACCGACGCCTCCGTCGATCTCTACAACCCCAAATCGGTCCGGGCGTCCGTCGGCTCGCTCTTCCATCTGCCGGTCGCCGTCGGCGTCCCCGTCGAGCAGGCCGTCCGGGGGCTGCGGGACGCGGGCGTACGGATCCTCGCCGCCGACGGCGCGGGCGAGAACGACCTGGACGACGAACTGGACGCGGGCACCATGGGCGGGCCCACCGCCTGGATCTTCGGCAACGAGGCCTGGGGGCTGCCGGCCGAGACCCGCGCCCTCGCGGACGCGGTGGTACGGGTGCCGATCCACGGAAAGGCCGAGAGTCTGAACCTCGCGACGGCCGCGGCCGTATGTCTCTATGCCTCGGCGCGCGCCCAGCGCGTGCGCGGTACGTGCTGAGGGGGTCCCGCTCCGTCACGTTCAGCTAGTACTGTTGCGCTTTCTGGGGCCCACTGAGCTACGCGGAAGAGGTGGGATGCGGGGATGAGTGTCGGGGCGAGCGGACCCGCCGCGGTCCAGGGAGCCTTACCGCCCCCGTACGGGACCGGCGCGGGTGAGCCGCCCGGCGCGGACGAGCGGACCGGTGTGGACGAGCGGATCGGCACGGGCGACTGGGGGATCCACCCCGACGAACTGCCCGACGGGCTGGTCGTCGCCGACGAGACCGGCAAGGTGATCTGCTTCAACGCCGCCGCCGCCCGGATCACCGCCGTCCCGTGCGCCGACGCCCTCGGCCGCCCGCTGGAACGGGCGCTGCCGCTGGAGGACCTGAAGGGCCGCCGCTGGTGGGCGCTGACCGACCCGTACGGCGGGCTCGCCACCCGGGTGGGCCAGCCCGAGCGCAATCTGCTGCTGCCGGGCGGCCGGGAGGTCCTGGTCTCCGCCCGCTACGTCCGCGCGCACCCGACCGGACCGGTACGCCGGCTGGTCATCTCCATCCGGGGCACGGAGGCGCGACGCCGTACCGAACTGAGCCACGCCGAACTCATCGCGACCGTCGCCCATGAGCTGCGCTCCCCGCTCACCTCCGTGAAGGGGTTCACGGCGACGCTGCTCGCCAAATGGGAGCGCTTCACCGACGACCAGAAGCGGCTGATGCTGGAGACCGTCGACGCCGACGCCAACCGGGTCACCCGGCTGATCGCGGAACTGCTGGACATCTCCAGGATCGACTCGGGCCGGCTGGAGGTGCGCCGGCAGCCGGTGGACATCGGCGCGGCCGTGGGACGCCACGTCCAGTCGCACACCGCCGCGGGCCAGTCGCCGGACCGGTTCCTCGTACGGATACAGCAGCCGCTGCCCGATCTGTGGGCGGATCCCGACAAGATCGATCAGGTGCTCGGCAATCTGCTGGAAAACGCGGTGCGCCACGGCGAGGGAACCGTCACCATCGAGGTGGCCGCCGCGACGCTCAGCCACGCGGCGCGGCCGGAAACCGAGACGGAGCCAGAGAAGGGAACGGCCGTCACCGTGTGCGACGAGGGTCCCGGCATCCCCGAGGAGTCGATGGGCCGCGTCTTCACCCGCTTCTGGCGGGGGAGCAAGCGCGGCGGGACCGGCCTCGGCCTGTATATCGTCAAGGGCATCGTCGAGGCGCACGGCGGGACGATCACCGTCGGCCGGGGACCCGGCGGCGGTGCCGAGTTCCGGTTTATCCTGCCCGTCGGCGCTCCGGCCTACCTGTCCTGAGCGGCCCACGGGCTTCTTCACCTTCGTACGACCTTTAGACTCGACTTTTGGCACCTTCGCGCGCCTTCGCGCTCCCCAGTGATCGAGCAGGGTCGTTTCGCCAGCCAAACGGAAGTACGGAAGAGATGTCGGCACCCAACAAGTCGTACGACCCAGTCGAGGTCGAGGCACTGAAACCGGAAGAGATCGAGCGGATGCGGGACGAGGCGCTCGCCGCCTTCGCCGCCGCCGGTGATCTCGACGCGCTCGCGCACGAGAAGACCGCGCACACCGGAGGTACCTCGCCGCTCGCCCTCGCCAACCGGGAGATCGGCGCCCTGCCCCCGCAGGCCAAGGCCGAGGCGGGCAAGCGCGTGGGCCAGGCCCGCGGCGCCGTCAACAAGGCCCTCGCCGCCCGCCAGAGCGAGCTGGAGGCGGAGCGGGACGCCCGGGTGCTGGTCGAGGAGGCGGTGGACGTCACGCTGCCGTACGACCGCACCCCGCCCGGCGCCCGCCACCCGCTGACCGGCTTCATGGAGCGGGTCGCGGATGTCTTCGTGGCCATGGGCTACGAGGTCGCCGAGGGCCCCGAGGCCGAGGCGGAGTGGTTCAACTTCGACGCGCTCAACTTCGTGCCCGACCACCCGGCGCGCCAGATGCAGGACACCTTCTTCGTCCAGGGCCCCGAGGGCACAGAAGGCGACGATTCGGGTGTGGTGCTCCGTACCCACACCTCCCCGGTCCAGGCGCGCGCTCTGCTCGACCGCGAGCCGCCCGTGTACATCGTCTGCCCGGGGCGGGTCTACCGCACCGACGAGCTGGACGCCACGCACACCCCGGTCTTCCACCAGATCGAGCTGCTCGCCGTCGACGAGGGCCTGACCATGGCCGACCTCAAGGGCACTCTGGACCACATGGTCCAGGCGCTCTTCGGCGCGGACATGAAGACCCGGCTCCGTCCGAACTTCTTCCCCTTCACCGAGCCGTCCGCCGAGATGGACATGGTCTGTTACGTGTGCCGCGGCGCCTCGGTCGGCAACCCCGACCGGCCCTGCCGCACCTGCGGCAGCGAGGGCTGGATCGAGCTGGGCGGCTGCGGCATGGTCAACCCCAAGGTGCTCATCGCCTGCGGTGTCGACCCCGAGAAGTACAGCGGATTCGCCTTCGGGTTCGGCATCGAACGGATGCTGATGTTCCGCCACAACGTCGAAGACATGCGAGACATGGTCGAGGGTGACGTCCGGTTCACCCGGCCGTTCGGGATGGAGATCTGATGCGCGTCCCGCTTTCCTGGCTGCGGGAGTACGTCGACCTGCCGGCGACGGAGACCGGCCGTGACGTCCAGGCCAAGCTCGTCTCCGCCGGTCTTGAGGTCGAGACCGTCGAGCAGCTCGGCGCGGGCCTCAAGGGCCCCCTCGTCGTCGGCAAGGTGCTCACCATCGAGGAGCTGGAGGGCTTCAAGAAGCCCATCCGCTTCTGCACGGTGGATGTCGGCACGGCCAACGGCACCGGCGAGCCGCAGGAGATCGTCTGCGGCGCGCGGAACTTCTCCGTCGGCGACAAGGTCGTCGTGGTCCTCCCCGGCGCGGTCCTGCCGGGCGACTTCGCGATCGCCGCGCGCAAGACGTACGGCAGGACGTCCCACGGCATGATCTGCTCCGGCGACGAGCTGGGCATGGGCGGCAGTTCCGGCTGGGGCGAGGGCGGCATCATCGTGCTGCCGCCCGAGCACGAGGCCGGCACCGACGCCATCGCGCTCCTGGAGCTGGTGGACGAGGTCCTCGACATCGCCGTCACGCCCGACCGCGGCTACTGCCTCTCGCTGCGCGGGGTCGCCCGCGAGACCGCCATCGCGTACGGACTGGCCCTGCGGGACCCGGCGCTGCTCGACGTGCCCGCGCCCAACTCGTACGGCCACCCGGTGAAGGTCGCCGACCCGAGGGGCTGCGACCGCTTCACGGCCCGTACGGTCACCGGCCTCGACCCGGAGGCGCAGAGCCCCATCTGGCTGCGCCGCCGGCTCCAGAAGGCCGGGATGCGGCCGATCTCGCTCGCTGTCGACATCACCAACTACGTGATGCTGGAGCTCGGCCAGCCGCTGCACGCGTACGACCGCTCCCGGCTGGAGGGCGCCATCGGCGTCCGCCGTGCACGGGCCGGCGAGAGGATCACCACGCTCGACGGCGTCCAGCGGGTGCTGGACGCCCAGGACCTGGTCATCACCGACGACCGCGGGCCCATCGGCCTCGCGGGCGTGATGGGCGGCGCGAACACCGAGATCGCCGACACCACGGCCCACCCGGAAACGGGCGAGACCCAGGGCACCACCGACGTGGTGATCGAGGCCGCGCACTTCGACGCGATCTCCATCGCCCGTACCGCGCGCCGCCACAAGCTGGCCTCCGAGGCGTCCAAGCGCTTCGAGCGCGGGGTCGACCCGCAGGCCGCGGCCGCCGCCGCGCAGCGGACCGTCGACCTGCTCGTGCTGCTCGCCGGCGGCTCCGCCGGGGCCGGCGTCACGGAGATCATCGCGCCCTCCGCGCCGCACACCATCACCATGCCCGCCGACCACCCCGACCGGGTCGCCGGTGTCACCTACGGCAGGGAGACCGTCGTACGGCGGCTCCAGCAGATCGGCTGCGACGTCTACGGCCAGGACGAGCTGGTCGTCACCGTCCCGTCCTGGCGCCCCGACCTAGGCGAGCCCAATGACCTCGCCGAGGAGGTCATCCGGCTCGAGGGGTACGAGAACCTCCCCTCGACGCTGCCGACCCCGCCGTCCGGCCGCGGACTCACCGAGCGCCAGCGGCTGCACCGCCGCGTCGGCCGCGCCCTGGCCGGCGCCGGTTATGTCGAGGCGCTGAACTACCCGTTCCTCGGTGACGCGGCGCTCGACGCGCTCGGGCTGCCGGCCGACGACGACCGGCGCCGTACGGTCACGCTCGTCAACCCGCTCTCCGACGAGGAGCCCGCGCTGCGCACCACGCTGCTGCCGGGCCTGCTCACGGCGCTGCGGCGCAACGACGGCCGCGGTTCGCACGACCTGGCGCTCTTCGAGACCGGACTGGTCTTCCTGCCCACCGGCCACGAGACCGTGCCGGTACGGCTGCCCGTCGACCGGCGGCCGACCGACGAGGAGGCGGCGGCGCTCGACGCCGCGCTGCCGCGCCAGCCGCGGCACGCCGCCGTCGTGCTGGCCGGGGCGCGCGAGCGGGCCGGCTGGTGGGGCAGGGGACGCCCCGCGCAGTGGTCGGACGCCGTCGAGGCCGCCCGTACCGTCGCCCGCGAGGCCGGGGCCGAACTGACCGTACGGGCCGGGCAGTACGAGCCGTGGCACCCCGGCCGCTGCGCGGCGCTGTTCGCCGCCGTGGACGGTGAGGAGACGCTCCTCGGCCACGCCGGAGAGCTGCACCCGCGCGTCGTGAAGGCGCTCGGCCTGCCGGAGCGCAGCTGCGCCATGGAGATCGATCTCGACCTGCTGGAGCGCGCGGGCACCGGTGTCATCAAGGCGCCGCGGATTTCCACCTATCCGGTGGCGACGCAGGATGTCGCGCTTGTCGTACCGGGCGAGGTGCCGGCCGCCGAGGTGGAGCGGGCGCTGCGCGAGGGCGCCGGGGAACTCCTGGAGTCCCTGCGGCTGTTCGACGTGTTCGCCGGCGAGCAGATCGGCGAGGGGCACAAGTCCCTTGCCTACGCCCTGCGTTTCCGCGCGGCGGACCGCACACTGACGGTCGACGAGGCCACGGCGGCCCGTGACGCGGCCGTCGCGCTCGCCGCCGAACGGACCGGGGCGGTCCTGCGCGGCGCGTGACCACCCTGCCGCGCGCCGTCGCTGTACTGGCTCTCGGCCCGTGAGGGGCGCATCCGGATCATCGGATGCGCCCCTCACTCATTCGGGTGAGAAGTCCTGGCGTGTCACGTCATGGGGCTTCCGTGATCGACACAATCGATCCGGCCGAGACGGTCGACGTACGCCCCACGGCTTAGCGGCCGGACGGCCGAGGGAGGCCGACGGATGAACCGGACCAAGGCGACAGAGGACGCGCAGGCGGAAGCGCCGGCCTCCTGGGGCCTTGTCGAATGCGCGATCCCGGGCGGTCTGCTCACAGCGGTGATCACCTGGGAGCTGACCCGCCCGGCGGCGGACCGCGACGACCTGCTCTCGCGCATCGTGACCTGCGTCGTCTTCCTGCTGGTGGTGGCGTATCTGCTGATCCGCGTACGGCGGCGGGCGGCCCGGGAGTTGCGGGAGGTCAAGGCCGTGGCGCGGGCCGCCCAGGAGGTGCTGATCAGGACCCTGCCGCCCCGGCTGGACGGTCTCGCGCTCTCCGCACGCCAGCTCTCCGCCTCGCGCGGTGCCGATGTCGGCGGCGATCTGTACGAGGCGGTGGCCACGGCCTACGGGGTGCGGGTCGTCATCGGGGATGTGCGCGGCCATGGACTGCCCGCGATCGGGGCGGTGGCCGCGGTCCTCGGCAGCTTCCGGGAGGCGGCCCATGACGAGGCCGGGCTCGACGGCGTCCTGCGCCGGCTCGACCGGGCCCACCAGCGCCATCTGCGGGAGCTGGCGCGCCAGGAGCCGCCCGCCGCCGCGGGGCAGGAGCCGGACTCCCTGTCGGCGGAGGAGTTCGTCACCGTACTGCTGCTGGAGATCGGGGCCGACGCGGAGGTACGGGCCCTCAACTGCGGCCATCCCTGGCCCTATCGGCTCGGCCGCGGCGCCGCGCGGCTGGCGTCGGGCGAGCCGCTGCCGCCGCTGGGCGCCTTTCCGCTGCCCGCCGATCTGCTGCCGTATCAGTGCGGTCCGCTGCTGCCCGGTGAGGCGCTGTTCCTGCACACCGACGGGGCGGAGGACGCCCGGGACTCCGCGGGACGGTTCTTCGCTCTGGAGGAAGCGCTCGCGGAGGCCGCCGCGGGCCCGCCCCTGGCGCCCGCCGCCGTGGTGCGCACGGTCCACGCGGCGCTGCTGCGGCACACCGGCGGGCGGATCACCGACGACATGGCGCTGCTCGTGCTGCGCAACGACCGCCCACCGGTGGGCGATTCCTCGCGTGTGCCCGCGCAGCCCGGCGGACCGGGCCTGTGCCGTACGTGGGTCCCCGCGAGGGAGGCCACCACTCACGCGCCCGGCCCGGGATGACGGCGAATCCCCTCCCTCGAACGCCCCCCGTCGAACGCTCCCCCCGGTCGGACGCTCCCTGCCGGAAGACCCTGCCGGATGCCCGGCCTCGCGATCTCCCTGCCCCGTACACGCGGTCCCGTACGGGCGGTCCCGTACACGCGCCGTCCACTCTGCCGCGGAGTGTCGGGCAGGTCGGCAGGGCGGACGGCGCGGTTGCGGGCCACCGCACTGTACGAGGGGGAGCCGGCGGCCCGGCGCCTCTTTTGCGAGGCGATTCAGTCAACAGGTCCCGCTTTCCCGGCGGGAGGGTGCACGGGGCGCGTTTCCGGGCATTACGTTCACACCCCGTGCGTTTCCCGTTCCACTACGCTGGTTCGGCCGAGCCACCGGAGGGGCACTCATGCACCCCAATTCTCTGCTCGATTCCCTGCTCGACGAGGCGGGTATCTCCCATGCCGGTCTCGCCGCGCGGGTCAACCAAGCCGGCCGGGCCAGAGGTCTCGCCCTGCGCTACGAACACACCGCCGTCTCACGGTGGCTGAAGGGACAGCGGCCGCGCGGCCAAGTGCCCGACCTGATCTGCGCGGTGCTGGGCGAGCGGCTGCACCGCTCGCTCACGCTGGACGACATCGGGCTCGGGGTGACGGGGGAGTCGCTCGTACCGCACGGCACCCCGCTCTCCGGTTTCGTGGAGCGGGCCACCGCGCTGTGGCGCTGCGACGAACAGCAACGTCCGCACATAGTGGGCGCCCCCACCGTCACCGGGACGCCCGCCGTGATGCCCGTCTGGGAGTGGGAGAACCCTCCCGAGGACGCCGATGTCTCCCGCAGCGGCCGCAACAAGGTCGGCCCGGCCGACATCAAGCTGCTGCGGTCGGCCAGGGCGCACTACGAGCTGATGTACCGGCGGGCGGGCGGAGTCGCCACCCGCGCCAGGATCGTGCGCTTCCTCAACGCCGAGACCGCTCCGCTGCTGCGCGGCGGGTACAGCGACGCGCTGGGCCGCCAACTGCACCGCGCCACCGGCGGTCTGGTGGCGGTGGCCGGTATCTGCGCCTATGACTCGGACGCGCACGGGCTCGCCCAGCGCTACTTCCACCAGGCGCTGCGGCTGGCCAAGGCGAGCGGCGACCGGGGCCTCGGCGCGTATGTGATCGCGCTGCTGGTCAACCAGTCACTGCACATGGGGGAGTACCGCCAGGCCGTGGCGTTCGCCGAGGCGGCGCTGCGGACGGCCGGGCGCCAGATCACCCCGGCGCTCGCGGCGGACCTGTACGCGATGCAGGCCAAGTCGTATGCGCATCTCGGTGACGGCAGCGGGGCGCTCGGCTGTATCCGGCGTGCCGAGACGGAGGCGGAACGCATCCGGCCGGGGCACGAGCCGGACGAGACGGGCTACGTACAGCCGGGCCTGGTGAACGTACAGGTGGCGGAGGCGCTGCTCAGCCTCGGTGATCTGGCGGCCGCGCGGGCGCACGCGGCGGCGGCCGTGGACACCCCGGCGCACGATCGCGGCCGGGTCCACCGGCTGGCGATGCTCAGCCATATCGAATTGCGGCAGGGCGAGGCCGACCGCGCCGCCAGGACAGCGGCCGAAATGGCCGAGCGCGCGCGGGGGATGGAGTCCCAGCGCCTGCGAGACCGGTTGCGCGCCGTACGAGAACAGCTGGTGGCCAGCGGATCCACGGACGCGGAGGAGACGGCGGAGCTGATCGAAGGCGCGCTGCGCGTTCCTCTGTGAGCCCCTTTATGAGCCCCCGGCACGTTCCCGTTCACCGAGACTGCTGCTGCGATATTGCCATCAACTTGTCGGAAGGTGGCAGAAACGTGCAGTGGACGAAACTTAGCGAACAGACCGTGTACGAGAACCGCTGGTTCCGGGTCAATCTCGCGGACGTCAAACTCCCTGACGGCCGGCATCTGGACCACTTCCTCATCCGGCTCCGCCCGGTCGCCGTGGCGACCGCGGTCAACTCCGCCAACGAGGTGCTGATGCTCTGGCGGCACCGCTTCATCACCGACAGCTGGGGCTGGGAGCTGGCCGCGGGGGTCGTCGAGGACGGCGAGGACATCGAGACCGCGGCCGCCAGGGAGATGGAGGAGGAGACCGGGTGGCGCCCGGGACCTCTCCGGCATCTGCTCACGGTCGAGCCGTCCAACGGCCTGACCGACGCAAGGCACCATCTCTACTGGACGGAGGACGCCACGTACATCGGGCATCCCGAGGACGACTTCGAGTCCTCGCGCCGGGAGTGGGTCCCGCTCAAGCTGGTGCCCGACATGATCGCCCGGGGTGAGATCCCGGCCGCCAATATGACGGCCGGGCTGCTGATGCTCCATCACTTAAGGCTGGGCTAGGGGGTGTCGCGAAAGCCGTGCCGTGCCCGCACTGCGGGCGGACGGCGCCGCTTTCGCGACATGCCCCAGGGCGACATGCCCCAGGGCGACATGCCCCAGGGCGACATGCCCCAGGGCGACATGCCCCAGGGCGACATGCCCCAGGGCGACACGCCCCTGGCTCGGCTAGCGGCCCAGGGACTGCCAGACCGCCACCGCCAGCGCTCCGAGCGAGCAGAGCGCCGCCACGGCGGGCAGCGGCCACCTGGCGTGCTCCAGAGCCGCGACGCGCGCGGCCAGATCGGTCACATCCTTGTCGGTCTGGTCGTTGCGCTGGGCCAGTAACGCCAGCCTGCCGTCGGTCCTGGCGAGACCGACGTCGAGGCCGCGCCGTAACTCGGCGCACTCTTCGCCGACCACGGAATGGTCAGAGGGGGTGGTCACGAATCCGCTCCTGTTCGGGAAAGTCGTCCAACGGTTCTTCGCCGGGCCCCGGTGGTGCCGGGACCAAGCGGAACCGAGTCAACTCCCCTTACGCGCGGGGCAGCAGGGTGTGTGAATGGCATATGCGAGCACCCTTCGCACACGCCGTGCGAATTTCTTCACCCTCTGTGACCGTCACTCGTACGTGTAGAAGCCCGCGCCCGTCTTACGGCCCAGCCTGCCCGCGTCCACCATCCGCTGGAGCAGCGGAGACGCCGCGTACAGCGGCTCCTTGAACTCGGCGTACATCGAATCGGCGACCGACGCCACGGTGTCCAGACCGATCAGATCGGAGAGCTTGAGCGGGCCCATCGGATGAGCGCAGCCCAGCTCCATCCCGTTGTCGATGTCCTCGCGGCTCGCGATCCCCGACTCGAACATCCGGATCGCGGCGAGCAGATACGGAATCAGCAGCGCGTTCACCACGAACCCGGAACGGTCCTGGGCGCGGATCGCGTGCTTGCCCAGCACCCCCTGGACGACACTCTCGGCCCGCTTGATCGTCTCGTCGGAGGTCGTGAGCGCGGGGATCAGCTCCACCAGCTTCTGCACCGGGGCCGGGTTGAAGAAGTGGATGCCGATGACCTGGTCGGGACGTGAGGTCGCGACGGCCAGCTTGACCAGCGGGATGGAGGAGGTGTTGGAGGCCAGGATCGCGTCCGGACGCGTCACGACCTGATCGAGCACCTGGAAGATCTCCGTCTTGACCTGCTCGTTCTCGACGACGGCCTCGATGACGAGATCGCGGTCGGCGAACTCCCCGAGGTCCGTGGTGAAGCTGAGCCTGCCGAGCGTCTCGTCCCGCTCCGCCTCGGTGATCTTGCCGCGTTCCGCGGCCTTCGAGAGGGAGTTCTGGAGCCGGGTACGGCCGATCTCCAGGGCCTCGCCGGTGGTCTCGGCGACCTTGACCTCCAGGCCGCTGCGCGCGGCGACCTCCGCGATGCCTGCGCCCATCTGGCCGCAGCCCACCACTCCGACGCGGGCGATATCGGTCAGGGTGTCGGTCACATCGTGCCTTTCGCTGGTCCGTGTCCCGGCAGGTCCCCCGTGCGATTCCGGCGCCCGCCTCGGGACAGGACGTTACTCCGCCAGGGTGTGTGGACGGGGTGCCGGGGCGGGCATGCTGAGCCCGTACGGCGGGCCGGGTCCCGGTGACCCGGCCGCGCGGACTGACGCAGGGGACGGCGCATGGGGCAGATCGGCAGAAGAGAGTTCGTGGCGGCGGCTACAGCGGTGGTGACCTCGCTCGTCGCCGCCGGGGACGTGGCGGCCGTGGCCGCGTCCGTACCGCGGCGGCACGCTCCGCGCCGGGAGCTGCGCGGGATGTGGATCGCGACCGTCGCCAACCGCGACTGGCCCTCGGTGCCGGGTCTCACCGCCGACCGGCAGAAGGCCGAGCTGCTCCGGCATCTGGACACGGCGGTCGCCCGCGGGCTGAACGCCGTGGTCTTTCAGGTACGGCCCACGGCGGACGCGCTGTGGCCCTCGCCGTACGAGCCCTGGTCGCAGTACCTCACCGGCACCCAGGGCAAGGACCCCGGCTGGGACCCGCTGGGCACGGCGGTACGGGAGGCACGCGCGCGCGGACTGGAGCTGCACGCCTGGTTCAACCCGTACCGGGTCGCCAACCACACCGACCCCTCGCGGCTCATCGCGACACATCCGGCCCGGGTCCACCCGGACTGGGTGCTGCCGTACGGCGGGAAGCTCTACTACAACCCGGGTCTGCCCGAGGTCAGGACGTTCGTCCAGGACGCGATGCTCGACGCGGTCAGGCGTTACGACATCGACGCCGTGCACTGGGACGACTACTTCTATCCGTACCCCGTCGCCGGACAGGTCTTCGACGACGACGCGGAGTACGAACGGTACGGCGCGGGCTTCCCGGACAAGGCGGCCTGGCGGCGGGACAACACCGACCGGCTGGTGCGGGAGACGGCCGAGCGGATCAAGAAGATCAAGAAGCATGTGCGGTTCGGGATCAGCCCGTTCGGGGTGTGGCGCAACGCCGCCACGGACCCGCTCGGCTCCGACACCCGGGCCGGGGTGCAGACGTACGACGATCTGTACGCCGACACCCGGGGCTGGATCAAGAAGGGCTGGATCGACTACATCGCCCCGCAGCTGTACTGGAACATCGGCTTCGCCGCCGCCGACTACGCGAAGCTGCTGGCCTGGTGGGACGGCGTCGTACGGGGGACGGGCGTCGATCTGTACCTCGGCGAGGCCCTCTACAAGGCGGGCGATCCGGCCCAGCCCGCCGCCTGGCAGGACCCGGCCGAGCTGTCCCGTCATCTGACCCTCGCCAAGAAGTACGCGGGAGCGCGCGGGCACTGCTTCTTCTCGGCGAAGGAGGTCGGCGCGGATCCGATCGGGGCGATGACGAGGGTGGTGGCCGACCATTACGGGAAGCGCGCGGCGAAATGAGCCGAGCGCGTGCCGGAACGGGCCGGGCGCGGCCGGACTCCCGGGCCCGCCCGGCGGGGCGCGGTCGTCCGGCCGCGCCCGTGCGGGCGTGCCCATCCGGGCGCGCTGATCCCTCGCCCGCTCGTCCGGGCGCGGTCAGGTGCCGGCGCGCTGGGTGACGGCGATACAGACGAGCACCGCGACGGCCGCGACCGGCGCCGCGGGGGTGAGGTGTTCGCCCAGCAGCAGTACGGACCAGACCAGCGTGAGGACCGGCTGCGCGAGCTGGAGCTGGCTGGCCCTCGCGATGCCGATCGACGCCATCCCCCGGTACCAGACGTAGAGACCGAAGAACGTCGAGCCCGCGGCGACCCAGCCGAGTCCGATCACGCCGTGGGCCGTCAGCCGCGCCGGTTCGAAGGACAGTGCCACCGCCGCGCCCGTCACCGCGAACGGCAGACAGCCGATCAGCGCCCAGCCCACCACCTGCCAGCCCGGCATCACCCCCGCCAGCCTGCCGCCCTCCGTATAGCCCGCCGCGCACACCAGCAGCGCGCCGAAGAGATAGAGATCCCCGGAGGAGAGGACCCCGCCGCTCTGCCGCACCGCGAACGCGATCACCACGGCCGCGCCGGCGAGAGCCGCCAGCCAGAACGCCCTGGAGGGGCGCCTTCCCGTACGGACGGCGGCGAACGCGGCCGTGGTGAGCGGCAGCAGTCCGACGACCACGGCCGCGTGCGAGGTGGTGGAGGTCTCCAGCGCGAGCGTCGTCAGCAGCGGGAAGCCCACCACGACCCCGCCGCCGACGACCGCGAGCCCGGCCCAGTGCCGGCGGGCGGGGACCGGGACGCGGAGAGCCAGCAGAAAGCAGCCCGCGATGAGCGCGGCGAGCGCGCTGCGTACGGCGACGAGGGACCAGGGGCCGAAACTCTCCAGGCCCCACACGGTGGACGGGAAGGTGAGCGAGAAGGCGACGACGCCCAGCACGGCGAGGAGTGTGCCGCCGCGTGTGCCGGAGGTGCCCTGGGTACGGGTCGAGCCGGGTGCGCCGGACGCAGGCGACGCAGGGGACGCAGGGGACGCGGGGGGCGTGCCGGGCGTGCTACCGGTACCGCGGCCGATGCGGCCCTCGCCGTGGCCGCCGACTGATATCGAGTCAGGGGGAGTAGCGCTATTCTGTGCTGTCATGCACGAGCGTAGCAGCGTGGCGGAACTGGCGAACTCCCTGAAGCGGGAACTGAACCGCTACTCACCCGGTGGAAAGCTGCCGTCCAGCAGGGCGCTGGTCGACCGTTACCGCGTCTCGCCGGTGACCGTCTCCCGCGCCCTCGCCAGACTCGCCGCCGAAGGGCTGGTCGTCACCCGCCCCGGCGCCGGGGCCTTCCGCGCACCCGCCAGGAACGCCGCCGTGCGGCCGGGCGACACCTCCTGGCAGGAGGTCGCCCTCAGCGCCGACGCCGCCACCGAACTCGTACCGCGCTCGGTCGACGCCACCGGCGTACTGGTCACGCTCGCCGCGCCACCGCCCGGCGTCATCGAGTTCAACGGCGGCTATCTGCACCCCTCGCTCCAGCCGGAGCAGGCGATGGCCGCCGCGCTGGCACGGGCGGGCAGACGGCCCGGCGCCTGGAGCAGACCGCCCACCGACGGCCTGCCCGAGCTGCGCGACTGGTTCGCGCGGGGGATCGGGGACACCTGGACCGCCGCCGAAGTCCTGGTCACGGCCGGCGGCCAGAGCGCGCTGACCACCGCGCTGCGCGCGCTCGCCCCGCCCGGCGCGCCGGTCCTGGTCGAATCGCCCACCTACCCGGGGATGCTGGCGATCGCCCGCGCCGCCGGGCTGCGCCCCGTACCGGTGCCGGTGGACCCCGACGGCGTACGGCCCGACCTCCTCGCCGCCGCCTTCCGGGCCAGCGGCGCCCGGGTCTTCGTCTGCCAGCCGCTCTTCCAGAACCCCACCGGAGCCGTGCTCTCCGCGGCCCGCAGACCCGACGTCCTGCGCATCGCACGGGAGGCCGGGGCGTTCGTCGTGGAGGACGACTTCGTACGGCGGCTGGTGCACGAGGACGCGGGCCCGCTGCCAGGACCACTCGCCGCCGACGACCCCGACGGTGTCGTCGTCCATGTCTGCTCCCTCACCAAGGCGACCTCCCCGAGCCTGCGGGTCGGCGTCCTGGCCGCCCGGGGCCCGGTCCTCGAACGGCTGCGTGCCATCCATGTCGTCGACACCTTCTTCGTACCGCGCCCGTTCCAGGAAGCCGCCCTGGAACTGGTCGGCTCCGCCGCCTGGAACCGCCATCTGCGGTCCGTCTCCGCCGCGTTGAAGACCCGCAGGGACACCCTCACCACCGCGCTGCGCACAGAACTGCCGGAGCCGGCGCTCCCGCACGTCCCGTCCGGCGGGTACCACCTCTGGCTGCGCCTCCCGGACGGCACGGACGAACAGGCCGTCGTCTCGGCCGCCCTGCGCGCGGGCGTCGCGGTCGCCCCGGGCCGCCCGTACTTCAGCGCCGAACCGCCCGCGCCCCATCTGCGGCTGAGCTTCGCCGCGGTGGCGGGGCCCGCGGAGATCACCGAGGGCGTACGACGGCTCCGTACGGCCTGGGACGAGACCGTCGGCTGAACCGGCACCGGACGGCCGGGCCGGCAGGGCGGGGCACGCGCCGGTCACCTGTCCGGAAGCGGTTCCCGACCGCCATCGGCTGCCTCTTGACCGGTCCGGTTTTCGGCCGCACGATCACGGCCATGAGTGTTCGGGTCACTTTGGTCGCCGCCGCGCGCAGCTCGGACCTGTACGACGAGCGCTTCGACGACGACCGCCCCCTCGACCGGGCCGGCTGGTACGAGATGCAGCGCGTCGCCCACGCCCTCGTCCCGCTGTCCGCCGCCGACCTCCGCTACTGCTCGCCGACGCCGCGCAGCCGTACCACCGGCGACGCGCTCGGCTACGCGCCGCTCGCGCAACCCGCCCTGCGCGACTGCGACATGGGCCGCTGGCGCGGCTTCACCCTCGCCGAGGTGATGGCCCGCGAACCGGCCGCCGTCGACGCCTGGGTCGCCGACCCGCGCTCCGCCCCGCACGGCGGCGAGACACTGCTCGCCTTCATCTCCCGGATAGGGGGCTGGCTGGACACCCGGCCCGCCGAGGACATCGCCGCGATTGTGGCGGTCGCCGAACCGGCCGTCGTACGGGCGGCGCTGGTGTACGCGCTCAAGGCGCCGCCGCGCACGTACTGGTACGTGGATGTCCAGCCGCTGTCGACGGTCACCCTGACGGGCACGCCCGGCCGGTGGAGTCTGCGGCTGGGCGGCGACGACTGAGCGGCCGGCCGGACAGGACTTACCCGTCCAGCGCCCGGCGGTGCCCCGGGGCCAGGACCGGTGGAGACGCGGCGTCGTCGGGCGGCGCCGGGAAATCGGCGATCGCGACGTCGAGGTCGTCCCGGCAGTCCGCCCGTCCGCACTCGCAGGCGAAGGCGTGTACGGCCGTCCGCACGTCGCCCGGGGACCACGGGCGCGCGAAGAACGCCTCGTACTGAGCGACCGTGGCCCGGTTGGCGTAGCGCAGCAGCCGCGCCCGCTCCCCGGCCGTCTCCGCCACCGGTCCACCGCCCAGAGTCCCGGCGAAGATCTTCTCGACCGCCGCCGCGGTCTCCTCGACCCCGCCGCCCCCGTCGATCAGCAGGCTCCGGGCCCCGTACTCCGCCACCTCGGCCTCGATCTCGCCGACCAGCGACCGGTAGAGCGTGAGCGGCCCGTCGGACAGCCCGCGCTCGGCCAGCCGGACCCGCTGGACCTCGGCCGACGGCCGGAGCCAGACGGACGCGGCCGGGCCGCCGGGGATCGTCGCGACCACCGCCGGGGTGACCGGGGTGCCCTCCGCGATGATCAGCGGCGCGGCCGGCAGCGCGCGGAGATCGTCGACGATCATCCGCCCGCGCTCATGGTGCAGGGACATCGCGATCAGCTCCGTCTCGGGCACGGACCAGCGCTCGGCGCGCGGCAGCGCCTCGAACCGGATCGCCGCCGGGTGCCCTGCGGCGATCGCGCGGTCGCGGTGTTCCCAGGTGTGGGCATCGGCGTTGTACCAGCGCAGTCCGTACCGCCGGGCGATCAGCCGGGCCACGGTCGTCTTGCCGGCCCCCGGCGGCCCGCCGATCCAGAGCACGTGCGGCAGCGGGGGCTGTGGTGCGTGAGACGACGCGGAACGGCTCATTCCGCCGTACCGGCCGCCATGCCGAGCGTCTCCAGGATCTGCTGCCCGTACTTCGCCAGCTTGTTCTCGCCCACCCCGGTGACCGTGCCCAGCTCCGCCAGCGTCGACGGCGCCAGCGTCGCGATCTCGCGCAGTGTCGCGTCATGGAAGATGACATACGCCGGGACGCCCTGCTCCTTCGCCGACGCCGCCCGCCACGCACGCAGCGTCTCGAACACCGGCACGGCCTCTTCCGGCAGATCCACGGGCGCGGAACGCTGCCTGGACGACTTCTCCGCCCGCGCCGGCCTGGCCGCCTTCTCGGGCTCGCGCCGCAGGACGACCGGGCGCCGCCCGCCGAGGACCTCACCGCTCTCGTCGGTGAGGACCAGCGTCCCGTAGTCGCCCTCGACGGCGATCAGCCCCTGCGCCAGCAGCTGCCGCGCCACGCTCCGCCACTCGGCCTCGCGCAGCTCCGTACCGATGCCGAAGACGCTCAGCGCGTCATGGTCGAACTGGATGACCTTGGCCGTCTTCCTGCCCAGCAGGATGTCGGTGATCTGCCCCGCGCCGAACTTCTGGTTGCGCTCGCGCTTCAGCCTGACCACGGTCGACAGCAGCTTCTGCGCGGGGACCGTGCCGTCCCAGGACTCCGCGGGCGTCAGACACGTGTCGCAGTTGCCGCACGCGGTGCTCCGCTGCCCGAAGTACGCGAGCAGCTGGACACGCCGGCATTCGACGGTCTCGCACAGCGCGAGCATGGCGTCGACATGGGCGCCCAGCCGGCGGCGGTGCGCGTCGTCGCCCTCGGACGTCTCGATCATCTTGCGCTGCTGGACGACGTCCTGGAGTCCGTACGCCAGCCAGGCCGTGGACGGCAGCCCGTCACGGCCCGCGCGCCCGGTCTCCTGGTAGTAGCCCTCGACGGACTTCGGCAGATCGAGATGGGCCACGAACCGTACGTCGGGCTTGTCGATGCCCATGCCGAACGCGATCGTCGCGACCATCACCATCCCATCCTCCCGCAGGAAGCGCGCCTGGTTCCCGGCACGCGTACGGGCGTCGAGCCCCGCGTGGTACGGCAGCGCGTCGACGCCGTTCTTCACCAGGAACTCGGCGGTCTTCTCCACCGACGCCCGCGAGAGGCAGTAGACGATGCCCGCGTCACCGGGGTGCTCGGCGCGCAGCAGCTGGAGGAGCTGCCGCTTCGGGTCGTTCTTCGGCGCGATGCGGTACTGGATGTTGGGCCGGTCGAAGCTGGCCACGAAGTGCCGCGCGTCCTGGAGGCCGAGCCGGGACGCGATCTCCGCGTGCGTGGCCTCGGTGGCGGTCGCGGTCAGCGCGATACGCGGCACATCGGGCCAGCGCTCGTGCAGCGAGGAGAGGGCGAGGTAGTCGGGGCGGAAGTCGTGTCCCCACTGGGCGACGCAGTGCGCCTCGTCGATGGCGAACAGCGAGATCGTGCCGCGCTCCAGCAGCCGTACGGTCGACTCGACGCGCAGCCGTTCCGGCGCCAGATAGAGCAGATCCAGCTCCCCGGCGAGGAACTCGGCCTCGACGAGGCGCCGTTCGTCGAGATCCTGGGTGGAGTTGAGGAATCCGGCCCGTACGCCGAGCGCCCTCAGGGCGTCGACCTGGTCCTGCATGAGCGCGATGAGCGGGGATACGACGACCCCGACGCCCTTGCGTACGAGGGAGGGGATCTGGTAGCAGAGCGACTTGCCGCCACCGGTGGGCATGAGCACGAGCGCGTCGCCGCCGGCGACCACATGCTCGATGATCTCCTGCTGGCTGCCCCGGAAGGAGTCGTATCCGAAGACGCGACGCAGTACCTCGAGCGACTCGGTCGTTGCCGGCCCCGCCGTTGCCGGACCCGTCGCGGAAACCGCCTCAGGACCCGCCTCAGGACCCGTCTCGGGACCTCTGTCCTGACCCGTCTCGGGACCCGCCTCAGGAGCGGTCTCGGGAACTGCTTCAGGGCGCGTTTCGGGAGGGGTGCCGGTTTCCGGGGAGCTCATCCGCCGATTCTACGAGGGTCCACCGACATCGATCGGACCGATCGCGATCTTCCGTGTAGGACATGTTCTGACCTGCATCGCCTCTAGCGTCGGAGACCCTGCACGGAGGAAACCGCCGGGCACGAAGCGATCAGGAGCGAACGATGAGCCATGTCACCCGCAATCAGCCGGCCGGTACCCCCACCTGGATCGATCTCGACGTACCCGATGTCGAGCGCGCGAAGGAATTCTACGGCGCACTGTTCGGCTGGGAGTACGAGCCGGGTGAGCCCGCCTATACGGTGTGCCGGCTGCGCGGCCGGGCGGTGGCCGGATTCCGGAAGGTCCCCGCTCCGGAGCCCCGGGCCACGGCGCTCCCCGGCCTGTGGTGCGTGTACTTCGCGACCGACGACTCCGACGCCACCGTGAAGCGGATCGCCGACGCGGGCGGCACCCTGACGCGGGGCCCGCTGGAGATCGGGGACCAGGGCCGGCTCACGCTCGCCACGGACCCGTCCGGCGCCCGGTTCGGCCTCTGGGAGGGGCGCGCGCTCATCGGCTGCGAGAGCGTGAACGAGCCGGGCAGCCTCCTGCGCAACGACCTGACCAGCCCGGACCCGGGTCCGGCGCGGGGGTTCTACCCGGCGGTCTTCGATTTCACCCTGGACGGCAACGACGATCTCCCCGGCGTCGACTTCACCTTCCTGCGCCGGCCCGACGGTCATGAGATCGGCGGCATCATGGGGGTTCCGGAGACGCCGTCCGCCGCGTGGGAGACCCTGTTCGAGGTCGCCGACGCGGACGCGGCGGCGGAGCGGGCGGTGGCCGCCGGCGGCACCGCGAGCGTCCCCTCGGACACGATCTACGCGCGGATGGCGAAGATCACCGACCCCTTCGGCAATGCCTTCGAGGTGGGCGCCCGGCTGGTGGACACGCCGTAGGGCCCTGTCCGGGGCGTGGGGCGTGCCGCCATGGGCCCTGTCCGGGGCCGGGCCGGTCGTGGCCGTCCTGCGGGGCCGGTCACGGCCGGCCCCGGGCCTCAGGCGTGCTGCGGCATCTCGTCCTTGAGCGCGGAGCGGATCTGCTCACGCAGTTCCGGGCTGCTCTTGTGGCCGTGCATGGACACAGCGTGCTCGCTGGCGGCGCGGACCACTTCCTCCTCCTCGCCCGAGATGGCGAGGGTGCAATTGGTCTCGCTCGGGAAATCCCGGCAGTCGGCTATCTTGCGCATGACGTACCTCCTCCTGCCGGTATCCAGTCTCCTCCCTTTCGCCCTGCCGGGGCCATTCGGGGGATCCCGCGCGGCGGGAGGTTTCGTCACTCCGGACCGGGGGCGGACCGGGCGGCCCGTTCCAGGAGGAGTCCCCGTTCCCGTGCGTTACGGGTCAGGGACGCCGCCCGCTCGAACTCCGCGCGCGCCTCGTCCCCGCGCCCCAGGCGTTCCAGCAGATCTCCCCGGACGCTCGGCAGCAGGTGGTAGTCCTTGAGAGCCGGTCCTTCCGCCAGGGCGTCCACCAGTCTCAGTCCGGCCGCGGGGCCCTCCGCCATCGAGACGGCGACCGCCCGGTTCAGCTCCACCACCGGGGACGGCGTCAGCGCCGTCAGCCGCCCGTACAGCGCCGCGATCGCCGTCCAGTCCGTGTCCTCGTAGCGCACCGCCCGCGCGTGGCACGCGGCGATCGCGGCCTGGACGGAGTAGGGGCCGGTGCCCGCGCGCCGCAGGGACTCGACGCCGCGGAGGATGAGCACGCGGTTCCACCGGTGGCGGTCCTGGTCGGCGAGGAGCACCGGTTCGCCGTCCGGGCCCGTGCGGGCGGCGATCCGCGAACTCTGGAGCTCCAGGAGCGCGGTCAGGCCATGGACCTCGGGCTCCTCGGGCATCAGCCCGGCCAGCACACGCGCCAGACGCAGCGCGTCCTCGCAGAGGGCCGGGCGCACCAGATCGTCCCCGGCCGTCGCGGAGTAGCCCTCGTTGAAGACGAGGTAGATGACCTCAAGAACGGACGAGAGCCGGGCTCCCCGGTCGGCGCCGTAGGGGACCTCGAAGGGGACCCCGGCCCTGGCGAGCGTCCGTTTCGCGCGGACGATGCGCTGGGCCACCGTCGGCTCCGGGGCCAGGAACGCGCGGGCGATCTCCTCCGTCGTCAGCCCGCCCAGCAGCCGCAGCGTGAGCGCGACCCGGGCCTCCGTCGACAGCACGGGATGGCAGGAAGTGAAGATCAGCCGCAGCAGATCGTCGTCGATGTCGTCCTCGCCCGTGGGCTCGGGTGGCGGCGCCACGTCCTCCAGCGCCCTGCCGACCTCCGCCAGCTTGCGCGCGTACGTCTCCTTGCGGCGTACGAGATCGATGGCGCGGTGCTTGGCGGTGGCCATGAGCCAAGCGCCCGGCTTCTCCGGGACGCCCGACTCCGGCCACTGCTCCAGCGCGGCGACCAGGGCGTCCTGCGCGAGTTCCTCGGCGATGCCGACGTCCCGCACGACGCGGGCGACACCCGCGATGATCCGCGCGGACTCGATCCTGAATACCGCCTCGACCGTTTCGGTCGCACTCGCTGACGTCACGACCACCCATCAGAGCAGCCGTGCCGGAACGGGGCAAGCGCGGCCCGGTCAGCCCTCGACGATCTCGCGGACCTCGACGGTGACGGTCCAGTTCTTGGGGTGGACCTCAAGGAACCGCTTCGCCCATTCCAGGGCCTCCGCCTTGTTCTCGCAGCGGGTGAGGGAGTAGCCGCCGACGACTTCCTTGCTCTCGGTGAAGGGCCCGTCGGTGTAGCCGAGCTTGCCGTCGGACCAGGTGATCCGGGTGCCCTCGGACGTCGGGGTGAGCCCGGCCGTGTCCAGCATGACCCCGGCCTTGCTGATCTCCTCGAACAGCGCGCCCATACGCGCGTCGAAGTCGGGGTCGGGGGCCTCGGTGGGGGCATTGCGCTCGTCGATGCGGACCATCGTCAGGAAACGCGGCATGGTGACTCCTCGGTCGGGAGGGCGGGGGCTGTCCCCGCCTCTCACAACCTTGCGTCGAACGGGGCACCGCCGGATCGACAGCCGCTCCGGAAATCTTTCAAGATTTTTTCCGGACCGGACCGGGCCGCCCCCCCCCGGCCACGCGTGGTGGTGCTCCCGTCACATGAAGCCGACGATGCGCGGCGGCGCGAACAGATGGCGGGCCCGGTGCTCCAGGACCATCTCGTCGCGCATCCGCCTGCCCGACGTGTCCGACACGCACCGCTCGCACGCCGGATCGACCGCGGGTACCTCCGGTGTGTGCTCGGCGGCGATGTGCTGGGCGAGCCGGATCTGTGTCGTCACCACCGAGTCGAAGGGGTCGTAATCCACCCCCGGCTCACCGGCCGCCCGCGCCGCCTCCACGACCTCGGGCGCGCGCTTCATCGCCTTGTACAGCCTGTTGCACTCGTGGCAGCTCCACATCCAGGAAGGAGGCAGCGGCCACTCCTCCTCAGGGCGGGGTGCGTCCTTGGCGTCCATGCCGGTCACCGTAGCGGCGGCCGTACGGCGGACGCAGCGGTTCGGAACAACCTCACCCGTGCGTGTGCCCACCGCTCCCCGGGGAGCTATTTCCCGCCCGCGTCGTCGGGCCAGACCCCGATGTGGTCCTGCTCCAGCTCCAGCATCACGCGGTGCTCCATGCCCAGCGCCGTGGCGTACTCCGCGGGCAGCTGGAGCCGTCCGGCCCGGTCCAGCATCGCGTACTCCCGGGCCACCACCGACTCCCGGCCCTCCGCGTCGACCTCCGTACGGCGCAGTACCTCCGACGCGGTGCGGCCGTCCCGGATCGCGACCGTACGGCGCACCTCGTCCGCGACGGCCTGGTCGTGGGTGACGATCACGATCGTCGTGCCCAGCTCCTCGTTGGCCCGCCGGAACGCCGCGAAGACCTGCTCACCCGTCGCCGAGTCCAGCTCGCCCGTCGGTTCGTCGGCGAGCAGGACGGAGGGGGCGTTGGCGAGAGCGACGGCGATCGCGACGCGCTGCTGCTGTCCACCGGACAGCTGGTGCGGCCGGCGGTCGCCGCAGTCGGCCACCCCCAGCATCGCCAGCAGCTCCGTCGCCCGCTCGGCCTTCCGCTTCGTACCTCCCCGCCCGGCGCGTCCCCGCAGCTGCATGGGGAGCGCCACGTTCTGGGCCGCCGTCAGGTAGGGGAGGAGATTGCGGGCCGTCTGCTGCCAGACGAAACCGACCACATGACGGCGGTAGTCCAGCCGGGCCTTGGCGTCCATCGTGAGCAGATCACGGCCCGCGACCTTGGCCGCGCCCGCCGTGGGGACGTCCAGGCCCGCGAGGATGTTCATCAGCGTCGACTTGCCGCTGCCGGAAGCGCCGACCAGGGCCATCAGCTCGCCCTCCTGGACGGTGAGGTCGAGCCCCTGGAGGGCCTGCACCTCCACCCCGTCCGTGGTGAAGATACGGACCAGCCGGTCGCAGGCGATCAGCGCGTCATGACCGTACGAGGGGCGGTCGCCGCGCGCGGCGGCGCGCCGCTCCAGCTCCGCGAGGGTCGGCCGCGCGCCCGGGGTTCCGGCCGCCGGATCGGTCGTCGTGTCGGTCATCGCGAGTCTCCTGCTCTGAGTTCGGTGATCGATCCGCGCCGCCCCGCCCACCAGGCCTGGCCGAGGGCCACGGCCCCCGTCAGCGCGATCACGCCGGCCGCGGGCAGCGCGAGCGTCCACACGTCGGTACGCAGCGACACGCCGCCCGCGGGCGTGAGGCCGGAAGCGGCGCTCAGCGCGAGACGGGCCAGGTCGACGCCGGGAGCGAGCAACTGGATGGTGGCCCAGGCGACGAGGATCCCGCCCCCGGCGGCGAGCAGCGCCTGGGGCAGGGCCTCAAGGCCCAGCAACTGACGGCTCTGACGGGTCGTCAGGCCCATGGTGCGCAGCCTGGCCAGCAGCGCGGCCCGTTCCGGCGCCGATCGCAGCAGCGAGAGCAGCAGGGCGAAGAGGGCGTAGGCCGCGCCCGCGGCGACGGCGACGGCGTAGATCCGCTCGGCGCCCGACTGGAGCGGCGAACCGGTGAGTGCCGCCCGTTCCTCGCTCCGGAGCGACACCTCGATCTCCTGCCCGGGGCCGGCGTCGAGCGCGGCCCGCAGCGCCGACGCGTCCATCCCCTCGCCCGTGGCCAGCAGCGTCGTCGGATCGGCGTGCTTCAGCGCCTTACGGTCGACCAGCAGGAACTCGGAGCGGGGGGCGGCCGGCGTCTGGGGCCGTACGGCGGCGATCCGTACGGTGACCTCACCGGCGGGCGAGCTGATCCGGCGCGGTGCGGTACCGAGCCGCCCGGCGAGACCCGGTGAGGCGACGGCGTCGAACACCCCGCCCGTGCTCTTCAGCGCGTCGGCGGGGAACGCCTCGAAGCCCAGCTGCCGGGCCAGCCGTGTGTACGACTCCGGCTCGACCCCGATGAGCGTGAGCGGCTTCCGCTGCGCTGTGCCGCCGCTCTCGCCGCGCGCCAACTCCGCCGACCACTCGACGCGTACGGCCGTCGTGTCCCGTACGCCCGCTACTTTCCGCGCCGCCCGTTCCGCCTCCGCCGGCAGGGGCATGACGTCGCCGGGGGTCGCGACCCGGGCGTCGGCGCCGACCGCCAGCAGCGCGGCCCGGTCCCGGGCCTCCGTGACCCCGGAGAGTACGGAGCCACCGAACGCGGCCGTCGTCAGCGCGATGAGCAGCGCCAGCAGCGGCAGCGTCCCCGTCACCGACGACCGGCCCGCACGGGCCAGCGACAGGAAGCCGATCGCGCCGCGCAGCCGTGCGGCAGGACGGGCCGCCCATCGCAGGGGCAGCGGATACAGCCGTATGAGCACGAGCGCGGCGATCAGCGCGACGAGCACCGGAGCCGCGCTCACCAGCAGGTCACCGGCTCCGGAGATGCCGCGACGGCGCAGGGTCACCACCGAGGCGACGGCGATGACCAGCAGGGTGAGTTCGGCGACGGTCCGCCGTCTGCCGGGCCTGGCGTGGGCGAGGTCGTCACGGTCGCCGTGCGCCCGGGGCCGCCGGTGCTGGACGACGGCCCGCACCGGCAGGGTGAGGCAGGCGAGCAGCGCCACCGCGCTCGCGCCGTACACGGCGGGCAGTGCACGCGCCTCGCCCACCGCGACCAGGGCCAGCAGCAGACCGGCCCCGGACGCGGGCAGCGCGATCACGGCGGTTTCGGCGAGGAGCCGTCCGCCGATGCCGCGCAGGGAGCCGCCGCGGGAGCGCAGAAGGGCGAGTTCGTCGGTGCGGCGCGCGGCGACCAGACCACCGGCCATCGCGAGCACGACGGCGGCGACGGAGCCGATGCCGAAGGCGGCGACGACGACGATGCGGGTGATCACCTCACGTGTCGCGACATGCGAGTCGATCACCGTCTCAAGACCGGTGCTCAGGACCGCGTTGCCACCGGCGATCTCACGCATCTCCAGCAGTTCGGGCCCGCCTTCGAGGGAGGCGATCCGCTGGAGGAGCGCCGGCGTGTCCTGTGCGGTCAGCCCTGCGGTGGCGGGCGCGAGGCGCCAGTACTTCTCCGGCGCCGACTGCGTGCCGAGGAGGGCGGGCCCGGCGTCGGGCGCCAGCAGGAGGCCCGCCTCCCAGCGGTACTGCGGCGGGTTGCTCGGCAGGGCGGTCAGCCCGGGGGTGCGCAGGACCGGCTCGACGGACCAGTAGGCGCCCAGCGGATCGCGGGGTTCGATGATCCCGGTGACCCGTACGGTCAGATCCGTGGAGCCGGTGGCGTCACTCAGGCGGATCACCGAGCCGACCCGCAGCCGCAGATCACGGGCGGTCGCCGCGGTCACGGCGGCCTCCAACTCCCTGGTCTCCGCGGTGATCCGGCCGCCGGTGGCGGGCAGCCGCCCCTCGCGCACGGCCGCGTGAGCGGCCACTCCCGACTGCGCGGCCAGCGTGAAACGGGGCGGAACCCCATCGGGGCGCGGCAGCCAGGTGTCCTTGCCGCTGAGGCCGTCGGCGGTCCGTACCCCGTACGCCGACTCCGCCGGGTCCGCCCGCAGCGGCGCGGGCAGGCTCGCCCGCGCCGCGCGATGGACGGCCGCGAGCGCGGCGGGCCGCATCTCCTCCTCGCGGGCGGGCCGCGGAATCTCCAGTCCCGGCTGGGGCGCGGTCAGCTCCAGTACCGTCGCGCCCGGGGGCGCGGCGCCGATCTCCCGCCGCAGCCCCTCCGTCTCGTAGGCGTCGACGGCCCGGGGGAGCGCGGCGGCGAGGAACGCCGTGACCAACACGAGAAGGCCGAAGGCCACGGCCGCCCCGGGGGCTGTCCGCAACCGCGTCCGCACCCATGGCGCGACCACACGCCCGGTGCGTTCCGCGCGTTTCGTCGGTTCGGCGTGGTTCGTGGGTCCATCGACCGGCCCGCGTGTCATCTCAGTTGTCCCCCTGGTGGCGAAGCGAGCCGGCGGGATCGGCGCGCCGGGCGGCGATGGCCGCGGTGATCAGTAGCGGAACGGCGGCGACGCCCGCGAGGAACAGGGCGACCTGGGACACCGGGAGCTCCACGAGCACCCGGGGGACCGGCTGGGCGGCCTGCGGGGTCAGGACGACCAGCGGCACCACGGCCCGCGTCAGCAGCGTCCCGAGCACCGCGCCCGCCAGCAGCCCGATGCCGATCAGCAGCCCCTGCTTCGTCGCGACCAGCCGGGCGAGACTCCGCCGCGACGCCCCGAGGGCACGCAGGACGGAGAGTTCGGCGGACTGCTCCCGCAGGGAACCGACGGCGCTCACCGCGAAACCCACCGCGGCGAGCGCGGCGGCGGCCACCGCGACGGCCATCAGCGCCGAGCGGGGCCCGCTGCCGAGCGGGTCGTCCGACAGCCCGGCCGCGACCTCGTCGCGCACGAGCACCTGTCCGGGCGTGCTGTCCGGGCGGGCCCGGAGCGCCGACGCCACGTCCGCGGACGTGCCGGGGGCGGTGCTCAGCCACCACTCGTTGGGGGTGAGAGCGCCGCTCGCGCGGTCTGCCAGCACCGCGTTGACGGCCCGCAGATCGAGGAGCAGGGCACCGCCGTCCGCCGCCTCGCTCTCCCCCTCGGCGGTCACGGGTCCGGCGTCGCTCCCGGATCCCGAGGCCGCCGCCCTTCCGGTCGTCGGCAGTTCCCGTACGGCCTTCACGATCGTCACCCGGAGCTGCTCCCCGGCCAGCGTCAGGTCGACGCTCTCCCCGATCCCGGCCCCCGACGCGCGCAGGAAGCCGTCCGTGGCGACGGCCGGGATCCGCTTCTGGGCGGAGGGGCGCGCGATGTCGAGCCGTACGGAGAGATGGCCGCCGCTCTCGCCCACACTCGGGGTGCCGTACGAGACGGTCAGCGGCGCGGTCGGTGACGCGGCCGGGCTCAGGGTGACGGGCGCGCCCTCCTCCTCGTTCTCCGTCACGCTCGCGCTGCCCCGCCAGCGTGTGTCGCCCGGTACGGACACGGGGCGTTCGGCGTCTCCGGGGCCCGTGGCCAGCAGCCGCTCGACGGTCAGCCGGTGCCGCTCGGATCCCGTGGCCGGGGCCTCCCCGCCGAGTTGGAACCCGGTCACGCCGAGCGGCCCCGCGGGGGCGCCACGCGTTCCCGAGGTGGCCACGTCGAGATCGACGACGACCCGGTGGGCGCGGCCGTCGACGGGCACCGTCCCGGCGCCGAGCCGGTAGGGAATCCCGTACCGGTCCTCGACCAGGACCTGGAGCACGGGCGCGAACCCGGAGGCCCGGCCCCGCGCCGCCTCCTCACGCGCGATACGCACGTCGAGCGCGAGCCGGCGCGTGCCGTCGGGCAGCGGCACCACGGCCCTCGGCGGGGCCTTCCGCGGCGCGGCCGCCCGCAGCAGCCCCTCCGCCGGCTCGTCGGCGAGATCGCCGCGCATCAGCAGCCGCTCGTCGGCGTGCGCCGTGTCCAGCGCGAGCACCGTCGCCGTACGGCCGCCGGACAGATCCGTGACCGTACGGTGCGCGGGCGCCGCCTGCCGCACCCCCGGCAGCGACGCGTAGAGGCCGGCCTGACCGGGACCGGCGGGCCTGCCGTCCAGCACCCGTACCGAAGCACCCGTGCCGAAGTCGGCCTGGTCGCGCTGGGACCTGTCCCACGACGCGCTCTGACCGATCGCGAGCATGCCCATCGCCACGGCCAGTACCAGCAGCAGCACGGGCCCGGCGCCGCGCAGCGCCCCCCGGCTGAAATGCCAGCCCGCCAGCGCGGCCGGCAGACCACGGCCGCTCGCGGCCCGCCGCTCCGCGAGCCGCGCCGCGGGAGGCAGCAGCCGCAGCGTGAGCACGGTGCCGGCGAGCAGCGCCAGCGCGGGCGCCATGACCATCAGCGGGTCGACGCCCAGCACGCCCTCGCGGTCGCCGCTGAGCGCTCCGCTGCCGGACGTCCGGGTCTGCTGGTCGAGTTGCCAGTAGGCGACCGCCGCGATCAGCAGCAGGCCGACGTCCGCCCCGGCGCGTACGGGGCCGGGCAGCGCGGCGGCGCGGCCACGCCGCATCCCGCCGGACGTCGCCGCCAGCGCGGGTGACACGACCGCCGCCGCACAGCAGACGGCGACCGCCGCCGAGACGAGCCACACCGGTCCGGCCGCGAGGTCGCCCAACCGCCGTCCGGCGCCGTCGTCCAGCGCGGAGCGCCGTATCAACAGGCCGGTCAGCGGACCCGACAGCAGCGGGGCGCAGAGGGCGGCCGGAGCCGCGAGCAGGAGTGCCTCCATCACGGCGAGAGCGGCGAGCCGGCCGCGCGAGGCACCGCGCGCCCGCAGCAGAGCGGTCTCGCCCGCCCGTTCCGCACCGAGGACCCGGGCGACCAGCAGCAGCGCGTACCCGGCCAGCAGGAGCAGTTGCAGAGCGACGATCAGCAGCGTGGACCGGGACACCAGCAGCGCCCGCTCGGTCCGGTCCAGCAGGGACGGCAGCGCGGTGCTCACGGTCGCGCCGGCCCCGAGCGCCGGCTCCTCGCGCAGGAGCGCGGGGGCGCGTGCGGACGTGGTGCGCAGCGCGCCGATCCGGTCGGTGGTGACGCTCCGGAAGTCGGCGGTGGCCAGCCAGGCGCTGTCGCCGCGGGAGACGGATCCGGAGGCGAGGGCGGCCGGGTCCGTGAGCAGCGGACCGTAGGTGGTGAAGTCGACGTCACGGACTCCCCGGCCGCCGAGCGTGTCCAGCTGCCAGTACGGATCGGCGGGGTCGGTGGCCTTGTAGACGCCGGTGACGCGGACGGTCAGCCGGGTGCCGGCCAGCCGGTCGGTGAGCGCGACGCGCGCCCCCGCGCGCAACGTCAGCTGGGTGGCGGCGACTTCGGGCAGGGCGACGGGGACGGCGCCGTCGGCGGCCCTTCCGGCGCCCGGCCACGCGCCCGACACCAGGGTGAGCCGGGAACGGTCCAGCGCGGCGAAGTGCGTCAGGTCGGGCTTGTCCTCAGTGGCGCCGGACGCCCGGAGCGACGCGGGGAGCGCGTACGTTCCCGAGCGCGCCAGCTTCCGCAGTGTCACGGGCAGTCCGTCGAAGGCCCGCCGCGCTCCCCGGACCGCCGCCTCCTGGGCGGCGTCGCTCCGTTGCGGCGGGATGTCCGCTCGGACGGCGAGCACGGCGGAGGCGGCGCCCCGGCCGCGCAGCGTCTCCCGCAGCGCCGTGTCCGCGAGCGAACCGGAAAACGATGTCAGGGCGGCGAGCACGCAGGTGGTCAGCACCACCGCGAGCAGCGCGGCCGCCAGGAGCAGCCGGTGCCCCGCCGCGCGCAGAAATATGAAGCCCGCCACCCGTTCCCCCGCCCGCTTCAGGTCAACGCCATTCGATATGGCTTTGTATCAGGAAACAGCACTCCATCGAAAAGAAGTTCGTCTCCGTTGCCCGCTCGGTGAATGTCCGCACATACTGTGACCGGACCGATCACGCACGGGGGGCGCACCAATGACGCAGCACAGCAGCACCCGGGCCGGCGCCGCCGCCGTCCTGGCCGAACGGTCCGGCGGACCCATGGTCAGGGCGGAGGACCTGCACCGTTCATACGGCACCGGTCCCGCGGCCGTCCATGCCCTGCGCGGTGCCTCCCTCGACGTCGCGCGCGGCGAACTGGTCGCCCTCAAGGGCCGCTCCGGCGCCGGGAAGACCACGCTGCTCAACCTGGTCGGCGGTCTGGACTCCCCGGACCGCGGCCGGGTCGTCATCGATGGCACCGACCTCGCCACGCTCGGCGAGAACGGGCTGCTGGAACTGCGCCGCGACCGCATCGGCTTCATCTTCCAGTCCTTCGGCCTGATCCCCATCCTCAGCGCGGCGGAGAACGTGGGCGTACCGCTGCGGCTGCGCAAGGCCGATCCGCGGGAACGCGAGGAGCGGGTGGCGCTGCTGCTCTCGCTCGTGGGCCTCACCGATCACGCGGCGCAGCGTCCCGGCGAACTCTCCGGCGGCCAGCAGCAGCGCGTCTCCATCGCCCGCGCCCTCGCCAACCGGCCCGCGCTGCTGATCGCGGACGAGCCGACGGGACAGCTGGACGCCCAGACCGGCCTCGCGGTGATGGAACTGCTGCGCACCGTGGTGCACAGCGAGGGCGTCGCCGCGCTCGTCGCCACGCACGACCCCCAGCTGCTCGATCTGGCCGACCGGGTGGTGGAACTGAGCGACGGCGAGATCACGGAATCCTGAGACCCGCCGTCGGCCCGGGGCACGGGTCGCGACCGACGGCCACGGCGCCCTCCCGATCAGTCATTGCATAAAGCTGCGGAGAAACGTATAGTCATGCCATCACTGAGGAGGGTTTTTCGATGGCTGTACGTTCGGTGCGCGCCGCGGTGGCGGGGGCCAGTGGGTACGCGGGCGGGGAGCTGCTCCGTCTGCTTCTCGGCCACCCCGGGATCGAGATCGGAGCCCTCACCGGCAACTCCAACGCGGGCCGGCGGCTCGGTGGACTTCAGCCGCATCTGCTGCCGCTGGCCGACCGGGTGCTGGCGGAGACCACGTCCGAGGTGCTCGCCGGCCATGAGGTCGTCTTCCTCGCGCTGCCGCACGGCGAGTCCGCGGCCGTCGCCGAGCAGCTCGGCGACGAGGTGCTCGTCATCGACATGGGCGCCGACTTCCGGCTGAAGGACGCGGCCGACTGGGAGCGGTTCTACGGGTCCGCACATGCCGGGACCTGGCCGTACGGCCTTCCCGAGCTGCCGGGCGCCCGCGCCGCGCTGGAGGGGTCCAAGCGCGTCGCGGTGCCCGGCTGCTATCCCACCGCCGTCTCGCTCGCGCTCTTCCCGGCGTACGTGGCGGGGCTGGCCGAGCCCGAGGCCGTGATCACCGCCGCGTCCGGTACCTCGGGCGCCGGCAAGGCGGCCAAGCCGCATCTGCTCGGCTCCGAGGTCATGGGCTCCATGAGCCCGTACGGGGTCGGCGGCGGACACCGGCACACCCCCGAGATGATCCAGAACCTGAGCGAGGCCGCGGGGCAGCGCGTCACCGTCTCCTTCACACCCACCCTCGCCCCCATGCCCCGCGGCATCCTCGCCACCTGCTCCGCCAAGGCGAAGCCCGGCACCACGGCGCAGGAGGTCAGGGCCGCGTACGAGAAGGCCCTCGCGGACGAGCCCTTCGTCCGGCTGCTCCCCGAGGGGCAGTGGCCCGCCACGGCGTCCGTCCACGGTTCCAACGCCGTACAGATCCAGGTCGCGTACGACGAGTCCGCGGGCCGCATCATCGCGATCAGCGCCATCGACAACCTCACCAAGGGCACCGCCGGCGGCGCCGTGCAGAGCATGAACATCGCCCTCGGACTCCCCGAGGACACCGGACTTTCCACGATCGGAGTGGCACCTTGAGCGTCACCGCAGCGAAGGGGTTCACGGCGGCGGGCATCGCCGCCGGAATCAAGGAGAACGGCGGCCCGGACCTGGCCCTCGTGGTCAACAACGGTCCGCGCCGCGCCGCCGCGGGCGTCTTCACCTCCAACCGTGTCAAGGCCGCTCCCGTCCTCTGGTCCGAGCAGGTCCTCAAGGGCGGCGCGGTGACCGCCGTCGTCCTCAACTCCGGTGGAGCCAACGCCTGTACGGGGCCGAAGGGCTTCCAGGACACCCACGCCACCGCCGAGAAGGCCGCCGAGGTCCTCAGCGGCCTGAGCACGGACGGCCGGAGCGCGGACGGCCTGAGCACGGACGGCCACAGCGCCGGTGAGATCGCCGTCGCCTCCACCGGGCTGATCGGCCTGCCGCTCCCCATGGACAAGCTGCTCCCCGGCATCGAGAAGGCCGCCACCGAACTCTCCGCGCACGGCGGCGAGAAGGCCGCCATCGCCATCAAGACCACCGACACGGTGCACAAGACCGCGGTGGTCCAGGGGGACGGCTGGACGGTCGGCGGCATGGCCAAGGGCGCGGGCATGCTCGCCCCCGGCCTCGCCACCATGCTCGTCGTCCTCACCACCGACGCCGACGTCGAGGCGCCCGGCCTGGACACCGCGCTGCGCGCCGCCACCCGTACCACCTTCGACCGCGTCGACTCCGACGGCTGCATGTCCACCAACGACACCGTGCTACTGCTCGCCTCCGGCGCGTCCGGGGTGACGCCGGGCCACGAGGAGTTCGCCGAGGCGGTCCGTACGGTCTGCGCCGATCTGGCGCGCCAGCTGATCGGCGACGCCGAGGGCGCCTCCAAGGACATCCGCATCGAGGTGATCAACGCCGCGACCGAGGACGACGCCGTCGAGGTGGGCCGCTCCATCGCCCGTAACAACCTCCTCAAGTGCGCCATCCACGGCGAGGACCCCAACTGGGGCCGGGTGCTCTCCGCCATCGGCACCACCGGCGCCGTCTTCGAGCCCGACCGGCTCAATGTCGCCATCAACGACGTCTGGGTCTGCCGGAACGGCTCCGTCGGAGAGGACCGCGACCTCGTCGACATGCGGTACCGCGAGGTACGGGTCACCGCCGACCTCGCCGCGGGCACGGACTCCGCGGTCATCTGGGCCAACGACCTCACCGCCGAGTACGTCCACGAGAACAGCGCGTACAGCTCATGACCGCCCGTAAGCACACCGCGCTGCCCAAGGCGCAGATCCTCATCGAGGCGCTGCCCTGGCTCACCCGGCACAACGAGAAGACCGTCGTCATCAAGTTCGGCGGCAACGCCATGATCGACGAGGACCTGAAGGCCGCCTTCGCGCAGGACGTCGTCTTCCTGCGGCAGGCCGGCCTGAAGCCGGTCGTCGTGCACGGCGGCGGTCCGCAGATCAGCGCCCAGCTCGACCGGCACGGTCTGGTCAGCGAGTTCAAGGCCGGACTGCGGGTCACCACGCCCGAGGCGATGGACGTCGTACGGATGGTCCTCGCCGGGCAGGTCCAGCGCGAGCTGGTCGGACTGCTCAACCAGCACGGCCCGCTCGCCGTCGGGATGACCGGCGAGGACGCGCACACCATCTCCGCCACCCGGCACCAGCCGCGGATCGACGGAGAGCTGGTCGACATCGGCCGGGTCGGCGAGATCACCGCGATCAACACGGGCGCCATCGAAGCGCTGCTGGCGGACGGCCGGATCCCGGTCATCTCCTCCATCGCGCGCAGCGCCGACGACGGCCATGTCTACAACGTCAACGCCGACACCGCCGCCGCCGCGCTCGCCGCCGCGCTGGGTGCCGAGACGCTGATGGTCCTCACCGATGTCGAGGGGCTGTACGAGGACTGGCCGAACAGCGACGACGTGATCAGCCGGCTCACGGCCACCGAGCTGGAGAAGCTGCTGCCCGAGCTGTCCAGCGGCATGGTGCCGAAGATGGAGGGCTGTCTGTTCGCCGTACGCAACGGCGTCACGACCGCGCGCGTCCTGGACGGCCGGGTCCCGCACTCGATCCTGCTGGAGATCTTCACCGACGAGGGCATCGGCACGATGGTCGTGCCCGACGGACAGGAAGGGGCTACGAAGTGACCGGCAACGAGGACCTCGCGCAGCGCTGGCGGAGCGTCATGGCGGACAACTACGGTACGCCGAAGCTGTCTCTCGTCCACGGAGAGGGAGCCACGGTCCGGGACGCGGACGGTGTCGCGTACACCGACTTCGTCGGCGGGATCGCGGTCAACGCCCTCGGCCACGCGCACCCCGCCGTCGTCGAGGCCGTCTCCCGTCAGATCGCGTCCCTCGGCCATGTCTCCAACCTCTTCATCGCCGAGCCGCCGGTCGCGCTCGCCGAGCGGCTGATCCAGCTCTTCGGCCGCCCCGGCCGGGTCTTCTTCTGCAACTCCGGCGCGGAGGCGAACGAAGCGGCCTTCAAGATCGGCCGGCTGACGGGCCGTTCGCACATGGTCGCCACCGACGGCGGCTTCCACGGCCGGACGATGGGCGCGCTGGCCCTCACCGGCCAGCCCGCGAAGCAGGAGCCCTTCCGGCCGCTGCCCGGTGATGTCACCCATGTCCCGTACGGGGACGCCGAGGCGCTGCGCGCCGCGGTCACCGAGGAGACGGCCCTCGTGATCATCGAGCCGATCCAGGGCGAGAACGGCGTGGTCGTCCCGCCCAAGGGCTATCTGGAGGCGGCCAGGGAGATCACCCGCGCCACCGGCACACTGCTGGTCCTGGACGAGGTCCAGACCGGCATCGGCCGGACGGGGCACTGGTTCGAGTACCAGGCGCACCAGGGCGTCGAGCCCGATGTCGTCACCCTCGCCAAGGGCCTCGGCGGCGGTCTGCCGCTCGGCGCGGCCGTCGCCTTCGGGGACGCGGCCGAGCTGCTCAGGCCCGGCCAGCACGGTACGACGTTCGGCGGCAACCCGGTCGCCTGCGCCGCCGGACTCGCCGTCCTCGACACGCTCGCCGCCGGCGGACTCCTGGACCAGGTGAAGCGGCTCGGCGAGAAACTGCGGAACGGTATCGAGGGTCTCGGCCATCCGCTGGTCTCCCATGTCCGCGGCTCGGGCCTGCTCCTGGGTATCGTGCTCACCGAGCCACTCGCGCCCCAGGTGCAACAGGCGGCTCAGAGTGCCGGGTTCCTCGTGAACGTGCCCGCTCCGGACGTCGTACGGCTGATGCCCCCGCTGATCATCGGCGACACCGAGGTGGACGCGTTCCTGGGCGCGCTGCCCGGCGTTCTCGGCACAGCCGACGGGGACGGAAGATCCTGAGAAACGAGACGACGATGACCGAGGCCCAGGACACCGAGCACGGCGGGCAGTCCGTACCGCAGACCAGAACCGCCCGCCACCGCAGGATCGTCGACATCCTCAACCGGCAGCCGGTGCGTTCCCAGAGCCAGCTGGCGAAGGTGCTCGCGGACGACGGGCTGAGCGTCACACAGGCGACGCTCTCCAGGGACCTGGACGAGCTGGGCGCGGTCAAGATCCGCAACACCGGCGGTGAGTTGATCTACGCGGTCCCGAGCGAGGGCGGCTTCCGTACCCCGCACGCCCCGCTCGGGGAGTCGGCGAAGGAGGAGCGGATGCGCCGGCTCGCCGGTGAACTGCTCATCTCCGCCGAGGCGTCGGCCAATCTCGTCGTGCTGCGTACACCGCCGGGCGCGGCCCAGTTCCTCGCCTCGGCCATCGACCAGGCGGAGTTGAGCGACATCCTGGGCACCATCGCGGGGGACGACACCCTGATGCTGATCAGCCGCGACCCGGCGGGCGGCCAGGCGCTCGCGGACCATCTGCTGAAGCTCGCCCAGAACGTCCGCTGACGGCACGGGAGTTCAGAGCCCCGCTCGCGGGGCCGTTCCACGATCCGGCCGTGGATCCGGTTCCGTTCAGGCGCTGACCTTGGCGACATAGCGGTGGAAGCCGCTCGTCGTCCACGTACGGCCGTCGGGCATGACGGCGAAGCCCTCGGCGCCCGGCAGCGCCTCCAGCCAGCCGCGCGCCCGCTCGCCCATCGCGTACGCGGCCGTGGCGCGGGTGTCGGCCGTGGTCAGCCCCTCCGGGCAGACCACGGTGACCGAGGCGAGCCCGCCGACCGGCGGCCGGCCCGTGTACGGATCGATGACATGGCAGCCGCGCTCGGCGGGCCCCGAGGTGGCCACGCCCAGCCCCTCCCCGGACTCGATCACCGTGGCCAGCCCGCCGGGGCGCAGCGGGTCGGAGATCCCCACCCGCCAGGGTCCGCCGAGCAGTTGGATGTCGCCACCGCCGTTGAGACACACCGAACCGGCCCCGGACGAGGCGATCATCCGTACCGCGCGCTCCACCGCCCACCCCTTCACCAGCCCCGTCGGATCGAGGCCGCCCGCGTAGCGGGAGGTGAACCAGCCCGCGCTCTCCCGCTCCGCCGCCGCGCACAGCTCCAGGACCTCGACGACCTCGCGCGCGCACGCGGACAGGGCCAGCTCTCCCCTGCCCAGGCGCAGGATCTGGCTGTCGGGCCGGAAGGCCGAGAAGAGTTCGTCGGCGCGGTGCAGCGACGCCACGGCCGCGTGCAGTCCCGCGCGGACCCGGGGCTCGTCCCGTACCCCGCGGATGTCGAACGAGAAGACCGTGCCCATCGACTCCTCGACATGGCGCAGCCGGGCGGTGTCGTGCGCCATCAGACACCCGCCTTGTCGAGCGCGCTCTGTAGGGAGTCCCGGTAACCCCGGCTGGTGTAGCTGGCTCCGGAGACGGCGTCGATCCGCGCGTTCTGGGCGGTGACGGCCGCCTGGTTGAGCCGGGGGACGGCGTCGGCGGTGACCGACTGGCTGCGCGCGTCGGCGCCGGGAGCCTGGACCGCCTCGGCGCCGGTGATCGTGGAACCGTCCAGGGTGATCCGGACCTGGACGGGCCCGTACTGGGTGTCCACGGCATCCCCGACCACGGCCCGCGAGCCCCCGGCGGCGGACTCCCCGCCCCCGGGGCCGGAGGCGCCCGCCGTGGCGGACACCCCGGTGCCCGCCCCCGCCGCGCCCGCTCCTGCCCCCGCGCCCGCCGCCACCGGCGACCCGCCGGGCTGCTTCAGGGCCAGCAGCAGGACAACGCCCGACACGGTCGCGGCGACACCGATCATGGTCCGCCGGAGCGGATGCCGCGTGGCCATCGGTTTCATCGGCTGCCTCACATTTCGAAGGACTCGTGATGGATACGACGGGTGGGCACGCCCGCCTCGCGCAGTGCCTCGTACGACTGACGTGCGAGCCCGGCCGGCCCGCAGAGATAGACATCGTGGTCCTCGATGTCCGGCAGCAGCTCCCGCAGCCGCCGCGGGGTGATCTCCGGCCGGACACCGTCCGGCCCGTTGACCGCGTACAGCAGCCGGGCGCCGCGCGCCGACGCGATCTCCCGCAGCTCCGCCCAGAGCGCCAGGTCCTCGGTCTTGCCCGCCCGGTAGAGCAGCGTCAGATCACCGGGCCCACCGGGCAGCGTCTCGAACAGCGCCCGCATCGGGGTGATCCCGGCGCCGCCCGCGATCATCAGCACCTTCTCCCTGCTGCGCCGGGCCGCCGTCAGGGCGCCGTACGGGCCCTCCGCCCAGACCCGGGTGCCCGGCTCCAGCCGGGCCAGGGCCGCGCTGTGCCCGCCGTTCGCCTTGACGGTGATGCGCAGCAGATCGGGCCGGGGCGCCGCCGACAGGGAGTACGGATTGGAGCTCCAGCGCAGCCCGTCCGTGAGGAACCGCCAGCGGAAGAACTGGCCGGGCTGGGCACCGAGCCGGTGCAGCCGTCGGCCGGTGATCAGTACGGAGACCACGCCGGGCGACTCGTACACGGTCTTCTCGACCCGCATCCGGTGCCGCCGGTTGAGCTGGACCGGGGCCAGTACGCGGTACCGGACCAGCAGCGCGCCCGCCGTGCCGTACAGCACGTACCAGACGGTGCGGGCCGTCGGGTTCCCGACGAACTCGGCCCCGGTGGCGAGCTGATGCCAGAACGTCAGATAGACGGCGACGTAGGTGAGCAGATGGAGGTAGTACCAGGTCTCGTAGCGCACCCGGCGGCGCACCGCCCCCGCCGAGACGCCGCCGATCACCAGGAAGACCACGGTCCCGATCGCCGCCTCGGCCATCCTCGGGTAGCCGAGGACGACATCGACGCCCTGCTCCACGAATCCGGTGCCGGCCCGGACCGCGTACCCCCAGACGGTCAGCAGGACATGGGCGAGCACCAGCCCGACCGCGTACCGTCCGGCCCTCGCGTGCCAGCGCGTCACCCGGTCGGAGCCCACCCGCCGCTCCAGCGCGGGGATCCGGGCCATCAGCAGCACCACGATCGCGATCGCGTATCCGCCGAGCAGCCCGGTCAGCCGGCCCGCTCCGGTCAGCCACTCCGCCGCGTCGAGATGGACGACCGGGGTGTTCTGCCACCACAGCGCCAGGACGGCCGCCGCCCCCGCCCAGCAGACCGCCAGCACGGGCAGCGCGCCCGACCGCCGCGGGCGGATCGCGCGCAGGGTCTGCCGTCTGGCGGCCCGGCCGTTGTGCAACATCGCCACAGGACTGCTCCTCCGTTGCCTCCGTGCCCGGCGATACGGATGTGAGCGGCGGAGGGTTCAACGGAAGGCCGGCAGAACTGCCGGGGGCAGCTGCCGGGGCCGGTCAGGAGGCGCTCTCGGCGGCCCTCACGGAGGTGATCGCCGTCGGTCCCGAGGCCGTGCCGATCGCGATATGCGGACGGCGGCCGGGATCGGCCCAGGCCAGGACGGCGCTCATCGCGCCGGACGGTACGGAGACACAGCCGGCGGTCGCGCCCTCGCCGTTGACGTGCAGGAAGATCCCGGCGCCCCGGCCGCGCACCGGCTGGTCGTAGTTGAAGCCGATCACCAGAGCGAGGCGGTACTGGGAGGGGTAGTCGGCCAGCCGCTCGGACTCCGTCGCCCGGCAGTCCGACGGCAGCCCCTCCACCCAGCGGTTGTACGCGCGCGACTCATTGTCCTGGCACCACCAGGACTCCTTCGTCACCGGGCGGTAGCCAACGCGCGTCCCGTCCGGCGCGGGCGCGAGGCCGAACGCGTACGGCAGGTCGTACAGCCCGGTCGGGGTGGTCGAGGTGCCCTGCGTGCGCGACCGGCCCTCGGTCAGCCCGCCCGCCCCGAAGCGCGCCTTGACGGAACCGGCCGCCACCCACCGTGTGCCGCGCCGGTCCCACCAGGTCACCCGGCCGGTGGTCGCCCCGCGCTCCGGGGCCTCGGCGGTGATCAGCTGGCTGCCGCCGCCGGTGTCCGCCATGCGCTCGGGAAGCGGCACCTCGGCGGAGGGCGTCCCGGGGGACGCGGCCGTGAGCGAGGCGACGGTGAGCAGGACGGAACCGAGCACGAGAGCGATGCGCATGCCCGGACCGTACGCCGCGGGGGCTGGATCCGGCCTCTCCGCTGCTCCGAACGGCGCACCGACGCCGCCGTCGAACGGTCGTTCCGTCTGCCCGTCCGTCCGTCTGCCCGTCTGCGTGTCCGACCGACCATCAGTCCGCGCGTGCCGGGAGTGGCAGCGGCAGCGCCGGCAGTCCGTCCACGCTCACTCCGACGTGGTCCTTCTTCGCGCAGTACGCGGCGAACTCCTCGTCCGTCTTCCGGCCGAAGTGCTCGGCGTGCTGGGTGCGCTCCTCCCGGTAGTCCATGAAGGGGACGGCGAAACCGCAGGCGTCACTGACGCGCTCGGCGTGGATCACGATGATCGCGCGGGCACCGGGCCCGTCGGCGTCCGCGAAGAGGCGGATGTACTCGCTCCAGCGCGGGTCGTCCCGGAAGACCGGCTCCCCGCGTCCGTGCACCCGCAGTACCTTGGGCGGTCCGGTGAACGCGCACCACATCAGCGTGATGCGGCCGTTCTCCCGCAGATGCGCGATGGTCTCGGCGCCGCTGCCGCCGAAGTCCAGATAGGCGAGGGTCAGCTCGTCGATCACGACGAGGGTCCCGGCCCGCCCCTTGGGCGAGAGATTGACATGCCCGTCGGCCGCGAGCGGCGCGGTGGCGGTGAAGAAGACGGGCTGTTCCTCGATGAAGGTCCTGATCCTGCCGTCGATCCGTTCGTAGCGCTTACCCATGTGCTGGATTATCGGCGCCGGGGGCCGGGAGGGAAGGCCGTTTCCAACGGGTGGGACGGCCCGGACGGCCACACGATGGAACGATGACGACAGGGCGGAAGACCAAGCACGGCACCGCCGGGCACGAGGTACGCGTGCGCCGGGTGTACGAAGCGCCGGAGCCCGGTGACGGGATCCGGGTACTGGTGGACCGGCTCTGGCCGCGCGGACTGGCAAAGAGCGAGGCCGCACTGGACGAGTGGCTGAAGGACGCCGCGCCCACGGCGGAGCTGCGGAAGTGGTACGGACACGATCCGGAGCGCTTCGGGGAGTTCGCCGGCCGGTACGCCGCCGAACTCGCCGGACCCGGCCCCGAGCGGGCCCTCGCCCGGCTGCGTGAACTGGCCGCCGAGGACACCCTCACCCTGCTCACGGCCACCAAGGACACCCGGTACAGCCATGCCCTCCTGCTCGCCGCGGAGGTCCGCGGGGGAGCACATTGACAAAACAATACGGTGCATCGCATAGTTATACCTGTCAGTGAATGCACCGTAAGGAGAAACCCGTGACCGAGCGCGTCGTACTCGCCTACTCGGGCGGCCTGGACACCTCCGTCGCCATCGGCTGGATCGCCGAGGAGACGGGCGCCGAGGTCATCGCCGTTGCCGTGGACGTCGGCCAGGGCGGCGAGGACCTGGACGTCATCCGCAAGCGCGCGCTCGCCTGCGGTGCCGTCGAAGCCGAGGTCGCGGACGCGAAGGACGAGTTCGCCGAGGAGTACTGCCTCCCGGCGATCAAGGCCAACGCCCTCTACATGGACCGCTACCCGCTGGTCTCCGCACTCTCCCGGCCGACGATCGTCAAGCACCTCGTCGCCGCCGCGAAGAAGCACGGCGCCGGCATCGTCGCCCACGGCTGCACGGGCAAGGGCAACGACCAGGTGCGGTTCGAGGCCGGTATCACCGCGCTCGGCCCGGACCTGAAGTGCATCGCCCCGGTCCGCGACTACGCGATGACCCGTGACAAGGCGATCGCCTTCTGCGAGGAGAAGAACCTCCCGATCGCGACCACCAAGAAGTCCCCGTACTCCATCGACCAGAACGTCTTCGGACGCGCCGTCGAGACGGGCTTCCTGGAGGACATCTGGAACGGCCCGATCGAGGACGTGTACGAGTACACCTCCAACCCGGCCACGCCCCGTGAGGCCGACGAGGTCATCATCTCCTTCAAGGAGGGCGTGCCCGTCGCCATCGACGGCAAGCCCGTCACCGTCCTCCAGGCGATCCAGCAGCTCAACGAGCGGGCGGGCGCCCAGGGCATCGGCCGGATCGACATGGTCGAGGACCGGCTCGTCGGCATCAAGTCCCGCGAGATCTACGAGGCCCCCGGCGCCATCGCGCTGATCACCGCCCACCAGGAGCTGGAGAACGTCACCGTCGAGCGCGAGCTGGCCCGCTACAAGCGGCAGGTCGAGCAGCGCTGGGGCGAGATCGTCTACGACGGCCTGTGGTTCTCCCCGCTCAAGCGCGCCCTGGACGGCTTCATCAACGAGGCCAACCAGCACGTCACCGGCGACATCCGGATGACCCTGCACGGCGGCCGGGCCGTCGTCACCGGCCGTAAGTCGGACGAGTCGCTGTACGACTTCAACCTCGCCACCTACGACTCGGGCGACACCTTCGACCAGTCCAAGGCGCAGGGCTTCATCGAGATCTTCGGCCTCTCGTCGAAGATCGCCGCCCGGCGTGACCTCGCCTGATCCGAGCCGTTTGACAGTCCGCCTCCCCGTTCCTCCGCGGCGGGGAGGCGGTCGCACTTCCCGATCCCTTCTGAGGAGCAGCAGTGAGCAGCAGCAACGGTGATGTCCGGCTCTGGGGCGGCCGGTTCGCCGACGGGCCGTCGGAAGCGCTGGCAGCCCTGTCCGCGTCCGTCCACTTCGACTGGCGGCTCGCGCCGTACGACATCGCCGGCTCCCGCGCCCACGCCCGTGTGCTGCACAAGGCCGGGCTGCTCACCGCCGATGAGCTGACCCGCATGCTGGCCGGTCTGGACCGGCTGGAGGCCGATGTCGCCGACGGCTCGTTCACCGGCACCGTCGCCGACGAGGACGTCCACACCGCGCTGGAGCGCGGGCTGCTGGAGCGGCTCGGCGCCGACCTTGGCGGCAAGCTGCGCGCCGGGCGGTCCCGTAACGACCAGATCGCCACGCTCTTCCGGATGTACCTCCGCGACCACGCCCGGATCATCGGCGCACTGATCGCGGACCTCCAGGACGCGCTGGTCGGTCTCGCCGAAGCGCACCCGGACGTGGCGATGCCCGGCCGTACGCATCTCCAGCACGCCCAGCCCGTCCTCTTCGCCCACCATGTGCTGGCGCACGCGCAGTCGCTGTCGCGGGACGCGGAGCGGCTGCGGCAGTGGGACAAGCGCACGGCGGTCTCCCCGTACGGCTCCGGCGCGCTGGCGGGGTCCTCGCTCGGGCTCGATCCCGAGGCGGTCGCCGCCGATCTCGGCTTCGAGCGCGGCTCGGTGGGGAACTCCATCGACGGCACGGCCTCCCGTGACTTCGTCGCGGAGTTCGCCTTCGTCACCGCGATGATCGGCGTCAACCTGTCGCGGATCGCCGAGGAGATCATTCTCTGGAACACGAAGGAGTTCTCCTTCGTCACCCTCCACGACGCCTTCTCCACCGGCTCCTCGATCATGCCGCAGAAGAAGAACCCGGACATCGCCGAGCTGGCGCGGGGCAAGTCCGGCCGGCTGATCGGCAATCTGACCGGGCTGCTGGCCACGCTGAAGGCGCTGCCGCTCGCGTACAACCGCGATCTCCAGGAGGACAAGGAGCCGGTCTTCGACTCCTGCGACCAGCTGGAGGTCCTGCTGCCCGCCTTCACCGGCATGATGGCGACGCTCACCGTCAACCGGGAGCGGATGGCGGAGCTGGCACCGGCCGGCTTCTCGCTCGCCACGGACATCGCCGAGTGGCTGGTCAGGCAGGGCGTGCCGTTCCGGGTGGCGCACGAGGTCGCGGGGGAGTGCGTCAAGGAGTGCGAGACGCTCGGTATCGAGCTGGCCGAGCTGACGGACGAGCAGTTCGCGAAGATCTCCGAGCACCTCACCCCCGACGTGCGGACGGTGCTCGATGTGGCGGGCTCGCTGGCCTCCCGCAACGGCCGGGGCGGCACGGCCCCGTCGGCCGTCGCCGTCCAGCTCTCCGAGGTCAAGGCCGATCTGGTGATACAGCACGCCTGGGCCGACGCCAAGAAGTAACCGGCTCCTCCGGAACCTCCCCGGCCGCCGGCCACGTGCCGCGGGCCACCAGCCACTACAACGCCGCCGCCCACTCCGCGAGCGTGTCGAAGTCCGGACGGGTCAGCCCGATCCCGGGATCGACACACAGCAACAGGGCGGCGGCGAGGTGGCGTTGGTCCGCCCACGCGCGGTCGTACGAGGTGATCTCGTCGTCGACCCAGGCGAAGGGCCGTCCTGCCGCGTACTCCAGTACGTACGGCGTCTTCCAGAAGGTTCCGAGAGGGGCGCCCCTGCGTTCCGGGCCGGACCACTCGACGTACGGCAGCTCCGGCAGCCCGAGGACCGGCCCGATCCACGCGTTGGCGTCGTCCTCCCACGTGGTGGCCCAGACCAGCTCGTACCGGTCGGCGAGCGCCAGCAGCTCCGCCCCGTGCTCCGGGTTGAGCAGCACGGCCAGCGGCTGGTCCTCGGGCCAGCCCGAGGGCCGCATCCAGTGCCGGGTGTATCCCTCCGGCGCCCGCTCGGCCGTGAGGGCGAGATACGGGTTCAGCGGACCGTCGACATCGATCAGCAGCAGCGGTTTCGTACGCGAGCGCTCACGCGAGTCCATACGCGACTTCATACGCGGGTTCTCTCCCTCTGGGTAGTGCCCCCGGGGCGTCCTGGCAGTGGTTCAGCGCTGTATCGAATGAGACATTCATGTCTCATATGGGTTATGGTCGTCTCATGACGGTCGATCGTGAACAGGTGCTGCGCACCGCTGCCGCCCTTCTCACGCGCAGGGCAACCGCCACCATGGACGAGGTCGCCCGCTCCGTGGGGATAGGCCGAGCCACCCTGCACCGGCACTTCGCCGGGCGCGACGCGCTGATCAAGGCGCTGGAGGAGCTGGGCCTCAGGGAACTGGAGACGGCCCTCGACGGCGCCCGGCTCGACGAGGGCCCGGCGGACGAGGCGCTGCGCCGGCTCATCGCCTGCGTCGAGCCCTCCGCCGGACTGCTCGCCTTCCTTCTCACCGAGAACCAGCTCTTCGAGGGCGACGTCTATGACGGCTGGAACCGCGCCGACGCCCGGATCTCCGCCGTGTTCCGGCGCGGGCAGGAGGAGGGCGCGTTCCGGATCGACCTCAGCCACGCCTGGCTGACGGACGCCTTCTACGGACTGATCAGCGCCGGTGCCTGGACCGTGCACGACGGCCGGGCCGCACCCAAGGATTTCCAGTACATGATCGCCGAGTTGCTGCTCGGCGGAGCGCGACGGAGTGTGACGTCATGACCAGCAGCCATCTCACCGTGACGGAGAGCGATCAGACGCCCCGTCCCGGCCGCTGGATCGCGCTCTCCGTGCTCGTCCTGGCCGTGCTCCTGGTGGCCGTCGACGCCACCGTACTGGGCCTCGCCACCCCGTTCCTCAGCGAGGACCTGAAGCCGACCGGTACCCAGCTCCTCTGGATCGGCGACATCTACTCCTTCGTCATCGCCGGTCTGCTGGTCTCCATGGGCAGCCTCGGCGACCGGATCGGCCGCAAGAAGCTGCTGCTGACGGGCGCGGTCGCGTTCGGCGGGGTCTCCGTACTCAACGCCTACGCGACCACCCCCGAAATGATGATCGTGGCCAGGGCCCTGCTGGGTGTCGCGGGCGCGACGCTGATGCCCGCCACCCTCGCCCTGATCCGCAACATCTTCCACGACCCCAAGGAACGCAGCCTCGCCATCGGTATCTGGGGCGCGATGGCCTCGGCGGGCGCGGCGGTCGGTCCGGTCGTCGGCGGCTTCCTGCTGGAGCACTTCTGGTGGGGCTCGGTCTTCCTGATCAACCTGCCCGTGATGGCCGTCCTGGTGATCGTCGGCATCAAGACGCTGCCCGAGTCGAAGAACCCCGCGCCGGGTCCCTGGGACCTGACCAGCGTGCTGCTCTCGCTGGTCGGCATCGTCGGCGTGGTCTACGCGATCAAGGAAGGGGCGGCGCACGGGCCCGGCTGGAACGTCCTCGTCGTGGGCCTGCTGGGCGCGGGCGCGCTCTACTGGTTCGTACGGCGCCAGCTCACGCTGCCCGCCCCGCTGCTCGACATACGGCTCTTCCACCACCGGGGCTTCTCCGGCGCGGTACTGGCCGACCTGCTGACCATCCTCGGCCTCTCCGGGCTGGTCTTCTTCCTGTCGCAGTATCTCCAGCTCGTGCAGGGCCGCCGGCCGCTGGAGGCGGGGCTCGCCGAACTGCCCGCCGCCGTCGGCGCGGTGGTGGCCGGACTCCTCGCGGGGAACGTCGCACGCCGTTACTCCGTACGGTCCGTGGTGGCCGGCGGGCTCGCGGCGATCGGGCTGTCCCTCGCCGCGCTGGTCACGATCAGCCAGTCCACCGGCTATCCGCTCCTCGGCGCCGTCCTGCTGGTCGTCGGCGTAGGCGCGGGCTTCTCGTTCACCGTCACCGCCGATGTCATCCTCTCCAGCGTCCCCAAGGAGCACGCCGGTTCCGCCTCCGCCGTGTCGGAGACGGCGTACGAACTGGGCGCGGCGCTCGGCATCGCGGTGCTCGGCTCGATCGTCACCGGCGTCTACCGGGGCTTCCCCACTCCGTCAGGTATCCCGGCCGACGCGGCCTCGGCCGCGCACGAGTCCCTGGGCGGCGCCGTCGAGGCGGCCGCCGGACTCCCCGGGCACTCCGGCGCGGCGCTGGTGGCGGCGGCGCAGGAGGCGTTCGTGGACGGCCTGCGCTTCGCGGCGGGGGCGGGCGCGGTGGTGCTGCTGGCCACGTCGGTGGCGGCCTGGTTCCTGCTGCGCGGCCAGAAGCTGGAGGAAGGCGTGGAGCACCAGCGAGGTCACCGCGAAGACGCGGAGCGCTGACGGGGTGTCGGGGTGTCGGGCGCGGCGGGAGAGCTCTCCCGCCGCGCCCGGCGGGTTACGCCGCCTTCGCCTTCGTGGCGTACATGTCCACGTACTCCTGCCCCGACAGCCCCATGACCTCGGTCATCACCGAGTCCGTCACCGCCCGCAGCACATAGCGGTCGCGGTCCATGCCCTCGTACCGCGAGAACTCCATCGGCTTGCCGAAGCGCACGGTCACCTTGCCCGTCCTGGGCATGCCCGAGCCGTTCGGCTGGAGCTTGTCCGTACCGATCATCGCGAAGGGCACCACCGGGGCGCCCGTCATCAGCGTCAGCCGCGCGATGCCCGTACGGCCCCGGTACAGCCGGCCGTCGGGGGAGCGGGTGCCCTCCGGGTAGATACCGAAGATATTGCCCCCCTCCAGGATCCGACGGCCCGTCATCAGCGCCGCCACCCCGCCCCGGCCGCCGTCGCGGTCCACCGGGATCATGCCCACACCGGTGAAGAACCAGGCCATCAGCCGGCCCTTGAGGCCCTTGCCCGTGACGTACTCGTCCTTGCCGATGAAGAAGACCTGACGGTCGCAGACCAGCGGCAGGATCATCGAGTCGATGAAGGTGAGATGGTTGCCTGCGAGGATCACCGGCCCGCTCCCCGGAATGTTCTCGGCGCCTTCCACACGGGTGCGGAACATCAGGCGCATGATCGGTCCGAGCGCTGCCTTGATGAGCGCGAAGCGGGACAACGGGTCCTCCGGTGTCGTGCGATGTTGTTGGACGGCCGAGTAAATCTCTGCAGGTGAGGACGGTACTCGCAACTCCACACGAGCGCACATCGGGTTCACCGACCCGATACGCGCTGTTGACGTGAGTTTTCGCCACGTTCGCCCAGGGTCTCCCGTACGGAAGGCGAGGCCGCCTACGCTCGGCCCTCGTTTGGCAGTCGTTGACAGGTGCGGGACATCACATCGAGGAGCGTTCATGACACAGGGTGCGCGGAATACGCCCGGACGGCGGACCGTACTGGGAGCGGCGGTGCTCGGCTCGGCGGCCGTGGCGCTGCCCGCCTCGGCGCAGGCGGCCGAGCAAGCCGCCGAACGCGGACGAGGCGGCCACGGACCGGCGAGGCCGGCCCTGCCCGTACCCACGATCATCGGCCACCGCGGCGCCAGCGGCTACCGTCCCGAGCACACCCTCGGCTCGTACCAGCTCGCCCTCGACCTCGGCGCGCATGTGATCGAGCAGGACCTGGTGCCCACCAAGGACGGCCATCTGGTGTGCCGTCACGAGAACGACATCACGGCCACGACCGATGTCGCGGACCACCCGGAGTTCGCGGGCCGCAAGACCACCAAGAGCGTCGACGGCGTCAGCCTCACCGGCTGGTTCACCGAGGACTTCACGCTCGCCGAGCTGAAGACGCTGCGCGCCAAGGAGCGCATCCCCGGCGTCCGGCAGCGCAACACCCTCTACGACGGCCGCTGGGAGATCCCCACCTTCGAGGAGGTGCTGCGCTGGGCGGACGAGCAGGGCCGCCGCCTCGGCCGCAAGATCTGGCTGTACACCGAGACCAAGCACCCCACCTACTTCCGCGGTCTCGGCCTCGGCCTGGAGGAGCCCCTCGCGAAGCTGCTGCGCCGCTACGGGCGCGACCGCAAGGACTCCGCCATATTCCTCCAGTCCTTCGAGCCGAGCAGCATGCAGCGGATGGCGAAGCTGGTCTCCTCGCCGCGCGTCGTCCTGCTCGACGCCGCCGGCACCCGCCCGTGGGACTTCAAGGTCGCGAACGACCCGCGTACCGTCGCCGATCTGGTCAAGCCCGAGGGCCTGAAGTGGATCGCGTCCTTCGCGCAGGGCATCGGCCCGACGCTCGACCTGATCATCCCGAAGGACGCCGCGGGCAAGCTGGGCACGCCCACCACGCTCGTACGGGACGCGCACGCCAAGGGGCTGATCCTCCACCCGTACACGCTGCGCGACGAGAACTCCTTCCTGCCGGCCGACTTCCGGCGCGGTACGGACCCGAACGCGTACGGCGACGCCTTCGGCGCGTTCCGGGCCTACTTCGAGCAGGGCATCGACGGCATCTTCACCGACAACCCGGACACCGGTCTGCTGGCGCGGGCGGACTTCGTCAGCCGCTGACCGCGCGTGCCCCGGTCGGGTGACCGCCCGGCCGGGGAGCAACCGCCCGCCGTCGCACGGACGTCACGGCGGGCATGACGTCAGTCCGGGCCGCCCGGCCCCTCCCCGCTCCCCGACCGCCCCTGCCCGTGGCGCACCGCCCGCCGGCGGGCACGTACCCGCCGGCGGGCACGCGCTCGTCGGAGTCCGTACGGCTGTCGGAGTCCGCGCGGTCGTCAGCTCTCGTCCACGCGCTGCTTCCGCTGGTGCGCGCGGAGGCGGCGGCGGAGGCGCCGGGCGCCGGGGCCGAGCCGGGAGATCTCGAACAGGCCACCTGGGTACGGCTGCTGGAGCGGCCGTCCGGCGAGCCCTGGCCCGGCGACACCGCGCGCTGGGTACGGGACGTCGTACGGGCGGAGGCCCGCCGAGCCCGGCGCACCGCCGTCCGCGAACTCCCGTACCGCAACGAACCCGCCGCAGGACCCGAGTCCGACCCCGAGGGTGCCGCGCTGCGCACCGACCGGAGGCAGACGCTCCACGCGGCGATCGGCCGTACGCCCGGCCGCTGTCCGCTGGTCCTGACCGCGATGCTGTCGCCGGAGGATCTCACCTACCGCGAGATCGCGGGGGAGTTGGGTATGTCACAGGGCAGTTTGGGACCGTTACGTTCCAGATGCCTGGGATGCCTGCGCAGAATGCTGGCCGCCGAGGTTGCGGCTCCTGAACTCGGGGGAAAGGAGCGGTAGACCACCGGCGGACCAAGTGAGCGGGAGGCATGCACACATGGGCATGAGCGTGACCATCTCAGCGGCGAGAGCGCAGGACGCTGAACAGATCCTGAAGCTGCAGTACCTGTGCTACCAGAACGAGGCCGAGCTGTACGGCGACTACACCATCGAGCCCCTGACCCAGACGCTCGACGACCTGAGGGCCGAACTCGCCGAGGGCCACGGCCTGGTGGCCAGGCTCGGCGACGAAGTGGTGGCGTCGGTGCGCGGCAGTATCGACGCGACGGGCACCGCACGGATAGCCAAGCTCATCGTCCATCCCCGGATGCGGCGCCACGGCCTCGGCGGACGGCTGCTCGACGCCATCGAGACGCACTTCGCGGCCCAGCCGGCCGCCCAGCGCTTCCAGCTCTTCACCGGCCACCGCAGCGAAGGCAATCTGCGGCTCTACCGCAGCCGTGGCTACGCCCCGGTGTCGACGGAGCAGGCGGGTCCGCGCCTGAGGCTCGTCACCCTGGAGAAGGACGCCGCGAAGGAAGCCGCGGCCGTGGGGGCGTACGCCGCCAGCGCCTGACGTGAGGGCGGAATCCCCGGCGGCACGACTCCAGTGGCACGGCCTCAGGGGTACGAAGGGGGTTCCGCTTCTCGATCACCCGGGACGGTGTTCCGCCGCTCGGTCGCCCGGCGCGGGCGGCGGCGCGGTCGCCTGGCGGCGGGACGTGCGCAGCCACAGAATGCCGGTGACCGGCAGCAGCACCGGAATGAAGAGATAGCCCATCCCGTAGTCCGACCAGACGGTGGCGTCCGGGAAGGCCGACGGATCGGCCAGCGTCCACGTCCCCACGGTCAGTACGCCCACCAGCTCCGCGGCGCAGCAGATCAGAGCGGCCTTCCGCGCCGTCTCCCCGCCGCGTACGAGCGTGTAGGTGATGAACGCGTAGACCACGGCGGCGACACTGGAGAGCGCGTAGGCCAGCGGCGCGCGGTCGAATTCCGTGGCGATCTGGTAGGCGGACCGGGAGACCGCGCCGACCGACATCACGCCGTACAGCCAGACCAGCAGCAGTCCGGGCCCCCGGACCAGCCTGACCGGAGCCCCGTCGGCGCCTTCGGTGGTCATGTCGTCAGCCTTCCCAGATGTCATGCAGCCGTACTTCCAGCACGGCCAGGACGACCGCTCCGGCGGCGACCGTGACCGAGCCCCAGCGGGTCCGCTCGCTCAGCGACAGGAACCCGGCCGCGGGCACCGCGAACAGCGCGCCCAGCAGATACGAGACGAAGATCACCGAGCCCTCGTCGGCCTGCTCGCCGCGCGCCAGCTGGACGATCCCGACGACGAGCTGCGCCAGCGCGAGCACCGACACCACGGCCATGCCGATGAAGTGCCAGTCCTTGGTGGGCTGGTCGCGGTAGGCGGCGAAGCCGCACCAGGCGGCGAGGGCGAGCGCGGTCACGGAGACCGCGACCGTCAGGGCGACAAGCATGGGCCGAGCGTATTACGGGGCGAAAGACCCGCCGCGCCCGCCCCCGTGGGGCCGGCGCCACCGCCCCGCGCGGGCGGTCCCCGGGGCGGTGGGCACCGCCCCGGGGACGGTGGCCTTGGCCACAGAGGGCGACCGCTCCGGCCGGTACCCGGCTGCTGCCTTCGTTCTCCACTCCGGGGCATCCGTGCAGGTCACGGCGGGTACGGTGGGTATAGGGACCGGCCGTGACCGACTCCGCGCAGCCTCGTGGACCTCGACGGCGTGTCCGTATGCTGCGACGGCACTGTCCGCTATACGGACAACTCCCGGAGGTCCGAAGGCACGTCTGTTTTACTGACGACATGACCACAACGAGCTACCGCGTCCCCGCGACCGAGGCGAACCACACGCCCGGTGCTCGTTGTCTGTGTCGAATGTGCGCCGGCTGAGGGCCCCTGCCTGAGCCTCGCGCCCCGAAGCGAGACCCGACGGCCGAGCCGCGTCCGGACCTGTGAAGGCCATGAGAGCCATGGCCCGAAGATCCGCCGGCGCATCGTGCCCGCCCCCGCGTGCGCCGCCTCCCGGTCACCCACCGCGTCAGCGCGCCATGTCGGAATGACGAATGCCCCGTGCCCGGCGGACTCCTCGCCGCGCACTCGACAGTGATGGAAACCCCTGTGATCACCACTACGGGCCTGACGAAGATCTACCGGTCCGCCCAGTCGCACGGCCGCGACGTCACCGCACTCGACGGCGTCGACCTGCATGTCCGCGAGGGCGAGGTCTTCGGAGTCGTGGGACAGAGCGGCGCCGGGAAGTCCTCGCTCATCCGCTGCGTCAATCTCCTCGAACGCCCCACCGCCGGCACGGTCACCGTCGACGGCCAGGACCTCACCGCACTCGCCGGCCGCGGGCGGCGGGCAGGCAAGGATCTGCGCCGGGCGCGCAGTTCGATCGGCATGGTCTTCCAGCACTTCAACCTGCTGTCCTCCCGCACGGTCAGGGACAACGTCGAACTGCCGCTGGAGATCCTCGGCGTGGCGGGCCGGGAACGTACGCGCCGCGCCCTGGAACTGCTGGATCTGGTCGGTCTCGGCGACAAGGCCAAGGCGTATCCGGCCCAGCTCTCCGGCGGCCAGAAGCAGCGGGTCGGTATCGCCCGCGCGCTGGCGGGCAACCCCAAGGTGCTGCTCTCGGACGAGGCGACGAGCGCCCTGGACCCGGAGACCACCCGCTCGATCCTCCAGTTGCTGCGCGACCTCAACCGGCAGCTCGGTCTGACGGTGCTGCTCATCACGCACGAGATGGAGGTCGTGAAGACGATCTGTGACTCGGCGGCGCTGATGCGCGAGGGCCGGATCGTCGAGTCGGGCACGGTCGGCGAACTGCTCGCCACCCCCGGCTCGCAGCTGGCGCAGGAGCTGTTCCCGGTGGGCGGCACGGCCACGGGCCCCGGCCGTACGGTCCTCGACGTCACCTTCCACGGCGCCGCGGCCACCCAGCCGGTGATCTCGCAGCTCGCCAGGACCTACAACATCGACATATCGATCCTGGGTGCCGCGATGGACACCGTCGGGGGCCGGCAGATCGGCCGGATGCGGATCGAACTGCCCGGCGCCTACGAGGACAACGTCGTACCGATCGGCTTCCTGCGAGAGCAGGGACTCCAGGCCGAGATCGTGGACGACGCAGACGCAGACGCAGGCGCCGACGCAGCCACAGACACACGTTCCGCCGCGGCCACCGTCCCCGCGCAGAGCCCCGCACCGGTGAAGGAAGATGCCAAATGACCTGGTCGGAGATGCAGCCGCTGCTGTCCCAGGGGACCATCGACACCCTCTATATGGTGCTGTGGTCCGCGCTCGTCACCCTCGCCGGCGGACTGCCCCTCGGCATCCTGCTGGTCCTCACCGACAAGGGCGGACTGCTCCGGAACGCCGCGGTCAACAAGGCCGTCGGAGTGATCGTGAACATCGGCCGCTCGCTGCCGTTCATGATCCTGCTGATCGCGCTGATCCCGTTCACCACCCTGATCGTCGGCACCTTCATCGGCCCCACCGCGATGATCGTGCCGCTGGCGATCGGCGCCATCCCGTTCTTCGCGCGGCTCGTCGAGACGGCGATCCGCGAGGTCGACCACGGACTGGTCGAGGCCGTCCAGGCGATGGGCGGCTCGATCCCCACCATCGTCCGCAAGGTGCTGCTGCCGCAGGCCCTGCCGTCGCTGGTGTCCGCCGTCACCACCACCGTCATCGTGCTCATCGGCTACTCCGCCATGGCCGGGGCGGTCGGCGGTGAGGGGCTCGGATCCAAGGCCGTCACCTATGGATTCCAGCGCTTCGAGAACGGCTTCATGATCGCCACGGTCGTCCTCCTGATCGCGATCGTCACCGTGGTCCAGCTGCTCGGGGACGGCGTCGTACGGCTGCTGGCCCGCCGCGGCCGTACCGCCACCTGACCCGATTCCACCCTCCGGCCCGCACTCCTTGTCCGGGCCACGTCACCCGCATCACCGGAAAGAGGCACTCTTCGTGCGTACCACCATCAAGTTCAGCGCGGCAGCCGCCGCCACCGCCGCTCTCGCCCTCAGCGCCTGCGGCACCTCCTCCGACCCGGGCGCCTCGTCCGCCGCCGGAGCCTCCGCCGACAGCTCCGAGCCGCTCGTCGTCGCCGCGTCCCCGACGCCGCACGCCGACATCCTGAACTTCGTCAAGAAGAACCTGGCGGACAAGGAGGGCCTCAAGCTGGAGGTCAAGGAGTTCACGGACTACGTCCTGCCGAACACCGCCACCCAGAGCGGCGAGGTCGACGCCAACTTCTTCCAGCACAAGCCCTATCTGGACGACTTCAACAAGAAGAAGGGCACCGACATCGTGCCCGTCGTCAATGTCGAGCTGGAGCCCCTCGGCCTCTACTCCAAGAAGGTCAAGGACCTCAAGGAGCTGAAGTCCGGCCAGAGCGTCGCCCTCCCCAACGACACCACCAACGAGGGCCGCGCGCTCAAGCTGCTCGCGGACAACGGCCTGATCACGCTGAAGGACGGCGCGGGCACCGACGCCAACCTCGCCGACGTCAAGGACGCCAAGGGCCTGAAGTTCAAGGAGCTGGAGGCCGCCACGCTGCCCCGCGCCCTGAACGATGTCGACGCCGCCGTCATCAACGGCAACTACGCCATCGAGGCCGACCTCAAGCCCGCCGAGGACGCGCTGGCCCTGGAGAAGCCCGACGGCAACCCGTACGCCAACTTCCTCGCCGTCAAGCGCGGCAACGAGAAGGACCCGCGGGTGGAGAAGCTCGCGAAGCTCCTGAACTCGCCCGAGGTGAAGAAGTACATCGAGGACACCTACCAGGGCTCGATCGTGCCCGCTTTCGGTGCGGTCAAGTAGTCACCGCAGTAACGTTCTTGTCGGCGAGAGCCCCGTACACGCCCGTCGTGTACGGGGCTTCCGCATCCGTACGGACCCGGCCATGCGCATCCTCCACCCGATGCTGCATGCTGTGCATTTACGACGGACTGAGGCATGGAGCTGTGCATGACTACCACCTTTCCGGACGTTTCCATCAGCACGGAGCGGTTGGTGCTGCGCCCCTTCGAGCCGGCGGACATCCCGGCACACATCGAGATGATGAATGACGAGATGGTCACGGCCTGGACCTCCGTCCCCCATCCGTATACGAGAAGAGACGCCGAGAAGTGGATCGGCGGGATCGCCCCCGCCGAACGCCTGGAAGGGCGCGGGATCGCGTTCGCCGTCACCGAGTTCCTCACCCAGCGGCTCGTCGGCGTCGTACGGCTGCGGAACACCAACTGGCACGCACTCGCCACCGAGGCCGCCTATGTGACCGCGCCCTGGGCGCGAGGTGAGGGATACGCCACCGAATCGGTGCTCGCGGTCGCCCAGTGGCTCTTCCGCGACCAGAAGTTCGAACGCATCGAGGTGCGCACCCCCGCCGGCAACACCGCCTCCCAGCAGGTCGCGCAGAAGATCGGCTGTATCAGCGAGGGCGTCCTGCGCAACGCCTGGATAGCGCGCACCCAGACCGAGGACGGCGGCTGGACCGACATCCGCACCGACCTGATCGTCTGGAGCCTGCTGCCCGAGGACCTCGAAGGCGTCGCCGAACAGATGGCGGACGCGACGGGCTACGCGTCCTTCACCGACTGGAACTGACCGCCGCCACCCGCACCGCCCGGCCATCACCCGGCCGCCACCCGCACCGCCCGGCCGCCTCCCGACCCGGCCAGGTACTCTCACCGTGCGCTCGCGACCGTACGGGCAGTGCTCCGTGCGGCGGCCGCGATCGACGACCACCGGCAGCGATCTCCCCCTCTGCCCCGCTTCCGCCCGCTTGACGACATTACGGAGACTGACGACGATGGCCGACCGCGTCACGGTGATCGGCTGGGACGGCTCGCCCCTCACCGCCGCGGCCAAGTCCGCGCTCTCCGCCGCCACTCTGGTGGCCGGAGCCGCCCACCATCTGGCGCTCCCCGAGGTGCCGCAAGGCGCCGAGCGCATCCGCCTCGGGTCGATAGACCTCGCGGCCCGCAGAATCGCCGGACACCGCGGCAGCGCCGTGGTCCTCGCCGACGGCGACCCCGGCTTCTTCGGAGTCGTACGCACCCTGCGCGCCCCGGAACACGGCCTGGAGGTCGAAGTCGTCCCCGCGGTCTCCGCCGTGGCCGGCGCCTTCGCGCGGGCCGGGATGGCCTGGGACGACGCCCAAGTCGTCGTCGCCCAACGCCGTACGCTCCGCCGCGCCGTCAACGTCTGCCGGGCGCACACCAAGGTCGCCGTCCTCACCTCCCCGGGCGCCGGCCCCGCCGAACTCGCGCTGCTCCTCGACGGGGTCCACCGCACCTTCGTCATCTGCGAGGAGCTCGGCACCGAACGGGAACAGGTCACCGTCCTCACCTCCGACAAGGCCGCCGACCACGTCTGGCGCGACCCGAACGTGGTGATCGTCATCGGCGGAGTCGGCACCGCGGTCTCCCCGGGCAGCGGCTGGATCGCCGGCCGCGACCCCGGATACCCGCCGGCCGCACGCGGCTGGGCGCTGCCCACCGAGGAGTACGGCATCGAGCTGGACGAGGGCGAGTCGACCTGGCTGCGCGCCGCCCAGCTGGCCAGGCTCGGCGCCCGTACCGGCGATCTCGTCTGGGACATCGGCTGCGGCAGCGGAGCCCTCGCCGCCGAGGCGGCCCGCTTCGGCGCGGCCGTCATCGCCGTCGACGACGAGCCGGGAGCCTGCGCCAGCACGGCCGCCGCCGCCCGCCGCGCCGGCGTACAGCTCCAGGTCGTCCAGGGACGGGCGCCGCACGCACTGGAGCGGCTGCCCGAGCCCGATGTCGTACGGATCGGCGGCGGCGGTGTCGATGTGGTCACCGCCTGCGCCGACCGCAGGCCCGAGCGCATCGTCACCCACGCGGCCACCCGGGACGAGGCCGAGGCGGTCGGAACGGCCTTGGCGGCAGGCGGATATGAGGTGGAGTGCGCACTGCTCCAGTCCGTCGGCCTCGACACCGGCGACTGGTCCGAGCGCGAGCGCTCCGTCGTCTTCCTCGTCTCCGGCCGGCGTCCGGAAAGCGGCCCCTGACCCTGCTTCCGCGCCGCGCGAGGTAGGCTGGCCGATCGTTGTACAGCAGCCGGGCGTTCGTCACTTCGTTCGTCAATGTCCGGAAAAGGGGCCCGTTTTGAGCCCTGATGTGGTACGGCGACAACCGGGGGACGCGCGACGTGGCGCAGTCCACAGCGGGCCGTGGCGGACACCACCGCCAGGGCCCTGAAAGACCGCGGGAGCCCGGACATCAGGGCCGACGCGGGCTTTCGTGCCGCCCGGCGCCCACGCTCGTTGTGCATGACGGGCGCCGGAAGCGCCGCGGATCGGGCGCCCCGGTGGAAGGGCTGAAGGAGCAGAACCAATGGGCGAGGGGTACGCACATGACTGACACCGGCCAGGTCCCGGTCGAGGGACTGCCGGAGAACGCAGGCATGGTGGAGCAGCCGGGCATCCCCGTTCCCGGCGCGTACACCTACCTCGACCCCTCCGCACCCGTCACCGAGGACGAAGACCTCCTCCTCATGCCGAGCGCCCAGGGCGGCTGGAACGACCCCCAGGTGGTGCCGGGCGAGGTGCCCGTCGCCTATGCCGCGCCCGAGGGGTACGCCACGCCCGACGGGTACGCCGCCGCGCCGGAGAGCTACGCCCCGGCGGCGCCCGAGGGGTACGCCGTTCCCGAGCAGGCTCTGATCCAGCAGCAGATGCCGCCCATAGAACAGCCGGCGCCGATCCAGGAGCCGGTGGCGCAGGTCCAGGCCGAGGCGCCGGACGGGTACCAGCCGCAGCAGGAGTTCGCCGCCGAGCCTGCGCAGCCGGAGCAGGCCCTGGCCGCGGAGGCCGAGTTCGCACCGCCCGCCGCCCCCGTGGAGCCCGTTGCCCCGGTCGTGCCCGAAGAGGCGACGGACCTCGCGCAGCCTGCGCGGACATCGCACCAGCCGGGTGCCCATGAGGCCGGGGGCCGGGACTCCGGTTCGGTGGATCTCACCGGCGTACGCATGCCACCGCCCGTACCGGCTCCCGCGCCCGCCCCTGCCCAGGCGCCGATGCGCCGCCCGCTGCACATGGGCCCGCCGGTGCCCGACCCGACGGGCGGCGTGGTGCGTTCGCTCGCCGACCGGGGGCCCGCGGGCTCGCCGACGCAGGCCGTCCGGGTACGCGCCCAGGCGCAGGGACCTGCCACCACGGGTCCGGAGTATCTGGACGTCCCGCGTGAGGAGTCCGCCCTCCTCGCGGGGCCGCAGCTGAGCGAGATCCCGCCGCAGGCCGGGGCCCCGTGGTCGGCCGAGCCGCCGGCCGCCGAGCCCGTGGCGGCGGCGCCGGAGGCGGCAGCAGAAACGGTCGTCCCGGAGCCGGAGGCCCACGCCGAGCCCGTCGCCGTACCCGTCCCGGTTCCGGCCGAGCCGGAGCCGGAGCCCGAGGCGGAGGCGGCCGTCGAGCCGGAACCGCGACCCGAGCCGATCGCACCCGAACCGCCCGCCGCGGAGTACCAGCCGGAGCCCGCCCCTGAGCCGGCGCCCGCCCCGGAACCGCAGCCCGAGGCCGTGGCCGTGGCCGAGGCCGAGCCCGTGGCCGAGGCCCCGGCCGCCGTCGTGGCCGAGCCGGCCGAAGCGCAGGAGGAACCGGCTCCCGCCGCCGAGCAGCCGGCGGAAGAGCCCGTACCTGTACCGGCCCCGGAACCGGAAGCCGCCGCGCCGGAACCCGAGCCGGTCCAGGAGTCCGCCCCCGAGGCCGAGCCGGAGCCCGCACCCGTCCAGGAATCCACGCCCGAACCGGCGCCCGAGCCTGCCCCCGAGCCGCAGCCGGAACCCCTCGCGGAGTCCGCCCCGGACCCCGCCCCCGAGTCGGCGCCGGAGCCCGCCGCCGTACCGGAGCCCGAGCCGCAGGCCGAGGCCGAAGCCGCGCCCGAGCCCGCGCCCGTCGCGCAGGAAGGCACCGCGGCCCCGTCCGGCTACGACGACGCCGAACGCGACGCCGTGCTCCGTGTGATGCGCGAGCGCCGGGACATCCGCAACGGCTTCCGCTCCGACCCCATCCCGCACGAGGTCCTGCTGCGCGTCCTGGAAGCCGCGCACACCGCGCCCAGCGTCGGCCACTCCCAGCCCTGGGACTTCGTCGTCATCCGCTCCGCCGAGACCCGGCGGTCCATGCACGAGCTGGCGCAGCGTCAGCGTGACGCGTACGCCAAGGCACTGCCCAAGGGCCGGGCCAAGCAGTTCAAGGAACTGAAGATCGAGGCCATCCTCGACACCCCGGTGAACATCGTCGTCACCGCGGACCCCACGCGCGGCGGCCGGCACACCCTCGGCCGGCACACCCAGCCGCAGATGGCCCCGTACTCCTCGGCGCTCGCCGTGGAGAACCTGTGGCTCGCCGCCCGCGCCGAGGGCCTCGGCGTCGGCTGGGTCAGCTTCTTCGACGAGAGCGAGATGGTACGCGCGCTGGGGCTGCCGGAACATCTCGACGTCGTGGCGTATCTCTGCGTCGGATACGTGGACGAATTCCCCGTCGAGCCCGAGCTGATGCAGGCCGGCTGGTCCAAGCGCCGGCCGCTCTCCTGGGTCGTCCACGAGGAGACCTACGGCCGTCGCGCCCTGCCGGGCGGGGAGCCGCACGACCTCCTCCAGGAGACCATCGCCGGTATCCGCCCGCTGGACGCCAAGGCGCTGGGCGAGGCGTGGGAGCGGCAGAAGCGGATGACCAAGCCCGCCGGCGCGCTCGGCATGCTGGAGATCATCTCCGCCCAGCTCAGCGGATTGTCCCGGCTCTGCCCGCCACCCATCCCGGAACCGGCGGCCGTCGCGATCTTCGCCGGCGACCACGGCGTACACGCGCAGGGGGTGACCCCGTGGCCGCAGGAGGTGACCGGCCAGATGGTCGCCAACTTCCTCGGCGGCGGCGCGGTGTGCAACGCGTTCGCGAACCAGGTGGGCGCGGAGGTCTGCGTCATCGACGTGGGCGTCGCGGGCGAACTCACGGCGACACCCGGCCTGGTGCCCCGCAAGGTCCGCGCCGGTACGGCCGACTTCACGACGGGCCCCGCGCTGAGCCGCGAGGAAGTCCTCGCCGCGATCGAGGTCGGCATCGAGACGGCGCGCGATCTGGTGGCCGCGGGCAACAAGGCCCTGCTCACCGGCGAGATGGGCATCGCCAACACGACCGTGTCGGCCGCGCTGATCTGCGTCTACACCGGCCAGGACCCGGCGGAGGTCACCGGCCGGGGGACCGGCATCAACGACGAGATGCACGCCCGCAAGGTCGACGTCGTCCGCCGGGGTCTCGACCTCCACCAGCCCGACCCGTCCGACCCGGTCGGCGTCCTCGCGGCGATCGGCGGCCTGGAGCACGCGGCGCTGGTCGGATTCCTGCTGGGCGGCGCGTCGCTGCGTACGCCGGTCATCCTGGACGGCGTGAGCGCCGGCGCGGCGGCGCTGGTCGCACGGGCGATCGCCCCGGAGGCGCTGGCGGCCTGCATCGCGGGCCACCGCAGCGCGGAGCCGGGCCATGTCGCGGCCCTCAACAAACTCGGCCTGCGCCCGCTGGTGGACCTGGACCTCCGCCTGGGCGAGGGCACGGGCGCGCTGCTGGCGCTGCCGGTGGTACAGAGCGCGGCGCGGGCGATGCATGAGGTGGCGACGTTCGACTCGGCGGGCGTAACGGAGAAGTAGCCTCCGGCGGTGCGCCGTCAAGGGTGCGTTTCGGCGGGGGCCGGTGGGTCTGGGGGCGGGTTGTCGCCGGGTGGCGCTCCCGGACATGTGCCTCCGGAGGCCCCGGCCCCCGGCACCAGCAGTACGAAACCGCAACCCCGCAACCCGCACCGCACACCGCCCCCGCCGGAGCCGCACCGCCCCGCCGTAAGCTGGACGCGCCCCACCGCACGGCACCCCACCAGCCACTTCACACCCCGCCCGCCCGAGGAGCCCCCACCCACATGCCCGAGCACGACGAGCACGCGCACGACGAGCAGGCGCACGCGCACGAGCACGCGAACCAGCAAGCGCACCCGCATCCCGCCTACCCCGTCGGACTCCGCCTCGCCGGGCGGCGCGTCGTCGTCGTCGGTGGCGGGCAGGTCGCGCAGCGCCGGCTGCCCGCGCTCATCGCGGCCGGCGCGGACATCGTGCTGGTGTCGCCGTCCGCGAAGCCCTCCGTCGAGGCCATGGCGGCGGCCGGCGAGATCCGCTGGGAGCGCCGCCGCTACGAAGAGGGCGACCTCGCCGACGCCTGGTACGTCCTCGTCGCGTCCAGCGACGAGGACGCCAACCGCACCGCGTCCGCCGAGGCCGAGCGCTGCCGCGTCTGGTGCGTACGCAGCGACGACGCGGAGGCCGCCACCGCCTGGACGCCCGCCACCGGCCGCAGCGAGGGCCTCACCGTCGCCGTGCTCACCGGGCGCGACCCGCGTCGCTCCGCCGCCGTGCGGGACGCCATCGTGGAGGGGCTGCGCGACGGCACGCTCGCCGCCCCGCACCGTCGCAGCCGTACCCCCGGCGTCTCCCTCGTCGGCGGTGGTCCCGGCGACCCGGACCTGATCACGGTGCGCGGCCGCAGGCTCCTCGCCGAGGCGGATGTCGTGATCGCCGACCGTCTCGGCCCGCGCGATCTGCTGGACGAACTGCCGCCGCACGTCGAGGTGATCGACGCGGCGAAGATCCCGTACGGCCGTGCCATGGCCCAGGAGGCGATCAACGACGCGCTGATCGAGCATGCCAAGGCGGGCAAGGCCGTGGTCCGGCTCAAGGGGGGCGATCCGTTCGTCTTCGGGCGGGGCATGGAGGAGGCGCACGCGCTGGCCGCGGCCGGTATCCCGTGCACTGTCGTACCGGGTATCTCCAGCTCGATCAGTGTGCCGGGCGCGGTCGGAATCCCCGTCACACACCGGGGCGTCGCCCATGAGTTCACCGTCGTCAGTGGCCATGTCGCCCCGGACGACGACCGTTCGCTCGTCGACTGGGCGGCGCTCGCCCGGCTCCGTGGCACCCTCGTCCTGCTGATGGCCGTGGACAAGATCGGCGCGATCGCCCAGGCGCTCGTCGAGCACGGCAGGGCTCCCGGGACCCCGGTCGCGCTGGTGCAGGAAGGCACCACGGCCGCCCAGCGGAGGGTGGACGCCACGCTCGCGACGGTCGCGGAGGTCGTGCGGACCGAGGAGATCCGGCCTCCGGCCGTCATCGTCGTCGGCGATGTCGTCGCCCTGGGGGACGGCACCTCGTGATCCCGTCGGCCGGGCCCCGGTCGAGTCGTGGAGGGACCGGCACGGAGTGACGCGATCCGCCGTGTCACACGTGCTGTGCGATCAAAGCGGGGACGGGTCAGAAGAACGTGGGCAGGCGCGTGACGTAGCGCTCTTCGAGGGAGTCGATCTCCTCAGCGGTGAGCTCGATGTCGAGCGCGGCGACGGCGTCGGGGAGATGGTTCGGTTTGGTCGCGCCCACGATCGGGGCGGAGACCACCGGGTTCTTCAGCACCCAGGCCATCGCGACCTGCGCCATCGACACGCCGCGGGCCAGGGCGATGCGCTGGACGGCCTCGACGACGGCCCGGTCGCTGTCGAGGAAAATCGGCCGGCCCTGCTGGTCGACTCTCCGGTTGATCTCCGCGCGCCGCGTGGAGCGTTCGCCCCAGGGGCGGGTGACCAGTCCCCCGGCCAGCGGGCTCCACGGGATGCTTCCCACGCCCTGGTGGGCGAGCAGGCCGAACATCTCGCGTTCCTCCTCGCGGTGGATCAGGCTGTACTGGTCCTGCATGGAGATGAACCGGGTCCACCCGTGGGCCTGCGCGGCCTGCTGCATCGCGGCGAACTGCCAGGCCCACATCGACGAAGCACCGATATAGCGGGCCTTGCCCGCCTTGACGACATCGTGCAGCGCCTCCATCGTCTCCTCGACCGGCGTCTGCGGGTCGAAGCGGTGGATCTGGTAGAGGTCGACGAAGTCGGTGCCGAGGCGCCGCAGCGAGGCGTCGATCTGCTCCATGATGGCCTTGCGGGACAGACCCGCCCCGCCCGGGCCTTGGTGCATCGGCGCCCACAACTTGGTGGCCAGAACGATGTCCTCGCGCCGGGTGTACGTGCGCAGCGCCCGCCCGACGATCTCCTCCGAGGTGCCCAGGCCGTAGATGTTCGCGGTGTCCCAGAACGTGATGCCGAGCTCGACGGCCTGGCGGAAGACCGGCTCGGCCGCGCTGTCGTCGAGCACCCAGGGGTCCCTCTTGGCGGGGTCGCCGAAGCTCATACAGCCCAGGGCGATCCGGCTGATCCTGAGCCCTGACGTTCCCAAGCGCGTGTACTCCATGGCCTGCTCCTGCCCGGTGATGTGGACGTGTGCACGTGCTCCGTGAAGGCGGTCGCCTTCACACTCCCCACCGTGGCACGGGCTGCGGCTCATGGCCTCTCACCAGGGAGTTCCTGTGGTTGCGGGTACTGCCAGAGCCCCCCACGTTCACGGACTCGTCCCGCTCCCGCTCCGTGGCCCGGCACCTCCGCCTGAAACCCCAGCCGCCGTCCGCAGTGCCGGAATCGTCCATATCTATGCAGTACGTGTGTGCAGCGTGGGTGATCCACCGTGCGATGCTCCCCGCAGCCGGAACAGCGCGGGGGTACCCCCTGCACCGGACCGCCGCGGCCGATCCGCGATGATCCGTCGGACAGGCCCTGGCCGTCCGCCCCGCACACCACTCACCGACAAGGCAGTGTCACCCCGTGGCTGAACTCATCACCGTCGACGACCCCGACGACCCCCGTCTGCGCGACTACACCGGTCTGACCGATGTCGAGCTGCGCCGCAGGCGCGAGCCGGCCGAAGGGCTGTTCATCGCGGAGGGCGAGAAGGTCATCCGCCGGGCCGGGCAGGCCGGCTACCCGATGCGGTCGATGCTGCTGTCGGCCAAGTGGGTCGACACCATGCGGGACATCATCGACGAGGTCACGGCCCCGGTGTACGCGGTCAGCCCCGAGCTGGCCGAGCACGTGACCGGCTACCACGTGCACCGCGGCGCCCTCGCCTCCATGGCCCGTAAACCGCTGCCCATGGTGGACGAGGTGCTCCGTAAGGCCCGCCGCGTCGCCGTCATGGAGGCGGTCAACGACCACACCAACATCGGCGCGATCTTCCGCAGCGCCGCCGCGCTCGGGATGGACGCCGTACTGCTCTCCCCGGACTGCGCCGATCCGCTCTACCGCCGTTCGGTGAAGGTCTCGATGGGCGCGGTGTTCTCCGTGCCGTACGCCCGGCTCGAAGGCTGGCCACGGGCGCTGGACACCGTACGGGAGGCCGGTTTCCGGCTGTTGGCGCTCACCCCCGACGAGCGGGCGGTCCCGATGGACGAGGTCGCTCCGCACCGGCTGGAGCGTGTCGCGCTGATGCTCGGCGCGGAGGGCGCCGGGCTGTCCGGGCGGGCGCTGGGCGCGGCCGACACCTGGGTGCGTATCCCCATGGCGCACGGAGTGGACTCGCTGAACGTCGGCGCGGCGGCGGCGGTCGCCTTCTACGCGGTCACGACGGGCCGGCCGGAGAGCTGACGACCGGGCCGTACGGCGGAGGCCGTACGGCTCAGAGCTGCTGGGCCGCGGCGATGCCCAGCGCGACGATCAGGGTCACGACGACGAAGACGATCAGCCGCTGCCGCAGCAGGCGCGGGTTGGCGGGCCGCAGCTTGCCCGAGCCCGTCCGGGGGCCGGGCTTCGGACGGCCGCCGCCCGTACGCGCGGCGCCCCGGGACCGCGGCGGGCGCGGCGAGCCGTTGCGGGGGGAGGAACCGCCGGTACGGGGGGAGGCCCCCGTACTCCGGGAAGGCCCGGGACGCGACACCTGGCCACCGGACGCTCCCGGCGCACGGCCAGGCGCGCCGAGTCCGGCGCTCCGCTCCGTGTAACGCTCGGTCAGCCGGCCGGTCGGCAGCTCCTGCCCGTTCCGCGTCCGCTGTACGGGCGGCCGGCTGTCCGAGAGCCCCTGGGCCTCGCGCGCCGCGATCTCCTTGAGCCGCATCGAGAGCTGGAGCGTGCTGGGACGTTCCTCCGGATCCTTGGCCAGACAGGCCCGCACCAGCGGAGCGAGCGCGTCCGGCATCCCGTCGAGATGCGCCTCCTCATGCACCACCCGGTAGAGCATGACCTCGGAACTGCCGTGTCCGAACGGGGAGTCGGCGGTCGCCGCGTACGCCAGCGTGGCGCCCAGCGAGAACACGTCCGTGGCCGGGGTGACCGCCGCGCCGCGCACCTGTTCCGGGGCGAGGAAGCCCGGCGACCCGACGGCCGTACCGACATGGGTCAGCGTGCTCGCGCCGGTCGCCCAGGCGATGCCGAAGTCGATGATGCGCGGGCCCTTGGGGGAGAGCAGGATGTTCGACGGCTTGAGATCGCGGTGGACGACGCCCGCCTCGTGCACGGCCACCAGCCCCTCGGAGAGCGCGGCGCCCACGGAGGCGACCTCGGCCGCCGAGAGCGGCCCCTCCTCGTTGATCTTGTCGTGCAGTGAGGGGCCCGGCACGTACTGGGTGGCGAACCACGGACGGTCCGCGTCGAGATCCGCGGCCACCAGCCGTGCCGTACAGCCGCCCCGGATCCGCCGCGCCGCGGAGACCTCGCGGGCGAACCGCGACCGGAACTCCTGATCCTCGGCCAGATCCGGCCGGATCACCTTCAGCGCGACCCGCTGACCGCGCCGGTCGGAGCCCAGATACACGACCCCCATACCGCCGGCCCCCAGCCGCCGGTGAATCCTGAACGAACCGACGACACGCGGGTCCTCGCGCCGGAGCCGCATCATCGCCATGTCCATCCCCGCTGCCCGGTCGTCCGTGTGACGTGGCACAGCTTACGTACCCGCGCCCCGGCGCGCTCATAGGCCGCGCCCTCGCGCACGGACCGATTGTCAGTGCCGGGTGGGAAACTTGAGCAGTGGTCAGGGGAGTGGCGGAGCCCAGGTCCTCCGGCCGGTGCGTGATCTCAAAGGTCCGACGCAGAAGGGGGATTGGATCGTGAAGGGTGACCGGGTGGAGATAGTCGTGGACGCGGGGGACACGACACGGACCTACGAAGTGGTGGCGAGCCGGGCGGGCCGCAGAGTGGAGACCGCGGTGCGCCGGGGAGTGGTGGAAGTGAGCGAAGTCACCCGCGGCGGAGGGGTGGTCAGAACGGCGCGTTTCATGGCCACGCGGGTCCTCGCGTTGGTCGAGCAGCCGGTGCCCCGGGTGGAGTCCTCGGAGCGCTCCGAAGAGCGTCCCGTCCGGGACGACCCCGGGTACTAGGGGGCTCTCCACCCAGGGGAGTACGTACCGGCGTCCGGCTCATCCTCCGGGAGGCCCGGCAATGGGTACGCGGGCATGACGACCGGGGCGCGCCCGCTCCCTAATGTTGAGGTCAAGCGGCGGGTGCGGTGCTCGTCCCCCGAGGTCGGACACTCGCCGCTCTTGGAACAGGACAGGAGAAGGACCATGGCGGACACGGCATCGCGGGCGATGATCCGCACGCAGGGACGCAAGGCGTTCGCCGTGTTCGGCGGGCGCCGGTCCGGTACGCGTCACCCCCTGGTGGCGACCGCCATGGTCCTTCCTCTGGCAGCCCTGCTGGTAGTCGCCTTCGGCGGCTGGGACGCAGTGGTGACACAAGCGTCGTCCGTGGGCGTGATGCTGGGGCGCTGAGCGGCGCTTCGGATCCGGGAGAGCGGCCCGGATCGGGGACATCCGGCCAACAACCCCGTGGGGACGGGGGTGCGGCGGACGGCAGCGTTTGGCCGGTCAGCTGGGGAGCTGACCGGCCATCGCGCTGTCCGGACCGATCCGCGCGGCACGCCCCGGGCTCCGTCGCCGTACGCTCGCCACGGAACACCACGCATCAGAGGGGCCTCCGTGACCGCTTCCGTCGTACGCGCGCTGGGCCGCGTCGCCCGTGACACCGCCCATCCGGCGCTGCGCGCGGCGGACCCGGCGGGCTGCCGGGCCTGCGGCCGGGGGAGCACCGTCCTCGCCGACCGGCCGGACGGGATCGTCGTACGGCACGGCGAGGTCGTCGCCAAGGCCCATGCCGACGGTACGGACCGGGCCGGGCACCGCGCCAGGCTGGCCGTCGCCGCGCATCCCCTGCTCGCCGGCGTACTGCTGCCGCCGCTTCCGGCCGCCACCGCGGAGGTGGGCGGCCGTCCGGTGACCGCGTGGCCGTACGGCGCCCCGGTCGACCCCGCCGACCCCGACGCGGCCCCCTGGGAGCAGGCCGGCACGCTCCTCGCCCGGCTGCACACCCTGCCGCTCGCGGCGCTCTCCGAAGCGGTGGCCGGGACCGGAGCCGTGGCGGGAGCCCTCGTGGAAGCGGGCGGCCGTCCGGGGCTGCCGGACATGCGGGGACCCGCCAAGGCCGCCCGCGCCGTCGCGCGGATGCGCGCCGCCGGACCTCACCCCGCCGCCCTTCCCGTACAGCGCGCCTGGCAGTGCCTGCCCGCCTGTGCCCGTGGTGAGGCGCGCGCTCCGGGGCCGTACGCCCTGTGCCACGGCGATCTGCACCTGGGCCAGCTCGTACGCCACCCGGCCCCCGACGGCCCCTGGCTGCTCATCGACATCGACGACCTCGGACTCGGCGACCCGGCCTGGGACTTGGCCCGCCCGGCCGCCTGGTACGCCGCCGGACTGCTGCCCCCCGAGGCCTGGCTGCGCTTCCTCGGCGCCTACCGGTCCGCGCACGGCCCCGCCGTGCCCGCCGCCCCCGACGCGGATCCCTGGCCCCGGCTGGACGTCGCGGCCCGCGCCCTCACCGTGCAGACCGCCGCGCTGGCCGTCGCCAAGTCGGCCGCCGAAGGCCGGGATCCGGACGATGTCGAGCTGCTGATGATCGACGCCTGCGCCCGGATCGCGGACGTCGCAACCGAGTTGTCGCCGGAGGCGTCGTCGTAGGGTGGGGCCACAGATGAACCCACGGCCGCCGGGAGCGTGTTACGGCGAGGCCGGACGAACGGCGAGGAGCGAGCAGACCATGCAGTGTCCCAAGTGTCACGCGGCGATGCACACATACAACCGCAACGGTGTCCAGATAGAGCAGTGCAGCGGCTGCCGGGGGATCTTCCTCGACTACGGCGAGCTGGAGTCCCTGACCCGCCTGGAGTCGCAGTGGTCGCAGCAGGCGCCGCCCGTACAGCAGGCGCCGCCCCCGCCCCCGCAGGCGTACCCCGCCGCCCCCGCCCCCGCCTGGGGTGCGCCGCAGCACGGCGGCGGCCACTACGGGGGCCATCACGGGGGGCACCACCGTCAGAAGAGCTTCGGGCGGATGCTCTTCTCCTCCTGAGATCCTCTGAGACCCGCCTGACGCGAGGGCAGACGACGAAGCCCCCGGCCATGGAGACGGCCGGGGGCTTCGGACTGTGCGCGATACTGGGATTGAACCAGTGACCTCTTCCGTGTCAGGGAAGCGCTCTCCCGCTGAGCTAATCGCGCGGGTGGGACCTCATGTGGTGCGTGCTGCGTGCGCGATACTGGGATTGAACCAGTGACCTCTTCCGTGTCAGGGAAGCGCTCTCCCGCTGAGCTAATCGCGCGCGAATCCAAGTGGATCCAGTGGACGATACTGGGATTGAACCAGTGACCTCTTCCGTGTCAGGGAAGCGCTCTCCCGCTGAGCTAATCGTCCTTGGAGGTGGAGACGGGATTTGAACCCGTGTAGACGGCTTTGCAGGCCGTTGCCTCGCCTCTCGGCCACTCCACCAGGAGTACGGGGGTTCGGGAAGGATCCCCCATATTCGAGCGGACGACCAGGTTCGAACTGGCGACCTCAACCTTGGCAAGGTTGCGCTCTACCAACTGAGCTACGTCCGCGTATCGTTTCCGGACCCTCGTACGGCCCGGCGACGTGTTGAACTCTAGCGGATTCCGGGGCCAGCACAAAAACGCGTTTCCGCAGCGTGCTGGGGTGCGTTCGCCGTACGTTCAGCCCGGAGCGGCCCAACGGGGGCTGTTCTAGACTCGCAAGCGTGCACGACCTCGCTCCTTTGGCCCGCTTCGGCGGCCTTCTGGCCTCCGGTCTGCGGGACGTCACCCATGATCCGGAAGCGCTCGACTCCGCCGGGTTCTGGGCCGTCGCCGCGGACTTCGAGGGCCGTCTCACCTGCGCGCGCTTCGACGACGTACGAGCAGATCCCGTGCCCGCACCGGTGCCGGGACAGTGGCGCGGGCCCGCCGCCGGTGACTGGACGTCGTCGCTCGACCGCGACGCGTACACCAAGGGCGTCCGCCGGATCCGCGAGTACATCGCCGCGGGCGACGTGTACCAGGTCAACCTCTGCCGGGTGCTCTCCGCGCCGCTGCCCGCTCCCGACACGGCCGATGTCGACGCGCTGACGGCTCTGCTCGCGCGCGACAACCCCGCCCCGTACGCCGGAACGATCCGGCTGCCCGCGCACGGCGTGGAGATCGCGACCGCCTCGCCCGAGCTGTATCTGAGTACGGCCGGCCGTACCGTCGAGTCCGGTCCGATCAAGGGCACCGCCCGAAGCGCGGAGGAGATGCTGGAGAAGGACCACGCCGAGAACGTGATGATCGTGGACCTCGTCCGCAACGACCTGGGCCGTGTCTGCGCCACCGGATCCGTGACGGTCCCCGCGCTCTGCGCGGTCGAGCCGCACCCCGGACTCGTCCATCTCGTCTCGACCGTACGGGGCGAGCTCGCCGAGAAGGCGGGCTGGCCGGAGCTGCTGCCCGCCACGTTCCCGCCCGGCTCGGTCACCGGCGCCCCCAAGTCCAGCGCCCTGCGGATCATCGAAGAGCTGGAGACCGCCCCGCGCGGCCCCTACTGCGGCGGTATCGGCTGGGTCGACGCCGACCGCGGCACCGCCGCGCTGGCCGTCGGGATCCGTACCTTCTGGATCGACCGCGACACGGCCCCGGGACCCGTCCTGCGCTTCGGCGCCGGTGCGGGCATCACCTGGGGATCCGACCCCGAGGGGGAGTGGGCGGAGACCGAGCTGAAGGCCGCCCGGCTGCTCGCGATAGCGTCGGGTGCGTACGAAGCGAGTGGAAGGACCGGGTAGATGAAGATCTGGGTCAACGGCGCACTCCACACGGCCGAGGGTGCCCTCGTGTCCGTGCTGGATCATGGACTGACCGTGGGGGACGGCATCTTCGAGACGGTCAAGACCGTCCAGGGCCGGCCCTTCGCCCTCACCCGGCATCTGGACCGGCTGAGCCGCTCCGCCCGAGGGCTCGGGCTGCCGGAGCCGGATCTCGACGAGGTACGCCGCGCCTGCGCGGCCGTTCTCGACGCCAACCCGGTGGAGCTGGGGCGGCTGCGGATCACCTACACCGGCGGGCTCTCCCCGCTCGGCTCCGACCGGGGCGAGGCGGGGCCGACCCTGGTGGTCGCCGTCGGCGGGACGAAGCGCCGCCCCGACACCACCGCCGCCATCACCGTTCCGTGGACGCGCAACGAGCGCGGCGCGGTGACCGGCCTCAAGACCACCTCGTACGCGGAGAACGTCGTCGCCCTCGCGCGGGCGCGCGAGGGCGACGCGAGCGAGGCGCTCTTCGCCAATACGGTCGGCGCCCTCTGCGAGGGCACGGGCTCCAACGTCTTCGTCGTCCTCGACGGCGAGTTGCACACCCCGCCGCTCGCGTCCGGCTGCCTCGCCGGCATCACCCGGGCCCTGACGGCCGAGTGGTGCGGTGCCCATGAGACGGATCTGCCGCTGGACGTCCTGGAGCGTGCGGACGAGATCTTCCTGACGTCCACGCTGCGCGACGTCCAGGCCGTCCACCGTCTCGACGACCGTCAACTGCCCGCCGCCCCGGGGCCGGTGACCACCAAGGCGATGCGCGTCTTCGAGGAGCGGGCCGGCGCCGACCTGGACCCCTGAGACCCGGTGACCGGCGCGGCCGGTCCGTAAAGCGGATGACTCCGCGCCACGCGTTGGGTACAACTCCCCTGATGACCACCACTCTGCGGCCGACCGGGCCGCTTCAGCAGGCCGACGACGGCGGGAAAACACGCTCCTACGAGGTCTGCGTGAACAGCCGTCCCGTCGGCACGATCGCACTCGCCACGGACCCCGGCTTCGGGCACAGGGCCGGGATCATCCAGGCCCTCCGCGTCGACGAACCGGACCGCAGACGCGGCCGGGGCACCGTCGCGGTGCTCGCCGCCGAGGAGGTGCTGCGCGGCTGGGGCTGCGGCCAGGTGCTGGCCGCCGTACCGTCCGACGCGGTCCCCGCGCTCCGTCTGCTGGAGTCCCTCGGCTACACCGAGCGCAGCCGCAACATGGACAAGGCGGTACCGGCCCGGCCCCCGCGGCTCCCGGCGGATGTCGAGGGCCGTCCGATGAACGACGCGGAGTACGAGGTCTGGGAGGCGCGGGCCCTCGACGACTACGCCCGCAACTGGACGGCCCGTGGCGTGCCGCCCGAGCAGGCCCGCGGCAAGGCGGAGGCCGGCCACCGCGAGAACCTCCCCGAGGGCCTGGCCACCCCGGGCGTCTCGATCAGCGTCCTCGTCCACGCCGGAACCACCGTCGGCCATGTCTGGGTCGCGCCGCGCGAGGTGCGACCCGGCGAGTGGGGCTCGTGGGTGTACGACGTGGCGGTCGCCGAGGACCAGCGTGGCAAGGGCTACGGCCGCGCGCTGATGCTGCTCGCCGAGCGGGCGGCGCTGGAGACCGGGGACAGCCTGCTGGGGCTGCATGTGTTCGCGAACAACACCCCGGCGATCCGGCTGTACGAATCGCTCCAGTACGCCACCACGAGCCGCAACTTCTTCAAACAGCTGCTCTGAGCACCGCCGCCGAGACCCTCCGACGCTCGACCGCCTAAGCGCTCGCCAGCAGCCGGTCCGCGATCTCCTCGATGCGCCCGCGCAGCCCTTCCTGGCTCTTGCCGCCGTCCAGCCGCTCGTCCCCGATGACATACGTGGGGGTGCCGGTGACCCCGATCGCCTTGCCCTCGGCCTGGTCGGCGTCGACGGCCAGGAGGTGCCGGCCGTCGATCAGCGCGGTGTCGAACTCCTCGGCGTCCAGTCCCAGCTCACGCGCCACCTCCAGCAGGACGGGTTCCCCCTTGGCCGCCAGCTCCGCCGTCCTGCCCAGTACGGCTTCGACGTACGGCCAGCCGCGCCCCTGCTCCGCGGCTTCCTCGGCGGCCTGCGCGGCGGCGTACGCGTGCTTGTGCTTCTCCAGGGGGAAGTGCCGCAGCCGCGGCTCCAGCCGGTCCCCGTAGCGGGCGCGCAGCGCGCGCACATCGTCCAGGGCCCGGTGGCAGTCGGGGCATTCCAGGTCGCACCAGATGCCGAGGACGACGGGACGGATGGCGGTGGAGTCGTTCATGGGGCCAGTCTTCCAGCCCGCGGGACCCCGCCCGACCGGGACCTGGGGAGGACACCGTCCCCGAGATCTCCCCCAGATCCGTCCGGCCTCGCCCCGCACCGTGGCCCCGACCCGGTCGCGAGGTGCAGGATGGAGAGCGAGACGTTTCCGGCCGATGAGGCGCGCTGCCTGGAGGACCTGATGATTGCCGAGACCATTTGCTCCGCGGTGTCAGCAGCGGGCCTGGGCATCGCCGCGATCACGGCGTACCGGAAGCGCTTCCTCGCCGCGGCCCGCATCGCGGCCTATGCGCTGGTGCCGGTGGCGCTGGCGATGACGGGCATCGTGAAGTGGGCCGCCAACACGGCGTTCAGCCCGATGGCGTGGGCGGGCTTCGGGGTCCTCGCGGTGGCATGGCTGCTGTTCATGACCACCCGGGCGGTGGAGCGCCGACGGGGCGGGACGCGCAAGGAGCGCAGAGCCGCGGCGAAGGCCGCGCGCCAGGGCGCCGCGGTCGAGCCCGCCGCGTCCGCGCCCTCGCTGGGCCCCGGCACCCGGCCGGCCGCTCAGCCCAAGGCCAAGGAGCCCGCGGCGAAGCCGGGTGACGACTTCAGCGACATCGAGGCCATTCTCAAGAAGCACGGCATCTGAGCCTTCTCGCGGCCTGCCGCGAGCCACCGTGACCGACCGGAGCGCACTCCCCGTTTCCGGGAGTGCCGGGCAGCATCGCAGGTGAGACGGGATTCGGCGGGATTTCGTGGATGTTTTCCACGGAATATGATGAACTCCCGCTCCGAGGACGCGTGTTGGTCAACAGGCCGGTTCGGGGTGCGTCATGATCGCCCCGAGATGCTCGATACCTCACGGGGTGAACCCCCCGCACCCACCGATGAGCAGCGCGGTTGTCTTTTCGCGCTCTCCCAGCCGCCGTTGATGATCTTCCTGACGGTGATCGGCTCGCTGCTGCTGATGGCGGCGGTCCACGATCTCTTCCTGCTGTGAGTGGCCTCAGCCGGCCGCCGCTTCCTTGCGGCGTGCCCGGTACGCGGCCACATGCAGCCGGTTGCCGCAGGTGCGGCTGTCGCAGTAACGGCGCGAGCGGTTCCGCGACAGGTCGACGAACGCGTGCCCGCAGTCCGGGGCCTCGCAGCGGCGCAGCCTTTCCTGTTCTCCGGCCACGACCATGAACGCCAGGGCCATGCCGCAGTCGGCGGCGAGATGATCGGCGACGGAGGCGCCCGGCGCGAAGTAGTGCACATGCCAGTCGTAGCCGTCGTGATCGGTCAGCTGCGGCGTCGTCCCCGCGGCCGCGACGAGCTGATTGATCAGATCGGCCGCGGAGCGCGGGTCCCGCGCCGCGAAGACCTCCGCGAACCGGGCCCGTACGTTCAGTACGGCCCGCAGATCGCGGTTGCCCAGGTCTCCCACCCCGCTGATGTCATGGCTCCGTACGAAGCCGTACAGCGCCTCGACGTCCCCGAGCCCGTCCGTACCGCCGACGCCGTCCGAATCCTCCTCCGGTGCGGTGTTCACCAGATCGACGACCGTGTCGAGCGCGATCCGGGTGTCGTGTGGAATCAGCACGATCCGCTCCCTGCCTGCCGCGGGCCGGTGCCCGCCTGATCCCGCCGACTTTAGTCGCTGGCCGCGCCGGACGGGGCCGGGCCGGAAACGCACCGGCGCCGTCGTCGCGGTGGCTTCCGCGGCGACGGCGTCGGTGTCCTCCGTATGCGGTTGTCCGCGCGGCGCCGTCTCCCCGAGTCGGACGGCGCCGTGCAGCCCTCTGCCTGGCTCAGCTCTCGGCCAGGATGTGTGAGAGTTCCGTGTCGAGATCGAAGTGACGATGCTCGGTGCCGGGTGGCACCGCGGCGTCGGTCCGCTTGAGGAACGACTCCAGGGCCCGCGCCGGGGCCTCGAGCAAGGCTTCGCCCTCAGGGGAGCTCAGAGCGATGCAGACGACGCCCTGACCGTGACTGCGGGACGGCCAGACTCGGACGTCGCCGGTGCCGGTGGGCCGGTGCAGCCCCTCGGCGAGAAGGTCGCGGGCGAAGACCCACTCGACCGTCTCTTCGGCTCCGGTGTGGAAGGTGGCGTGCACGGCATAGGGATCGGCCGTGTCATACCGGAGGCCCGCGGGTACAGGCAGTGAGGACTCGCTCGATACAACGAGGCGCAGGTGCAGCTCGCAGCTGACCGTGGTGTTCATAAGCGCCAGGGCCTTTCGCTCAGTGTGCGCTCGGGGATTCGCACGTCGGCGAAGTCGACATGCCACCTACGGTGCCGTTGTAAACCCCTCTGTCTGTTTTGTGATTCTTCGGGTAGCTCGTACGGCGGTGTGTGACTTCGGGTTATACGGCTATTCCGGTGACGCGGACGATTCCGGTACGTTGGGAGCCATGCGTGCGGAGAGTGACGAGCGAGGGCGGGTCGTGGTGCCGACGGCCGAGCGGCGTGTCCCGGGGGGCGTGGCGGAGGGTGTGACGGCGAACCCGGAGCGTGAGCTCGGGTCCCGTGCGCCCCGATTCATCAAGGCGTCGCGGACGCTCCATCTGAGCTGGCAGGTCGGCGTCTTCGTCGTCGGCCTCGCGGTGGTGGTCGCGGGTGTCTTCATGCTCGTGCTGCCGGGGCCCGGCTGGCTGGTGATCTTCGGTGGTATGGCGATCTGGGCGACCGAGTTCGTCTGGGCGCAGCTGGTGCTGCGCTGGACCCGTCGCAAGGTCACCGAGGCGGCCCAGAAGGCCCTGGACCCGAAGGTCAGGCGGCGCAACATCATCCTCACCACCATCGGCCTGGTGATCATCGCCGTACTGCTCGGGATCTATCTCTGGAAGTTCGGGATCGTCATGCCCTGGAAGATCGACCAGTGATCCGGAACGCGTCCGGGGGCGCCGCTGACATGGGGTAATGTTTGCGGTGCGTCCGGGCGATTAGCTCAGTGGGAGAGCGCTTCGTTCACACCGAAGAGGTCACTGGTTCGAACCCAGTATCGCCTTGCCGGTGAGGGCTCCGATCTCGATCCCGGGGTGGCCGAGAAGCAGACGGAGCAGCTCCCCGCCCGCGTACCCACTGGCCCCCGCCACCGCGGCGCG
>NZ_PHRF01000162.1:265487-427963 GCF_004151105.1 Streptomyces sp. L-9-10
TCGGTTTGTAGGAAGCCCGTGAGGGCCTGTATCGTTCAGTCCGTTCCCGGGCGATTAGCTCAGTGGGAGAGCGCTTCGTTCACACCGAAGAGGTCACTGGTTCGAACCCAGTATCGCCCACCGGGAAAGGCCGGTCCGTCGATGACGGACCGGCCTTCGCGCGTTCCGCCCCCTTGCGTCACGGCCCCCCGGATCAGGCCGCCTCCGCGGGCAGTTCGGGCCGCAGGGGCCAGGCCGGATCCGCCGCATCCTCGCCGCCGCGCGAGAACCACGTCTGCTGCCCCCGGATCTGCGCCGCGTGCCAGACGGCCTGGAGCGTGTGCAACTCGGTGGCGCTCAGCCGCTCCATCCGCGCGGAGAAGCGCCGTCCGACCGCGCGCACGACGTCGAGCGCCGCCTGCGCGGCCAGTTCGCCGCCGGTCGCGTCCCGCACCCCGTCCAGCTCGATCTCGTAATGGGCGCAGAGATCGGCGAGCGTACGGCCGCCCTTGCGGTACCGGTCCAGATGGTTGTCGAGGACCAAGGGGTCCAGCACGCACAGCGGCACGTTCCGCAGACACTCGGCGAGCGACGAGGCGCGGTGGCGGCGCAGCTCGCGGTCGAGGACCGTCAGATCGAACGGCGCGTCCATCACCACGAGCGGCCGGCCCGCCGCGCACTGCCCGGCCAGCGCCCGCGCCATCTCCTCCACCGCCGGAGCCGGCCAGCGGCCGTTGCGGTGCAGGAAGTCGTCCGTGAGCCCGTGCACCTCGGTGGCGGCCGCGGGCACGGGCACACCGGGATCGATCAGCCAGCGCGTCACCCGCGGCTGGGTGCCCGCCATGTCCTGGACGACCAGCGCGGCCGAAACGATCCGGTCCTCCTCGGCGTCCACCCCCGTCGTCTCGGTGTCGAATGCGGCCAGCGGCCCTTCGTACCAACACGTCATTCCCGAACTCCTCGCGCATGAGCGGCAGATGTTCCAGCTCTGCCCGAAAAGGGGATACCCGGACAGGTCGTTCGGTACGCGCCGTGTCCGGTGGGCGCCTTACGGTGACCGGACGGGATGCCGGGCGGAATGAGAGGGGGCCGGTACCGCGCTGTTCCGCCTGTGTCCCGGCTAACCGTTTCGCGCGCGGCCCTCCGGGCTCGGTACGATTCAGAACGCGCAGCGACCGCTGTCGCGCCTCGCGAGTACAGCAGGAGAGACCGGTGTCAGACGTCCGTGTGATCATCCAACGCGATTCCGAGCGGGAAGAGCGCGTGGTGACGACGGGCACTACGGCGGCCGAGCTCTTTCCCGGTGAGCGCACCGTGATCGCCGCGCGTGTGGGCGGCGAGCTGAAGGACCTCGCGTACGAGATCGGCGAGGGCGAGGTCGTCGAGCCCGTCGAGATCTCCTCCGAGGACGGCCTCGCCATCCTGCGCCACTCCACCGCGCATGTCATGGCGCAGGCCGTACAGGAGCTGCACCCCGAGGCCAAGCTGGGCATCGGCCCGCCGGTCAAGGACGGCTTCTACTACGACTTCGACGTGGCGACCCCATTCACCCCCGATGACCTCAAGGCCATCGAGAAGAAGATGCAGGAGATCCAGAAGCGCGGCCAGCGCTTCTCGCGCCGCGTCGTCACCGACGAGGCGGCCCGCGAGGAGCTGGCGGCCGAGCCGTACAAGCTGGAGCTCATCGGCATCAAGGGCGCCGCGTCCACCGACGACGGCGCGGATGTCGAGGTGGGCGGCGGCGAGCTGACCATCTACGACAACCTGGACGCCAAGACCGGCGAGCTGTGCTGGAAGGACCTCTGCCGCGGCCCCCACCTGCCCACCACCCGCAACATCCCGGCGTTCAAGCTGATGCGGAACGCCGCCGCGTACTGGCGGGGCAGCGAGAAGAACCCGATGCTCCAGCGTATCTACGGCACCGCGTGGCCGTCGAAGGAAGAGCTGAAGGCGCATCTGGAGTTCCTCGCCGAGGCCGAGAAGCGCGATCACCGCAAGCTCGGCAGCGAGCTCGATCTGTTCTCCTTCCCCGACGAGGTCGGTTCGGGTCTCGCGGTATTCCACCCCAAGGGCGGTGTCATCCGCCGGGCGATGGAGGACTACTCGCGCCGCCGGCACGAGGAGGAGGGGTACGAGTTCGTCTACACACCGCACGCCACGAAGGGGAAGCTCTTCGAGAAGTCCGGGCACCTGGACTGGTACGCCGACGGCATGTACCCGCCCATGCAGCTCGACGAGGGCGTGGACTACTACCTCAAGCCCATGAACTGCCCGATGCACAACCTGGTCTTCGACGCGCGGGGCCGCTCCTACCGTGAGCTGCCGCTGCGGCTGTTCGAGTTCGGGACGGTCTACCGGTACGAGAAGTCGGGCGTCGTGCACGGGCTGACCCGGGCCCGCGGCTTCACCCAGGACGACGCGCACATCTACTGCACCAAGGAGCAGATGGCGGACGAGCTGGACTCGACGCTCACCTTCGTGCTGAACCTGCTGCGCGACTACGGACTGACCGACTTCTATCTGGAGCTGTCCACCAAGGACCCGGAGAAGTTCGTCGGTACGGACGAGGCGTGGGAAGAGGCCACCGAAGTCCTGCGCGCGGTGGCCGAGAAGCAGGGGCTGCCGCTGACCCCCGACCCGGGCGGCGCCGCGTTCTACGGTCCGAAGATCTCGGTGCAGGCGCGGGACGCCATCGGCCGTACGTGGCAGATGTCGACCGTGCAGCTGGACTTCAATCTGCCGGAGCGCTTCAACCTGGAGTACACCTCGCCGGACGGGTCCAAGCAGCGTCCCGTCATGATCCACCGCGCGCTGTTCGGGTCCATCGAGCGCTTCTTCGCGGTGCTCCTGGAGCACTACGCGGGCGCGTTCCCGGCGTGGCTGGCGCCGGTGCAGGCGACGGGTATCCCGATCGGCGACGCGCATATCCCGTACCTCCAGGAGTTCGCCAAGGCGGCGCGGGCCAGGGGGCTGCGGGTCGAGGTGGACTCGTCGTCGGACCGTATGCAGAAGAAGATCAGGAACGCGCAGAAGCAGAAGGTTCCGTTCATGATCATCGCGGGCGACGAGGACATGGCCAACGGCGCCGTCTCCTTCCGGTACCGCGACGGTTCGCAGGAGAACGGAATCCCCGTGGACGAGGCCATCGCGAAGATCGCCAAGGTCGTCGACGAGCGCGCCCAGATCTGAGGACGAGGTCAGGTCCGCGACCGCGGCCGGTCCGCGACCGTCGTCGGTCCGAGTCCTGACCGGTCAGGACGAAGCCCCCGGGGAGCCGTCGCCTCCCGGGGGCTCTTCCTTGCCCTCCCTGTCGAAGACCTGGATCAGCCAGGACGAGAACGAACCGGTCACCGCGCCGAGCAGCGCCAGCCCGCACCCCATCAGGAACACCGCGAACACCCGGCCGAGCGGCGTCACGGGTGTCACATCGCCGTAGCCGACGGTGGTGATCGCCGAGCAGGCCCACCAGACCGCGTCGCCGAACGTGGTGATCGTGGCCCCCGGCGCGTCGTGCTCCTGCTGATAGACGGCGAGGGCGGCGGCGAGGCTCAGCAGGACGGACGTGATCCCGGCATACGCCATCACCCGCCCGTAAAGACTGAGCCGGGGACGGTCCCGGCGCCGCTGGAGCGTCACATAGGTGTTCACGATCCGCAGCGGGCGCAGCAGCGGCAGTACCAGTACGACGGTGTCCAGCCAGTGCGTACGGACGAACCGGAGACCCTGGCCGCTGAGCACCAGCCGCACCCCGTAGTCCACCGCGAAGAGCAGCCAGATCAGCAGGGCCAGGCCCAACGCGAGGTCGCGCCAGAACGGGTCGGGGCTGTGGTCCAGGACCCGTACCGCGTAGCAGGCGAGGAACAGCACCGAGGCCACGAGCAGCGGCAGCTCCGTGCGCCGCTCCCAGCCGAGCTGCCGGTCGGGCCCATTTCGGACATGCATCGCCCCAGCATGGCCGGGGCCCGTCGGGCGCGGGCCCGGCGACACGCTCCGCGGGGCCGAAGTCATATGCTGCACAGCATGACGAGCGAGCCGGAGCAGCAGATCGGAGTGGGGACCCAGGACGCGTTCCAGCGCCTGTGGACGCCCCATCGGATGGCCTACATCCAGGGCGAGAACAAGCCCACCGGACCGGGCGCCGAGGACGGCTGTCCCTTCTGCTCCATCCCGTCCAAGTCCGACGAGGACGGACTGGTGATCGCGCGCGGCGAGCGGGTGTACGCGGTGCTGAACCTCTACCCGTACAACGGCGGGCACCTGATGGTGGTGCCGTTCCGTCATGTCGCCGACTACACGGAGCTGGACGAGGCGGAGACCGCCGAGCTGGGCCTGTTCACCAAGCGGGCGATGACCGCGCTCCGTACGGCGTCCGGCGCGCACGGCTTCAACATCGGGATGAACCAGGGCGCGGTGGCAGGGGCCGGGATCGCCGCCCATCTGCACCAGCATGTGGTGCCGCGCTGGGGCGGCGACACCAACTTCATGCCTGTCGTCGGACATACGAAGGTGCTTCCGCAGCTGCTCGCCGACACCCGGGCGATGCTGGCCGATGCCTGGCCGCGCCCGTAGGCGCGGTTGCCACGCGTTCGCGGGCGCCGCCGCTACGCGTCGTAGGCGTCGGCCTTCTTCGGCGACAGATCCTGCACCGCGCCGCTCAGCGAGGACGCACGGCCCTTGAAGCGTTCGGTGTCCACGCCGTGCTCCTCCAGCACCCGCAGCGCGGCGTTGTGCGCCACGCGCAGTACGGGGGTGGCGGCGCGCATCGCGTCGTCTGCCATGAAGCGGTGGCGCCAGGGCTGATCGGCCCAGGCGTGCCGCAGACCGAAGGGCTCGGGCAGCGACAGCTTGCCGCCGAGGAAGTCCAGGATCGGCGGATACCAGGTGAACGGCGCACGGACCGCGAGCCGCACCACCTCAGGCGGATCGATCAGGGGCAGCGTCCGTGAGGTGGTCTCCCAGAACCGGACCGTCTTGGCGACCGTGACGGTCTTGGGCGAGGACTTCGTGGTGAACAGGGAGTGCACCGGGCCCAGGGCATGGCCGGTGACCTCGATGCGCAGGGTCTCGTGGAGCACGGTGACCGTGATCATCATGGTGATCACCAGCTGGCCGTCCCAGAGGACGAACTGCACGCCCAGGTAGTGCCGGTCGCCGCTGCCGAACTGCTGGTGGTTGCAGATCCGCTGTATCTCGTGGGGCTTGACCTGGAACGCCTCCACGTCCTGGCCCTCACGCCGGGACACCGAACCCGCGCCCTCGCCGACCGGCGACACGATCCAGTGCTTCACGGAAGGCGTCGGAAAACCACCGGAGTTGAGCGGCCCGCGCTCCAGCAGCTTCATCTGGTCATGGATCGCCCGTATCACGTCATACGCGCGGAACTGGTGGATCTCCTTGCCCGCGTCCCTGGGGACGAGCTCCTCGGCCAGCTGCCAGCTGCCCCAGCGGGTGCCCATGCCCAATATGCCCTTGGGGCCCGCGTAGAAGACCATGTTGGACCGCTGCTCGGCGGTGAGCTTCTCCAGGCCCTGGCGGAGCGCCTCGCGGGTGGCGTCGCCCGGGTTCCCCGGCACGGCTTCGGGGATCTTGGCTCCCACCCCGCCGCCCGAGAGGAGATTGTCCCAGCGGGTGCGCAGATCCTTCGCGGTCATCTCGCAGATCCGCCTGGCGACCAGCCAGCCGATGACGGGCGCGACGATCATGCCGCGCAGATACCAGCCCAGCACGCCGTTGAACGGCAGCGCGACCAGCACGATCACCGCCAGCGCCGCCACCGCGAACAGCAGGGCGCCGCCCACCATGCCGGCCCGCTTGTCCTTGGCCCCCGCCAGCGTGCGGCGCAATTGGAACACGCCCAGCCAGAGCAGCAGTCCGGGCAGGAACAGCACCCCGAACACCACGGTCACGGCGGTGAGTTTGGAGTCACGCTCCTTGCGGATACGCGACGCCGCCAGGGCGTGCTCCACCACGGTCTGCGGCTCCATGCCGAAGGACTGGATCAGCGCGCCACGGCCGCCGCCGAGCATCCGGAGCTGTACGGCACGGGAGAACGCCTCGCCCAGATTCGGCTCGAAGAGCGAGAACTTGCCCTTCGAGACCGAGGACTTGTGCCACTCGTTGTCGGCCTTGAGGATCTCCTCGACCGGACTGTCCCGGTACGCGGCCGAGGCGAGGGCATGCGTCGCCGCGGTCTGTCCGTCCGAACCCATGATCGGGACCTGTGCCCCCGGGCCGAAGTCGAATACGTCGTCCGCCACTGACGCCCCTTCGCCACAAGGTTCCGCTGCCGCGGCCGGCCACCCGGCGCGCGTGCCCCGCACACCTGCTGGAGCTGGGCACCACAGCGTAACCGGGCCGTGCCCTCCGCGTCAGGAGACCTGGCGCTCTTTCGCCACACGCGGCACCCGAAAGCCTGGAACGGGACAACTCTCCGGCCCCGGAACGGATTTACCGGACAGGGCTCGGACCCCGCACCGGAACGGATGTCAGACCCCTGCCCCCTCCCGCTCGCGCAGCCGGTCCGCGACCGCGGGCGGCATGGGCTCGTGGCGCGCGTACGCCCGGCTGAAGCGGCCGGTGCCGTGCGAGACCGACCGCAGGTCCACCGCGTACCGCCCGATCTCCAGCTCCGGGACCTCGGCCTTCACCAACGTCCTTCCCTGCCCGGCCTGTTCGGTGCCGACCACCCGGCCGCGCCGGCCGGACAGATCGCTCATCACCTGCCCCACGTACTCGTCGGGCACCAGGACCGCCAACTCCGCGACCGGCTCCAGCAGATGGATGGACGCGTCGCCCGCGGCCTCGCGCAGCGCCAGGGCGCCCGCCGTCTGGAACGCGGCGTCGGAGGAGTCCACCGAGTGGGCCTTGCCGTCCAGCAGCGTGATCCGGATGTCGACGAGCGGATGCCCCGCCGCGACACCCCGCGCCGCCTGGAGCCGTACGCCCTTCTCGACGGAGGGGATGAACTGCCGCGGCACCGCGCCGCCCACGACCTTGTCGACGAACTCGATCCCGGACCCGGGAGGCAGCGGATCCACCTCGATCTCACAGATCGCGAACTGGCCGTGGCCGCCGGACTGCTTCACATGGCGGCCGCGCCCCGCGGAGCTCTCGCCGAAGGTCTCCCGCAGCGCGACCCGGTACGGTACGGCGTCCACCTGCACCCCGTACCTGCTGCGCAGCCGGTCCAGCGCGACCTCCCGATGGGCCTCGCCCAGGCACCAGAGGACCACCTGATGGGTGTCCTGGTTCTGTTCGAGCCGCATCGTCGGGTCCTCCGCGACCAACCGCGCGAGCCCCTGGGACAGCTTCTCCTCGTCGGCCTTGCTGTGCGCCTCGACGGCCAGCGGCAGCAGCGGATCGGGCATGACCCAGGGCTCCACCAGAAGCGGATCGTCCTTGGCGGACAGCGTGTCGCCCGTCTCGGCGCTGGACAGCTTCCCGACACAGGCCAGATCACCGGCGACGCAGTGGGCCAGCACGTGCTGCTGCTTGCCGAAGGGGGAGGACAGGGCGCCGATCCGCTCGTCGACGTCGTGATCCTCGTGCCCCCGGTCGGTCAGCCCGTGGCCCGAGACATGGACCGTCTCGTCCGGCCGCAGGGTGCCGGAGAAGACCCGTACGAGAGAGATCCTGCCGACGTACGGATCCGAGGCGGTCTTGACCACCTCCGCCACCAGCGGTCCCCGCGGGTCGCAGCGGATGTCCGGACGCGGGGCGCCCCGCAGGGTCGTCACGACGGGGGCCGGCCGCTCCAGCGGGGTCGGGAAGCCGCCGACGATCAGGTCCAGCATCTCGACCGTACCCAGGCCCTGCCGGGCGCCGGGCGGCGCGGGAGCCGCCGCGAGCACCGGATGGAAGACACCGCGCGCCACGGCCTTCTCCAGATCCTCGATCAGCGTGGTGACATCGATCTCCGCGCCGCCGAGGTAGCGGTCCATGAGGGTCTCGTCCTCGCTCTCCGCGATGATCCCCTCGATCAGCCGGTCGCGGGCCTCCTCGATCCGCGGCAGCTCGTCGGGACCGGGCGGATTCTCCCGGCGTTCCCCGGAGGCGTAGTCGGAGATCTTCCGCGACAGCAGCCCCACGAGCCCGGTGGCCGGAGCGTGTCCGTCGGGGCCCTCCGCTCCCCGCACCGGGAGATAGAGCGGCAGCACGGCGTCCGGATCGTCCCCGCCGAAGATCCGCGCGCAGATCCGGGTCATCTCGTCGAAGCCGGTGCGCGCCGTGTCCAGATGCGTGACGACGATCGCGCGCGGCATCCCGACCGCCGCGCACTCGTCCCAGACCGTACGGGTCGCACCCGCCACGGCCTCCGCCTCCTGGGCGGCCGACACAACGAAAAGGGCCGCGTCCGCGGCCCGCAGACCGGCCCTCAGCTCCCCGACGAAATCCGCGTAGCCGGGGGTGTCCAGCAGATTGATCTTGCACCCGCCCCATTCCAGGGGCACGAGAGAAAGCTGTACGGAACGCTGCTGGCGGTGCTCGATCTCGTCGTAGTCCGAGACCGTCGCGCCGTCCTCGACCCGTCCCGCCCGGTTCACCGCTCCGGCGGTGAGCGCCAGAGCCTCGACCAGCGTGGTCTTTCCCGAACCGCTGTGGCCCACCAGCACCACGTTCCGTACGGACGCGGGCCGGTCGGCCGTCGGCGCCCTTCCGGCGGCCCCGGGGTGTATACGCGCCTTGTCGCCCATGATCCCTGCCTCCCGGTCGTCCACGTGAGGGGATGGAGAGAGGAGCGGGCCGGGTGAGCCGCGCGGCAGCTCCGGCGAGGCCCGCGGTGGTCCTTCGAGCTTCGCACCCCGGCCACGGTGCGTCCATACGTCGTACGCGGGCGCATGGTGCGGGTGCCCCGGAGTACGGCGCCGGGGTCCTGGCTACGATGGGCCAGGTCCTGTCCGAAGGCCCACGGAGACCCACCGGACAGGGCCCAGCCGGTGGCCGTCGGGGCCACGCGGCCCACCGAACCTCGGGAAGGCCATGCTGAACAAGTACGCGCGTGCATTCTTCACGCGTGTCCTCACACCGTTCGCCGCATTTCTGCTCCGCCGCGGAGTCAGCCCGGATGCGGTCACGCTCATCGGTACGGCCGGAGTGATGGCGGGTGCGCTGGTCTTCTTCCCTCGCGGGGAGTTCTTCTGGGGCACCATCGTCATCACCGTCTTCGTCTTCTCCGATCTCATCGACGGCAATATGGCCAGGCAGGCAGGGATCTCCAGCCGCTGGGGCGCCTTCCTGGACTCGACCCTCGACCGGGTCGCGGACGGCGCGATCTTCGCCGGATTCGCGCTCTGGTACGCGGGCACCGGCGACAGCAACGCGCTCTGCGCCGTCGCGATCTTCTGCCTGGCCAGCGGCCAGGTCGTCTCGTACACCAAGGCCCGGGGGGAGTCCATCGGGCTGCCCGTGGCCGTCAACGGGCTGGTCGAGCGCGCCGAGCGGCTGGTCATCTCGCTGGTCGCGGCCGGTCTCGCCGGGCTGCACGGCTTCGGAGTCCCGGGCATCGACATCCTGCTGCCGATCGCTCTGTGGATCGTCGCCGTGGGCAGCGTGGTCACACTCGGCCAGCGCGTCGTCACGGTACGCCGCGAATCCGCCGAGGCCGACGCCGCGGCGGCCGGCTCCCGGGGCAGCGGGGCCACCTCATGAGCGGGGCGCGCGACCGCGTGACCGACGCGCTGTACGGGCTCGGCTGGGGCGCGGTCAAGAAGCTGCCGGAGCCCGTGGCCACGGCCCTCGGCCGGACCATCGCGGACACCGTGTGGAAGCGGCGCGGGCCGAGCGTCCTGCGCCTCGAATCCAATCTCGCGCGTGTGGTGCCCGACGCCGGGCCCGAGCGGCTCGCCGCGCTCTCCAAGGCCGGGATGCGCTCGTACATGCGCTACTGGATGGAGTCCTTCCGGCTGCCGGCCTGGAGCACGGAGCGCGTGCGTGCGGGCGCCGAGATCAAGGACATCGACCTGCTGATGGACGGACTCGCCTCCGGACGCGGCGTCGTACTGGCCCTCCCGCACATGGCCAACTGGGACCTCGCGGGCGCGTGGCTCACTCGGGGACAGGGGGTGCCGTTCACGACGGTCGCCGAGCGGCTCAAGCCCGAGACGCTGTACGACCGGTTCGTCGCCTACCGCGAGAGCCTGGGCATGGAGGTCCTGCCGCACACCGGCGGCTCCGCCTTCGGCCGGCTCGCGCGGCGGCTGCGCGGCGGCGGACTGGTCTGCCTGGTCGCCGACCGCGATCTGTCGTCGTCCGGCGTCGAGGTCGACTTCTTCGGGGACGCCGCCCGGATGCCGGCGGGGCCCGCGCTGCTCGCCCAGCAGACCGGGGCGCTGCTGATGCCGGCGGCGCTCTGGTTCGACGATTCGACGGTCATGCGGGGACGCGTGTACCCGGCGATCGAGGTACCCGGGACAGGTACCCGCGCCGAGAAGACGTCTGTGATGACACAGGCGATGGCCGATGCCTTCGCCGACGGAATCGCCGAGCACCCGGAGGACTGGCACATGCTGCAACGGCTGTGGCTCAAGGACCTGGAGCGGGGGCCCGAGTGAGGATCGGCATCGTCTGCCCGTACTCCTGGGACGTACCGGGCGGAGTCCAGTTCCACATCAGGGATCTGGCGGACCATCTGATCCGGCTCGGACACGAGGTGTCCGTACTGGCCCCCGCGGACGACGAGACCCCGCTCCCGCCGTACGTCGTCTCGGCCGGCCGCGCCGTGCCCGTCCCGTACAACGGCTCGGTCGCCCGGCTGAACTTCGGCTTCCTGTCGGCCGCGCGGGTACGGCGCTGGCTGCACGACGGCGCTTTCGACGTGATCCACATCCACGAACCGACCGCGCCGTCGCTGGGTCTGCTCACCTGCTGGGCCGCGCAGGGCCCCATCGTCGCCACGTTCCACACCTCGAACCCGCGGTCGCGGGCCATGATCGCCGCGTACCCGATCCTCCAGCCCGCGCTGGAGAAGATCAGCGCGCGGATCGCGGTGAGCGAGTACGCGCGACGGACGCTGGTGGAGCACCTGGGCGGGGACGCCGTGGTCATCCCGAACGGCGTCGACGTCGACTTCTTCGCCAAGGCCGACGTCAACCCCGACTGGCAGGGGCGCACCATCGGCTTCATCGGCCGGATCGACGAGCCGCGCAAGGGCCTGCCGGTGCTGATGAACGCCCTCCCGAAGATCCTCGCCGTCTACCCGGAGACGCGGCTGCTGGTGGCGGGGCGCGGGGACGAGAAGGAAGCGGTGGAGTCGCTCCCCAAGGAGATGCGGGAGCGCGTCGAGTTCCTCGGCATGGTCAGCGACGAGGACAAGGCGCGGCTGCTGCGCAGCGTCGACCTGTACGTCGCGCCCAACACGGGCGGCGAGAGCTTCGGCATCATCCTCGTCGAGGCGCTGTCGGCGGGCGCGGCGGTACTGGCGAGCGATCTGGACGCGTTCGCGCAGGTCCTGGACCAGGGGGCGGCGGGCGAACTGTTCACGAACGAGGACGCGGACGCGCTGGCGGGGGCGGCGGTACGGCTGCTGGGCGACGCGGAGAGGCGCGCGGAGCTGCGGGAGCGGGGGAGCGCGCATGTGCGGCGCTTCGACTGGTCGACGGTGGGGGCGGACATTCTGGCGGTGTACGAGACGGTGACGGACGGGGCGGCGTCGGTGGCGACGGACGAACGGACGGGACTGCGGGGCCGGTTGTGGCGGCGGGGAGAGGGCGACGGCGAGGCGCTCTTCTCGGGCGGGTAGCGGTTCGTTTCGGCGGTGGCCGGTTTCCGGGTGCGGTTCGGCCGGGGCCGGGGCCGGGGCCGGTGCGCCGTCCGGCGGGGGGCGCGGTCCGGGGCGCGTTTCGGCTGGGGCCGGTGGTTGTGTGCGGGGTGTTGCCGGGGTGCGCTCCGGGCCTCGCGCCCGGGACTGCATGCTGTGCTTTCCCGGGGGACACCTCCGGACCCCCGTACGGCGCGACTCCGGCCTGTCGTTGGTTCGGGCGTTCGTGCGCCACACATCACGCTCTACGTCCCGGACACGACCCCTGCGCGCCCCCCTTCACCGCCCGTCACGGACTGGCGCGGCCGTGCGCGAGGGCGGGCGGGGGAGGCGGCGGCACCCGGCCCCGGCCCACGACGACGAGACCGCACCACGACCCCCCGCCGGGAGGCGATACCGTTGCCCGTTGTGATCGAGACCCTTATCTGGATCGTCGTCGCCGTCGTCGCGATCGGCCTCTACCTCAGCTGGACCGCCGGCCGCCTCGACCGGCTGCACGCCCGTATCGACGCCGCCCGCGCCGCCCTCGACGCCCAGTTGCTGCGGCGCGCCTCGGTCACTCAGGAACTGGCCTCTTCCGGCGTGCTCGATCCCGCCGCGTCGATCGTCCTATATCAGGCCGCGCACGCCGCCCGGCAGGCCGAGGAGGAGCAGCGGGAGGTCGCGGAGAGCGAGTTGAGCCAGGCGCTGCGGGCCGTCTTCGGGGAGACCGCCCAGGTGGAGGCGGTGCAGGCCGCGCCCGGGGGCGAGGAGGCCGCCGGGGAGCTCGCCGCCGCGGTGCGGCGCGTACCCATGGCGCGCCGGTTCCACAACGACTCCGTACGCGCGGCCCGCGCGCTGCGTCGGCACCGCAAGGTCCGCTGGTTCCGGCTCGCCGGCCACGCGCCGTTCCCGCTCGCGTTCGAGATGGACGACGAGCCGCCGGTCGCGCTGGCCGACCGGCCGGGTACCTGAGCACGCGAAACGAGCCACCGCCTCCTCATTGGCTCTTGCTGTGGACTGGTTCCGGGGCGTTTTCTGGTGGTGCAGTTCCCCATCGTTTTCAGCCAGTGAGGTCGCTCCGTGTCCACCACGCTTCCCACCGTTCCCCAGTCCCCCGAGACCGGCACCGCGCGCGTGAAGCGCGGTATGGCCGAGCAGCTCAAGGGGGGTGTGATCATGGACGTCGTCACGCCGGAGCAGGCGAAGATCGCCGAGGACGCCGGCGCGGTCGCCGTGATGGCGCTGGAGCGGGTGCCCGCCGATATCCGCAAGGACGGCGGCGTCGCCCGGATGTCCGACCCGGACATGATCGAGGGGATCATCGACGCGGTCTCGATCCCGGTGATGGCGAAGTCGCGGATCGGTCACTTCGTGGAGGCCCAGGTCCTGCAGTCGCTGGGCGTGGACTACATCGACGAGTCCGAGGTGCTGACCCCGGCCGACGAGGTCAACCACTCCGACAAGTGGGCGTTCACCACGCCCTTCGTCTGTGGTGCCACCAACCTGGGGGAGGCGCTGCGCCGGATCGGCGAGGGCGCGGCGATGATCCGTTCCAAGGGCGAGGCGGGCACGGGCAACGTCGTGGAGGCCGTCAGGCATCTGCGGCAGATCAAGAACGAGATCGCCAGGCTCCGCGGGTTCGACAGCAACGAGCTGTACGCCGCCGCCAAGGAGCTGCGCGCGCCGTACGAGATCGTCAAGGAGGTCGCGGCGCTCGGCAAGCTGCCGGTGGTGCTGTTCTCCGCGGGCGGTGTCGCCACCCCCGCCGACGCGGCGCTGATGCGCCAGCTCGGTGCCGAGGGCGTCTTCGTCGGGTCCGGCATCTTCAAGTCGGGTGACCCGGCCAAGCGCGCCGCGGCGATCGTGAAGGCGACCACCTTCTACGACGACCCGAAGGTCATCGCGGAGGCGTCCCGCGATCTGGGCGAGGCCATGGTCGGCATCAACTGCGACACCCTGCCCGAGGCCGAGCGCTACGCGAACCGTGGCTGGTAACCGGCGATGAGCACCCCTGTGATCGGCGTCCTGGCGCTCCAGGGCGACGTCCGGGAACATCTGGCGGCCCTGGCGACGGCGGGAGCCGAGGCCAGGACCGTCAGGCGCCCGGCGGAGCTCGACGGGGTCGAGGGGCTGGTGATCCCGGGCGGCGAGTCCACCACGATGTCCAAGCTGGCGGCGCTCTTCGGCATGCTGGAGCCGCTGCGGGAGCGGGTGGGGGCCGGGATGCCGGTCTACGGCACCTGCGCCGGGATGATCATGCTCGCCGAGAAGATCCTCGATCCGCGCTCCGGCCAGGAGACGGTCGGCGGGATCGACATGATCGTCCGCCGGAACGCCTTCGGCAGGCAGAACGAGTCCTTCGAGGCCGCGGTCGAGGTCAGCGGTGTCGACGGCGGCCCCGTGGAGGGCGTCTTCATCCGGGCCCCCTGGGTCGAGTCGGTCGGCGCCGAGGTGCGGGTGCTCGCGGAGTACGGGGGCCATGTGGTCGCCGTACGGCAGGGCAACGCCCTCGCGACCTCGTTCCATCCGGAGCTGACGGGCGACGACAGGCTGCACCGGTTCTTCACCGACATGGTGCGCTCCGCACGGTGACCGTATCCCGGTAGGATCGCTGCCGAACGGAGCAGGATTGGTTACGCGAAGGAGACAGGCAGATGTCCGGCCACTCTAAATGGGCTACGACGAAGCACAAGAAGGCCGTGATCGACGCCAAGCGCGGCAAGCTCTTCGCGAAGCTGATCAAGAACATCGAGGTCGCGGCCCGGACCGGCGGTGCCGATGTCGACGGTAACCCGACCCTCTTCGACGCCATTCAGAAGGCGAAGAAGAGCTCGGTGCCGAACAAGAACATCGACTCGGCCGTCAAGCGCGGTGCCGGCCTGGAGGCCGGTGGCGCCGACTACGAGACGATCATGTACGAGGGATACGGCCCGAACGGCGTCGCGGTGCTCATCGAGTGCCTGACCGACAACCGCAACCGCGCCGCCTCCGACGTCCGCGTCGCCATGACCCGTAACGGTGGCTCGATGGCCGACCCGGGCTCCGTCTCGTACCTCTTCAACCGCAAGGGCGTCGTGATCGTCCCCAAGGGCGAGCTGGGCGAGGACGACGTCCTGGGCGCGGTCCTCGACGCGGGCGCCGAGGAGGTCAACGACCTCGGTGAGTCCTTCGAGGTGCTCAGCGAGGCGACCGACCTGGTCGCGGTCCGCAGCGCGCTCCAGGAGGCGGGTATCGACTACGACTCCGCCGACGCCAACTTCGTCCCGACCATGCAGGTCGAGCTGGACGAGGAGGGCGCGCGCAAGATCTTCAAGCTGATCGACGCCCTTGAGGACAGCGACGACGTGCAGAACGTCTTCGCCAACTTCGACGTCTCGGACGATGTGATGGAGAAGGTCGACGCCTGACGGTCACGGCTGACACGGCTTCATCTGACGGGCCGACGGGACACGCCCTCCCGTCGGCCCGTCGCGTTGTCGGTGGCGACCGATACTGTGCTGATCAGCGGGAACATTTGACCGAGGGAGGGGGCGCCATGCGGGTGCTGGGAGTTGATCCCGGGCTGACCCGGTGCGGCGTGGGCGTCGTCGAGGGCGTCGCGGGCCGTCCGCTGGCCATGCTGGGCGTCGGCGTGGTCCGTACGCCCGCGGACGCCGAGACCAGTCGGCGGCTGGTCGCCATCGAGCAGGGCATCGACGGCTGGCTGGACGAGCACCGGCCCGAACTCGTCGCGGTGGAGCGGGTGTTCGCCCAGCACAATGTGCGTACGGTCATGGGCACCGCGCAGGCCAGCGCGGTCGCCATGCTCTGCGCCGCGCGCCGCGGCATCCCCGTGGCCCTGCACACCCCCAGCGAGGTCAAGGCGGCCATCACCGGCAGCGGCCGGGCGGACAAGGCCCAGGTCGGTGCGATGGTGACCCGGCTGCTGCGGCTCGACGCCCCGCCGAAGCCGGCCGACGCCGCCGACGCCCTCGCGCTCGCCATCTGCCATATCTGGCGTGCCCCCGTGCTGAACCGGCTTCAGCAGGCGCAGGCGGCGGCCCGTCCCTCCCGTGTCCCCACCACCGCATCCGTACGGAAGGTCACGCGATGATCGCCTTCGTCAGCGGCCCGGTCGCCGCCCTCGCCCCGACCACGGCGGTGATCGAGGTAGGCGGCGTCGGCATGGCCGTCCAGTGCACGCCCGGGACGCTCGCCGGGCTGCGCGTCGGCCAGGACGCGAGGCTCGCCACCTCCCTGGTCGTGCGGGAGGACTCCCTGACCCTGTACGGCTTCGCGGACGACGACGAACGCCAGGTCTTCGAGCTGTTGCAGACCGCGAGCGGGGTGGGCCCGAGGCTGGCGCAGGCCATGCTCGCCGTACACAGCCCGGACGCGCTGCGTCTCGCCGTCTCCACGGGCGACGAGAAGGCGCTGACCGCGGTCCCCGGCATCGGCAAGAAGGGCGCCCAGAAGCTGCTGCTCGAACTGAAGGACCGGCTCGGCGAACCGGTCGGCGTGGCCGGACGGGGGGCCGTCGGCTCCGCTGTCTCCGCCTCCTGGAGCGACCAGCTGCACGCCGCGCTGATCGGTCTCGGCTATGCCGGCCGCGAGGCGGATGACGCGGTGGCCCTGGTCACCCCGCAGGCCGAGGCGGCGCTCGCCGAGGGGACACAGCCCCCCGTGCCCCGACTGCTGCGGGCCGCGCTCCAGAGCCTGAACAGAACGCGTTGAGCCGGCGCCGGCCGCCCTTCCGTGCCGTACTCCGAGGCGCCGTCGAGCGACGCGCCCCTTTCCCGAGGTGAAACAGAGTGAACTGGGACGACACCAGCGGCGGTACGCCGCCGGACGACATGGCCGAGCGGCTCGTCGGCTCGTCCGCCGACGGCGAGGACCAGGCCGTCGAGGCGGCGCTGCGGCCCAAGTCGCTGGGTGAGTTCGTCGGGCAGGAGCGGGTGCGCGAGCAGCTCGACCTGGTGCTGAAGGCGGCCCTCGCGCGTGGGGCGACCGCCGACCACGTACTGCTCTCGGGCGCTCCGGGGCTGGGCAAGACCACCCTCTCCATGATCATCGCGGCTGAGATGAAGGCTCCGATCCGGATCACCTCGGGTCCCGCCATCCAGCACGCCGGCGATCTCGCGGCGATCCTCTCCTCCCTCCAGGAGGGTGAGGTTCTCTTCCTGGACGAGATCCACCGGATGTCCCGGCCCGCCGAGGAGATGCTCTACATGGCGATGGAGGACTTCCGGGTCGACGTGATCGTCGGCAAGGGTCCTGGCGCCACCGCCATCCCGCTGGAGCTGCCGCCGTTCACTCTGGTGGGTGCCACCACCCGGGCCGGTCTGCTGCCGCCCCCGCTGCGCGACCGCTTCGGTTTCACGGGCCATATGGAGTTCTACGAGAGCGCCGAGCTGGAGCGTGTGATCCACCGCTCCGCCCACCTCCTCGATCTGGAGATCGACGCCGAGGGCGCGGCGGAGATCGCGGGACGCTCCCGCGGCACGCCCCGTATCGCCAACCGGCTGCTGCGGCGCGTACGCGACTACGCGCAGGTCAAGGCGGACGGCGTCATCAACCGCGAGGTGGCCGCCGTGGCCCTCGGGGTCTACGAGGTGGACGCCCGCGGCCTGGACCGGCTCGACCGCGCCGTACTGACGGCCCTGCTCAAGCTCTTCGGCGGCGGCCCCGTCGGCCTGTCGACCCTGGCGGTGGCCGTGGGGGAGGAGCGTGAGACGGTGGAGGAAGTCGCGGAGCCCTTTCTCGTACGGGAGGGACTGCTGGCCCGCACTCCGCGCGGCCGGGTCGCGACCCCCGCCGCCTGGGCCCACCTGGGGCTCGCACCCCCTCAGCAGGCCCCCGGCGCGGGTGGCCAGCGGGGTTTGTTCGGGGCATGAGGGCGATGGCACTCGCCGGGTCAGGAACCCCGGTGCGATGCTGGGCGTTGTTCCAACGAAGCGGACTCGCTTAGACTCCGCCGATGCCGCCCTTCCGGGTCGGCGTGCCCACCCCCGTATACCAGGCCGCTCGACAGCGCGGTCGTGCGAAGGAAGTTCCCTCCCGTGAGTATCGTGACCCTCCTCCCCTTCATCGTGCTCATCGGGGCCATGTTCCTGATGACCCGGTCCGCCAAGAAGAAGCAGCAGGCAGCCGCGCAGATGCGCGACGAAATGCAGCCCGGCACCGGCATCCGCACCATCGGGGGCATGTACGCCACCGTCAAGGAGGTGCACGACGACATGGTCCTTCTGGAGGTCGCTCCCGGCGTCCACGCCGTCTACGCCAAGAACGCCATCGGCGCCGTCCTGGACGACGACGAGTACAACCGCATCGTGCACGGCGAGGACGACCTCAAGAGCGACCTCGACGCTCCGGTCGTCCCGGACGACGCCTCCTCGCTGACCGGGACGGACAGCACCCCGGACGACGCCAAGATCGACCTGGGCAAGAAGCCCGAGGCCGACGACGCCGAGGCCAAGGACGGCAAGGCCGACGGCGAGGCCGGCGCGAAGTAGTCCCGACCGTGCCGACGGGCCGCGCCGCGGCCCGTCGCGGCGTACGGTCGCGCTGGAATTCTGCGGGGGCAGGTCCCCACAACACTTCGTGGCCGCTCCGGCGCACACCCGGCGTGGGGCGGTTGGACAGGGAGAAACGAGAAGGTGGCAGCACCTAATAAGGGCCGCAGGCAAGCGGGGTCCCCAGGCAGGCCAGGGCGCACCCTGGCACTGTTCCTGATTGCCATGGTCGCCCTCACGGGCGGGATGTTCTGGTCCGGTCATGTCACGCCACGCCTGGGAATCGACCTCGCCGGCGGCACGAGCATCACGCTCCAGGCGAAGAACACGCCGGGCAAGCCGAACGCGATCAACAAGACCAACATGGACACCGCCGTCAGCATCATCGAGCGGCGTGTCAACGGTCTTGGTGTCTCGGAGGCCGAGGTCCAGACGCAGGGCAGCAGCAACATCATCGTCAACATCCCCAAGGGGACGAACGAGAAGCAGGCCCGTGATCAGGTCGGCACCACGGCCCAGCTGTACTTCCGGCCGGTACTGACGGTCGCCGCGGGCGGCCCGGCCGCTCCGCAGCCCTCGGCCAGCGGTACTCCGAGCGGCTCCCCTTCCTCCTCCGCGGGCAACCCGTCGAGCGACGAGTCCGCCGGCAACTCCGACCCGTCGCCCTCATCGAGCTCCACCGCTCAGGGCCGTGCCGTCACGGACGGTCTGAAGAAGGACGTGACACCCTCTCCGGGCGCGTCCTCCTCGGACAAGCCCGGCTCCTCGGACAAGCCGTCCCCCTCCGCCACGCCCTCCACCGACCCGGCCACGGCCGCTCTGGAGAAGAAGTTCACGGACCTGGACTGCACCAACCAGGCCGCGCGCACCAAGGCCAACCAGGGAGCCACGCCCAAGGACACGATCGTGGCCTGCGGCAAGAACTCCGGCGGCGAGTGGGAGAAGTACATCCTCGGCCCCGCCGAGCTGGAGGGCACGGACGTCGATGACGCCAAGGGCGTTCTCGACCCGCAGCGTGGCATCTGGATCGTCACGATGGACTTCAGCAGCGGTGGCACGAAGAAGTTCCAGTCCATCACCGGCAAGCTCTCCCAGCAGCAGCCGCCGATGAACCAGTTCGCCATCGTGCTCGACGGCAATGTCGTCTCGGCGCCCTCGGTGAGCCAGACGCTCGGCGGCAGCGCCGAGATCTCCGGCAGCTTCACCCAGCAGTCCGCCCAGGACCTGGCCAACATCCTGTCGTACGGCGCGCTGCCGCTCTCCTTCCAGGAGCAGAGCGTCACGACGGTCACCGCCGCGCTCGGCGGTGAGCAACTGGAGGCGGGCCTGATCGCCGGTGCGATCGGCCTCGCCCTGGTGGTCATCTACCTGGTGGCGTACTACCGCGGTCTCGCCGGCATCGCGATCCTCAGCCTCGGCGCGTCGGGCATCATGACGTACACGATCATGTCGCTGCTCGGCCCGGGAATCGGCTTCGCGCTGAACCTGCCGGCCGTGTGCGGTGCGATCGTCGCCATCGGTATCACCGCGGACTCGTTCATCGTCTACTTCGAGCGCATCCGTGACGAGATCCGCGAGGGCCGCACGCTCAGGCCCGCCGTCGAACGCGCCTGGCCGCGCGCCCGGCGCACGATCCTGGTCTCCGACTTCGTGTCGTTCCTCGCCGCCGCCGTGCTGTTCCTCGTCACGGTCGGCAAGGTCCAGGGCTTCGCGTTCACCCTCGGTCTGACCACCCTCCTCGACGTGGTCGTGGTGTTCTTCTTCACCAAGCCGGTGATGACGCTCCTCGCCCGCACGAAGTTCTTCGCCAGCGGTCACCCCTGGTCCGGACTGGACCCGAAGCGGCTCGGCGCCAAGCCCCCGCTGCGCCGCTCCCGCCGTGTCAGCGCTCCCACCGACCCGAAGGAGGCGTGAGATGTCGCGACTCGGCGCACTCGGCGCCCGGCTCTACCGCGGTGAAGTCGGCTACGACTTCATCGGGAAGCGCAAGTTCTGGTACGCGCTCTCGATCCTGATCACCATCACGGCCATCGCGGGCGTGGTGGTACGCGGTCTCAACATGGGCATCGAGTTCAAGGGCGGTGCCGTCTTCACCATCCCGAGCACGAGCGTCTCCGTGACGCAGGCCCGGACGATCACCGAAGAGGCCTCGGGCCACGACGCGATCGTCCAGCAGCTCGGCAACGGCGGCATGCGGATCCAGGTCACCGAACTGGACACCAAGCAGGCCGACGGCGTGCGCACGGAGCTCGCCAAGGACCTGAAGGTCGACGAGGCGAAGATCAACGCCGAACTCGTCGGTCCGAGCTGGGGCGCGACGATCGCCAACAAGGCCTGGATGGGCCTGGGGATCTTCATGGTCCTGGTGGTGATCTATCTGGCGATCGCCTTCGAATGGCGTATGGCGGTCGCGGCCCTGATCGCCCTGATCCACGACCTCACGATCACCGTCGGTGTGTACGCGCTGGTCGGCTTCGAGGTCACCCCGGGTACGGTGATCGGTCTGCTCACCATCCTCGGTTACTCCCTCTACGACACCGTCGTCGTCTTCGACAGTCTCAAGGAGGGGTCGAAGGACATCACCAAGCAGACCCGCTGGACCTACAGCGAGGTCGCCAACCGCTCGATCAACAGCACGCTGGTGCGTTCCATCAACACCACCGTGGTCGCGCTGCTGCCGGTCGCCGGTCTGCTCTTCATCGGCGGCGGTTTCCTCGGCGCCGGCATGCTGAACGACATCTCGCTCTCGCTCTTCGTCGGCCTCGCCGCCGGTGCGTACTCCTCGATCTTCATCGCCACGCCGCTCGTCGCCGACCTGAAGGAACGCGACCCGCGGATCAAGGCGCTGAAGAAGCGGGTGCTCGCCAAGCGGGCCGCCGCTGCCGCCAAGGGCGAGCAGCCCGACGGCTCCTCGGACGGTGACGACGCCATCGAGGACGACGGTCCCGAGGACATCGTTCCCGGAGCGCCGGCGGCCGCCGTGGCCGGCCAGCGCGCCAGGGGCGGTCGTGGCCGCCCGTCGGGTTCGGGGAGGCGTCGGTGACGGACACCAGCACGCGGGAGCTGCTGCTCAGCCGCATCCGTGATGTCGCGGACTACCCCAAGCCTGGCGTCGTCTTCAAGGACATCACGCCGCTGCTGGCCGACCCGAAGGCCTTCACGGCGCTCACCGACACGCTCGCGGAGCTGTGCGCGCGGTACGGCGCGACGAAGATCGTGGGCCTGGAGGCCCGCGGCTTCATCCTGGCGGCCCCCGTGGCGGTCCGGGCGGGCGTGGGCTTCATCCCCGTACGCAAGGCGGGCAAGCTCCCCGGCGCGACGCTGTCGCAGTCGTACGAGCTGGAGTACGGCTCCGCGGAGATAGAGGTCCACGCGGAGGACCTGGACCAGGACGACCGGGTCCTCGTCATCGACGACGTACTGGCCACCGGCGGTACGGCCGAGGCCTCGCTGGAGCTGGTCCGGCGGGCCGGCGCCGAGGTGGTGGGCGTCGCGGTCCTGATGGAGCTGGGTTTCCTGGGCGGCAGGGCCCGTCTTGAGCCCGTCCTGGGCGGGGCCCCGCTGGAGGCTCTGATCACGCTCTGAGCGGCCCTTCGAGGCATACGGACGGGCACCCGGGAACAACCGGGTGCCCGTCCGTCGTTGCAGGGCTCTCAGGTCCTGGGGCGAGAGAGACGCCCGAGGTCGATACCATGGAACCTCCGGGCCTGACCGGGGGACCTGGATCCGCACGAGGAGCGCCCTTGCCAGAAGAGGTCCAGCCACTGGCCGCCGCAACGCCCGATCACTCTGCCGAGCAGGCCGCGGCGGCATCGTCCGTGCCGCGGCACAAGGCCGCGGTCGCGGCGGAGGAGAAGGCCGCCCGCGCGTCCGCGGAGACCTCGGACGGGCGCCCCGTGGAGGCGCCCCCGGCGCCCCTGCCCCCCGCGCCCCCGGAGCGCCCCTCCACGCCCGTCAGCGCCCCCAAGCCCGGCCCCGCGGCCACGCCGCGTTCCGGCGGGTCCTCCAACCGCGTACGGGCCCGGCTCGCCCGGCTCGGGGTGCAGCGCTCGTCGCCGTACAACCCGGTGCTCGAACCGCTCCTGCGGACCGTGCGCGGCAACGACCCGAAGATCGAGACGGCCACGCTCCGCCAGATCGAGCGCGCCTACCAGGTCGCCGAGCGCTGGCACCGCGGTCAGAAGCGCAAGAGCGGCGACCCGTACATCACGCATCCCCTCGCGGTGACGACGATCCTCGCGGAGCTGGGCATGGACCCGGCCACTCTGATGGCGGGTCTGCTGCACGACACCGTCGAGGACACCGAGTACGGCCTCGACACCCTGCGCCGCGACTTCGGCGACCAGGTCGCGCTGCTCGTCGACGGCGTCACCAAGCTGGACAAGGTCAAGTTCGGCGAGGCGGCGCAGGCCGAGACCGTACGCAAGATGGTCGTCGCCATGGCCAAGGACCCGCGGGTCCTGGTGATCAAGCTCGCCGACCGGCTGCACAACATGCGCACCATGCGCTATCTCAAGCGGGAGAAGCAGGAGAAGAAGGCCCGCGAGACGCTGGAGATCTACGCGCCCCTGGCCCACCGGCTGGGCATGAACACCATCAAGTGGGAGCTGGAGGACCTCGCCTTCGCGATCCTCTACCCGAAGATGTACGACGAGATCGTCCGGCTCGTCGCGGAGCGCGCCCCCAAGCGGGACGAGTATCTGGCCATAGTGACCGACGAGGTCCAGTCGGATCTGCGCGCCGCCCGGATCAAGGCCACCGTCACCGGCCGCCCGAAGCACTACTACAGCGTCTACCAGAAGATGATCGTCCGCGGCCGGGACTTCGCGGAGATCTACGATCTGGTGGGCATCCGTGTCCTCGTCGACACCGTCCGCGACTGTTACGCGGCGCTCGGCACCGTCCACGCGCGGTGGAATCCGGTCCCCGGCCGGTTCAAGGACTACATCGCGATGCCCAAGTTCAACATGTACCAGTCGCTGCACACGACGGTCATCGGGCCCAACGGCAAGCCCGTCGAGCTCCAGATCCGTACGTTCGACATGCACCGCCGCGCCGAGTACGGCATCGCCGCGCACTGGAAGTACAAGCAGGAGGCCGTCGCGGGCGCCTCCAAGGTGCGTACGGACGTGCCCAGGAACGCGGGCAAGGGCGCCGGCCAGGACACCGTCAACGACATGGCGTGGCTGCGCCAGCTGCTGGACTGGCAGAAGGAGACCGAGGACCCCAGCGAGTTCCTGGAGTCGCTCCGCTTCGACCTGTCCCGCAACGAGGTCTTCGTCTTCACGCCCAAGGGCGATGTGATAGCGCTGCCCGCCGGTGCCACCCCCGTCGACTTCGCGTACGCGGTGCACACGGAGGTCGGCCACCGGACCATAGGAGCCCGGGTCAACGGGCGGCTCGTACCGCTCGAATCGACGCTGGACAACGGCGATCTGGTGGAGGTCTTCACCTCCAAGGCGTCCGGGGCGGGCCCCTCGCGCGACTGGCTGGGCTTCGTCAAGTCACCGCGGGCCAGGAACAAGATCCGCGCGTGGTTCTCCAAGGAGCGCCGCGACGAGGCGATCGAGCAGGGCAAGGACGCCATCGCGCGGGCCATGCGCAAGCAGAACCTGCCGATCCAGCGCATCCTCACCGGCGACTCGCTGGTCACGCTCGCGCACGAGATGCGCTACCCCGACATCTCGTCCCTGTACGCGGCGATCGGCGAGGGCCATGTGGCCGCGCAGGGCGTCGTACAGAAGCTGGTGCAGGCCCTCGGCGGCGAGGAGGCCGCCAACGAGGACATCGCCGAGAGCGCCCCGCCCTCGCACGGCCGCAGCAAGCGCCGCGCCAACGCCGACCCCGGCGTGGTCGTCAAGGGCGTCGAGGACGTCTGGGTCAAGCTCGCCCGCTGCTGTACGCCGGTCCCGGGCGACCCGATCATCGGCTTCGTGACACGCGGCAGCGGTGTCTCGGTGCACCGCGCCGACTGCGTCAATGTCGACTCGCTCTCCCAGCAGCCCGAACGGATCCTCGAGGTCGAGTGGGCCCCGACCCAGTCGTCGGTCTTCCTGGTCGCCATCCAGGTCGAGGCGCTGGACCGCTCCCGGCTGCTGTCGGACGTCACCCGCGTCCTGTCCGACCAGCATGTGAACATCCTGTCCGCGGCCGTCCAGACCTCCCGCGACCGGGTCGCCACGTCCCGGTTCACCTTCGAGATGGGCGACCCGAAGCACCTGGGACATGTCCTGAAGGCCGTACGGGGTGTGGAGGGCGTCTACGACGTCTACCGCGTCACCTCGGCGCGCAGGCCGTAGAGGGCGACGGACGAGGGGCGACGAAGGGCAACGACGAAGGGCAACGACGAAGGGGCTCCCCGCAGCGGATGCGGGGAGCCCCTTCGTCGTCTCAGGATGACGCCGGGCCGGGCGGTGCCCGGCCCGGTCTCTCAGCCGCCGAACTCCTGAAGACCCTTCAGCGCCTGGTCCAGCAGGGCCTGCCGGCCCTCCAGCTCCTTGGCGAGCTTGTCCGCCTTGGCGTTGTTGCCCGCCGCGCGCGCCGCGTCGATCTGCGTACGCAGCTTGTCGACCGCGCCCTGGAGCTGGCCCGTCAGACCCGCGGCGCGTGCACGCGCCTCCGGGTTCGTCCGGCGCCACTCGTTCTCCTCGGACTCCTGAAGAGCCCGCTCCACCGCGTGCATCCGGCCCTCGACCTTGGGACGGGCGTCACGCGGTACGTGGCCGATGGCCTCCCAGCGCTCGTTGAGCGCCCGGAACGCCGCCCTGGCCGCCTTGAGGTCCGTGACCGGCACCAGCCGCTCGGCCTCGACCGCGAGTTCCTCCTTGAGCTTGAGGTTCTCGCCCTGCTCGGCGTCCCGCTCGGCGAAGACCTCGCCACGCGCCGCGAAGAAGACGTCCTGGGCGCCGCGGAAGCGGTTCCACAGATCGTCCTCGGCCTCGCGCTGGGCGCGGCCCGCCGCCTTCCACTCGGTCATCAGCTCGCGGTAGCGGGCGGCCGTACCGCCCCAGTCGGTGGAGCCGGACAGCGATTCGGCCTCCGCGACCAGTTTCTCCTTGGCCTTGCGGGCGTCCTCGCGCTGCGCGTCGAGCGCCGCGAAGTGCGCCTTGCGGCGCTTGGAGAACGCCGAGCGCGCATGCGAGAAGCGGTGCCACAGCTCGTCGTCGGACTTCCGGTCGAGCCTCGGCAGGCCCTTCCAGGTGTCCACCAGTGCCCGCAGCCGCTCACCGGCCGACCGCCACTGATCGCTCTGCGCGAGCTCCTCCGCCTCGGTGACCAGCGCCTCCTTGGCGTGGCGCGCCTCGTCGGTCTGCTTCGCCCGCTGCGCCTTGCGCTCCTCACGGCGCGAGTCGACCGTCGCCACCAGCGCGTCGAGCCGCTTGCGCAGCGCTTCGAGATCGCCCACGGCGTGGTGCTCGTCGACCTGGCCGCGCAGATGCTCGATCGCGGTCGTCGCATCCTTCGCGGACAGATCGGTGGTCTTCACCCGCCGTTCGAGGAGGCCGATCTCGACAACCAGGCCCTCGTACTTGCGCTCGAAATAGGCCAGAGCCTCCTCCGGAGAGCCTGCCTGCCACGATCCGACGACCTGTTCGCCCTCGGCCGTACGCACGTACACGGTGCCCGTCTCATCGACGCGGCCCCACGGGTCGCTGCTCACAGCGCCTCCTCCACCTGATGTCCGTGAGGGGTGTGGCCCCCGGGCATCATCCACAGTTTCCTGGGACGGGCTGCGCCCGCCCTGCACAACGCCAATCTAGGCGACCGGCCGCCCGGCTGTCCGCACTCAGCGCGGCCGAAATTCACAGGGTCACGCCGTGTCGACCGTGCCCTTCTCCACGGTGACGGTCTTCTTGGGCGCGCCGTCGCCCGTGCCGCCGTCCACTCCGGCCTTCGCCACGGCTTCCACGACCTTCAGGCCGGCGTCGTCCATGGTCCCGAACGGCGTGTAGCTGGGCGGGAGTTTGGTGTCCTTGTAGACCAGGAAGAACTGGCTGCCGCCGGTGTGCGGCTGGCCGGTATTGGCCATCGCGACCGTCCCCGCCGGGTACGTGACCGAGCCGTCGGCGCCCGCCTTGCCGAGAGCCGTCAGATTCTCGTCCTCGATCGTGTAGCCGGGACCGCCGGTGCCGTCGCCCTTCGGATCGCCGCACTGGAGCACGAAGATGCCCTCGGTGGTCAGCCGGTGACACTTCGTGCTGTCGAAGTACTTCTTGTCCGCGAGCGCCTTGAACGAGTTCACCGTGTGCGGTGTCTTCTTGGCGTCCATCGCGATGGAGATGTCGCCCTGGCTCGTCTTGAGCGCCATGGTGTACTTGGCGTTCTTGTCGATGGCCATCTTCGGCTCGGGCTTGCTGCTCTCGCTCGGCGAGGGCGAGGGCGAGGCGGAGTCGCTCGACTCCGGGCCGGCGGCCTTGTCGCTGCTGTCGCCGTCCGTCAGGCCGACCGAGGCGTACGCCGCGGCTCCCGCGAGCACCACCACGGCCAGCACGGACGCGATGATGACATTGCGGCGCTTCGCCTTGTTCCGGGCCTCGGCCCGGCGCTGCTGCTGCCGCTCGAACTTCTCCCGGGCGAGCTGCCGCCGCCGCTGATCGCTGTTGACCACCGGGTCCACTCCTCGTATGTGTATGTGATCCTGTCCGGCCTGATCTAGCCCGTTACCGTATATGGGTTCGCTGTGGATTGAGGACCGCCGGTAGTCTCTGAACTGCTGCATTCTCCCGACGGACGACATATAAGGACGATCGTGCTCATTGCCGGGTTCCCCGCCGGGGCCTGGGGGACCAATTGCTATCTGGTCGCCCCCGCCGCGGGCGAGGAGTGCGTGATCATCGACCCGGGCCACCAGGCCGCACAGGGCGTTGAGGACGCGGTACGCAAGCACCGGCTCAAGCCCGTCGCCGTCATCCTGACTCATGGGCACATCGACCATGTCGCCTCGGTCGTCCCCGTGTGCGGAGCACATGACGTACCGGCGTGGATCCACCCCGCGGACCGCTACATGATGAGTGACCCCGAGAAGGCGCTCGGCCGCTCGATCGGGATGCCGCTGATGGGCGAGCTGACCGTGGGGGAGCCGGCCGAGGTCCAGGAGCTGACCGACGGCGCCGGACTGGCGCTGGCGGGACTGGAGTTCACCGTCGCGCACGCCCCGGGCCATACCAAGGGGTCGGTGACGTTCGGAACGCCCGAGGCGGTCGGCGGTGCCGATATCCCGCCGGTTCTCTTCTCGGGCGATCTGCTCTTCGCCGGCTCCATCGGACGCACCGATCTGCCCGGTGGCGACCACGCCGAGATCATCGAGTCCCTGGCACGGGTGTGCCTGCCGCTCGACGACTCGACCGTGGTGCTGTCCGGACACGGCCCCCAGACGACCATCGGCCGCGAGCGCGCCGCCAACCCTTATCTGAGGGAGCTGGCCGCCGGCCACGGAAGCGGCCCGACCGCCGCTCCGCGACGAGGAATGTGAAGCACCGATCCCCATGAGCACCTTCCGGGCCCCCAAGGGCACCTACGACCTGATCCCGCCCGTCTCGGCGGTCTATCTCGCCGTGCGCGAGGCCATCTCCGCGCCGCTGCGCAACTCCGGCTACGGCTATGTCGAGACGCCCGGTTTCGAGAACGTCGAGCTGTTCGCCCGCGGTGTCGGCGAGTCCACCGACATCGTCTCCAAGGAGATGTACGCCTTCGAGACCAAGGGCGGCGACAAGCTGGCACTGCGCCCCGAAGGCACCGCCTCCGTGCTGCGTGCCGCGCTGGAGGCCAATCTGCACAAGGCCGGGAATCTGCCGGTCAAGCTCTGGTACTCCGGCTCGTACTACCGCTACGAGCGCCCCCAGAAGGGCCGTTACCGCCACTTCTCGCAGGTCGGCGCCGAGGCGATCGGCGCGGAGGACCCCGCGCTCGACGCCGAACTGATCATCCTGGCCGACCAGGCGTACCGCTCCCTGGGGCTGCGCGACTTCCGCATCCTGCTCAACTCGCTGGGCGACAAGGAGTGCCGCCCCGTCTACCGCGAGGTGCTCCAGAACTTCCTGCGCGGGCTCGACCTGGACGAGGACACGCGCCGGCGCATCGAGATCAACCCGCTGCGGGTGCTCGACGACAAGCGCGCCGACGTACAGGAGCAGCTCGTCGGGGCGCCGATGCTGCGCGACTATCTGTGCGACGCGTGCAAGGCGTACCACGAGGAGGTGCGCGAGCTGCTGACGGCCGCCGGGGTGGCGTACGAGGACGACGAGAAGCTCGTACGCGGTCTCGACTACTACACCAGGACCACCTTCGAGTTCGTGCACGACGGGCTCGGCGCGCAGTCCGCGGTGGGCGGCGGCGGCCGGTACGACGGGCTCTCCGAGATGATCGGCGGCCCGGCGCTCCCGTCGGTCGGCTGGGCGCTCGGCGTGGACCGTACGGTGCTGGCGCTGGAGGCCGAGGGGATCCGGCTCGATCTCCCGAACGCCACCAGCGTCTTCGCGGTGCCGCTCGGCGAGGAGGCGCGGCGTCGGCTGTTCGCCGTCGTCACCGAGCTGCGCAGGGCCGGGATCCCCGCGGACTTCTCGTACGGCGCGAAGGGCCTCAAGGGCGCCATGAAGAACGCCAACAGGTCCGGTGCCCGCTACACGATCGTCGTGGGCGAGCGCGATCTCGCGGAGGGCGTCGCCCAGCTCAAGGACATGGAGAGCGGCGAGCAGTCGGCGGTGGCGCTCGACGACCTTGTGACGGAGCTGACACAGCGGCTCGGCTGACCGCGCGGAAACGGTGCGGGGCCTGGACGGAGACCGTCCGGGCCCCGCTTTCCTTATGCCGGGCGAACGGTGGACCCGGGGGCCTGTGCGGCACAATGAGCCTGCCCCGGAGGTCTCCGAGTACGCGAGCTCCCCGCGTCTCCCCGAGCGTGCGAACTCCCCGAGTGATGGAACGGTGATATGACGCGAGCAGTGGTGGACGACGTCTCCTCCGACCGCGAGGAAGGGACGGCCGCGGGCACCGTCGGCGGCAGCCGCGCGTTCGCGCTCCTGCTGGTCATCACCGGCGCGGCGGGACTGCTGGCGGCCTGGGTGATCACCCTCGACAAGTTCAAGCTGCTGGAGGACCCGGGCTTCACGCCCGGATGCAGCCTGAACCCGGTGGTCTCCTGCGGCAACATCATGAAGAGTGACCAGGCGTCGGCCTTCGGCTTCCCGAACCCGATGCTCGGACTCGTCACCTACGCCGTCGTGATCTTCATCGGGGTCGGACTGCTCGCCGGGGCGCGCTACCGGAACTGGTTCTGGCTCGGGCTGAACGCGGGCACCCTCTTCGGCGTCGGATTCTGCACCTGGCTCCAGTACCAGTCGCTATACACCATCAGCTCGCTCTGCCTGTGGTGCTGCCTGGCCTGGGTCGCCACGATCCTGATGTTCTGGTACGTCACGTCCCACAACATCCGCGAGGGCGTGCTGCCCGCGCCGTCGTGGCTGCGCGGTTTCCTGGGCGAGTTCACGTGGGTGCTGCCGGTGCTGCACATCGGGATCATCGGGATGCTCATCCTGACCCGCTGGTGGGACTTCTGGACCGGCTGAGGGCACCGTCGGCGGGCGGGAGGCCCCGAGGGCGAGGGCGTTGTCAGTGGTCTGGCATAGGCTTCACGCGTGGAGCCCGACCTCTTTACCGCAGCGGCGGAAGACCGCCAGGAGAAGGACCCGTCCAGCAGCCCCCTGGCCGTCCGGATGCGCCCGCGCGTCCTCGACGAAGTAGTCGGCCAGAGCCATCTGCTGAAGCCCGGATCCCCGCTGCGGAGGCTGGTGGGCGAGGGGAACGGCGGCCCCGCCGGTCCTTCGTCCGTGATTCTCTGGGGCCCGCCGGGCACGGGCAAGACGACCCTCGCGTACGTCGTCTCCAAGGCGACCAACAAACGCTTCGTGGAGCTCTCCGCGATCACCGCGGGCGTCAAGGAGGTCAGGGCCGTCATCGACGGGGCCCGCCGCGCGTCCGGGGGCTTCGGCAAGGAGACCGTCCTCTTCCTCGACGAGATCCACCGCTTCAGCAAGGCCCAGCAGGATTCCCTGCTGCCCGCGGTCGAGAACCGCTGGGTCACGCTCATCGCCGCCACCACCGAGAATCCGTACTTCTCGGTGATCTCCCCGCTGCTCTCCCGCTCCCTGCTGCTCACGCTGGAGCCGCTCAGCGACGACGATCTGCGTGGTCTGCTGCGGCGGGCCCTCACCGAGGAGCGCGGTCTCGGCGGCGCGGTCACGCTCCCCGACGACGCCGAGGCGCATCTGCTCCGGATCGCGGGCGGCGACGCACGGCGCGCGCTGACGGCGCTGGAGGCGGCGGCCGGCGCCGCGATCGACAAGAGCGAGAAGGAGATCAGCCTCCGGACGGTGGAGGAGACCGTCGACCGGGCGGCGGTGGCCTACGACCGTGACGGCGATCAGCACTACGACGTGGCGAGCGCGCTCATCAAGTCCATCCGCGGCTCCGACGTGGACGCGGCGCTGCACTATCTGGCCCGGATGATCGAGGCGGGGGAAGACCCCCGGTTCATCGCCAGACGGCTGATGATCTCGGCGAGCGAGGACATCGGTCTCGCCGATCCCACCGCACTGCCGACAGCGGTCGCCGCTGCCCAGGCCGTGGCCATGATCGGTTTCCCGGAGGCCGCTCTCACCCTGAGCCATGCCACCATCGCGCTGGCGCTGGCCCCCAAGTCGAACGCGGCCACGACCGCCATCTCCGCCGCCCTGGAGGACGTCAAGAAGGGGCTGGCGGGGCCGGTCCCCACGCATCTGCGCGACGGCCACTACAAGGGCGCGGCCAAGCTCGGTCACGCCCAGGGCTATATCTATCCGCACGATGTGCCGGGCGGCATCGCCGCGCAGCAGTACGCGCCGGAAGAGGTGCGGGGCAGGCGGTACTACGAGCCCACGCGGTACGGCGCGGAGGCGCGGTACGCGGACGTGGTCGACAAGGTGCGCGAGCGGCTGCGCGGGGACAGGACCTAGGGCCTCTCGTTTGGATCATGCCGGGCTCGCGTGCTCTGGCACCGCGCCTCGCCGCGTTGTCGTCGGTCACCAGGGCTCCGCCATGGCTCCCTCCTCCGCCTTGCGATCCACGGCACCAGCCCCCGCTCCCTGATCCGGCCTGATCCAAACGAAAGACCCTAGGCGTTATCCCGCGGCCGCGTCGAAGAGCGTGTGCATCGCGTACCGCAGCTCGTTGACGTTCCGCACCGGCTCGGGGAAGTCGAAGCGGGCGTCGAAGCACCGCACTCCCGTGAAGCGCACCCGCAGCCCGAAACGGTCGAGCCCGACGGGTACGGCGACGGTCCCGGCGGTCCCGGACTCCGGGGAGCCCGTGGCCCGTTCGCCGAGCAGCCCGCGCAGCGACTGGACCTCCGCGCTGTGGGCGGAGTGCAGATGCTGGAGCAGTTCCGCCTCGTGTTCCACCAGCGGATCGGCCGCGGCCGTGGCGAAGTCCTCGGGCTCCACCGAGTCCGCGCCCCAGAGATCGTCCACGCACGCCTCGCCGACCTCCAGCCGCAGCGTCATACGACCGGGTTCGGCCCCGCCCGGTACGCGGGTGAGCCAGCCGGAGAGCCAGGCCCGGCCCCGGATACGGTGGGGTACGGACACGGGCGCGACGTCCGTGACCTCCAGCACCGCGTTCAGCTCGTCGTCCTGCGCGTGCGTCGCGGCGCGTACGGCGGGGGAGTCGGCGGGGAACGCGAGGAACACCTCGCCGTCCGGTCCGACGCTCCGCGCGTCGGGCATCAGCTGGTACGGCTTGGCCCCGTCCAGGCCCGGAATGATCAGTACTGCCGAGCATGTACTCTGTACGAGAGTTCGTGTGCGCTCGGCTGCTGACGGCATCCGATCGATTTCAAGCCCGCTGGGACGCGGCTGACCATGAGCTGATCGGACCTCCGTCGAATCGTCGCTCTGTGCGCCGAGGCTGTCTGTGATGCGCGTGGTGTTCCCAGGGCGAGACATGCGATCTCCTTAAGTAAGGTGAGCCTAACCTAACCTACAACGGAGGTCTGGAGAACGTGCCTAACCAGTCGCGTCCCAAGGTCAAGAAGTCACGCGCGCTCGGTATCGCGCTGACGCCGAAGGCTGTCAAGTACTTCGAGGCCCGTCCCTACCCGCCGGGCGAGCACGGCCGTGGACGCAAGCAGAACAGTGACTACAAGGTCCGTCTGCTGGAGAAGCAGCGCCTGCGCGCCCAGTACGACATCAGCGAGCGCCAGATGGCCCGCGCCTACGACCGCGCCCGCAAGGCCGAGGGCAAGACGGGCGAGGCCCTGGTCGTCGAGCTGGAGCGCCGCCTCGACGCGCTGGTCCTGCGGTCGGGCATCGCCCGCACCATCTACCAGGCCCGCCAGATGGTCGTCCACGGCCACATCGAGGTCAACGGTGGCAAGGTCGACAAGCCGTCGTTCCGTGTCCGTCCCGACGACGTCGTGATGGTCCGCGAGCGCAGCCGCGAGAAGGTCCCCTTCCAGGTCGCGCGCGAGGGTGGCTACGACACCGACGGCGAGACCCCGCGCTACCTGCAGGTCAACCTGAAGGCCCTGGCGTTCCGCCTGGACCGTGACCCGCAGCGCAAGGAGATCCCGGTCATCTGTGACGAGCAGCTGGTCGTCGAGTACTACGCCCGCTGACGCGGACACGAAGTCTCAGCCCGCCGCTTCCCCGCCCCGCGCGGTGGGGGAGCCGGCGGGCTTCCGCGTTCTCCGGGCCGGCCGGCGGGCGTTCGACTGCTGGTGCGGCGGCGCGGCGGCCGGCCGGCGGCGCTCGGCGAGTGCCCGCTCCACGGCCGCGCTCGGCGACAGCCCGAGCCCCTCACCCTCGTACGCCGCGTACCGCTCCGTACCCAGCTCCTCGCTCGCGCGCCGCTCGCACAGCGCGCGCGGCGCACCGAAGAAGCCGGAGCCGAACAGCTGCGGGCCGACCGACCCCCACAGTCCGTTCGCGGCCCCCTGGAGCACCGCGGCCTCCGCCGGATCGCCCTCGCTCGCCGTCACCAGCGCCATCAGCTCGACGGCCAGCACCAGCCCCACCAGATCGTTGAATCCATGGTGGATGGCGATCGACTCCGCGATCAGCGCACGCGCCTCGGTGTGCTCCTCGCGTGTCCAGGCGGAGTAGGCCAGTACGTACAGCGCGTACGCCCTGGTCCAGCGCTCGCCGCTGTCCTCGCAGATCTCGCGCACCTCCTCGCAGAGCGCGACCGCCGCCTCCAGATCGCCCTGGAACACCAGCGCCATGGCCAGCTCGACCTGGCCCATCAGCACATTGCTGTTCAGCTCGCCGAGTTCCCGGTACGAAGCGAGCGCCGAGCGCAGCAGCCGCTCGGCGCGCGGCATGTCGTCGGTGAGCAGCGCCTGACAGCCCAGCCGGTGCACGGCATAGGCGCGCGCCAGCGCGTTGCCGGTGCGCTCCGCCTCCTCCCGGCACTCGTGCAGGGCGCCGGACGCGGCCGTGTTGTCCCCCTGGAGAACCGCGACATAGCCGAGCACCCACAGGGCCTTGAGCCGCGACTCGTCATACGGGCTGTCCAGCGCGAGGGCCCGGCCCAGCCAGTGCCGCCCCTCGGTCAGCCGGCCGCATCCCGCCCAGTAGAACCAGAGTGTGCCCGCCAGATGCTGGCCCAGATGCGCCTCGTCGGGACTCTCCAGACACAGTTCGAGCGCGGCGCGCAGATTGGGCAGCGCGCTCTCCGTACCGGCCGCGACCTCCGCCTGGCGCGGGCTGAACCAGTCCAGCTCGTACCAGGTCGCCAGCCCCATGTACCAGTCGCGGTGCCGGCGGCGCATCCGGTCGGTGTCCTCCAGGGCGTCCAGCCACTCGGCGCCGTACGCCCTGACGGTGTCCAGCATCCGGTAGCGCGTACCCGCTCGGGTCTCCTCGCGGACGACCAGGGACTGGGAGATCAGCTCGGCGAGGACGTCCAGGACCTCTTCCTCCGGCAGTTCGGGTCCGCCGCACACATACTCGGCGGCCTCCAGGTCGAACGGTCCGGCGAAGACCGACAGCCGCGCCCACAGCAGCCGTTCGGCCGGAGTGCACAGCTCATGGCTCCAGCCGATCGCGGTCCTGAGCGTCTGGTGGCGCGGCGGCGCGCCCCGTCTGCCTTCGGTGAGCACCCGGAAACGGTCCCCGACGCGGTCGAGGATCTGCTCGACGGAGAGGACATGGAGCCGCCCGGCCGCCAGTTCCAGCGCGAGCGGGATCCCGTCGAGGCGCCGGCACAGCTCCTGGACGGCCGCGGACCGGGCGTCGGCCTGCCCCGGACCGGGTGGTACGGCGGTGGCCCGTTCCGTGAAGAGCCGGACCGCGTCCGTCTCCGTCATCGGGGCGAGCGCGAACGTCAGCTCGCCGTCCACCCTGAGCGGGCGCCTGCCGACGGCGAGCACCCGCAACTCCGGTGCCCGGCGCAGAAGTTCCCGTACGAGCGTGGCGCAGGCGTCGACGAGCTGCTCGAACCCGTCGATGACCAGCAGCAGTTGACGCGTGGCGAGATGGCCGGCGAGCACCCGGCGCGCGGGCCTGCTGCTGTGGTCCGTCAGTCCGAGTGCCTCCACCAACGCGTGTTCGAGCAGTTCGGGGTCGCGGAGCGCGGAGAGTTCGGCGAGCCAGATGCCATCGCAGTAGCGTTTCTTCATGGCATCCGCGGCTTTCAGGGCCAGCCGGGTCTTGCCGACTCCGCCCACCCCCACCACCGTGACCAGCCGGGAGTCCCCGAGATGCCGTGCCAGGGTGGCCAACTCGTCGTCGCGCCCCACGAAGCGGTTCAGCTCGGCGGGGAGATTGCCCGGAGCCGGGGCGGGCACGGCCGACGGAGGGCCGGAGCGAAAGGGGCGTCGCATGGGACACGCAGAGTACTCAACCCGCCGCACTCCGTACAATCTTTCTCGCTGAACGCCACCCGGGCCCCCGCTAATCCGGTACGGGACGCGACCCCCGGCGCGATAGGGTCGGAGGACGACTTTCCAGTCGCTTTCCAGATGACCTTCGACGATCAGGGAGCGGTGCGGCGTGACCGGTGGAGAGGTTGCCGGGATCCTGGTGGCCGTGTTCTGGGCCATTCTGGTCTCCTTCCTGGCCGTGGTGCTGGTGAGGCTGGCGCAGACCCTCAAGGCGACCACCAGACTGGTGGCGGACGTGACCGAACAGGCCGTGCCGCTGCTGGCGGACGCGTCCGCGACGGTCCGCTCCGCGCAGACCCAGCTCGACCGGGTCGACGCCATCGCGACGGACGTCCAGGAAGTCACCTCCAACGCCTCGGCACTCTCCACGACGGTCGCCTCGACCTTCGGCGGCCCGCTGGTCAAGGTCGCCGCGTTCGGCTACGGCGTACGCCAGGCGCTCGGGCGCAGAGGAGCACCGGACGCCGGCACGGCGCCCGAACCGGCCGTCCGGCGCAGGGTCATCCCCGGGCGTACGCTGCCGTCCGCCCGGCGCAGGAAGAAGAAGGGCTGACGCAGCGATGTTCCGCCGTACGTTCTGGTTCACCGCGGGCGCGGCCGCCGGTGTCTGGGCCACCACCAAGGTCCACCGCAAGATCAAGCAGCTGACCCCGGAGAGCCTCGCGGCCCAGGCCGCGAACAAGGCGATCGACGCCGGGCACAAAGTCAGGGAATTCGCCGTTGACGTCAGAGCCGGGATGGCGCGGCGCGAGGCGGAGCTCGGCGAGGCGCTCGGTCTCGACGCGTCCGCCGACCACGCGCTTCCCGCTCCCCGGCACCGCGCCGCCATCGAGTACACAGAACAGCCCCGGACGGTGTACTCCGCCCACCCGCAGGACCACCCGCGTCACTACGACCCGCACAACCGGAATGAGGACCACTGATGGAGTCGGCTGAAATTCGTCGCCGCTGGCTGAGCTTCTTCGAGGAGCGCGGTCACACCGTCGTCCCTTCGGCGTCGCTCATCGCGGACGACCCGACTCTGCTGCTGGTCCCGGCGGGCATGGTGCCCTTCAAGCCGTACTTCCTCGGCGAGGTCAAGCCGCCGTACCAGCGCGCCACCAGCGTGCAGAAGTGTGTGCGCACACCGGACATCGAAGAGGTCGGCAAGACCACCCGGCACGGCACGTTCTTCCAGATGTGCGGCAACTTCTCCTTCGGCGACTACTTCAAGGAAGGCGCGATCACCTACGCCTGGGAGCTGCTCACCAGCTCCGTGGCGGACGGCGGTTACGGGCTCGACCCGGAGCGCCTGTGGATCACCGTCTACCTCGACGACGACGAGGCCGAGCGGATCTGGCGCGAGAAGATCGGCGTACCGGCCGAGCGCATCCAGCGCTTGGGCATGGGCCCCAACTTCTGGTCCATGGGTGTGCCCGGCCCGTGCGGTCCCTGTTCCGAGATCAACTACGACCGGGGCCCCGAGTTCGGCGTCGAGGGCGGTCCCGCCGTCAACGACGAGCGGTACGTGGAGATCTGGAACCTGGTCTTCATGGAGTCCGAGCGCGGTGAGGGCACCGGCAAGGAGGACTTCGAGATCCTCGGGGACCTGCCGTCGAAGAACATCGACACCGGTCTCGGTCTCGAACGCCTCGCCATGATCCTCCAGGGCGTACAGAACATGTACGAGACCGACACCCTGCGCGTCGTCATGGACAAGGCCACCGAGCTGACGGGCGTGCGGTACGGCGCCGAGCACGGCTCCGACGTCTCGCTGCGTGTGGTCGCCGACCACATCCGTACGTCCGCCATGCTCATCGGCGACGGCGTCACCCCCGGCAACGAGGGCCGCGGCTATGTGCTGCGCCGCATCATGCGCCGCGCCATCCGCAACATGCGGCTCCTCGGCGCCACCGAACCGGTCGTCGCCGATCTGATCGACGTGGTCATCAGGACCATGGGCGAGCAGTACCCGGAGCTGGAGACCGACCGCAAGCGCATCGAGACCGTCGCCCTCGCCGAGGAGGCCGCCTTCCTCAAGGCCCTCAAGGGCGGCACGAACATCCTCGACACCGCCGTCACCGAGACCAAGTCCGCCGGCGGCCGGGTCCTCTCCGGCGACAAGGCGTTCCTGCTCCACGACACCTGGGGCTTCCCGATCGACCTCACCCTGGAGATGGCCGCCGAACAGGGCCTCTCCGTGGACGAGGACGGCTTCCGGCGGCTGATGAAGGAGCAGCGGGAGCGGGCCAAGGCCGACGCCAAGGCCAAGAAGTCCGGCCACGCCGACCTCTCCGCCTACCGCGCCGTCGCCGACAACAGCGGTTCCACCGAGTTCACCGGCTACACCTCGACCGGGGGCGAGTCGACGATCGTCGGCCTCCTCGTCGACGGTGTGCCGTCGCCCGCCGCCACCGAGGGCGACGAGGTCGAGATCGTCCTCGACCGCACGCCCTTCTACGCCGAGGGCGGCGGCCAGCTCGCCGACCAGGGCCGGATCAAGCTCGACACCGGCGCCGTCATCCAGGTCCGTGACGTCCAGCAGCCGGTCCCCGGTGTCTCCGTGCACAAGGGATCCGTGCAGGTCGGCGAGGTGACGGTGGGCTCCTCCGCCTACGCCGCCATCGACATCAACCGCCGCCGCGCCATCGCCCGCGCCCACAGCGCCACGCACCTCACGCACCAGGCGCTGCGTGACGCCCTCGGCCCGACGGCCGCCCAGGCCGGCTCGGAGAACTCGCCGGGCCGCTTCCGCTTCGACTTCGGCTCGCCCGCCGCCGTACCCGGCACGGTCCTCCTCGATGTCGAGCAGAAGATCAATGAGGTCCTCTCCCGCGAGCTGGACGTGCAGGCCGAGGTCATGTCGATCGACGAGGCCAAGAAGCAGGGCGCCATCGCCGAGTTCGGCGAGAAGTACGGCGAGCGGGTCCGTGTCGTCACCATCGGCGACTTCTCCAAGGAACTGTGCGGCGGTACGCATGTCCACAACACCGCCCAGCTGGGTCTGGTGAAGCTGCTCGGCGAGTCGTCGATCGGTTCCGGGGTGCGGCGCATCGAGGCTCTGGTCGGCGTGGACGCCTACAACTTCCTCGCCAAGGAGCACACCGTCGTCGCCCAGCTCCAGGAGCTGGTCAAGGGCCGTTCCGAGGAACTGCCCGAGAAGATCTCCGGCATGCTGGCCAAGCTGAAGGACGCCGAGAAGGAGATCGAGAAGTTCCGCGCGGAGAAGGTGCTAGCCGCCGCCGCCGGACTCGCCGGGAGTGCCAAGGACGTACGGGGCACGGCGCTGGTCACCGGACAGGTCCCGGACGGCACCTCGGCCGACGATCTGCGCAAGCTGGTCCTCGACGTCCGTGGCCGCATCCAGGGCGACCGGCCGGCCGTCGTGGCGCTGTTCACCACGGCCAACGGACGCCCGCTGACGGTCATCGCCACCAACGAGGCCGCCCGTGGACGGGGTCTCAAGGCCGGTGACCTGGTCCGTACCGCGGCCAAGACCCTCGGCGGCGGCGGTGGCGGCAAGCCGGACGTCGCCCAGGGCGGCGGCCAGAACCCGGACGCCATCGGGGACGCCGTCGCCGCTGTGGAACGCCTCGTCGCCGAGACGGCCTGACGCCGTATGCGACGCGGACGCCGGCTCGCGATCGATGTCGGGGACGCCCGGATCGGGGTCGCCTCGTGCGACCCCGACGGGATCCTCGCCACGCCGGTGGAGACCGTGCCGGGGCGCGACGTCCCGGCCGCCCACCGGCGGCTGCGCCAGATCGTCGAGGAGTACGAACCGATCGAGGTGCTGATCGGGCTCCCGCGCTCACTCAACGGGGGCGAGGGACCGGCCGCGGCGAAGGTACGGACGTTCGCCGAGGAGATGGCGCGGTCCGTCGCGCCGCTGCCCGTACGACTGGTCGATGAGCGGATGAGCACAGTGACGGCCAGTCAGGGATTGCGGGCCTCGGGCGTGAAGGCGAAGAAGGGCCGGTCCGTGATCGACCAAGTGGCGGCGGTCGTCATCCTCCAGAGCGCGCTTGAGGCCGAACGGGTATCAGGTAATCCTCCCGGCGAGGGCGTCGAAGTGGTCATCTGATCGCGATACGGTAACGTTCCGCGCGATGCGGCAGTGTTCGAACAGCTGCCGCACAGCAAAGAGGCGAAAGGGACGCGGTGCCAGGGCGCTCCGCGATCATCGCCTCGCGGCTCTAGGGGATCGATGACTGACTATGGCCGGGGCCCCGGCTCCGAACCGTGGCACCCAGAGGACCCTTTGTACGGGGACCAGGGGTGGGCGGCACAGCAGGCCACCGACGGCAGCGCTCCCTATGCCGGGCAGCCTCAGCAGCAGTACGCGCAGCAGCCGCACCCGCAGGGGCAGGCACAGTACGGGGGCGGTCAGGACCCGTACCAGCAGCAGTACCACCCGCAGCACGGCGGGCAGCCGCACTACGAGGCGCAGCAGTCGCAGTACGACGGGCAGCAGTACCACAACCCCCAGTACGGCGACGCGCAGCAGTCCCACCAGGCCCAGCAGTACGGCGGTCATCAGCAGCATTCCCCGCAGCCGCAGCAGCACGCCCATCAGGCGCGGCAGTCACATCAGCAGCATCCGCAGCCGCAGTACAACGACCCGCAGTACAACGGCAGTTGGGACAACGGCCAGCAGGCCACCATGCCGTACGGCGGACAGCCCGGAACGTCCTACGACGCACAGCAGCCCGCCGGCTACGGCGACAACCAGGATTACTACGCCACCCCCGACGCGTATCCGCCGCCGCAGCCGCCCGCTCAGCGACGCACCGAGCCGGAGCCGGCGCCCGAGCAGGGCGACGGCTGGGACGACGGGCAGCAGAAGGAGACCCACCCCTTCTTCACCGGTGACGGCGACGGCGACGGCGAGGACGCCGAACCGGGCGAGGGCCGCCGGGGCGGCGGCCGCGACCGGCGCGGCAAGACGAAGAAGAAGGGCCGCAACGGCGTCGCCTGCGTGGTGGTGGCCGCGGTGCTGGTCGGCGGTGTCGGTGGCGTCGGCTATGTCGGCTACCAGTACTGGCAGACGAAATTCGGCCCCCCGCCGGACTTCGCCGGCACCGGATCGGGCTCCGTGGAGGTGGAGATCCCCCAGGGCGCCGGCGGATATGAGATCGCCGCACTCCTGGTGAAGAAGGGCGTGGTGAAAAGCCAGCGCGCCTTTGTCTCCGCGCAGCAGGCGAATCCCAAGGGCAATACGATCCAGGCGGGCGTCTACCGGCTCAGCAAGAAGATGTCCGCGGCGAACGCGGTGAAGACAATGCTCAGCCCGAGCAGCCGAAACGCGCTGGTCATTCCCGAGGGCCGGCGCAATGTCTGGGTCTACGAGCAGATCGACAAGCGGCTCGGCCTCAAGGCGGGCGAGACCGCGGCTGTCGCCAAGGCAGAGGCGAAGAACCTCGGTCTGCCGAAGTGGGCGAATGACAACAAGGACATCAAGGATCCGCTGGAGGGTTTCCTCTTCCCCGCGAGCTATCCGGTCGCGAAGGGAATGAAGCCCGAGGCCGTCCTCAAGAAGATGGTCACCCGCGCCAACGCCGAATACGGCAAGCAGGACCTCAAGGGCGAGGCCGAGAAGCTCGGACTGAAATCACCGCTCCAGCTGATCGCGGTCGCGAGCCTCGTCCAGGCGGAAGGCAAGTACAAGCACGACTTCGAGAAGGTCGCGCGCGTCGTCTACAACCGCCTCCAGCCGGAGAACACGGAGACCGTCGGACGTCTTGAGTTCGACTCCACGGTCAATTACATCAAGAGCCAGAGCCGCCTGGATATCGGTGCGGTCGACGATCTCCGGAAGATCAAGGACCCGTACAACACGTACGACATCAAGGGTCTTCCGCCGGGCCCGATCGGAAATCCGGGTACCGACGCCCTGAATTCGGCGATCGATCCGGCGGACGGTCCCTGGTACTACTTCGTCTCGGTGACCTCGGACAAGACGCTCTTCGCCGTCACCAATGAGGAGCACGAAGAGAACCGTCAGCAGTACGAGAAGGAAAGCAAGAAACCGTGATCCGACGTCGGCGGGCGGCGGTCCTCGGATCGCCCATCGCCCACTCCCTGTCCCCGGTGCTGCATCGCGCCGCGTACGACGCGCTGGGCCTCGACGACTGGTCGTACGACCGGTTCGAGGTCGGAGAGGTCGGGCTGCCCGGCTTCTTGGAGACGCTGCGGGACGATCCGGCCTGGGCCGGTCTCTCGCTGACCATGCCGCTCAAGCGGGCCGTCATCCCGCTGCTGGACGAGATCACCGACACCGCGGCGTCCGTGGAGGCGGTCAACACCGTCGTCTTCGCCGAGGACGGCCGGCGTACCGGCGACAACACCGATATTCCCGGAATGATCGCCGCGCTGCGTGAGCGCGGCGTCGAGAAGGTGGAGTCCGCGGCGATCCTCGGCGCGGGCGCGACCGCCTCGTCCGCCGTCGCGGCGCTCGCCCTGATCTGCACGGGCCCGGTCACCGCGTACGTACGCAGTGAGACGCGCGCGGCCGAGATGCGCGGCTGGGCCGAGCGGCTCGCCGTCGACGTCCGGATCGCCGACTGGGCGGAGGCGGACCGGGCGCTGCACGCCCCTCTCGTGATCGCCACCACCCCGGCCGGTGCCACCGACGAGCTGACCGCGGCCGTCCCGGCCGGGGCCGGGACGCTCTTCGACGTGCTGTACGAGCCCTGGCCGACACCGCTCGCGGCGGCCTGGGCCGCGCGCGACGGTGCGGTCATCGGCGGGCTCGACCTGCTGGTGCACCAAGCGGTGCTCCAGGTGGAACTGATGACGGGCCGCTCGCCCGCGCCGCTCGCCGTCATGCGGGCGGCGGGAACCGCCGCGCTCGGCTCGTCCTCGTTGCCCTCCTCGTCCTCGTTCCCGTCCTGACGGCGGGCGCCCGCCGCGCGTCTTCGTCCGGGTCTTTGTCCGCGTATCGGACCGTGTCGCCGGTCGGCGTCCCGGCCGTGGGAGGATCGGACAAGGCGGGCCAGGGCCGCGCACCCGGTCGTGCCGCTGCAGTTCCGGGCGCGAGTATGAGGAGCACCGTTGAGCAGGTTGCGCTGGCTGACCGCGGGGGAGTCCCACGGCCCCGCACTCGTGGCGACGCTGGAGGGACTTCCCGCCGGTGTGCCCATCACCACGGAGATGGTGGCGGACCACCTGGCCCGGCGGCGCCTCGGCTATGGGCGCGGTGCCCGGATGAAGTTCGAGCGCGACGAGGTCACCTTCCTCGGCGGCGTACGGCACGGTCTGACCATGGGATCGCCCGTCGCGATCATGGTGGGCAACACCGAGTGGCCCAAGTGGGAACAGGTCATGGCGGCCGATCCGGTCGACCCCGACGTACTGGCGGGACTCGCCCGTAACGAGCCGCTGACCCGGCCCCGGCCCGGCCACGCCGATCTCGCCGGGATGCAGAAGTACGGCTTCGACGAGGCACGGCCCGTCCTGGAGCGGGCCAGCGCGCGGGAGACCGCCGCGCGGGTCGCGCTCGGCGCGGTGGCGCGTTCGTATCTGGCGGAGACGGCCGGGATCGAGATCGTGTCCCATGTCGTCGAGCTGGCCGCGGCCAAGGCTCCGTACGGGGTGTACCCGGTCCCGTCCGACGTGGCGAAGCTGGACGCGGATCCGGTGCGCTGCCTGGACGCGGACGCGAGCGAGGCGATGGTCGCGGAGATCGACCAGGCCCACAAGGACGGCGACACCCTCGGCGGTGTGGTCGAGGTGCTGGCGTACGGAGTGCCCGTCGGGCTCGGTTCGCACGTGCACTGGGACCGCAGGCTCGACGCACGCCTCGCCGCCGCCCTGATGGGCATTCAGGCGATCAAGGGCGTCGAGGTCGGCGACGGCTTCGGACTGGCGCGGGTGCCCGGTTCGCAGGCGCACGACGAGATCGTGGCGACCGACGACGGCATCAGGCGCGCGTCCGGCCGCTCCGGCGGCACCGAGGGCGGGCTGACGACCGGTGAGCTGCTGCGCGTACGGGCCGCGATGAAGCCCATCGCGACCGTGCCGCGCGCGCTGGCCACCGTCGACGTGGTCACCGGCGAGGCCACGAAGGCGCACCACCAGCGCTCCGACGTGTGCGCCGTGCCGGCCGCCGGCATCGTCGCCGAGGCCATGGTCGCGCTGACGCTCGCGGACGCGGTCGCCGAGAAGTTCGGCGGCGACAGCGTGCCCGAGACACGGCGCAACGTCCGCTCGTACCTCGACAACCTGCGGATCCGATGAGTGGGCCGGATCCGGCGAAGAAGGCAGATCCGGTGAGGGCGAAGGGGGCGGATCGGGTGAGCGCACCGGTCATCGTGCTGGTCGGGCCGATGGGCGTCGGCAAGTCCACTGTGGGCGAACTGCTCGCCGAGCGTCTCGGCACCGGCTTCCGCGACAGCGACGCCGACATCGTCGCCACCCAGGGACGGTCGATCGCGGACATCTTCGTCGACGAGGGCGAGCCGCGCTTCCGCGAGCTGGAGCGCGAGGCGGTACGGCTGGCGATCGCCGAGCACCGGGGCGTACTGGCCCTCGGCGGCGGCGCGGTCCTCGACGCCGCCACGCGTGAGCTGCTCGCCGGGCTGCCCGTCGTCTATCTGTCGATGGAGGTCGGTGAGGCGGTGAAGCGGGTCGGACTGAACATCGCCCGCCCACTGCTGGCCGTCAACCCCCGCCAGCAGTGGAAGACGCTGATGGAGGCCCGCCGCCATCACTACACGGATGTGGCCCGGGTGGTGGTCCCGACCGACGACCGCACGCCCGAAGAGGTCGCCGAGGCCGTCCTCGACGCGCTGGAGCTCAAGCACCTCCCGGCAGAAGAACTCCGGACCCCCGGCAAGGAGAACCCCGCATGACGGACCAGACAGTCACCCGGATCCAGGTCGGCGGCACGGCCGGGCACGACCCGTACGAGGTGCTGGTCGGCCGGCAGCTGCTGGGGGAGCTGCCCGCGCTCGTCGGCCCCAAGGCCAAGCGGGTCGCGGTCCTGCACCCCGAGGCGCTGGAGGGCACGGGTGAGGCGCTGCGCCAGGATCTGGCGGACCAGGGGTACGAGGCCGTCGCGATCCAGGTGCCCAACGCCGAGGAGGCCAAGACCGTCGAGGTCGCCGCGTACTGCTGGAAGGCGCTCGGGCAGACCGGCTTCACCCGTACCGATGTGATCATCGGTGTCGGCGGCGGCGCCACCACCGACCTGGCCGGGTTCGTCGCCGCGACCTGGCTGCGCGGGGTGCGCTGGATCGCCGTACCGACCACGGTGCTCGCCATGGTCGACGCGGCGGTGGGCGGCAAGACGGGTATCAACACCGCGGAGGGCAAGAACCTCGTCGGCGCCTTCCACCCGCCCGCCGGGGTGCTCTGCGACCTCGCCGCGCTGGACTCGCTGGGCGTCCATGACTACGTCAGCGGCATGGCCGAGATCATCAAGGCCGGCTTCATCGCGGACCCGGCCATCCTCGATCTCGTCGAGTCCGACCCCGAAGGCGCGCGTACGCCCTCCGGCCCGCACACCGCCGAGCTGATCGAGCGCTCGATCCGGGTCAAGGCCGAGGTCGTCTCCAACGACCTCAAGGAATCCGGGCTGCGCGAGATCCTGAACTACGGCCACACCCTCGCCCACGCGATCGAGAAGAACGAACGCTACAAGTGGCGGCACGGCGCGGCCGTCTCCGTCGGCATGGTCTTCGCCGCCGAACTGGGCAGGCTCGCCGGCCGGCTGGACGACGCGACCGCGGACCGGCACCGCTCCGTACTGGAGTCCGTCGGGCTGCCGCTGACCTACCGCGGTGACCAGTGGCCCAAGCTGCTGGAGACGATGAAGGTCGACAAGAAGTCCCGCGGTGACCTGCTGCGGTTCATCGTGCTGGACGGGCTCGCCAAGCCGACCGTCCTGGAGGGCCCCGATCCGGCGGTGCTGCTCGCCGCGTACGGGGAGGTGTCGGCGTGACCCGACGGGTCCTCGTCCTCAACGGCCCCAACCTCGGCCGGCTCGGCTCGCGCGAGCCGGATGTCTACGGAGCGACCTCGTACGCGGGTCTGGTGGACGCCTGCCGTGAGCTGGGCAAGGAGCTCGGCTTCGAGGTCGACGTCCGTGAGACGAACGACGAGGGCGAGATGATCCGCTGGCTGCACGAGGCCGCCGATGGCTCAATTCCGGTCGTTCTCAACCCCGGTGCGTTCACCCACTACTCGTACGGGATGCGGGACGCGGCAGCTCAGCGCACCGCGCCGCTCATCGAGGTGCACATCTCGAATCCGTACGCACGGGAGGAATTCCGCCACACCTCGGTCGTCGCGGCCGTCGCCAGCGGTACGGTCGCGGGCTTCGGCATCGGCTCGTACCGGCTCGCCCTGCGCGCGCTCGCGGAGGAAGTGACCGGCTGACAGGGCACTGTTGGCGCACCCCGGCCGTTGCCAGTGTGGCGGCCGGGGGCGGTACCGTTCGGTAGCGCGCGGCCGACAGGGCAGGGAGCCGCCGACCAGCGTCAGTCGCACGAGACGGAGTGGCACCGGATGCAGCACTCAGCGGGGGCTCCGTTGCCGCCTTCCCAGGGACCGGGGTACGGATCCGGCGGGTGGGCGCACCAAGGAGCACAACCGGGGCCACAGCAACCTCCTGTGCCGCATCAGCCCCCAGCACCCCAGCAGCCTCCGGGGCCGCACCACGCGCCCGCGCAGCACCAGGCACCGGGCCCGCATCAGCCGCCCGGCTCGCACCAGGCACCGGGCCCGCATCAGCCGCCCGGCTCGCACCAGGCACCGGGCCCGCATCAGCCGCCCGGCTCGCACCAGGCACCGGGCCCGCACCAGCCTCCCAGCTCGCACCAGCCGCCCGGCCCTCGTCCGGCGCATGCACCGCACGGCGCGCCCGTACCGCCGCAGGGGCCGCCCGCGGGGCCGCCCTCCGCGGACTCCACCGGGCACATCCAGCTGCCGCCCGGCGGCCCGGTGCCCGTACCCGCCCCGCCGCCGGGCCCCGACGGCGGTACCGGCGCCGCGACCCTCGCCGTTCTGCTGATCGGCCCGGCCGGCGCGGGCAAGACGACCGTGGCCAGGCACTGGGCCATGAGCCGCCGGGTGCCCACCGCGCACATCAGCCTGGACGACGTCCGCGAATGGGTCTGCTCCGGGTTCGCCGATCCGCAGTCCGGATGGAACGACCACTCCGAGGCGCAGTACCGGCTGGCCCGCCGCACCTGCGGCTTCGCCGCGCGCAACTTCCTCGCCAACAGCATCTCCTGCATCCTGGACGACGCGGTCTTCCCCGACCGGCCGGTCGTCGGCCTCGGAGGCTGGAAGCGCCATGTCGGTCCCGGGCTGCTGCCGGTGGTGCTGCTGCCGGGGCTGGAGATCGTGCTGGAGCGCAACGCCGAGCGCAGCGGCAACCGCAGGCTGTCCGACGAGGAGGTGGCCAGCATCCACGGCCGCATGGCCGGCTGGTACGGCTCCGGACTGCCGATCATCGACAACTCCAAGTACGACGTGGAGACCACGGCCCGGGTCCTCGACGACGTCCTCGCCCGTTCCCTCACGAGCCCGCCCAGCTGGTGACGCCCGACGGACCGATGCCCGACGGAGCGACGACCGGCTGACGGCCGACAGCCGCGCGTGGGCGCGGACGGTGGACGTGAGCCGCGCCCGTGGCGTGAGTCGCGCGCCCACGGCGTGAGCGCGCCCCCCGGTCGGACGCGCTGAACCGGCCGGGTGACGCCCTCGCTCATACGCTCGGGTCATGTCAGACGTGTATGCGGCCCGCCGCGCGCGGCTGCGTGACCGGTGCTCGGCGGCGGGCGACGCCGCGGCCCTGGTCTCCCGCCCCGCCAATGTCCGCTACCTCGCGGGCGGGGCGCCCCCCGGCGCCGTCCTGCTGCTCGGTGCCGGCCCCGACGGAGACATGCTGTTCTGCCCGCGTCCCCCCGCCGACGACGACGCCGGGGGACGGCGGATCGACGAACACCTCCGGCTCACCGTCCTGCCCCACACCACCGGCGACCCCGCGATCGCCGCCGCCGGAACCCTCGGTTCGTCGGTCGCCGGGACCTTCGCCGTGGAGGAGCACCATCTGACCGTCGCCCGCCACCGCGCGATCGGCTCCGTGGCGCCACGGCTGCGGCTGACCGATCTGGGCGGCGCCGTCGAGCAGCAGCGGATTGTCAAGGACGAGGAGGAGATCGCCTGCCTGCGCATCGCGGCCGAGATCGCCGACCAGGCGCTGGGCGAGCTCCTGGAGTCGATCCTGGTGGGCCGTACCGAACGCCATCTCGCGCTGGAGCTGGAGAGGCGCCTCGTCGACCACGGCGCGGACGGCCCCGCCTTCCCGACCGCCGTCGCCACCGGCCCCAACTCCGGCCGCTGCGGGCACCATCCCTCGGACCGCCGGGTCGAGGAGGGCGATTTCCTCTCCGTCAGCCTCGGTGCCGACTACCGCGGCTACCGCTGTCTGATCGGCCGCACGTTCGTCATCGGGACCTCCCCCGCCGACTGGCAGATCGAGCTGTACGAACTGGTCTTCGCGGCACAACGGGCAGGTCGGGAGGCCCTTGTGCCGAGCGCCGGTTACCGCGAGGTGGACCACGCCACCCGGCATCCGCTGGAGGTGGCGGGGCACGGCGAGGGGCTCGCACCCCGTACGGGACATGGTGTCGGACTCGAAATCGACGAGGACCCGCAGCTGGCCCCCGCGGCCATGGGTAAACTGGACGCTTGTGTGCCGGTCACCGTCGGACCGGGGGTCCACCTCCCGGGCCGGGGCGGTGTCCGGATCGATGACACGCTCGTCGTCCGCCCCGAGGCGGACGGCGGACCCGAGCTACTCACCATCACGACCAAGGAACTGCTCGCGCTCTAGTGCGCACCCTCGGTCGTCCACCAGCTTCAGTCCAGGAGATTCCGCAACCGTGGCTTCCACGAACGACCTCAAGAACGGCCTGGTGCTCAAGCTCGACGGGGGCCAGCTCTGGTCCGTCGTCGAGTTCCAGCACGTCAAGCCCGGCAAGGGCCCGGCCTTCGTGCGCACCAAGCTGAAGAACGTGCTCTCCGGCAAGGTCGTCGACAAGACCTTCAACGCCGGCGTGAAGGTCGAGACGGCCACCGTTGACCGCCGCGACATGCAGTTCTCGTACATGGACGGCGAGTACTTCGTCTTCATGGACATGCAGACCTATGACCAGCTGATGGTCGACCGCAAGGCAGTCGGCGACGCCGCCAACTACCTGATCGAGGGCTTCACGGCCAGCGTCGCCACCCACGAGGGCGAGGTGCTGTACGTCGAGCTGCCCGCCGCCGTCGAGCTGACGATCCAGCACACCGACCCCGGCGTCCAGGGCGACCGCTCCACCGGTGGCACCAAGCCCGCCACGCTGGAGACCGGTTACGAGATCGGTGTCCCGCTCTTCATCACCACCGGTGAGAAGATCAAGGTCGACACGCGCTCCGGCGAGTACCTCGGCCGGGTGAACAGCTAACCGTGGCTGCCCGGAACAAGGCCCGTAAGCGCGCCTTCCAGATTCTCTTCGAGGCCGACCAGCGCGGGGCGTCCGTGCAGACGGTCCTCGCGGACTGGATACGGCACGCCCGGACCGACGACCGCCAGCCGCCGGTGGGCGAGTACACGATGGAACTGGTCGAGGGGTACGCGGAGTACGCGGACCGCATCGACGAGCTCATCTCCACCTACTCGGTGGGCTGGACGCTCGACCGGATGCCGGTCGTCGACCGGAACATCGTGCGGCTCGGCGCGTACGAGCTGGTGTGGGTGGACGAGACCCCGGACGCGGTGGTGATCGACGAGGCGGTGCAGCTCGCCAAGGAGTTCTCCACCGACGACTCCCCGTCCTTCGTGAACGGCCTGCTCGGCCGGTTCAAGGACCTCAAGCCGAGCTTGCGCCGCGTCTGAGCGTGGCCCCCGGAACCTCCGGATCACGGAAACGGCCGACGTACCGCGAGTCGGCACACCGACGGTCGGCGTACCGCGAAAGCGCCGGGCGGGCTGTCCCAGCCCCGTCCGGCGCTTTGCCGCTTCCGGAGGGTTCACGGGCCACTGCTCGCGGGGCGCTGAACGCACCGGAGGGTGGGCCCGTACGGCATACGGGACCCACCCTCCGGAGGTGACGTTTCTGCTGGTCGGCGGCGGGCCGGCTCAGCCCTCCTCGTGGGCGACCGCACGGCGCGCGTCGGCGTCCAGAACGCCCCAGCTGATCAGCTGCTCGGTCAGGACCGAGGGCGACTGGTCGTAGATCACGGCGAGCGTGCGCAGGTCGTCCTGGCGGATCGACAGCACCTTGCCGTTGTAGTCGCCACGCTGGCTCTGGATCGTCGCCGCGTAACGCTGGAGGGGGCCCGCCTTCTCCTGCGGCACATGGGCCAGCCGCTCCAGGTCGAGGACGAGCTTCGGCGGCGGCTCGGCGGCTCCGCCGGGGGTCGTGCCGGGAAGAAGCTCCTGCACGGGGACCCCGTAGAAATCCGCCAGCTCGGCGAGGCGCTGCACCGTGACGGCACGGTCGCCACGCTCGTACGAACCGACCACCACTGCCTTCCAGCGGCCCTGGGACTTCTCCTCCACGCCATGGAGCGAGAGGCCCTGCTGGGTGCGGATGGCGCGGAGTTTGGCCCCGAGCTGCTTTGCGTATTCGCTGGACATATAGCTCCCCGGACGAAGTCTGGTAACTCACTGTGAGGTTACGCAGCGTTACTTGGATGCGTCAAGCCGAAGGAGTCCCGCCAAGGTCCGCGGTGGGCTTCCCGCCGTGTCACGACAGGGGTGCGACCAGGTACTCCGAAGGCCTCCTGCTAGCCTGGGTGGCGTAATTTCGACGTCCTTTAAGATCCGTCCCGTGAGGCGGAGAAGGAGGTCCGTTTTCATATGGACACCAGCAACTCCAGCGACACCGGCCTGACCGGTCAGACCAACGAGGCCGACCGGGCAGAAGGGGCAGGCGAGGCGGCACGCCCCGTCCTGGAGGCCCCCGACATCGCACGGGCCCTGACCCGTATCGCCCACGAGATCATCGAACGCGCCAAGGGCGCCGACGACGTGGTGCTGCTCGGCATTCCGACCCGCGGAGTCTTCCTGGCCCGCCGGCTGGCCGGAAAGCTCGCGGAGATCACCGGCCGCTCGATCCCCGTCGGCTCCCTCGACATCACCATGTACCGCGACGATCTGCGCCTGCGGCCCGCCCGCGCGCTGGCCCGTACCGACATCCCCGGCGACGGCGTCGACGGACGACTGGTCGTCCTCGTCGACGACGTGCTCTTCTCCGGCCGTACGATCCGCGCCGCCCTCGACGCGCTCGGCGACATCGGGCGGCCGCGCGCCGTCCAGCTCGCCGTACTCGTCGACCGGGGCCACCGCGAGCTGCCGATCCGCGCCGACTACGTGGGCAAGAACCTGCCCACCTCGCTGCGCGAGACGGTCAAGGTCCAGCTCGCGGAGGAAGACGGCCGGGACACCGTGCTGCTCGGCCTCAAGCAGCCCGCGTCCGGCGACCGCTAGCACGCCTCCGTACGCCACCCATCGCGTACGGATGCCTTCGCGCGCCCGCACGCCCGCACACCCACACAACGGAGCACTCCAGATGCTGCGCCTCCCGGGGGCCGGCCCCCGCACACCCGGCCATCTCATCTCCGCCGCCGACCTCAGCCGCGACGAGGCCGTCCTGATCCTCGACACCGCCGAGGAGATGGCGCGCGTCGCCGACCGGCCCATCAAGAAGCTGCCGACCCTGCGCGGCCGCACCGTGGTGAACCTCTTCTTCGAGGACTCGACCCGTACCCGGATCTCGTTCGAGGCCGCCGCCAAGCGCCTGTCGGCCGACGTCATCAACTTCTCCGCCAAGGGCTCGTCCGTCTCCAAGGGCGAGTCGCTCAAGGACACCGCGCTGACCCTGGAGGCGATGGGCGCCGACGCCGTCGTCATCCGGCACGGCGCCTCCGGCGCCCCGTACCGGCTCGCCACCTCCGGGTGGATCGACGGCGTGGTCGTCAACGCCGGCGACGGTACGCACGAACACCCCACGCAGGCGCTGCTCGACGCCTTCACCCTGCGCCGCAGGCTCGTCGGCGCGGACGCGGGCATCGGGCGGGATCTCGACGGGCGGCGCGTCACCATCGTCGGCGATGTGCTGCACAGCAGGGTCGCGCGCTCCAATGTCCTGCTGCTGCACACCCTCGGCGCCCAGGTCACCGTGGTCGCCCCGCCCACGCTCGTACCGATCGGGGTCGAGCGGTGGCCGTGCGAGGTCTCGTACGATCTGGACCGGGTGCTGCCCCAGTCCGACGCCGTGATGATGCTGCGGGTGCAGCGCGAGCGGATGAACGCCGCCTTCTTCCCGACCGAGCGGGAGTACTCCCGCCGCTACGGGCTGAACGGCGAGCGCATGGGCCGCATGCCCGAGAAGTCGATCGTGATGCACCCGGGGCCGATGAACCGCGGCATGGAGATCACCGCCGAGGTCGCCGACTCCGACCGCTGCACCGCCGTCGAGCAGGTCGCCAACGGTGTCTCGATCCGGATGGCCGTGCTCTATCTGCTGCTGGGCGGCAACGAGCCCGCCGTCACCCATTCCCGCCTGAACGCCGAGGAGAACAAGTAACCATGAGCAAGATTCTGATCCGGGGCGCGCGGGTGCTCGGTGGCGAGGCACAGGACGTACTGATCGACGGCGAGACCATCGCCCAGGTGGGCACCGGGCTGCCGGCGGACGGGGCGACGACCGTCGTCGAGGCCGGGGGCCGGATCCTGCTGCCGGGGCTGGTCGATCTGCACACCCATCTGCGCGAGCCCGGCCGCGAGGACTCCGAGACCGTGCTGACCGGTACGAAGGCCGCGGCCGTGGGCGGATTCACGGCCGTCCACGCCATGGCGAACACCTTCCCCGTGGCCGACACCGCCGGTGTGGTCGAGCAGGTCTGGCGGCTCGGCAGGGAGTCGGGCTACTGCGACGTCCAGCCCGTCGGCGCCGTCACCGTCGGCCTGGCGGGCAAGCACCTGGCCGAGCTCGGCGCGATGCACGACTCGGCGGCCACCGTCCGGGTCTTCTCCGACGACGGCAAGTGCGTGGACGACGCCGTGATCATGCGCCGCGCGCTGGAGTACGTGAAGGCCTTCGACGGGGTGATCGCCCAGCACGCCCAGGAACCGCGGCTGACCGAGGGCGCCCAGATGAACGAGGGCATCGTCTCGGCCGAGCTCGGACTCGGCGGCTGGCCCGCCGTGGCCGAGGAGTCGATCATCGCCCGCGATGTCCTGCTCGCCGCGCATGTCGGCTCGCGCGTGCACATCTGCCATCTCTCCACCGCCGGCTCGGTGGAGCTGATCCGCTGGGCGAAGTCCAAGGGCTGGAACGTCACCGCCGAGGTCACCCCGCACCACCTGCTGCTCACCGACGAACTCGTACGGTCGTACAACCCCGTCTACAAGGTGAACCCGCCGCTGCGCACCGAGGCCGATGTGATGGCCCTGCGCGAGGCGCTCGCGGACGGCACGATCGACTGCGTCGCGACCGACCACGCCCCGCACCCGCACGAGGACAAGGACTGCGAGTGGGCCGCCGCGGCCATGGGCATGGTGGGGCTGGAGACGGCACTGTCGGTGGTCCAGGAGACGATGGTCGAGACCGGACTGCTCGACTGGGCCGGGGTCGCCGACCGCATGTCGTTCCGGCCGGCCCGTATCGGCAGGCTCGACGGCCACGGCCGTCCCGTCTCGCCGGGTGAGCCCGCCAACCTCACGCTGGTGGATCCGGCATACCGTGGTGCCGTGGACCCCGCGGGGTTCGCCTCCCGCAGCCGTAACACCCCCTACGAGGGGCGTGAGCTGCCGGGGCGGGTGACCCACACCTTCCTGCGGGGCCGTGCCACGGTCGTCGACGGGAATCTGGCGTGACTACTGCGAACCTTCTGCTGCCACTGGCCGCCGAACAGAAATCGGCGGAGGTGACCGACTGGGCCGCCCGGATCGGCTGGGTCCTCGGCCTGCTGCTCTTCATCGCCTTCGTGTACTGGCTGATGCGCCAGGGCTGGAAATGGCGCGGCAGCCTCCAGTCGGATCTGCCGGAGCTGCCCAGCGCGCCCGAAGCGCCAGGTGAGGCCAAGCTGAGCATGAGCGGCCGCTACCACGGCTCCACGACCGCCGGGCAGTGGCTCGACCGGATCGTGGCCCATGGCCTCGGCGCCCGCAGCCGCGTCGAGCTGACGCTCACGGACGCGGGGCTGGATGTCGTACGCCCCGGCGCGAACGACTTCTTCGTCCCGGCCGCCCAGCTGCGCGAGGCCCGGCTCGACAAGGGCATCGCCGGCAAGGTGCTGGCCGAGGGCGGGCTGCTGATCGTCACCTGGCAGCACGGCGACAAGCTGATCGACTCCGGCTTCCGCTCCGACCACTCCGCCGAGCACAGCGCATGGGTCGAGGCCATCAACTTCATGAACCAGTTCACGACGACGGAAGGCCCCGCACGATGACCACCTCCACTCCGGGAACCGCCCGCGACAAGGCGACTCCCGCCGTACTCGTCCTGGAGGACGGCCGCAGCTTCCGCGGCCGTGCCTACGGGGCCGTGGGGGAGACCTTCGGCGAGGCGGTGTTCTCCACCGGCATGACCGGCTACCAGGAGACCCTGACCGACCCGTCGTACCACCGCCAGGTCGTCGTGATGACCGCGCCGCACATCGGCAACACCGGCGTCAACGACGAGGACGCCGAATCGCGGCGGATCTGGGTCTCCGGCTATGTCGTACGCGACCCCGCGCGCACCCCCTCCAACTGGCGCTCCCGGCGCTCCCTCGACGACGAACTGGTCGCCCAGGGAGTCGTCGGCATCAGCGGGATCGACACCCGCGCGCTCACCCGCCACCTGCGCGAGCGCGGCGCGATGCGCGTCGGCATCTTCTCCGGAGCCTCCCTGGCCGACGAGGCGACACTGCTCGCCCGTGTCCAGCGGGCCCCCGAGATGACCGGCGCCGACCTGTCCGCCGAGGTCGCCACCGAGCGGACGTACGTCGTCCCCGCGCTCGGCCCCGACGGCGAAGAACTCCCGCCGGGCACGGCGCGCTTCACCGTCGCCGCGCTCGACCTGGGCATCAAGGGCATGACCCCGCGCCGGATGGCCGAGCGCGGCATCGAGGTGCACGTCCTGCCCGCCACCGCCACCCTCGACGAGGTGTACGCGACCGGGCCCGACGGAGTCTTCCTCTCCAACGGCCCCGGCGACCCGGCCACCGCCGACCTCACCGTCGTCAAGGGCGTGCTGGAGCGCGGCACCCCGCTCTTCGGCATCTGCTTCGGCAACCAGCTGCTCGGCCGCGCGCTCGGGTTCGGCACGTACAAGCTGAAGTACGGCCACCGGGGGATCAACCAGCCCGTGCAGGACCGTACGACCGGCAAGGTCGAGGTCACCGCCCACAACCACGGATTCGCCGTCGACGCACCGCTCGACCGGATCTCCGACACCCCCTACGGCCGCGCCGAGGTTTCCCACGTCTGTCTCAACGACAACGTGGTCGAGGGGCTCAGGCTGCTCGACCGGCCGGTCTTCAGCGTCCAGTACCACCCCGAGGCGGCCGCGGGCCCGCACGACGCCGCGTACCTGTTCGACCGCTTCACACAGCTCATGGAGGGCCAGCGTGCCTAAGCGCACCGATATCCAGTCCGTCCTGGTCATCGGTTCAGGACCGATCGTCATCGGCCAGGCCGCTGAGTTCGACTACTCCGGTACCCAGGCGTGCCGCGTCCTCAAGTCCGAGGGACTGCGGGTCATCCTGGTCAACTCCAACCCCGCCACGATCATGACGGACCCGGAGATCGCCGACGCCACCTACGTCGAGCCGATCACCCCGGACTTCGTCGAGAAGATCATCGCCAAGGAGCGCCCCGACGCGCTGCTGCCCACCCTCGGCGGGCAGACCGCGCTCAACACCGCGATCTCGCTCCATGACGCGGGCACGCTCGACAAGTACGGCGTCGAGCTGATCGGCGCCAACGTCGAGGCCATCAACAAGGGCGAGGACCGCGACCTCTTCAAGGACGTCGTCAAAGCCGTCCACACCAAGATCGGCCACGGCGAGTCCGCGCGCTCGGTCATCTGCCACTCCATGGACGACGTGCTCAAGGGCGTCGACGAACTGGGCGGCTACCCCGTCGTCGTACGCCCCTCCTTCACCATGGGCGGCGCCGGCTCCGGCTTCGCGCACACCGAGGAGGACCTGCGCCGGATCGCCGGACAGGGCCTGATGCTCTCCCCGACCACCGAGGTGCTCCTGGAGGAGTCCATCCTCGGCTGGAAGGAGTACGAGCTGGAGCTGATGCGCGACAAGCACGACAACGTCGTGGTCGTCTGCTCCATCGAGAACTTCGACCCGATGGGCGTGCACACCGGCGACTCGATCACCGTCGCGCCCGCGATGACGCTCACCGACCGCGAGTACCAGATCCTGCGGGACGTCGGCATCGCCGTGATCCGCGAGGTCGGCGTCGACACCGGCGGCTGCAACATCCAGTTCGCGATCAACCCCGACGACGGCCGGGTCATCGTCATCGAGATGAACCCGCGCGTCTCCCGCTCCTCCGCGCTCGCCTCCAAGGCAACCGGCTTCCCGATCGCGAAGATCGCCGCCCGGCTCGCCGTCGGCTACACGCTGGACGAGATCCCCAACGACATCACCGAGAAGACCCCGGCGTCCTTCGAACCCACGCTCGACTATGTCGTCGTGAAGGTGCCGCGCTTCGCCTTCGAGAAGTTCCCGGCGGCGGACGCCAGCCTCACCACCACCATGAAGTCGGTCGGCGAGGCCATGGCCATCGGCCGTAACTTCACCGAGGCGCTCCAGAAGGCGCTGCGCTCGCTGGAGAAGGCGGGCAGCCAGTTCGACTTCACCGGCGAGGCGGGCGGCCCCGCCGAGAAGGACGCCCTGCTGGAGACCGCCAAGGTCCCCACCGACGGCCGGATCAACACCGTCATGCACGCCATCCGGGCCGGTGCCACCCCCGAGGAGGTCTTCGACGCGACGAAGATCGACCCGTGGTTCGTCGACCAGCTGTTCCTGATCAAGGAGTACGCGGACGAGCTGGCCTCGGCGCCCGAGCTCGACCCCGAGCTGCTCGCAGAGGCGAAGCGGCACGGCTTCTCCGACGCCCAGATCGCCGGTATCCGCGGACTGCGCGAGGACGTGGTCCGCGAGGTCAGGCACGCGCTCGGCATCCGACCCGTCTACAAGACGGTCGACACCTGCGCCGCCGAGTTCGCCGCGAAGACCCCGTACTTCTACTCCTCCTACGACGAGGAGAGCGAGGTCGCGCCGCGCGAGAAGCCCGCCGTGATCATCCTCGGCTCCGGCCCCAACCGGATCGGCCAGGGCATCGAGTTCGACTACTCCTGTGTCCACGCCTCCTTCGCGCTCAGTGACGCGGGCTACGAGACCGTGATGGTCAACTGCAACCCGGAGACCGTCTCCACCGACTACGACACCTCCGACCGGCTCTACTTCGAGCCGCTCACCCTGGAGGACGTCCTGGAGATCGTGCACGCCGAGACGCTGGCAGGGCCCATCGCGGGCGTCATCGTCCAGCTCGGCGGGCAGACCCCGCTCGGCCTCGCCCAGGCGCTCAAGGACAACGGCGTACCGGTCGTCGGCACGCCCCCCGAGGCGATCCACGCCGCCGAGGACCGCGGCGCCTTCGGCCGGGTACTCGCCGAGGCCGGGCTTCCCGCGCCCAAGCACGGCACCGCCACCACCTTCGCCGAGGCCAAGGCCATCGCCGACGAGATCGGCTACCCCGTGCTGGTCCGCCCCTCGTACGTGCTCGGCGGGCGCGGCATGGAGATCGTGTACGACGAGATCAGGCTCTCCTCGTACATCGCCGAATCCACCGAGATCAGTCCCACCCGGCCCGTCCTGGTGGACCGGTTCCTCGACGACGCCATCGAGATCGACGTGGACGCGCTCTACGACGGCACCGAGCTGTACCTCGGCGGCGTCATGGAGCACATCGAGGAGGCGGGGATCCACTCCGGCGACTCGGCGTGCGCGCTGCCCCCCATCACGCTGGGCGGCTTCGACATCAAGCGGCTGCGCGCCTCGACCGAGGCCATCGCCAAGGGCGTCGGGGTCCGCGGGCTGATCAACATCCAGTTCGCGATGGCCGGCGACATCCTGTACGTGCTGGAGGCCAACCCGCGCGCCTCCCGCACGGTCCCCTTCACCTCCAAGGCGACGGCCGTACCGCTCGCCAAGGCGGCGGCCCGTATCTCGCTCGGCGCCACCGTCGCCGAACTGCGCGCCGAGGGACTGCTGCCGGCCCAGGGCGACGGCGGCACGCTGCCGCTCGACGCGCCGATCTCCGTCAAGGAAGCCGTGATGCCGTGGTCGCGTTTCCGCGACATCCACGGACGCGGGGTGGACACCGTCCTCGGCCCGGAGATGCGTTCGACCGGTGAGGTGATGGGCATCGACTCCGCCTTCGGCACGGCGTACGCCAAGTCGCAGGCCGGCGCGTACGGCCCGCTGCCCACCAAGGGCCGCGCCTTCATCTCCGTCGCCAACCGCGACAAGCGCTCGATGATCTTCCCGGCCCGTGAGCTGGTCGCCCACGGCTTCGAGCTGTTCGCCACCTCGGGCACCGCGGAGGTGCTCAAGCGCAACGGCATCAACGCCACCGTCGTACGCAAGCAGAGCGAGGGCGAGGGCCCGGACGGCGAGAAGACCATCGTCCGGATGATCCACGACGGAGATGTCGACCTGATCGTCAACACCCCGTACGGCACCGGCGGCCGGCTCGACGGCTACGACATCCGCACGGCGGCCGTCGCGCGCGGCGTTCCCTGCCTGACGACGGTCCAGGCGCTGGCAGCCGCCGTCCAGGGCATCGACGCCCTCAAACAGGGCGAGGTCGGTGTCCGTTCCCTCCAGGAACACGCCCGGCACCTGACCGCGGCACGCGACAACTAGCCGGTCCGAGGACGGGGGACACCGAAGCCGGTGTCCCCCTCTTCATGAGGCCGTGAGGTCATGCTTTATGACCTCATGACGTCTCTTCGTGGGCACGCCACTCCGTTCGAGGACACATCACTCCATGTACAAGATCTTCTTCAGGCTGGTCTTCCGCCGGATGGACCCGGAGCGGGCCCACCACCTGGCGTTCCGCTGGATCCGGCTCGCCGCCCGTATCCCCGTCCTGCGTACGTTCGCCGCCGCCGCCCTGGCCCCGCGCCACCGGGAACTGCGCACCGAGGCGTTCGGGCTGCGGATGCACGGCCCCTTCGGGCTCGCCGCGGGCTTCGACAAGAACGCCGTGGCCATCGACGGCATGGCGATGCTCGGCTTCGACCACATCGAGATCGGCACGGTCACCGGCGAGCCACAGCCGGGCAACCCGCGGACGCGGCTCTTCCGGCTCGTCGCCGACCGCGCGCTGATCAACCGGATGGGCTTCAACAACGAGGGTTCGGCCGCCGTGGCGGCCCGGCTGGCGGCCCGCAGGCCCGTCTTCAGGACCACCGTCGGCGTCAACATCGGCAAGACCAAGGTCGTCCCGGAGAGTGAGGCGACCGGCGACTACGTGCTCTCGACGGAGCGGCTGGCCGGGCACGCCGACTATCTCGTGGTCAACGTCAGCTCGCCCAACACCCCGGGACTGCGCAGCCTCCAGGCCGTCGACCAGCTGCGGCCGCTGCTCACCGCCGTACGCGAGGCCGCCGACCGCACCGTCACCCACCGCCGCGTACCGCTCCTGGTCAAGATCGCGCCCGATCTCGCCGACGAGGACATCGACGCGGTCGCCGACCTGGCCGTGGAACTGGGCCTGGACGGCATCATCGCCACCAACACCACCATCGCGCGCGAGGGGCTCGGGCTGCGCTCGGACCCCGCGCAGGTCGCGGAGACGGGCGGACTGTCCGGCGCTCCGCTGAAGGCGCGCTCACTGGAGGTGCTGCGCCGGCTGTACGCGCGCGTGGGCGACCGGATCACGCTCGTCGGGGTCGGCGGCATCGAGAACGCCGAGGACGCCTGGCAGCGCATCCTCGCGGGCGCCACGCTCGTCCAGGGCTACAGCGCCTTCATCTACGAGGGCCCGTTCTGGAGCCGCGCGATCCACAAGGGGCTCGCCGCCAGGCTGGCGGTCAGCCCGTACGCCACGCTCGCCGAGGCCGTCGGCGCCGACACCCGGAAGGTGACCGCATGACCCCCAGCGCTTCCACTCCGACCTCCCCGACCACGTCGAACGCCCCGGTCCCGGGGGAGCCCTTCGGGGCCCGGCTGCGGCGCGCCATGGACACCCGCGGACCGCTCTGCGTGGGCATCGACCCGCACGGCTCGCTGCTCACGGACTGGGGCCTGGCCGACGACGTCGCGGGCCTGGAGCGCTTCGCCCGTACGACGGTGGAGGCGCTGGCGGACCGGGTGGCCGTGCTCAAGCCCCAGTCGGCGTTCTTCGAGCGCTTCGGGTCGCGCGGGACCGCCGTCCTGGAGAAGACCGTCGAGGAGGCGCGGGCGGCCGGGGCGCTGGTCCTGATGGACGCCAAGCGGGGTGACATCGGCTCCACCATGGGCGCGTACGCGGCGACCTACCTGGACAAGGACTCGCCGCTCTTCTCGGACGCCGTGACGGTTTCCCCGTACCTCGGCTTCGGATCGCTGCGTCCGGCGCTGGACGCGGCCGCCCTCTCCGGCTCGGGCGTCTTCGTACTCGCCCTGACCTCCAACCCCGAGGGCGCGGAGGTGCAGCGCGCCACCGCCGCCGACGGCCGGCCGGTCGCGCAGCTGATGCTGGACCACATGGCCGCGGAGAACGCGGGCGCGGCCCCGCTCGGCTCGGTCGGCGCGGTCGTCGGCGCCACCCTGGGGGACGCGGGGGTCGACCTCGCCATCAACGGGCCGCTGCTCGCGCCCGGAATCGGCGCGCAGGGCGCGACCCCGGCCGATCTGCCCCGCGTGTTCGGCGCGGCGGTCGGCAATGTGGTCCCGAGCGTCAGCCGGGGCGTACTGCGGCACGGTCCGGACCTCGGCGCGCTGAGGGAGGCGGCGGAGCGTTTCACCGATGAGGTGAGGGCGGCGGTCGGGGGCGCGTAGGGCGTGCGGGGGGAGACGGCTCGGGGCGTACGCCGGGGGCGTGCCGGGAGGCTTTCGAGAGTGACTCTGAACACCAGGGGAACACCGCTGGGACGCGGACGGGACGCCGCTGGGACGCCGATGAAGAGATTCTTGGCCGAAAAGCTGGGCAATATGCCTGAAATGTACGGCCCGATCGACGTTGACCAGGACTTTTCGTCTGTTCTCGCTGACTCCAGCGGCCATGGCCGCTAGTCTCCGTCGAGAGCCAACGTGCAGTGCGTTGCCCGTTGCTCGCCTGGTGTGGGGCGATTAGGTTCCTCACCGGTCCGTATCCGACAGTTCGACATCCGAGGTGACGTAGGCGTGGCTCTTCCGCCCCTTACCCCTGAACAGCGCGCAGCCGCGCTCGAAAAGGCCGCCGCGGCTCGCCGGGAGCGGGCCGAGGTCAAGAATCGACTCAAGCACTCCGGCGCCTCCCTCCATGACGTCATCAAGCAGGGTCAGGAGAACGACGTCATCGGGAAGATGAAGGTCTCCGCACTGCTTGAGTCCCTGCCCGGCGTGGGCAAGGTCCGCGCCAAGCAGATCATGGAGCGGCTCGGCATCTCCGAGAGCCGCCGAGTGCGTGGTCTTGGCTCCAACCAGATCGCCTCCCTGGAGCGCGAGTTCGGCGGCAAGGCCGCCTGACGTTCCCGGGCACCCCCGGGAACCTGGATAATCGCTGCATGGCAGCAGAGGTACGACCGCGGCTGACCGTGCTCTCCGGCCCCTCCGGGGTCGGCAAGAGCACGGTCGTCGCCCATATGCGCAAGGTCCACCCCGAGGTATGGCTCTCGGTGTCGGCCACCACCAGAAAGCCGCGCCCCGGCGAACGCCATGGCGTCCAGTATTTCTTCGTCACCGACGATGAATTCGACAAGCTGGTCGCCAATGGTGAGTTGCTGGAATGGGCGGAGTTCGCGGGCAACCGCTACGGCACGCCGCGCCAGGCGGTCCTCGACCGGCTGGGCTCGGGCGAGCCCGTGCTGCTGGAGATCGATCTCCAGGGCGCGCGGCAGGTCAAGGAGTCGATGCCCGATTCCCGGCTGGTCTTTCTGGCGCCCCCGAGCTGGGACGAGCTGGTACGCCGGCTCACCGGCCGCGGCACGGAATCACCCGAGGTGATCGAGCGCCGTCTGGAGGCCGCCAAGGTGGAGCTGGCCGCCGAGTCGGAGTTCGATACGACGCTGGTCAACACCTCGGTCGAGGACGTCGCGCGCGAGCTGCTAGCCTTGATGGCAGTTGCATGATCTTTTGTGGGATTTCCTTCCATCGTGAATCCCGCGATTACCGGTTTCTCCCTGAATTTTCTTCGGAAGGCTAGAGAGTGTCCTCTTCCATCACCACGCCCGAGGGCATCATCAACCCGCCGATCGATGAGCTGCTCGAGGCCACGGACTCGAAGTACAGCCTCGTGATCTACGCGGCCAAGCGCGCGCGTCAGATCAACGCGTACTACTCGCAGCTCGGTGAGGGCCTGCTTGAGTACGTCGGCCCGCTCGTGGACACCCACGTCCACGAGAAGCCGCTCTCGATCGCCCTGCGTGAGATCAACGCGGGTCTGCTGACCTCCGAGGCCATCGACGGCCCCGCCCAGTAGGCACACTCTTCGGTACAGGCTTTTCACCACAGGCCCGGCGGTACGACCGCCGGGCCTGTGGTGTGTCATGTCCATAGGGCCGGGGACGGACGAGCGGACGAGTACGGACGAGTGCCGGCGGTGGGCGAGCGCGGCACGGACGAGAGAGGTGGAGACACGGTGGACAAGCCGAAGGTCGTTCTGGGGGTCGCGGGCGGTATCGCCGCGTACAAGGCGTGCGAGCTGCTGCGACGGCTGACCGAGTCGGGCCATGACGTACGGGTCGTACCGACCGACTCGGCGCTGCACTTCGTGGGGGCGGCCACCTGGTCGGCCCTCTCCGGCCACCCGGTCTCCACCGAGGTCTGGACAGATGTCCACGAGGTGCCGCATGTGCGGATCGGGCAGTCCGCCGATCTGGTCGTCGTCGCGCCGGCCACCGCCGATCTCCTCGCCAAGGCGGCGCACGGACTCGCCGACGACCTGCTGACCAATACGCTCCTCACCGCCCGCTGTCCGGTCGTCTTCGCGCCGGCCATGCACACGGAGATGTGGGAGCACCCCGCCACCCGGGAGAACGTCGCGACACTCCGCCGCCGTGGCGCCGTCGTCATCGAGCCCGCAGTCGGCCGCCTCACCGGCGTCGACACGGGCAAGGGGCGGCTGCCGGAACCGGGAGAGATCTTCGAGGTCTGCCGGCGCGTACTGGCGCGCGGCGCGTCCGCGTCCGGCTCCGCCGATTCCGTATCCGGCTCCGCCGGCTCCGTGCCCGCCTCCGTGCCCGACCTGGCGGGACAGCATGTCGTGATCAGCGCGGGCGGCACGCGCGAGCCACTCGATCCGGTGCGCTACCTGGGGAACCGTTCCTCGGGGAAGCAGGGATACGCCCTGGCCCGTACGGCGGTGGCGCGCGGCGCGAGGGTCACCCTGATCGAGGCGAACACCGGTTTCACGGACCCCGCGGGTGTGGACGTGGTCCACGTCGGGACCGCCGTACAGCTGCGTGAGGCCGTGCTGAAGGCCGCGGCGGAGGCCGACGCCGTGGTCATGGCGGCGGCCGTGGCCGACTTCCGGCCCGCCTTCTACGCCGCGGGAAAGATCAAGAAGAAGGACGGCGAGGAGCCCGCGCCGGTGGAACTGGTCCGCAACCCGGACATCCTCGCCGAGATCTCCGCCGAGCGGGCCCGCCCCGGACAGGTGATCGTGGGCTTCGCGGCGGAGACGGACGACGTCCTGGCCAACGGCAGGAAGAAGTTGCGGCGCAAGGGGTGCGACCTGCTCGTGGTCAATGAGGTCGGGGAGCGGAAGACCTTCGGGGCCGAGGAGAACGAGGCGGTCGTGCTCGCGGCGGACGGCGGCGAGACGGCGGTGCCGTACGGCCCCAAGGAGGCGCTGGCGGATGTTGTCTGGGACCTGGTGGCGCCGCGGCTGAAGGCCTGAGGGGCTGGGGCGGGGACCTCGGGGAGAGGCACGCGGTGGAAGCCCGGTGGAGGCCCGGCCGCGCCTTGAGCGCGTCGGCTGAACGTGAAACGTGCTGCGCGTGAATTCTTTGTTGCCCCTTTCCCGCCCCGTTCCTGGGGGAATCGCCGCGGTGCTGGGCCAAAATCCGGAGAATCCCGGCATAGCACCCCCTGGCCAGGGTCGATCGGCGTATCGCATAATGCAGAGCCGCGGGCGCGGGACTCCCACAGATCGAGACACTTGCCCCCGTGGCCCGATTCGACCGATAAAGTGGTCGTGGACCGTCGCGGGGCTGCAGCCCTCCGCCGGTCCGCCAATGATCAGCCAGCAGCCGCTGCAACCACAGGGAGCGATGTGTCCCGCCGTCTGTTCACCTCGGAGTCCGTGACCGAAGGTCACCCCGACAAGATCGCTGACCAGATCAGCGACACCATTCTTGACGCACTCCTGCAGGAGGACCCGTCCTCCCGGGTCGCCGTGGAAACCTTGATCACCACCGGTCTGGTGCACGTGGCCGGCGAGGTGACCACCAAGGCCTACGCGCCGATCGCCCAGCTGGTGCGGAACAAGATCCTGGAGATCGGTTACGACTCCTCGAAGAAGGGCTTCGACGGCGCCTCCTGCGGCGTCTCGGTGTCCATCGGCGCGCAGTCGCCGGACATCGCGCAGGGTGTCGACACGGCGTACGAGAAGCGCGTCGAGGGCGACGAGGACGAGCTGGACAAGCAGGGCGCCGGCGACCAGGGCCTGATGTTCGGCTACGCCTGCGACGAGACGCCCGAGCTGATGCCGCTCCCGATCCACCTCGCACACCGGCTCTCGCGCCGCCTTTCCGAGGTCCGCAAGAACGGGACCATCCCGTACCTGCGCCCGGACGGCAAGACGCAGGTCACCATCGAGTACGACGGCGACAAGGCCGTCCGTCTCGACACGGTCGTGGTCTCCTCGCAGCACGCCTCGGACATCGACCTGGACTCGCTGCTCGCCCCCGACGTGCGTGAGTTCGTCGTCGAGCACGTCCTCAAGGAGCTCGTCGACGACGGCATCAAGCTGGACACCGAGGGCTACCGCCTGCTGGTCAACCCGACGGGCCGGTTCGAGATCGGCGGTCCGATGGGCGACGCGGGCCTGACCGGCCGCAAGATCATCATCGACACGTACGGCGGCATGGCCCGCCACGGCGGCGGCGCCTTCTCCGGCAAGGACCCGTCCAAGGTCGACCGCTCGGCGGCGTACGCGATGCGCTGGGTCGCGAAGAACGTCGTCGCGGCCGGTCTGGCCTCCCGTTGCGAGGTCCAGGTCGCCTACGCGATCGGCAAGGCGGAGCCGGTCGGTCTCTTCGTGGAGACCTTCGGTACGGCCACGGTCGACACGGACAGGATCGAGCAGGCCATCGCGCAGGTCTTCGACCTCCGCCCGGCGGCGATCATCCGCGACCTCGACCTGCTCCGCCCGATCTACGCGCAGACGGCGGCGTACGGCCACTTCGGCCGCGAGCTGCCCGAGTTCACCTGGGAGCGCACGGACCGCGTGGACGCCCTGCGCAAGGCCGCGGGAGTCTGACCCTTCTGGGTTCGTCCCCTTGAGATGTGCCGTTGAGGCCCCGGACCGCACGACGGTCCGGGGCCTCAACCATGGGTTCCCGCTTCGCCCGCTACTCGTCCTGCTCCGGATCCTCCTCCGCGTTCTCCGGGGCGCGGTCGTCGAACCGTGCCCTGATCCACTGCGCTGCCTCGGTCTTTCCATGGAGCCCGGCGAGCTCGGCAAGCCGTTCGGCGAAAAGGGTGACATCCATGTCTTCGGAGTCGAAGCCAAGCCATTCCAGCAGGGTGTCCACAGATGGCTCCGCATCGGAGTCGTCGAGTGGTCCAGCGCCGTCGGGGGCCTCCGCATATCCCTGGTCGTACGTTGCGGCCGGATCGTCATTCGCCGGAGGGGACGTGGCCTCGGAGAACCAGGGGGCCGCGAGGTGCTGGAATGTCGGATCGATGGTGTCGTTGTGCGCGGCGGCGGAGAGACTGGCCAGCAGTCCGATGCGGTCCACCGCTCCCTCGACCTGATCGTCGTTCTTGGACAGCCACCAGACGACGGCGCTACCGGTGTCCTTCAGTACATCGTCGCCCAGATAGGCGCGTTTGTTGCGCTCGTAGTTCCGTTCGTGCTCCCACAGATCCTCGTCTTTGCGAACGTTGGAGAGCCTGGCGAGCCGTTCGCGATCAAGGTCGGGAAGGACGAGAGAGACGTCCTGAGCCATGGCCAGCACGCGTTCCGTAGGGTCGAGGCGCATGGAGCCCAAAGCCGCGTCGAGCCGATGCTGCAGGAGCGTGCTATGGGTGGGGAGCTGATCCGCTGTCACCTCGCGTGCGCGCTGGAGTACGGCATCGACGGCCAGTCCGCCGGGATTGATGAGTGGGGCGCCGTACTCCGCCTCCACCAGCATCCAGCGGACTGTCGCGGAGAACGAGAAGTCGTAGTCGGTCACGACGCTCGGCAGCGCGACGTCAGTGACACGCTGCTCCTGCCGCTGGATCGGAGGCGACGGGACGTCAGGGGTCAGTGTGAGCTCACGCGGAAACTCGTCGTGCTCGCGCGTGAGTATCTTGTTGGTCCCTGCGGCGATGATCGCGAGCAGGGCCGTGGCAGCCGGCCATGCCCATAGGGGCCAGGCCGACCAGAGGCCGAAGATGACGAGGATCAGCCCCAGGATCACGGTGACGAAGACCGTCATGGTCTTCTGGCCCGAACTCATGTGTACCCCCGATTTCCGTTCAGGCGCCGACGCCGAGGGGTTCGTGCCCCTGAGCGCTGTTCATCTTGCGGAAGAGACACGCGAGGACCTCTGCCCGAAGGGCGGCGTCGCCGGACCGAGCGCGTGACCAGTCGTGCGCCACGCGATAGACGCTTCCCAGCGCGGAACTGTCGCCCGCGCACGCGGTGACCAGCACATCGAGTGCCGGGTCGCGATAGCGGTCGTCCTCGCACACGGTCAGCCAGCGGTCGGCGTCCGGCCTCCAGCGTTCCACCGGCCATCGCCGCAGGACCCCCGCCCAGCCCGAGGCGAGCACCCTTCGCACGTCTGAGGACCTGATCAGCCGGGCGGCGTCGGCCAGTGCCAGGAAGAGAGCGGTGTCGGCCTGTCCGTAGCTGCCCCCCATACCGGTGTCGATCCGACTGAGCAACAGGCGGTACAACCGGCTGTCGGCGTGAGCCAGCTTGAGCAACGACTGCTGTGCGGAGGCGCCCGCCGGACCGCTCGCCCGCCTTGTTAGGTGATGCAGACGGACCAGCGCCTGGTCGGGGTGGGTCTGGGCCATCACCTGGAAACACACCAGGATCAGAACCTGTTTGAGTCGAGGACTCAGCTCGGCATTCTTCGACCATTCGTAGATCTGCTGGCGAAAGGACCTGCCGTGCCGGCTGTCGGCCAGGCCATGGGCCAGAATCTGTGCCGCGTCGGGGAGCAGCGGCGCCGGGGCACTGGGCTTGGTCCACCTGATGGCCAGATTAGACAGATCCTCGGGCCGACCTGTACGCAGCCCCTGTTCGGCGAACCACGCGATCACACGTTCCCGTTCGCCCTTGTTGAGCCACGGCCGCTCGATGCATTCGCCGACCCAGTCACAGAGTTGGATGCGCAGGTCCGGAAGATACGTCCAGAAGTGGTCCCGTACCGCACGGTCATAGCCGACTTTGCTGAATCGGACGCGCCCCGAGGGTTGGGTCTCCGCGCCGATCGCGGTGAACTCCGCGTTGAGATCGCTGTGGTCCAGCCGAGGACGCTCGTCGGGCGGATGATCCAGGATTTTGAGCAGAGCCGTGCCGGCACTGAAGACCGTGGCGGGCGTGGTGTCGTGAAACATGGCCAGTGCGAGCAGCAGGGCCCGGCGCCGGCCCGTGAAGCGTGCGGACAGATCTCCCGCGACCCTGGCGGTCTGATCCGTCAGTACGGCGAGTGCGTCACGCAGCCAGTGTGGGAACCCTCGTTCCGGTTCCGCGGTGTCTCGCGCTCGTCGGATCCGGTCGGCCAGATCGGCGACATCTCGCATCGGGGCTTTGGTCAGGTACGTCGTGAGCTCGGGCGCCTCCAACTCCGTCGCGGTCGGGCTGATGCCGTCCCGGCGCAGATGGACGGTGAGAACCCTCAGCGCCGACGGGCGCTCGATGTCTGTCGTCAGTGGCCGTAGGTCACTGCGCAGCAGATAGCCGAGATGATGCGGCAGAACCACTGCCAGGTGGGCTCCGCGTTCCATCAGCCGGTTGCGGAAGTCGGAGAGCTGAGTCTGAACCTCCAGGTAGCGGGTCTCGTCCGCCCCCGACAGATCGAGCAGGAGCCGGTCCCCGCTGTGGATGTCGCTGCTGTCGAACAGGGATGTGGAGGAGTCGTCGTCCTGGGTGTCGGGCAGTTCGTGAAGAGTCCCTTTACCTTCCGGTAACTCGTGCAGCAGCATCAGGGCGGCGGCTCGCAGACCGCTGCCTGGGTGGCCGGAGAGCAGAGCCGTGTGATGTGCGGCCAGTACATAGCTCGCCTGCCGGAAACGACCAGGCGGGACGAAGCGCTGGTAGAGCCGTTCACGGTCATCCTTAGCGACGGTGCGCGGTCGGCGGGTCTGTTCCCGCAACCGCGACGCGGCGGCTTCCAGGTGATAGAAGTTCACCTGCATCCCGTCACCGCTGTGTACGGCACTCCGGGCCTCGTTGATGTAGGCGCCGTTACCCCAGGTCATCGTTCGTCGTCCTTTCGGGGCACACGTGGACCGAACTCCTGACGGATGCCGCCGTGATTGTTCCCGGCGACGTAGTTGGTGCTGTCGCCCGTGATCTTCGGGCTGTGGTTCTGATGGATCTGATCGCCGCTCCCGGTGTGCAGAGGCCCGTGTGACTCGTTCACGAAAGTGCCCAAGGAGCCATTGACCTGTCCGATCCCGCCCCTCTGGCCACTGTTGTGGACGCCGCTTTCCCTGTCGGGATCAGATGTGGCTGCCGGAGCGGGGTGACGGTCCAGAGCGGCCAGCTCCGGGACCTGGCGGATGAGCCGGTCACACAGCCGGGCCATGTCGGTGTCGATCGCACGCAACGTGAGTCGTTCGTATTGGCACTCGGCGAGTTCGGCCAACGACTTGGGCAGCCGACGGGCGTCCAGTTGGACGGCACTGCGCCCGATCATGAGCGGGACCACCAAGATGCCGGAGGTGAGAGCTTCCTCAAGCTCGCGTCGAACCCAGTCCTGCCGATTGACCAGGGCCCTTCTCCCGGGGTTCTTGCGGTCGGGCGCGTCGAGCCAGTGTTCGTCGATCAGAGCGAGGAGCACGTGGCTACGTCGAACGTTGCTGATGAGGGCATCGGCGTAGTTGGTGCCCGGAGGGATGGATTTCGCAGCCAGGAAGACGCTGCCGTCACCGAATCTGGCGGACAGCCGCTCGTGGCACATGTACGCGGCTTCCTTGCCGCCCTGGGTCCGGTAGTTGATGAAGACTTCATGCATGGGCATGTCCTTTCAGGACTTCGCGGTGTGCGTCAGGACGGAGGAGAGATCCGGGCTCAGCTCTCTTACCGAGGCGTTGCGCGGATGCCGCCCCAATGCGTGTGCCAGTCGGCGCAGATCCGCGAAGATCGTCGCGGAGTGTGTGAGCCGCACGGAGGGGAGTACGTCACGTGTGAGGTGGCACGCGTGGTCGACGTTCCCGGCGGCGGCATGGGCGAGAGCGCGTCTGACTCCGTACCGGGCACGGGTCCGCATCGCGTGTTCCGGGATCCGTGCGTGCTCCTGATCGAGCAGTTCGGCGGCCCGGCGTGGCCGGCCCAGGTCATACAGGCACCAGCCGGTGAACATGGACACTACGTCGGGTACGTGAGACGCGCCGAGGACGGGCGAATCCGGGTTCGCGGCGTCTTCGCAGAGTAAGTCGCGCGCCAGGTCGAGACTGCGCATGCAGGCGTCGTACTGACCGTCGGACGCGACGCTCTGGGCCAGATGCTGCGCCGCGAGCCCTCGTACACGGGGCGAGGCGTCACTGTCGAGGGCCCGCTGGGACAGTTCGATCGCCTGTCGCACATCGCCTCGGTAGAGGCAGACGAGAGCACGTCGGACCAGGGCGTAGGCGGCGAGTCCGGAGTCCTCGCCGGCTCGGGCGAGGAGCACCGCCCGGTCGGTCCACCACAGCGCGGATCTGTCGTCCCCCGATTCCTGGGCCATCCATCCCGTGTACTCGGCATATCGGGACGCCAGCACCAGAAGGGAGTTACGGGTTCGCGGTCCGGTACGCATCGAGAGCTGTTCCAGGGAGTGTGTCTGCGCGATGAGCGGTGGCAGGACACCAGCGGGCCCGGATGCCTGTCCGATCCGGCGGAACTGATCGAAAAGCATGCGTGATGCGTCCACCACTGTCTCGGCCCCCGCGGTCACCGGGTCGTGTGCGCCGAGACCGTCCGCTTGCATCGCCAGTATCGAGGTGGCGCCGGCGGCAATCACGCTCCGGCGCCGTACCGGCTGGAACGAGCTGGATCCGTCCTTGCCTAAGTGCATCAACCACACCTCACCGTCGTGACCGGAATGAGGCAGGGAAGCGTTTGCCTCCTGCCGGGGTACAAGGGCGGAGAGAGTTCCTCCTGCCTCCAACTGGGCGTCGCAGAGCCTGGCCAGCTCCGGTGTGGGCCGCTTGAGGCCCCTCTCCACCTTGCTGAGCTGTCCCTTGCTGTAGTGAACGAGCTTTCCCAGCTGCTCGAGCGACAGCGGCACTCGCAGGCGCCGGCGTCGAAGTTCTCGCCCGAAGTCGTTCGTCTGATCAAGCACTTCAGCCTCCGTCACTCCGCGGCCGGGCCGCCGCGGGGTGACGTGAATCAGCGTGCGGCAGCCGAAGAAGCGGAACAAGGTGAATAGGGACGTTTCCCGTTTCCTCTCCACATCCCATCGAGGTGTCTCCCCGCAAGGGGTGGTTTGGCCGGTAGAGCCGCTATGGTCTCGATCCGGTCGCCTCGCCTGCCTCGGCCGGGATACGTGGCGGACCGGCACGGTGCGGCTGCCTCCGGCCGCGGGCCGATGCCGGGACCTGAGCCCCTCTCCACGCCGCGCCCCGTGGGCGAGGGCGTACCGGAGGCCGTCCCGCTCCCTGCGAGGCGGGGGGTGTCGGTGCTGTCTGGTAGGTATGAAGCTGTGAGCAGCGACGACAGGCAGGCCGAGGATCCCGCCGGGGGTGGGCCTGAGCAGCTTGCGCTGATTCGGGAGAGCGTGCGGAAGGCCAAGGTGCCGCGGGCGAAGCCGCGGACCTGGCGGGGGGCCGCGCTGGCCGGGGAGTTGCCGGTCGCGCGGGTGGTGGTCAACAAGGGCGTGCTGCATCTTGACCAGTTCTTCGACTATGCCGTGCCCGAGGAACTGGACGAGGCCGCGCAGCCGGGGGTGCGGGTGCGGGTGCGGTTCGGGGCCGGGGCGCATCAGGTGCGGGGCGGGCGGCGTGAGGGCGGGCGGCTGATCGACGGGTTCGTGGTCGAGCGGCGGGCCGAATCGGACTACTCCGGGCCGCTCGCCGCACTCGCCGATGTCGTGTCGCCCGAGCCCGTGCTCAGCGCGGAGCTGCTGGGGCTGGCCCGTGCCGTTGCCGACCGGTACGCGGGAAGCCTGGCGGATGTGCTCCAGCTCGCGATTCCGCCGAGGAACGCGCGGGCCGAGTCGAAGCCCTCACCGGAGCCGCTGCCGCCCCCCGCCGCGCCGGAAGCCGGGAGCTGGGAGCGGTACGTCAACGGGCCCGCCTTCCTCGCCGCGCTCGCCGGCGGTGGTGCCCCCCGGGCCGTGTGGACCGCCCTGCCCGGTCCCCAGTGGGCCAACGAGCTGGCGCGCGCCGTGGCGGGCGCGCTGGCCTCGGGGCGGGGCGCGCTCGTCGTCGTACCGGACGGGCGGGTCGCCGCTCGGGTCGACACGGCGCTGACGGCGCTGCTCGGCCAAGGGCGGCACGCGCTGCTCACGGCCGAGGCGGGGCCCGAGAAGCGTTACCGGGAGTGGCTCGCCGTACGGCGCGGAGCGGTCCGGGCGGTCGTCGGGACCCGCGCGGCCATGTTCGCGCCGGTGCGGGACCTGGGACTGGTGGTGATCTGGGACGACGGCGACGGCAGCCACAGCGAGCAGCACGCACCCCAGCCGCACGCCCGCGAGGTACTGCTGCTGCGCGCCGCGCACGACAAATGCGCCTTCCTGCTGGGCGGCACGTCCTGCACCGTCGAGGCGGCCCAACTGGTCGGCACCGGCTGGGCGCTGCCCCTCGCGGCCGGCCGCGAGCAGGTGCGTACGGCCGCGCCGCTCGTGCGTACCGTCGGCGACGGCGAGCTGGCTCGGGACGAGGCCGCGCGCGCCGCCCGGCTGCCCAGCCTCGCCTGGCAGGCCGTCAGGGACGGACTGAAGACCGGGCCGGTGCTGGTGCAGGTGCCCCGGCGCGGCTATGTGCCCCGGCTGGCCTGCGAACGGTGCCGTACGCCCGCCCGCTGCCAGCACTGCGCGGGGCCGCTGGAGGCGCCGCGGGAACGGGAGTTGCACTGCGGCTGGTGCGGCCGGGACGAACCGTCCTGGCACTGCGTGGAGTGCGGGAACACCCGGCTGCGCGCCCGGATCGTGGGTGCGCGGCGGACGGCGGAGGAACTGGGACGGGCGTTCCCGGCCGTCCCCGTCCGTACCTCGGGACGCGACCACGTGCTCGATTCAGTACCCGGCCGCCCCGCCCTCGTAGTGAGCACCCCCGGCGCCGAACCGGTGGCGGAGGGCGGCTACGCGGCTGCGCTGCTCCTCGACGGCTGGGCCATGCTCGGGCGGCCTGATCTGCGGGCCGGCGAGGAAGCCCTGCGCCGCTGGATACAGGCGGGGTCGCTCGTACGCGGACAGAGCGAGGGCGGCACGGTGGTCGTGGTCGCCGAGCCGACGCTACGGCCGGTGCAGGCGCTGGTGCGCTGGGACCCGGTCGGGCACGCGCAGCGCGAGCTGGCGGAACGGGCCGAGCTGGGGTTTCCGCCGGTGTCGCGGATGGCGGCGGTGCTGGGGCGGGGGGAGGCGGTGGCCGCGTTCCTGGTGGCTGCCGAGCTGCCCGCCGACGCGGAGGTGCTGGGGCCTGTGCCGATGCCGGTCACGGACCCGGGCAGGCCGCGCCGGGCGGGTGACGCACCGGTGGGGGAGCGGTGGGAACGGGCGCTGGTGCGGGTACCGCCCGGCAGTGGGGCCGCGCTCGCCGGGGCGCTGAAGGCGGCGCAGGCGGCGCGGTTGGCCCGGGGCGGGGGGGATCCGGTACGGGTGCGGATCGATCCGCCGGACATTGGGTGAGTTGCGCCTCCCGGCGGGGGGCGTGGTCCGGTGCGCGTTTCGGCTGGGGCGGGTTTCGTGTGCGGGTTCGCGTGGGTGCGGGGCGCCGTCCGGCGGGGACGTCGTGGTGCGGGTGCGCCGTCCGGCGGGGGGGTCGTGGCGCGGTGCGCCTGCGGCGCGGGGTGCGTCGTGGTGTGGGTGCGGTGCGCCTCCGGCGGGGGGTGCGGTGTGCGCCTGCGGCGCTGGGGCCGGTGGTGGTGCCGGGTGCCGGGGCCTCCGGAGGTGCGTGTCCGGACTGCGCTGCGGTCGATATGCGACTCCGTCGCGTGGTCACCGCGCTTCGCGCGAGCCGCGACGCTTTACGTCCGGACACGCACCTCCTCCGACCCCGACCCCCTCCCGCCGGTGAGCATGCTCCCCCTCGCGGACGGCCGGGGGGTGGGGATGGGTGCGAGGTGGCGGTCAGCCGCCCCTTGGGCCCGGGAAGACGTTCGGGCGGGGTTCTTCCCGGAGGGCTTGCGTGCCGGCCGTCGGCTGCGGTGGCATCGACCGGGCCGCCGGTACCGCTGCCGGCACCGTGGTGCGGGGCGTCGCGGGGTCCTGCGGGCGGTCCGCCTCGGGCGCGGTCGGTTGCTGGGTGGTACGGCGCGTACCGTAACGACGGTGCACCGCCTGCTTGGTGACGCCGAGCGCCGATCCCACCGCGTCCCAGGAGAAGCCCAGCGAGCGGTCGAAGTCCACCGCGGCGGTCACCAGGGTCTCTACGCTGTCCCTCAGCTCCTGCGCGAGCCGTACGGTCGGCGCGGGTGCTCTGCCGTACACGACGAAGCCCGTCGAAGGACCCGATCGCCGCGGGCGGTAGACATTGCCCAACTGGGCGGTGAGGGTGCGCAATGCGTCCACCTGCCGCCGGACCCGCTCGATGTCGCGCACCAACAGGTGCAGACTTGCTCGGGCTTGTGCGTCGTGGGTTGCGTGGTCGGCCATGAACAAGCCTCTCGAACCGGCGTTGAAAAGGATCCGGGCCGCACCGGTGCGGCCCGTGCTGGTCAATCTCTCTTGACAACGCGCCACCTGGCGTTGTGGTCACGCTGCGGGGGCGTATGCGCATATGCGCGGGGCGCGTGGGCCGTCGTACGCCCCCTGACGTCATGGCCCATAGACTGGTGCGCTGCCCGATCACCGCACTTTCAGCCCGAGAGGCAGTCAGCCACCGATGAAGCTCGTCTTCGCCGGCACCCCCGAGGTCGCCGTACCCGCCCTGGACGCACTCATCGCCTCCGAACGGCATGAGGTCGTCGCCGTCGTGACCCGGCCCGACGCCCCGGCCGGGCGCGGTCGCAGGCTGGTCGCCAGCCCCGTCGCCCAGCGCGCGGAGGAGGCCGGCATCGAGGTGCTCAAGCCGGCGAAGCCGCGCGAGGAGGACTTCCTGGCCCGGCTGCGCGAGATCGCGCCCGACTGCTGTCCGGTCGTCGCGTACGGTGCGCTGCTGCCGAGGGTCGCCCTCGATGTGCCGGTCCACGGTTGGGTGAATCTGCACTTCTCGCTGTTGCCGGCCTGGCGCGGTGCCGCGCCCGTGCAGCACGCCGTCATGGCGGGCGACGAGATGACCGGCGCGTCCACCTTCCAGATCGAGGAAGGGCTGGACTCAGGACCGGTGTACGGCGTGATCACGGAGCAGGTACGGCCCACCGACACCAGTGGTGATCTGCTGACCCGGCTGGCCTTCGCGGGCTCCGGGCTGCTCGCGGCGACCATGGACGGGATCGGGGACGGCTCGCTCAAGCCCGTACCGCAGCCCGCCGAGGGCGTCACGCTCGCGCCCAAGATCACTGTCGAGGACGCGCGGGTGGAGTGGTCCGCGCCCGCGCTGCGCGTGGACCGGGTGGTTCGCGGCTGCACTCCCGCGCCCGGCGCCTGGACGGTCTTCCGCGGGGAGCGGCTCAAACTGATCCACCTGGGGCTGCTGCCTGAGCGTACGGAGCTGGCGCCCGGGGCGCTCGCCGTCGGCAAGAACAACGTGTACGTGGGCACCGGATCGCACGACGCCGAGCTGCTGTGGGTCCAGCCGCAGGGGAAGAAGCCGATGCGCGCCGCCGACTGGGCGCGCGGGGTGCGGATCGCCCCGGGTGAGCGGCTCGGGCAGGAGCAGTAGACGAGTACGTCCGAGGCGGCGTCGTGCGCCCGGAGGTGCCGAGGGCAGAAAGGGCTTCGGGCCCACTCGTCTAGGCTGGGAGGGATCAATTCTTCTCACCGCGGAGCACCTTTGAACCAGCAGGCCCCTCGCCGCCCCTCCAAGCCGTATCGCCGCCCCAAGAAGGACCCTGTGCGGCTCCTCGCCTTCGAGGCGCTCAGGGCGGTCGACGAGCGGGCCGCGTACGCGAATCTCGTCCTGCCGCCGCTGCTCAAGAAGGCGCGCGAGAACAGCGGCTTCGAGGCGCGGGACGCGGCGCTGGCCACCGAGCTGGTGTACGGGACGCTGCGGCGCCAGGGCACGTACGACGCGATCATCTCGGCCTGCATCGACCGGCCGCTGCGCGAGGTCGACCCGCCCGTCCTCGATGTGCTCGCCCTCGGGGCGCACCAGCTGCTCGGGACGCGGATCCCGACGCATGCCGCCGTCTCCGCGAGCGTGGAGCTGGCCCGGGTGGTGCTCGGGGACGGCCGCGCCAAGTTCGTCAACGCCGTACTGCGCAAGATCTCCAGGGACGATCTGGACACCTGGCTGCAGCGGGTCGCGCCGCCGTACGAGGAGGACGCCGAGGACCATCTCGCGGTCGTCCACTCGCATCCCCGCTGGGTGGTCTCCGCGCTCTGGGACGCGCTGGGCGGTGGCCGCGCCGGTATCGAGGATCTCCTGGAGGCCGACAACGAACGGCCCGAGGTGACGCTGGTGGCCCGGCCGGGCCGCTCGACCGCCGACGAGCTGCTCGATGTGCTCGGCGAGGACTCCGGACTGCCCGGCCGGTGGTCGCCGTATGCCGTACGGCTCACCGAGGGCGGTGAACCGGGCGCGCTCGACGCCGTACGGGAGGGACGGGCCGGCGTCCAGGACGAGGGCAGTCAGCTGGTCGCGATCGCTCTGGCCAACGCGCCGCTGGAGGGGGCGGACGCGCGCTGGCTCGACGGGTGCGCCGGTCCCGGCGGCAAGGCGGCGCTGCTGGCCGCGCTGGCCGCCGGACGCGGCGCCTCCCTGCTGGCCGCCGAGAAGCAGCCGCACCGGGCCAGGCTCGTGGCCCGCGCGCTGGCCGGAAACCCCGGCCCGTATCAGGTGATCGCCGCCGACGGCACCCGGCCGCCCTGGGTCCCCGGTTCCTTCGACCGGGTCCTGGTCGATGTGCCGTGCACGGGCCTCGGTGCCCTGCGGCGCAGGCCGGAGGCGCGCTGGCGGCGCCGTCCGGAGGATCTGGAGGGCTTCGCGCCGCTCCAACGCGGCCTGTTGCGCGAGGCGTTCAACGCGGTACGGGTCGGCGGCGTCGTCGGTTACGCGACGTGCTCCCCGCACCCCGCCGAGACCAAGGCGGTCGTCGAGGACGTGCTCAAGGGGCGCGGCGGCCCGGCGGCCGAGGCCGAGTGGATCGATGCCAGGCCGCTGATGCCGGGCGTACCGGCGCTGGGGGACGGTCCCGACGTCCAGCTGTGGCCGCATCTGCACGGGACGGACGCCATGTACCTGGCGCTGCTGCGGCGTACCGCCTGACGGCTGGGGGCCGACGGGTGGTGGCGCGCGGCTACGGCGTCCGTACGACCCGTCTGCCGAGGAAGGCCGCCAGCCGGTCCGTCGCGCTCGACCCGTCCGGCACCGGAGCCTCGGACGCGAACGAACCGCCCGGGGTCCGGGGCAGCGCGCCGTAGATCTCCCGTACGGAGGGGAGGACGGCCTCCACGGTCTCCTCCGCGAAGCCGGGCCGCTGTCCGATGGCCATGGCCAGATCCCAGCCGTGCACCAGCATTTCGATCAGCAACTGCTCGACCAGCCTCCGGCCGGGAGCCGGGCCGTAACGGCGCTCGGAGCACCGCCTGCCGCAGCCGCAGCGTCCGGATCCGGGCCTCCAGGGCGTCGGCATGCACCGCCGCGACCTCGGGCAGATCCCGTTCACGGTCGAGAACGTCCCGGATCGTGGACAGGCCGAGACCCAGGTCCCGGAGCGTACGCGCCAGACCGAGGCGCGCCACCGCCTCGGGGCGGTACCGGCGGTAGCCGGCCTCGGTGCGGTCGGCGGGCGGCGCGATGCCGAGATCCGACCAGTGGCGGACGAGTTTCACCGGCAGACCGGTGCGCTCGGCCACCGCGCCGATGGTGAGCAGTACGGGTTCCGGTGCGAGATCCGGCGCCGGGGCCGGTACGGGTTCGCTGCGCATGGTGCCACCGTGCGGTCTCCCTCCGGGGGAGAGTCAAGACGGGTGAGTCATGACAGACGGGTGGGTCATGGCAGGGGAGCCGGACCGAAGGAGCCGAGGCAGGGGAGTCGGGGCGCGAGCCCCGGGGCCGGAAGGCCGAGTGGGCGGGTCGGGCCGTCTTTGGCCGGGCAAGACGCGAGGATTGCGCGGACTGTGCCGTTCCCGCACCGCTTCGCGGCGCATTGGTCCATACCGAGGTCCCCCGGGCGGTCCGGAAGTGGTCCCGGACATGGCAGGCTTGGCACATGGCTCAGATCAACCCCAGCATCCTGTCCGCCGACTTCTCCCGGCTCGCCGATGAGGCGAAGGCGGTGGAAGGCGCCGACTGGCTTCACGTCGATGTCATGGACAACCACTTCGTGCCCAATCTGACCCTGGGCGTGCCGGTGGTCGAAGCGCTCGGACGGGCGACGGACACCCCGCTGGACTGCCATCTGATGATCGAGGAGCCCGACCGCTGGGCCCCGCAGTACGTCGAGGCCGGCGCCGGTTCGGTGACGTTCCACGTGGAGGCCGCCGCCGCCCCCGTACGACTGGCCCGCGAGATCCGTGCCAAGGGCGCCAGGGCGTCCATGGCGCTCAAGCCCGCGACGGCCATCGAGCCGTACGAGGACCTGCTGCCCGAGCTGGACATGCTGCTGATCATGACGGTGGAGCCGGGCTTCGGCGGCCAGGCGTTCCTGGACATCATGCTGCCCAAGATCCGCCGTACCCGTGAGCTGATCTCCAAGCACGGTCTTGAACTGTGGCTCCAGGTGGACGGCGGGGTCTCGGCCACCACCATCGAACGCTGCGCCGAGGCGGGCGCCGATGTCTTCGTCGCGGGATCCGCGGTGTACGGCACGGACGATCCCGCCGCGGCGGTGCGGATGCTCCGCAACCAGGCGACCGAGGCCACCTCCGCCGCCTCATGGGCGTGCGGTCACTGACCCTCCGCGCGAGCGGGCGGGGCTCCGGTGGACCAGTGCGCCACGGGAACATGAACGGCGCCCTTCGGGGCTGATCAAGGATCGCTGGATCTGACAGGATGAACAGCGAGTCCAGAGTGTGAACAGCAGTGAGGAGATCGCGGTGTCTGGTATGTCGGCGGGTCGGCCAGCCCTGCGGATGGGACCCGCGGAACTGGTGCAGGCGGCGGCCATGGCCCGCCGTTTCTACCTGGAGGGCAAGTCCAAGATCCAGATCGCCGAGGAGTTCGGCGTCAGCCGCTTCAAGGTGGCCCGGGTCCTGGAGACCGCGATGGAGCGCGACCTCGTCAGGATCGAGATCCGCGTCCCGTCCGAGCTGGACGCCGAGCGCTCCGACGCGCTGCGCGCCCGCTACGGACTGCGGCACGCGGTGGTCGTCGAGTCGCCCACGGAGGCCGAGGACGAGTCGCCCGACCCGGAGAACCTGGGCGAGGTCGCCGCCGATCTGCTCGGTGAGCTGGTGGTCGAGGGCGATGTGCTGGGCCTGGCCTGGGGCCGGTCCACCATCCACATGGCCGCCGCGCTCGACCGGCTGCCGCCCTGCACGGTCGTCCAGCTCACGGGCGTGTACGACGCGGGCACCGCCGAGCGCGGCTCGGTCGAGGCCGTACGGCGGGCCGCCCAGGTGTCCGGGGGAGAGGCGCACCCCATCTACGCGCCGATGCTGCTCCCCGACCCGGCGACCGCGGCGGCGCTGCGCAGCCAGACCGGTATCGCGCGCGCCTTCGAGTACTTCGACAAGGTGACCGTCGCCGCCGTCTCCATCGGCTCCTGGGAGCCCGGCATCTCCACGGTGCACGACATGATCACCGAGGAGGAGCGGACCCACTACGCCTCGCTCGGTGTCGCCGCCGAGATGTCCGCGCATCTCTTCGACGCGGAGGGCAGACGGGTCGGCCGCGATCTGGGCGAGCGGTGCATCACGGTCGAGGCCGACCGGCTGCGCCGGATCCCGGAGGTCGTGGCGATCGCGGGCGGGCTGCGCAAGGCGGAGGCGATCGGGGCCGTACTCCGTTCCGGACTGGTCACCAGCCTGGTCACGGACACGGCCGCGGCGGACTTCCTGCTGACGGAGTTCAGTCCGGGGCCGCGGCCCGCGCTGGAGCGGGTCGACCCGGACGAGACCTGACCCGACCGATCTGCCGGACCTGGCTTCAATCGACCTGAGCGGATCTGATCTGACCTGATCCGGTTCGACCTGATCCCGGTCTGACCTGATCCTGGTCTGACCTGGTCAGGCATGTCCCGGACGGGGTCCGGTGGGTCACCGTCGGGCACCCTGAGGTTTTGGATCATCGTACGAGGGCACCCCTTCTGAGCTGGATGTTCCTCCCCGGCCGGGTATCCGGTCCGGCATGGGAGAATCAAGTACGTGCGTTTTCCCCGGCTCCACCGACCGGGGCCAACTCCGATCGACTGGGATGTTCTGCACGTGCGTTTTCTCAATGACCTGCAGCCGCCGTACGACCTCACATACGACGACGTGTTCATGGTGCCGAGCCGTTCGGCCGTGGGTTCCCGCCAAGCGGTGGACCTCTCCGCCCCGGACGGCACCGGCACCACCATTCCCCTCGTCGTGGCGAACATGACCGCGATCGCGGGCCGCAGGATGGCCGAGACCGTCGCCCGGCGCGGTGGTCTCGTCGTCATCCCGCAGGACATCCCGATCGAGGTCGTCACCGACGTCATCTCATGGGTCAAGACGCGCCATCTCGTACTCGACACCCCGATCGTGCTCGCCCCCCTCCAGACGGTGGGCGACGCTTTGTCCCTGCTGCCCAAGAGGGCGCACGGCGCGGGGGTCGTGGTCGACGGCGAGGGCCGGCCCGTCGGTGTCGTCACCGACCACGACCTGACCGGAGTCGACCGCTTCACCCAGCTGTCCGAGGTGATGTCGAAGGACCTGCTGCTGATCTCCGCGGACATGGACCCCCGCGAGGCGTTCAACACCCTCGACAACGCCAATCGCAAGATCGCCCCCGCCATCGACGCCGAGGGCAGGCTGGCCGGTGTCCTCACCCGCAAGGGCGCTCTGCGCGCGACCCTCTACACGCCCGCGACCGACGCCCAGGGCAAGCTGCGGATAGCCGCCGCGGTCGGCGTCAACGGCGATGTCGCGGGCAAGGCGAAGCAGTTGCTCGACGCGGGTGTCGACACGCTTGTCGTCGATACGGCGCACGGCCACCAGGAGTCCATGCTCGCCGCCATCAAGGCCGTCCGCGCGCTCGATCCGAAGGTGCCGGTCGTCGCCGGCAATATCGTCGCCGCCGAGGGCGTACGGGATCTGATCGAGGCCGGCGCGGACATCATCAAGGTCGGTGTCGGGCCGGGCGCCATGTGCACCACCCGCATGATGACCGGTGTGGGCCGGCCCCAGTTCTCCGCCGTCATGGAGTGCGCGGCGGAGGCGAAGAAGTTCGGCAAGCACGTCTGGGCCGACGGCGGGGTCAGGCACCCGCGCGATGTCGCCATGGCGCTCGCCGCCGGCGCCTCGAACGTCATGATCGGTTCCTGGTTCGCCGGTACGTACGAGTCCCCGGGCGACCTTCAGCAGGCCGCCGACGGACGGCTCTACAAGGAGTCCTTCGGCATGGCCTCCGCCCGCGCCGTACGCAACCGTACGAGCGAGGAGTCGGCGTACGACCGGGCGCGCAAGGCGCTGTTCGAGGAGGGCATCTCCACCTCGCGGATGTTCCTCGACCCGTCCCGGCCCGGGGTGGAGGACCTGATCGACTCGATCATCGCGGGGGTGCGCTCCTCGTGCACCTACGCCGGCGCGGACTCGCTGGAGGAGTTCGCGCGGAAGGCGATCGTCGGCGTCCAGAGCGCCGCCGGTTACGCCGAGGGCAAGCCGCTGCACGCCAGCTGGAGCTAGACGGGACTCCGGACGGGACTCCGGGCTTACTCGTCCAGGCCCTGTCCGGTCGGCTCACCGTCCGGCCGTCCGCTCACCGTCCGGCCGTCGCCCCGCGCGGCGGCCGGACGCGGTATGACGACCAGATCTATTTATCCGGCATCCGGTACGCATGAGTGTGCTGGGAGCGGGTACACGCGCTGTGCACTGACCACGGAGCAGGGGAGGACAAAGTGTCCACGGTGAGCACGGTCCCGACCGAAAGCACGCAATACGGAACCCAGCAGCGCGCGGAGGCGGCGGAGCTGGAACTTCCCTACGTGGAGTGCCCGGCGGAAGTGGCGCCCAAGGACGCACGGGAAATCTCGAAGCTCTTCTTCGCCCGGCTGGTGGAGCTGGAAGAAGGCACCCACGAATTCCAGTACGTACGCAACACCCTGATCGAGCTGAATCTGGCGCTGGTCCGCTACGCGGCCACCCGGTTCCGTAACCGCGCGGACCAGATGGAGGACATCGTCCAGGTCGGCACCATCGGCCTGATCAAGGCGATCGACCGCTTCGAGCTCAGCCGTGAGGTGGAGTTCGCGACCTTCGCCGTGCCGTACATCGTCGGCGAGATCAAGCGGTTCTTCCGTGACACCAGTTGGGCCGTGCACGTGCCGCGCCGCCTCCAGGAGCTGCGCATCGATCTGGCCAAGGCGACGGACGAGCTGTCCCAGCGGCTCGACCGCGCGCCCACCACCCCCGAACTGGCCGAGCATCTCGGCCTGGACGAGGAAGAGGTCATCGAGGGCGTCGTCGCGAGCAACGGCTATACGGCCGGTTCGATCGACATGCCGACGGACGACGCGTCGGGCTCCCCGGCTCCGCTCTCGGACCGGATCGGCGCACCCGACGCCGGGATGGAGACGGCCGAGAACGTCCAGGCGCTCAAGCCGCTCATCGAGGAGCTCGACGAGCGGGAGCGGCGCATCCTGCGCATGCGCTTCGGCGACGAGATGACCCAGTCGGAGATCGGCGCCGAACTGGGCGTCTCCCAGATGCATGTGTCCCGGCTGCTGTCGCGGATCACCGGGCGGCTGAGGGCGGGGCTGCTGGCGGTGGAGTGAGTCGGTCGCGCGTAGACGACATACGAGGGGGCGCTCCGCGGCTGGGGAGCGCCCCCTCGTACGTCCGCCGCCGTTTCGTACGTCCGCCGCCGTCGGCACCCTCGTACGTCCGCCGCTGTCGGCTGTCGTGCCCGGTCAGACCGGGGTGGGGGCGGGTGCGGAGACCTCCGGCCGCCGCCAGACCGCCTGGACACGCTTGCCGCCCGGCAGCGGCCGGACCTCGACATGGCCCGCGAGCCTCAGCACCATGTGCCAGCCGAACCCGCCGCCCCCGGAGAAGTCGGGCGCGCGGGCGACCGGCGGCTCAGGACTGGAGTCGTCCATCTCCACCGTCAACGTCTCGCCCTCCGCGGTGAGATGGAGCCGCCACCACCCCGGGGTGTGCCGGACGGCGTTCGTGACGAGTTCCGAGACGACGAGCAGCACCGCGTCCGGATCGGCCCACGGACAGTGCTGCTGGAGGAATGCGGCGGCGGCCCCGCGGGCCGCCGCGCTGTCCCGGTACGGCGAGTCCACGACCACCACATGCGGCTCGTTGCTCATCACTGCCTCGTCTACCCCGTTGTCGGTCTTTCACCGGCATCGGCCTCATTGTGATCCCGGCCCGGCGGCCGCACATCACCGGGTCCCCGCGGACCGTGTTCTACTTCGGTGACGGCCCTCCGCCGCACCTCCGGCCACCGCAGAGAAGTGAACCACCAGCCGTGCGACTCAACGATCTCGACGAACGCATCGTCCATGCCCTCGCCGCGGACGCCCGCCGCTCCTACGCCGATATCGGCTCCCTCGTCGGCCTGTCCGCGCCCGCGGTGAAGCGGCGCGTCGACCGGCTGCGCGCCGAGGGCGCGATCACCGGCTTCACCGTGCGGGTGGACCCCGCGGCGCTCGGCTGGGAGACCGAGGGGTTCATCGAGATCTACTGCCGTCGCAAGACCTCGCCCGAAGCCATTCAACGGGGCCTGGAACGGCTCCCGGAGGTGGTGTCCGCCTCCACCGTCACCGGAGAGGCGGACGCGATCGTGCAGGTCTTCGCCGCCGACATGCGCCACTTCGAGCAGGTGCTCGAACGCATCGCGGGCGAGCCCTATGTGGAGCGTACGAAGTCCGTGCTCGTGCTGTCCCCGCTGCTGAGGCGCTACTCGGGACTCGAACAGACCGGGAGCGGCGCCCACCGCTGAGCGCGACGGATCAAGTGTGACGAATCAAGTGTGACGAATCGAGCGTGACGAATCGAGTGCGACGGATCGAGCGCAACGAATCGCCGAGAGCGCCACGGCACACGCAATGGATCGATGGTCGGCGCGCAACGGTCGCGTCTTGTCCGCGGCATCGGCCGGACCGTAGCGTCAATGACGTCACCCCCGCGCCCCTTCGCACCGCCCGAGGTCAGCCATGCCGCCGCTGCGCACCGCCCTGCTCCAGAGCTCCGGCCGACCCGGTTCGGTCGCCGGGAACCTCAAGGTGCTCGACGAGGCGGCGGCCCGTGCCGCCGCCGCGGGCGCCGGGCTGCTGGTCTGTCCCGAGATGTTCCTGACCGGCTACGCGCTCGGCGACCAGGTGCCCCGGCTGGCGGAGCCCGCGGACGGCCCGGGGGCCGTGGCCGTCGCCGAGATCGCCCTACGCCATGGACTCGCGGTGCTGTACGGCTACCCCGAACGCGACGGGGAGCACGGCGGCGAGCACGGTGGCGAGCGGGACGGCGAGCGCGACCGTGAGCGGATCTACAACGCCGCGCAGCTGATCGGCCCCGATGGCACGCGGCTCGCCAACTACCGCAAGACCCATCTCTTCGGTGGCTACGAGCGCGCGTGGTTCACCCCGGGGGAGCGGCCCGTCGTCCAGGCCGAGCTGGCCGGGCTGCGGATCGGGATCATGATCTGTTACGACGTCGAGTTCCCCGAGAACGTACGGTCGCACGCCCTGGCCGGTACCGATCTGCTGCTGGTGCCCACCGCCCTGATGCATCCGTTCCCGTTCGTCGCCGAATACGTCGTGCCGGTCCGGGCCTTCGAGAACCAGATGTATGTGGCGTATGCGAACAGGACGGGCCAGGAGGGCGAGTTCGAGTTCGTCGGGCTGAGCTGTCTCGCCGGCCCCGACGGGACTGTCCGGGCGCGCGCGGGGCGGAGCGAGGAACTGGTGCTCGGAGAGGCGGACGGCGAGCTGCTGACCGCCTCCCGCGCGGCCAATCCGTATCTGAGGGACCGCCATCCCGGGCTGTACACCTCGCTCGTCCGGGCCGACCACTACTGACGACCACTGCTGACGACCGCCGCTGAGTCGCCCCCACCGAGCCAGCCCCCACCGAGCCAGCCCCCACCGAGCCAAGCCGCGCCGACCCGCGCCGCGCCGCTCCCGCCCGCCCTCGTACCGGCCGTACCCGCCGCACCAGCCGTACCCGCAAGGAGTCCGTACCCCATGACGTCCACGGTGCCCACCGCCGTCCAGCCCACCGACGCGCAGCCCGCCGCCGTACAGCCGCCGATCACCATGGTCGGACCGGACTTCCCCTACGCGTACGACGACTACCTGGCGCACCCCGCCGGGCTCGGCCAGATACCCGCGACCGAGCACGGTGCCGAGGTCGCCGTCATCGGCGGCGGGCTCTCCGGCCTCGTCGCCGCGTACGAGCTGATGAAGATGGGCCTCAAGCCCGTCGTGTACGAGGCCGACCGGATCGGCGGGCGGCTGCGTACGGTCGGCTTCGAGGGCTGCGACCCGGAACTGACCGCCGAGATGGGCGCGATGCGCTTCCCGCCCTCCTCCACCGCGCTGCGGCACTACATCGATCTGATGGGCCTGGAGACCCGGCCGTTCCCCAATCCGCTGGCGCCGGGCACCCCGTCGACCGTGGTCGATCTCAAGGGCGAGTCCCACTACGCGAAGACCGTGGACGATCTGCCGCCGGTCTACCGCGAGGTGATGGAGGCCTGGACCACCTGTCTGGAGGAGGGCGCGGACTTCTCCGACATGAACCGCGCCCTGCGCGAGCGCGATGTGCCGCGGATCCGGGAGATCTGGGCGCGGCTGGTCGAGAAGCTCGACGATCAGACCTTCTACGGGTTCCTCTGCGACTCTCCGGCCTTCAAGTCCTTCCGCCACCGGGAGATCTTCGGCCAGGTCGGCTTCGGCACCGGCGGCTGGGACACCGACTTCCCCAACTCCATCCTGGAGATCCTGCGGGTCGTCTACACCGAGGCCGACGACCACCACCACTCCATCGTCGGCGGCAGCCAGCGGTTGCCGCTGCGGCTGTGGGAGGACGAGCCACGGAAGATCACGTACTGGCCGGCCGGGACCTCGCTGTCGTCCCTGCACGAGGGCGCGCCGCTGCCGGCCGTGACCCGGCTGCACCGCACCTCGGGCAACCGGATCACCGTCACGGACGCCTCCGGCCGGATCCGTACCTACCGCGCCGCCGTCTTCACCGCGCAGTCCTGGCTGCTGCTCTCCAAGATCGCCTGTGACGACTCGCTCTTCCCGATCGACCACTGGACGGCGATGGAGCGCACCCACTACATGGAGTCGTCCAAGCTGTTCGTGCCGGTCGACCGGCCGTTCTGGCTGGATCCGGCCGTGGACGACCGGGGCGTGCCGACCGGGCGCGACACGATGTCCATGACGCTCACCGACCGGATGACCAGGGGCACGTATCTGCTGGACAACGGCCCCGACCGGCCCGCCGTCATCTGCCTCTCGTACACCTGGTGCGACGACAGTCTCAAGTGGCTGCCGCTCTCCGCCGAGGAGCGGATGGAGGTCATGCTGAACTCGCTGCGCGAGATCTATCCCAAGGTGGACATCCGCAAGCACCTCATCGGCAGCCCCGTGACCGTCTCCTGGGAGAACGAGCCGTACTTCATGGGCGCGTTCAAGGCCAATCTGCCGGGGCACTACCGCTATCAGCGACGGCTGTTCACCCACTTCATGCAGGACCGGCTGCCCGCCGACAAGCGGGGGATCTTCCTGGCGGGCGACGACATCTCGTGGACCGCGGGCTGGGCGGAGGGCGCCGTCCAGACCGCGCTCAACGCGGTGTGGGGCGTGATGAACCACTTCGGGGGTGCCACGGACGCCACGAACCCGGGGCCCGGTGATCTGTACGACGAACTGGCACCGGTCGAGCTGCCCGAGGACTGACGGTGACGTGGCCCGCTCCGGGAGGGGGGAGCGGGCCACGTCGCCGTCGCCGTCGCAGTCACCGTTGCCGCCGGACGCCGGGCGCGCACGTCTGCGCCGTCCGCGTCGGGGTCTTCGTCAGACGCTCGCGGCGGGTCCGTCAGACGCCCGCGGCGCGCGCCTCCGCGTACACCTCGGCCGCCACGTCGGCCAGCTCAGCCGCGTCACGCGTCGTGCTCTGGAGGTCCAGCATGATCTCCGGAACCCCCGACTCCGCGTGTGCCGCCAGGTCCTCGACGATCTGCGCCACACTGCCCTGGAAGGGCTGCCGGCCCTCACCCTCGAACGGCTTGGCGCTGTAGGAGGCGTTGGCACGGGCACAGGCGTCGAGCGGACGCTCCCTGCCACGCTCGGCGGCCAGCTCCCGCACCTGCCGCCACTGCTCGGTCAGCTGCGCAGCGCCCATGGCCACGGGCACCCAGCCGTCCGCCCGGTCCACCAGCCGCCGGGTGGCGCGCGGGCTGTTCGCGGGCAGAAAGACCGGGATGGGACGGACCGGCTTGGGGCCGACCTCGGACGGCGCGATGGTGGTCAGCTCGCCCTCGTACGAGACCGGGTCCGGGCCCCAGACGGCCGCGCAGACGTCGAGCACCTCGTCCAGGACCGCGCCGCGCTTCTCGAACGGGGCGACGGAGGAGGCGGCGTACTCATCGAGCGACCAGCCCGTGCCGAGGCCGGCGATCACCCGGCCGCCGCTCGCGACATCGAGCGAGGCCAGCGAACGGGCCAGCTGGAACGGTACGTGCAGGGGCGCGACCAGGACGCTCGTGCCGAGCCGGGCCCGCTCGGTGGCGGCGGCGGCCAGCGTGAGGGTGATCAGCGGGTCGGCGACGCTCCGGTACTGGTCGGGCCAGGGCAGCCCCGGTACGCCGTACAGCCCCTGGGTGGCGGGCTCGGGGAAGAGGACGCGTTCGAAGACCCAGAGACTCTCGTATCCGGCCTCCTCCGCGGCCCGCGCCACGGCGGGCACATCGCGGCCGAGGCTGTACTGCTTCATCTGCGGAAGACCGAGCCCGAGTCTGACCGGCATGTGTGCACTCCTTCGTGCGGACGGTGGAACAGGACAACTACCGTAAGGCACTGCCTTGTTGAGCGCTCAACCTTTGGACCTCCCTACGGTACGGTTCCGGCCGCCCGGGGCGGTGCGCGGCGCGCCGTCGGGCGGGGGAGTGGGGCCTGCTCGGTATCCGGCGCCGGTCGTCTCCATTTATGAATCGTGCGCAGATCATTGTCAGCGATACCGGTCGCCTCTACGCTCGCACGGCCTCGTTCGTGAATGTCGTTCATGTACATGATTGGAGTGTCCAAGTGAGCGGATCCATCCGACGGCGTCCGGCCGTCATGCTCGCCGTCATGTCCACCGTCGCCGCCGTACTCGTCCCGGCAGTGGCCTTCGCCGCGTCCCCCCTCGCGTCCCAGCCCTCCGGCCGACACCACGCGGATCCCGTGGCCCCGGGGACCGTGGTGATCGACGGCAAGCGGATGCGGCAGGCCCGTATCGCCCTCGACCGCGGTGATCCCGCCCTCCGGGAGGCGGTCAGGTCCCTGACCGCGCAAGCGGACTCATGGCTGGGCCAGGGCCCCTGGACCGTCACCGACAAGCCGAGGCCCGCCCCCAGCGGTGACCCGCACGACTACCTCAGCCAGGCTCCGTACTGGTGGCCGTCCCAGCCGAAGACCGACGCCAACCCCTGGGGCTGCCCGTACGTCCAGCGCGACGGCGAGCGGAACCCCGAGGTCGACACCGGCACCGACCGCCCCGACATCGGCAAGGTCTTCAACTCCACCACCACGCTCAGCCTGGCCTGGTACTACACGGGCGAGAAGCGGTACGCGGAGCACGCGGCGCGGATTCTGCGCACCTGGTTCATCGACCCCGCGACCCGGATGAACCCGAACCTCAACCACGGGCAGTTCATCCCCTGCAAGTACGACGGCCGTGCCATCGGCATCATCGACTTCTCCCAGCAGTACACCAGCGTTCTCGACGCCCTCGCGATCCTCGGCACCGGAGCCCCGGGGTGGACCAGCGGCGACCGCGCGGGGATGCGCACCTGGAACAAGGAGTTCCTGGACTGGCTGGTCAACTCGCCCTTCGGCAAGGAGGAGTCGGCCGCCAAGAACAACCACGGCACGTTCATGGACATGCAGGTCGCCGGTCTCGCGCTCGCCACCGGCGACCGGGGGCTCGCACGGAAGACCGTCCTCGATGCCCGTAAGAAGCGCATCGACCCGCAGATCGCGGGCGACGGCAGCCAGCCCCAGGAACTGACCCGTACGCGCAGCTGGCACTACTCGACGTTCGATCTGGTCGCCTACACGCGCCTCGCGGCCATCGGGGAAAAGGTCGGCGTCGACCTCTGGGCGTACGAAGGGCCGCAGGGGCAGAGCCTGTTCAAGGCCGTCGAGTATCTGCTGCCGGCCGCGACCGGCGCCGCCCCCTGGCCGCACCCCGAGCTGGAGTTCAAGCGCTTCGCGGCGAGCGACATCGTCCACGCGGCGGCCGACGCGGGAAGCCGCGAGGCCCGCGCCGCGGTTCCCCGCCTGGAGACTCCGCCCGGGGGTGACCTCTGGACACTGCGGCCCGCCGCGGAACAGCTGGACTCCATAGCGGGCTGAGGCGGAAGGACCCGGGCACCCGTGCGGAGGGGTACCCGGGACCGGGGCCTACGTCTCCGGGGCCGGGGCCGGCGCGGGCTTGGTGGTGGGGTCGGCGGCGGTCGCCACGGTGCGGCGGTCGCCCGTGCGGAGCACACCCGCGCCCACCATCAGCCCGCAGGCGAGCAGCGTCACCAGGCCGAACGAGACCACGAGCGAGGTCGCGTCCGCGACCGCGCCGATCGCCGAGGGCGCGATCAGGCCCGAGGTGTAGGTGATGGTGGCGACACCCGCGATGGCCTGGCTCGGGTTGGGCCCCGCGCGGCCCGCCGCCGCGAAGGCGAGCGGTACGACCACGGCCACGCCGAGCCCGAGGAACGCGAACCCGGCCATGGCGACCAGCGGTTGCGGTGCGACGACCACCAGGAAGCCGCCCGCCACGGCCAGCGCGCCGCCCGTCCGTACGGTCCGTACCGCGCCGAACCGGTCGATCACCCGGTCGCCCGCGAGCCGCGCCACCGCCATGGTGAGCGCGAACGCCGTGGTCGACGCCGCCGCGACGCCCGGCGAGGTGTCCAGCACGTCCCGGAGGTAGACCGCCGACCAGTCGAGGCTCGCGCCCTCCGCGAAGACCGCGCAGAACCCGATCGCGCCGATCAGCAGCGCGGACCTGGGCGGCAGCGCGAACCGCGGCGGCGGGTCCTCCTCGGGCGCGCTGCGCAGGTCGAGGACGGCCTGGCAGGCCAGCAGGCCCAGCACCGTGAGCACGGCGGCGGCGAGCAGATGATGCAGTCGGGCGTCACTGCCCAGATGGGCCGCGAGGGTGCCGGCGGCGGAGCCGATCAGCGCACCCGTGCTCCACATACCGTGCAGACTCGACATGATCGACTTGTCGAGCCGGTTCTCGACCTCCACCCCGAGGGCGTTCATCACCACGTCCGACAGGCCCGAGGCGGCGCCGTACACGAACAGGGCCGCGCACAGCGTGAGGAGATTCGGCGCCAGGGACGGCAGGGTCAGCGCGAGCGTCCAGAGGGCGAGCAGGACGCGCAGCGCGTTGCGCGAGCCGAAGCGGTGGCTGATCCCGCTCGCCAGCGGCATCGCGACGGACGCGCCGATCGCGGGGAAGGCGAGCGCGAGCCCGAGCTGTCCCGCGCTGATCCCGGCGTGGTCCTGGATCCACGGGATACGGGTCGCGAAGCTGCCGGTGACGGCTCCGTGTACGCAGAAGACGGCGGCGACCGCGAACCTGGCCCGCCGCAACCCCTGTTTGTCGTGGACCACTTCAGCCGACATGAGTGCCTGTTCCTCCCCCTGTGAGGTGCCCGTACCCGACGCACCCGGTGGCGCACCGTCGTCGGTGCCGGAGTAAATTATCAGGAACCCTGCCTGATAAATAGGCCTTAATGAGCTGGGCGCGCGTGGGCCGCCCCGGCGATCTGGAAGGATTCCGGCATGGCCGCCTCCCCGAGCACCGCCAGAGCCATCAACGACCGGCTCGCCCTGCGACTGCTCCAGCAGGAAGGCCCGTTGACGGCGGCACAGCTGAAGACGCTGACCGGGCTCTCCCGGCCCACCGTCGCCGATCTGGTGGAGCGGCTCCAGGAGTCCGGACTGGTCAGGGTGGTCGGTGAGACGGGCGACCGGCGCCGCGGCCCGAACGCGCGGCTGTACGGGATCGTCGCGGACCGTGCCCATCTCGCGGCCCTCGACGTACGCACCCACAGCGTCTCCGTCGTGGTCGCCGATCTGCTCGGCGAGACCCTCGCCGAGGCGGTCCTGCCCATCGGCAGCGACACCGCCACGGAAGCCGCCGTCGAGCGCGCCGTGGCCCTGCTGGAGCGTACGGCCGGGAAGGCGGGCCCCGTACCCCTGCACAGCGTGGGCATCGGCGCCCCGGGCCTGGTCGACCCGGTCACCGGCGAACTCCGTGACTCCAGCGGACTGCCCGCCTGGCACCGCAGGCTCGTCGCCGTCCTCCAGGAACGGCTGCCCGCCACCGTTCTGGTCGAGAACGAGACCAATCTCGCCGCGCTCGCGGAGCAGCGCCTCGGCGCGGCCCGTGGCCAGGACACCTTCGTCCTGCTCTGGCTCGGCCACGGGGTGGGCGCGGCCGTCGTGCTCGACGGCAAGCTCCGCAGGGGCGCCTCCGGGGGAGCGGGCGAGATCGGCTTCCTGCCCGTGCCCGGCACCTCGCGGCTGCCCTCGGCGATCGCCTGTGACGGCGGTTTCCACACCCTGGCGGGCTCGGCGGGTGTCGCCGAGCTGGCCGCGCGGTACGGCATCACGGCCGTCCCCGCGCCACAGGAACCGCCCTCCGCCGCGCTCGTACGCACAGCGGTGGGAGCCGCCGGAGACGCCCCGGGGGAGGAGGCGCGGTCCGCGGCGGCGTTTCTCGACGACCTCGCCGAACGGCTCGCCCTCGGTGCGGCGGCGGTCAGCGCCGTACTCGACCCCGGCCGGATCGTGCTGGCCGGCGAGGCGGGCCACGCGGGCGGCGAGGCGCTGGCGGCCCGGGTGGAGGACCGGCTGGCCGCGATGACACCGCTGCGTACGGAGGTCAGAGCCGGGGCGCTCGGCGGCGCGGGCGTGCTGCGCGGCGCCCTGCTGACGGCGCGGGACGCGGCGCAGGACGAACTGTTCGCCCCCCAGCCCGTGAACGGCTGAGATTCGCCCCCCCAGTACGTGAACGGCCGTGGTTCGATCCGCCGCGACGGCCGGCGCGGCCTGCCACGGCCGCGGCCCGCGCGTCTCACGGACCGGACCTGTGAGTCAGCCCACAACCCTCCCCCGACTGGCCCACGATCAGCCGTGGCACACTGGTCGGGTACCAGAAGCAGCGCACTCCGGGGTCGGTGCAATTCCGAACCGGCGGTTATAGTCCGCGACCCGTCCGCATCCAGCGGCCGGTTGACCAGGTGAGATTCCTGGACCGACGGTGAAAGTCCGGATGGGAGGCAGTGCGCGGCGGGCCCTCACAGGTACGCCGCCGTCGGCGGTTCGTCCTCGGACGAGCCGGATCTTCGGCCTCGGCGTCCCCCTGTGCGTTCCCGCTTCTCTGTCGTCATCGACAGGCCCCGGAGTCCGTGCCCGAAGAGGCAGGAGGACCCGGTGGCCACGGAAACCGACGTCGTGGGCGACGCCGACGCCATGCGTCGCGCCATCGCGCTCGCCGCACGTGGACTCGGTTCCACCAGCCCCAATCCCGTCGTCGGATGCGTGATCCTCGACGCCTCGGGACGCCTCGCCGGCGAGGGATTCCACCGGCGCGCGGGCGGCCCGCACGCCGAGATCCACGCGCTGCGCGCGGCCGGTGAACGGGCCCGCGGCGGCATGGCGTACGTCACCCTCGAACCCTGCGCCCACACCGGCCGTACCGGACCCTGCGCCCAGGCGCTCATCGACGCCGGTGTCGCCCGGGTCAGCTACGCCGTCGCCGACCCGAACCCGCAGGCGGCGGGCGGCGCCGACACCCTGCGCGCGGCCGGACTCACCGTCACCCGCGGGCTCCTCGGCGAGGAGGCCGAGGCGGGCAACGCGGCCTGGCTCACCTCCGTACGCCACGGCCGTCCCCACGTCCTGTGGAAGTACGCGGCCACGCTCGACGGCCGGATCGCCGCCGCCGACTCCACCAGCCGCTGGATCACCTCCGCCGAGGCGCGCGCGGATGTCCACCGGCTGCGCGCCGAGGCCGACGCGGTCGTGGTCGGCTCGGGCACCGCGCGCGCCGACGATCCGCATCTCGCCGTACGCGGCATCGAGGGCGCCGTCCAGCCGCTGCGGGTCGTCGTCGACACCGAAGCGACCGCCGTGAAGCCCGGCGCCCGGGTACTCGACGGCGCGGCGCCCACCCTGATCGCGATCGCCGAGGACGCCGACGCGGGGCAACTGCCCGAGGTCGTACGGCTGCCGCGGGCCGGACGCGGTCTGGACATCCCCGCCCTGCTGGCCGCCCTGCACGAGCGCGGCGTCCGCTCCGTACTCCTCGAAGGCGGCCCGGCCCTGGCCGGCTCCTTCGTCGCCGCGGGAGCCGTCGACAAGGTCGTCGGCTATCTCGCCCCCGTGCTGCTCGGCGCGGGCCGTACGGCACTCGGCGACGCCGGAATCAGCACCATCGGCGAGGCGTTGCGACTCCGGATGACGGAGACCGTACGGATCGGACCCGACCTGCGGATCACCGCGGTCCCCGAGCCCGGACACGTCCCCGGACCCGGACCTGGACCCGGCCCCGGACAGGCGCTCGCACCCGCGCCCGCCATGAATGTCCCCACCACGAAGGAGCGTTGAGTGTTCACCGGAATCGTCGAAGAACTGGGTGAGGTCACCGCCATCGAGAACCTCGGTGACTCCTCACGCTTCCGCCTCCGCGGACCCGTCGTCACCGAGAACGCCAAGCACGGCGACTCGATCGCCGTCAACGGTGTCTGTCTCACGGTCGTGGACTTCGAGGACGGTGAGTTCACCGCCGATGTGATGGCCGAAACGCTGAACCGCTCCAGCCTCGGCGCGCTGGCGACCGGCTCCCGGGTCAACCTGGAGCGGCCCGTGGCCGTCGGCGGCCGGCTCGGCGGGCATATCGTCCAGGGCCATGTGGACGGCACCGGCACCGTCGTCGAGCGCACCCCGTCCGAACACTGGGAACTGGTCAGGATCGCGCTCCCCGCCGGCCTGTCGCGCTATGTCGTCGAGAAGGGCTCGATCACCGTCGACGGCGTCAGCCTCACGGTCGTCGACGCCGGGCCCGACTACTTCACCATCAGCCTCATCCCCACCACGCTCGCCCTGACCACGCTCGGTATCAAGGGACCCGGCGACCCGGTCAACCTCGAAGTCGACGTCCTCGCGAAATACGTCGAGCGGCTGCTCGGCAGCGGCACGGGGCGAACCGAGGGGACCGGCACGGCACCGACCGGGGAGACCGGCACGGCACCGACCGGGGAGACCGGCACGGCACAGACCGAGGAGTCGGCCCGGTGATCGCTCTGACCTGGCTGAACGGCGAGGCCTTCACGGCCTTCGGCCAGCACATCCTGTGGTCCGACATGATCGGCAACACCATCGGTCTGGCCGCACTCGCGCTCGGCTGGCGGCGCTCGATCTGGACCTGGCCCGCCCAGTTCCTCTCCGGCGTCATCCTCGTCGGCGCCTATGCCTCCGCCCACCTCAGCGGCGGTGTCGGCAAGCAACTGCTGGTCATCGGTGTGGCGTTGTGGGGCTGGCGGCAGTGGCAGCGCGGCAGGCGGCAGGCGCAGGACGGCTCGATCGCCGTACGGTTCGCCACCTGGCGCGAGCGCGGGGTGCTGCTCGGCGGTACGGCGCTGGGCACCCTGGCCGTCGGCGGCCTCTTCGCCGCCGTCCCCGATCTGTCCTGGAACCCCTGGCCCGACGCGTACATCTTCGTCGGCACGCTCGCCGCGATGGTCGCCCAGGCCCGTGGATTGGTTGAGTTCTGGTTCGCCTGGCTGCTCGTGGACATCGTCGGCGTACCGCTCGCCTTCAGCAGCGGACTCGCCTTCTCCGGCCTCGTGTACGTCATCTACCTCGCCCTCGTCCTCTGGGGGATGCGCGACTGGTGGCTCCGTTCCCGCGCGACCGCCCCGGCTCTGGAAGGAGCAGCAGCATGACCGCACTGCCGACCCAGCCCACCTGGTACTCCACCGACAATGTCGAGGACCTCTCGCTCGACCCCGTGGAGCAGGCCATACGGGAGATCGCCGCCGGCCGCCCGGTCGTGGTGGTCGACGACGAGGACCGCGAGAACGAGGGCGATCTCGTCATCGCGGCCGAGATGGCCACCCCCGAGATCATCGCCTTCATGATGAGCGAGTGCCGCGGACTGATCTGCGCCCCCATGGAGGGCGCGGAGCTGGACCGGCTCGAACTCCCGCAGATGGTCGGCCACAACACCGAATCGATGCGTACGGCCTTCACCGTCTCCGTCGACGCGTCGGCCGCCCATGGCGTCACCACCGGTATCTCCGCCGCCGACCGGGCCACCACCCTCCGGCTGCTCGCCGCGGGAGACGCGGAGCCCGGCGACTTCGTCAGGCCCGGCCATGTCTTCCCGCTGCGCGCCAAGACCGGCGGTGTGCTCGTACGCAACGGTCACACCGAGGCGGCCGTCGATCTGGCGCGCCTCGCGGGGCTGCGTCCCGCCGGGGCGATCGTGGAGATCGCCGGCGAGGACGGGGTGATGCTGCGGCTGCCCGAGCTGATCCCGTTCGCCCGCAAGCACGGCCTCACGATCATCTCCATCGAGGACCTGATCGCGCACCGCCGTACCTCGGAGCCCACGGTCCGCCGCGAGGCGGAGGTGCGCCTGCCCACCGCCTACGGCGAGTTCACCGCGTACGGCTACCGCTCCACGGTCGATGGCGTCGAGCATGTCGCGCTCGTCCACGGCGACATCGGTGACGGCGAGGACCTGCTCGTACGGGTCCACTCCGAATGCCTCACCGGCGACATCTTCGGCTCGCTGCGCTGCGACTGCGGCCCCCAGCTCCAGGCGTCCATGGAGCGGATCACCAAGGAGGGCCGCGGAGTCGTCGTCTATCTGCGCGGCCACGAGGGCCGGGGCATCGGACTGCTGTCCAAGCTGCGCGCGTACGAGCTCCAGGAGCGCGGCCACGACACGCTGGACGCCAACCTCGAACTCGGCCTGCCCGCCGACGCCCGCGACTACGCGGCGGGGGCGCGGATCCTCGACGACCTCGGGGTCCGCGGGCTGCGGCTGATGACCAACAACCCCGACAAGACGACGGCGCTCGTCCGGCACGGGCTGCGGGTCACCGGACGCGAGCCGATGCCCGTCCAGGCGGGGGAGCACAACCTCCGCTATCTGCGCACCAAGCGCGACCGGATGGGACACGACCTGCCGTGGCTGGACGCGTCCACCGCGTCCACCTGCGACAACCAGTAACCAGAACATTCAGAAGACCAGCAGCGAACAGCTTCGAGGAGAGACGTGAGCGGCAAGGGCGCACCCGAACTGAGTGTGAAGAACTGCGGAGACCTCCGGGTCGCCGTGATCGCGGCGCAGTGGCACGAACAGGTCATGGACGGCCTCGTCGACGGCGCCCTGCGGGCCCTGCGGGACCTCGGCATCGACGAGCCGACCCTGCTCCGCGTACCGGGCAGCTTCGAGCTTCCGGTCGTCGCGAAAGTGCTGGCGGGCCGCGGCTACGACGCGGTCGTCGCCCTCGGCGTCGTCATCAGGGGCGGTACCCCGCACTTCGAGTATGTGTGCCAGGGCGTGACGCAGGGCCTCACGCAGGTCTCCGTCGACACGGGTGTCCCGGTCGGCTTCGGCGTGCTGACCTGCGACACCGAGGAGCAGGCCCTCGACCGGGCCGGGCTCGAGGGCTCGCACGAGGACAAGGGGCACGAGGCGGTCACCGCCGCCGTCGCCACCGCGACCACCCTGCGGAGCATCGCCGAACCCTGGCGCCAGGGGGCCACGTCCGGCCGCGTAAAGTGACCCTCACCATGTCCAAGAAGACGTTCGAGGAGCTCTTCACCGAGCTCCAGCAGAAGGCCGCCGAGGGCGACCCCGCCACCTCCCGTACCGCCGAGCTGGTGGGCAAGGGCGTCCATGCCATCGGCAAGAAGGTCGTCGAAGAGGCGGCCGAAGTATGGATGGCCGCCGAGTACGAGGGCAAGGAAGCCGCCGCCGAGGAGATCTCCCAGCTCCTCTACCACGTCCAGGTGATGATGGTCGCGCGCGGAATCTCCCTCGACGACGTGTACGCCCATCTCTGATACGCCCATCTCCGAGCACACGCGTCACGTTTCGTCCCGTATCACCTGTTCTGTACAACAGCCCCTTCGCACAAAGGAATCCGACCTCATGCTGCGCATCGCCGTTCCCAACAAGGGTTCACTCTCAGGACCTGCGTCGGCGATGCTCCATGAGGCCGGCTACCAGCAGCGCAAGGAGTCCAAGGAACTCGTCCTGGTCGACCCGGACAACGAGGTGGAGTTCTTCTACCTCCGCCCGCGCGACATCGCGATCTATGTGAGTTCAGGACGGCTGGACATCGGCATCACCGGCCGGGATCTGCTGCTGGACTCCGGCGCCAACGCGGAGGAGATCCTTCCGCTCGGCTTCGCGCGCTCCACCTTCCGCTACGCCACCAAGCCCGGCACCGCGGGCGGCGTCGCGGACTTCGGCGGCATGACCGTCGCCACCTCGTACGAGGGCATCGTCGCCAAGCACCTCGCGGACAACGGCGTCGACGCCTCGGTCGTCCACCTGGACGGCGCGGTCGAGACCGCCATCGAGCTGGGTGTCGCCCAGGTCATCGCCGATGTGGTGGAGACCGGCACCTCGCTGCGCAACGCGGGCCTGGAAGTGATCGGCGAGCCGATCATGACGTCGGAGGCGGTCGTCATCCGCCGCAGCGGCGCCGACGGCGAGGAGCCCAAGGTGCAGCAGTTCCTGCGCAGGCTCCAGGGCGTCCTCGTGGCCCGTACGTACGTGATGATGGACTACGACTGCCGCGCCGAACACCTGGAGCGCGCCGTCGACCTCACCCCGGGCCTGGAGTCGCCGACCGTCTCCCCGCTGCACAACGAGGGCTGGGTCGCCGTCCGCGCGATGGTTCCGGCCAAGGAGGCACAGCGGATCATGGACGATCTGTACGAGCTGGGCGCCCGCGCCATCCTCACCACGGCCATCCACGCCTGCCGCCTCTGACCCGCGCCGGTCACCCGGCCACCGCACCCACTCCCGGAAGCCAGGGAACGTATGCCCGCCCCCGCGCCCCAGCCAGGTCCGTCCGGCCGGCCCGAACCGGAACCGTCCGGTGTGTCAGGTCCGTCCGGCCAGTCAGGTCCGCCCGCCCTTCCGGTCACCTTCCGGCCGACCCGTACCCGGGCCGTGCTGCTGACCGTCGGCGTGGTCATGTTCGCCGTCATCACGGCCATCGGCCTGGTACTCGACCAGCTGAGCGCGGGGGAGCGGATGAGCTTCATCTTCACGGCCCTGCTGTTCCTCGGGGTCCTGATGCTGCTCAGCCGCCCCAAGGCCGTGGCCGACGACACGGGAGTGACTGTCGTCAATATCACGCGCAGCCGCCGACTGGAGTGGGCCGAGATCCTGCGCGTCAATCTGCGCCCCGGCGACCCCTGGGTCTTCCTCGACCTCAGCGACGGCAGCAGCCTGCCTGTTCTGGCCATCCAGCCCGGAATCGCCAGGGCACACGCCATCCGTGACGCCCGCGCCCTGCGTGCGCTCGCCGACTCCCACTCCACCGCCGCCGGCCACGGCTGACCGTACGGCGCCCCATCCACGGCCGTACAGCACTGCCCTCTTCGCCGCTGTCTTGATTACTCTGGTGCCGGAGGCGCCGAGTGCGCCCCGCTCCGCATCCGACGGCCGCATCCGGCCCGCGGGGCACCTGCGACCCGAGGAGTGACTCCCTCCAGCAATGGACGGATCGTCCGGTAGTACCTGCGCCGCCCCCTTCGAAGAGGCGGCGGCATGACCATCCCCCTTCTGCTGCTCGCCGCGGCATTCCTTCTGATCCTCGCCAACGGATTCTTCGTGGCCGCCGAGTTCGGCCTCGTCACCGTGGACCGTCCCGACGCCGAACGCGCAGCCGCCGCGGGTGACCGCCGCGCCCGTACGGTCGTCAGGTCCCTGCGGGAACTGTCCTTCCAGCTCTCCGGCACCCAGCTGGGCATCACCATCACCTCGCTGGTCGTCGGCATGCTCGCCGAACCCGCGCTCGCCCAGCTGCTGGACGCCCCGCTCTCCGCGACCGGACTGCCCGAAGGGGCCGTCTCCGGGGTCGCGGTGGTGATCGGCATGCTGCTGGCCTCCGCCGTCCAGATGGTGATCGGCGAACTCGTCCCGAAGAACTGGGCGGTCTCCCGGCCGCTCCAGGTCGCGCGGTTCGTGGCGGGACCCCAGCATCTCTTCGCCACCGTGTTCCGGCCGGTGATCTCCCTGCTCAACACCGTCGCCAACCGGCTGGTCCGGCTGCTGGGCGTGGAACCGACCGACGAACTCGCCTCGGCCCGCACCCCCGGCGAACTGGTCTCCCTGGCCCGCCACTCCGCCCGCGCGGGCACCCTCGAACAGGACACCGCCGATCTGTTCGTACGGACCCTCTCACTCGGCCGGCTCACCGCGCAGCATGTGATGACCCCCCGGGTGAAGGTGAGCGCCCTCCAGGCCGACGCGACCGCCGCGGACGTCCTCAACCTCACCCGGGCCACCGGTCTGTCCCGCTTCCCCGTCTACCGGGAGCGCATCGACGAGATCGTGGGCATGGTGCATCTCAAGGACGCGCTCGCGGTCCCGGTGGAGCGGCGGCTGCGCACCCCGGCCGGCCGGATCGCCGTACCGGCCCTGCTGGTCCCCGAGACCCTGCCCGTGCAGCAGCTCCTCGAACGGCTGCGCAGCGAGCAGCCGATAGCCATCGTGGTCGACGAGTACGGCGGTACGGCCGGTGTCGTCACCCTGGAGGACATCATCGAGGAGCTGGTCGGCGAGGTGCGCGACGAGCACGACGCCGAGGGCGACGGACGGCCGGAACTGGCCGCCGTCGCGGCCGAGGACGGCCGCCCCGCCTGGGACGCCGACGGCAGCGCCCGGGTCCTCACCCTGCGGCGGATCGGACTCGACGTACCCGAGGGACCGTACGAGACCCTCGCCGGCCTCGTCGCCGATCTGCTGGGCCGTATCCCGGCCCCCGGCGACCGGGCGGAACTGCCGGGCTGGCGGCTCTCCGTACGCCAGGTGGACCGCTACCGGGCCGAGCGGGTCCGGCTGGTACGTACCGCCGAGCTTCCGGCGGGCACCCCGGCCGACCAGCGGGCCTGCGTCCCGGCGATGGCGGAGGGGCCCCGATGAGCGCCCTGCAACTCGTCTTCGCCCTGCTGCTCGTCCTGGCCAACGGCTTCTTCGTCGGAGCCGAGTTCGCCCTCGTCTCCGTACGCCGCAGCCAGATCGAACCGCACGCCGCACGAGGCTCCGCGCGGGCCAGACAGGTGCTGCACGGTCTGGAGAACCTGCCGCAGATGATGGCGGCCGCGCAGTTCGGCATCACCGTCTGCTCCCTGACGCTCGGCGCGGTCGCCGAGCCCACGGTGGCGCATCTGCTGGAGCCCGTCTTCCACGCAGCCCATGTGCCCGAGGGACTGATCCATCCGCTGGGCTATGTCATAGCCCTCGCGCTGGTCGTCTTCCTGCATCTGGTCATCGGCGAGATGGTCCCGAAGAACCTCGCCATGGCCGCGCCCGAGAAGACCGCGCTCTGGTTCAGCCCCGGCCTGGTCGGTTTCGCCCGGCTGTGCCGCCCGGTGACGGCCGGCCTCGGCGCCTGCGCCCGGCTGGTGCTGCGGGCCTTCCACGTCGAGCCCAAGGACGAGGTGGAGGCGGTCTTCACCAGCGAGCAGCTCAACCGGCTCGTCGAGGACTCGGGCCAGGCGGGACTGCTCGAACCGGAGGCGCAGGAACGGCTGGAGGACGCCCTGGAGCTGGGCAGCCGCCCGGTCACGGACGTACTCCTGACCCGTGCCTCCCTGGTGACGGTGACCCCCGCGGTCACCCCGCGCGAGATCGAGGAGCTGACGGTACGCACCGGCTACTCCCGCTACCCGGTCTGCGCGGAGGGCGGAGGGGCCTTCATGGGGTATCTGCATGTCAAGGACGTCCTCGATCTGGAAGCCGGCGAACGCGCCGTGCCGCAGCACATCTGGCGGCCGATGGCGACGCTGCGGGCGGAACTCCCGCTGGACGACGCGCTCACCGTGATGCGCCGCGCGGCCTCGCATCTGGCGCAGGTCGCGGACGCGTCCGGCCGGGTGCTCGGTCTGGTGGCCCTGGAGGACGTCCTGGAAATGCTGGTCGGTGAGGTACGCGACCCGTCCCACCGGGCGACGGCGGCGCCGAAGCCGGCCCTGGTGGGTGAGCAGCGCACGGACCAGTCCGATCAGGTCCTGGCGCGCTGACGGGGCAGTCCACGGCAGGCGGCGCGCCCGAGGCGGATGAGCCGACGGCGCGCCGCCGTCGAAGGAGAGGCCGAGCTCGATGCGCGCGGCTCGATGTACGGACCTCAGGCGGGCGGCATGTCCTGGGGGCCGCGGTTCGCCGGGCCGCGCCCCGAGAGCACCTCGCCGTACGCCTGCATCAGATCGGGCAGCCGCAGCGTCGCCAGATCGTCGCGGGTCGGCGTCCCGCTGTACCCGGAGAGCCGCAGATCGCGGTACGCGCAGCTCTTCTCGTACAGCGTCCGCACGAAGCGGCCGTTGCCCAGCTCGTCGATCCATCCCTGGTCCACGACATGGCCGCTGATCGAGCGCAGCTCGTCCGCCGCCTCCTCGTCCCAGACGTCGCCGTTCTCCGCGGCCAGCACGCCGCCGATGGCGGTCAGTTCCAGCGGCCGGTAGCTGGGGAAGTCGACGCGGCTGGTGAAGCGTGAGGAGAGGCCCGGATTGGCGGCGAGCAGCCGGTCCATGCCCTCCGGATAGCCGGCCAGGATGACCACGAGATGGTCGCGGTTGTCCTCGGCGCGCTTCAGCAGCACCTGAAGGGCCTCGTCACCGTACGCGTCGCCCTTGCTGTAGCCCGAGTTGGAGAGGCTGTACGCCTCGTCGACGAAGAGCACCCCGCCGATCGCCGAGTCGATCAGCTCATTCGCCTTGACGGCGGTCTGGCCCAGGAACTCGCCCACCATGTCGGCCCGCTGGGCCTCGACCAGATGGTCCCCGCCGAGCAGCCCCAGGGCGTAGAAGATCCGCCCGAGGATCCGGGCCACGGTCGTCTTGCCGGTGCCGGAGGGGCCGGAGAAGACAAAGTGACGTTTCGGCGGCTGGACGGGCAGCCCCTGTCCGGCCCGCAGCCGCGCCATGTGCAGCTGCGCCGTCGCCGCCTTGACCTGCCGTTTCACCGGCTCCAGACCGACCATCCGCTCCAGCTCGGCGAGCGCCTCGGCGAGCAGCGCCGGATCGGTCGGGCCGTCCGGGAAGCGCGGCGGAGCGGGGGCCGCGGGCGGCGGGGCCTTCTCCCGTACGCCTTCGCGTGCCGGGGGCGGGGTGACCCCGCCCAGCTGGGGCTGGACCTCGTTGCCGATCCGTACGTCGGAGCCGACCGAGCCCTCCGGTTCGCCCCCGGACTCCGCCGTGTCCGCCGCGTCCTGGCCGAGCCCCGCGCGCGCGACCGAGGCGATCCCCACCGGATCGTCCGGCCCTTCGTACCCGTCGGAATCGGTGATCGCGGCGAGCCGGGCCGCGGTGTCCATGAACGCCGGATCGAGCCGGTGCACGGCCCGGTAGAGCGGCAGCGCGGCGGCGCTGCGTCCGGTGCCCTCATGGGCGCGGGCCAGCCAGTACCGCAGTTCCTTGCGCTGCGGCTGTTCGCTGCGGCAGCGCATCAGCGCGGTGGACAGCAGCGGCTCCGCCTGCCCGTACATCTCCAGCCGCACCCGCGCCATCCCGCCGAAGAGCCCGGCCTCGATCCCCAGCAGCGGGTCATGGACCAGCGGTTCGGTGTGGCGCACCAACTGGTCCCAGTCCTTGACCAGATAGGCGCGGCAGGCGTGCAGGAAGCGCACCTGCGGATCGGCGTCCACCGGCGGCAGACCCGCGAGGGCCCGGTCCAGCTCCGGCACATGGCGGCCGTCCAGCCAGTGCGAGGCATGGGCGAGCAGCAGATCACGCCCGCTCTCCAGCACCGGCTGCACCCACCAGCCGAGCCAGTACCAGGAGTTGAGGGTGCGGCGGTGGCGGGAGCGCTGCTCGCCGAAGCGGTCGCGGTGGCGGTACATCCGCAGCAGGGCGGTGGTGGTGTCGACGCGCAGCGCGTGCAGCCCGAGCCAGCCGTCGGCCATCCCGGGGTCGAGCCGTACGGCGGTCCTGAACTCTTCCTCCGCCTGGGGATAGGCCCCCATCGTGTAGGCGTCCACACCGCGCACCCAGGCGAGGTCGGCCGGGGCCTGTGTGCCCTGCGCGCCGATATCCATCAGGTCCCCCACAAACCGTGCCCCCGGAATGTCCCGCCGGGCGGGCGCCCGCCGGCAGCGTGCCGAACCACCTTGTCGCGGACGGGAATTGACCGCACCGAGAGGCATCGTACCTGCGCAGAGGGTGTGCGACTAAGGGCACCGCAGCGTGGGCGGAGCGGTGACCCAGGGTGAGCGCGGGAGGGGTACGGCACGGGTGAAGGGGCGTCGAACAGGTGCGAAGGGCAGAACGAAGCCCCCGATCACGGGGGAACAACCGGGGGCTTCGCGTCTGCGGCGGCTCCGAAAAGCCGCACATTAAGAACGTAAGACCTGTCCGGCCCCTCGGTCAAGCCGAGTTGGGCACTCTCCCGGGGTCGATTTCCGACTGCTCAGTATGGAGGCGGAAGCTGATCACACTGTGTGACGGTTTGGTCCGCCCTCGCGGTCGTCACCGGCCCCGTGCGTATCAGGTACCCCGTCTGTCGCTCGGTTACCAGGGCATCGGCGAAGGGCCGCGAGGGGTCGGCCGAGAAATGGCGTGTCTCCGCCGTCGTCCACGCGTCCCAGAAGGCGGACAGCGCGGGCCCGTCGCGCCGCCGGCCCCGCTCCCAGGACTCCTCCGCGCCCCGGTCCATCCAGAAGAGCCGGGCGAGACACGGCCGGAGCGCCCGCCGCCCGGCCCCCACGCCCTCGATGATCACCACGGGGGCGGGCGGCAGCGGACGCGGCGCGGTGAACCGCCGCAGCGTCCAGTCGTACGGCGCGTAGCGCGCGCTCACGCCGCGCGAGAGCGGCTCGATGACCTGCGACCTCAGCCGTTCCACCCACGCGAAGAACTGCTCATGGGCCGCCAGGTCGTCGAGCCGCAGTACGGGCGCTCCGTCCAGCTCCGCCGACAGCCGCGTCGCGAAGGTGGTCTTGCCGGAGCCCGCGTGCCCGTCGACCGCGATCAGCCGGACGGGACCACAGGAGGGCGGCAGCGCGCGCAGGGCGGTGGCCGGTTCGGTCAGGTCGTTCATCCGTCCCACCCTACGAGGCCGCGTCCCAGGCGGCCCGGCGCGGTCGCCGCCGCAGGTCACGTCACCGGTGAAGACCAATATTGGTGGGCCGACGCGGTCCGAATCGCTGGCAGAGGCCCACCGCGAACCGCGATAGTGGACGACTGTCGAACCGCCGTCATCTCTCCGCGCTCTCCCGTATCCCCGGCGTTCTCACCGTTCCCAGCGTTCCGAACGTTCTCACCGCTCTCTCCGCCTTCGACCGGAGGTTCTCATGACCAGCCCCACCTCACGCAGAACCGTGCTGGCCGCCGCGCTCGCGGCTGTCGCGGGCACCGGGGCGGCGGGCGCGGTCCCGGCCGCCGCCGCTTCCGCCCCTACCCGGGACCCGGCCCCCGCCTCACCCCCCTCGACCTCGACGGCTCCCACCGGGGCGAAACCTCTTGTGGACAACGCCTTCTGGACCTCGTACGCCGACTGGCGCGCCGGTACCGCGAAGGGCACTCGCGCGGTGTCCGGCACCCGGCCCTCGCTGGTGATTGGTGTCCCCGCCGGGCGCACCGACTACGCCGATCCGCACACCGGTACGACCACCACCTGGGAGTACGGGACCTGGACCTCACCCCTGCACCGCTCGAAGGTCCCCGCCACCGAGGTGATCGCCTCCTGGAACGCCAGGACGCCGGCCGGCACCTGGCTCCAGATCGAACTGCGCGGCCAGTACGCCGACGGCACCGAGACGCCCTGGTACGTGCTGGGCCGCTGGACCTCGGGCGACGGCGAGGGCGACATCCGGCGCACGTCCCTCGACGGCCAGACCGACGGGCGCAGCAGCATCTGGACCGACACCTTCTCGGTGGACGACCCGGCGAGCGGGCTGCGTCTCGCCTCGTACCGGCTGCGGCTCACCCTTTACCGCAGGCCCGGCACCACGCTCACGCCGGTCGTGCACCGGGCGGGCGCGATGGCCTCCGACGTCCCGGACCGGTTCACCGTCCCCGCGTCCGAGCCCGGTCTCGCCCGCGAGCTGACCGTGCCGCGCTACTCGCAGAACATCCACACCGGGCAGTACCCCGAGTACGACAACGGCGGCGAGGCCTGGTGCAGCCCCACCTCCTCGCAGATGATCATCGAGTACTGGGGGCGCCGGCCCACCGCCGAGGACCTCGCCTGGGTGAACCCGGACTTCGCCGACCCCCAGGTCTGCCACGCGGCCCGGTTCACCTACGACTACCAGTACGAGGGGTGCGGCAACTGGCCCTTCAACGCCGCGTACGCCACCACCTACCGGGACATGAGCGCGGCCGTGACCCGGCTGGGCTCGCTCACCGACGTGGAGACCCTCATCCGCGCCGGTATCCCCGTGATCACCTCGCAGTCCTTCCTCAAGGAGGAGCTGACGGGGGCGGGTTACGGCACCGCGGGCCATCTGATGACCGTGATCGGTTTCACCGCCGAGGGCGATGTGATCGCCAATGACCCCGCCTCGCCGGACAACCCCGCCGTACGCCGTGTCTACCGGCGCGTGGAATGGGAGAACATCTGGCTCAGGACCAAGCGGTACAACGCCTCGGGCAAGGTGACCTCCGGCACGGGCGGCGTCTGCTACGTCTACTGGCCCGCCGCGCCGGACGCGGCTCAGCGCCGGGCCCTGCGGTCGGTGGGCCTGCTCTGACGCGTCGCCCTCCCCTGCGGCCGGAGGAACGATCCCCTCCGGCCGCTCGTGGCGGCCCGGGGACTCTCTGCGATACTGCGGGCGATCGTGCGCACACCCCGTGGCAGCCGGAGACCAGGACGCGAATGTGAATCGCAGTGAACAGCGCGGCAGCTCCGAACGCTCCCAGGCCCGGCGCTCCGAACTCATCGCGACCGGCCGGAAGTTGTTCGCCGACACCTCGTACGACGCGCTGTCGATGGACGACATAGCCCAGCACGCCGGGGTCGCCAAGGGGCTGATCTACTACTACTTCAAGAACAAGCGCGGCTACTACCTCGCCATCGTCGAGGACTCGGTCGCCGAACTCGTCTCGCTCGCCTCGGGCGGCGCCGAACTCCCGCGCACCCAGCGCGTACAGCGCACCGTCGAGGCCTATCTGAGCTTCGCCCAGTACAACGAGGCGGCGTACCGCACCATCATCACGGGCGGCGTCGGCTTCGACACCCAGGTCCAGGCGATCCGCGACGCCGTACGGACGGGCCTGGTCTCCACGGTCGCCCAGGGCGCGTACGGCCGCTCCGACATCCCGCCGATCGCCCGGCTCGCCCTGCTCGGCTGGCTCAGCAGCGTCGAGTGGCTCACGCTCGAATGGCTGGAGTACCAGCAGGACCTGCCCAGGGAGATCCCGCGCGATCTGCTCGTACGGATGCTGCGCCACACGCTGGACACGATCGAGGAGTTCTCCCCGGAGTGCCCCGCGCCGCCGCAGGACCTCGACTGGCGCCCCGTCACCGGCCTCGACGCGAGCCAGGAGTCCCCGCGGGCATGAAGTCGCCGGGGGCGGGGGCCTCTGAGGCTCTCCCCGCCCCCGACGGGCCGGTCGCGCGATCGCGTCGCGCAGGCTCTAGTCGATCGACTTGATCAGCTCACCGTCGGTGGTGTCGCCGCTCAGCTCCCAGAAGAAGGTGCCGCCCAGCCCCTGCTGGTTCTTGTACGCCATCTTCCCGGCGATGGTCGCGGGGGTGTCGTAGCTCCACCACTGGTTGCCGCAGAAGGCGTACGCGGTGCCTCCGACCGTGCCGTTGGCCGGGCAGGAGGTCTTCAGGATCTTGTAGTCCTCGATGCCCGCCTCGTACTTCCCCGGCGCCGCGCCCGCCGCGGTGCCGCCCGGCTCCTTCTGTGTGACGCCGGTCCAGCCGCGCCCGTAGAAGCCGATGCCCAGCAGCAGCTTCTCGGACGGGACACCGAGCCCCTTGAGCTTGCTGATGGCCGCGTCGGAGTTGAAGCCCTCGGTCGGGATGCCCGGGTAGGACGTGAGCGGTGAGTGCGGGGCCGTGGGGCCCTGCGCCGCGAACGCGCCGAAGAAGTCGTACGTCATCGGGTTGTACCAGTCGAGGTACTGCGCCGCCCCCGCGTAGTCGGCGGCGTCGATCTTCCCGCCGTCCGAGCCGTCGGCGGTGATGGCCGCCGTCACCAGGTCGGAACCGAACTCGGTGCGCAGCGCGGAGGCCAGGTTCCTGAACGCGTCACGACCACTGGAGTCACAGGTCAGACCGCAGGCGTTGGGGTACTCCCAGTCGACGTCGATCCCGTCGAAGACATCGGCCCAGCGCGGGTCCTCGACCAGCGCGCGGCAGGACTGCGCGAACGCGGCCGGGTTCTTCGCCGCTTCGGTGAAGCCACCGGACCAGGACCAGCCGCCGAAGGACCAGATCACCTTGAGACCGGGGTGCTGCGCCTTGAGCTTGCGCAGCTGGTTGAAGTTGCCGCGCAGCGGCTGGTCCCAGGTGTCGGCGACGCCGTCGACGGACTGGTCGGCGGTGTACGCCTTCTCGTAGTCGGCGTAGGAGTCGCCGATCACGCACTTGCCGCCGGTCACATTGCCGAACGCGTAGTTGATATGCGTGAGTTTGGCGGCAGAGCCGGAGGTCTCAATGTTCTTGACGTGGTAATTCCGGTCGTAGACACCCCAGTTGGTGAAGTAGCCGACCACCTTGTTGCCTGCCGCGGCAGCCGTGGCGGGGGCGGCCTCACCGGCGGACGCGCTGCCCGCTCCGGACAGCAGGGTCACGCCGAGGACGGCGGTACACGCGGCGGCGATCAGCGCACGGAACCGGGCGCGGGGACGGTGGAGTCTGAGCACGGGATCTCCTCGTGGGGGAGGAAGAGCGAGTGGGGGGCAGCGAAGTCATGGCGTCGACTTGGCATGAACGCGAAATGCGTTGGGGTGGACGTTAGAAGGACTAGACCACTGGGGTCAATGGTTCGGACCAAGTTCGGACCGGCCAGTGGCCACTTCCCGCCCGTGACGGAAGGGCGCCCGATCGGGCATACTCCAACGCGCCACAGTCACTGATCAGCCGCTTCCGTGATCCGGAGGTGCAGCATCGGCTGGGCACCACTGCCGTCCGGGGGCACCCCCGGACTCCAGCCGGCGGCGCCGCCACACCCCGCGTGCGCGCCGCCGCAGCGCCCGACAGGGAGGAGAGCGCCGTATGCCCGACCGTGCCCCGCAACCGGTGGAACGCCAGCTGCCCACCGAGGAGTCCCAGGATCTCGTCGCCCTCGTACGCGACATCGTCCAGCGGGAGATCGCTCCCAAGGCGGCCGAGGAGGAGGACGCCGGGCACTTCCCCCGCGAAGTCTTCACCCTCCTCTCCGCGTCCGGACTGCTCGGCCTCCCCTATGACTCCGCCCATGGCGGCGGGGACCAGCCGTACGAGGTCTACCTCCAGGTACTCGAAGAACTCGCCGCCGCCCGGCTCACCGTCGGCCTCGGCGTCAGCGTCCACTCCCTCGCCTGCCACGCCCTCGCCGGCTACGGAACGAAGGACCAGCAGGCCGAGCACCTCCCCGCCATGCTGGGCGGCGGCCTCCTCGGCGCCTACTGCCTCTCCGAGCCCGCCTCCGGCTCGGACGCGGCCTCGCTCCGCACCAAGGCCGTACGGGACGGCGACGACTGGGTCATCACCGGCACCAAGGCCTGGATCACCCACGGCGGCATCGCGGACTTCTACACCGTGCTCGCCCGCACCGGGCAGGAGGGCGCCCGGGGCATCACGGCCTTCCTCGTCCCCGGCGACGCCCCCGGACTGAACGCGGCAGCCCCTGAGAAGAAGATGGGCATGAAGGGCTCGCCCACCGCCCAACTCCACTTCGACGGCGTACGGGTGGCCGACGACCGCCGCATCGGCGACGAGGGCCAGGGCTTCGCCATCGCGCTCTCCGCCCTCGACTCGGGCCGCCTCGGCATCGCCGCCTGCGCCATCGGACTCGCCCAGGCGGCCCTGGACGAAGCCGTCGGATACGCCACGGGACGGCGGCAGTTCGGCAAGCCCATCGCGGACTTCCAGGGACTGCGCTTCCTGCTCGCCGACATGGCCACCAGGATCGAGGCCGGCCGCGCGCTCTACCTCGCCGCCGCCCGGCTGCGCGACGCGGGCCGCCCGTTCTCCCAACAGGCCGCCATGGCCAAGCTGTTCTGCACGGACGCCGCGATGCAGGTCACCATCGACGCCGTACAGGTGCTCGGCGGCTACGGCTACACCGCGGACTTCCCGGCGGAGCGTTATATGCGTGAGGCGAAGGTGCTCCAGATCGTCGAGGGCACCAACCAGATCCAGCGCATGGTGATCGCCCGCCACCTGGCGGGCCCCGAATCCCGCTGACCACCGCGCGCACGCTGACGGGCGGTCAGCGTGCGCGCCGGGAGAGCTACGCCGCGTGCCGCTGGAGGGCCGGCACCTTGAACGGGCGTGAGCCGGGACCGCCGACATGCGAGAACGGTTGCGTCCGCCAGTCGAGCCCCTGCGGCAGCGTCAGCAGCAGCGCGGTGTCCTGCTCCTGAGCCTCGGACGACGCGTCGGCGGCCGGAGCCTCCGACGCCGAACGGCCCGTACCGGCACAGACCGAGAGTACGAACGGATTCCACGGGGAAGGGCACAGCGCGTGCTCCGGCAGGACATCCTCGTCCGCCAGCAACGCGATTGGCTGCGCACAGTCCGGGCAGACGACCCGGTACATCTCGAAGGTGTCGTAGAAGTCGAGTTCGTCGGCGTCGACGAGCTCAACGGGCTCCGGTTCGGTACGTCCGGCGCGCTTCAGGCTCTGCATGGAGACATTCCCCCTCGGGTGGGCCGACCAGGCTCTTGTGGTCTCGACCACAGCAAGCAATTCCCGTCGCGCGAGCCGGGTAACCGTAAGGTCTCGACCGACCCGCCCAGAGGCCTGTGGTCTTCGTCACACGCCCCCTCGCGGGGCTCTTCGGCTCACTCCCGACTGTGCTGGAAGCGGCCCGGGGCAATAGGTTGATCCGCATGGAGGAGCTGGATCGTCAGATCGTGGAATTGCTTGTCAAGGACGGCCGGATGAGCTACACCGACCTGGGCAAGGCCACCGGCCTGTCCACCTCGGCGGTGCATCAGCGCGTACGCCGGCTGGAGCAGCGAGGCGTCATCCGCGGCTACGCCGCGGTGGTCGACCCGGAGCAGGTCGGGCTCCCCCTCACCGCGTTCATCTCGGCCAAACCGTTCGACCCCAGCGCCCCCGACGACATCGCCGACCGGCTCGCCGAAATCCCCGAGATCGAGGCGTGCCACAGCGTGGCGGGCGACGAGAACTACATCCTCAAGGTCCGGGTGGCGACCCCTCTGGCCCTGGAACACCTGCTCACCCGCATCCGCAGCCTGGCCGGAGTCTCCACCCGCACGACGGTGGTGCTCTCCACCCCCTACGAGTCCCGCCCACCCAGTCTTTAATTTTTTGAGGGCTCGGTTCGCCTCCGGAAAGACCGCACCCGGAACGAATCGGCACCCCACCCCGACCTCCACCAGGGGCGGGCAGTGGGGGGCGACCACCGGGGGGAGGGGGTCGGGGGCGTAGGAGGTGCGTGTCCGGACACTGAAGCGTGATGTGTGGCGCGCGGACGCCCGAACCATCGTCGGGGCGGAGTCGCGCCGTAAATCGTGCCGTCCGGACATGTGCCTCCGGAGGCCCCGGCCCCCGGCACCACAACGGCGCACCCGCACCCCCACTGCACCCCGCACCCCCCGCCGGAGGCGCACCGCACCCGCACCACGACGAACCCCCCGCCGGACGGCGCACCGCACCGCGCGACACTGTCCCCATGACCAACCGCACCGCCCCGGCCCACCGCACCACCCTCCTCCGCCGCGGCGAAGTCCACAGCCCCGCCGACCCCTTCGCCACCGCCATGGTCGTAGAACGCGGCCACGTCGCCTGGGTGGGCTCCGAAGGCGCCGCGGATTCCTTCGCCTCCGGCGTCGACGAGGTCATCGACCTCGAAGGCGCGCTCGTCACCCCCGCGTTCACCGACGCCCACGTACACACCACCGCCACCGGCCTCGCCCTCACCGGTCTCGACCTGTCCGGCGCCCGGACCCTGCCGGAGGCGCTGGACCTCGTACGGGACCACCGCACCGCCCACCCCGGCGACCGGATTTTGCTCGGCCACGGCTGGGACTCCGCCCGGTGGCCCGAGCAGCGCCCCCCGTCGCGTGCCGAACTCGACGACGCGGCCGGCGGCCGGCCGCTCTATCTGACGCGGATCGACGTGCACTCCGCGGTCGTGACCACCGCCCTGCTCGATCTGGTCCCCGGCGTCACCTCGCTGACCGGCTATCACCCGGACGCGCCGCTGACGGCCGCCGCCCACCACGCCGTGCGCGCCGCCGCCCACGGGTCGGTCAGCGCGCGCCAGCGCACCGAGGCACAGCGGGCGGCCCGCGCCCGCGCCGCCTCGCTCGGCATCGGCTCGCTCCATGAGTGCGGCGGCCCGGAGATCTCCGACGAGGAGGACTTCACCGCACTGCTGCGGCTGGCCGAGGACGAGCCGGGGCCACGGATCCACGGCTACTGGGCCGAAAGGATCACCGACGAGAAGGGCGCCCGGCGTGTCCGGGAGCTGGGTGCCGCCGGAGCCGCGGGTGATCTCTTCGTCGACGGCTCCCTCGGCTCCCACACCGCCTCCCTGCGCGAGCCCTACGCCGACGCCGCCCACACCGGTACCGCCCAGCTCGACGCCGCCGCGATCGCGGCGCATGTCGCCATCTGTACCGAGGCCGGGCTCCAGGCCGGTTTCCACGCCATCGGCGACGCCGCGATCAGCGCCGTCGTCGAGGGTGTGCGCGCCGCCGCCGAGCGCGTGGGCCTCGCCCGTATCAGGGCGGCCAGGCACCGTGTCGAGCACGCCGAGATGCTCACCCCCGCGACCGTCGCGGCCTTCGCCGAGCTGGGCCTCACCGCCTCCGTTCAGCCGGTCTTCGACGCGTTCTGGGGCGGCACCGACGGTATGTACGCCCGGCGGCTCGGCGCCGACCGCGCCCGTACGCTCAACCCGTACGCCGCGCTGCTGCGCGCCGGCGTGCCGCTGGCGTTCGGCTCCGACAGCCCCGTCACCCCGCTGGACCCCTGGGGCACCGTCAGAGCCGCCGCCTTCCACAACACCCCCGAACACCGGATCTCGGTACGGGCGGCCTTCACCGCCCACACCCGTGGCGGCCGGCGGGCCATGGGGCGGGACGACGCGGGTACGCTCGTGCCCGGCGCCCCCGCCGACTACGCCGTGTGGCGGACGGAGGAGCTGGTGGTCCAGGCCCCCGACGACCGGGTGGCCCGCTGGTCCACCGATCCGCGCTCGGGGACGCCGGGTCTGCCCGATCTGACGCCCGGCCGACCGCTGCCCGAATGTCTGCGGACCGTCGTCTCCGGACAAACGGTCTTCCTGCGACCGAACGAGTGACGTACGGACATTTCGTGCCGCCGCCCGATGCCCGCCGGCCTCTGCCGCGACCTGCGGATCTTCCCCACTGACCTGGTGATTTGGGTCAACACCGCAGGTCAAACGACTATTGACAGTAAGCAGCCACCGGCGGGTAGGTTCGGCCGGGTCCACCACAGGACGTCCGTCCGGCAGCCTCCACGCAGTCGTCGAACGCCACTGGGTCATGGGGCGGTGTGCCGCACCGGCGCACCACCACTGGGAGCCAGGTCCAGCAGTCGCGTCTCGGGGGCGAGGGAAGGTTTCAGCCGGTCGGCAGGTGCGACCCCGGATGGGGCCCGGCGTTCAGTAGACAACGGCTTTCGGTCGACCCGCAGCCAGCGGGTCCCAGGTCGGCCCGAAGGACGCCGGGTCCCGATCCGCAGCAGGTGATTCCTTCCGCTTCCCCCGGTTCCCTCCGGTTTCCCTCCGCCGGTCTGTGTTCCGTAACAAGATCTCCGGTTCCGTCCGCCATCTCCGGACATCACCGCCCATCCCCACCGACACAGGGTCACCACGGTGGTCGTCGGCCATGGCGTGCTCGCTAAGCTGGGGCACCTGCGTACGGCGATTAAGGGGCAGCAGTGAACGACGGTGGCCAGAGGCGGTACGGCCCGCTCGGTACAGCCTTGGTGATCATCCCGACCTTCAACGAGGCCGAGAACATCAGGACCATCGTCACCCGCGTGCGCGCCGCGGTGCCGGAGGCCGACATCCTCATCGCCGACGACAACAGCCCCGACGGCACCGGCAAGATCGCCGATGAACTGGCCGCCGAGGACAGCCATGTGAAGGTCCTGCACCGCAGGGGCAAGGAAGGGCTCGGTGCCGCCTATCTCGCGGGCTTCCGCTGGGGCATCGAGCACGACTACGGCGTCCTCGTCGAGATGGACGCCGACGGCTCCCACCAGCCCGAGGAACTGCCCCGGCTGCTGACCGCGCTGAAGGGCGCCGATCTGGTGCTCGGCTCGCGCTGGGTGCCGGGCGGACGGGTCGTCAACTGGCCCAGGACCCGTGAGCTGATCTCCCGCGGCGGCAGCACCTACTCACGTGTCCTGCTCGGCGTCCCGATCCGCGATGTCACCGGCGGCTACCGGGCGTTCCGCAGGGAGACCCTGGAGCGGCTCGGCCTCGACGCCGTCTCGTCCCAGGGGTACTGCTTCCAGGTCGATCTGGCCCGTCGCGCGATCGAGGCGGGCTGCCATGTGGTCGAGGTGCCCATCACCTTCGTCGAACGCGAACTCGGCGACTCCAAGATGAGCAAGGACATCCTCGTCGAGGCGCTGTGGCGGGTCACGGCCTGGGGCGTCGAGTCCCGGACGAACCGGCTGCTCGGCCGGAAGCCCGCCGGGTCCACCGGCGCCCGCCCGACTGGTACTGGCCCGACCGCGGCCGGACCGACCGGGACCGGATCCACCGGAACCGGATCCGCCGGATCCGCTTGATCATTCCGGTCGTCCCCATACGCCATCCGGACGCGTCCCCAGGCACACTGGGAGTATGACGACCGCGCAATCGCCCCGGACCGTTCCCAAGCGCTCACGCGCCCGAACTTTCATCCCGCTGGGCGTCGCCGCCTGGCTCGTGCTGGAGATCTGGCTGCTGACCGTGGTGGCCGATGTGGCGGGCGGTCTGACCGTCCTGCTGCTGCTCGTGGGCGCGGTCGTACTCGGCGCGGTGGTCATCAAGAGCGCCGGCCGCCGCGCCTTCCGCAATCTCACCGAGACCCTGCAACGGCAGCAGCAGCGACAGCCGGGCGAGCCGACCGAGACCGAGAGCGGCACCGGCAGCACAGGCAATGGTTTCCTGATGCTCGGCGGCCTGCTGATCATGCTGCCGGGGCTGATCACCGACCTCTTCGGGCTGCTCCTGCTCATCCCGCCGGTACGGATGGCGCTCAGCCGCTACACGGAGCGGTCGTTGGAGCGCCGGATGCGTGCCGCCGCCGTGCCGGGCAGCCTCGGCGACGCCTTCCAGCAGGCCCGGATGCGCCAGCCGGACGGCAAGGTGGTCCAGGGCGAGGTCATCAAGCACGACGACGAGGGGCGGAGCCCCCACCACCCCGGGGACGAGGGCCCGCGCCCGCCGCTCACCCCGTGAGCTCCCGGCAGGGCACACCAAAGCGGTAGGGCACACCAAAGCCGCGGGCCGCGTCACACAGGGAGTGTGACGCGGCCCGCGGCTTTGGTGCTGTTCGCTGTTCGTATGCGGTGGTTACGCGGTCAGGCGGACTTCCGGCTGTCCCGCGGATGCACGGCGATGTTCATGGCGCCGGAGCGCAGGACGGCCAGCCTCTCGGCCAGCACCTCCTCCAGCTCCTCGCGGGTGCGCCGCTCCATGAGCATGTCCCAGTGCGTACGCGCAGGCTTGCCCTTCTTCTCTTCGGGGCCATCCCCGTCCACCAGGAGTGCCTGGGCGCCACACGCCTTGCACTCCCACTCCGGCGGAATTTCCGCCTCTACCGAGAACGGCATCTCAAATCGATGGCCGTTCTGGCATGCGTACTCCACCGCCTGGCGCGGGGCCAGATCGATGCCGCGGTCCGTCTCGTAGCTGGTAACCACGAGTCGCGTGCCGCGGAGAGCTCGCTCACTCATGAATCGTGCCTCCCGGGCTTGTCGCCCACAGGACAGGTGTCGCTGTCGTCGTCATCCGGTCAACGTCCGGTCGGCGGTAAAGATTCCCGTTCCGGGTCATGCGTCGCCCGTCTGTGCCGCTGGTCATTCCAGGATTGCGTACCCACCAGCGCCCGGTTTGTCACATCTAACGGGAGATGTCACCCAGCGTTTTCGTTTCTCGACTACGCAGTAACGGTCCGCCTGGCAGGCCAAACGCGTACACTACCGCCCTTTGACTTCAACGTCTAAATCCGTTCCGGCACGGGGTTGCCCGCGGCGGCGATCGCCCGCCGCACCGGCACCCTCGCCAGCAGGACGAAACCGAGCACGAAGAAGATCACCAGCGAGATGATCGCATCCCGGTAACTGCCGGTCAGCTGGAACGCGAGCCCGAACACCAGCGGGCCCAGCCAGCTCAGGCCGCGGTCGCTCATCTCGTACGCGGAGAAGTACTCCGCCTCCTTGCCGCTCGGCACCAGATGCGAGAAGAGCGAGCGGGACAGTGCCTGGCTGCCGCCCAGGACCAGGCCGATCGCCGCGGCCAGCGCGTAGAACGCGACCGGTGCCCCGGACGGCAGGAAATACCCCGCTCCGAGGATCAGCGTCCAGACGGCGAGTGAGCCGAGAATCGTCCGCTTGGCCCCGTAGGACCTGGCCATTCGGCCCATGCCCAGTGCGCCCGCCACGGCGAGTATCTGCACCAGCAGCACGGCGGTGATCAGAGTCGTCTGGTCCAGGCCCAGCTCCTCGGAGCCATAGACCGAGGCCTGCGAGATCACCGTCTGGATGCCGTCGTTGTAGAGCAGATAGGCGAGCAGGAAGGACAGCGTCAGCGGATGGCGCCGCATGTCCCGCAGTGTCGCGATCAGCTGCCCCCAGCCGGTACCGACCGTGCCCGCGCCGTCCCGCACCACCCGGCGGTCGCGCAGCCGGCGCAGCGGGATGAGCGTGAAGGCGCCCCACCAGACACCGGCCGAGGCCAGACAGATCCGGACGGCCGTGGACTCCGAGACACCGAACGAGTCATGGCCGGTGTAGAGCACGAGGTTGAGGACGAGCACCAGCGCGCCCGAGGTGTAGCCGAACGCCCAGCCGCGCGAGGAGACCGCGTCGCGCTCCTCGGGCCCGGCGATCTGCGGCAGATACGCGTTGTAGAGCACCATCGAGACCGCCAGTGAGGCGTTCGCCACAATCAGCAGCAGCGCGCCCAGCAGATAGCGGTCACCGTCCAGGAAGAACATGCCCGCCGTGGCGCCGGCGCCGAGATACGCGGCGAGCGCGAGCAGCGGCTTCTTGCGTCCCGAACGGTCGGCGGCGGCGCCGACCAGCGGCATCACCACCACCGCCACCACGATGGAGAGGGAGACCGTGTACGCGAACACCGAGCCCGCGCGGATGGGTATTCCCAGCGGACGGACAAAGCCGTCCGCGTCCGCCGCCGCCTTCGCCACCGAGGTCAGATAGGGGCCGAGGAAGACCGTGAGCACGCTCGTCGAGTAGACGGAGCACGCGAAGTCGTAGAAGTACCAGCCGCGCTGCTCGCGTCTGCGCTCCGACGCCCCGTCGGCCGACCCGTCGGCACGGTCCACGGTGTCAGCGGTCACCGGTGCTCCCTCGCTCTCCCCGTCGCTGTTCCCAGCCTTTCCCGGCGCACGCCCCACCTGGTCAGTGCCAGGCTCCCCGCGCGGTCAACACCGCGCGCAGCGTCTCCAGTTGATCAGTCATGATGCCATCCACACCGAGATCGAGGAGCGCCTCCATCCGATCCGGATCGTTGACCGTCCAGACATGCACCTGGAGGCCGCGCGCGTGCGCCGTCCGTATGAAGCGCTCGTCGACCACCCGGACACCGTTCTGGGTCTCGGGGACCTGGGCGCAGACGGCGCCCCGCCGGACGGGGGCCGGGATGCCGTACGAGCGCAGCCGCAGGCCCAGCACGCCCCGCACCCCGTACGAGGTGGCGAGCCGGGGGCCCGCGAGACGGGCCGCGCCGGCCACCCGGGCCTCGGAGAAGGAGCCCACGCACACCCGGTCCCAGCTGCCGGTCCTGCGGATCAGCTCGACCAGGGGGAGCTGGGCGGGGGCGGCCTTGATGTCCACGTTCCAGTGCGCGTCGGGGAACTCCTCGAGCAGTTCCTCGAAGAGCGGCAGCGGCTCGGTCCCCGCCACTCTCGCCCGGCGCACGTCCTTCCAGGACAGATCGGCGATCCGGCCGCGGGCATCGGTCACCCGGTCCAGCGTCGAGTCGTGGAAGGCGACGAGCCGGCCGTCCGTGGTGGCGTGCACATCGGTCTCGAAGTAGCGGTATCCGAGCCCGGCGGCGCGGCGGAACGCGGCGGCGGTGTTCTCCAGGCCGTCCGCCGTGCCGCCGCGATGGGCGAACGGGATCGGGGCCGGCCGGTCCAGATAGGGGTGGGGTACGCGAGTCACCGCCGCAGTATGGCCTGTCCCGGTGACCCGGTGGCGACCACCGTGCTGCCGTTGTCCGCCGCCGGGATGGCGAAGACGCGCAGGAACAGCTGGGCGAGCGGCCCGATGGCCAGGGCGTAGGCGACCGTCCCGATACCCACCGACCCGCCGAGGACGAAGCCGGTGACGACCACCGCCACCTCGATCCCCGTACGGACGAGCCGGACCGAGCGGCCGGTCAGCCGGTGCAGTCCGGTCATCAGACCGTCCCGCGGGCCCGGTCCGAACCGGGCCGCGATATAGAGACCGGTGGCCACTCCGTTGAGCACGATGCCCCCGATCAGCAGCGGGATACGGACGGCCAGGCGGTGGCCTTCGGGGACGAGGGCGAGCGTGGCGTCCATGGCGACGCCGATCACGAAGACGTTGGAGACCGTGCCGAGCCCGGGGCGCTGCCTGATCGGTATCCAGAGCAGCAGCACCACCGCGCCGACGATGATCGAGACGACCCCCATCGTCAGCCCGGTCAGCTCCGCGAGTCCCTGGTGCAGCACACCCCACGGCTCCAGACCGAGGCCGCCGCGCACCAGCAGCGCCGAGCTGGCCCCGTACAGCGCGAGTCCCACGTACAGCTGGATGAGCCGCCGGGTGAGATGTGGACCGCGGAGGCCGGAGGTGATGGACATGGTGGCGCCCCCTGATGCGATGGTGGACTGATACATGACACTCTGTGGCGGGGTGGCAGATGCCAGCCATGGCCAATTCGGGGAAGGTGGACTGATTTCCATGGCCCAGTGGACTTCCGCCGTCGGTGCGGCTCAGCTCGCCCGTCAGCTCAAGACCCAGCAGCGCGGGCCCAAGGGCCCCGGCACCCGCAGGCCGCCCGCCTACCGGGCGCTCGCCGACGGTATCCGGCTGCTCGTCCTGGAAGGGCGTGTCCCCGTCGCGGCCCGGCTCCCCGCCGAGCGCGAACTGGCGCTCGCCCTGACCGTGAGCCGTACGACCGTGGCCGCCGCGTACGAGGCGCTGCGCGCGGAAGGGTTCCTGGAGTCCCGTCGGGGCGCCGGCAGCTGGACGGCCGTACCCGCGGGCAATCCGCTGCCCGCGCGCGGTCTGGAACCGCTGCCGCCCGAGTCGCTGGGCTCGATGATCGACCTCGGTACCGCCGCGCTGCCCGCCCCCGAGCCATGGCTCACCCGGGGTGTCCAGGGCGCGCTGGAGGAGCTGGCGCCGTACGCGCACACCCATGGCGACTACCCGGCAGGGCTGCCCGCGCTGCGGCAGATGCTCGCCGACCGCTACACCGAGCGCGGCATCCCGACCATGCCGGAGCAGATCATGGTCACCACCGGCGCGATGGGGGCGATCGACGCGATCTGCCATCTCTTCGCGGGCCGGGGCGAACGGATCGCGGTGGAGTCGCCCTCGTACGCCAATATCCTCCAGCTGATGCGGGAGGCGGGCGCGCGACTGGTGCCCGTCGCCATGGCGGAGGGGCTGACCGGCTGGGATCTCGGGCGCTGGCGTCAGGTGCTCAGGGAGGCGGCCCCCCGGCTCGCCTATGTCGTCGCCGACTTCCACAATCCGACGGGCGCGCTGGCCGACGAGGATCAGCGGCGGCAGCTGGTCGACGCCGCGCGGTCGGCGGGCACGGTGCTGGTCGTCGACGAGACCATGTCCGAACTGCGGCTCGACGCGGATCTGCGGATGCCGAGGCGGGTCTGCGCGTTCGACCCCGCGGGCGGCACGGTCATCACGGTCGGTTCGGCCAGCAAGGCGTTCTGGGCGGGGATGCGGATCGGCTGGGTACGCGCCGCGCCGGATGTGATCCGGTCGCTGGTCTCCGCGCGCGCGTACGCCGACATGGGCACCCCGGTGCTGGAGCAGCTCGCCGTCAACTGGCTGATGCGGACCGGCGGCTGGGAGGAGGCCGTCGCCCTGCGCAGGGCCCAGGCGCGCGAGAACCGCGACGCGCTGGTGGCGGCGGTACGTGACCAGCTGCCCGGCTGGGAGTTCGAGGTACCGGGCGGCGGGCTGACCCTGTGGGTGCGTACCGGCGGACTGTCCGGATCACGCCTGGCCGAGGTGGGCGAACGGGTCGGCGTACGGGTGCCCTCGGGGCCCCGCTTCGGAGTCGACGGGGCGTTCGAGGGGTACGTACGGCTGCCGTTCACCGTGGGCGGCCCGGTCGCCGTCGAGGCGGCGGCGCGGCTGGCGGCGGCGGCGCGGCTCGTGGAGACCGGGGCGAGCACCGGCACGGACGCGCCGCGCACCTTCGTGGCCTGACGCCCCCACGCGTCCGGGGCCGCGTCAGCCCTCGGCGGGTACGACGCCGCCGGCCGGCCCCGAGGCGGCGGCCGGCGCGCGCCCGTGGCCCGGCGCGCGCTCCTGGTCGGGAACCGACGGCGCGGCGGTCCGTTCCGCGGTGGCCGGATCCTCGGCGGGGGCCGCGACCGCCGAGGGGGGCGGCGGAAGAAGACCGAGGACGGCGCGGCGGTGCGCCTCGCTCGTCGTGTCGTCGTACGGGTCGGGCGTCGCCGGGACCTGGAGCCTGAGCACCGGTCCTGTGCCGAGCCGCGCGTACCCCCTGCCGGGCGGGGTGTCCGCCGGGGGTGTGGAGCGCGGCGGCGCGCCCAGCACCGCTTCCACCTGGGCGGGCGCGGCGGCCCCGAGGATCACCCGCGCGCGGGTGTAGGTCAGTACGGCCTCGCTGAGCGTGTCCAGGCTGTCGAGCTGGTCGGCCACGACCACCGTCACATGGGCCGATCTGCCGTGCCGCAGCGGCACCTTGAGCAGCTCCTGCGGATCGGGCCGTCCCTCGGCGGCGGCCAGATGGCCGAAGACGCTGGGCCGGTCCAGCAGGATCCACAGGGGGCGCTTGGTGTCCTCGGGTGCCGGAAGGCCCGACTGCCCGGCCCGGTTGGCGGCGATCAGCCGGCGCTCCGTCTCGCTGGCTGCCCACTCCAGACCGGCCAGCGCCCCGGCCAGTCCGCACTCCACGGCCAGTACGCCCGTACGCCCGGCCAGACAGCCGAAATCGCCGGTTCCGCCGCCCTCCACGATCAGGACCTCGCCGTGCTGGGCGGCCTGGAGCGCGAGAGAGCGCAGCAGGCTGGTGGCGCCGCTGCCCGGCAGACCCGTGACCAGCAGATGCGGGGCGGTGGAGCGCGGTCCCGTCCGCCAGAGCACCGGTGGCTCGTCCCGGTTCTCGCCGTCAGCCACGACCGGGACGGTGCGCCGTACCGCGCTGTGGTCCGTGAAGCCGAGCACGGTCTCGCCGGGGGCGGTGACGAAGGGCTGGGCGACGATGGCGGTGGAGAGCGCGGGAAGCACGGTGACCGTGAGCTGGTTGGCCTCCTCCTCCCACTCGAAGAGGTACTCGCGCCCGCGGCCGCACTTGGCCTGGAGCAACTGCTCGATCCGGGCGCGCACATCGGGGTCGCTGTCGGGGAAGTACGGGGGGTATCTCAGCTGGAGCCGGGTGAGCCGTCCGCCGGAGTCGAAGGCGTGGTCGTCGAACGCCGCTCCCCAGGCGCCGCCGTGGGCGTAGAGCGGATTCGGGTCCTCCGGCACGGCGAAGTACGGCACCAGCGCCTCGTAGAGGGACTGGAGCCGCTTGACCTCCGTGTCGTCGGGTCCGGTCGGTACGGGAGTGGTGTCGCGTCCCTTCCACCCGGCCACGCCCATCAGTGTGATCAGGCCGAGGAGCGGCCCGTACGGGATGAGCGCGACCACCAGAACGCAGGCCGCCACCAGGAACAGCGCGGGACCGCGCCGGTCCTTCGGGGTGCCGGCCCACTTCTGGCGTGCCGCGGTGGCCAGCATGCGCAGCCCGCGGGAGACCGTGATCAGCGGATGGAGGACGTCGGTGGCGCTGTCGGCGGCCGTGCGGGCCAGTTCGCGACTGCGGGCGATCTGGGCGCTGCCGCTGGTCAGAATGCGGGGGAGTGGTCGCCGGGCCACGGATGTCTCCTGATGGTGCGGAAGGGGGCGGGCGGGCGTCAGAACTTGATCCCGCCGATGAGCCCGGCGAGGCTCGCGCCGCCGGCCGTGATGCTCGGCGCGATGGCCGTGCCCGCGAGATAGAAGCCGAAGAGGGCGCAGACCATGGCGTGCGACGCCTTGAGTCCGTCCTTGCGGAAGAAGAGGAAGACGATGATTCCGAGCAGCACCACGCCTGACATGGACAGAATCATGAGAGTTCTCCTGGTTCGAGGGGACAGTCACCATGAGTTCTTCCAGGATCACCGAAAGTATCTATGCGATAAAAGGTGCAAATGAGTGAAATGCGAGGTATTTCACTGTGCTGGCCCACGGGGCACGGTGGCGCCCGTGAGGGGCGCGGTCCGCAGTACCCTGTCGGTTTATCCGTACGGCGCCAAGCCCGTACGGAGCAGGTCAACGGCGTGTGAACCGGCGTGCGAGCCGGACTGAAAGGCGGTCCACCGATGAGTGAGACACCGGATCCCGACGTGGTCGAGCTGGCCACGAAGGTCTTCGATCTGGCCCGGCGTGGTGAGACCGAGGCGCTCGCGGCCTACGTCGACGCCGGTGTGCCCGCGAACCTCACCAACGACCGCGGCGACTCGCTCGTCATGCTCGCCGCCTACCACGGCCACGCCGAGGCGGTCGAGGCGCTGATCGCGCGCGGCGCCGACGCCGGACGGGTCAACGACCGGGGGCAGACCCCACTCGCCGGGGCTGTCTTCAAGGGCGAGGACGCCGTGATCCGGGCACTGCTGGCCGGCGGCGCGGATCCAAGCGGAGGAAACCCCTCCGCGGTGGATACCGCGCGGATGTTTGGGAAGACGGACCTTCTGGAGCTGTTCGGCGACTTGTGATGCCCCGGGTGAGAGACGTCGTAAATGTGGTCGCGGTGGCGAAATGGCTGGGTCATCATGACGTCGGGCCCACAACGGGTCATCAACGAGAGGCAGGGAAGATGGTCTGCATTAAGCGGAAGACGACGGTCGGCCGATCATGTTGCCGCGCGGTCTAGAGCGGGAAGGGTGCCACGTCCCCCGGTCGCACCCCCGGTTGCGTCGACAGCTTGATGTGAGGCTTTCCCCATGTTCGATCCAGTCATAGCGCCGAGCGGCACCTTGCTCGGGCTGTTGCAGAGAGGCCGCGGCGACGGAACGCTGCACGCGCTCGCGGCACCCCGCGCCGAGGCGCTCGCCGCCCTCAACCACTGCGTACTGAACGACCCCCGCCACGACTGGCAGGTCGAGAACCGTTCGCTGTACTACGCACGCCTGTATCTGGATCTCCACGGTGGTCTCGACGCCATCGACCACCATCTCTTCCGGGCCGAGGACCACTTCGACACCGAGGAGTCCAGGACCGGCCTCGCGCTCGCCGTGCTCGGCCATCTCGCCGCGTACGGCAGGCACGACGCCCTCGACCTGCTCAGGCGGTACGCGGCGACCGGCGCGAACTGGGCCTGGGCCCTGGACGAGCTGGCGCTGCGCGACGACGACACGGGGCTGCGCGCCCTGGCCGTACCGGTCCTCGCCAGATTCCCGGCAGGACCCGAGGGCGACGCCGCACTGGCGTCGGTCGTCCGCGACGCCTTCGAGCCCCGGCCCTGGCGGCTCTGGGCCGACGATCCGCGGCCCGCGGTCGGCGCGCGGATCAGGGCCGCCGGAGAACAGGGCTCCTTCGACCGCTGGCAACGGCAGCTGCGGCCGAGCGGCCCGCGCCCCGGCTGGAGCGTGCGCGCCGTCTTCGACTGGGCACAGCAGGCCCTGGAGCGCGGCACGGAGATGCACGGGCCCGCGGCCCGCTGCCTCACCGCCGTCGCCGGGCCCGACGACCGCCCGCTGATCGTCGAGGCCGCGCGCAACGGCCCCGACGGCGCCCGCTGCGCGGCGCTGCACTATCTCGCCGAGGTCCGTGACCCCGTCGTCCTCGATCTGATCGAGGCGGCGGCCGGCGGCCCGGACCGCACCGTCGCCGACGCGGCCGTCGCCGCCTTCGAGCGGATGTGCGTCGACGAGGCGGTCGACCGGGCCCGCGGCTGGGTCCACAGGCCCGACGCGCTCGGCGCGTCCGCCGCCGGCGTGCTCGCCTGCCGCGGCGGTACGAAGGACACCGCGCTGGTCCTCGGCGCGCTGCGGGAGGCCGTACGGTCCGAGGGCCCCGACACCCAGCGGCTGTGGACCCTCGTCGACGGCGCGGGACGCCTCGGTATCGTCTGCGCCGCGCCCGTGCTGCGCCATGTCTACCGGGAGACCGCCTCCTCGCATCTGCGCGGCCGGACGGCGCGCGCGCTCGCCGCCACCGACCCGTCCTACGCCACCGGCTTCGCCGTCGAATGCCTGTGGGACTGCGAGGAGACCACCCGGGAGGTCGCCGCGCTGCACGCCGAGACCGGAGACGTACGCGTGGCGGAAAGACTGCGGCGGCTGGCCGCCGATCCGGCCGAGGAGGCCGAGGTGCAGACCGCCGTGCGCAGCAGGATGGGCCCGGACGCCGCCGCGCGGTGAGACCGGCGGCCACCGCCGCACCCCGTCGTGTACGGCCGGAAACCTTCGCTCCGTAAGCCGGTCCGTACGGTCTGTGCGCCTTCGTCGCGTCCGGGGAACGTCCCGCGTCCAATGCTCACGGGACGTTCCCCACGCGGAAAGATCCACGTTGGCAGGGACACGCTCGGCACGACGACAACACGGATATGCGCGTCGTCATCGTCACCGAATCCTTCCCGCCCGATGTCAACGGGGTGGCACACTGCGCCCTCCAGACCGCCCGGCATCTCGCCGCCCGCGGTCATGATCCGCTCGTCATCGCCCCGGCCGTCGCCGGGGATGCCGAGATCGACGCACCGTGCCCCGTGGTACGCGTGCCCTCACTCCCGCTGCCCGGCTATCCGCAGGTGCGGGTGGCACTCCCCAGCCGGCGCATCGCGGCGGCCATCACCGCGCACCGCGCCGAACTCGTCCACCTGGCCGGACCCTTCGTGCTCGGCGTACGCGGCATGACGGCCGCCGCCCGGCTCGGTGTCCCCGCCGTCGCCGTCTACCAGACCGACCTCGCGGGCTACGCCCGTACCTATGTGGGCGCGGGCGAGGCCGCGGCCTGGCGGCGGATCCGTGCCGTGCACACCGCCGCCGACCTCACCCTCGCGCCGTCCAGCGCCGCCGCGAACGACCTCGCCGAGCACGGCATCCCGCGGGTGCGGCTCTGGCCGCGGGGCGTGGACACCGTACGGTTCCGGCCCGAACTGCGCGACGAGGAGCTGCGCAGGCGGCTCGCGCCCAACGGGGAGCTGATCGTCGGCTATGTCGGCCGGCTGGCCCCCGAGAAGCATGTCGAACTCCTCGCCGGGGTCTCCCGGCTGCCCGGCGTCCGCGTCGTGATCGTCGGGGACGGGCCCAGCGAGACCTCCCTGCGCGGGGCGCTGCCCGGCGCGGTCTTCCTCGGCCGGTCGACCGGTGACGAACTGGCGCGGACCTTCGCCTCGTTCGACGTGTTCGCGCACACAGGCCCCTACGAGACCTTCTGCCAGACCGTGCAGGAGGCCATGGCCAGCGGGGTGCCGGTGATCGCGCCCGCCGCCGGCGGACCGCTCGACCTCGTCGACCACGGACGTACCGGACTGCTGGTCACCCCGCACGACGTCGACGCCGTCACCACCGCCGTGGAGGAACTCGCCTTCGCCCCCGCGCTCCGCGCGGCCTACGGGCAGGCGGGCCGCGCCACCGTCGAGGGCAGGACCTGGGCCGTCGTCGGGGACCAGCTGCTCGACCACTACACCGAGGTGCTCGGCGCCCGCACGGCGGTGGTCGCGTGAGCGCCCTGAAGATCGTACGGCTGGCCAACTTCGTCACCCCCGCCTCGGGCGGCCTGCGCACCGCGCTCCAGGAGCTGGGCAGCGGCTATCTCGCGGCCGGGCACCAGCCGGTGCTGATCGTGCCGGGGGAGCGGGAGTCCGACGTGGACACCTCGCAGGGGCGGGTGATCACCCTGCCGGGGCCCGTACTGCCCGGCACCGGCGGATACCGGGTGCTGAGCGCGCGGCGGCGGCTGCGGGAGGTGCTCGAAGAGATCGGGCCCGACCGGCTCGAGGTCTCCGACCGCACCACCCTGCGCTGGACGGGGGAGTGGGCACGCCGCCATCGCATCCCGTCCGTGATGGTCTCCCACGAGACGGCGGACGGGGTGCTGCGCACCTGGGGTGTGCCCGGGGTCGCCGCGGGCCGGGCCGCCGACCGGCTCAATCTGCGCACGGCCTGGGCATATTCGCGGATCGTCTGCACCACGGAGTGGGCGGAGCGGGAGTTCCTCCGGATCGGGGCCCGCAATGTGGTGCGCGCACCACTCGGTGTCGATCTGCGCCGGTGCACGCCGGAGCGGTACGACGCCGAGCTGCGCTCCCGGTACGTGCGTACGGGTGAAGTACTGCTCGTACTCGGCTCCCGGCTGTCGGTGGAGAAGCGTCCCGGCACCGCGCTCGACGCGCTCGCCGAGCTGCGCGAGCGGGGTGTACCCGCGGTGCTGGTCGTCGCCGGAGACGGTCCGTTGCGGGCCGGACTGGTGCGCCGGGCCCGTGCCGAACGGCTGCCCGCACTCTTCCTCGGCCATGTGCGCGACCGCGAGGCGATGGCCGATCTCCAGGCTTCCGCGGACATCTGTCTGGCGCCGGGCCCCGCCGAGACCTTCGGGCTGTCGGCCCTGGAGGCGCTGGCGTGCGGCACACCGGTCGTCGCCAGCGCGTCGTCGGCGCTGCCCGAGGTGATCGGGGACGCGGGCATCGCCGCCCGGGACAACGCCTCGGCCTTCGCCGACGCGATCCAGGAGCTCCAGGCCCGCCCCGAGGGGACGCGCCGTGCCGCGGCCCGCGCCCGCGCGGAGCTCTTCAGCTGGGAGAACGCGGTCGCCGCCTTCCTCGCGGCCCACGATCTCCCGGTCGGCGTACCGGTGCTGAACAAGGTCCCGTCGCAGGTCCAGCAGGCCCACCGGCCGGAGGGAGAGGCGAGATGACGACGGAGGCGGAGAGCGGCACGCTGCCCGCGGACGCGGCCCCGGATCGGGAACGCCACCAGGAACGGCACCAGAAACGGGACCACGAACGGGACCTGGCGCAGGACCGGGTTCCGGACGTGGCCGCGCCGCCGCGGGCCCTGCGCTACGCGGCCCTCGGAGACTCGCTCACCGCCGGGATCGGCGACCCCGTCGACGGCGGATGGCGGGGCTGGGCCGCCCTGCTCGGCGCGGGCGTGGGCGACCCCGGGACGGGCGTACGGTTCCACAACTTCGCCGTCAGCGGCGCGCTCACCCGCGACGTGGAGGAGAAGCAGACCCCCGCCGCCCTCGCCTTCGCCCCCGACCTCGCCTCCGTCGTCGTCGGCGTCAACGACACCCTGCGCCGCGCCTTCGACATCCAGGACCTCGCCGTGCGCCTCGACCGCGCCTGCGGCGCACTCGCCGCGCACGGCACCGTACTGCTGACCACCTGTCTGCCCGACCCCGGCAGAATGCTCGGGCTGCCCGCGCCGCTCGCCCTGCCCCTCGCCCGGCGGCAGCGCGCCGTCAACGCCGTCGTCCACGCCCTGGCGGCACGCTACGACACCGTCCATCTGCACATGGCGGAGGCGTCCTGGGTCGCCGACCGGTCCCTGTGGAGCGCCGACCGGCTGCACCCCGCCGAGCGCGGGCACCGGATGATCGCCGCGCGCTTCCACGCACTGCTCGCCGAACGGGGACTGGCCCTCGGCCCCGAACCCTCCCTGGCGGCCGACCAGCCCCCGCCGAGCCGCGCGGCCACGCTGCGCTGGCTCGCCACCTCGGGCACCGGATGGGTGGCGCGCCGCTGCCGGGATCTCCTGCCCGAGCTGCTGCGGCTGGCGGGCGACGAGGTGACGCACTGGGCGCGCGGCACCGGCGCCCGGCTCGATCTGCACGCCGAACTCGCCCTTTCCCGCGCGCTCGCCGCACTGTCGCCCGGCGCTCCCCTTGCCAGAATGGGGGAATGACCGGGCGCTGGGAATTCTGGATCGACCGGGGCGGCACCTTCACCGATGTGGTGGGCAGGCGCCCCGACGGAGAGCTGGTCACACGGAAACTGCTCTCGCACCATCCCGAGCGGTACCAGGACGCGGCGGTGGCCGGCATCCGGCTGCTGCTGGGCCTCGGTCCCGACGATCCGGTGCCCGCCGACCGGATCGACGTCGTCAAGATGGGGACGACCGTCGCCACCAACGCGCTCCTGGAGCGGCGCGGTGAGCCGACCGTCCTCCTCATCACCGAGGGCTTCCGCGACGCCCTGCGCATCGCGTACCAGAACCGGCCCCGGCTGTTCGACCGCCATATCGTGCTGCCCGAGGCCGTCTACGAACGCGTCATCGAGGTCCCGGAACGTATCGACGCGCACGGCGCCACCGTTCGGCCGCTCGACACGGACGCCGTCGCCGCCGCCCTCCGCACCGCCCACGAGGACGGCTTCCGCAGCGCCGCCGTCGTCCTGATGCACGGCTACCGCCACCCCGCGCACGAGAGCGCCGTCGCCGGCGCCGCGCGGGCGGCGGGCTTCACACAGGTCAGCTGTTCCCATGAGGTCAGCCCGCTGATCAAGCTCGTGCCACGCGGCGACACCACCGTCGTCGACGCCTACCTCTCACCGATCCTGCGCCGCTACGTCGACGAGATCGCCCGTGAACTCCGTGGAATCCGGCTGATGTTCATGCAGTCCAACGGCGGCCTGCGGGAGGCCGCCCACTTCCGCGGCAAGGACGCCGTGCTGTCGGGACCGGCCGGCGGGGTCGTCGGGATGGCCCGTACGTCGGAACAGGCGGGCTTCCGCCGGGTCATCGGCTTCGACATGGGCGGCACCTCCACCGATGTCTCGCACTACGCGGGCGAGTTCGAGCGCGAACTCGGCACCCAGGTCGCCGGGGTGCGGATGCGCGCGCCCATGATGAACATCCACACCGTCGCGGCGGGCGGCGGATCCGTGCTGCACTTCGACGGCCAGCGCTACCGCGTGGGCCCCGACTCGGCGGGCGCCGTGCCCGGCCCCGCCTGCTACCGGCGCGGCGGCCCGCTCACCGTCACCGACGCGCAGGTGATGCTGGGCCGCGTCCAGCCGGCCCACTTCCCCGCCGTGTTCGGCCCCCACGGCGACCAGCCGCTGGACGTGGAGGCCGTACGGGAGGGCTTCGCGCGACGGGCCGAGGAGGTACGGAAGGCCACCGGCGTCCGCCGCACCCCCGAGGAGGTCGCGGCCGGCTATCTGGAGATCGCCGTCCTGAACATGGCCAACGCCGTCAAGAAGATCTCCGTACAGCGCGGCCACGACATCACCCGCTACGCCCTCACCAGCTTCGGAGGCGCCGGCGGCCAGCACGCCTGCGCGGTCGCCGACGCGCTGGGCGTCGACACCGTGATCGTCCCGCCGCTCGCGGGCGTGCTCTCCGCGTACGGCATCGGGCTCGCCGACGCCACCGCCATGCGGGAGCAGTCCGTCGAGGCCGAGCTGACCGAACCGGCCCTGCGCCGGGTGCGCGAGCTGTGCGACTCCCTCGCCGGGCACACCCGCGCCGAACTGCGCGCCGACTCCGTCCCGGACGACGCGATCACCACGCGCGCGCGGGTGCTGCTGCGCTACGCGGGCACGGACGCGAGCCTGCCCGTACCCCTGGACGGAGTCGCGGCCATGACCGCGGCCTTCGTGGCCGAACACCGCGCGCGCTACGCCTTCACCATGGACAAACCGCTGGTGGTGGAGGCGGTATCGGTCGAGGCCGTCGGCGCGTCGGGCCCGCACCTCCCGTACGCGCCGCCCACGCCGCCCGCCGGGACCGGCGGGCGCGAGCCGTACGCGACCGTCGGGATGTTCACCGGAGGACGTGTCCGGGACACCCCGCTGTACCGCCGCGAGGACCTGCGCGCCGCCGACACCGTGACCGGGCCCGCGGTGATCGCGGAGGCCGACGCCACGACCGTCGTCGAACCGGGCTGGCAGGCGGTCCCGGGCGAGCGGGGACATCTGCTGCTCACGCGCGTACGGCCACGCCCCACGCGGGTCGCGGTCGGCACGGACGTGGACCCCGTCCTGCTGGAAGTCTTCAACAACCTCTTCATGGCCATCGCCGAACAGATGGGCGTGCGCCTGGAGAACACCGCCCACTCCGTCAACATCAAGGAGCGGCTCGACTTCTCCTGCGCGCTCTTCGACTCCGACGGCAATCTGATCGCCAACGCGCCCCACATCCCCGTCCATCTCGGATCGATGGGCGAATCCATCAAGGAAGTCCTCCGGCGCAACGAGGGCGCGCTGCGGCCCGGCGAGGTGTACGCCATCAACGACCCGTACCACGGCGGCACCCATCTGCCCGATGTGACCGTCGTGACGCCCGTCTTCGACGAACAGGGCGGAACGCTGGAGTTCCTGGTGGCCTCGCGCGGCCACCACGCCGAGATCGGCGGCATCACCCCCGGCTCCATGCCCGCCTTCAGCACCACCATCGACGAGGAGGGCGTGCTCTTCGACAACTGGCCGCTCGTCAGGGACGGCCGGCTGCGCGAGGACGAGACCCGGGAACTGCTCACCACCGCCCGTCACCCCTCCCGCGACCCGGACACCAATCTCGCCGATCTGCGCGCCCAGATCGCGGCGAACGAGAAGGGCATCGCCGAACTGCGCCGCATGACCGACGAGTTCGGCACCGACGTCGTCCAGGCGTACATGGGGCACGTACGGCGCAACGCCGAGGAGTCCGTACGCCGGATCGTCGCCGGGCTGCACGACGGCTCGTACCGCTACGAGACCGACGGCGGCGCGGTGATCGAGGTCGCGGTCCGGGTCGACCCGGAAGCGCGTTCCGCGGTCATCGACTTCACCGGCAGCTCGCCGCAGCTGCCCGGCAACTTCAACGCGCCCAAGTCCGTGGTGATGGCCGCCGTGCTCTATGTCTTCCGCACGCTCGTGGCCGACGACATCCCGCTCAACAGCGGCTGTCTGGAGCCCCTGGACGTACGGGTACCGGAAGGATCGATGCTCGCGCCCGCCCCGCCGGCGGCGACCGTCGCGGGCAATGTCGAGACCTCGCAGGCCGTCACCGGCGCTCTGTACGCGGCCCTCGGCGTGCAGGCGGAGGGCTCGGGCACCATGAACAACCTCACCTTCGGCAACGACCGGGTGCAGTACTACGAGACCGTGGCCAGCGGCTCGGGCGCGGGCGACGGCTTCGACGGCGCGGACGCCGTACAGACCCATATGACCAACTCCCGGCTCACCGACCCGGAAGTGCTGGAGTGGCGCTATCCGGTACGGGTCGACGCGTTCGCCGTACGGGACGGCAGCGGCGGAAGCGGGCACTGGCACGGCGGTGACGGCGTCGAACGGCGGCTGCGCTTCCTGGAGCCGATGACGGTGACGCTGCTGACCGGGCACCGCAGGGTCCCGCCGTACGGCATGGCGGGCGGCGGACCCGGCGCGCTCGGGAGCAACGCGGTGGAGCGCGCGGACGGCACGGTCACACCGCTGCGGGGCGTCGACTCGGCGGACGTGGGGCCGGGCGACGTCCTGGTCATGCGGACGCCGGGCGGTGGCGGCTACGGAACGCCGCCCCGCTGAGCCGGGTCACTGCCCTTCGGGGGGCTTGCCCTGGGCGGAGGAGACCTCGACGAGTTCGGCGCGGCCCCGCGCGTTGAGGCTCAGGATCGGGACGGCCTTGTTCCGCGGATTGCCGTTGTTCCGGAAGGAGATGAAGCCGCTCGCCCCCGCTACCTGCTGCGGCCCGTTCATCTGCTGGAACATCCGGCCCACCGCGCCCCCGGTCACTGCGCCGGGCCCGCCCGCCGCCATCCGGACGCCCTCGGCCGCGGTCAGCACCGCGTCGTGGGCCATGAGGTCCTGGCCGTCGTAGCGGTCGTCGCCCGGGAACCACTTGTCCAGCTGGCCGTTCTCCTGGAAGTACCGCGCGGAACGTTCGGAGACCCGCCCGGGATCGGCCCGCCACATGTCGCGGTGGGCCAGCCCCGTGAAGAGCACCGTGACGTCGTTCTCGACGGCGTGGGCGATCTGCTCCCGGTCCAGGTTCGAGGTGTCGTCACCGGCGAGGACCGTGAACGTATGGTCCGTACAGCTGCGGTTGGCCAGCGAATCGAGGAAGTTGGTGAGGTGCCGGCCGCGGCCGGCGAAGTAGATGACCTGCGGCCGGGTGTCGCAGAGCTGCGCGGGGAAATAGCGCAGTTCGTTCTTCCAGGCGCCGCCGGGCACCGACGAGTCGAACGTCATCCGCTCCGCCACCAGCCGGTGGCCGGTCTTCTTGTCGGGGAACGCCTCGGTGAAGGCGGTGCCCAGCGTGTCCGCGTACAGATTGGTCCTGGCGGCGTCCTGGACGACCACCGCCGTACGGAGCTTCGTGGACCGCTTCAGATAGGCCGCCGCCGCGTACGCCTCGTCCACATTGGTGGGCGAGACCCGTACGAAGCCGGGGATGCCCTGGATATTGGTGGCGGTCATGGTGCTGGCGACGGTGGCGAGGCCGCTCTCGGACAGCTTCCTGAGCGCCTCCAGATTCGGGCCGGTGCTGGGGCCCAGACCGGTCACGGCCACCAGGTTGTCGTCGGAGTCCTTCCGGGCGATCAGCTCGTCCACGGTGTGGTTCCAGTGCGCCGAGCTGCTGCCGGTGTTCGCGATCAGCAGCCGGATCTTGGGCGAGGAGGCGAGATCACCGCGGTTGTGCCGGTACTGCGCGAGATAGGCGCCCTCCAGCTCGTGCCGCACCGAATCCTCGGAATTGCTGTCGTCGTTGGTGAGCGTGAAGGAGGTCATGTACGCGACGCTGACATACGGCTCCTTCTTGGCCTCCTTGCTGACCAGGTCGTTCTCCTCCTTGATCTTCTTCACCACGGTGGCCAGATGGTCCGCGAAGTGGAACGAGCCGTCGGTGACGCCCACGCACTCCTTGTCCTCGCCGCGCTTGACGACACCGTCGTCGCACCGGGCCCGTACGTCCCCGATCCAGCGGACACCCAGCGGGACAGCCACCGCGAGTACGGCGACGACGACCACCCCGATCACCACGCGGCGCACGATGTGCAGCGGCCATTCGAGTCTGCGCATCCCGCTCACCCCTCGCTCGTGGACGTCAGCGGATGGCGCCAGTGGCGATAACGCTCCGCCTCGTTGAACAGCGCCACGACATCGTTCCTGCGCAGCCGCGACAGCTGGTTGAACCCGTCGGCGATCAGATCGTTCAGCCGCATCCCGGGATCGGCGAGCGGATCGCTCCACACCCAGCGGGTGATGATCAGCTCCCGGATCACCCCTCCGGTGGTGACCGCCTCGCCGGGCTCGCCGGGACCGAGGCCGGCCAGCAGATCCAGTGGACCGCCCAGGGAGACGAGCCGGTTGGGCGCCGCCGTGATCGCGTTGAACTCACTGATCCACTGCGCCGCGGGCACCTCGGGGAAACGCCCGACCAGATGGGCGGTCACCTCGTCGATCCGGCCCCAGGCCAGCCGGTGGTACATCTCCTGGACCGTGCGCCCCACGGATCCGAAGTGCTCGGCGAGGAGTTCGTGCACGGTGTCCCAGTCGTCGGGGCGCCGGGCCAGCCGCCACAGCAGCAGCCGCCGCGGCCAGGGGTGGAGGGCCGGCGTCACGCTCCCGGGACCGAGCAGCAGCCAGCGGGCGCGCATCTCGCCGAAGAGCGGGTCCCCGGGGCTCAGCACCCGCGTACCGATCGACAGATCACGCGCGGCGGCGCACTCGGCGAGCGTCGCGCGCCGCGGCTCGTCGATGCCCTGGAGCAGATGGTCGAGCGCCGCGTCGGCGAGCGTGAGTGTCTCCTCGCCGTCGCGCAGCGTCCGGTCGGGCAGCCCGCGCAGCCAGCGGTCCTGCCCGGGACCGTCCTCGGCCGGTACGTCGGAGTGCCGCAGCACCTCCAGGACCTGGTGCACGGCGCTCGGCAGCCCGCAGGTCAGCCGGTGCACGAAGGGCGCGAGGCGGGTGAAGGGCGCCAGATCCGGGTGGCGGCGCAGCTCCAGTTCGATACGGATACGGACCTCGTCGAGGTTGAGATCCCGCAGCCGCAGCGGATACCACCAGGTGTCGTCGCTGTCGCGGGTCGGCCGGTGCTCGCTCCAGTCCGCGAGAGAGGCCCGGTCGGGACCGCGCAGCTGCCAGGGCCACTGGTCGCCGGTGGCCGGGCCCCAGCGCGGCAGCCAGCGGTTGGAACTGGCGACGATGGTCAGCGGATCGCAGGAGAGCCCCGCCACCACGGTGTCGTCGTGCCGGGCGCGGATCAGCAGATCGAGGAAGCGACGGCCGTACTCCGAATGGGAGTTGTCGAGCAGCAGCAGATACGAGCGGGGCGTGAACGAGTGGTCCGCGTTGCCCCGCAGATCCGCCAGGAACGCCGAGAACAGCACGCGGTCGAGCCGCTCCTCGTCCTCCGCGTCGCCGTCGTGCCGCCACAGGTTCAGCTCGACCAGCGCCTCCCACGGGTCCTGGCTCCGGATGAGCGGATGGCCGCCGTACCACGCGGCGCTCCCGGTGAACTTACGGCCGGGCAGCCGGCGACGGCCGCGCCGCAGGGCGTCCCGCAGCAGCGCGAGGGCGGCGGTCGACGCGCCGTCAGGGGCTCCCACGGCGCCGCCCGCCACCTCGAAGAAGGCGGCCAGATAATCGCCGTACCGGGCCTCGGCCCGTTCCTGGAAGGCGTCCAGCTCCCGCCGGATATTGCGCCGCCCCTCGGCCAGGCTGGTCATCCGCAGGTCGTGGTCGGAGGCGAGCAGCCCGAGGGTGAGCCGGGGGAAATGGGAGCGGCGGTACCGTGGCAGCTTCCGTTCGAGCTGCCGGGCGAGCAGCCCCAGACCGTAGCGCGGCAACAGCCCGTGCTCGGCGGCGAGATTGACATAGGCGAACGGGTTCTCGGGGCCGAACTGCTCCATCAGCGCGCTGTGCGCCTCGCTGGCACCACTGCCGCGCGGGCCGAGCAGCATCGTCACCGGCCGTTCCGCGGTGGGCTGCTGCCTCAGACACTCGTCGACGAGGGAGATGATGCCGTTGCGGCCCCTGAGGCCCATGCGCACTCCGGACTCCGTCACGCGCATCAGCCCCCCCGAGCCACGCGCCCCGCACAAGTGGGGCGACACCGTCAAGTCTACCGGAGTGCCTTACAACTACTGCTGATTTTGCGGAGGTTGATGAGATGGACCGTGAACCTGCCCGGACCGGCCCGCCGCGCACAGCGGCTCGCGGCCACGTTCACACCGGCCGACTGCCCTCTCGGTGTCATGCGGCGGTGTCATGCGGCGGTGTCATCCGGAGGACCGGTGCCGTACCACGACGAACCGCACGGGCGTCCCCGGCACGGCCTGCGCCGCCGCCGCGAGGTCGCGCTCGGCCACGACCGCGATGACCGGGTAGCCGCCGGTCGTCGGATGGTCGGCGAGGAACACCAGCGGCCGGCCGTCGGGCGGCACCTGCACGGCCCCCGTCACCATGCCCTCGCTGGGCAGCTCGGCGGAGACGGCGCGCTCCAGCGGCGGGCCCTCCGTGCGCAGCCCGATACGGTTGCTCGCGGCCGAGACCCGGTAGGGGCGCGTGGCCAGCGTGCGCAGGGCCGTGCTCGTGAACCAGCCGTCGCGCGGCCCGAGCCGTATCCGCAGCACCAGTTCGTCGGGCGGGGCCTGTGTGGGCACCCCGTCGGCCGGGACCGCTCGCGCCGTCGCCGGGCCCAGCGGCAGGACCGTACCGACGCGCAGCGGCGCGGGACCGAGGCCCGACAGCAGGTCCGTCGACCGGCTGCCGAGAACCGGCTCCACCGCCACCCCGCCGCCGAACGCCACATAACTCCTGACCCCGGAGACGGCCCTCCCCACCTCCAGCAACGCGCCCGCGGGCACCCGCACGGGAGCACCCCAGGGGGCCGGGCGCCCGTCGACCAGGACCGGGCACGGCGCTCCGGCGACCGCCGCCGTCACCGCGCAGCGCGGCCGTACCGCACAGCCGTCGAGGGTCGTCTCCAGCGCCGCGGCGCCCTCCGGATTGCCCACCAGCCGGTTGACGAGCCGCAGCGCCGGCGGATCGAGGGCCCCGGAGCGCGGCACCCCCAGGTGGGCGTGCCCGTACCGGCCCAGGTCCTGCACGGTGGTCAGCGCCCCGGAGCGTACGACGGAGAGAGCCCGGTCCGTCATCGGCCGGCCGCCGTCGGCACGAACCGCACCCGCGTCCCCGGCGCGAGCAGCGCCGCAGGCACCCGCGCCGGGTCCCACAGGACGGTGTCCGTCGTCCCGATCAGCTGCCAGCCGCCGGGCGAGGAGCGCGGATACACCCCGGTGTACGGGCCCGCGAGAGCGACAGAACCCGGGGGCACGGCGGTACGGGGAGTGGGCCTGCGGGGTACGGCGTACCGCGCGGGCAGCCCGGTCAGATAGCCGAAGCCGGGCGCGAACCCGCAGAACGCGACCCTGAATTCGGCCGCCGAGTGGATCCGCGCCACCTCCTCGGGCGGCACACCCCACAGTGCGGCGACCTCCGCCAGATCCGGACCGTCGTAACGCACCGGCAGTTCCACGGTGTCCGGCACGCGTGTGTCCGGCGCCTCGGCCCGCCAGCCGTGGAGCCCCGTGGCGAAGCCCGCCGGATCGTCCAGGCCGTCGAGCAGAACGGTCCGGGCCGCGGGGACGATCTCCCGCACCGGCGGCAGGACACCCGCGGCACGGCGGCGCAGCAGCTCGGCGTGGAACGCCGCCGTCTCCTCGCCGTCGGCCAGTTCGACGAGGAGCGCCCGGTCGCCGACGGGCAGCGCCCTCATACGAAGGACTCCACCCGGACGCCGGACAGCTCCAGTTGGCGGCGCACCCGCCGGGCGAGATCCACCGCGCCGGGGGTGTCGCCGTGCAGACACAGCGAGCGGGCGCGGACGCCGACGGACCGCCCGTACAGGGAGGTCACGACGCCGAACCGGGCCATGGACACGGACCGTTCCACCACCGCCGAGGCGTCCGTGATCACGGCGCCCTCCTGCCCGCGCGGCACGAGCGTGCCCTCCGAGGTGTAGGCGCGGTCCGCGAACGCCTCGGCGACGACGGGCAGTCCGGCCTTCTCCGCCACATCATGGAGCAGGGAGCCCGGCAGGCCGAGCAGCGGCAGCCGCTCGCCGGTCAGCAGCACACCCTCCACGACGGCCTCGGCCTGCTCCGCGTCATGGACCACCCTGTTGTAGAGGGCGCCGTGCGGTTTGACATAGGCGACGCGGGCGCCCGCCGCCTTCGCGAACACCTCCAGCGCGCCGATCTGGTAGGCGACCTCGGCCGCCAGCTCGTCCGCGGGCACCTCCATCGAGCGGCGGCCGAAGCCGGCCAGATCGCGGTACGAGACCTGGGCGCCGATCCGGACCCCGCGCTCGACGGCCCAACCGCAGACCCGCCGCATGGTGGCCGCGTCCCCGGCGTGGAAGCCGCAGGCCACATTGGCGCTGGTGACGACGGAGAGCAGCTCCTCGTCCTCGGTCAGCCGCCAGTGGCCGAAGCCCTCGCCCAGGTCGGCGTTGAGATCGATGGACGCCCAGGTCATGGAGTCACCTTCCGATCGGTTCGGGTGCGAGCAGTTCGCGGCCGCGGGTCTCGGGCAGCCCGATCAGCGCGAGTACCGCGAGACCGTAACCGACCGCGCCGAAGACCAGGGCGCCCCCCACTCCCCAGCTGGTCGCCAGGAAGCCGACGAGGGTGGGGAACAGCGCGCCCACGGCCCGCCCGGTGTTGTACGTGAAGCCCTGGCCGGTACCGCGTACGGCCGTCGGATACAGCTCGCTGAGGAACGAGCCGAAGCCGCTGAAGATGGCCGACATGCAGAAGCCGAGCGGGAACCCGAGGACGAGCAGCAGACCGTCCGCCCCCGCCGGGATGTTGATGTAGGCCAGGATGGCGACGGCGGACAGGACGGCGAAGATCGCGATGTTCTTCTTCCTGCCCAGCCGGTCGGTGAGATAGCCGCCGGTCAGATAGCCGGTGAAGGCTCCGCTGATCAGGAAGGCGAGATAGCCGCCGGTGCCGACCACCGTGAGGCCGCGCTCCGTCTTGAGATAGGTCGGGACCCAGGTGGCGAGCGTGTAGTAGCCGCCCTGCACGCCGGTGGACATCAGCGTCGCGAAGAACGTCGTACGGAGCAGATCCGCGCGGAAGATCGCGCCGAACGAGCCCTTCTCCGCGCTCTCGCGGCGCTGTGCGGCGGCCTCGGGCGCGTCGTGGACGTTCCGCCGTACGTAGACGATCAGCAGGGCGGGCAGCGCGCCCGTCCAGAACATCACGCGCCACGCGGTGTCCGCGTCCAGGAACTGGAAGACCAGCGTGTAGACGACGACCGCGAGCGCCCAGCCGGCCGCCCAGGCGCTCTGGACGGCACCGAGCGTACGGCCGCGGTGCTTGCCGGAGGCGTACTCCGCGACGAGGATCGCGCCGACCGCCCACTCGCCGCCGAAGCCGAGCCCCTGGAGGGCGCGGAAGACGAGCAGCGTCTCGTAGTTGGGCGCGAATCCGCAGAGCACGGTGAAGACCGCGTAGGTGATGACGGTGATCATCAGGGCCCTGACCCGGCCGATGCGGTCGGCGAGTACCCCGGCGATCGCCCCGCCGATGGCCGAGACGACGAGGGTGACGGTGGTGAGCAGCCCCGTCTGGCCGTTGTCGAGGCTGAAGTACGCGGCGATCGCCACCATGGACAGCGGCAGCGTGAAGAAGTCGTACGAGTCCAGGCCGTAGCCGCCGAACGCGCCGGCGAAGGCCCGGCGCCCCTGCGGCCCCAGGGCCCGCAGCCAGGCGAACGCGCCGGTGTCCTCGGGAGATCCGTCCTTGCTCGGACGTGCTTGTGTCGTGCTCATCTGCACCTCGCAGGAAGGGGAGTGTGCTGGGACCGTGAGCTGAGAAGACCGTAGGGGATTGTTGAACGATCCGACAAGAGACTTGTTGTTTCGTTCTTGCTTCTACGATGAGTCCGTACGCGGACGGAGACGGAAGAGGGCGCTGTGGCGACGAGCGGGACCGAACTCGGCGAGCTGGCGGAGGACCGCCCCCTGCTGGGCCGTACGAGCACGGCGGAACGGGTCGCGGACATCCTCAGGACCCGTATCGCGGAGGGCTACTTCCAGCCCGGCGAACGGCTCTCGGAGGAGTCCATCGGCAAGGCGCTGGCCGTCTCCCGCAACACGCTGCGCGAGGCGTTCCGGCTGCTCACGCACGAGCGGCTGCTCGTCCACGAGCTGAACCGCGGGGTCTTCGTGCGGGTGCTCGCGGTCGAGGACGTCGAGGACATCTACCGCACGCGACGGCTGATCGAATGCGCCGTCGTACGCGGCCTCGGCGAACCCCCGTTCACGCTCGACGGCCTGGAGAAGGCGGTCGCCAACGGCCGGCGGGCGGCCCGCGAGGGGCGCTGGAAGGGCGTCTCGACGGCGAACATCCACTTCCACCGCGAACTGGTCGCGCTGGCCGGCAGCGTACGCACCGACGAACTGATGAGCGCCGTACTGGCCGAACTACGGCTCGCCTTCCACGTGGTGGACGACCCGCGCCTGCTGCACGAGCCGTACCTCGTACGGAACCGGCAGCTCCTGGAATCCCTCGGAGCCGGGGACAGGGACGGCACGGAACGGATGCTCGCCGCATACCTGGACGACTCGCGCGAGCAGCTCGTGGAGGTGTACGCGAGGCTCGTCGCCGCGGACGGGACGGAGTGAGGCGGGAGCCGCTTCCGCACCGTTTCGCCCGTTGTCGGTGCGAGGACATAATCTGTGCAGCGTGACTTCGCCTGCCCCGACGGACTTCGTTCCGCCCCAGCTCAGCGCGGGGCCGCGGCCCGCGCAGGGCCCGGCCGCCGACGAAGGGCTCGCGCGGCGGCTGCGCGCGCTCGCCTGCACCGCGCCCCTGCACGACCTGGACACCCGCAAGGCCAATCTCGCGGGTGAGTACTCCGTCTACGCGATGGCCGAGGTCGCGCTCTCGGCCATCGATCTGGTCACGCTGAACATGGACTTCGACACCGGCGCCGACCACGAACAGATCGTGTCCAGACTGCTGCCACGCGTCGCCGCGCAGGCACCCCGCCGCCCGGTCGCGGAACATGAACGCGTCGCCCGCTGGGTGCTGGAGAACCTCATCAACGTCGGCAGCGTGGACCGCGGATTCCGCGCGGTGTACGGCACGTTCGGCACCGACGGCGTCTACACCCGCAGGGACTACGACTTCAAACTCATCGAAGAGGTCCCGGGGCACGGCGGCAGCGTCTTCCTCCGGACCACCGACGAAGCGGTCAACGTCCTGGTCGGCGCGCTCGACACGGACGTCACCAGCGCGCAGATCGCCGCCGAGGTCAAGCTCGAGGTGCTGATCAACCGCGGCAGACTGGCCGACGCGCAACTCGCCGCGGAACAGGCCAGATACCGCACCGTGCAGTACGCGGAGACGCTCCGCAGGACGCTGGAGGCGACCCGCCGCAACGTACGCGCGGTCGACTGGCTCAACGCCGTACCGGACCTGATCGACGAAGCCCTCGACCACGTCGCCGACCGGTACCGCCACGAGAACGCGATCCTGACCAACATCCGCAAGGCCCGCGACGAGGCCGAGACCGGCGCGGACCCCAAGACGGCCGAGCACAAGCGGCGCGCGGCGGAGCTGGTCGACATCGTCAAGGACTGCATCCGCCGGCACACCCAGCTCCAGTCCCGGCTGCTGGAGGCGGGCCCGCTCTTCCGCGCGGAACAGGACCGGCAGGCCTTCGCCAGGCCCACCGCCCACACGGGCCTCGACCTGTACGGACAGCTGCTCGCCCCGCTGCTGCCGCTCCCCGTCGAGCGCGCGGCACGCGTCACGGACGCGTTCTTCGCCCGCGGCACCGGCCCGCGCACACCCGTCTCGGTACGCGTCGGCGACCTGATCGACCTACTGCTGACCCCACCGGCCGAGCGGGAACACCTGGGCGCGGAGATGCCGGAACCGGACCTGATCGCGACCCCGGACGACAGCCGCTTCACCGAAGAACAGCTGGCGAGCGCGAAGGAACTGCTCGACCTGGAACACGACGCCCCGCGCCGCCTCTCGGGCCTGCTGGCGGAGGCGCGCCGCCGCGATCGCGAACTGCCGTATCTGGTGGCGCTCCTGGCCATCCACGCGGCGAGCCCGCCGGTGGGGACGGCGTACCGGCAGGGGGAGGAGAGCGTGCTGTTCGCGGTGGACGACGGCACGCAGCTGGACGACGAGGAGTTCGGCGGGGCGGACTTGATCGTCGGCACGATGCGCTTGGGCGCGGTGCGGGTCGAGGGTGCGTGAGTTGTGGCTGGGGCCGGTTTTCGTCTGCGGGTGCGTTGTGGTGCCGGGTGCCGGGGCCTCCGGAGGTGCGTGTCCGGACTGCGCTGCGGTCGATATGCGACTCCGTCGCGTGGTCACCGCGCTTCGCGCGAGCTGCGACGCTTTACGTCCGGACACGCACCTCCTCCGACCCCGACCCCCTTCCGCCGCAGACCACGCGGCCGTGCGCGAGGGTGGGCGGGGGAGGCGGCGGCACCCTCCCGTACCCGGCGCGTGCAGGGAGCGACTGGCGGACCGCAGCAGCCCACTCACCCTCCGCCGAGACGGCGATTGGCCGGGGCCACCAGGCCGCACGCGCCCCCACACCCCAGCTGCGTGGCGGGTGGCCGGGGCCACCGGGCCGCAGCCGACCCCAAGCCCCCCAGCCGGGCGGGCAGTGGGGGGCGACCACCGGGGGAGGGGGTCGGGGGCGTAGGAGGTGCGTGTTCGGACACTGAAGCGTGATGTGTGGCGCGCGGACGCCCGAACCATCGTCGGGGCGGAGTCGCGCCGTACGGGGGTCCGGGGGTGTCCCCCGGGAAAACACAGCATGCCGTCCGGACATGTGCCTCCGGAGGCCCCGGCCCCCGGCACCAGCCGTACGAAACCGCAACCCAAACCCCGCACACCGCAACCCGCACCGCACCGCACACCGCACCGCACCGCACCGCACACCGCACCGCACCGCACCGCACACCGCACCGCACCGCACACCGCACCGCACCGCACCGCACCGCACCGCACAAGGAGACCCCCCGTGAGCGACCACCACGCCGAGCACCCCGCCGCGTGGACCGACCCCGGCGACGCCGACGCGACGGTCGAGACCGCGACCGCACCCGCGACAACCGCCGGCTCCGCCGGCCGCGTAACGCCCGCAGACGCCGCCGACGCCGCCCGCCTCGTCTCCTTCGGGCTCCAGCCCAAGCTGCTCCCCGCCCGCGACGCCGAGTACACCGAGCTGCTCCGCCGCTACCGCGAAGACCCACCCTTCGCCCGCGTCGCCGACGCCATCGCCACCGGCTTCGGTCTCGTCGTCCTGGAGGTCTCCCCCCGCGCCGGCATGGCCGTGACCGCGGGCGAGGACTCGGTCTTCGCGGTCCGGATGGGCGACTACGCCCGCCGCGCCGCCACCGACTCCGCCGACCGCTTCCTGCACGGCCTCGCCCATCTCGCCGTCGCGGCCATGGCGTTCCCCCGCCCCGCCGACCTCGCCGACGACGGATACATCGGCCGGATCACGGTCAACGGCGTCGACGCGTTCGTACGGCAGGCGTGCCGACGGCTGGAGGAGCGCGCCGAGGAGGCGGGGGAGAACACCGACCCGTCGACCGGCGAACCGGGGCTGGAAGCCGCGTGGCGGATCTACGCACGGCGCAGTGCCACGGGCGCCACCAAGGACGCCCGCAGGCTGGCCGGTTCCACGACCGGCATCGTCGGCAAGGCCGTCGCGTTCCTCACCGACTCCGGTTTCCTCCAGCGCACCGGCGACGACGCCGGCGGCGCGTACCGCACCACCGCCCGCTACCAGCTCCAGGTCCGCGACATGGCGGGCCACGCGGCCATGGCCGAGCTGCTGGAGCTGGGCGTCGTCCCCGTCACCGACGGCTCCGCCACCCTGCTGCCACCGCCCGAGGGTGACGATCTGGAGCTGGCCGCCGACGCCGGCCTGCCGTTCCACGCCTGAACCCGCCCCCACCACGACGAGAGTCCCCGCCATGTACGAGCTGTCCCGGGTCCGCCTCTACTCCATCGGCCCCGCCGGTGCGCGCTACGCCGACACCGTGCTCGATCTGCGCGGAGTGGGCGCTCCCGTGCCCCACCCCGCCCCCGCCCAGGCGGAGTTCTTCGAGGACGAGCCGGTCGGCCCGCCGCGCCGGCCCGCCCCCGCGGGCGTGCTCTTCCTGGAGAACGGCGGCGGCAAGTCCGTGCTGCTGAAGCTGATCTTCTCGGTGATGCTGCCGGGACACCGCAACACGCTCGGCGGCGCCAGCTCCGGCGTGCTGCGGAAGTTCCTCCTCGCGGACGACTGCGGACATGTCGCGCTGGAGTGGCAGCACACGCTCACCGGCGAACTCGTGGTGGTCGGCAAGGCCAGTGAGTGGCGCGGCCGTCAGGTGTCCAGCGATCCGCGGAAGTTCGCCGAGGGCTGGTACTCCTTCCGGCCGGGCCCCGGGCTCAGCCTCGACTCGCTGCCCGTCGCCGAGTCCACCGCCGTCCGGCCGCCCGTGGAGGGTGCCTCGGGTGCCCGGGGGAGGCGGCGCACGATGAAGGGCTTCCGGGATTCCCTGACCGAGGCGGGCAAGTTCTATCCGCATCTCGATGTCCACTGGGAGGAGATCCACGACCGCTGGAACGAGCATCTCGGCGATCTGGGCCTGGATCCCGAACTCTTCCGCTACCAGCGGGAGATGAACGCCGACGAGGGCGAGGCGGCGGGCCTCTTCGCGGTCAAGAAGGACTCCGACTTCACCGATCTGCTGCTGCGGGCCGTCACCGACACCCGGGACACGGACGGACTCGCGGATCTCGTCGGGGGGTTCGGCAACAAGCTCGGCCGTCGTGCCGAGCTCACCGCCGAGCGCGACTTCACGGCCGGCTCGGTCGATCTGCTCGGCCGGATCGTCGAGGCCGCCGACACCCGCGCCCGCGCCCGTGACATCCACGCGGGCGCCGAGCGCCGGGCCCGTACGCTCGTACGGCGGCTCACGGCCCGCGCGGCGGGGGAGCGGGAGCGGGCCGCCGGCCTCGCCCAGCAGGTGACCGCTGCCGCCCATACGGTGACCTCGGCCGAGCGGGAGCGCGGCCGAAGTGCGCTGATCGCCGCCGAACTGGCCTACCGGCACGCCTCGCTGGCCCTCACCGTCGCCGAGAAGCGCGCCGCCGCCCAGCGTCGCGAGCTGACCGACGCCCGTACGCTCCACTCCGCCTGGCAGGCCGCGGAGGCCGTGCTGCGCCACCGCGCCGCCGCGGACCGCTCCGCGCGCGTGGCCGTCGCGATCCGGGAGGCCGAGCGCGACGCCGCGCCCGCGCTGGCCGCGCGGGCCACCGCGGCGGCCGATCTCGTACGCGCGCTGCACGCCGCCGCCGAGGACGGCGAGCGCCTGGCGAACGAGGAGGAGGAGCGTTCCGCCACGCTCCAGGAGACGGGCGAGGCCGCCCACCGCGACGCGACGTCCGCGGCCACCGAGGCACAGCGGGCCCGCAGTGAGGCCGGGCATCTGCGCCAGCGCCTCGCGGAGGTCGGGCAGGAGACGGCCGAGGCGGTACGCGCGGGCTGGCTCGACGACACGGCGCCCGACGCGGATCCGGCCCGCGCCGCGCTGGCCGCGAGCGACGCGGAGAAGTCCGCGGTCGCCGGCTGGGACACCGCGCGCGAGGCCGCGCGCACGGCCGCCGACCTGGCCAGGGAGGCGGCCTCCGCGGAGTCCCGTGCCGAACTGGCCGCCGCCCGCGCCGCCGACGCCGCTCAGGCCGCGGAGCACGCGTACGACGCGGAGCGCCGCGCGGCGGAGTCGATCGCCCAGGACGAGCGCCTGGCCGAACTGCTCAGCCTGCCCGCGACGGCCGCCGCCCTGGCGGCGGTCCCCGCGCCACGGGACGGCACGGGCGACCGGGACACGGATCCCCCGGCCCGGTCCACCTCCCGGCGCCCCGCCGACGGGCCGCTGAGCCCCGAGGACCTCGACCGGTACGCCGACGAACTGCGCGAACTGCTCGACCAGGGCGTCGCATCCGCCGAGCGGCAGCTCTTCGACCTGCGCACCGCCGCGGCCGACGACTCCCGTATCCTCGGCGCGCTCGGGGACGGGGGGCTGCTGCCGCCGGGGCCCGATGTCCTCGCCACCGTCGAGTACCTCGGTGAGCACGGCATTCCGGCTCTCCCCGGCTGGCGCTATCTGGCCCAGGCCGTGGACCCGGGCGACCACGCCGCGGTGCTGGCCGCCAGACCGGAGCTGGTCGACGGCGTCGTGATCACCGACCCGGCCTCGCACGCCCGCGCCCGCGAGGCCCTCGCGGGCGCCGCCCTGCTGCCGCGCTCGGCCGTCGCCGTGGGCACCGCCGCCGCGCTGCTGGGCCCCGTGCCGGGCCCCGGTTCCGAAGGCCCGGCCGACAGCGGGGTGTTCCTCGTACCGCCGAACCCGGCCATGCACGACGAACACGCCGCCGACGAGGAGCGCCAGGCGCTGCGCAGCCGCGCGGCGGACCGCGACGAGGAGATCCGGGTGCTCGCGGCCCGGCTCACCGGCGACCGTTCGCTCGCCGCCCGGCTCGGCTCCTGGCGGGCCGACTGTCCGCCCGGCATGCTCCTGGAGCTGGCGACCGCCGCGGGGGCCGCCGGGGAATCGGCCGAGACGGCCGCCGCGGCCCTCGCCGAGGCCCGTACCGCACGTGCCGAGGCGGACGAGGCCGCCGCGGACACCGCGCGGGTACGCGACGAACGGCAGGAGGCCGCCCAGCGCGCCCGCCGCGCCGCCGACGCTCTGGCCGGTCTCGCGTTCCGGCTCCGGGAGCGGTCGGGATGGCAGGCGAAGCTCCGTGAACTGGCCGACGACGCCGCCGAGTCCGAGGCGCGCGCGACCGCGTGCCTGGAGCGGGCGCGCGCCGCCGACGAGGACCGCAGGGCCGCCCAGCGCGCCGCCGACGACGCCCGCCGCACCGCCCGTGCCCTGCGCGCCGAACGCGCCGAGATCGCCGGCGCCCCGGAGAGCATCCCCGAGCCGGACGCGGACGCCCCGCGCGCCGCGTTGCCCGCCCTGCGCGAGGCCTATCGCGCCGCCTCCCAGCTCTACGAGAAGGTGGGCGTCGGCGCCGATCTGCGGGCCGAGCAGGCGCGCGCGGAGAGCGACGAGAGCGCGGCACTCGCCGAGCTGGACCGGCTCACCAACAAGGTCCGCACCCGCGCCGCCCAGCTCCTCGAATCCACGGACGGCGCCGACGGCCCCTCCCGGCAGGCCGCCGCCGCCCGCGCCGAGTCCCTCGTCCAGATGCTGGAGTCGCGCGCCTCCACCGCGAGCGAGCAACTGGGCCGGTTCCGCGGCGAGGCCGAACGGCTCGCCCCCGAGGACGGCGACGCGCACACCGAACTGCCCGCGGAGCTGGTCCCGGCCGACGCCGAGCAGGCCCAGACCCTGCTGCGTACCGCCACCACCGAACTGGCCGCACGGACCGACGCGCTGGAGACCGCGCGGGCCGCGCACGGCGAGCTGCTGTACGCGCACCGCGCCGCCGAGGACGGCGCGGGCGGCTTCGACGAGACGGCCGCCCTCCTGCGCGATCTGCTGCGTGGCGCGGCGGCCGACGACCACGACCCGAAGCGCGGTGACGAGGAGGCGTCCCAGGCGCCCGAGCCGTACCCCGGCACGCTGGAGGAGGCGCGGCACTCCACGGCCGAGGCCCGCCGTTCACTGCGCGCCTGCGCGGCCGACCTCTCCGCGGCGGAAGCCGGCGTACGGGAAGCCTGCGACGTGCTCGTCCGGCATGCCAACGCCACCCGGTACGAGCAGGTCCGCACCCCGGCCCGTCAGCAGATCCGCGAACTGCCCGCGTCCGCGCTGCCCGAGCACGCCGCCGCGTGGGCCCAGGCGTTCGCGCCCCGGCTGCGCGTACTGACGGACGAGCTGGCGCAGTTGGAGCGCAACCGCGACTCCATCGTGGACCGGCTGCGCGGGCTGGTGGAATCCGCGCTGACGACGCTCCGTTCGGCTCAGCGGCTCTCCCGGCTGCCCGAGGGCCTGGGAGAGTGGTCCGGCCAGGAGTTCCTGCGGATCCGCTTCGAGGAGCCGGACCGTGCGACGTTCACCGAGCGGCTCGGCGAGGTCGTCGACGAGGCGACCCGCGCCGCCCTCAAGAAGAACTCCGATCTGCGCAGGGACGGAATGTCCCTGCTCCTGCGCGGAGTTCAGGCGGCGCTCCAGCCCAGGGGCGTCGCCGTCGAGATCCTCAAGCCCGACGCCGTGCTGCGCGCCGAGCGGGTCCCGGTCGGACAGATGGGCGATGTCTTCTCCGGCGGCCAGCTGCTCACCGCCGCGATCGCCCTCTACTGCACGATGGCGGCACTGCGCAGCAACGACCGGGGCCGTGACAAGCACCGGCACGCGGGCACGCTCTTCCTCGACAACCCGATCGGCCGCGCCAACGCCACCTATCTGCTGGAGCTCCAGCGCGCGGTCTCCGATGCCCTGGGCGTGCAGCTCCTCTACACCACGGGCCTCTTCGACACGACCGCGCTCGCGGAATTCCCGCTGGTCATCCGGTTGCGCAATGACGCGGATCTGCGCGCCGGGCTGAAGTACATCAGCGTGGAGGAGCATCTGCGCCCCGGCCTGCCGCAGCAGGACCCGGACGGCGAGACGGTGCACGGGGAGATCACCGCGACGCGGATGTTCAAACGGACGCCGGAGCCCGTCGCGGAGTAGCGGCGCCGGTCCCGGCCTCCTGCCCGCCGGCCTCGTGGGCGCCGGCCTCCGGAGCACTGGTTTCCGGAGCGCCGGCCCCTCCTCGGGTCCGGGCCCCGCGTCGTATCCGGGCCCCTCCCCGGTCCGCACTCCGCGCGGCGGACCGCGCCGCGCGCCTGGCCCTGCGCCGCTCCCGGCGCAACTGGCGCGCGGTGCTGCTCGGTACGGACACCACGCCGCCCCGCTGGTTCCACATCTGGCGCGTCACCCATACGTCCAGCACGCCCCAGGTCGCCACCACCGTGGAGGCCACACTGCTCAGCACCATCGGGAACGCCAGCCAGGAACCGGCGAGCGTACTGAGAAACGCGATCGTGGCCTGAATCAGTGTGATCGCGGCGATGATCACCGCGCGTACAGCGGCCGTTCTGACCTCGTCCGGCATGCGATACCGCTTCGCGGGCTCCTCGACCCAGAGCCCACGGGACACTTCCCTGAACCCCTCCGCCGACTCCGCACCGCGCCGCCCGTCCGTCTCCATGGACCGTCACTCCCCACCCATGTCCGTCTCAAGGGTGACTGCCCGGCTCGCTCCGCTTCACGCCGGCCATGGAACCGAGTGTGTACGCGAAACCGCCCGCAGTGCTCCCAACTAACCCCTGATCCCCGCACACAAGGACGAATGGGAGTGCCGAAAGATTCCCGGAACGATGGGCGAACAGTAAGTTTCAGCCATCTGTTCCGGCCGGATATCTACCGTCCCGTCTGCTCTTAGCCATGCGCGTCAAGGAAGCCAACTCGCCGAATACCAGGACAACTCATGATCAAGGTGCCAAGGGGCGGCCGAAAAACATCCGGATGTGTCTTCGAGTTGCCGGTGCGACAGTAGTAGGCTCGCGCCGTTTGTTGACGGAGAATCTCCCGCAGCCGGGCGGGAGATCGAGCTGGGGGAGGCCATGCGCTTTCGCGGGAAATCCATCCGCCGGAAGATCGTGGCGCTGCTGCTCGTGCCGCTCGTCGCGCTGACCGTCCTCTGGGGACTGGCCACCACGCTCGCAGGCAGCCAGGCCAAGCAGCTCATCGATGTCAGACATGTCATCAAAACCGTCGGCAACCCCGTCGAGGAGTCGGTCGGTGTCCTCCAGAGCGAACGACGGCAGACGCTCATCTTCCTGGCCGACCCCACGGCCTCGGACTCGCTGACCGAACTCCGGGCCCGCCGCGGCGACACCGACCGGACCCTCGCCACGGTCAGAAAAGCCGAATCAGCGGTACGCGACCAGCTGGACGACATCTCGGCCGAGCGGCTCGACCGGCTCGTCGGCTCCCTCGAAGGCCTCGGGCTGATGCGCCGCTCCGTGGACGAGAGCACGGTCACCCGGGAGAAGGCGCTCGCCTTCTACAACGGACTCGTCGACCCCAGTCACAACTTCCTGGCCTCCCTGTACGGACACGAGGACGTCGACGGCGACAACTGGGGCCGGGCGCTGATCGGATTCGACCGCGCACGGGAGATGCTCTCCCGCGAGGACGCGCTCGTCGCCTCCGCGCTGATCGCGCGCAGAATGACCCCCGAGGACGTCCGCGCCACCTCCGACCTCGTCGCCAACCGCACGCTGCTCTACGAGACCAACCTGGCCGACCTGCCGCTCTCGGACCGCGCGACGCTCGAACAGTACTGGCGCACCCCCGCCACCCTCGCGCTGCGCGAGGCGGAGAACCGTCTCATCTCGGCGGGCGCCACCGGGAGTCCGAAGACGGTCGACGCCGTGGGCTGGCAGCAGATGACCGCCTCGGTCCTGGAGGACCTGACCCGCGAGAGCGACGCGGCCACCGAGCTGTACCGGGGCCACATCGAGCCCGTACGCACCGACATCTTCGTACGGGTCGGCTTCGCCGCCGCGCTCGGCCTCGTCGCCCTCCTCGTCTCCATCATCGTGTCCGTACGCGTGGGCCGTGATCTGATCCGCGACCTCTCCCGGCTCCGCAAGGAGGCCCATGAGGTCTCCGGCGTACGCCTGCCCAGCGTCATGCGCCGGCTCGCGGCGGGCGAACCGGTCGACGTGGAGACCGAGGCGCCGCGGCTCGACTACGAGCGGGACGAGGTCGGCCAGGTGGGACAGGCCCTCAACACGCTCCAGCGCGCCGCCGTCGAGGCCGCCGTGAAACAGGCCGACCTCCGGCGCGGCGTCTCCGAGGTGTTCGTCAACCTCGCCCGCCGCAACCAGGTCCTGCTCCACCGTCAGCTCACGCTCCTGGACACCATGGAGCGCCGTACGGAGGACACCGAGGAGCTGGCCGACCTCTTCCGGCTCGACCACCTCACCACCCGTATGCGACGGCACGCCGAGGGTCTGGTGATCCTCTCCGGAGCCGCTCCCTCCCGGCAGTGGCGCAAGCCCGTCCAGCTCATGGACGTGGTGCGCGCGGCGGTCGCCGAGGTGGAGGACTACGAGCGCATCGAGGTCCGCAGGCTGCCGCGCATCGGCGTCGGCGGCCCCGCGGTCGCCGACCTCACCCACCTCATCGCCGAACTCCTGGAGAACGCCACGGTGTTCTCGCCCCCGCACACCGCGGTGCAGGTGCACGGCGAGCGGGTCGCCAACGGATTCACCCTGGAGATCCACGACCGAGGTCTCGGGATGGCGCCCGAGGTGCTCCTCGACGCGAACCTGCGGCTCGCGGAGACCCCCGAGTTCGAGCTGTCCGACACCGACCGCCTCGGGCTGTTCGTGGTCAGCCGGCTCGCCCAGCGGCAGAACGTACGCGTCTCGCTCCAGCCCTCGCCGTACGGCGGGACCACCGCGATCGTGTTCCTGCCGGTCGCGCTGCTCACCGACGCGCCCGAGACCGAGGGCACCGGCTTCCGGCTCGACCGCAAGACCGCCACGGAGCGCGGCCGCCATCGCGCCGACGGCGGTGGCGGTGGCCGGCGCACCGCGCTCGCGAAAGTCCCCGCCGGACTCGGCGGCGACCCGTCCGTGCTCGACGGCCCGGTCGAACTCGAACCTCCGGTCCGCGCTCTCGACAGGGAGAGCGGGCCGCTGCTCGGCGGAGGTGACGGCATCACAGATATCGAGGACACGGAGAGCGAACGCGGCGGACTGTTCCGCGCGCGGGAACATCTCCGCGACTCCAGCATCGAGGTCCCGTACACCGGCGACGACGGACGCGACCCGTACGGCGGCCGGGACACCGGCGACGCCCGTGACGGACTGCTGGGCCGCGACGACTCGCGCGGCGTACGGGACGACGCCCGGGACTTCCGCGACCGGCGCGACGGCCGGCCCGTCCCGCCGCCGCGCGACCGGCGCGGACAGCCACAGCGCCCCGTGGACGCCACCGCGTCCGAGCCCCCGGCCGGACTGCCCCGCCGCAAGCCCCCGATCCTGGTCGTGGACCGCGGCCGGCGGGTGGACGAGCCGGGCCGCGCCCTGCCCGAGGCGGCGCCGGATCCGGCGGCCGGCGGCACGGGCCGCACCTGGTCCGGCGTACCGGCGCAGCCCTCACGCTCCTCGGCACCGGGCGGGCAGCCGTCCGACGGAGCCCCGCCCATGATCGACGGACTGCCCCGCCGGATCCGGCAGGCCAGTCTGGCCCCCCAGCTGAGGGACACCGCTCAGGACCCCGGCACCGGCTCCACGCCCGCCACGGGCCAGGAAGCGGAGCGGGACGCGGACGAAGTGCGCAGCCGTATGGCTTCGCTCCAGCGGGGCTGGCAGCGTGGTCGTCAGCAGAACGATGCCGAGGACCCCACCGGCCCCGGCGAGATACAAGGAACCACATCGGAGGGGGACGGTCGATGACCGCACCGAACGCCGCAGCACGCTCCATAGACCCCAATGTCGTCGGAGAGCTCAACTGGCTCCTCGACGAGCTCGTGGACCGGGTCGCCAGCATCCGTAAAGCGGTGGTGCTCTCCGGTGACGGGCTCGCCACCGGCACGTCCAAGGACCTCACGCGTGAGGACGGCGAGCACCTCGCGGCCGTCGCCTCCGGATTCCACAGCCTCGCCAAGGGCGTGGGACGGCACTTCGAGGCGGGCAAGGTCCGCCAGACCGTCGTGGAGCTGGACGACGCGTTCCTCTTCGTCACCGCGGCGGGCGACGGCAGCTGTCTGGCCGTCCTGTCCGACGCGGACTCCGACGTCGGACAGGTCGCCTACGAGATGACGCTCATGGTCAAGCGGGTCGGCGTCCACCTGGGTACCGCCCCACGTACCGGCCTGCCCGCCGGAGGGTGAGCGGGCTGCGATGAGCGAAGGCGATCAGGATCAGCAGCACTGGTTCGACGGCGAAGCCGGACCGGTAGTACGTCCGTACGCGATGACGCGTGGCCGCACCAGCAGCGCGACGCGCCACCGGCTCGACCTGATCGCGCTCGTCGTCTGCGAACCCGCGGCCGGTGACCCCGGCCGGGACCAGACGCTCTCCCCCGAGCACGTGGAGATCGTCGAACGCTGCTTCACCAGCCCCCAGTCGATCGCCGAGCTGGCCGCGGGCCTCGACCTCCCCGTCGGGGTGGTCAGGGTCCTCGTCGGCGATCTGGTGGAGGACGAAATCGTGCACGTAACCCGTCCTGTTCCGCCGGCCGAACTGCCGGACGTGAACATTCTCCGCGAGGTGATCAATGGTCTTCGGGCGCTCTAGCCGCAGGCAGCGTCCGGCCGATCCGGTGACGCTGAAGATCCTGGTCGCCGGGGGCTTCGGGGTGGGCAAGACCACTCTCGTGGGCGCGGTCAGCGAGATCAGACCGCTCCGTACCGAAGAGGTGCTGAGCGAGGCCGGCCGGCCCGTCGACGACGTCGACGGGGTCGAGGGCAAGACGACCACCACGGTCGCCATGGACTTCGGCCGGATCACGCTCCGCGAGGACCTGGTGCTGTACGTCTTCGGCACCCCGGGCCAGGACCGCTTCTGGTTCCTCTGGGACGAACTGGCCCAGGGCGCCCTCGGCGCGGTCGTGCTGGCCGACACACGCCGTCTCGCGGACTCCTTCGCCGCCGTCGACTACTTCGAACGGCGCGGGATCCCGTTCACCGTCGCCGTCAACTGCTTCGAGGGCGCGGACCGCTTCCCGAGCGAGACCGTACGGTCGGCACTCGACCTCGACCCCGAGGTCCCCCTGGTGATGTGTGACGCGCGCGAACGCGAGTCCGTCAAGGAAGTGCTGGTGGCGGTCGTCGAGCACGCGATGACGTTGGCGGCGCGGCAGCGCGAGCACGCCGCCACGACCTGACCTGTACGGACCGCCCCGCCGTGCGCTGCGCCGCCCCTGATCCCAGCGGGTCAGGGACGGTTCGCGGCGAGCCACTTGGCGGCGGTCTCCGCCAGCTCACTGTCGCGACCCGCGAGCATCATCCGGATCATCTGCGCGTCACCGCGCAGCGACCAGGCCGGATGGCCGAACGTGGCGGGATTGTTCTTCTCGATGAGGAAGTGGGCGGGCCAGGCCGTCCCGTACCCGATCAGCGGCAGGGCCGCCACGTACCGCTTCCGTCCGCGCGCCAGCCCGTAGGCGCTGATCGCGAGGCCGGTGAGCGTGCCGGTGAGATGGAGCCAGCGCGTCGCCGCCTTGGAGTGCATGGCGACGTAGTAGGGCCAGAACTCCTCGTACGAGTCGAACGTCCGCGGCCCGGCCGGCTGCCGCTCGCTCGTCCGCCGCTCATCTGTTCTTTGCGCCATACGGGCACCGTAATTGCTTTTCGGTGAACCGGGAACGGGTTCCGCGCGTCCCACCGGAAGACGGCCGGCCGGAGTCCACGGGGGTGGCCCCGGCCGGCCGTCGTGCTTCCGTCCCGCTGCCGCTCTCAGCTCCCCAGGACCGAACGCCACGCCACCGGGAAGTCGAAGTAGCTGTCCGGGAAGGTCTCCGGCTTGTGCGTGAAGTGCCACCACTCCTCGGGCAGATTGGTGAACCCGACACCGGCCAGCGTCGACTTCAGGAGCTGCCGGTTCGCGCGCTGCCCGCCCTGGACGCGTGGATCGTCGGTGTGCGCGAGCGTGTCGAAACAGTCGAAGCCCGTGCCCATGTCGACGGAGTTGTCGGGGAACCGCTCGGCCTTCGGCCCGTAGCAGGGCGCGAGCTTCTCACCCGGCCGGTACGGCCGCGTCGGCAGGGCAGGCAGCCTGACGAGCGTCAGATCGACGGTGCTGCCCCGGCTGTGCCCGGACTTCTCCGCGATGTAACCGTCCGCGAACAGCCGCGACTTGTCGACGCGCGGATAGAACTCCGGCTTCATGCGCTCGTCCTGGAGATCCTCGGCCCACCGTACGAAGTGGTCGACGGCCCGCTGCGGCCGGTAACAGTCGTACACCTTCAGCGAGTACCCCTGCCGCAGCAGCTTCCGCTGTGCGGTGCGCAGCGCCTCGGCGGTGGGGCGGGTGACGAGACAGACGGGCTGCCGGTAGCCGTCGACGGGCTCGCCCACGAAGTTGTGCGGGGTGAGGTAGCGCATCTCCTGGATGATCGTCGGCGCGACCGCGCGCAGGGCCACGAACTCCTTCGGCGCCACCGGTTCCGGCGTGGCCCGCGCGGTCGGTGCGGTGGCGGCGACGGTCAGCAGCGCGGCGGCGGAGGCGGCCAGCGCGCGCAGTGCGGATATCAGACGTGTCATGAGCACCTTCGTCTATCAGCTCCGGGGACCCCGGGGAAGAGGGATCGGATACAGTCCGCGCGTGTCCGAGTCCCAGAAGAAGCCCGCGGCGGCGCATTCGCACTGCGGCAGCTGCGGAACGCCGTACCCGCCAGGAGCCGGCTGGCCCCGTACGTGCGTGGCCTGCGGTGCCACCGCCTACCTCAACCCGCTGCCCGTCGCCGTCGCGCTGGTACCGGTGACCGACGACGAGGGCACCGCGCTGGTCGTCATCACCCGCACCATCGAGCCCGCGTACGGCGGTCTCGCCCTCCCCGGCGGTTTCATCGAGCGCACCGAGGACTGGCGGCACGCCGTCGTGAGGGAGCTGCGGGAGGAGACCGGCATCGAGGCACCGGCGCACGACGTACGGCTCGCCGACGCGCTCAGCTCCCCTGACGGTCATCTGCTGCTCTTCGGGCTGCTCCCGGAGCGCCCGGCGGCCCTGCTGCCGCCCTCGGTCCCGACCGAGGAGACCGCGGGCAGGCAACTGCTGCGCGGCCCCGCCGAGCTGGCGTTCCCGCTGCACACGGAGGCCGTACGGGCCTGGTTCGCGGGCCGCTACGGGACGGAGGGCACGAGGGGACGTCCCTGAGCGCGGAGCGCCACGACGGACTCACACCCCCGCGCCGGACTCACCCCGCCCGGGGGCCGGTCACGAAGACTCAACGCCCCGGGCCGGTCACTCCGGCCCGGCGCCCCAGCGCGCCAACGCCCAACGCCCAACGCCCCTGCGCCCCGTACCGGTTCCTGCTCAGCGACCCCGCACCCGGACCGGCCACTCCGCCTCCACCGCGCCCTCGTCCGTCACCCGCTCCACCCGGACCTCGCCGTTCACCAGCCGCGAGGTGTAGCGCTCCACCTCCGCCTCCGGCGACGTGTCGCCCGGGTCCCGTACCACCAGGCCGCCCCCCGAGCGCCCCGCGGCCGGAGCCCACACCTCCAGTTCGGGCCGGCCGTCCTCGCCGCGTATCGGAATCACCGCACCCGCCCGCGCCAGCACCGGGATACGTGACGGGGGCGCGTCCAGCAGCACCTGGCCGGGGCCCTCGTACGCCTTCTCCGTGGCCGTGTCGTACCACCGGCCGCGCGGCAGCCGCACCGCCCGCCGGTCCGTACCGCGCTCCAGCACGGGCGCCACCAGCAGCGCGTCGCCGAGCAGGAACTCGTCCTCGCAGTCGCGCAGCGCCCGGTCCTCCGGCGCGCCCCACCACACCGGACGCACATACGGCGCCCCGGTCAGCCGGGCCAGTTGGGCCAGCGTCACGAAGTACGGCCGCAGCCGCTCCCGCCCGCTGAGCGCGGCCCGTGCGTGTTCCAGCACCTCGGGACCGAACTCCCACGGCTCCCTGCGCCCCGCGTCGATCGCCGCGTGCGTACGGAACAGCGGCAGATACGCCCCCAGCTGGAACCAGCGCAGATACAGCTCGGGCGTCGGATTCCCGTCGAAACCACCCACGTCGGGGCCCGAGTACGGCACACCGCACAGCCCGAGACCCAGCACCAGCGAGAGCGACGCCCGCAGCCCCGGCCAGCCGGTCGACACATCGCCGGACCAGGTGCCGCCGTACCGCTGCATCCCGGCCCAGCCGGAGCGCGAGAAGAGGAAGGGCCGCTCGGCCGGCCGCAGTCGCCGCAGCCCCTCGTAGCCGGCCCGCGCCATGGTGAGCCCGTACACATTGTGGGCCTCGCGGTGGTCACCGCCCCTGCCCTCCAGCTGATGCCTGGCCGAGCGCGGCAGGGTCGTGTCCCCGAACGGCGCGAAGGACACCGGCTCGTTCATGTCGTGCCACACCCCGGCGAACCCCTGCGCCAGCCGCTCCTCGTAGAGCCCGCCCCACCATGCGCGCACCGCCGGATCCGTGAAGTCCGGATACACGCACTCGCCGGGCCAGACGACACCGAGCACCTCACGCCCCCGCCCGTCCCGTACGAACGCGCCGGCCGGACCGACCGCGCGCCCGCTCTCGTACACCGCGTTCCCCCGCTCCGCCTTCACCGCCGGATCGACGATCGAGACCAGCCGGATCCCGTCCGCGCGCAACTCCTCGGCGAGCCCCGGCAGATCGGGGAAGCGCTCACGGTCCACGGTGAAGACCTGATGCGCGTCGTAGTGATCGATGTCGAGATGGAGCGCGGACAGCGGCAGCCCCCGCTCCCGGTACCCCGCGACGATCCGCCGCACCTCCCGCGCGCTGCCGAACCCCCAGCGCGCGTGCTGCGGACCCAGCGCCCAGGACGGCGGCGGTACGGGCGCTCCGCTCAGCGCCGTCCAGCTGTGCAGCACCCGCGCGGGCGTACCGGTCACCACCCAGCAGCGCAGCGGCCCGCCGTCCATCCGCAGCTCGCTCGTGCCCGGCCGGTCGTGCCCCGAGCCCGCGCCCTCCTCGCCCTCCCGGAGCGTGACCCGGCCGTCCCAGGAGTTGTCGTGGAACGCCAGATGCGTCCCGGCGTCCGCCACCACCAGCTGCACGGGCATCGTCACGTACAGCGGATCGTCGCCTGGGCCGAAACCACCGCCCGGATCGGTGTTCCACAGCCGGTACGTACCGTCCCGCAGCCGGGGCCCGGAACCGCGCCCGCCCAGGCCGAAGAAGCGCGCGTCGGCGGGGACCTCGGTGCGCTGCACCCAGCGCGCGGGTCCGCCCGCGACCGGCTCCCACCAGCGCGGCGGCAGCTCCCGGCGCAGCACGACGCCCCCCGGCGTACGGACCTCCACCCCGCCGTTGCGCGAGATCGCGACCGTCACCCGCTCCGACACCACCCGCCAGCCGCCGTCCTTGTCGGGTTCGAGCCCGGCCCGCGGATCGGGCTCCGGCGGAACGTCGGCGAGCGCGTACGAGGGCAGCGGCTCCGCACCGTCCCATCCCCAGAAGACGGCGCCGCCCACCATGACGCACACATGCAGCTCCGCGCGCGCGAAACGTACGGTGCCACCGCCGGGCAGCGGCTCGGCGCCCGTGACCGGCCCCGGCACCCGGGCCCGCTCGGGGCCGCGCGGCGCCAGCTCTCTGGCGTCCGTCCGCCGTTGGCGCCAGGCGGACCGCACCGCGCGCAGCCCCTGCACCGAACCGACCACTTTCATCGAACGCACCAGTTCACGACCGTCCATGCTGCTCAGCCTGCCATTCGTCCGGAGCGTCGGACGCTCCGTTCAACTCCCGTTCACCTGTGGTCGGGGCACATATCTGCCTGGCCGACCATGGAGAAGCCACCCTGGTGCGAAAGACGATCACGTGGCATCGTCCGTCTCAGTCGCGTACACGCGCACACCCCGCACGTGCGCGCGGCCGGCGCACACCCGCGTCGAGTGCACCAGCGTCGATCATCTCAGCGCCGAGTCAGCCCGGGAGCCGCCCCATGACCGCAGCAGCAAGCCCCGCCCCTCTCTGGCAGCCGGGCCCCGACCGAATCGCCGCCGCCCGGATCACCCGCTTCCAGGACTGGGCCGCCGAACGCTACGGAGCTCCGGCCGAGGGCGGCTACGCGGCGCTGCACCGCTGGTCCGTCGATGAGCTCGACACCTTCTGGGCCGCCGTCGCCGACTGGTTCGACGTACGGTTCACCACCCCCTACGAACAAGTCCTGGGCGACCGCACCATGCCCGGCGCCCAGTGGTTCCCCGGCGCCACCCTGAACTACGCGGAACACGCACTGCGTACCGCTGAGGATCCGGCGCGCGCCCATGACCCGGCGCTCCTCCATGTTGACGAGACATATGACGTGACCCCGGTCAGCTGGACCGAGCTGCGCCGGCAGGTGGTAGCACTCGCCGCCGAGCTGCGCGCCCTCGGCGTACGCCCCGGAGACCGCGTCAGCGGCTATCTCCCCAACGTCCCGCAGGCCGTCACCGCACTGCTCGCCACCGCGGCCGTCGGCGGAGTCTGGACCTCCTGCGCCCCCGACTTCGGCGCCCGCGGTGTGCTGGACCGCTTCCAGCAGGTCGAACCCGTCGTCCTGTTCGCCGTCGACGGCTACCGCTACGGCGGCAAGGAGCACGACCGCAGGGAGACCGTCGCCGAGCTGCGGCGCGAACTGCCCACCCTGCGGGCCGTGGTGCATGTCCCGCTCCTCGGCACCCCGGCTCCCGAAGGCGCCCTGGAATGGGCGGACCTCACCGCGGGCACCGCCGCGGCCGAAACCACCCGGCCCGTCTTCGAACCGGTCCCCTTCGACCACCCCCTGTGGGTCCTCTACTCCTCCGGCACCACCGGCCTGCCCAAGGCGATCGTCCAGTCCCAGGGCGGCATCCTCCTGGAGCACTTCAAACAGCTCGGCCTGCACTGCGACCTCGGTCCCGAGGACCGGTTCTTCTGGTACACCTCCACCGGCTGGATGATGTGGAACTTCCTCGTCTCCGGCCTGCTCACCGGCACCACGATCGTGCTGTACGACGGAAGTCCCGGCTTCCCCGCCGTGGACGCCCAGTGGGGCATCGCCGAACGGACCGGCGCCACCTTCTTCGGCACCTCGGCCGCCTACGTCATGGCATGCCGCAAGGCCGAGGCGCACCCGGGCCGCGACCACGACCTCTCCCGCGTGAAGTGCGTCGCCACCACCGGTTCACCCCTGCCGCCCGACGGATTCCGCTGGCTCCACGACGAGGTGGCCGACGACCTGTGGATCGCCTCCGTCAGCGGCGGCACCGACGTGTGCAGCTGCTTCGCGGGCGCCGTACCCACCCTCCCCGTCCATATCGGCGAACTCCAGGCTGCCTGTCTGGGGACGGACCTCCAGGCCTGGGACCCGCACGGCGAACCCGTCATCGGGGAGGTCGGCGAACTGGTCGTCACCAACCCCATGCCGTCCATGCCGATCCGCTTCTGGAACGACCCCGACGGCAGCCGCTACCGCGACAGCTACTTCGAGCTGTTCCCCGGCGTCTGGCGCCACGGAGACTGGATCACCCTCACCGACCGGGGCTCGGTCGTCATCCACGGCCGCTCCGACTCCACCCTGAACCGGCAGGGCGTCCGCATGGGCTCCGCCGACATCTACGAAGCCGTCGAACGGCTCCCCGAGATCCGCGAATCCCTCGTCATCGGCCTGGAGGAACCGGACGGCGGCTACTGGATGCCGCTCTTCGTCCATCTCGCCCCGGGCGCCGTCCTCGACGACAGACTCCGCGACCGCGTCAAGGCGACCATCCGCGAACAGCTCTCGCCGCGCCATGTGCCGGACGAGATCATCGAAGTCCCCGGAATTCCGCACACCCTGACCGGCAAGCGCATCGAAGTCCCGGTCAAGCGTCTCCTCCAGGGCGCGGCGCTGGACAAGGCGGTCAACGCGGGGTCCGTGGACAACCTCGAACTCCTCCGCTTCTACGAGAACCTCGCCCGCGAGCGCCGCTGACCGCGTTGTCAGACCCCCTGGTTACTCTGAGTGAGCAATGATCGACCGTGCTCAGGGGGAGCCATGGCGCACACCGACCACAGCGCACAGAAAACCAGGACGTCGCGGCGCAGCCTGCGCCGCGAAGTCCCCAGCACCGTCGGCCTGCTGGCCGACGAGCGGGACTTCACCGCGATGCGGCGCTACCGCACCTTCACCTTCAACGACCACACCGCCTATCTACGGCAGATCGAGGGACTGCTGAAATCCCTGGCATCCCAGGGTGTCCACACCACCGTCGCCCTCTTCGACCCGGAGGAGTACGCCGAGTACTGCGCGGAGTCCGGCCTCGACCCCGACACCGCGGAGAGCCGCGGCCGCTTCACGGCGCGTATCCCCGGAAGCGGCGCCGCCATCGCCTATACCGGCCAGCCCATCGACAGCCTCGTCCCACAACTCATCAGCACCGCCGTCCGCAGGGCCACCTGGGAGTACGCGACCACGCTCCTCGCCGATGTCGGAGAGTGCGCCGACTGCGGACAGGACATCGGGCGCGCGGCCTTCGACCGCGCCTCCCATCTGCTGCTCCGGCTGCTCGAAGGAGCCGGCTCCGGCACACACCACCTGGTCTGCAGCGTCCCCGCCGCCGACGAGCAACTCCTCGCCGTCCTGCGCACCGAGGGCCCCGGCAACGGACAGGAAGGCTCTTCCGGCCCCGGCGGGCCCGCCGGACCCGGTGGCCGTGGTGGCACGCCCGCACGCTTCGACGCGTCACAGGCCACCGAATTCGTGAGTGTGCTGGCCGTCGGTATCGCGTGGGAGAGCGCCGGGGGAGTGGTGCTCCGTACGACACGGGCCGACGACCCCGACCGGCTGCACGGCTGGCGCCTCCAGCGCGGCAGCCTCGTTCCGCTCACCGTCGGCGAGGTCTTCAGCGCCTACTGCACCGATGCGGACACGGGAGAGCCGGTCTCTCCCGAATCCGGTGTGGAGTACTGCGCCGGATTCGACCTCGGCCCGGACGACACCGGGACCCACCACTGAACGGAGCCGACGACAGACGACAGAGGGGCTTCCCGCCCTGTGCGACGGGAAGCCCCTCCAGAACCCGGACCGGAATCCGGCCCTCTCAGCTCACTCGCCGGACAGCACCGCCTGCGCGGCCTTCCGCGCACCCTCGGCGGTGTCCGCGGCACGCGCGGCGGCGGCGGCACGCTCACACTGCGCCAGCGTGTGCTTCGCCAGCGCCGACCGCACATACGGAATCGACGCAGCGCCCATGGACAGCGACGTCACACCCAGCCCGGTCAGCACACAAGCGAGCAGCGGATCGGCTGCGGCCTCACCACACACGCCACAGCTCTTTCCCTCGGCCTTGGCGCCCTCGGCCGACAGCGCCACCAGGTCCAGCAGCGCCGGCTGCCACGGGTCCTGGAGCCGCGACACCGCACCCACCTGCCGGTCGGCGGCGAAGGTGTACTGCGCCAGGTCATTGGTCCCCAGCGAAAGGAACTCGACCTCCTGGAGAATCGACCGCGCCCGCAGAGCGGCCGACGGAATCTCCACCATGGCCCCGAACTTCGCGTGCAGCCCCGCCTCACGACAGGCGTCCGCGAACGCCTTGGCGTCCGTGCGGTCGGCCACCATCGGCGCCATGACCTCCAGATACACCGGAAGACCCTCGGCCGCCTTCGACAGCGCGGTCAGCTGCGTCCGCAGCACATCCGGGTGGTCCAGCAGACTCCGCAGACCACGCACACCCAGCGCCGGATTCGGCTCGTCGGCGGGCGTCAGGAAGTCGAGCGGCTTGTCCGCGCCGGCGTCCAGCACCCGCACGACCACCCGGCCCTCGGGAAACGCCTCGAGCACCGCGCGATACGCGGCGATCTGCTTCTCCTCCGATGGCGCCTGCTTGCTGTCGTCCAGGAACAGGAACTCCGTACGGAACAGCCCCACGCCCTCCGCGCCCGCCTCGACGGCCGCGGGGACGTCCGCGGGACCGCCGACATTCGCGAGCAGCGGCACCTTGTGACCGTCCGACGTCGCCCCCGGCCCGGTGGAGGCGGACAGCGCCGCCTTCCGCGCGGCGGCGGCCGCCTCCAACTCGGCACGCTTCTCGGCACTCGGCTGGACGAAGATCTCACCGGTGCTGCCGTCCACCGCGATCACGGTGCCCTCGGCCAGTTCACCGGCGCCCGGCAGCGCGACAACGGCCGGCACCCCGAGCGCGCGCGCCAGAATCGCGCTGTGACTCGTCGGCCCGCCCTCCTCGGTCACAAAGCCGAGCACCAGCGTGGGGTCGAGCAGCGCCGTATCGGCGGGCGCGAGATCACGCGCGATCAGTACGTACGGCTCGTCACTGTCCGGCACACCCGGCATCGGAACGCCCAGCAGCCGGGCGACGATGCGATTCCGCACATCGTCCAGATCCGCGACCCGCCCGGCCAGATACTCCCCGGCACCGGCGAGCAGCGCGCGATACGAGGCGAACGCGTCGTACACCCCGCGCTCGGCCGTGCTCCCGACGGCGATCCGCCGCTCCACATCGGCCATCAGCTCCGGGTCCTGCGCCATCAGCGCCTGCGCCTCGAGCACCGCCTGCGCCTCGCCGCCGGCCAGATTGCCGCGGGCGATCAGATCGGCCGACACCGCCTCGACGGCCTGGTGAGCACGCCCCTGTTCGCGCTCCGCCTCCTCCGCCGGGATCGACTTGGCCGGGGGCTCCAGCATCGCGGTCCCCATATGCCTGACCTCGCCGATCGCCACTCCGTGGCTGACCCCGACGCCTCGCAGCGTTGTCTCCATTTCACCCGTCTCCGGTTATGCGGCGACCCGGTCGCCGCGAGGGATGTACGACGAGCGCACCGCGCCCGTCCCTGACATACGTCGACGGCGTCACTGCCAGCCGAAAAGTGTCTCGCCGGTCTTCACATCGCCGTCCTCACGGAGATCGGAGAGGGAGTCGGCGGCGGCCTCAAGTGCCACGACGGGGCAGATGGGCGACTTGCCGGCCTCTTCGACGGCGGCGGGGTTCCAGCGCACCACGGCCTGTCCGCGCGTGACGGTGTCCCCCTTGTTGACCAGCAACTCGAAACCCTCGCCATTGAGTTGCACGGTGTCGATACCGAGATGCGTCAGCACTCCGTGCCCCTCCGCGTCGACCACGACGAAGGCGTGCGGATGGAGGGAGACCACCACGCCGTCCACCGGGGACACCGCCTCACCGGGCTCCCGCACGGGATCGATGGCCGTGCCGGGCCCCACCATCGCCCCGGCGAACACCGGGTCGGGTACAGCGGGCAAACCAATGGCGCGTCCGGCGAGCGGGGCCGTCACGATGGTCATGGGGGAGCCTCCAGAGGCGGAGAAGTACGGGGCTGTCGTCACCGTCCGTGAGGGGGCGACGTGCTGTTCAGAAGGGTAAGTCATAGGAAGTGACGGTTCCGCGTGAGTGCGGCGGGTTGACGGACCATGAGGGCACCGAAACCGATTTGCCTGCGCCGACCGACCGCATGTACTGTCGTACTCCTGCCTGACCCCAACGCGACTTTGAGTCGGGGGTCGGCGGCACCTATCAAGTCTCGATCCCCTCCTGATCTTCGCTTCGGCATGCCCGCGAAACGGTGGTCAGGAAGAGCGAAAAGGCCTGATAGAGTTTGAAACACGAAATGCCGAAGGGAAAAGCCCGGAGGGACCGGAAACGGGACCAAAGGAAGCGTCCGTTCCTTGAGAACTCAACAGCGTGCCAAAAGTCAACGCCAGATATGTTGATACCCCGACCTGCCAGATGATCTGGTGGGTTGAG
>NZ_PHRF01000163.1 GCF_004151105.1 Streptomyces sp. L-9-10
ATCGGTCACCAGGTCCACCGCCATCGCCTCGCGGCGCAACCCCGCCACCAGAGCCCGCCCCATCAGCGGCTCGTCCTCCACGACGAGTACGCGCACGTCTCCGTCCTCCTCCGCCGGCGCCGCGGTCGGGGGCGTGCGCGCGACTCGTAGCGCTGGATACACACACTCCGGCGATCGTGCCGATCACCACTTCGCGGCGATCCCCCCGACCGGCGCCGCGAGCGGGATCGCGTTCGGCCGGTTCCGGCAAAGAGCGTATCCGGCGGTCACGGCCGCGCCAAGCGCCGCCCCGCCCGCCCTGCTCAGCCCCGCCCGGCACCGACAGGCGGTGGGCTCCGGCGTGTGCTTTCACTTCTGAGTTCACACGCTTGCACAAATGACAATTGGGCGGCTTTCGGCCGTTGACGTGACCAAATGCGGCCGATTTACTCCCTGTCGTACCGACGTGGACCACTCGTCGGCAGTGGTACGCGACACCGCGCCCGGGGGTGACGCGGGGCCGCGGGACGGCCGCCGCGCCCCGGGGTCGCTCGCCTCCGCCCGCCCCGCCTCCACAGGGAGCCGTATGCCGCCAACCTTCGACCTGCTTGTCATCGGGGACGCCAACCCGCACGTCATCCTCGATCCGCTCGACGCACCGCTCGCCTTCGGCCGGCGCGAACAGCTCGTCGACGGCGGCACCCTCACTCTCGGCGGGTCCGCGGCCATCACCGCCTGCGGCGCCGCCCGGCTGGGGCTGCGTGTGGCCTTCGCCGGCCGTGTCGGCGACGACGACGCCGGCGCCTACGTCCGCGACCGGCTCGCGGCCCACGGTGTGAACACCCACGCGCTGCGCGTGGACGACACACTGCCCACGCCGCTCACCGTGGTCGTGACCCGGGGAGGCGACCGGGCCATGGTCACCGCGCCCGGCGTACTGGCCGCCACCACCGGGTACGACGTGCCCGAACGGCTGCTGACCACGTCGGGGCATGTCCACACCGCCTCCTTCTTCCTCATGCCGAAACTGGCGGCGGATCTGCCGCAGCTGTTCGGGACCGCGCAGGCGGCCGGTGTGACGACCTCTCTCGACACCAACGACGACCCCTCGGGCGGATGGGATCACACCGCGCTCGCGCCCGTCCTCGCCGGTACCGACCTCCTGCTGCCCGACGCCTACGAGGCGGGCCGGCTGGCCGGCACCGACGGCGCCTGCGTCAGGACGGCGGCGGAACTCCTCGCGCGGCAGGGCCCGTTGGTCGCCGTCAAGAACGGGGCGGAGGGCGCCCTGTGCCATGACGGCGACACACTGCTCGCCACGGCCGGGATCCGTGTGACGCCGCAGGACTCCATCGGCGCGGGCGACAGCTTCAACGCCGGATTCATCGCCGCTCGGCTGGCGGGCCGGCCGCCCGCCGACGCGCTCGGCATCGCGGCCGTGTGCGGAGCGCTGTCGACCCGGGGCCGCGGCGGCGCCACCGCACAGCCCACCTGGACAGAAGCCCTGGCCCACCTCACCGCTCGCTGAGCGGTGCTCCCCGCGCCCGACCCCCAGGGAGAACCATGTCCCACACCAGCGACGAGATCGCCACCCAGCCGGAGTGCTGGGAGCGCGTGATACGCGAACTGCCGCTCCACGCACCGGCGTTGCCCGCCCCGGGCGAGCGGGTCGCGGTCATCGGCTGCGGTACCTCGCTGTTCATGGCCCAGGCCTACGCGCGGCTGCGCGAAGGCGCCGGTCACGGCACCACCGACATCTATCCGGCGTCCGAGGCGAAGCTGCTCCGGCCCTACCACCGGATCCTCGCCCTGAGCCGGTCGGGCACCACCACCGAGGTCCTGTCGGCGCTCAAGGGCGCCGGAGCCGGGGCGCGTATCACCACGATCACGGCCGTCGCCGACTCCCCGGCGGCGGCCCTGGCCCATGACGTGATCTGCCTGGACTACGCCGGCGAACGGTCCGTGGTGCAGACACGGTTCCCCACCACCGAACTGATGCTGCTGCGTGCCCACCTCGGCCTGCCCACCGCTCGCGCGCTCGCCGATGTGACCACCGCGCTCAGCGCTCCGCTGCCCGGCGAGCTGGTCCGGGCCGGCCAGATCACCTTCCTCGGTGCCGACTGGAGCATGGGCATCGCCCACGAGGCGGCGCTGAAGGTGCGCGGGACCGCGGCCCACTGGACGGAGTCGTACTCCGCCATGGAGTACCGGCACGGCCCCATGACCGTGGCCCGCCGGGGCCGGGCCGTGTGGAGCCTCGCCCCCGTGCCGGACTCGCTCGCCCGCCGGGTCGCGGCCACCGGGGCGTACGTACGCCGCCCGCGGCTGGACCCGCTGGCCGAACTGGTCCTCGCGCAGAGACTCGCGGTCCGTCTCGCCGAGGCCACCGGCCGGGATCCCGACCGGCCCGCCCATCTCGCGCGCTCGGTCGTTCTCGACCCCCTCGGCTGAACCCCCCCGAACCCCCCTCTCCCGGTCAGGACGTGTCTCATGCCCCTCACTCCCACCCAGCGGGTTCTCGACGCCACGCCACTCGCGGCGTGCGCCTTCAACGTCGTGCTCATCGAGCAGCTCGAAGCGGTCGTCGACGGCGCCGAGCGTGCCGGGCTGCCGGTGATCGCGCAGATCAGCGAGAACGCCGTGGCCTACCGCGGCGCGCTCGCGCCGCTGGCCGCGGCGGCCCGCGCGGCCGCCGACGCCGCGCGGGTACCCGTGGCACTCCATCTGGACCATGCCACCCGGGTCGAGCTCATCGAGGAGGCCGTGGCGTGCGGCTTCACGTCCGTCATGTACGACGGGGCGCGGCTGCCCTGGGAGCGGAACGTGGCCCTCACCCGGGAGGTCGCCCGGTGGTGCCATGAACGCGGTGTGTTCGTCGAGGCGGAGCTGGGTGAGATCGGCGGCAAGAACGGCGCGCACGCGCCGGGTGTCCGCACCGATCCTGCCGAGGCGGCGCGGTTCGTCGCCGATACCGGGGTCGACGCCCTGGCCGTCGCGGTCGGCACATCCCATCAGATGACCGAGCGGACCGCCGCGGTCGATCTGGACCTCGTCCGCGCGCTGCACACCGCCGTACCGGTGCCGCTGGTGCTGCACGGCTCGTCAGGGGCCGATGACGCGACACTCGCGGGGGCCGTGCGCGCCGGAATGAAGAAGATCAATATGTCGACCCATCTCAACACGGTCTTCACGGGGGCGGTTCGGGCGGCGCTCGGCACCGGGCCCGCCGTGGTCGACCCGCGCCGCTACCTCGGGCCGGCCCGCGAGGCCATGGCCGCTGAAGTGGCCCGTCTGCTGCGACGGCTGGGCGCCGCCGCGTCCTGACCCCTGCCCACGCCACTGAGCCGTGGCTGACGTGGCTGACGTGGCCGACGACCGCTCAGCCGTATCCGCCGGCCGCGCCGGTCCCTACGCGCGGCCGGCCTCCTCACACCTGCTCGCCGTCCCGCACGAGGAAGCCACGCTGGTGCTGGTCGCGGAAGCCACTGGGCGAAAGGCCCACCCGGCGGTTGAAGACGCGGGTGAAGTAGGCGGGATCGTCGTAGCCGACGCGGCGCGCGATGGACGAGACCGGCAGATCCGTCGTGGCCAGCATTTCCTTGGCCCTGCCGAGACGGATCGTCATCACGAAGTCCTTCGGTGTGGAGCCGGCCAAGCGCCTTACCACCTCGCGCAGTTCGGCGACCGACACGCCAAGACGCCTCGCGTGCTCGGCGATCGAGACGGCCAGACAGGCGTCACGCGTCAGGCCGGAGAGCACCATTCCGTACCGTGAGGACTCGTCGGCCCGCTCCCGGCGAAGGGCGAGCAGGACCTCGTGGACGAGCGCCGACGTCTCGGTCTCCAGGTACGGGCTTCCCCTGCGGCACGCCTGGGCCACCCTGCTGATGGCGCGTACCGCGGGCTCGGCGTTCGTCAGGGCCGAGACCGGTGTGTCGGTTTCGATGAAGCCGAGCGCCTCGTACGCCTCGGTGGCCTGACCGGTGAAGTCGATGAACCACTCGGTCCATCCCGGGTCGTTGACCCCGTAGTGGTGCACCACGTGGGGGCGGAGCCAGAGCACCGCCGGCGCCACCACGGCGATCGTGGGCCCGTCCGCCGTACGGAACCAGCCGGAGCCCCGGGAGACGACAACGGCGACGTGGTGCGGGAGCGTTCGGGGGCCCACGGTGGGCAGCCGGCCGTCCTGGTGGCCCACACCGAGACACATCAGACCGAGCCTGCGGTGTGTGGGGCCGGGCGTGAGGTAGTGCATCCATTGCAGGTACGGCAGTGCCACGGCAGTCCCCTTTGCCCGATCCATGTGCGGCCGGGGTGCGTCGTGTTCCCGGCAGGTGCGATCCCGAACGGTTCCGCACGGGGGCTTCGGAGAACGTAAGGTTTCGTTCCCCGCCCGCACCGGATTCATCACAGCACTTCGCCCCGCCGGTCAGCTGATCGGCGGGGCGAAGTCTCAGGCGTCAGCCGCAGCGGAACATCGCGTCACCCCAGGCACTGTGATCGCTGGAGTTGCCGTCTCCTCCGTCCGTGGTGACGAGCTCGACCTCCTTGGCGCCACCGAGTTCGAGGTCGAGGTCGATGGTCTTGGTGGTGCGGTCCACCAGAGGGCTGGTGTAGAGCGTCTTACCGTCGGCGATCACGGAGAACCCCACGGTGCCGTAACCGGACTTGTCGTCCAGGCCGATTCTGGCCGTGAACCTGGAGCAGCCGCCGCCGAGGTCGTACACCGCCTCCGAGGGCGCGTGCGCGCCCAGGCCCTTCTCGTAGACGTCGCCGTTGATCCGGATGGCGTCGCCGTCGTTGGCCTTGTCCTCCCCGATGGCGTGGTCGCGTTCGACGGGCCCCCAGGCGCTGGTCGCGCTCTTCCAGGCGAGATCGCTCGCGTAGACGTCGGCCTTGGGCGAGGTGACGTAGTCACGGGACGAGAGGGCGAACACATGGAGATTCGCCTCGGTCGGCAGGGTGATGGACCTGACCGTCTTGCCCGGGTCGAGCGGCACACTGTTGTAGAAGACGGTGGAGTCGCCGTTCTGCGGACCGTCGGGCGAGTTCCTCACCTTCGTTGTGGCGACCGCGCGCGCTCCGTAGGCCCCTCGGTCCGTGGACGTCCAGGCGGGCAGCCCGAGCTGGGCCGTCGAGGTGGTCCCGTCGGTGTACCGGACGACCAGGTCTCCGGCCGATCCGGCAGTGGCCGTACCCAGCACGCCGAGCACGCCCTTGGCGGTGGTCCGTATCGTCTGTCCCCTGGCCGAGACATTGTCCTTCTCGCCGGGCCGTGTGTCCGGCCAGGTGAACTCCATGTTGTCCACGGTCTTCTTGCCACCGGGTGTGAGACCGGCCGCCTCCAGAGCGGAACGGTCGAAACTGCGGCCCTTGTCGTCGAGTCCGCCCTGCCCGACGGTGGCGGTGTCGGTCGTACCGACGGTGTCGAACGCCTCGGTCAGTCCCGGATGGACGACGGGGACGTCGGCTTCGGCGCTCGTCCGCAGCTTCGTCCCGTTCCAGGTGTACGAGGCCGCCGTGCGCACCACACCGTTCTTGGCGTTCGCGGCGGGCGTGACCCGATAGGTGACGGTGTTCTTGCCGTGCGCCGGAACGCTGTCGATCGTGGTGGGCGTGCCGGCGGTGGCCTGCCAGCCCTCGGGGACCGTCAGATCGACCTTCACACCGGTCATCGGCTCACCACTGCGGTTCTCGACGGTGACCGTGGCCTCCGTGGCTCCCCCGGGGGCCACCTCGTCGGGCGCGAAGGACACCGAGGTCGGCGCGCCGCACTCGGAGCCCGCGGCCTTGCCGAGGTCTTCCACCATGAGATTGTCGAAGGACATCGACGGGGGGAAGTCGCCGCCCTTGCCTTCGGAGATCTGGCCCAGTGCGAGATTCACCCCGGCGCAGCCGCCGGTGGTGAACGCCAGGTCCGCGCTCCGGACCGGAGCCGGGCCCTGGGGTGGCAGGGAGTCCGTCCAGCCCGACGGCTTGGGGTCACCGGCCGGGGGCGGGCTGTCCAGCGACCGGTCGGTGGTGGCCCGCAGCGGCTCGGTGACCACCGGCTTCTCGCCGGAGCGTACGAGGAACTCGAAGGTGTCCGCGCTGTCCGCCGCGTAGTCGAACCGTACGCGGTAGGCGCGGCCCGGCTGGAAGCGCATGCTGCCCGGCCAGGTCTGGAGCTTCACTCCGGTGTTCTTCTCGGCGATCTTCAGGGAGAACGAGTCCCGCAGCGCGTCCCGGGTGTAGCCGGGGTTGGCCTCGGCCAGATGGATTCCGGCCTCGCCTTCCTGCGTCTGGATGAAGGGGCCGAACCCCTGGTCCACCGCCTCGAAGTTCTCGGTGAACTGGGTGGGCGTGGCTCCGTCGGTACGGACGATCCGTACGTCGGTGAACGCGGTGGAGCCCTCCCCCGGGCCCGCCGACAGCTTCACGTCCGCGCGGCCGTCCTCGCCGACGGTGAAGACGACCTTGAGCTTCTGGTAGGGCATGCCCGACAGATGACTGTCCGCGTCCTTCAACGCCGGGGGTGTGGTGTCGATCCAGGTCTCCCTGCCGTTGACACGCAGTGCGGCGCGCCGGCCGGGGGCGGTCGTCGTCCATACGGCGGCCGTGTAGGTGCCGGCGGCCAGCTTGTCGCTCCGCTGGGTGGCCTGGCCCGTGCCGGAGAGGCGCAGCTCGGGCCAGCCGCGGCCGTCACGCCCGACCTTGGCGTTGGTGCCCTTCCAGCCCGTCAGATCACCGCTGGTGAAGGAGGGGTTGGCCAGCGGGCCGCCCTCGCCGAAGGTCACCTTCCGGAGAGTCTGCTTCTGCTTCGGCGGGACCAGCAGGTAGGGGGTCTTGGCCTCGGCGGTGAGCTTGACCGTACCGTCGCGGACCTCGACCTTGCCGAGGCTCTTCCGGCCCGTGTCGCTGAGCCGGTACAGGTCGTAGCTGCCGTTCTGACGCCAGGAGGGGGGAACCTTCCAGCTGGTGGTACCGCCGTCCGCGTTCCAGTGGTACGCCTTCTCGGACTTCTCGGACGTCGACGCGGGCCAGGGCAGCAGGTAGGCGTCGCCGTCGAGCACGGTGCGCCCGTCCTGCGTGTAGCGGACCTTGCCATCGACCTTGGCGGTCGTGACGCCGCCGGACAGGCCGATCTTGTCGTCGGACCAGTTGGTGATCTCGAAGTTCTGCAGATACTTGGTGGGCAGGTTCCGAGAGTAGACGGTCTCCAGCCACCGGTTGACGTCGTGTTCGCCGTGCCAGTCGCCTATGCCGTCACTGTTCACTCCGCCCAGCAGCTCGTTGCCCTTCTGCACCCAGGCGTCCGTGAACCCGTTGTAGACGAAGCGGAGGATGTCGCTGTTGACGCCGTTGTCGGGATAGTCGGCGGACTGGTGGTACCAAGTGACGTAGGGCCAGAGGTAGGACGGCCACTCGGTGTGCAGGGCCAGGCCGTTGTCGTTGTAGTTCTTGGCGAGCTTCCAGGCGTCCCAGTCCTCACCGAAGAACGCGTCGTTGTAGACGAAATCGAGGCCGGGGACCTCCTTCTTCAGCTGCTTCACACGCTCGGCGTGCGGTCCTGAGAGGTCCTTGGACTTGTTGAAACAGTAGTGTGCGTCCGACCAGAAATAACACGGCTTGGTGGAGTCGAGACGGTCCCAGCGGAACGCCTTGGACTCCAGCAGCTGGCCCTCCTGCGAGACGTGCACGCCGATCTTGGCCCCGTACTTGCCGGCGCTGTTCGCCAGCGTGTTGAGGTCCTTGAGGCCGCCCGCGCGGTTGTTGTAGTGGCCGGCGTAGTCGGGGTGGGAGGAGTCGTGGCCCTCGCCTCCGTACCCCTTGAGCTGGATCGACTGGCCGAGCCCGTCGGTGGCGAGGTATCCCTTCTTCACGTTGTCGAGCGCGCGCAGGAAGGGGTTCTGAGCGCCGCTCATGAAGTTCATGGAGATGTAGCTCACGGGTGTGTTCGCGACGTCCTCGCCGCCCTTGGGCTTCGGGGCGATCTTCCGGTAGGCGATCGCGCCGTCCTGCCAGTCGACCCGGCCGTCGTCATTGCTCTCGCCGGTCACCGCGACCTTCAGCGCGGGCGGGACGACCTTCTCGCCGTCGGGGCCCCGGTAGGTCCAGGTGTTGCTCCAGACACCGGAGCGCTTGTCGGCACCGGTGCCGGTGGTCTGGCGCAGCAGCGGCCCGAAGGTACTGATGGAGGAGGACCAGACGGCCGCCGCGGCGCGCGAGGAGTTGACGATGGCCACATTGGTCTTCTGCGGTGTCTCGTCGGTCTTGGCGTCGGAGACGGGCTGATACGTGTCCCACTTGTCTCCGGCGCCCTGATAGGTGCTGCGCGTCCGGACCGAGGTGAGCTGCTCGCCGGGCTTTCCGGAGACGATGGACTGGTCCGGGATCGCCAGCGTGGTGACCTCGGCGCTGCCGCGTTCCTCGATGCCGGTGACCTCGAACGTCAGCACACCGCCGGCGACGGAGAGCCGGGCGACGACCGTCAGGTCCAGCTCGTCCACCGTCATCCGGTAGTCGATCCGGTCCGCGGCGGGTGTCGCCTTCACCGCGGGCGTGTACTCCTTGCCGTTGATCTGCAATCGGTCGATGGCCCGGGGCTGGCCGTCGAGTCGTGCTCCGTCGCGCGTCAGGTATCCGATGACGCGGGGGAAGTCCGGGTCCACCTCGACGGCCAGCTCGGGCGAGCTGATCGTGACCGCCGATGACACGGACGCGGCCGATACGGCCGGCGCGGCGGCGGGGGCCGGTGGGGCCCCCAGACCGCCGACGGCGACCGCCATCGCGATGATGACAGGGATGCGTCTCACGTGCTTGCTCCGCAAGGTTGTAGGGACTGTTCGACGTGGTAGGGACTGATCGGCAGGGGTGCGAGCGGGGGCGCTACGCCTTCACGGCTCCGTCGGCGAGGCCCGAGCGCCAGTAGCGGTTGAGCCCGAGGAAGGCCACGATCAGCGGGAGCACGGAGATCAGCGAACCCGTGATGGTCAGGTGGTAGAAGGTCTGGTTCTGCGCGCTGTTCCAGAAGAAGAGCCCGAGCGTGGCCGGCCACAGGCTGTTGTCCGCGAGCATGACCAGGGGCAGGAAGAAGTTGTTCCAGATGGCCACGAACTGGAACAGGAAGATCGTGACCAGGGCGGGCGACATGAGCCGCAGTCCGACCGTCCAGAACGCCCGTATCTCACCGGAGCCGTCCACCCGTGTCGCGTCGAGCAGTTCGTCGGGGACGGAGTCCGCCGCGTAGACCTTGGCGAGATACACACCGAAGGGGCTGACCACGCTCGGGATGAACACGGCCCAGAAGGTGTTGTCGAGACTGACCGAGGAGGCCAGCAGGTACTGGGGAAGCGCGAGAAGCGGCGCCGGGATGAGGAGTGCGGCGATGATGACGGTGAAGAGGCCGCCGCTGCCGCGGAAGGGAAGCTTGGCGAGGGCGAAGCCCGCCGCCGCGGCCAGGAGTGTTCCGGCCAGGGCGCCACCGCCCGCGTAGAGCAGGCTGTTGAGCATCCACCGGGCGAACACACCGTCCTGCCAGGCGAAGACCTGTCGTATGTTCTCGGGCAGGGAGAACTGGTCGGAGAACCAGAAGGCGTTGCCGTCGAACAGCGCGGAGCTGGATTTGGTCGACGACACCGTCAGCCACCAGACCGGCAGCAGGAAGTAGACGCCGACGACGAACATCCCGAAGGTGGCGATGACCTGGCCGGGCAGCGACGCGCGCTTCATCGTGCCCTCCGTTCCGTGAGCTTGAAGAAGAGGAAGGACAGCACGCAGGTGGTCAGCGCCAGGAGTACGGCGATGGCCGCGGCGTAGTGGTAGTCATTGGCGCCGAAGGCGGCCTGGTAGGCGGCCATCGCGGGGGTGTAGGTGCTGGTCACGTTGGTGGTGATGGTCCGTATGACGGACGGTTCGTTGAACAGCTGGAGCGAGCCGATGAGCGAGAAGAGCCCGGTCAGCACGATGGCGGGCCTGACCAGCGGGATCTTGATGCTGAGATTGATGCGCAGGGGGGAGGCGCCGTCCATGCGGGCGGCCTCGTACAGCTCCCGGGGCACCGCCTGGAGCGCCGTGTAGATGATGATCATGTTGTAGCCCGTCCATGACCAGGTGACCACGTTGGCCGTGGACCACAACACGGTGCCCGGAGCGAGGAAGTCGATGTCGAGCGCGCCGCGCAACGGGCTGAAGGACGGCAGGTAGAGAAAGGCCCACAGGATCGCCGCGATGACGCCGGGGACCGCGTAGGGCAGGAAGAACGCGAGCTTGAAGAAGCCCGCGAACCGGACGACCGCGCTGTCCAGCAACAGCGCGAGCAGCAGGGCGAGACCGAGCATGACGGGCACCTGCACGACGCCGAACAGGAGCACCCGTCCGACGCCCGAGATGACCGCGTCGTCCGTCAGGACACGGCCGTAGTTGTCGAGCCCGGCGAACACCCGCTCAGGAGCTTGCAGGCCGAGACCCGAGCGTTCCTGCCGGAACAGGCTCTGGTACAGGGCGAATCCGATGGGCAGGACGTACACCCAGGTGAAGAGTGCGAGGAACGGTACGAGCAGCAGCACGCCCGCCCGGGTACGGGACCGGCGCACACCCGGTCTCGCCGCGGGCGCCGGAGCCTTGCTGGTTCCGGTTCCCGCCCCCTGCCGGGCCGGCGGCGGGTCTGTCGCCCGTTCGCCGGCCGTCGTGTGTTCTGTGGCCACCACCATGAGACTCCTTCCAGGCCAGGTGGGAAGGCGGAGCGCGGGGTGCGGAACCCCGCGTCCGCCGGTGTCAGTCGGCGATCGACAGGCCCTTGGCCCGGTAATCGGCGACGACCTTGTCCTGGACCAGGTCGAGGGTGCCGGAGAACGAGGACCCGTCGCCGACGGCCTTGCCGAAGGCGTCCTGGAAGGTGGTGGCGGCCTGGGTCATCACGGGTCCCCACTTCCAGTCGGGATCGGTCCGCGCGGCGGCCTCGTTGAACACGTCATAGATCTTCTGGCCGCCGAAGTACTTCACCGGCTTGTTGGCCTCGGGGAGATCCCGCCCGCTCGTCGCCGCCGGATAGATCCCGGTGACGGTGATGAGGTTGGCGAGGCTCTTGGGATCGGTGCTCATCCATGTGGCGAACTCCGCCGCCTCCTTGGCGTTCTCGCACCCCTTGACCACGGCTGTGGTCGAGCCGCCCTCGTTGCCCGCGGCCTTGCCGCCCTTCTCCCACTGGGGCATGGGCGCGACCGCCCACTTTCCGGCGCTGTCCTTGGCGTTCTCCGTCAGCACTCCGGCCATCCACACCGCGCCGACGGCGGCGGCCGTCTTGCCACTGGACAGGCCCTTCAGCCACTCCGGGCTCCACGGGGTCTCGGTGGTCACCAGCTTGCGGTCGACGAGGTCCTGCCAGTAGCCGGCCACCTTCTTGCTCTCGGGGCCGTCGAAGCCCACCTTCCAGGAGTCGCCGGTGGTACGGAACCACTGCCCGCCGGCCTGGCTCACCAGCCCGCCGAACCAGTAGCTCTCCGTGGAGAAGTTCGTGAGCGCGTACGAGGGATCGGCCTTGCGGAGCTTCTCCGCCGCCGTCCTGAACTCCGCCCAGGTGGTGGGCGGTGCGATGCCGAACTTCGCGAACACGTCCTTGCGGTAGAACAGTGCCTGCGGGCCCACATCGACCGGAATACCGACCACCTGGTCACCGTAGGAGACCTGATTCCAGGCGAAGTCGGAGAACTCCCCTGCCGCGTCGCCGACATGGGGGGCGATGTTCTCCAACGCGCCCTCCGCCAGGAACGTCGGCACGGACTCGAAGCCCACCTGCGCCAGACACGGCGCGTTGCCCGCCTTGACGGCGGAGAACATCTTCTCGTATCCGCCCTTGGCCCCCGCCGGGATGGTCTTGAACGAGACCTGGACGTCCGGGTGAGTGGCGTTCCACAGCGCGGCCGACTTCTCGTAACCCGGCGCCCAGCCCCAGAACTCCAGCGTCTTCTTCCCTCCGGCGCCCCCGCCGCCGTCGCCACCGGACGCGCTGCCGCCGCCGCATCCGCTGATCAGCGCCATTCCGAGGAGCGCCGCTGTCGCGCCCGTGAACCGCTTACCCATGGAATTACCTCTCCTGCAAGTGATGCCGGTTACCGTGGCGCGATTTCGACGCCGGAACCATGGACAAACGTCCGGGATCGCTTGCACTTACGTCGGGAGAAGCTGCCGGGCCGTCAGCGTGTGAGAGGTTCGGGTGTCACCGGGGGATTGGAGAGCAGGGCGGCCGTGGCCGCCTCGACGAAAGTCCTGGACAAGAGTTTCATCTGTACGCTCCCGCGCGAAAAGGAAGGCGGGAGAGTGCCACAGGGGCGTGACACCCTCCCGCCGCTGTCGAGCGGTGAATCCGGGTGTGCCGCGGGTTTTCCTAACTGCCGGCGCCGGCCTTGGTGGTGTAGGTCACCGGGTTGTAATTCTGGCTGGGGCCGCACTTTCCGCTGCCCTGGGCGCAGTCGGCACGACCGAAGGTGTATTCGCGGCCACCGTTGAGGAGTTCGTCGTTCGCGTCGATGACGCGGATGGTGTACGACGTCTTCGCCGGGGAGTTCGCCTCGATGGTGTAGCGCTGGCCGTTGTCGCCGTTCATCTGCGCGCGCCGCCAGGTGGAGCCGTCGAAGTACTCGACGCCGTGAATGCCGTTGGGCAGATTGGTGATGATCAGCGGGGCATAGTACTGCTCGGCCCCTTCGGCGAAGGCGAGTTTGATGTCGCCCTGGTAGTTCGGGGCCGGAATGAACGACCAGTCGATCTTGCGGTTGTTCCAGGCTCCCGCACCGATCAGATCACCGGCCGGCTTCCCGTCGGGCATCGTGAACTGCCCGACCCCGTACCGCGAGACATCGAGATGGTTCCTGTCGGACCGGCACCATTCGTTGCCGTCACCGCAGCTGTCCGTGACGACGGCGTTGAGGGTCGCCCCGTTGTACTTGTCGGGCTTCCAGGTGCCGCCCCTGCAAATTCCTTCTCCCGCCGCGCCTCCGTTGGCCACGCTGCAGAAGTCGCTGAGCTTGATCTGCACCCAGCGCCCGCAGTTGAGACCGTTGTCGTACATGCCCTTGATACTGGACTTGTCCGCCGGAATGGGCCGCGGCGAAGGGTTGCCGGCGAAATCGTTCGGCATGTCCCACACATTGAGCGCCACGAAGTTCTTGCTCTCGATCTCGGCCGGCGGAACGCCACAGGCACCGCCCGCGTCGCCCACCTTGTCGAACCAGGTGCCGACACCCGCATAGGTATCGGTCACCGTCGCCGACGCGGGCATGACGACACCCACGGCAGCCGCCGAGCCCAGTACGAGCATGGAAAGCAGCCCCAGCACAGGGGCCTTGAACCTCTTCTTCGGATTGGGGGATTCCACCACAGCAACCTTTCGTAAGGTAAAGGGATGCGGACCGGGAAATGAATCCTCACCGGTCATGGCGAGGACGCCGCGCAAGTCGGGACACCGCCCGCCGATGGGTCACCGGGATTCCGGTCAGAAATCGGGTGGGCCACGAGCGAGGGGTCCTGCCTGCGGGATTGTGGGGGTTGAGCCGGTTCACGTAACTGACACGCCGGTTGCGACACGCGCGAGTTTTCCGGGAAAGGGTAGGGGGAGTGATCCCACGGGCAGAACGCTAAAGGAGCCATTCACCGGATGACAAGCGATCCCCGTGCCTCTTATTCCGTTTGTCCAACTGCTCACGCGCCCTGTGCAGTTGGCACTCCGCACCGGCCTGCGGTTCCCCGGAGAGAAGCGGACGGACGCGACGGCCCGAGGGCGCGGCGGCCATGGGCACGTCAAGTCGGCGTCAGTGTTGCCGTGTCCGGCGCCAGGGATACGTCAAGAAGGGTGTGCGCGGGGGCGCACAACCGCTTCGGTGAGCGCAGCGGGACCGCCGGGCGCGGGACCGGAAGCGGCCGGGAAGGCGAAGGAATTGAGCGCCGTCGAGTACCGGGAACGTCGTGAGGGTGATCGTCGCCGGCTGCCCGCTCGGCTCTCTCGCCCTGGCGCGATTCTTCCCGAAGAGGTTCTGAGAGACGAGAAGATGGCACGCGGCAGACTCCGGATCTACCTCGGTGCGGCACCGGGCGTGGGCAAGACCTACTCGATGCTGTCCGAGGCACACCGCCGTACCGAGCGGGGCACGGACTGCGTAGTGGCGTTCGTGGAGCACCACGACCGGCCGCGCACCGAGGTCATGCTCCAGGGCCTGGAGGAGATCCCGCGCAAGGAGCTGGAGTACCGCGGCACCGTCTTCACCGAGATGGACGTCGACGCCGTCCTCGCCCGGCACCCCCAGGTGGCCCTGGTCGACGAGCTGCCCCACACGAACATCCCCGGCTCGCGCAACACCAAGCGCTGGCAGGACGTCGAAGAACTGCTGGCCGCCGGCATCGATGTGATCTCGACGGTCAACATCCAGCACCTGGAGTCACTCGGCGACGTCGTCGAGTCGATCACCGGCGTCCGGCAGCAGGAGACCGTGCCGGACGAGGTGGTGCGGCGCGCGGCCCAGATCGAGCTGGTCGACATGTCCCCGCCCGCACTGCGGCGCCGGATGGCGCACGGGAACATCTACCGGCCCGAAAAGGTCGACGCGGCCCTGTCGAACTACTTCCGCCCCGGGAACCTCACCGCGCTCCGGGAGTTGGCGCTGCTGTGGGTCGCCGACCGGGTGGACGAGTACCTGAACGAGTACCGCAGCGCACACCAGGTGTCCAGGATCTGGAGCTCGCGCGAGCGGATCGTGGTCGGGCTGACCGGCGGCCCGGAGGGGCGGACGCTGATCCGCCGGGCGGTACGTCTCGCGGAGAAGGGCGCGGGCGGCGAGGTGCTGGCCGTCCACATCGCGAAGAGTGACGGGCTGACCTCCGCCTCGCCCAAGGAACTGGCCGTCCAGCGCGCCCTGGTGGAGGACTTGGGCGGCACCTTCCACCATGTCGTCGGCGACGACGTCTCCTCGGCCCTCCTGGAGTTCGCGCGCGGGGTGAACGCCACACAGACCGTCCTCGGGGTGTCCCGGCGCAACGGATGGCGGTACGTCTTCGGGCCGGGCGTCGGTGCGACGGTGGCGCGCGATTCCGGCCGGGATCTGGACGTCCACCTCGTGAACCACGACGAAGCCGGCAAGGGGCGCGGGCTGCCGGCCGTACGGGGCGCCCGGCTCGGCCGGTCCCGAACCGTCTGGGGCTGGCTGGCCGGCATCGGTGGCCCCGTACTGCTGACCCTGCTGCTCACCCACGTCGACCCGCAGCTCGGCCTCGCGAACGACATGCTTCTGTTCCTGACACTGACCGTGGCCGCGGCCCTGCTGGGCGGCCTGCCGCCGGCGCTCGCCTCGGCCGCGTTCGGATCGCTGCTCCTCAACTGGTATTTCACCCCGCCGGTGCACCGGCTCACGATCGCCGACCCGGAGAACATCCTCGCGTTGATCATCTTCGTGGCCGTGGCGGTGTCCGTCGCCTCGGTGGTGGACCTGGCCGCCCGTCGCACCCAGCAGGCGGCGCGGCTGCGTGCCGAGTCGGAGATCCTCTCCTTCCTCGCGGGCAGCGTGCTGCGTGGCGAAACCAGTCTTGACGCGCTGCTGGAGCGGGTCCGGGAGACGTTCGGCATGGAATCGGTGGCGCTCCTGGAACGCGAGAGCGACGTCTCTCCCTGGACCTGCGCGGGCAGTGTGGACAGCGCGGGCAGTGTGGACAGCGAGAGCGGCGCGGGCAGCGTGGGTGGTGCGGGCCCGCGTCGGGTGGTCGGCCGCCCGGAGGACGCGGATGTGGGCGTACCGGTCGGCGACCACATGGCACTCGCGCTGTCGGGCCGGGTCCTGCCCGCCTCGGACCGCCGCGTACTGGCCGCCTTCGCCGCGCAGGCCGCCGTGGTCGTGGACCACAGGCGGCTCCAGCACGAGGCCGGCCGGGCGAAGGAGCTGGCGGAGGGCAACCGCATCCGCACCGCGCTGCTCGCCGCCGTGAGCCACGACCTGCGCACCCCGCTGTCCGGGATCAAGGCCTCGGTCTCGTCCCTCCGGTCGGATGACGTGGAATGGTCCGCGGAGGACCGGGCCGAACTCCTCGCGGCGATCGAGGGCGGTACCGACCGTCTCGGTCACCTCGTGGACAACCTTCTCGACATGTCCCGCGTCCAGACGGGCACGGTCACCCCGCTCATCCGCGAGATCGACCTCGACGAGGTCGTCCCCGCGGCGCTCGGCGGCATCTTGGCCCCGGACGTCAACGTCGTCCTGGAGATTCCCGAGACGCTGCCCATGGTGGCCACCGACAAGGGGCTGCTGGAACGGGTGGTCGCCAACATCGTGGAGAACGCCGTCCATTACAGCCCCGCCGACGAGCCGGTCATGGTCTCGGCCAGTGCCCTCGCCGATCGCGTGCACCTACGTGTCGTCGACCGCGGTCCCGGCGTCCCCGACGAAGCCAAGAACCGCGTCTTCGCGCCCTTCCAACGCTACGGCGACGCCCCGCGCGGCAACGGTGTGGGCCTGGGCCTCGCGGTCGCCCGCGGCTTCGCCGAGGCCATGGGCGGCACGCTCGAAGCCGAGGACACCCCCGGTGGCGGCCTCACGATGGTGCTCACGCTCCCCGCGGCTCCCGGCCGGCCTGCCTCCGGCCGCGATCTGCCGGCCACGACGGCGGGATAACCCGCCGCGCGCGGGCCCGTCGAGCGCGGGCCCGCCGCGCACACACGCCGCCCCGGGTCTCGGGTGTCCCCCGCCCGCCCGTTCGGTGTCACCACCGCTATCAAGCCACCCGTCGGCAGGCTCGGCGGGGATTGCGGTTTTTCACGTTCAAAGAACGTTGCATACGGTGTACAAAATACTACGTGCACCAACCCCGCGCGCCTCATCCAACGCTCGGCAGTCTCAAGGACGTTGGCGCGCACGCTCCCGCACGTTCACGCGCGCATGCCCGCGTCGCACGCCGCGGCGCCGGCCACACCCGACCACACCCCGGCCACACCAGACTGAGGGAGGTACTCATGGTGATTTCGCCTGCGAAGCGGTGGCACAGGATCCGCGAACGGGCCGGTATGCCGCTCCTGGGGGGCGTCCGCCCACCCATTGCGGTCCTCGCGGCACTGCTCCTCGTGCTGTCCGGCCTCACCGCCCTGGGCTTAGGCAGGACCGCCCCGGGACTGAGCGACGCGGAGGCGCTCCCCGAGGCGGTACGTATCTCACAGCAGCACTTCGCCGAGGACGGCGCGATCGCGCTCCGCGCCTCACTGGACGAATCGATCACCGACCTCGAACGGACCGCGTCCCTCTTCAACGCGGGCGCCCCGGTCACCGCCGACACCGTCCTCGACAAGCTCGGCAGCGTCTACCAGAAGTGGCGCGGTTCGTCCGTCGTCGAGATCAAGTCCGGCCGACTGCTCGCCGCGCGCGGCGAGAACGTCCCGCTCCTCGCCGTCGACCTGGAGAGCCTCTCCGACGAGGGCAGTCTCGCCCCCCGGCTGATCCGGCTGGAGAACGGTGAGACCCGGCTGCTCATCCTCGCCCTGCTGTCGTGGGACGGTCTGCCCCAGCAGTTGCTGATCACCTCCAACAGCCTGAACGTGCCCGGGGTCAGCCTCGGCAAGTTCCGGGCGATCGCCGTGGCCGACGCGGGCGGTACGGTCCTCAGCAGCGACGGCCCGCAGACGCCCGAGGAGGACGACGCGGACACCCCCGACGTGGGGGTGGGGCGGACCGAGGAGCAACTCCGTGCCTTGGCGGAGCGCTCCGCCGGAACAGCCGGGCAGAACCCCCTCACCACAAGGGAACCCGGTTCCGGCGGCTACCCCGGGGTCAGCGGGTCCACGACCGGCTCCACGCTGATCGGCGGCGAGCGCCCGGTCGCGGGGTACGCGACACTCGCGGCGCCCGAGACGGGCGGGAGCACCGACGCCACGGGGCTCGGCCTCTTCGTGATCACCATGGTGACCGTCCCCGAGAACACCAGCCGGACCGGCGACCCGCTGTTCGGCCTCTGGTCCGCCGCCGCGCTGCTCGTCATCGGGGCGCTCGCGGTGGCCCTGCTGCTCGGTACGGTCCAGCGCCCGCTGCTCCGGCTCGTCGTGGAGAGCCGCCGCCTCACCCGCGGGGATCTCACCCGGCCGGTGACCGTGCCCCGGTTCGGCGAGGCGCGGCGGATCGGCGACGCGCTGGAACGGCTCCGGCTCCAGCTGCTCGGCGGCCTCACCCCCGGCGGCGGAACGGGCAAAGGTACGGGCACACGTACGAGTGCGAGTACGGGCAAGGGCCGTACGGACACCGGGAAGCGGCTCCATGGGCGGCGCGTCGGCACCCGCGCGCTGCTGGCCGGCGGCGGCATCCTGCTGCTGATCTGGTCCGCCCCGATGATGCTGCTGCTCAACCGCGCCGGGGACACCGCCGTCGTACCGCAGCAGCTCGTCAACGACCAGCGCGACCGTACCGACACCGTCACCGACCGGGTACGCCGCGCCCTCAACGAGGGCCACGCCGACCTCCGTTCCGTCGCCACCCTCATCGGCGACCGGACCGCACCCGCGGATATGGCGACGGTCCTCGAACGCACCATGGCCGAGCATCCGCGCTACCGCTCGCTGTACGTGCTCTCCGCCGACGGCTCGGTCCTCGCCAAGGCGGGCGACGACCCGCGGCGCCCCGGCGACAAGCGCACCCGCACCGGCACCGGCACCGGCACCGGCACCGAGCCCATCGCCGTCCTCGGAGAGGGCTCGAAGGAGCCGCGGATCACGGGATACGCCGAACTGCCCGGCCGGGACGGCGCGCTGGTGGTCGGCGAGTTCCGCGTCGACTTCCTCAACTCGCTCCTCAAGCGGCCCGGTCTCGGCCAGATACGGATCGTCGACGCCGAGCGCCGGACCGTGGGCTCCAACACCGGCTACCGCGCGTTCCAGAAACTGCCCTCCAGCAGGCTCGACTCCCTGGTCGAGGCCACCGGCCAGAAGGTCGGCCTCGGCACACGCCCCAGCGGAGTGCTCTTCCGCGACGGCGACAGAATCCTGATCGCCGCGGCCGCCCCCTTCGCCGGCGGCGGAGCGGCCAAGTCGCTCGGCTGGACCGTCGTCAGCTGGCAGCCCGCCTCCGCCCTCGCCATCCCCG
>NZ_PHRF01000164.1 GCF_004151105.1 Streptomyces sp. L-9-10
GCCACCGCCCTCGAACTCTGCACGCACGGCCACCTCTGCCGAAAGGGCTGTGCGGCGCGCTCATCGGCGGAACGCGTCCTTCGCCTTCTGGCCGGCGGTACGCATGTCTCCCTTGGCGCGTTCGGCCCTGCCCTCGGCGGTCATCCGCTCATTCCCGACCATGCGGCCCACGGTTTCCTTGATGGCGCCCTTGGCCTGGTCGGCCTTCGCGGAGAACTTCTTGTCTGCGGTCATGGTTCGCGCTCCTCACTGTCGAGCTGTTGAGCCGTTCCCTTGACGTAGGAGCGCCTGCCCGAGCACTTCCACCGCAAACCCGTGAACCGCGGAACCGTGAACCCCGCCGCCCCCACGGCCGCCGACCCCCGCGGGCCTCAGCGGACCTTGGCCACGCCCACGTAGAAAGAGCTCTGCTCGTCCTCCGGCGCCGGTGTCCCCTTGAACCACTTCGGGGCCGTCACCAGCCCCGGCTCCACCAGATCCAGCCCGTCGAAGAACCGCAGGACCTCGGCGTGCGTGCGCAGCCGGAGCGCGATGCCGCCCTTGCCGTACGTGTTGGTGACCTTGCCCACCAGGTTCTGCGGCTGGAAGTCCGCGGTGCCCTGCGAGAAGACGAAGACGCTGCCGGACGGCAGCGCGTCCACCAGGGTGCGGGCGATGCCGTACGGGTCGTCCTCGTCCGGGATGAAGTGCATCAGGGCGATGAGCGACAGCGCGACGGGCCTGCTGAAGTCCAGGAAGCCGCGGGCGTGTTCGAGGATCTCGTGCGGCCGGCGGACATCCGCCTCGATGTAGTCGGTGGCGCCTTCGGGCGTGCTGATCAGCAGGGCCTCGGCGTGACGCAGCACGATCGGATCGTTGTCCGTGTAGACGACGCGCGAGGCCGGGGCGATCTTCTGGACGATCTGGTGGAGGTTCGGCTCGGTCGGGATGCCCGTACCGATGTCGAGGTACTGGTCGATCCCGCTCTGCGCCACCCAGGCCGCGGCGCGGTGCATGAACGCGCGGTTCAGCCGGGAGTCGCGCCGGGAGTCCTCGGGCAGTTGCTGCCCTATCTCCCGGTCGACCGGGTAGTTGTCCTTACCGCCCAGCAGGTAGTCGTACACCCGCGCCGGGTGGGGCTTGCTGGTGTCGACCTGGGGCTTGGGTGTGCCTGCCGTCATCTCGGTTCACAGTTCCTTACGGAAATCGGCGAGGATTTGTTTGGTGCGGCGCGCGGATTCCGCGTGAGCCACCATGCGGTCCATCGCCTCCATGTGCTCCGCCACCTCACCGGTGTTGTCGATATAGAGGGCGCCGGTCAGATATTCGACGATGACCATATCGGGCAATTCGGGTATAGCGAATCGGAACAGCACGAAGGGGCTGTAGGTGCCGGGGTGATGCCCGGCGGCGAACTCGGCTATCTGAAGCGTCACATTCGGCAGCTCGGTCGCGGCCAGCAGCCGGTCCACCTGGGCGCGCATCACGGCGGACGAGCCCACGGGGCGGTGTAAAACCGTCTCGTCCATGACAACCCAGAAGGCCGGGGCGTCCGGCCGGGTCAGCAGTGACTGGCGCGCCAGGCGCAGCGCCACATGGCGTTCGATGCGTTCGGGATCGTTCCGGCCGACCTCGCCGTAGGTCAGGATCGCGCGTGCGTAGTCCTCGGTCTGAAGGAGCCCCGGCACGAAATGCGGCTCGTAGGACCGTATGGTCTTGGCCGCTTCCTCCAGGCTGACATGGCCGCCGAACCACTCCGGCAGAACGTCGTGGAAGCGCTGCCACCAGCCGGGCTTGTTGGCCTCGTCGACCAGTTGGAGAAAGGCGACGGCCTCGTCGCCGGTCACACCGTACGAGGGCAGCAGCATCTGTATGTACGGGACCTTGAGCGCGACCTCGGCCATCTCCATGCGCCGTATCGTCGCGGGCGCGACATGCAGCAGTCTGGCGGCCTCGTCGCGGCTGAGGCCGGCTCTCTCGCGCAGCCCCTGGAGCTGCTTGCTCAGGACGAGTTGCCCGATCGTCGGGGCAGACCGAGGCTCGCTCACACCCCACCACCGGCCACCAGCATGCGGGCAGTTTGCCATAGGGGCCCGAGGTCGCACACGGGGGCATCGGCGTGGACGGACGCGGGCGTTCCGGCCGGACGGCAAGATGAACCCGCGACGTCGACTGGGACATCTTCCGGTGTCCTGAGGATGGCGTCCGCCGGTTAGCATCGATTCGCGGCACCTTCTCGCTTCCCGCCGTTCACCTGTCCTGCCCTGCCCCGTCTCCCTGCCGCTGCCCGCCCTCCGTCCCCTGCGTCTCCCCTCCCTTCCCGCCGCTTCCTCCCTTCCCGCCCCTTCCTCCCTTCCCTTCCGTCACCGAGAGCTGGAGTGATCTGGACGTGTCCCGACCGCGTGTGGGTGTGGCCGTGCTGACGATGGGGACCAGGCCCGTCGAGCTGCGAGCCCTGCTGGACTCCGTCGCCAAGCAGCGGGAGGCCCCGACGCGGATCGTGGTCGTCGGCAACGGCGCCCCGCTGCCCGAGCTGCCCGAAGGCGTCATCGGGATCGAGCTGGCGGAGAACCTGGGGGTCTCCGGAGGGCGCAATGTCGCCATGGAGAAGCTCCGCGACTGCGGTGACGTGGACGTTCTGGTGGACCTGGACGACGACGGCCTGCTGATCGAGGCCGATGTGATCACCCGCGTCGCCGATCTGTACGAGGCGCACCCCCGGCTCGGCATCGTCAGCTTCCGTATCGCGGACGAGACCGGGCTCACCCAGCGGCGGCACGTACCCCGGCTGCGGGTCGACGATCCGATGCGCGCGGGCGAGGTGACGACGTTCCTCGGCGGCGGGCACGCGCTGTCCATGCCGATGCTGGCCGAGACGGGCGGCTGGCCCGACGCGTTCTTCTTCACCCACGAGGAGACCGACCTCGCGTGGCGTGCGCTGGACGCGGGCTGGTCGATCCGCTACGAACCGGAACTGGTCCTCCAGCACCCGCGCACCTCACCGGCGAGGCACGCGGAGTTCTACCGGATGACCGCCCGCAACCGGGTGTGGCTGGCGCGCCGGCATCTGCCCGCGCTGCTCGTACCGCTCTACCTCGGTACGTGGATTCTGCTCACCGTGGCCCGTACGCGGTCGGTGAGCGGGCTGCGCGCGTGGTTCGGCGGATTCTTCGAGGGCGTACGGACGATGTGCGGGCCCCGGCGGCCGATGCGCTGGCGGACGGTACGCCGCATGACGGCACTGGGCCGGCCACCGGTCATCTGACCGCGCCGCCGCACGCGGCTTGGTTCAAAAGCCCGCTCCCTACGCCGCTCCCTACGCCCGCTCGATCGGCAAGTGGCGGGGCCCCCGGAGGATCGAGCTGCGGCGGTACGGGGGCGGGTCCTCGGACAGTTGGAAGCCCTCCAGGCGGGGGACCAGCGCGTTCAGGGCGATCTGGGCCTCCACGCGGGCCAGCGGGGCGCCGAAGCAGTTGTGGATTCCGCTGCCGAAGCCGAAGTGCTGGTTGTCCTCGCGCATCGGGTCGAAGTGGTCGGGGTCCTCGAAGCGCAGCGGGTCCCGGTTCCCGGCGGCGAGTACGAGGACCAGCGGGGCGCCCTTGGGGATCGTGACGTCCGCGACCTCGATGTCCGCGAGCGGGGTGCGCTGCGGGAGCAGGTGGACGGGGGGTTCGTAGCGCAGCAGTTCCTCGACCGCCCTGGGCATCAGTTCGGGCTTGTCGCGCAGCAGCCGGTAGGCGTCGGGGAGGCGCAGGAAGGTGAGCGTGCCGTTGCTGATGAGGTTGACCGTCGTCTCGTGCCCGGCGATGAGCAGGAGGGTCCCGGTCGCCATCAGTTCGGTCCTGGTCAGCCGCCCGTCGGGGCCGTTGTCGTGGACGAGCGCGGAGATCATGTCGTCCGAGGGGTGGTCACGGCGCTTGTCGGAGAGGTCCCCGATGTACTCCCCCATCGCCAGCCGGGCGTCCTGGCCGGCTCTCTGGCGGCTCTCCTCGTCCTGCCCCGGCGTCAGGTCGAAGCCGGCGATGATCGCGTTCGTCCAGGCGCGGATCCGGGGCACGTCCTCGTGGGGCACGCCGAGCAGGCGGCAGATGACGGTGACGGGGAGCGGGTACGCGAAGTCCTCGACGATGTCGATACGGTCCTTGTCCCGGAACGCGTCGATCAGTTCGTCGCAGATCCGGGTGATGTCCGCGCGCAGCGCGTCGATCCGGCCCGGGGTGTGGGGCGGTCCGAAGGGGCGCATCGCGATGCGGCGCAGCCGGTCGTGCTCGGGGTCGTCGTGGCCGATGAAGGCCATCTGCTCACTGCTCCGCCTGATCAGCGGGACCGAGGACGGGTCGGCGCGGTTGCGCCAGTCCGAGCTGATCCGCGGGTCGTGGAGCAGCGCGGCGATCTCGTGGTACGTGCCGACCAGATAGCTGCCGTCGTCCTGCCGCGACACCCCGTTCTCGCGGAGTTCGGCGTAGAGCGGGTACGGGTCGGCGCGGTTCGCGTAGTCGGTGATGCGCTGGTAGAGGGTGTCCGGGGACATGCGAGGGGCTCCTCAACGACGGTGGGCGGCGGTCGGGGTCGGTTCGTGCCGCACCAAGGTCAGGCGCCGGTCCGGCAGATGGCCGGTGAGGGCCACGGTCGGTCCGTGCGAGAGCAGTTGGGGATCCGGCACATCGGAGGGGAAGGGCGCGGCCGAGTCGGGCCGGTCGGCGGCGCCGCGCTCGGGGGGAAACGGCGCCGCCGTCTCGATGAGGTACTCGTAGTGCTCCAGCCACTTGGCCCGGTTCACCGTGACCGCTGCTGTGATCCGCCCCTGGTAGCCGTACACGGCGACGAGCCGGCGCTCCCGCAACGAGCCCTGGGCGATGACCACTTGGTCGGAGAAGGTCGGCACGCCGACGGACTTGATGTTGAGGCCGAACTGACTGGACCAGAAGGCGGGCACCGCCAGATGCGGGCGCCTGTGCGGGCCCGTGCTGACCATGTTGTGCGCCGCCACCTCCGCCTGCGCGACCGCGTTGCCCCAGTGTTCGAGGGCCAGCATCTGGTACCCGAAGAGCGGATGCGGGAAGCGGGCCACGTCACCGGCGACGAAGACGTCGTCGGTGACGATCCCGTACATGTTGAAGGCACGGCACCCCGCGTCGCAGGCGACGCCCCGCGGGCCCGCGGCCAGACCCGATTCGGCGAGCCATTCCGTGTTGCGCACGGCGCCGAGCGCGACCACCGCGACATCGGCTTCGATCCGGCTGCCGTCGGAGAATTCGGCGCCCGTGAGCCGTCCGTCGCGGCCCTTGAGGGAGGTGACCGTCACGCCGCAGCGCAGATCGACGCCGTGCGCGCGCTGGAGCTTGGCCGCGAACCCGCCGAGCGCGCCGCCGAGCGCCCCGACGAGAGGAGACGGGCCGCGTTCGGCGACGGTCACCTCCAGACCGCGTTCCCGGCAGGCGGAGGCGATCTCCGAGCCGGTGAACCCGGCGCCGATCACCAGGACACGGCGCGGCCCGGCGTCGAGCCGCTCCGCCAGCTCCGCCGCCTCGTCTCTCGTACGCAGCGTCAGCACACCGTCCAGCCGGGCTTCGGCGGGGTCCGGCCAGGGGCGGGCGCGGGTTCCGGTGGCGATCAGCAGCCGGTCGAACGGCAGGCGTTCACCGTCGGCGAGGATCACCTGCTTCTCGTTCGGATCGATCCCGCCGGCCCGTACGCCGAGCTTCCACCGCGCGTCCACCTCACGGCGGGCCGGCAGCCCGATGTCCGCCGCCCGCGTCCGGCCGAGCAGCACCTGTTTGGACAGCGGCGGCCTGTCGTACGGGGGATGCGGCTCCTCCCCCACCAGCGTCAGCGGTCCGGTGAAGCCTTCGTCCCGCAGCTTCTCGGCGGCGCGCAGACCGGCCAGCGACGCGCCGACGATGACGATGCGGCCGTCCCACGGTTCAAGGGTCACCGGGACCCCGCCCGCTCACCGACGAGGATGGCCTGGACCGGACACGCCGCCGCTGCCCGGCGTACGTGCTCATGCTGGCCGTCGGGCACGGTCGGGGTGAACATCAGGGCCTCCTCGCCATGCAGCTCGAACACCTCAGGGGCGAGAAACACGCATTGCGCGTATCCCTGACAGCGATTGAGGTCGACAACGATCTGCATACCGGTCCACTCCTCCGCGCGCCGCCCGCCGTCTCCGTCCTATGGCCTGCGCGGGAGCGGCGCGAGCGGTGCTGCGCCGACGGGGTGACCTCGGTGGCAGCGGGGTTCGCTCAGGGGCGTCGGGTGTAGAGCGCGTAGAAGACCACGATGACCGTGGCGGCGCCGATGGCCAGTCCGATGCCCGAGGACAGCAGAACGCTGTGGTTGCCGAGGCTGTAGAGGAAGCCCACGCCTCCTCCGACCAGTACGCCCCAGGCCGCCGCGCGTACTTCCGTCATCAGCCGGGGCTGTACGCGGACGAGGCCGAAGACCAGGAGGGCCGCGAGCGCGCCGGAGATCAGGGCCAGGGCGAGCTGGCCGTAGGTGGCGGGGCCGCCGCCCCGGGCGATGTAGGACGCGTAGGCGCCGTAGGCGATGCCCAGCAGCAGAGAGTTCACCAGGAGGCGTGGTGAGACACGGCGCCGCCCGGACTCCTGGGGACGTGCGCCCGGCGCGCCGGGTGGCCGCGCGCCGTCGTGCCGCGGGAGATGCCCCGGAAAGCGAGGCGGAAGATGAGGCATCAGCGTGCGGTGCCGTGTGGGCACCGGTGTCTGGGTCGCCATGGCAGGGGGCTCCTTCCCTCGCACCCCCCGCGTCCGCCCCCGCTTCTCCAGGGCACACCCGCCCGCCGTACGCGTCAACCTCAGCCGAGTGCCCACCAGGCGCCCACCAGGGCCCCGCCAGGTACCCGCCGAGCGCGTACAGCGAGCCCACCGAGAGCCCGACGGGAGCCCGACGCACACCGGCACACACCCGGCACACACCCGGCACACACCCGACGCGCTCTCACCGGGTCGGCGGCGCCCCGCTCGCGCCCGTCGCCCCGTACCCGTTCCCTTGAGGAGTGCGGACCTACCTCTCCACGGCGCTGATCGTCCTGCTGACGGTCCTCGCCCCGCTGAGCGCGGTCGCGGCCTGGGTCGATCTGGAGGTCGGCGACACCGACCGCTTCGTCTCCACCATGGCGCCGCTCGCCTCCGACCCGGACGTACAGAACGCCGTCGCCGACCGGATCACCGACGAGGTGCTGGCCGAGATCGACGTGGGGCCGCTCCTCAAGGACGGGGTCCGCGGGCTGCTGCACGACGCCGTCCTCTCGTTCGAGACGACCAACGCCTTCAAGAACGCGTGGAAGACGGCGACCCGCGCCGCCCACGCCACCGCGGAACAGGCACTGACCAGCGGCGGCGGCAACGCCGTGACGATCGATCTGGCGCCCATCACCGCGCGGGTGAAGAAGCAGCTGACCGACGACAGCGTGCCGTACGCGAACCGGATCCCCGTGCGGCATACGCAGATCATCGTCCTGGAGGCCAACGGACTCGGGATCTGGCGCGATGTCACGCAGGGGCTGCGCGCGGCGGGGATCTGGCCCGCCGTCGGGACGCTGGTCCTCACCGGGGCGGCCGTACTGCTCGCCGTCCACCGCCGCCGCGCGCTCATCGGTGCCGGTCTCGCGTACGCGGCCGGTGCGGCGCTGCTGTTCCTCTGCGTCGCCGTGGCGCGCGGGTCCATCCTCCAGGACCTGCCGGACACCGGTGACAGATCGGCAGCCGCCGCCATCTTCGACGCGTTGACCTCTTCGCTGCGTACCGCCGGCTGGTGCGTGCTCGCCGGTGGGCTCGCCCTGGCCCTCGGGGCCTGGCTGAGCGGCCGGTTGCCCCGGGCGCCGCACGCGCCGCCTCTCGCTCCCAGCGCGCCGCGCAGCTCCTCTCCCGTCTGACTTCCGCCTGGTTTTCAGCTGTTCTTCGGCTGGTTTCCGGCTGATTTTCGGCCGACTTTACTAAATCTTTATGCCGATCCCACCCGACCGAATGTCCCTTTTGAGGCATTTGGAGCACCATGGGGTTATGAGCCAGAACACAGCACAGAGGCCCCCCACCACGGGCATGGGCACAGGAATGGGCACAGGCACGGGCACAGGAACAGGCATGAACACCGGCACCGGAGCAGGTACCGGCTCGCATGCGGAAAGGAAGGCAGCCTGGGCTGTTGGCGGTAGCTTCTTCGCCGGTGTTCTCATGCTGGTCGCGGGAGCTGTCGACATACTTCAGGGCATAGCGGCCGTACGCGGCAACGCGGTCTTCAACCGCGTCACCGGATACGCGTACACGTTCAATCTCGGCTCCTGGGGCTGGATCCACATAGCCCTCGGGATCCTGGTGGCCCTCACCGGACTGGCGCTTCTCATGCGCGTCCCGATGGCACGCTACGTCGGTATCGCACTGGCGGTGGTCTACTTCGTCGCGCAGTTCATGTACCTGCCGTACGCGCCTGTCTGGGCGTTCGTCGGCATGGCCCTCGCGGCGTTCGTGATCTGGGCACTGACCACGGACCGCGGAGCGTCCCTGACGGGCAGCAGATCCTGACGGGCCGGCACTGACGGGCCGGTACTGACGGCCCGTCCCCTCCCCCGACCACGCGTCAACAAGCGCTCGACCACGCAACGTACGCGCATACGGGCACAGCGGCTCTCGCTCCTGTGTCCGTATGCGCGTACGTACGCGGCATGGCAAGGAGAACGGGATGAACGCAGCCAGCGACGCCGCCGGCAGCGGCAAGAACGGCAGCGGCAACGACAGCGGCAAGAACGACGAGATCCTCGACACCATCGGCGCCCTCGTCGCGGAGGAACGCGGCCTGCGCGAACGCTCGACCGAGCATCTCGGCCTCGCCGCCGACGAACAGACGCGGCTGCGCTCCGTCGAAGTCCGGCTCGACCAGTGCTGGGATCTGCTGCGGCAGCGGCGCGCCAAGTCGGAGTTCGGCGAGAACCCCGACGAGGCCGCGGTACGGCCCCCGGGCGAGGTCGAGGGCTACCAGGGCTGACGCCGCCCCACCTCCGCCGGCACCGGCCGGCACCGGTCCCCGCTCCTACGGCGCCGACGGGCCCGGCCTCGCCGACGGGCCCGGCCTCACTGATCGGACGCCTTGAGCGTCCTTTCGGGCACTTTGAGCGTGACCCACACCCGTTTCCCCGGGCCGAGCCGGGGCGCCACGCCCCAGTCGTCGGCGAGCGCGGCCACCAGCGCGAGTCCCCGTCCGCACTCGTCTTCGAGATCGGGGGTGCGGGGGCGTGGCAGATAGTCCCCCGCGTCCTCGACCTCCACCCTGAGCAGCCCCTCGGCCCGTTCCAGGGTGACGGCGATCTCCCTGCCCGGCGGGCTGCCGTGGCGCAGCGCGTTGGTGACGAGCTCCGACAGCAGGAGGGCGGCGGTCTCGCCGGGATCTCCGGGCAGATCAACTTTCGTATGAAGAACTTCCCTGGCCCGGCCGACGCTACGGGGGTGGCTGGGGAGGCGGAACGTGAAGCGCTGTGTGTGCTGGTGCGGCTGTTCGCGCTGTTCACCGTCGTGGTTCATGGGAATGACCTTCCCTGTGGTGCCGGTTTTACTTTCCGTGCACCAAAGGTGACTGTGTGCAGCTAAACTCATCCGTTCGCGGACATTCCCGGAGCCCCGCGATCAGCCCCGTGATCAGCCCTGCGACCGCCGGTCCCGAGCGCGGTCCTGTGCCCGGTCGTGTCCCCGGTCTTGTGACCAGTCCGGGGCCTGGTCCTGAAGCCGGTCCTGAAGCCGGTCCAGCTCCCTGCGGTCGCGCTTCGTGGGGCGGCCCGCCCCCCGGTCGCGAAGGGCGATGGGGACGGTCAGTTCGCGCGGCGGAGGCGGCGGGCTGTTGTCCACGTAGCACTCCACCGCCACCGGCGCGCCCACCCGCTTCTTCACGACGCGCGAGACCACCACGACCCGGTCGCGCGCCGCGTGGCGCAGCCGGATCTCGTCGCCCGGCTTGATCGCGTACGCGGGCTTGACCCGCTCGCCGTTGACGCGGACGTGGCCGGCGCGGCAGGCGGCCGCGGCCTGGGAGCGGGTCTTGGTGAGCCGTACCGACCAGATCCAGGAGTCGACCCGTGCGGTCCCCGCGTCCGAAGCCTCAGAAGTCATATATCGAGGGTAAGCGCGGACGGCCCGACGGCTCACCCCCTTTGTCCGTGTCACCTCACCGCGTCTCATCCGCGTCTCGTCCCCGTCTCGTCCGCGTCTCGTCCCCGTCAACGCCGAGCGGGGTGACGCCGGTCCGAGACGGCGCCACCCCGCGATCACGTCCGGAACTCCGGTCAGATCAATGCGGTTGAGATCGGATCAGGCCGAGGTCAGACGCCGATGTCGCTGCCGTCCTTGCGCCAGACCGCGACCACCGACGGGCGGACGATCTTGCCGGGACCGTCGGGCCACGCGCTCGCCGGCTTCTCGACGGACGCGCCGTCGATCTCGCCCGGGTGCTGCACCGCGACCAGGACCCGGCGGTCCTGGATGACAGGACCGCAGGTCTCCGCACCGTTCGGCATGGTCAGGAACTGCTTCAGCTCACCGCGCCGGTCACCCTGCGTCGCGACGCCGAAGAGGCCGTCGTGCGTGCCGAGCGCGTTGCCGTCCGTCGAGATCCACAGGTTGCCGTGCGGGTCGAAGGCGACGTTGTCCGGGCAGGAGATCGGGCTGACCTTGTCCTTGGGGAAGCCCGCGAAGTAGGTGGCCGGGTCGTTCGGGTCACCCGCGACCAGGAAGAGCCGCCAGGCGAAGCCGTCGCCCGCCGGGTCGTCCCAGTTCTCCGCCAGCTCCAGTACGTGACCGTGCTTGTTGGCGTTACGGGGGTTGGGCTCGGTGGGGCCCTCCTTGCCGGCCTTGCCACGGTCGGTGTTGTTGGTCAGCGCGACATAGACGCGACCGGTGCGCGGCGACGGCTCGACGTCCTCGGGGCGGTCCATCTTCGTGGCGCCGACCTTGTCACCCGCGAGGCGCGTGAAGATGTAGACCTCGTCGGCGCTCATGCCGGGCACGTGCGAGACATCGCCGGTCGCCAGCGGTATCCACACGCCGGAACCGTCGAACTCGCCGTCGTTCGGGAGCTTGCCCGTGCCGTCGAACTCGCCCGCCGGGCTGTCACCGGTCAGCTTGGCGACGTACAGCGTGCCCTCGTCGAGCAGCGTCAGGTTGTGCTCGTGGGCGGCGCGGCTGTTGCCCTTCTTCATCTGCTTCGACGAGACGAACTTGTAGAGGTAGTCGAAGCGCTCGTCGTCGCCCATGTAGACGACGGGGCGGCCGTCGGCGGTCAGCCGGGGCTGCGCGGCCTCGTGCTTGAAGCGGCCGAGGGCGGTGCGCTTGCGGGGCGTGAAGTCCGGGTCGTACGGGTCGAGCTCGACGACCCAGCCGAAGCGGTGCGCCTCGTTGGGCTCCTGCTTGAGGTCGAAGCGCTTGTCGAACAGCTCCCACTTGCGCTCGCTGGCCGCGGTGCCGATGCCGTAGCGCTTGTCCGTATCGCTCGAACCGTTGGCGAAGTACTGGTTGAAGTTCTCCTCGCCGTGCAGCGTGGTGCCCCAGGGGGTGGTGCCACCGGCGCAGTTGTTGAGCGTGCCGAGGACCCTGCTGCCCGTACGGTCCGCCGAGGTGCGGAGCAGATCGCTGCCCGCGGCCGGGCCGGTGAGACGGAACTCGCTGGTCGCGGTGAGACGGCGGTTGAGCTGGTGGCGGGTGACGGCGGTGAGCTTGCCGCTCTTGCGGTCCTCCTCGACCACGACGACGGAGAGACCGTGCGCGGCCCAGGCGATCTCCACCTGCTCGCGGGTCGGCTTGGCCGGGTCGTAGCCCTTGAACATCAGGATCTCGTCGGTGTACTCGTGGTTGGCCACGAGGACCTGACGGTCGCGCTCGCCCTTCAGCGGCAGCAGGCTCAGGAAGTCGTTGTTGTAACCGAACTGGCCCGCCTGCGCCTTGGCGGTCTGCTTGTCCGGGTTGAAGGCCGGCGCACCGCGCAGGATCGGCTCGCCCCAGCGGATGACCACGTTCTGGGCGTAGCCGGAGGGGATGGTCACCTTGTCCGCGGTGTTGGGGGCGACCGGGGTGAAGCGCAGGCCGCGGGCACCGTCGGTCTTGCCACCGCCGCCGTTTCCTTGTCCGTCGCCGTTTCCGGCGACCGGGACGGCGGACGCCGACGAGTTACCGGGGCCGAAGGCGAGCGCGCTGCCCGCCGCGGTGGCGACCGTCACGACGGCGGCGGCGCGCACCAGGGAACGCCTGGACATGGCACCGGCGATGATGTCACCGACGTACTCGTTGTCGCTCTTGTTCGGTACCTCGTGGAAACAGGCGTCGCCACAGCGGTAGCGGCAGGTCAGGGCGGAACGCCCACCCGCGTGAGGACTGGAGCTGGAACTGAGCAGCGGCAGCAGTTTGCGCACTTTCGCCTCCGGAAATGCGATGGTTCGGCGCGCACCGCGCCGACAGCGTGTCGGGATGTCTCGGCTGGTGACGCTAGGTGCGCATGCCACCAGGGTGGCGGCCTCCAGGTGAACGGCACATGAATCCACGCCGACCTCGTGGTCGGGAGAGAGTAATGACGGTGGCGGCCGGGAGGGTACCGTCCTGCCCGTAGGGCCCGTCCTACACGTGGACCGCCCCTGCCGGAGATCGTTCACGGCGGCCGCTAACCTTACGTATCCGCCCTGGCCAGGGATGTGCGTTTCCCCGGTGGCGGACACCGCACCCAACTCATCTGAAAGGCCTCGCCCATGGGCATTCGGAGCTTGCTGCGCAAGGTGTTCGGACGCGACCGTGCGGAGGAGCACCACGAGTCGGCGCCGGTCTCGGCCTCGGTACCGTCTCAGGCGGGCCGTTCGGACCGTACGGATTCGGCGGAGCCGACGCCCAAGGACTCGGGTACGGACACGACGGGCGCTGTCCCGGACGTGACGACGGCCAAGGCCACGACGACGGCTTCGACCTCGGCCTCGACGACGGCTTCGGCCTCGGACGCGGCCTCGGTGTCCGCGCCCGCCCCGGCCGAGCCCAAGGACTCGGTGGAGGCCGTGGAGTCCAAGGACATCGGAGGGGCGGCGGCGGATCTGGTCGCCGCGGCGTTCGACAACCCGCGCCCGGCCGATCCCGATCGCGGCGTGCCGTCGCAGCTGTCGCGGACGAGCGCGATCGAGGAGCCGCCGGCGCTCACGGCCACGCCGGCCCCGGCCGCCACGCCCGCCCCCGTACCCACGCCCACGGTCCCCGCGCAGGCCACGACGGAGCCCGAACTCGACGTGATTCCCGTGCGGGAGGCGGTTGTTCCGGCGGAGCCGGAACGCGAACCGGAGCCGGAACGCGAGCCCGAACCCGAGACCAAGGCGGAACCGAAGGCCGAGGCCGAGGCCGAGGTCAAGGCCGAACCCGAGGTCGTCGAGGTCAAGGCCGAGGTCGCGCCCGAGGTCGTGGAGCCCGCCGCCGAGCCCGCCGCCGAACCGAAGACCGTCGCCGAGCCCGAGCCCGTCGTCGGCACCGGCACCACCACCGGTGCCGCCGCCCGCCCCGCCTTCACCCTCGCCCGCGTCAAGTCCCGTGCCCCCGGCCTCGCCGACCGCTACAAGGCCGCGGGCGCCGCCCTCAAGAAGCGCGGCCTCGCCGGGGAGCGGGCCGGCGTCTATCTGGTGCTCGACCGGTCCGGTTCCATGCGGCCGTACTTCAAGGACGGCAGCGCCCAGCACCTCGGCGAGCAGGCCCTCGCGCTCGCCGCGCACCTGGACGAGAGCGCGACCGTCTCCGTCGTGTTCTTTTCCACCGACATCGACGGGACCGGTGACATCGGTCTCACCGACTACGAGGGGAAGATCGACGAACTGCACGGCTCCCTCGGACGCATGGGGCGTACGAACTACCACCGCGCCGTCGAAGAGGTCGTCGCGCTGCACGAGAAGTCCGGCTCGGCCGGGCCCGCGCTGGTGATCTTCCAGACGGACGGCGCGCCCAGCGCCGTACGCCTCGCCGAGCAGGCTCTCGCCGAGGCCGCGAAGCTGCCGCTCTTCTGGCAGTTCGTGGCGTTCGGCGAGGAGGACGCCAAGGGCTTCGACTTCGCGCGGAAGCTCGGCGCGGACGAGGCCACGGCGAACGTGGGCTTCTACCACGCGGGCCCGGTGCCCAGCGAGGTCCCGGACGCCACGTTCTACCGTGAGCTGCTCGCCGCCTGGCAGCTGTCCGCCCCCGGCAACTGACCTGCCCCGAAACGCCGTTACCACCGTCGTCGCCGTTACCGCCGCCGGCCCCGCGTCCCGCACGCGGCGCCGGCGGCGGTTTCATTCGCGGTCCCGGTCCCACCGGTCGCGGTCCACGTCCCGACGGTCCCCGACGGTCCCCGTCCTGGCAGTCGCGGTCCCCGTCGCCGTCAGTCGCCGTCAGTCGCCGTCGCGCTCCGCCTTCGGCAGCCTCACCGTCACCGCCAGCCCCCCGCCCGCGCCGCCCGGCTCCGCCCTGACCGTCCCCCCGTGCGCCACCGCGATCGAGCGGACGATGGAGAGGCCGAGCCCCGCCCCGCGCCCCATCCGGTCGCGGCCCTCTCCCCGCCGGAACGGTTCGAACAGCGCGGGGATGTCCGCCTCGGCGACAACAGGGCCGGTGTTCCGCACCACCAGCTCCGCGCCCCGTACATCGATGTCCACCGTCCCCCCCGGCACGTTGTACGCCACCGCGTTGGCCAGCAGGTTTCCCACCAACTGCCCGAGCAGCAGCCGGTTTCCGCGCACCACGGCCGCGTCGGCGACACACAGGGAGACCCGCCGCCCGTAGCGTGCCGCCTCCTCGGCCACGGCCTCGCCCAGATCGACCGGCTCCAGGTCCTCCACCTCGCGCTCGCTGCGCGCCAGCACCAGCAGACCCTCGATGAGCTGTTCGCTGCGCCGGTTGTTGTCGAGCAGGGTCTCCTTCGTACGGGCCAGCTCGTCCGGCGTGCACAGGTCGTCCAACCCGACCTGGATCGCGGCGCGTTGGGTCGCCAGCGGGGTGCGCAGCTCGTGCGAGGCGTTCGCGATGAACCGGCGCTGACTGTCGAAAGCTTTCTGCAGGCGCGCCAGGAGCGCGTCCAGGGTGTCGCCCAGCTCCTTCAGCTCGTCATCGGGGCCGCTCGCGCCGATCCGTTCGTGAAGATTGTGTTCGGACAATCGGCGGGCCTTCGCCGTCATCGCGTGCACCGGGCGCAGCACGCGCCCCGCCGTCCACCAGCCGACCGCGACCGCGCACGCCGCCATGACCAGCAGCGCGGCGACGGACCAGAACAGCATCTCGTCGGAGGCGGCGTCCGTGACGTTGTCGGTGAGCTGGTACACGGCGATGGACTGGATCTGCTGCTGGCCGATCAGCCCGCGCACCGACGAGGCGGGGAGCAGAGGCGACACCTGGACCGGCGCCACCCGGGCGGCGATCTCCTGCGCCTCGCTCTGCGTACCGGCGCTGGACAGCAGATTGACGACGGCGAGCAGACAGCCACCGAGGACGACGAAGACCCCGCCGTAGATGAGGGCTATGCGCGTACGGATGGTGGAGCCGGGCCCCAGCGCCTTGCCCGCCGTTCCCGTCGTCCCCCGCCCGCCGCGGTGCGCGGCACATATCACAGCGCGTACCCCACGCCCTGGACCGTACGGATCAGCGGCGGATCCCCGAGCTTGGCCCGCAGCTTGCTGAGACAGACCCGGACCGCGCCGGTGAACGGATCCGCGTGCGCGTCCCAGGCCCGCTCCAGCAGTTCCTCGGCGGAGACCGGCGCCCCGTCCGCCTCCAGCAGGATCTGGAGCACCGAGAACTCCTTGGGCGAGAGGTCGAGCGCCACCCCGTCCCGCGACGCCGTCCGCCGTACGGAATCGAGCCGTACGCCGTGCCGCTCCAGCTGCGGCGGTACGGGCCTGGCGCTGCGCCGCCGCAGCGCGCGCACCCGCGAGACCAGCTCGGGGAAGTCGAAGGGCTTGCCCAGATAGTCGTCGGCGCCCAGATCGAGCCCCTCGACGCGGTCCTCCATGGAGACGGACGCGGTGAGCATCAGGATGCGCGTACGGGACGACTCGGCGACCAGCTTGCGCGCGACGTCGTCGCCGTGGACGCGTGGCAGATCGCGGTCGAGGACGACGACGTCGTAGTCGTGCAGTCCCAGATAGGCGAGGGCGGCGTCACCGCTGTACACGGTGTCGACGGCGAATCCCGCCCGTCGCAGCCCTGTGGCCACCAGCTCCGCCAGGACCTCCTCGTCCTCGGCGACCAGTACCCGCATGCTGCCGTCCCCTGCCCCTGTCCCCTGCCCCGCCTCGTACATGATGCCCTTTCTCTCCCGGGATGTGCCTGTCTACGTCACGAGGTGTTTCGGAAAGCTCTCCCCCTGCCCCGGTGCATCCGCACGCCGTCGCACGCCCCCGCGCATCGCCGCACGCCCTCGCACTCACCCCCGTACACACCCCCGCACACCCGGAGAAAACGCGGGCGACTCGCGCCGGAAGGGTCGGATACGATATTGACATTCCGTAGACCAATTGGTCACACCATGTAGCGACTTGGGAGCAGCCTGCAATGGCTCGACACCTCATCACCAGCGCCCTTCCGTACATCAACGGGATCAAGCACCTGGGCAACATGGTGGGGTCCATGCTCCCGGCGGATGTGTACGCGAGGTACCTCCGCCAGCGCGGCCACGAGGTCCTGTACATCTGCGCGACCGACGAGCACGGCACCCCCGCCGAGCTGGCGGCCAAGGAAGCGGGCGTGCCGGTCGACGCCTTCTGCGCCGAGCAGCACGACGCCCAGAAGGCGATCTACGACGGCTTCCAGCTCGCCTTCGACTACTTCGGCCGCAGCTCCTCCGCGGAGAACCGCGAGATCACGCAGCACTTCGCGCGCCGGCTGAAGGAGAACGGCTTCATCGAGGAGCGGGCGATCCGCCAGGTCTACTCGATCGCCGACGGCCGCTTCCTGCCGGACCGCTACATCGTCGGTACGTGCCCGCACTGCGGCTACGACAAGGCCCGCGGCGACCAGTGCGAGAACTGCACGCGCGTCCTGGACCCGACGGATCTGATCAACCCGCGCTCCGCGATCAGCGGCAGCAGCGAGCTGGAGGTCCGCGAGACCAAGCACCTCTTCCTCCTCCAGTCGAAGCTGGCGGGCGAGGTCGAGAGCTGGATCGACGCGACGAGCGAGGAGTGGCCGCAGCTGTCCTCCTCCATCGCCCGCAAGTGGCTGACCGAGGGCCTGCACGACCGCGCGATCACCCGCGACCTGGAGTGGGGCGTACCGGTCCCCGCCGACGCGTGGCCGGAGCTGGCCGCCGAGGGCAAGGTCTTCTACGTCTGGTTCGACGCGCCCATCGAGTACATCGGCGCGACGAAGGAGTGGTCCGACCAGGACCCGGCGAACCGCGACTGGAAGTCCTGGTGGTACGAGGCCGACGACACGGTCCGCTACACCGAGTTCATGGGCAAGGACAACGTCCCGTTCCACACGGTGATGTTCCCGGCCACCCAGCTCGGCACGCGCGAGCCGTGGAAGAAGGTCGACTACGTCAAGTCCTTCAACTGGCTGAACTACTACGGAGGCAAGTTCTCCACCTCGCAGAAGCGGGGCGTCTTCACCCACGACGCGCTGGAGATCCTGCCCGCCGACTACTGGCGCTACTTCATGATGGCGAACGCGCCCGAGTCGGACGACACGTCGTTCACCTGGGAGCACTTCACGGCGACGGTCAACAAGGACCTCGCCGACACCCTCGGCAACTTCGTGAACCGCGTCCTGTCCTTCTCGCGCAAGCGCTTCGGCGACGCGGTGCCGGCCGGCAAGCCGGCGGGCGAGGCGGAGGCGAGGCTCGGCGACGAGATCGCGGGGCTGCTCGCGGAGTACGAGGGCCACATGGAGACGCTCCAGTTCCGCAAGGCCGCCGCCGCGCTGCGCGCCCTGTGGTCCGCGGGCAACTCGTATCTGGAGGAGAAGGCTCCCTGGCTGGAGATCAAGTCCGACGAGGAGGGCGCGGCGCTGACCCTGCGGACGGCGATGAACCTGATCCACCTGTACGCGGTGATCTCCGAGCCGTTCATCCCGGCGTCCGCCAGGGCGATGCGGGGGGCGTTCGCGCTGACCGACGACACGGCGCGCTGGGTCACGGCCGAGGAGGCGAAGGCGCTGGCGTCCGTTCCGGCCGGTACGGCGTTCACCGTCCCGCCGGTGCTCTTCGCCAAGATCACCGATGAGGACCTGGCCGTGTACCGGGAGCGCTTCGGCGGCGAGGACCCGGCGGCGTAACGCGCGCCTGCCCCTGAGCGGCGAACGGGCCCGGGACTCGGACGAGTACGTCCGAGTCCCGGGCCCTTCGCGCGTACGGAACGGTGCGCGTACGGAACGGGACACGTACGGAGCGGGCGGGGCGGGCGGAGCGGGCGCCTTCGTACGTACCGTCAGTCGCTGAGCGAGTCCGCGTCGCCCATCACCACGATCGGCCGCTTCGCCGGGTCCAGCATCCGCAGCAGTTGCTTCATCCGCCCGCGCGGCAGTGAGACACAACCCTGGGTGGGCCCGCCGTGGTCCACATGGAGCCAGATGCCGCCCCCCTTGTCCTCGCCGAGCGGCCGGGTCCAGTCGAGGGGTGTGGTGCCGGACAGCCGGTTGTAGTTGATCGCGACCACGTAGTCGAAGGACCCCGCGAGCGCCTCGCCCTCGAAGCCGTCGCCCGACGCCTCGAAGGCGGAGCCGCGGTCGTACGGGAGCTTCGTGCCCGGGTTGGCCAGCTTGCCGCCCGCGTCGGTGAGGTCGAACACCCCGATGGGTGAACGCAGATCGCCCTGGAAATGGTCGTCGGTCCAGCCGCGCACGGCGTTGTGGGCGGGCCAGACGTCCGAGACGGCCTGCCAGCCGGTGACCGGATCGCGCTCGTAGACGACGAGGGAGGACGTGCTGGAGTCGCGCTCCATGCCGGTCACCACGACCGCCTGGGACGCCTGCGGGGAGATCTTGGCGCGGGTCGCGGGACCGAGCTCGGGGATCTCCTCCGGCTGGACGCTCTGTGCCTCGGGGGCGGACCGGCCCGTGGCGCCGCCGGTGGTACCGGCGCCGGCCGCGGCGCCCTTGTCCTTCGCGGCCGTCCCGCCCGGCGCCGAGCCCACGTTGTCCGCGTGGTCCGTGGCGCCGCCGAAGCCCGAGCAGCCGGTGAGCAGCAGGCCGGTCGCCAGCAGCGCGGCGATCAGCGGTCTTCCGCGGACAGGGCGGACAGGGCGCACAGACATGTACGGGCCTCTTTCATGTCGCGTTCTGGGGATGCGCGGTGGTTACGGATGCGGTCAGGTCGCTCGGGTCGGTCACAGGTCCTCTGCCGAAGTCTGCGCCGGTGACCATCGCGCGGGCGCCCTCGACGGTCCCCGGCGCGTCGCCCGCGACGCACAGGGTGACGATGACCGCCGAATCGGGGGCGGGGGCGCCACCGATCAGTCCGGTGAACTCCTGGGTGCCCATGACCTCCCGGCAGGCCGGGGAGGGACTGTCCGACGGGTACAGCACCGGCGGATCCTCGGCCTTGGCCGACAGACCGGCCCCTTGGTGCGCGACCAGCGTGAGCAGAGCGCCGCCGGGCCGGAGGGCCTGCACCGGAAGGCACAGGCTCCGGTCCTCCCCGGAACAGGACTGTTCGTACGGGACGAACCGCTGGGTCGAGACGAAGCCGCGGGCCGGCTGCTTGTACCGGGCGTCCTCCGGCACGTCGAGGGCCTGCCAGGTGTCGGGCAGCCGGAGAAGAAGACCGGCCACATGTGCGAAGCGCGTCCGCTGGGCCTGCTCGTCGCCGGCCGACGGGGACGAGCTGTCCGGGACCGGGGCGAGCGAGGGGCCGGTGGCCGGTGGCCGGGTGGGCGGAGCCGCGGTGACCGAGGGGGCGGAGGCCGCGGGGGGCGTGGACTCCTCCCCGGCACGCAGCACGCCGGGGAGCAGCGTGCCGGCGAGGGCCAGTCCGGTCACGGTCGCCGCGGCCCCGGCCGTACGGCGCCGGCGGCGGTTCCGGGCGACCCGTTCCCGTACCTCGCGCAGCCGTCCCTCGGGGGCGGGCAGCCGGGGCACGGCCCTCTGCAGCAGGATCCGCAGCTCCCGCTCGTCCTCCGCGCCCGGTCCGCCCGTCCCATCCATCCTGTCCGTCCCGTCCGTTCCATCCGTCCTGTCCGTCCCGTCCGGCCAGGAGTCACCCACAGCGGTCACCGCCTTCCACGAAGGCGGGCAGCGCGACGCGCAGGGAGCTCAGCGCACGCGCCGCCTGGCTCTTGACGGTGCCGGGGGTGCAGCCGAGGGTCGCCGCGGTGTCGTCGACGCTCAGGTCTTCGAAGTAGCGCAGTACGACCACCGCGCGCTGCCGCACCGGCAGCGCGCGGACCGCGGCGGCCAGCGACTGTTCCAGATCCACCTCGGCGTACGCGTCGAACGTTCCCACCGCGTCCGGGACTTCGCCGTACGGCAGCTCGCCCCGCCAGCGCCGCCGCCACCAGGAGGCGTGCAGGTTCACCAGCGACTTGCGCACGTACGCCTCCGGCCGGTCCCCGGCGATCCGCGGCCACTTGGGCCACACCTTCGCGAGGGTGCTCTGTAGCAGGTCCTCGGCGAGATGCGCGTCCCCGGTCAGCAGCCAGGCCATCCGCAGGAGCCGCGGCCCCCGGGCGGCGACGAATGCCTCGAAGTCGCCGTCGCCCGGGTCCATTGTCCTGCCCTCGCCATTCCGTTCGGATTTCCACGCCAATGAAACGCGGTGGGGCGGCGATCAGGTTGCCTCGGGGCGATGAACGTCCCGCGTCATGGATCACGTTGTCCACATCCGGAGCGTTGTGTACCGTCGTCAGGAGCAGTGTTTGAACTCTCAAGCACAGGTTCCGTCCCCCATGACCCCCCACACCTCAGGAGAGAACACGCTCATGTCCTCCCCCCTTCGCACCACCGCCGGCCCGCTCACCCGCACCTCCGAGGCGACGCCCGCCCCGCACGCCGCCTCGCCGCACGCCTACGACGCCGGACTGCTGCTCCTGCGCGTCGTCCTCGGGCTGACGATGGCCGCGCACGGCAGCCAGAAGCTGTTCGGCTGGTTCGGCGGCGGCGGTATCGACGGCACCGGAGCCTTCTTCACCCAGAGCGGCTACCCCAACGGCAAGGCACTGGCCGTCGTGGCCGGTCTCACGGAGACCTTCGGCGGCCTGGGCCTGGCCCTCGGCCTGCTCACCCCGCTCGCGGGCGCCGCGGTGGTCGGCACGATGGTCAACGCGCTCGCGGTGAAGGGCTTCGGCAGCTTCTTCGCGCCGACCGGCATCGAGTACGAACTCCTCCTGACCGCCGGCGCCGCCGCCCTCGCCCTCACAGGACCGGGCCGCCTCGCCGCGGACCGCTACCTGCCCTGGGTCAGGTCCCACCGCCTGGCCTACGGCGCGGCGGCCCTGGCCCTCGGCCTCCTGATCGCGGCGATCACCCTCCTGCTCCGCAACTGACCCACCACCCCGAACTCGGACACACGCCGCCCCGGGCGCCGCACGGAAGTGGCCCCGGGGCGGCGTCACACCCAGGGCGACTCCGGGAATCCTGGCGTTTTGTCGCCGGTTTCCCGTTCCGTCAACCTTGATCCCTTGACCGCCGGGGCCTGGGCCCAGGAGCATCGAACGTCACTCCAAGTAGCGAGTGGGCACGGGAGAGAGGGACCAGGCCATGAAGGTCACCAAGCTGGTCAGTACGTGCGACATCAAGGACTGCCCGACGCTGTACGCCACCGACCGGGACACGCTGTTGGTACAGGGGAAGACGCCGACCGACCACGGGCTCCAGCTACCCGCCCATGAAAACCTCGTGGAGATTCCGATGGATCTTGTCCGAAGGGCGATTCGTGAGCAGCTCATCTAGGACGCTGGGGGAGCTCTTCGACACCTTCGAGCGGGAAGCCTTCCGGCTGGAGACTCTGAGCGACTACAGCGGGTCCGGCAACGTTGCCTCCTACCAGGAATTCCTTGCCGGTAAGCGTCAGCCGGACGACTACAACTCCGCCTGGGTGAACGAACTCCGCTCGCACACGTCCCTGGGGAAACGCGTGTACCGGGTACACATCCTGTCCCGGCCGCTGAGCCCCTACCTGCGTTTTGAACTCGGCTGGGGATACCGGAAGAACATGAGCGGTGGCGAGGAGTTTTTCATCCTCGACACGACAACCCGGCCGAACCCGCTCCCCGACGTGCCCGATTTCTGGTTCTTCGATTCAGCGGCCACCGCGGTCCTGAGCTACGACAAAGCCGGCGCGTTCCTCGGCTCCGAGGTGCTGGGAGCCGAACGGGCACCGGAATTCGCCGCATATCGCGAAACCGCCCTGGCCGGGGCCGAGCCGTTCACCGACTGGTGGGCCACGTACGGGGAGTGAACAGGGCGCAGTTGGGGGCAGCACTGCGGGCGCTGCGCAGGGCATCCGGAAAGGAGGCCAAGGCGGTGGCCCGCGGTGCCCTGATGTCCCCGTCCAAGCTGTCCAAGATCGAGAACGCGAAGCTCGCGCCCAGCGCGGCGGACGTGGAACGCATCCTGAGTGCCCTCGGCGTGTCGGACGAGGTCAAGGCGGAGTACACGGAGGCCTCGCGGGCGGCGGCAACGGAAGCCACGGCGTGGAGACTGCTGAGACGCACCGGGGTTCACCGGGGACAGCACGCCGCCAAGGCGCTCGAGGCCCAGATGTCGACGTTGCGGCTGTTCCAGCCCGCACTGGTGCCAGGGCTGCTCCAGACGCCGGAGTACATCCGGGCGGTTCTGCGGCGGCACGGCCTGACCAAGGATTCTCTCCTCCGTACGATGAGTGGCCGCATTGACCGGCAGGCGATCCTCTACGACGACACCAAGTCGCTGCGGTTCCTGATCACCGAGCCTGTCCTGCGCTGGCGGATCGTACCGGCCCGGATGATGGCCGCCCAGTTGGACCGGATCGTCTCGATTTCGAGGCTGACGCACGTCGATATTCGGGTGATCCCCCTCGGCACACGGCAGCAGGACTTCGCCGGCCATGCCTTTGTGATCCGGGACGACCGGATGGTCACCGTGGAAACGGTTCACGCGGAGATGGTCGTCACGGACCCGAGGGATATTCAGCTGTATGCCCGGAAGTTCGAGGGGTTCGAGAAGACAGCCCTTTCCGGTGAGGCAATGCGAAGTCTGGTCGAAGGAATCCGAGACGAATTCTTGCAGGAACAGGAAACCGGGTAGTTCAACATTTCCATCGGGCCGATGATTATCACGTTCGGACCGACGGAAGGAATACTCGTGGACAACGGAACCGACCTTTACTCTCTCGATCTCGGCGGCGTGGAATTCGCGAGGGCCTGCGGATGAAATACACACCCCGACGGCGAATCGTGCGTGACTCTCGCCCGCATCGGAGAGGACGCCTGGGCGATGGGCGACAGCAAGCGGCCGGGCGCCACTGCGGTTCACGACCGCCGAGCTGGGAGCGGCGGGCATCGACCCGGCGCGCTTCGGGCTCTCGGCCTGACCCCCTCCGGCCGGCCCCGGCCTCCTGGCCGCGGGCGGCCGGGGCCGGCCGGTCCTTCTCCTCGGCACCGCACACGACAGGACAGCAGCACGTGCACCACCATGGCTATGCGTGGACAGGTCCGAAACATCGCTTCGACCAAGACGGCTCCCGGCGCCCACCAGGACTCCATCCGCCCCTCGCCGGTAGCAGACCGGAGCTGCTCCAACGCTGTCGCGACGTGGCCGCGGAGTTCCCCGTATCCGAGGTGCCCCCCATCCAGACGGCGCACTGGCTCATGAAGCCCCCGGCAGCGATCCGGGGTACGTGGGAGGAACCAGAACGAGCGGTGGCATGGATGAAGAAGCAGCTGGCAGCGTATGCGCCCCGTTTCGATTCCCCGGCGTACCGGGACGGCGGGCACCTGACCTTGTTGGCCGACTCCGCTGCCGAACGGCTCGGCTGGGGTGGTGACGTCTCCCTGGGCTTCTACCTCGAACGCCCCGCGTTTCTGTCGCTGGCCCTGGTCACCTGCTCTCCGAACCGCGCCGCTCCCGCGCTCGCCTGTCCCGCTCGCGCTCCCGCCGCGGCGACGACGCGGTGATCCCGTACCCCGGCACGCCAAGGGGCCCGGAACCACACGGTTCCGGGCCCCTTCGGGTACGGCGGGGGGGCTACTCGCCGGACTTCGCCGGCGGCTTGCGCAGCGCGATGTTCAGCTCGCGGAGGCGGGACTCGGCCAGCTCCGTGGGCGCGCCCATCATCAGGTCCTGCGCGTTGCCGTTGAGCGGGAAGGCGATCGTCTCGCGGATGTTCGGCTCGTCGGCCAGCAGCATCACGATGCGGTCCACGCCCGGGGCGATGCCGCCGTGCGGCGGGGCGCCGAGGCGGAACGCGCGGAGCATGCCCGCGAACTCGTGCTCGACGGTCTCGCGGTCGTAGCCGGCGATCTCGAACGCCTTGATCATCAGCTCGGGCTCGTGGTTACGGATCGCGCCGGAGGACAGCTCGATTCCGTTGCAGACGATGTCGTACTGCCACGCCAGGATGTCCAGCGGGTCCTTCGTCTCCAGGTCTTCCAGACCGCCCTGGGGCATCGAGAACGGGTTGTGCGAGAAGTCGATCTTCCCGGTCTCCTCGTCCTTCTCGTACATCGGGAAGTCGACGATCCAGCAGAACCGGAAGACGCCGTCCTCGAAGTGGCCCGCGCGCCTGGCGGCCTCGACGCGCACCGCGCTCATGATCTTGGAGACCTCGTCGAACTCGCCCGCGCCGAAGAAGACGGCGTGGCCGGGGACGAGCCCCAGGCGCTCGGTGAGCAGCTTGACGTTCTCCTCGGTGAGGAACTTGGCGATCGGGCCGCTCAGCGCGCCGTCCTCGCCGACCCGCACCCAGGCCAGGCCCTTCGCGCCGTGCTCGACGGCGTACTCACCGAGTCCGTCGAAGAACTTGCGCGACTGGCCCGCCGTGTCCGGCACCGGCAGGGCGCGGACGTGCTTCCCGGCGAACGCCTTGAACTCGGAGCCCTCGAAGACGTCCGAGATGTCGGCCAGTTCGAGCTTGGCGCGCAGGTCCGGCTTGTCGTTGCCGTACTTCAGCATCGACTCGCGGAACGGGATGCGCGGGAACGGCGAGGTCACATGGCGGCCGTTGCCGAACTCCTCGAACAGCTCGGTCATCAGCTTCTCGATCGGCTGGAAGACGTCTTCCTGCTCGACGAAGCTCATCTCGACATCGAGCTGGTAGAACTCGCCGGGCGAGCGGTCGGCGCGGGCGTCCTCGTCGCGGAAGCACGGCGCGATCTGGAAGTAGCGGTCGAAGCCCGAGATCATCAGCAGCTGCTTGAACTGCTGCGGCGCCTGCGGCAGCGCGTAGAACCTGCCCGGGTTCAGCCGGGACGGGACCACGAAGTCACGGGCGCCCTCGGGGGAGGTCGCGGTGAGGATGGGCGTGGCCATCTCGTTGAAGCCCAGCGCGGTCATCTTGTGCCGGATGGCGGAGATGACGGACGTGCGCAGCATGATGTTGCGGTGCATGCGCTCGCGGCGCAGGTCGAGGAAGCGGTACTCCAGGCGCCGCTCCTCGTTCACTCCGTCCTCGGCGTTGACCGTGAACGGCAGCGGGCCCGCCGCGCCGAGGATCTCGACCTCGGAGACCTCGATCTCGATCTCGCCGGTCGGCAGCTCCGGGTTGACGTTCTCCGCACCGCGCGCGGAGACCTTGCCGTCGATACGGACGACGGTCTCCTTCGTGAGCCTGGACAGCTCCTCGTTCGCGGGGGTGCCGGGGCGGGCCACGAGCTGCACCAGACCGTAGTGATCACGGAGATCGATGAAGAGGATGCCGCCCAGGTCTCGGCGATTGTGCAGCCAGCCGCTCAGCCGGACGTCGGCACCGACGTCAGAGGCGCGGAGCTCGCCGCAGGTGTGGGACCTGTACCGATGCATCGTCGTGTCATCCAGTTCTTGGCAGTCGGGGTTGGCGGTGCGGAAGCGTTACGTCGTACGACACAACAGGTTACCGCCCGGCCATGACACCCCCCTCGGTGGCGTTTACTCAACACATATTCATAAAGTGGGACAATGCGCACCGAGGATGTCCTGGCCGCGATCGCGACCGGCCTATGGCGCTGGGAGAACGCGTCCGGCACGGTCACCCTCGACGGGGAGGCGGCCCGGCTGCTCGGCCTGCCCGAAGAACCCGTGACCCTCACCGAATCCGCCACGCGCGCCCGTTTCCATCCCATCGACTGGAACGAGATCGACGGCATCGTGAACCTCGCGCTCGCCGAGGAGACCCTGGCCGAGGCCCGGCTGCGGGTCGTGGACGAGAGCGGCCGGGTGCTCCGTACCGTACGGGTCAGGGCCAGGCCGACGGTCACGTCACCGGCCGAGGGGGAACGGGACTACGAGCTGGTCGGCACCGTCCAGGCGGTCATCGAACCCCGGCCGGGCACCACCGTCGAGCGCACCTCCCTCACCGGCGACTGGCGCCGCTCCCGCGAGGCCTTCCTGCTCGACGCGGGCCGCGCGCTGGCCGAGGCGCGCTCGACCGCCGAGGTGCTGCGGGTCGCCGCCTCCCTCTCCATGCCCGGATTCTCACCGGACGGTCTCGCGGTCTACGGCGTCTCAGGCGAGCGGCTGACGATCATCGGCCACCACGGGCACGCCCCGGAGGACTCGGCCCCGTTCGAGGGCATGACGGTGGACACCGACTACCCGGCGGCCGAGGTCGTACGGACCGGCCGGGCCATCTATCTGCCGACCCCGGAGGCGTACGCCTCCCGGTACCCCGCCACCTGGCGGTACGTGGAGCACTTCGGCCGCCACTCCTGGGCCTTCCTCCCGCTGATCGTCGCGGGCCGCACGCTGGGCACCTGGATGGCCGCCTTCAAACACCGGGTCGCGTTCTCGCCCGACGAACGCTCCGTCCTGACGACGGTGGCCCGCATGCTGGCGCAGGCACTGGCCCGCGCGGGCGTCGCCGAGACCGAGCGCGAGCTGTCCCTCGGCCTCCAGCGCACGATGATGCCGACGCTCGGACCCGAGATCCCCGGTATGACGGTGGCGGCCCGGTACGTACCGACCGGCGGCGGGCTCCAGGTCGGCGGCGACTGGTACGACATGATCCCGCTGCCCGGCGGCACGGCGCGCTCCGAGGGCCGCTGGGGCGGACGCTTCGCCCTGGTCATCGGGGATGTCCAGGGCCATGACGTACGGGCCGCCGGCCTCATGGGCCAGCTGCGGATCGCCCTGCGCGCGTACGCCTCCGAGGGCCACCGGCCGGACGCGGTGCTCTCCCGCGCCTCCCGCTTCCTGGCCGGTCTCCAGCACTACCCGGGGCGCGACGGCGGCACCCTCCCCGGCGGCGGACCGCGCACGGACGCGGGGGCCGCCGTGATGGACGAGTGGTACTCCGTGGCCGGCCCGCGCTTCGCGACCTGTCTCTATCTGGAGGTCGACCCGGAGAGCGGCACGCTCGACATCGCCCGCGCGGGCCATCCCGACCCGGTGATCCGCACGGCGGACGGGACCGCGTTCATCCGGCAGACCGAAGGCGGGCTGCCGCTCGGCATCGAGGCCGACTCCGACTACCCCACGACCCGGCTCGTCCTGGGCCCCGGCGAGACGCTCATGCTCTGCACGGACGGGCTCATCGAGACCGGCGGGCACGATCTCGCCACCGGCTGGACGCGGCTGCGGCCCGTACTGGAGCAGGACAGCGGCGAATCCCTGGAGAAGCTCGCCGACGCCCTCATCCAGGCCGTGCACGGCCCCACCTCGCACTACACGACCGGACCGCTCGCGGACCGCCGCGAGGACGACATCGCGCTCCTGCTGCTCTCCCGCGACCTCGCGCCCGCCCGGCTCGGCGGCGGGATCCCCCGGCGCACCGCGCTGACCGTCGCCCAGGCCGAGCCCGAGCGGATCGCGGGCGTACGGCGGCAGTTGCGCGAGCTGCTGCACGACTGGAGGGACGAGGAGCAGATCGACTCCGCGGAGCTGATGGTCTCCGAGATGATCACCAACGTCCTCGTGCACACCGACGGCGACGCCCTGCTCGTCGCGGAGGCGCGCGGCGAGCTGGGAGACCGCCGGCTGCGCGTCGAGGTCGCCGACACCAGCGACGAACTGCCGCACCGCAGGCGCCCCGGAGAGCTGGCGTCCAGCGGGCGCGGCCTGGTGCTGATGGAGGTGCTGGCCGACGCCTGGGGCGTGGACCCGCGCGGCGAGGGGAAGTCGATCTGGTTCGAGCTCTACGAGTGCGGCGGAACGGAACCCGAGGCGTCGTCGTAGACGCCGTAGCGGTCCCTCAGCTCGGACAGGACACCGAACGCGGCGGCCGTCAGCGGTACGGCGAGCAGCATCCCCAGAATCCCGGCCACGCTGGCGCCCGCCGTGATCGCCAGTATCACCACCGCCGGGTGCATCTGGACCGTACGGCTCTGGATCATCGGCTGGAGCACATGCCCCTCCAGCACCTGCACGGCGAGCACCACCCCCAGCGCCCACAGCCCGATCACCCACCCCCGGTCGGCGAGCGCGACCAGCACGGCGACGGCGCCCGAGATGAACGCGCCGAGATACGGGATGTACGCCCCGACGAAGACGAGCGCACCGAGCCCGATCGCGCCGGGGACGCGCAGGATCAGCAGGCCGACGGTGATGCAGACCGCGTCGATGAGAGCGATGACTGTGGTACCGCGCATGAACCCCTCGACGGCGCCGAACGCCCGGCGGGCCATGGCCTCGACGGTATCCCCGGTCGTCCGCGGCGCGAAGGACCTGAGCGCGTCGGCCGCGCGTTCCGAGTCGCGCAGGAAGAAGAACATCAGCAGCAGCGCGAGCACGGCGGTGGCGATCAGCTCGCCGACGACACTGATCCCGGTGAGCACCCCGGAGGCGGCGGTGGCGCCGAACTTCCCGAGCAGCTCCTTGCCGTTCTTCGCCAGATCGTCGAGCGAGGTCCCGGCGGCGCCGAAGTGCCGGGCCATGTCCTGCGCCGCCTGCCGCAGCGAGGTCATGATCTGGTCCCCGTTGTCGACCAGCGCGCTCACGACGATGTACCCCGCGCCGCCGACCACGGCCACGACGGCGACACAGGTGAGCCCGGCGGCGAGCGACCGGTTGAGCCGCAGCGCGACGAGGCGGCGGTAGAGGGGGCCGAGCAGCGCGGTGCCGAGGAGGGCGAGCAGTACGGGCGTGACGGCCGTCTTGAACGTGACGACCAGCCAGATCGCGACGGCCCCGACCCCGGCGATCACCAGCACCACACCGCACCAGGCGGCGAGGCGCCGGGCGCTCTCGGGGAGGACGGACGACGGCGAGATCTGCACGCTCCCACCCGACCACGCGGGAGGAGGCCTGTCCCCCGTTGGCCTCCGCGCGGGTGACGGTCGCCTCCCGGCGGGGGGTCGTGGTCCGGGGTTCGTTTCGGCTCGGGCCGGTGGTTGTGTGCGGGTTGTCGCCGGAGCGGTGCGCCCGCGGCGCGGGGTGCGTCGTGGTGCCGGGTGCCGGGGCCTCCGGAGGTACATGTCCGGACGGCATGATGTACGGCGCGACTCTGCCCAGTCGTTGGTTCGGGCGTCCGTGCGCCACACATCACGCTTCAGTGTCCGTACACGCACCTCCTCCGCCCCCGACCCCCTCCCGCCCGGTGGGCACGCCCGCCCCGCGCACGGACGGGCCTGTCGGTGACGGGCGGTGAAGGGGGGCGCGCAGGGGTCGTGTCCGGGACGTAGAGCGTGATGTGTGGCGCGCGACCGCCCGAACCATCGTCAGGGCAGCTACGCGCCGTAAATCATGCGGTCCCGGGCGCGCGCCCCGGAGCGCCACCCGGCGACAACCCGCACACGACCACCGGCCCCCGCCAAAGACGACCGCACCGCACCCCGCAACCGCCGGCTACGCCGGCACCGTGCCCAGGCGCCCCGCCTGGAAGTCGTCGAACGCCTGCTTGAGCTCCGCGTGACTGTTCATCACGAACGGGCCGTAGTGCGCCATCGGCTCCCGGATCGGGCGCCCGCCCAGCAGGACGACCTCCAGGTCCGGCGTGTTCCCGTCCTGGGACTCGTCCGCGCGCACGCTCAGCGCGCCGCCCGCGCCGAACACCGCCGTCTGCCCCATGTGGACCGGACGCCTCTCCGTACCGACCGAGCCGCGCCCCGCCAGTACGTACGCGAGACCGTTGAAGTCCTCGCGCCACGGCAGGTTGATCTCCGCACCCGGCCGTAGCGTCGCGTGGATCATCGTGATCGGGGTGTGCGTGATGCCGGGACCCTCGTGTCCGTCCAGCGCGCCGGCGATGACGCGGAGCAGCGCGCCGCCGTCGTGCGAGGTCAGGAGCTGGACCTGGCCGCCGCGGATGTCCTGGTACCGGGGGTCCATCATCTTGTCGGACGCCGGGAGGTTCACCCAGAGCTGGAGGCCGTGGAACAGCCCGCCGGACATGACCAGCGACTCCGGCGGAGCCTCGATGTGCAGCAGGCCGGAGCCCGCCGTCATCCACTGGGTGTCACCGTTCTGGATGGTGCCGCCGCCACCGTTGCTGTCCTGGTGGATGAAGGTGCCGTCGATCAGGTACGTGACGGTCTCGAAGCCTCGGTGCGGGTGCCACGGCGTGCCCTTGGGCTCGCCCGGCGCGTACTCCACCTCGCCCATCTGATCCATCATGATGAACGGGTCGAGGTGCTCGTACTTGATCCCCGCGAAGGCGCGACGCACCGGGAAGCCCTCACCCTCGAAACCGCCGGGCGCGGTCGTGACGGCGAGTACGGGGCGGGCCACGGCGTCGGCCGGGGCCGCCACCCGGGGCAGGGTCAGCGGGTTGTCGACGGTCACTGCGGGCATGAGGGCCTCCTTGATGATTCAACGTTCAATTTAGTTGAACAGTGAACATCTGGCAAGGCGCACCGCATTCCCGAGGGGCGGGACATGAGTACGCCGCGGCCGGAGGGGCCGCGGCGGAGGAGGAGCCGGGAAGGAAGGGACAGGACCTAGCCGTACATACGGCGCATCGCGAAGTCCACCATCTGTTCGACCGCCTTCGCGTCGAACACCATCCGGTGGTCGCCCTCCATGTCCAGTACGAAGCCGTATCCCGTGGGCAGCAGATCGATCACCTCGGCGCCGGTGATCACGAAGTACTTCGACTCCTTGCCCGCGTACCGCCGCAGCTCCTTGAGCGTGCTGAACATGGGGATCACCGGCTGCTGCGTGTTGTGCAGCGCCAGGAACCCGGGGTTGTCACCCCGCGGGCAGTAGACCTTCGACGTCGCGAAGATCTGCTGGAAGTCCTCGGCCGACAACGACCCCGTCGTGAACGCCCGCACGGCGTCCCCGAGCGACGGCGGCGAGGGCTCCGGATACAGCGGCTGTTCGCCGTATCCACCCGCGCCGGGGCCGCCCATCGGCTGCTGCTGCGGCTGCTGAGGCGGGTGCGTGTACTGCTGCTGAGCGCCCGGGTTCTGGTCGTAGCCGTACATGAGCGCAAGAGTACTGAGGAATGGTGCCCGGGGGAGCCTCGTCGACCTCGTCACAGTCTCCCGGACGGGGTTGCGCCTTATTACCCATGGGTAGCATCATCGTAGCTACTTACTGGTACGTGTATGAGGAACCCGCCTCCCCGATCCTTACGGAGTCGTCGCCATGGGGCACTACAAGTCGAATCTGCGCGACATCGAGTTCAACCTCTTCGAGGTCCTCGGACGCGACAAGCTGTACGGCTCCGGACCGTTCGCGGAGATGGACGTGGAGACCGCCAAGAGCATCCTCGAAGAGGTCACGCGCCTCGCGGAGAACGATCTCGCGGAGTCGTTCGCGGACGCCGACCGCAACCCGCCGGTCTTCGACCCGGAGACCAGCACCGCTCCGGTCCCGGCCGCCTTCAAGAAGAGCTACCAGGCGTACATGGACTCCGAGTACTGGCGTCTGGGCCTGCCGGAGGAGATCGGCGGCACGACCTCGCCGCGCTCCCTGATCTGGGCGTACGCGGAGCTGCTCCTCGGCGCGAACCCCGCCGTGTGGATGTACGCGTCGGGCCCCGCCTTCGCCGGCGTCCTCTTCGAGGAGGGCAACGAGGCGCAGAAGAAGGTCGCCGCGCTCGCCGTCGAGAAGCAGTGGGGCTCCACGATGGTCCTCACCGAGCCGGACGCCGGCTCCGACGTCGGCGCGGGCCGTACCAAGGCCGTCGAGCAGGAGGACGGCAGCTGGCACATCGAGGGCGTGAAGCGCTTCATCACCTCCGGTGAGCACGACATGTCGGAGAACATCCTTCACTACGTCCTCGCCCGCCCCGAGGGCGCCGGCGCCGGCACCAAGGGCCTGTCGCTCTTCCTCGTACCGAAGTACGAGTTCGACTGGGAGACCGGCGAGCTGGGCGAGCGCAACGGCGTCTACGCGACGAACGTCGAGCACAAGATGGGCCTCAAGGCCTCCAACACCTGCGAGATGACCTTCGGCGACCGCCACCCCGCCAAGGGCTGGCTGATCGGTGACAAGCACGAGGGCATCCGCCAGATGTTCCGCATCATCGAGTTCGCCCGGATGATGGTCGGCACGAAGGCCATCGCCACGCTCTCCACCGGCTATCTGAACGCGCTGGAGTACGCCAAGGAGCGTGTCCAGGGCCCCGATCTGGCGCAGTTCATGGACAAGGCCGCGCCCAAGGTCACCATCACGCACCACCCCGATGTGCGCCGCTCGCTGATGACGCAGAAGGCGTACGCCGAGGGCATGCGCGCCCTCGTCATGTACACCGCCTCCGTCCAGGACGAGATCGCCGTCAAGGAGGCCGAGGGCGAGAACGCGAAGGCGCTGCACGGGCTGAACGATCTGCTGCTGCCGATAGTGAAGGGCTACGGCTCGGAGCGGTCGTACGAGCAGCTCGCGCAGTCCCTCCAGACCTTCGGCGGCTCCGGCTATCTCCAGGAGTACCCGGTCGAGCAGTACATCCGGGACGCCAAGATCGACACCCTCTACGAGGGCACGACCGCGATCCAGGGCCAGGACTTCTTCTTCCGGAAGATCGTCCGCGACCAGGGCCAGTCGCTGAACACGCTGGCCGAGGAGATCAAGACGTTCCTGGCCGTCGGCACCGGCGGTACGGAACTGGCCCCGGCCCGTGAGGCGCTCGCCAAGGCCGCCGCCGACCTGGAGGCGATCGTCGGCCGGATGCTGACCGACCTGACCTCCACCGGCGAGGACGTCAAGAACATCTACAAGGTCGGGCTGAACACGACGCGGCTGCTGATGGCCTCGGGCGATGTGGTCGTCGGCTATCTGCTGCTGCGCGGCGCGGCCGTGGCCGCCGAGAAGCTGGAGACGGCCGCCGCGAAGGACGTGGCGTTCTACCAGGGCAAGATCGCGGCGGCGAAGTTCTTCGCCGCGAACGTCCTGCCGGACGTCTCGACGCAGCGCGCACTCGCCGAGTCCGTCGACGGCTCGCTGATGGAGCTGGACGAAGCGGCCTTCTGACCCGACCCGAGCCGACCTGGCGCCTCCGGGCTCAGACGGCAGGACACCTCCGCAGGCAGGACACCTCTCTCCGGGAGGTGTCCTGCCGTCTGTTCCTCGCGGGACGTTCCTCGCGGGACGTCCCGCCGTCCTGTCCCTTTGCCCACCCCCTCCCCGCCCGTTCTCCCCCTCCGCCCGCCCGCTTCTCGTGCCTGTTCTCCCCATGTGCGGAGCTTGTCCCGCCCAGTTCTGTGCCGTTCCAACCGGTGGCGGGCCCGGTGTCGGGGCCCGTCGTTATGGTGAACCCCATGAGCACTTCCACCCGCTTCGACCGCGGCCACACCGACGACCTCATCTCCTTCTTGACGGCCAGTCCTACGCCGTATCACGCGGTGGCCAACGCCGCGGAGCGGCTGGAGAAGGCGGGCTTCCGGCAGCTGCGCGAGACGGACGCCTGGGACGGATCGGCGGGCGGGCGGTTCGTGCTGCGCGGCGGTGCGATCATCGCCTGGTTCGTACCGGAGGGCGCGGAGCCGCACACCCCCTTCCGTATCGTCGGCGCCCATACGGACTCGCCGAACCTGCGGGTGAAGCCCCTGCCGGACACCGGCTCGTTCGGCTGGCGCCAGATCGCCGTCGAGATCTACGGCGGAACGCTGCTCAACACCTGGCTCGACCGCGATCTGGGCCTCGCGGGCCGCATCTCCCTGCGCGACGGCACGCACCGGCTGATCAATATCGACCGCGCCCTGCTCCGCGTCCCGCAGCTGGCCGTGCACCTGGACCGCTCCGTCAACACCGACGGCCTGAAGCTGGACCGGCAGCGGCACATGCAGCCGATCTGGGGCCTCGGGGATCCCCGGGAAGGCGATCTGATCCGCTTCGTCGCGCAGGAGGCGGGGATCGACGCCGCGGACATCACCGGCTGGGACCTGATGCCGCACGCGATCGAGCCGCCCTCCTACCTCGGCCGCGACCGCGAGCTGCTGGCCGGGCCCCGGATGGACAACCTGCTGTCGGTGCACGCGGGTACGGCGGCGCTGGCCGCGGTCGCCACGTCCGGCGCCGCCGAGCCGCTCCCGTACATCCCGGTGCTCGCCGCCTTCGACCACGAGGAGAACGGCTCGCAGTCGGACACCGGCGCGGACGGGCCGCTGCTCGGCACGGTCCTCGAACGCTCGGTGCTCGCCCGCGGCGGTACGTACGAGGACCGGGCGCGGGCCTTCGCCGGCACGGTCTGCCTGTCGTCCGACACCGGCCACGCCGTGCACCCGAACTACAGCGACCGCCACGACCCGACGCACCACCCGCGCGCCAACGGCGGCCCCATCCTCAAGGTCAACGTCAATATGCGGTACGCGACGGACGGCAGCGGCCGGGCCGTGTTCGCCGCCGCCTGCGAGAGGGCGGGCGTGCCCTGGCAGTCGTTCGTCTCCAACAACTCGATGCCGTGCGGCACGACGATCGGCCCGATCACCGCCGCGAGACACGGCATCCAGACCGTCGACATCGGCGTGGCGATCCTGTCGATGCACAGCGCGCGCGAGCTGTGCGGCGCGGACGACCCGTATCTGCTGGCGAACGCGCTGGTGGCGTTCCTGGAGGGCTGAGCGCGCCCCGGGCCGGACTCCCACCGCCCGCATGGCTGTTACGGACCGGGGTACGCGAATTCCCGTGGCCCTGACAGCCACCACTCACACGAGGAGGCGGGATTCATGGGCATAGGCGGATGCATCGCACTTATCGCGGTGGGAGCGATCCTCACGTTCGCGACCGACTGGGAGATGGAGAGCGTCAATCTCGACCTGGTCGGTCTGATCATGATGGTGGTCGGCATCATCGGGATCGCCACCTTCACCAGCATCGCCCGCCGTCGGCGGGCCATCGTCCCGCCGGTCGCCCCGACCGTGGTGGAACGGGACGACCGGGGCCGGGGCTTCTGACCCGCCGGACCACGCGCTGCCGGCCTACGCGCCGAGGTGGCTTACGCGTCCAGGCCGGCCAGGACGAGTGTGAGCCGGGACGTTCCCGTGCCGTCGACCCGGACGGGCACGCCCCAGTCCTGCTGATGGACATGGCAGGCCGGGTACTCGTTCGCCGGGTCGTCGTCGCAGGAGGCGGCCATCGCGGACACGTGCAGCACGCCCTCGGTGACACCGTCGGCCAGCACCAGTTCGCGGTGGAGGTCCGTACCGGCGCCGCCGCCCTCCGCCAGCAGTTCGGGCGGGGTGGCGGAGACCAGCAGCCGGGTCGAGGGGCCGTAGCGCGTGTCGAGCTTCTGGCCCGTCGGCGCGGTGAAGACGACGTCCAGCCTGAGCGCACCGGGGGCGACCTCGGTGGCCGCCCGCTGGGTGCGATGGGCGACGGCCTCGACATTGACCGCCTCGTCGGGCAGCCGCAGCCGGGTCAGCCGGTGCCGCGCGGATTCGACGACGACGATGTCCTCGCCGACGAGCACGGCGTCGCTCGGCTCGCGCAGATCCGTTGCCAGCGTGGTCACTTCACCGGTCGCCGGGTCGTAGCGGCGCAGCGCGTGGTTGTACGTGTCCGAGACGGCGACCGAGCCGTCCGGCAGCGCGGTGACGCCCAGCGGGTGCTGGAGCAGGGCCTGTCCGGCGGCGCCGTCGCGGTGACCGAAGTCGAAGAGCCCGGCGCCGACGGCCGTACGGATCACGAATCCGCCGCCGTCGCCCTCGCCGTCGCCCTCGCCCGCGCGCTCCACGTAGCGCAGGGCGCTGGTCTCCGAGTCGGCGATCCACAGCCGGTCCCCGGCCGCCGCCAGCCCGGACGGCTGGGCGAACCACGCCTCGGCGGCGGGCCCGTCCACCAGCCCCTCATTGGTGGTGCCGGCCGCGACCCCGACCGTTCCGGTGGCCGGGTCGTACGTCCACAGCTGGTGGACCCCGGCCATCGCGATCCAGACCCGGTCCGCCCACCAGGCGACGTCCCACGGCGAGGAGAGATCCACCTCCAGGGCGGGCCCCTCGGTCGGTGAGCCCTGCCACCACTGCCTGCCGGTCCCCGCGACGGTCTCGATCGCGCCGCTCGCCGGGTCGTACGTCCGCAGCGCGTGGTTCACGGTGTCCGCGACGATCACCTTGCCGTCCGGCAGCAGCGCGAGCCCCTGCGGTTCGCTGAAGGAGTCCGGGCCGAAGCCGCGCACGCCGGTGCCGATCCGGCGGACGACCGTCTCGCCGTCCGCGTCCAGCTCGACCAGCTGATGCCGGGTGGAGTCCGAGACGAGGAAGTGCCCGCCGGGCAGCACCAGCGCCTTCCCGGGGAAGCGCAGATCGGTCGCGACCGGCTCCGGCGGTACGTACGGACCGTCCCCGCGCCGCAGCGTTCCCTTGGCGGCGTGCTCGGTCTCCAGCTCCTCCACCAGCTTCGCGATGGCGTGCGCATGCCCCTCACCCGCGTGCTGGGCCACGACATAGCCCTCGGGATCGATGACGACCAGCGTCGGCCAGGCGCGTACGGCGTACTGCTTCCAGGTCGCCAGCTCGGGGTCGTCCAGCACCGGGTGGTGCACCTCGTACCGCTCGACGGCGTCGACGACGGACTGGTGCTCGGCCTCGTGCACGAACTTCGGGGAGTGGACACCGATGATCACGACCGTGTCCCGGTGCTTCTCCTCCAGCTCCCTCAGCTCATCGAGGACATGCAGACAGTTGATGCAGCAGAACGTCCAAAAATCGAGAATGACGATGCGTCCGCGCAGGTCGGCGAGGGTGTACGACATCTCGCCCGTATTGAGCCAGCCGCCCTTGCCGATCAGCTCGGGGGCACGGACACGGGCGCGGCGGGACGGGGGTGAGGCGGGAACGGGGGTCGCATCGGTCATGAAACAAGGGTGCCACCACCGAAAACGCCCCGGCCGTCAGGGCTCCCGTCGGGCCGCGTGTGAGGCCGACGCCCACGTGTGCGGGGCGCGGGCCGGGGGCACTCGGCGGAGCGGCACCCCACAACCGCGCGCGCCGCACCTCGCACACGGCCGTACGCGTGCGCCCGCGCTCGTATGCGTGCACCTGCGCCGCCGCCGACCGCCGTATCGGCTCCCTCGGGTACCCGTCCTCCATGAGATATCTCGTGCGCGACAAGATCTTCGCGATCGGCGACGACTACTGGATCGAGGACGAGCACGGCCGGCGGGCCTTCCGCGTCGACGGCAAGGCTCTGCGCCTGCGCGACACCCTGGAACTGAAGGCGCCCAGCGGCGAGGTGCTGATCACGCTGCGCCAGAAGCTGCTCAGCCTGCGGGACGCCATGATCATCGAGCGGGACGACCGGCCGCTGGCGACGATCCGCAGAAAGCGGCTCTCGCTGCTGCGCAATCACTACCGGGTCGCCCTGGCCGAGGGCACCGAGCTGGATGTGAGCGGGCGGATCCTGGACCTGGAGTTCGCGATCGAGTACGACGGCGAACTGCTGGCCCATGTCTCGCGGCGCCGGCTGCGGATGCGGGAGACGTACGGCGTGAATGTCGTACGGGACGACGCGGACCACGCGCTGCTGATCGCCGTCGCCGTGTGTGTGATCAGGATGGCGGAGAAGGAACACGAGGACATCTGAGGAGATCGGGGGAGCGAGGGGCCGACGGGCCGGGGGCCGAGGGGCCGAGGGGCCGAGGGGCCGAGGGGCCGAGGGGCCGCAGCTCACTCGGCCACGAGCGGCCACCGGCCTACCGCGTCACGCTCGGCGTCTCCAGTCCCAGCCTGCGGTCCTTCAGCGCGGGGAAGCGTTCACGGGTCGTCGCGACCGTCCCCGGGTCGAGGTCCACGGTGAGGACCTCCTCGTCCGTGCCCGCCTCCGCGAGCACCTCGCCCCAGGGGTCCACCACGATGCTGTGCCCGGACTGCTCCACCCCGGCGTGCGTACCGGCGGTCGCGCAGGCCAGGACGTACGCCTGGTTCTCCACGGCGCGTGCGCGGGTGAGCAGCGTCCAGTGCGCGCGCCTGCGGGCGGGCCAGCCGGCCGGGACGACGAGTGTCTCGGCGCCCGCGGCGACCAGCCCCCGGAACAGTTCGGGGAAGCGCAGGTCGTAGCAGGTGGCGAGGCCGAGAGTGGTCTCCGGCAGCCGGACGGTGACCAGTTCGCCGCCCGCGCCCATCAGCGTCGCCTCGCCCTTGTCGAAGCCGAAGCGGTGGATCTTGCGGTACGTACGCACCAGTTCACCGGCGGGGGAGAGGACGAGCGAGGTGTTGTAGAGGGTCCCGTCCGGGGCCTGGCCGTCCTCGGCTCGTTCCACGATGGATCCGGCGTGCAGCCAGACGCCCGCGTCGCGCGCCGCCTCCGACATCTCCTGGAACGTGGGCCCGTCAGGCGACTCCGCCTCGTCGGCGAAGGACTCGTACGCGAAGGCCCCGACCGGCCAGAGCTCGGGAAGCACCACCAGATCGGCGCCGCGCTGCTCCCGTACCAGCGCCGCCGCGCGCCGTCTGCGCGCGTCGACCGATTCATCCGGTTCTACTGCGATCTGGATCAGCGAGGCGCGCACAGTACCACCGTCCTGGCATTCGAGCCGTCAACACGGGCCTACGATCGTCACACGAAAGCACTGCCGGGGTGCCACCGGGCAGCGTAACTTAGCTGCCAAACCTCCCACGCAGACCGCAGCCCGCCCGCCAGCAAGCCAGCCCGCGTACCGCAGAACCGCCGAGGGGTCCCGTGACCGTCCATCCCAGCCTTCAAAACTACGCCGATGCCTGGACCCACTCCATCGAAGCCATAGCCGAGCTGGTGCAGCCGCTCGTCGAGGGCGAATGGAACCGCCGCACACCGTGCCCCGGTTGGTCCGTACGAGACATCGTCTCGCATGTCATCGGCCTGGAATGCGAGATGCTCGGGGACCCGCGGCCCATCCACTCGCTGCCGCGCGACCTCTACCACGTACGGGACGACCACACCCGTTACATGGAGATGCAGGTCGACGTACGGCGCCACCACACCGCGCCGGAGATGACCTCCGAGCTGGAGTACACGATCATCCGCCGCAACCGGCAGCTGCGGAACGAGAACCGCTCCCCCGACACCATGGTGCGCGCCCCGCTGGGCGCCGAGTGGACCCTCGAAGCCGCCATGCGCGCGCGGGCGTTCGACATCTGGGTGCACGAACAGGATCTGCGTACCGCGCTGAACAAGCCCGGCAACCTGGACTCACCGGGCGCGATCGTGACCCGCGACGCGCTGCTGGCCGCGCTGCCGAAGGTCGTCGCCAAGAAGGCGGGCGCGCCGCCGAACTCTGCGGTCGTCATCGATGTCAGCGGCCCGGTGGAGTTCCTCCGTACGGTCCGGGTGAACGCCGACGGACGCGGTTCGGTGGACGGGTCCCCCTCGCTCGGTCCCGTGGTGACGCTCGCGACGGACTGGGAGACGTACTTCCGGCTGGCGTGCGGACGGGTGCGGCCCGCGGCGGTGGCGGACCGCGTCAAGATCGACGGTGATCTGGACCTGGCCGAGGCGATTCTGCGGGAGTTCGCGGTCACGCCGTAGGGCCGGGCGCGGCGGCGAGACCACGAGCAACGCATCCCACCGGCCGGGGCCGGCCCGGCCCCGCGTCTGCGCCCGGCCCCGCGTCTGCGCCCGGCCCCGCGTCTGCGTCCGCGCTCGGGTCCGCGCCTGCGTCCGCGTCCGCACCCGCGGCCCTGCGCAGGGGCGTCAGGCCGGTACGTGCACGGCCTCCACCCGGCTCGCCACCAGCCGCTCGCGCTCCCGGCGCGCGGTGCGGTTCCGCAGCCGCAGGATCTGCACGACCCCGATCGCCTGGAGAACGAACACGGTCGAGAACGCGATCCGGTAGTTGCCGCCGGTCGCGTCCAGCAGGACGCCGACCGCGAACAGCGTCGTCATCGAGGCGGTGAAACCGCCCATGTTGACGATTCCGGAGGCCGTGCCCTGACGCTCCGGCGGGTTCGCGGGCCTGGCGAAGTCGAAGCCGATCATCGACGCGGGTCCGCACGCGCCCAGGACCGCGCAGAGCGTGATCAGCAGCCACATCGGGGCGTGGTCGCCGGGGTACGCGATCGTCACCGCCCAGGCCAGCGCCGACGCCCCGACGGTCCCCAGGGCCAGCGGCGCCCTGGCCGCGTGGTGGCGGGCGATGACCTGCCCGTAGACCAGCCCGACGACCATGTTGGAAAGCACGATCAGGGTGAGCAGTTCACCCGCGACGGCGCGGGACAGCCCCTGCGCCTCGACGAGGAACGGCATCCCCCACAGCAGCAGGAAGAACATCGCCGGGAACTGGGTGGTGAAGTGCACCCACATCCCCAGCCGGGTACCGGGTTCGCGCCAGGACGCGGCGATCTGCTTCCGTACGTACACGGCACCCGCGTGCTCGGCGGGCGGCGGCTCATGGCCCTCCGGGTGGTCCTTGAGGAAGAGCAGCAGCAGGACGAGGACGAGGACCCCGGCGAGCGCGCTGCCCGCGAAGGTCGTGGTCCAGCCGAGACCGTTCAGGGTGCGGGAGATGAAGAGGGTGGAGACGAGGTTGCCCGCCATCCCGAAGAGCGCGGCGACCTGGGCGATCATCGGCCCGCGCCGGGCCGGGAACCAGCGGGTGCCGAGCCGCAGCACGCTGATGAAGGTCATCGCGTCACCGCAGCCGAGGAGCGCGCGGGAGACGAGGGCGGTGCCGTACGAGGGGGAGAGCGCGAAGCCGAGCTGCCCGAGGGTGAACAGCACGACGCCGATGGTCAGCACCTTCTTGGTGCCGAGCCGGTCGACCATCAGGCCGACGGGTATCTGCATGCCCGCGTAGACGAGCAGCTGAAGTATGGAGAACGTCGACAGGGCCGAGGCGTTGACCCCGAACCGGTCGGCGGCGTCGAGGCCGGCCACGCCCAGGCTGGTACGGAAGATGACGGCGACGAAGTAGACGGCGACGCCGATGCCCCATATCCAGGTGGCACGGCGCCCGCCGGGTGGATCGCCGGGGAGGGTGACCGAGGCGGCACTCACCGGGCCTCACCCCTGACCAGCACCTTGACCCGGCTGACATGCCGGCGCAGACACTGCGCCGCGCCGTCCGCGTCGCCGGTTCTGATCGCGTCGAGCATCTCGGTGTGCTCGGTGATGTTCTTGGCGATGCGGTCGGGGTGCGCCTCCAGCACGGCGACGCCCATCCGCAGCTGACGGTCCCTGAGCTGGTCGTAGAGCTTGGAGAGGATCTCATTGCCCGCGTGGCGCACGATCTCGGCGTGGAAGCACCGGTCGGCGACGGCGACGGCGGCGAGATCCCCGTCCTCGGCCAGCCGCCGCTGCTCCTCCAGCACGTCCTCCAGCCGCGCGATCAACCGCGCGGACGCCGGTACGGCCTTCCGCACGGCGAACTCCTCGACCAGCAGCCGGGTTTCGACGACATCCGCGATCTCCTGCGCGGAGACGGCGAGCACGAGGGCGCCCTTCTTCGGATAGAGCTTGATCAGCCCCTCGACCTCCAGCTTGAGCAGCGCCTCCCGCACGGGCGTACGAGACACCCCGACGGCTTCGGCCAGCTCACCTTCGGTCAGCAGGGTGCCGCCCTCGTAACGGCGGTCGAGAACGGCTTCTTTGATATGGCTGTACACACGGTCCGCGGCGGGCGGTTGCTTCACGACAGCGGCAGGGGCAGCGGCAGGGGCGGGTGGCATGCACACAGCTTAGATACAACAGAGGTGCAACGGCATCCACAGTCCGGGATGCGGACACCCCCGTACGACGCGAGGCTTCCGGACCCCGGCCCGACCACCGCTGTGACGTGAGCCACGGAATCGCTCCCCCGTCCCGTGCATCCCTCGGATCCGCTCACGCGTCCAACACTGGGGACCTTCTACCCACACGGTCCCACTCGGTGTTTTCCCTCGCATTCGCGGATTCGGAGCGTTTCTCTTGATACCCACCCTCCCGGGCGCGCGCAGAGCCGCCGTGGTCTCCCTCACCGCCGGTGCCCTCATGGCCGTCTCGGCCCTGGCCTCACCCGCTCAGGCGGCCGCCGCGCCGACCGTCAGCGCCAAGGGCGGGTTCCTGCTCAACCAAGCGACCGGCGCGACGGTCTTCAGCAAGACCGCCGACACCAGGCGCCAGATGGCGAGCACCACGAAGATCATGACGGCCGCCGTGGTGCTCAGCACCAAGGGCGTCGACCTCGACCGCAAGGTGACCGTCAAGCAGGCCTACCGCGACTACGTCGCCAAGGAAGGCGCGAGCACCGCGGATCTGCGGACCGGCGACAAGCTCACCGTCCGGCAGCTGCTGTACGCCACGATGCTGCCCTCCGGCTGCGACGCGGCCTACGCCCTCGCCGACACCTTCGGCACCGGCTCCACCAACGCCGCCCGCACCAAGTCGTTCATCGCCAAGATGAACGCCAAGGCCACCGAACTCAAGCTCAAGAACACCAAGTTCGACTCCTTCGACGGCATCTCGCAGGGCGGGCAGAACTACACCACCCCGCGCGACCTCGCCAAGATCGCCCAGTACGCCATGAAGTACACCAACTTCCGCTCGACGGTGAAGGCCACCTCGTACAAGAGCACGGCCCCGACCAGCACCGGCGGCAAGCGCACCTACACCTGGTACCAGACGAACCAGCTGCTCGGCTCCTACAACGGCGCCGTCGGCATCAAGACCGGCACCGGCACGGCCGCGGGCCCCTGCCTGGTCTTCGCCGCCACCCGCGGCAGCAAGACCCTCGTGGGCGTCGTCCTGAACAGCTCCGACCGCTACAAGGACGCGGCGAAGCTGCTCGACTACGGCTTCGGCTCGTCGACCGCGAAGACGATGAAGCTGCGGTCGCTCCCGTCGGACGCGCAGAGCGACTGATCCGGAGCAGGTGAGAGCGAGGGCCGTGCCGGGGAACGAGACTCCGGCGCGGCCCTTGTTTCGTACGCCGTGTTCGTAGGCCGGATTCGTAGGCCGGATTCGTACGCCGCGTACAACCCAACAGCCCTCCCAGGACGTTCCGTAGATGGCCGCCGTGCACAGAAAGCTCACAGCGGCCTCACTGATTGCCCCATCGATCCGGAGCGTTCCTTTGACACCCACCCCCCGGGCCCGGCGCGCCGCGCAGGCCACCGCCCTGATCGCCCTCACCGCCGGCGCCCTGCTGACGGTCACGACTCTGGCCGCCCCGGCCCAGGCGGCCACGGCTCCGTCCTCCGCCGCGTCGGCCGTGACACCGCCGACCGCCGCCGCTCCGACCGTCGCCGCCAAGGGCGCACTCCTGGTGGACGACGCGACGGGCGCCACGGTCTTCGCGAAGGACGCGGACACCGGCCGCCGGATGGCGAGCACCACGAAGATCATGACCGCCGCCGTCGTACTCGACGCCAGGAACCTCGACCTCGACCGCGAGGTCACGGTCGAGCAGGCGTACCGCGACTACGTGGCGGCGAACGGTACGAGCACCGCCGACCTCCGCACCGGCGACCGGCTCACCGTCCGGCAGCTGCTGTACGCCACGATGCTGCCCTCCGGCTCCGACGCGGCGTACGCCCTGGCCGACACGTACGGCACGGGCGCCACCAGGGAGGCGCGGACGGCGTCGTTCATCGCGCGGATGAACGCGAAGGCGGCGGAACTCGGCCTCGCCGACACCGTGTTCGCCTCCTTCGACGGCATCGGGACCGACACCACCACCCCGCGCGACCTCGCGAAGCTCGCCCAGCACGCGATGGACAACGCCACCTTCCGCACGATCGTCAAGGCCACCTCGTACAAGAGCACCGCCCCGGCGGCGAACGGCGGCACGCGCACCTACACCTGGTACAACACCAACCAGCTGCTCGGCTCCTACGCGGGCGTCATCGGCATCAAGACCGGCACGAGCACGCCGGCGGGCCTGTGCCTGGTCTTCGCGGCGACGCGCGGCGACAAGACGGTGGTCGGCGTCGTCCTGAACAGCACCAACCAGTACGCGGACGCGGCGGCGCTGCTGGACTACGGCTTCGGGACGTCGACGGCGAAGACGATGAAGCTGCGACAGCTCCCGGCGGGGGCGCAGCGCGACTGATCCGGCGGACTCCGGCGAGTCCTACGGCGCGCGCAGGCCGGCCCGGAAGGCGTCCCACGCGGCGGGGGTGACGCGGACGACCGGGCCGGCCTGATGCTTGGAGTCACGGACGGCGACGGTGCGGGGGAGGTTGAGGGCGACCTCTACGCACTCGCCGGTCTGGTTGCTGTAGCTGGACTTCGCGAAGTCGAACCCGTCACTCACTCATTTCCTTCCCGATGCCCTCAATGAGCTGTACAGAGTCATACGGCGAGAGACTAGCCGCGCAGAGGCGTCCGAAGAGCTGTGCATAGGCAGCGCTCTCCTGCTCGCCTTCGACCCAGGCCGTGGAGCCGAGGCCGTCCATGTGAATCACGTCCACCGCTCCCTCCTCGGCGAACGAAAGAATGTTGAACGGACCTCCCATGCCTGGGTAGCCACCCGCCCGAAAGGGCAGCACCTGGATACGCACGTTGCACAGTTCGGTCAGTTCGCGCAGATGCACCAGCTGCTGTCCCATCACCCTGGCGCCGCCGATGGTCTGACGGAGCGCAGCTTCCCAGATGACCGCGTGTACCTGTAGTGGCCGGTCACCGTACAAACGGGCTTGCCGCTTCCGTCGAACCTCCACGACGCGTTCGATGTGATCGATCTCGTCCGGTGAAGTCTCAGGGACAGCCATGGAGCGGGTGTATTCCGGTGTCTGGAACAGTCCCGGAATGAGCGAGAGCTGCCACTGACGCACCTTGAGTGCCACGTCTTCCATGGCGATGTACTCCCGCAAGTTTCCCTGGTCGAGAACACTCCACCAGCCCTTCGCCTTGCGACGATCGCGGTCCAGCTTGGCCAACCGCAGTAGGCCGTGCACAACTTCGGGGTCTTCAACGCCGTACAGCTTGCAAAGCGCGATGATGTCGGGGTCCCGAAACGGCACCCAGCCCCTCTCCATCTTGGCGACCTTGGCCGTCTGCGCGCTGAGAGCCTCAGCCGCGCGGGACTGGTTGAGTCCGGCGGCCTCTCGGAAGGCCAACAACTGGCCCCCCAACTGCCGTGCCAGAACGGTCGATACACGATTTCCCGTGCTCGCGCGCCGCTGCGTCACTGCACGTCACCTCCTGATGCCAGGCACAGTCTGCAACCGTCGTCCAACCGGACACAATCACGCCAACGGGGAGAATTATCTCCAGGATATTGTCCGTCGCCATACGGACCGCTACTTTCGGTACGCAACCGCTCGCACTGCGGCGCCAACTTGGTGGAAGTGCACCGCCCTGCTCTGCGCCAGAGCAGCCCGCGGCATCGCCACCGCCATGCGCACCACGTACGGGCAGACCCGCCGCACACGGAAAGCGGCGCGTCCATGACCCCAGCCCAACACGAGGCGTCCGAACCTGAGTTCCCTCAGGAGCACGAGCCGCACCAGGTCCTGACAGCCGCCGAAGCGGCCTACACGTACACCTGTCACTGCCACCGCGAACCGGTCCACATCACGCTCCGCGCCTCCGAACTGCCCCGCAGACACGCACGCGGACACTGGAGACGGTGACGACCGAGGGGTAGTCGGGCTCATCCGGTGCGTGTGATGGCGGGTGGGGGCCGCCCCTCAGGCTTCAGTTTCGCGGCTCCGGAGCCGGGCCGCCCCACTCCACTGCCGCGCAGGCCACCCACGTCCCGAGGTCGGCACCAGCGGCTTCCACGCTATCCCGCACTGTGCGGCGACAGCCGCCGTGTGATCCGGTCGAACAGCTCCGTCAGCGGTTCGCCGATGTCGCGGCCGAACTCGGTCAGCCCGTAGGTGACCTGGGGCGGCGTCGTCGGCTCGACCTCCCGCCAGACCAGGCCGTCCTGAACCAGCGCGCGCAGGGTCTGGGCGAGCATCTTCTCGCTGATGCCCTGGATGCTCTCGCGCAGCTCGTAGAACCGGAGGTCGTTGCTCCGCAAGGAGATCAGCACCCAGATACCCCACCTGCTGGTCACGTGGTCGACCAGGTCGCGCGCGGGGCAGTCGGTGTGAAACACGTCATACGGCTTCCCCGCCACGGCCTGTCTGCGCTGCACACCTTCCGTCATGTCATGAGCTTACCTCGGGGTATGTCCTTACCAAAAGTTAGCCCAGGCTCCTAGCGTGACGGCCACAGAGGACATCTGACAAAGGAACTGATCATGATCGTGGTGACCGGGGCTACCGGGAATATCGGCCGGCCGTTGACGCAGGCACTGGCCGAGGCGGGCCGACAGGTGACGGCGGTGTCACGGCACACGGCGGCGGTGCCGGACGGCGTCCGCCACGTGGTGGCCGACCTGGCCGAGCCGGCCGGCCTCAAGCCCGCGCTGGCCGGGGCGAAGGCGCTGTTCCTGCTGCTGTCCGGCGACCTGCACGCCACGGGAGCCAACCCTGCCGAGATCATCGGCGAAGCCGCGGCCGGCGGGGTCCGCCGGGTCGTCCTGCTCTCCACGCTGGGCGTGGTGACCAGGCCCTCCGGCCACACGCGGATCGCGATGCGCGCGCTGGAGGACACGCTGCGGGAGTCCGGCCTGGAGTGGGCCATCCTGCGGCCGGGCGGCTTCGCCTCCAACGCCCTGTGGTGGGCCGATTCCATCCGCACGCAACAGGTCGTCGCCGCGCCCTTCGGCGACATCGGCGTGCCGGTCATCGACCCGGCGGACATCGCCGCGGTCGCGGCGGCCTGCCTGCTGGATGACCGGCACACCGGCGGCGTCTACGAGCTGACCGGCCCGGAGGTGATCACTCCGCGCCGGCAGGCGGAGGCCATCGCCACCGCGCTGGGCTCGCCGGTGAGGTTTCACGAGCTCACCCGCGACGAGGCCAGGACCGCCATGACCCAGAGCATGCCGGCGGAGCTTGCCGACGACACTCTGGACATCCTCGGCTCCCCGAACCCGGCCGAGCTGCGCGTCAGCCCGGACGTCCAGCGGGTCCTCGGCCGCGCCCCGCGCCCCTTCGCCGACTGGGCCGCCCGCAATGTCGCCGCGTTCCGCTGAGACTGGTCAGCGCCGCTGAATCCGCTTTCGTTCCCGGACGACCTGTCCGCCCACAAGGGCGCTGTGATCCCAGCGCACTTGTGGGCCTCGACGCCGGGCATCGTGGCGCACCCTTCCGAGTACGGACACGATTCGGCCCCGTCCTCCCCGCCCCAATTTCCTTTGCCATTCAGCGTGTCCGGCGCGCATGTGACCGACAACTGCCGTGCCCCGATCTCCCGCGTCGAACTGGGAAACGAATGCGGGCAGTTGAGCGGTGAGCCGTGGCGGGGTTCGATGTTTACTCCTCCTTTGTCGGCGTGGCTGTTCCGGTGGCGTGCGGAGATATACGTAATTCTGAGTCACGGACCGCGAGGAGCGCGGGCCATGGGGAACGTTCCTGCTGGAGGTAAAGAGTGTCAAGACAGCGTCTAAGGCTGGGAGTTCTCGCCGCCGCGGCCCTGGTTCTGTCGGGTCCTTCGGTTGCTCCGACCGCCGCGGTAACCCCGTGGTCGGTCGGCACGAGCGTCTCCGCGCAGACCGTCCGGACGAGTCCGTCGGCCGACGAGGACCCGGGCTTTGCCAAGAGGCGCCAGGAAGCCCGGGCCAAGGGGCTCATCGACGCCGACGGCAGGGTTCCGGGAAGTCAGCGCCTGGGGGTCCGGGCGTGGCCACGCGATGACACGGGATACCGCATCCAGCCTCGGGACCTGGCGTTCCTCGGGCTGACGCGGCAGCAGGTCGAATGGTGGCGCCACTACCAGGCACCGTTGGGGACGACTCCGAAGCAGTTCAAGGACATGTCCTCGTCCCTGTTCACGGTCCTGTGCTCCGCATGTGAGCGTCCCGAGGACTACGACGTGCGACTCCAGGGGTCATGGGCGTTCTTCTTCTCGGGCCGCCACAAGAACTTCCCGACCGAGCGGGACCTGGCAGGGCAGCCTCTGGCGCTGGAAAGGTTCCGGCAGTGGATGGGCTCCACACCTCCGAGCGAGCGCCCGGCACGCCGTCCATTCGAATCCTTGTACAAACTGGGGGCGCTCGGTGAGAACGGAAAGCCGGTCGGACCCAGCGACGGCGACTTTCACATCTCGTCCGATGTGATGGTGGCCAAGGCCCGGCAGAAATGGGATGAGATGAGGGACGCGGGAAAGCTCAGCGATGAAGATATCCAAAAGGGTTTCATTCACCAGAAGTACAGTTTCGTCAACCGGACGGCGGTTCGGGAGGCATTCCCGGAGCTTGAGAAGTGGGCGACCATGTGGGAGGAGCGGTTGGGGCGTCCTGTCGCTCCTTCACTGTTCCCCAGCTCCGGACCGCCCAACAAGTCTCAGGTGGGGACTGGAGTGTCCACTCATTTCCGGGACTCCGACTGGGTGGTTACGGTCTCGCCGAAGCGCTGACTCAGGGGTCCGGCGCAAGACCCGCAGGACCTGGAGCACCGAGAAGCCCCACGGCCGTGTGCGCGCCGTGGGGCTCCGTCGTCGGGGCACCGGGGCCCCAGGGTGTTACGCCCAGGTGATCAGGCGCTTCGGCTGCTCCAGGATCGCGGCGATGTCCGCCAGGACCTGGGAGCCCAGTGCGCCGTCGACCAGCCGGTGGTCGAACGACAGCGCCAGCGTGGTGACCTGGCGGGGCTTCACCTTGCCCTTGTGGACCCACGGCTGGGGCTTGATCGCGCCGACCGCGAGAATCGCGGACTCGCCCGGGTTGAGGATCGGCGTACCGGTGTCGACGCCGAAGACGCCGACGTTGGTGATGGTCACCGTGCCGCCCTGCATGGCCGCCGGGGTCGTCCTGCCCTCGCGGGCCGTGGACACCAGCTCCCCGAGCGCCCCGGCCAGTTGGGGCAGCGTCTTGTCGTGCGCGTCCTTGATGTTCGGGACGATCAGACCGCGCGGGGTCGCCGCCGCGATGCCCAGGTTCACGTAGTGCTTGAGGACGATCTCCTGATTCACCTCGTCCCAGGCCGCGTTGACCTCGGGGTTGCGCTTGATCGCGACCAGCAGCGCCTTGGCGACGAGGAGCAGCGGGTTGACCCGCAGGCCCGCCATGTCCTTGTCGGACTTCAGCTCCTCGACCAGCTTCATCGTGCGCGTCACGTCGACGGTGATGAACTCCGTGACATGCGGCGCGGTGAACGCGCTGCCGACCATGGCCGCCGCCGTGGCCTTCCGTACGCCCTTGATCGGGATACGGGTCTCCCGGCCGGCCGCCACGCCGGCCGCCTGGGCCGCCGTCGTCGCCGGCTCGGCGGCCGGCGCCTGGCCGGGAGCCGGGGCGAGAGCCACGGCCGCCGGTTCGGTGGCCGCGGCGGGAGCCGTCGCCGCGTGGACGTCCTCGCGTGTGATGATCCCGCCCGGACCCGTCGGCGTGATCGTCGCCAGGTCCACGCCGAGGTCCTTGGCGAGCTTGCGCACGGGAGGCTTGGCCAGCGGACGGGACAGCGGGGGCGCGCCCGCGTGCCCGTTCATCTCCGCCTGGATGGCGGCGGTCGCGGTCTCCGCGGCCGTCGCCTGCTCCGGCACCGAAGTACCCGGAGCGCCCTTGCGCGCGCGCCGCTTCGTGGACGCCTCGGCGACCCCGTATCCGACGAGCACCGGCGTACGCCCCACAGGTTCTGCGGGCTCGGCCGGTGCCTCCGCGGCGGCGGGGGCGGAGGCGGCGGGCGCCGGCTCCCCGCTGCCCGGTGCCACGTCCACCGTGATGATGGACGCGCCGACGTCGACCGTCGTGCCCTCCTCGAAGCGCAGCTCGTGCACCACGCCTTCGTACGGGATGGGCAGTTCGACGGCCGCCTTCGCGGTCTCGACCTCGCAGACCACCTGGCCGTCGGTGACGGAGTCGCCCGGCTGTACGTACCACTTGAGGATCTCGGCCTCGGTGAGCCCCTCGCCCACATCGGGCATCTTGAACTCGCGGTAGCGGGCCGAGGTGCCGGAAGCGGTGGAAGTGTCAGCAGTCATGGTCACGGCACTCCTCAGTACGCGAGCGAGCGGTCGACGGCGTCGAGCACCCTGTCCAGGCCCGGGAGGTACTCGTCCTCCAGCCTGGCCGGCGGATACGGCGCGTGGTAGCCGCCGACCCGCAGCACCGGGGCCTCCAGGTGGTAGAAGCACCGCTCCGTGAGGCGGGCGGCGATCTCCGCGCCGGAGCCGTAGAAGACCGGCGCCTCGTGGACCACGACCAGCCGGCGCGTCTTCTCCACCGACGTCTGGATGGTGTCGAAGTCGATCGGGGACATCGACCGGAGATCGACGACCTCCAGCGACTTGCCCTCCTCCTCGGCCGCCGCGGCGGCCTCCAGACAGACCTTCACCATCGGGCCGTACGCCGCGAGCGTCAGGTCCGTGCCCTCCCTGGCGACCCGCGCACCGTGCAGCGGGCCGGGGATGGCCTCGGTGTTGACCTCGCTCTTGTCCCAGTAACGCCGCTTCGGCTCGAAGAAGATCACCGGGTCGTCGGTCTGGATGGCCTGCTGCATCATCCAGTACGCGTCCGACGCCGTGGACGGCGAGACGATCTTCAGCCCCGCGACATGCGCGAAGAGCGCCTCGGGGGACTCACTGTGGTGCTCGACCGCGCCGATGCCGCCGCCGTACGGGATACGGATCACGACGGGCAGCTTGATCTTGCCCAGCGAGCGGGCGTGCATCTTCGCGAGCTGCGTGACGATCTGGTCGTAGGCGGGGAAGACGAAACCGTCGAACTGGATCTCCGCCACCGGCCGGTAGCCGCGCAGCGCGAGACCGATGGCCGTGCCGATGATGCCCGACTCGGCGAGCGGGGTGTCGATGACGCGGTCCTCGCCGAAGTCCTTCTGCAGACCGTCCGTGACCCGGAAGACGCCGCCGAGCTTGCCGACGTCCTCGCCCATGATCAGGACCTTGGGGTCGGTCTCCAGCGCCTTGCGGAGCGACTCGTTGATCGCCTTGGCGATCGGGAGCTTCTGTACGGCCATGGCTACTTGCCCTCCCCGGCGGAACCGCTCTGGGTGTCCTCGAACGATGCCTGGTACGCGGCGAACTGTGCGCGCTCCTCGTCGACGAGCGCGTGCCCGTCGGCGTAGACATGGTCGAAGATCGCCATGGGGTCCGGGTCGGGCATGGCCCGTACTACCTCTCGTACCCGCTTTCCGAGCGTCTCGCTCTCCTCGTCCAGAGCCGTGAAGAACGCCTCGTCGGCATGGCCCTCCCGCTCCAGGTAGCGGCGCAGCCGCAGGATCGGGTCCTTGGCCTCCCAGGCCTCCCGCTCCTCGTCCGCGCGGTACTTGGTCGGGTCGTCGGAGGTGGTGTGGGCACCCATCCGGTACGTGAAGGCCTCGACCAGCATGGGGCCCTCGCCCCGGCGGGCCCGCTCCAGCGCGGAGCGGGTCACGGCGAGACAGGCCAGTACGTCGTTGCCGTCGACCCGGACGCCCGGGAAGCCGTAGCCCTGTGCGCGCTGGTAGAGCGGCACCCGGGTCTGCTTCTCGGTCGGCTCGGAGATCGCCCACTGGTTGTTCTGGCAGAAGAAGACCACCGGCGCGTTGTAGACCGCGGCGAAGGTGAACGACTCGGCGACATCACCCTGGCTGGAGGCGCCGTCCCCGAAGTAGGCCATCACGGCCATGTCCGCGCCGTCCTTGGCGACGCCCATGGCGTAGCCGGTGGCGTGCAGCGTCTGGGAGCCGATGACGATGGTGTAGAGGTGGAAGTTGTTGCTGCTGGGGTCCCAGCCTCCGTGGTTCACACCGCGGAACATGCCCAGCAGATTCGTCGGGTCGACGCCGCGGCACCAGGCCACGCCGTGCTCGCGGTAGGTCGGGAAGACATAGTCCTCGTCGCGCAGCGCGCGGCCCGAGCCGATCTGCGCGGCCTCCTGGCCCAGCAGTGAGGCCCACAGCCCCAGCTCGCCCTGGCGCTGGAGCGCCGTGGCCTCGCCGTCGAAGCGGCGGGTCAGGACCATGTCCCGGTACAGCCCGCGCAGCTCCTCCGAGGTCAGGTCGATCCGGTAGTCCGGGTGCTCGACCCGCTCGCCCTCGGGGCTGAGCAGTTGTACGAGCTGCGGCTCAGAACTCGAACTCTGTGGCTGCGACGTACTCTTGGCGCTTGCGCGCTTGGTGCCGCTGCTGCGTCGCGGTTTGCGAGCGGCAGTGCTCTCCACGGTCACGTGCGTGCTCCTCCGTCTGTCCGGCCCCCGGGATCCGCCGGGAACCAGTGCGGCTCGCCTGTTTCCGTCGCGCGCACGGGGGTGGGTGCGACCCGACTGGAACAGACGTGACAGGTGCCCCGGCGAGCGCACTGTCATAGGCACGTTACCCAGTGGGTGGCACTCCTGCGAAACCCCATCTGACCTGCAATTTTGCTTGGATTTCCAAGTAAATTGACAAAATCTCTAACAACCACTGGTCACAGCCCTGCGGGCCGCCGGAACAACGGCACGTTATCCCGCTGATCCACGGCAGGGAAGGGGTGAATGTGTGAGACTGGATTCTGTGTACAAGGACGGAAAAATTACTGTATTTCTTGTTGATGACCATGAAGTCGTCCGCAGGGGTGTCTTTGAGCTTTTGTCCGTCGAGAATGACATCGAGGTCGTGGGAGAAGCGGGTACGGCGGCCGACGCGACGGCCAGGATCCCAGCGGCCCGGCCCGATGTGGCGGTACTGGATGTCCGGCTGCCGGACGGCAGCGGCGTGGAGGTCTGCCGGGAGATCCGCTCGCGGGACGAGTCGATCAAGTGCCTGATGCTCACCTCGTTCGCCGACGACGAGGCGCTGTTCGACGCGATCATGGCCGGGGCCTCGGGCTATGTGCTCAAGGCCATCCGCGGCAATGAGCTGCTGACGGCGGTACGGGACGTGGCGGCGGGGCGGTCGCTGCTCGACCCGGAGGCGACGGCGCGGGTGCTGGAGCGGCTGCGTACGGGCAACAGCCCGAAGGACGACAAGCTGGCCGGCCTCACCGACCAGGAGCGCAGGATCCTGAATCTGATCGGCGAGGGCATGACCAACCGCGCGATCGGCGAGGAGCTGCATCTCGCCGAGAAGACGATCAAGAACTACGTCTCCAGCCTGCTCTCCAAGCTGGGGATGGAGCGCCGGTCGCAGGCCGCCGCCTATGTGGCCCGGCTCCAGGCGGAGAAGCCCTGACCGGGACGTTTCCGGACCGCCGGGAGGCCATGAACCGGGAAGTCCCGACCTTTTGGGAGCCCCGGATCACCCGGAGGCCCCCGGACCGGGCGGACGCGGCCGTGTGTACCGCGTCGGGCCCCGTCCTAATCGGGACCTACGTCCCGCGCATACAGGGCCGCCTCCTCTGTTGGGGAGGCCCTCGGTCACGGACAGTGGACGATATGTCCACCGAGGAACTCCGAGCCATCGATCTGCTCAGCCGGGTGCCGTACGGGCGAGTGGCGACGAGTATGCGCGCGATGCCGTTCGTGGCGCCCGCCCGCCATGTCGTGGCCTGCGGATCCGTCCTGCTGCGCATGCACGCGGGCCTCGGCTACCACCGGGCGTGCGGCGGCGGCGTGGTGGCGTACGGCGCGGACAACTTCAGCAGCGACGAGGCGGACCGGTGGTCGGTGGAGTTCACCGGGACCGCCGAGATCATCGAGCCGACGGCCCCCGAGGTGGAAATGTTCGGCACGGGCCCCCGCCGCGTGGACGGTGAACCCTTCGATCCGGTGTATATGCGGCTTACACCCCAGTTCGTTACCGTACATACGCTCGACTATTCCATGGAGCGACGAAGCCAACACGTTGCGTGATCTAACATCTGACAAGTGCCGCGCTCATATGAAATCGCCGCACCTGCTGCGACCGCCGTGATCTCCCTTCCCGTGCCTGCCGCCGCTCGTGCACCTCGTTCCGTGCTTGCCCCCGTACATCCCTCCGCACCACCACACCCGTCCGCACCACCGCACCCCTCCGCCCCGCTCCACCCGTCAGCCCCGCCTCACCCCTCGGCCCCACTGCACTCCACGCTCCCGCTCCACGCCCCCGCGCCGCCCGTCCGTACGCTCCTGCGCCGCTACCGGAACGCGGGCGAGCCGCTCTCCTGCGAACCCGTCGCCCAAGGGCTTCTCAACCGCGGCTACCGCCTCCGCACCACCCGGGGCGCCTACTTCCTCAAGCACCACCTGGACGGCGACCGCGACACCATCGCCCGCCAGCACCGCGCCACCCAACGGCTCCAGACGCTCGGCGTGCCCGTCGCGCCGCCCGTCGAGAACGCCGACGGCGACACCGTCGCGGTCATCGGCGGCCACTGCTACGCCCTGCACCCGTGGATCGATGGACGCCATCGCGACGGCTCGCAGCTGTCCGCCCGCGGATCGGGCCACCTCGGCGCGCTCCTCGGACTCGTGCACACCCGCCTGGAGCGGGTGATGGAGCCCGAGCCGCCGGCGCTCGCGTACGACAGCCCCGACCCCGCCGACACCTTCGACCTCATCGACGAGCTGCTCTCCCTGGCCCGCGGCCGTACCCGCAGGGACGTCTTCGACGCACTGGCCGAACACCGCCTCATGGAACGCCGGGACCTGCTGGAACGCCACGCCCACCGCAGACCGCCCGCCGGCGCGGAATCGGCCACGGGCTGGGTGCACGGCGACTTCCACCCGCTGAATCTGCTCTACCGGGGCGACGATCCGGTCGCGATCATCGACTGGGACCGGCTCGGCGTACAGCCGCGCGCCGAGGAGGCGGTACGGGCAGCGGCGATCTTCTTCGTCCGGCCGACGGGTGAGCTGGAGCTGACGAAGGTACGGGCGTACGCGCGCGCCTACCGCCGGGCGGCCGGCGCCCGCGCCTCCGAACTGGCCGCGGCCGTGCACCGGGTGTGGTGGGAGCGGCTCAACGACTTCTGGATACTGCGCTGGCGCTACCAGCTGGACGACCGAAGGGCCGACCCGCTGTTCGCAGCGGTGTCGGCCCTCGCGGTGTGGTGGACGCGGGAGTACGAGGCGGTGCGCGAGGCCTTCGCCGGCTGATCCCGGCTCAGGGAGGGCGCGCGGGCCGCGAGGAGCGGCGCGCGGCCCGTCCCCACGCGGCCCGTCCCCGTCCGCGCGCGGCCCTCCGGTCAGGGAGTGGTGCCTCCGGCGCCGGGATCGCCGTTCGCGCCGTTCCCGCCGGGGGCGCCGTTGTTGCCCGTCGTCGTGCCCACGGTGGCGCCCCCGTCGGACGTACCGCCGTCCGAGGTGCCCCCGTCCGACGTACCGCCGTCCGACGTGCCTCCGTCCGACGTACCGCCGTCGGAGGTGCCTCCGTCCGACGTGCCCGTGCTCGACCCGCCGGTGCCGGAGCCCGTCGAACCCGTCTCCGGAGGAGGCGGCGGACTCTCACTCGACTCGTCGGACTCGCTCGGCGTCTCCGACGGAGACTCTTCCGGCGTGTAGCTCGGCAGGTGGTTGCCTCCCGTGGAGGTGTCCGGCTCCGTGGTGTCCTCGTCCTGGGAGTCCGAGGGCGAGGGCGAGTCGCTCGGTGTCGACTCGCTCGTGGTGCTCGACGGCTTGTTCTCCGTCTTGTCGCTGCCGCCGTTCGTGTCGCCGATGCCCTGGAGCGCGTAGGCCACCCCCGCCACGATCGCGATCACCGCGAGCGCGACGAAGATCCACATCTTGCCTCGGCCGCCGCCGCCCTGGTGCCCGCCGTCGTACCCGCCGTCGTCCGGGTTCCTCGGCGGCAGGATCGGGCCCTGTGAGGTGTCACCGTGCGGCGGGTGCCCCATCGCGGTCGTCGCGGCCATGCCCATCGCCGGGGTGTTCCCGCCCATGTGCGGCTCGACCGCCCCGGTGTTCCAGGTACCCGTATGGCTGCCGTGCTGCTGGAGCATCTGCATGCCGTACTGGATCAGCCCGCGCATCTCCTCGGCACTCTGGAACCGGTCGTCCGGCTCCTTCGCGAGCGAACGCATGACCAGGCCGTCCAGCTCCGGCGGCGCCACGTCCGAGACCTCGGACGGCGGGACCGGGATGTCCTGGACATGCTGGTAGACGACCGAGAGCGGGGTCTCACCGGTGAACGGGGGCCGCAGGGCGAGCAGTTCGTAGAGCAGACAGCCCGTGGCGTACAGGTCGCTGCGGTGGTCGACGGCCTTGCCCAGCGCCTGCTCGGGAGAGAGATACTGCGGCGTGCCCATGACCATGCCGGTCTGGGTCATCGTCGACTGCGCGCCGTGCAGGGCACGCGCGATACCGAAGTCCATCACCTTCACCGCGCCGGCGTCCGTGATGATCACGTTCGCGGGCTTGATGTCCCGGTGCACGATGCCGTGCTGGTGCGAGTAGGCGAGCGCCTCCAGCACCCCGGAGACGATGATCAGCGCCTGCTCGGGCGGCGGAGCCTCCGCGCTGACCAGCAGATCACGGATGGTGCGGCCCTCGACCAGCTCCATCACGATGTACGGCACGGTCTGGCCGTTGACGGTGTCCTCGCCCGAGTCGTACACCGCCACCACCGCATGGTGGTTCAGCCCGGCGACCGACTGCGCCTCGCGGGTGAAGCGGGCCTTGGAGACCGGGTCCTCGGCGAGATCCGCCCGGAGCAGCTTGACGGCGACGATGCGTCCCAGCCGTACATCCTCGGCCGCGAACACCTCGGCCATGCCGCCGCGCCCCAGGCGGTGGGTCATGCGGTAGCGGCCGTCGCCGACCATCCCGCCGACCAATCCGTTGTCGCCCCAGGAGTCCGCCGCATCCGACACTCCGCCGCCTGCTTCGGGTTCGGGTGCCATCAGTCCTCGCCGTCGTTTCTGTCCGCGGAAGCGCACGCGCGCGCGAGGCGCCCCGCGGTATGTCTGTGTGTCTCAGAGGGTCTGTGTGTCTCAGAGGGTGTCTCAGGGGTGGCTATGCCACATCACGCTACAGCCTCCGTGTGACACGCCGGTCCAGGATGGACCGGTCATGAAACCCGCTCACGCGGTACCCATGCAAATTCCATGCTTTTCCTGTAACGCTTCCGAGACGCTTGTTGTGCGTACGGTCACGGAACGGGCACCCGGCTTGACGTGTCAGTGCCCTCGGGCAGACTTGGCGCGTATTCGCGTCAGCGCGCCGAGGGGGAAGCAAGTCATGAGCCAGGACGGCGCACAGGGCCGCTATGCGGGCGGTTCGGTCGCGGGGGGCCGGTACCAGCTCCGGGACCTGCTCGGCGAAGGCGGTATGGCGTCCGTCTACCTGGCGTACGACGTGGCGCTCGACCGTCAGGTCGCGATCAAGACACTCCACACGGAGCTGGGGCGCGAGCAGTCCTTCCGCGAGCGCTTCCGCCGCGAGGCCCAGGCCGTCGCCAAGCTGTCGCACACCAATATCGTCTCCGTCTTCGACACGGGCGAGGACACGCTTCACGAGAGCGGCTCCGCAGCGGGGTCCGGCGCGCTCATGCCGTACATCGTCATGGAGTACGTCGAGGGGCAGCCGCTCGGCTCCGTGCTCCAGGCGGACATCGCCCAGTACGGGGCGATGCCGGCCGACAAGGCGCTGAAGGTGACGGCCGATGTGCTGGCCGCGCTGGAGACCAGCCACGAGATGGGGCTGGTCCACCGGGACATCAAGCCCGGCAACGTGATGATGACCAAGCGCGGCATCGTCAAGGTCATGGACTTCGGCATCGCGCGCGCCATGCAGTCGGGTGTGACGTCGATGACACAGACCGGCATGGTCGTCGGTACGCCGCAGTACCTGTCGCCCGAGCAGGCGCTCGGGCGCGGTGTCGACGCGCGCTCCGACCTCTACTCGGTCGGCATCATGCTCTTCCAACTGCTGACGGGCAGGCTGCCGTTCGACGCGGACTCGCCGCTGGCGATCGCATACGCGCATGTGCAGGAGGAGCCGGTCGCTCCGTCCAGCATCAACCGCTCGATCACCCCCGCGATCGACGCGCTGGTCGGACGGGCACTGAAGAAGAACCCGAACGAGCGCTTCCCGAGCGCGGAGGCCATGCGCGACGAATGCGCGCGGGTGATGCCCGGCGGGCAGGTGGGCGCGCCGGTGATCGTGCAGGGCATGCCGCGGAACAGCGGTGCGGGCGTGGGCTCGGCGGTCTTCCCGCCGCTGGACCAGTCGGTGCAGGCGCCGCCGAGCGCGCAGGGCGTGCAGACGCCGTACCAGCCGGGTCCCTACGGGCCTCCGACGCCGAACGCGAACCCGATGCGGACGTCGGCGCCGGCGCACACGCCGGGGCCCGGCGCCGGGCCCGGCTACGGCTATCCGCAGACGCCGCCACCGGCGTACCAGGCCCCGTCGCCGGTTCCGCAGCAGTACACGATGTCGCCCCAGCACCAGACGACGGCCGGTTCCGGCCATGGCGCGCACGGCGGGGGGCACGGCGGAGGCGGCCGGCCGGGCGGCCGGCGGAACATGCCGGTCGTCGTGGGCGCGATCGCGGTCGCGGCCCTTGCGGTCGCCGGGCTGATCACGGTGCTCTCGATGAACCAGGACTCGCCCGGCGGCACGAACGCGGATCCGGGCGCCGGCGACTCCGCCGCACCGGTCGCGGGCCACCGGGACCCGGAGCGGAACCGGACCATCGACGCGACGAAGTGCTCGGATGCCTCGGAGGACGGCCTCGACCCGACCAAGGTGACCGTCCCGGATCTGCGCTACAAGGACGTCCTCTCGGTCAAGGACTGCCTCCGCGCCGCGGGGTGGACCTGGTCGGAGCCGAAGAAGCAGAACGACGGCACGCAGGCCGAGGACATCGTGATCGGCCAGTACCCGCGGCCGGGCGCCGCCGTGCTGCCCAAGGAGCAGGAGTTCGAGCTGACGATCTCCACGGGGGATCCGGAGTAAGTCGGTCCGGGGCCGGATCTGTCGGCCCGGCCGGCCCGGAGCCGGGCTGCCGTGCCCTCGGCGTCGTACGTCCGTCGCACTTCCGATCAGCGCGTACGTCCGTCGTACCTTCTGGTCGGCGCGCACTTCCGTCGTACTTCGGAGCGGCGCGTAGTACTCACGACGGACCGGCCGTCCGCCGGAACGCGCACCCCTCACCGCACGTATCCCCCACCCATGGAACGTCCGGGATGCCGGACTTGTCGCCCCATGTGACGCTGGATCGGTGACTCCAAGGTTCCGCACCTCTTGCGCGATCGCGGTCGCATCCCTGTTGCTGGCCGCACCCGGCGCGTACGCCGAGGAGTCCGCACCACCCCCGCCGCGCACGTCCGCGGCCCCCGAACCCGCGGTCTCCTCGCTGGCCGGGCGTCTCGCCGGGGAGGGGAAGACGCGGCCGGGCAGACCGCCGGAGCCGGATTCCGAGGACGCGTCGCCCGAGGACGTGGGTCCGAGCGCGAGCGCGGAGAGCGCGGCACCCGTACGGCCCGGCCGGCCGTCCTCCCCGGCGAAGCCGCCCGCCCCTTCCCGTAAGCCGTCGTCCCCTTCCGCGTCCGCGAAACCGTCCGACTCCGCCCCCGCGCGTACGGACGAGGAGGCGGCGGACGAGTGGAGTGCGGCCGACGAGCCGGGGGAAGCCCCGAGGCCGCCGGAGGAGCGGGCGGGTTCGGGCGAGCCGACGGCATCCGCGTCCGCGCCGTCCAGCGCCGCCCGCAGGCCGGACGCGACGGCCCTCGACAGGTCGGCTCCCCGGCCGGTTCCCGTACTGACCCTGGGCGCCGGAATCACGCTGCTCGGCCTGGGGCTCGGCTTCCTCGGGCTGCGGCTCCGACGGCGCTGAGACTCCCCGCCTCGCCGAGGGTCCTCCTTATGGCGTACTTATGACGTCCGCCTCAGGTCGCTTGCGGGCCGCGACTTACTCGGTATACATACTGAGTATGTCCATTCGCCACGGGCTTCTCGCCCTCCTCGAACGCGGTCCGCGTTACGGCTCCCAGCTCCGTACGGAGTTCGAGTCGCGCACCGGTTCCACCTGGCCGCTCAACGTCGGCCAGGTCTATACGACCCTGAGCCGGCTGGAGCGCGACGGCATGGTCACGCAGGAGGGCGAGGACGAGGCGGGTCACACGCTCTACGTGATCACGGAGACCGGCCGCGCGGAGCTGCGGTCCTGGTTCCGTACGCCCGTCGACCGCGCCAGCCCGCCACGCGACGAACTGGCGATCAAACTCGCCATGGCGGTCGGGGCTCCGGGTGTCGACATCCGGGAGGTCATCCAGGCGCAGCGGCACCACACCATCCAGGCGATGCAGGACTACACGCGGCTGAAGGCGCAGGCTCTGGAAGCCGTTCCGACCGACCGGGACGAGGTGGCGTGGCTCCTCGTCCTGGAACAGCTCATCTTCCAGACCGAGGCGGAGGCCCGCTGGCTCGACCACTGCGAAGTCCGGCTGATCCGGCTCGCGATGATGCCGGGGCGCGGCGGCAAGCAGCCGGAGACGCCGCCGGGCGATCCGGCCGCCGGATCCACGCCCGGATCCACGCCCGGGGCCACCAGCCGGTCCACGCCCGCTTCCGCTGCCGCTTCCACACCCACGGCGGCGCCCGCCTCCTCCGCACCGTCCGCCGGCTCGACGGCCGACTGACCGCGCCGGAGCCGCGGACACCACTGTCCGCGGCTCCGGCCGCCGCCCGAACCGCCCGGCCGGAGCCCGCGGGGTCTCTGGGGCGACCGCACCGCCTCCCGCGCCATCTCACTCGTCACACCGAACCGCTCGTACGTCCGCGTACGCCCAAAGGGGGGAACCCTCATGGCTCGCAAATCACATCAGCCACACCAGTCACAGTCACCACAACCGTCACAGCCGTCACACCCGACGTCACAGCAGCATCAGGCGCCATCGCATCAGTCACAGCAGCGCTCGTCGCAGCGGCCCGTGCTCCAGCTCCAGGAGCTGACCCGCGTCCACGGCAGCGGCGCCACCGAGGTGCACGCGCTGCGCGGTATCAACCTCGATGTATTCCCCGGCGAACTCGTCGCCGTCATGGGCCCGTCGGGCTCCGGCAAGTCCACGCTGCTCACCATCGCGGGCGGCCTCGACAACCCCACCTCGGGCCGCGTGATCGTCGAGGACACCGACATCACCACCGTCGACCGCAAGAAGCTGGCGGCCCTGCGCCGTCGCAGCATCGGCTACGTCTTCCAGGACTACAACCTGATCCCCGCGCTCACCGCCGCGGAGAACATCGCGCTGCCCCGCGAGCTCGACGGCGTTTCCGCGCGCAAGGGCCGCGTCGAGGCCCTGGCCGCGCTCCGGGAGATGGGCCTGGAGGAGCTCGCCGACCGGTTCCCCGACGAGATGTCCGGTGGCCAGCAGCAGCGCGTGGCGATCGCCCGCGCCCTCGTCGGTGACCGGCGTCTGGTCCTCGCGGACGAGCCGACCGGCGCCCTGGACTCCGAGACCGGCGAGTCCGTGCTCGCGCTGCTGCGCACGCGCTGTGACGCCGGCGCGGCCGGCATCCTGGTCACCCACGAGCCGCGCTTCGCGGCCTGGGCCGACCGCGTGATCTTCCTGCGGGACGGCGCGGTCGTCGACCAGACGCTGCGCAGCCAGGCGGACTCGCTGCTGACGGGCCAGGCGGCCGAGCTGTGAAGACCTGGTTCCACTCCTGGCGCGCCGCGATACGGATAGCCCGCCGCGACGCCTGGCGCTTCAAGGGACGCAGCTTCCTCGTCCTCTCCATGATCGCGCTGCCCATCCTCGGCGTGAGCGCCGCGGATCTGACGCTGCGCAGCTCGGACCTCTCGGCGACGGAACGCCTGGACCGCGACCTCGGCCGGGCCGACGCGCGGATCTCCGACCCCTTGCTGGCCGGTGAGCCCCTCCTACAGAGCCCGACGGGCGAGCAGTACGCACCGGTCGGCGACTTCGAGGACAAGCCGTGGCCCGACGGTCCCACGGACATCAAGAAGGCCATCCCGGCGGGCTCCACCGTCCTGGAGGACACGGTCGGATCCGGCAAACTCCGCACCACGCACGGGCTGCTGCACACCGAGATCCGGGAGATCAAGGCGTCGGACCCGATGGCCCGGGGCATCATGCGCCTCCTCGACGGGCGCTTCCCGGAGAAGGGCGGCGAGGTCGCCGCGACCACGCACTTCCTGGAGACCAGCGGGCTTCGCGTGGGCTCGAAGCTGACCGCCCGGGGGCTCGACGCCGACTACCGGATCGTCGGCGCGTACGAACTCCCCAGCTCCCTCGACTCCGACCAGGTCACCGCCCTTCCCGGCGCGTTCCTGGCTCCGCTCGACAAGGCTCTGAAGGCCGACGATCTGCCCGGCACGTCCCCGACCACCACGCAACTGGTGCGCGTCTCGGGCGGTTTCACGTGGAACATGGTGCAGAAGGCCAACGCCAAGGGCGTCACGGTCACCTCACGCGACGTACAGCTGAACCCGCCCGCCGACTCGGACGTCCCGCTGTACCAGCAGGACGGCTGGGGAACGTACGAGCAGAGCGCGGCGTCCAAGACCTTCGAGATGGCCGCGGCCGGCACCATCGTCGGTCTCGCGATGCTGGAGATCTGTCTGCTGGCGGGGCCCGCCTTCGCGGTCGGCGCCCGGCGCTCGCGCCGTCAGCTCGGCCTGGTCGGGGCCAACGGCGGCGACCGGCGCCATATCCGGGCCATCGTGCTCGGTGGCGGTCTGGTGATCGGTGTCGTCGCGGCTGTCGTCGGTACGGTCCTCGGTATCGCCCTCACCATCGCCCTGCGTCCCGTGCTGGAGGACTACCTCGGCCAGCGCTTCGGCGGCCTGGAGTTCCGGCCGCTGGAACTGATCGGTATCGCGGCGCTGGCCGTGCTCACCGGTCTGCTGGCGGCGATCGTCCCGGCCGTCACCGCGTCCCGTCAGACCGTGCTGGCCTCGCTCACCGGCCGCCGCGGGGTGCGCGGAAGCAGCAAGGTGCTGCCGGTCCTCGGGCTGATCGCGTTCGCGCTCGGTGCCGCGATCGCGCTGTACGGGTCGACGATGACCGACCAGTTCGCGGTCGTCGCGGGCGGCAGCGCCCTCGCCGAGCTGGGTGTGGTCGCGCTGACGCCGGCCCTGGTGGGTCTCTTCGGCCGGATCGGTCGCTGGATGCCGCTCTCACCGCGGCTGGCGCTGCGTGACGCCGTACGCAACCGGGGACGCACGGCCCCCGCCGTGGCCGCGGTGCTGGCCGCGGTCGCGGGCACGGTGGCGGTCTCGACGTACCAGGCGAGCAGCGATGCCGAGAGCCGGGCCGCGTATACACCGCAGCTGCCCCACGGCGCGGTCTCCGTGATGCTCAACGAGGGCGGCGGCCGGGATGTCCCGGCCGTGCGTACGGCCGTCCAGCAGAATCTGCCCACCGAGATTCGGGCCGACGTGGACCGGATCTCGGTCGGGAAGTCCAGTTGCTCGATGTGGGGCGGCGAGGACGGCTGCGGGCAGTACGAGGTCGTCGTACCGAAGGCCAACCAGTGCCCGCTGTGGGCGACGGCCAACGGTGGCGAGGACCCTGCGGAGAAGTACAGCAAGGCCGAGCGGCGCAAGCTCGTCAAGGACTGGCGCTGCAAGGAGAGCGACATCTACAGCTTCGTCAACGGCGGTGTGCTGATCGGTGACGCCAAGCTGCTGAAGGTCCTCGGGGTCAAGGACGCGGGCGCCGAGAAGGCGCTGGCGGACGGGCGGATCGTCTCCTTCGACAAGCGGAACATCGACACGAACGGCAAGATCGGCATCCGGCTGGTCACCGACACGGACGCGGCCGACGCGGCCAGGGAGAAGGGCGAGGAAGCACCGGGCGTCGTCACGTCGGTCGCCGCCCACCAGGTCGGGGACGCGCCCAACGTGTACGGCATCGCGATGATCATGACCCCGGCCACTGCGGAGGCGGCGGGTCTCAGCACCGTCCCGCTCGGTGCGTACTACTCGACCGGCGCCATGCCGAACAGCGCCCAGAAGCAGAAGCTGGACAGCGAGCTCGACAAGACCGGCAGCGATGTCACGCTCCACATCGAGAACGGGTACGAGAGCGAGAGCGACATCGTGCTGCTGGCGCTGACCGTCTTCGCGGGGCTGGTCACCATCGGCGCCGCCGGTATCGCCACCGGTCTCGCGCAGGCCGACGCCGAGGCCGACCTCAAGACACTCGCCGCGGTCGGCGCCCCGGCGCGGGTCCGCCGGACGCTCAGCGGGTTCCAGTGCGGGGTGGTGGCCGTGATGGGTGTACTGCTCGGCTCGGCGGCCGGGGTGCTCCCGGCGATCGGGCTGCGGCTGACCCAGCGACGCGGCGAGCTGGACTGGTACCACAAGGCGCTCGACGAGGGTCTCGGCGCCGTCACCGCTCCGCACGTACCGATCGTGATCCCGTGGGGGACGCTGGCCGCGCTGCTGGTCGCCGTGCCGCTGGGCGCCGCGATCCTGGCGGCGCTGGTCACCCGCTCGCACCGGGTGCTCGGCCGCCGGGCGGCGACGTAACCCCTGACCCCACGGGCCCGTCCAGGGGATCACCGCGCGACCGTGCCCCCGTACCAGGGTCATCCGCCTTCGTACGGGGGCACACCATGTGGTGACGCACATGTGCGAGACAATGGGCCGCATGGAGATGCCGAGGAACGAACGGTCGCAGGAGAGCCCCCACGTTCTTGTGGTGGGACAGGACGGGATGGCGCTCGGCGGCGGTGGAACCGACGACGGCGCGCGAGAGATCCCGGTGACGGAGATGGTCGAGCAGCCCGCGAAGGTCATGCGCATCGGCAGCATGATCAAGCAGCTTCTGGAGGAGGTGCGGGCGGCGCCTCTGGACGAGGCGAGCCGGGTACGGCTCAAGGAGATCCACGCGGGCTCCGTGAAGGAGTTGGAGGACGGGCTCGCCCCCGAACTCGTCGAGGAGTTGGAGAGGCTCTCGCTCCCCTTCACGGACGAGGCCATTCCCTCCGAGGCGGAACTGCGGATCGCGCAGGCCCAGCTGGTGGGCTGGCTGGAGGGCCTCTTCCACGGGATCCAGACGGCGCTGTTCGCGCAGCAGATGGCGGCCAGGGCCCAGCTGGAGCAGATGCGCCGCGCGCTGCCGCCGGGTTCGGTCCAGGAGGATGACGGGGATCAGGGCCACGGCACGATCGGCTCGGGCCCGTACCTGTAGATCTCCTGGATCTTTCGGATCGCTCCGACGACTCTGTCCGGGGCGGCTGACTCTGTCCGGCGCGGCCCGGCGCACCGAGTGGTGTGCCGGGCCGCGGACGTATCAGACACCGACGGTCGGACACTGACGATCGGACTCCGACGATCAGGTGTCGAAGGTCAGACGCCGAAGGTCGGACGCCGACTCAGGCGTCGGTGTATCGGGCGCCTGGGGGCGCCCGTCGGCCGGTGAGCCTGGTTCAGGCGCTCGCGGACGTGAGCAGCAGGATCTTGCCGACGTGCGTGCTCGCCTCCAGGGCGCGGTGCGCCTCGGCCGCCTCCGGCATGGGCAGTGTCCGGTCCACGATCGGGCGGACCCGGCCGTCGGCGATCAGCGGCCAGACATGCTCCCGTACGGCCGCGACGATCGCCGCCTTCTCGGCCAGCGGCCGGTGGCGCAGGGAGGTCGCCGTGATGGCGCCGCGCTTGCCGAGCAGGGCGCCCAGATTGAGTTCGGCCTTCACTCCGCCCTGGAGGCCGATCACCGCCAGCCGGCCGTTCACGGCCAGGGCCCGTACATTCCGTTCCAGGTATTTCGCGCCGACGATATCGAGAATGACATCCGCGCCCGCGCCGTCCGTGGCCTTGCGGATCTCCTCCACGAAGTCCTGCTCGCGGTAGTCGATCAGGATGTCCGCTCCCAGCTCGGCGCAGCGTGCCAGCTTCTCGGGGCCGCCCGCCGTGACCGCGACACGCGCGCCCACCGCCTTGGCCAGCTGGATCGCCATCGTGCCGATCCCGCTCCCCCCGCCGTGCAGGAGCACCGTCTCGCCCGGTCGCAGATGCGACACCATGAAGACGTTCGACCAGACGGTGCAGGTGACCTCGGGGAGCGCGGCGGCCGAGACCAGGTCCAGGCCGCTCGGTACGGGAAGCAGCTGTCCGGCCGGGACGGCGACCTTCTCGGCGTACCCCCCGCCCGCCAGCAGCGCGCATACCTCGTCGCCGACGGCCCACCCCGAAACCCCCGGGCCGAGTGCGGCGATCGTGCCCGCGCACTCCAGACCGGGGTACGGGGCCGAGCCGGCCGGGGGATCGTAGAAGCCCTGTCGTTGCAGCAGGTCCGCGCGGTTGACGGCGCTCGCCGCCACGTCGACGAGCACCTCGCCCTCGCCGGGGACGGGATCGGGCACCTCGGCCCATACAAGCGCCTCGGGGCCACCGGGTTCCGGAATCGTGATCGCATGCATGGCCGCGAGGCTACTCCGGCGGATGCGAAGCGGCGCCCGGTACGGTCAGTTCGCGTGGTCGGGCCCCGACGGGCTCTGCGCCCGGACAATGGTGATCAGACGGTCGGTCAGCTGGAGCGGGCTGGCGGCGGGGTCGTCGTAACCCATCAGCCGGTGGCCGCGCAGCACGCTCACCACGAGATCGTCCGTCTCCCGCACATTCCGGCCCACCTCGGCCTTTATGACGGGGCGTTCGATGATGTCGAGGCCGCTGCCCTGCTGGATCAGATCCTCCATCACCGTGCCCGCGCTCGGACTGAGCACGGACAGCCCCAGCAGCCGGCCGGCCGCGCTGGCGCTGGTGATGACGGCGTCGGCCCCGGACTGGCGCAGGAGCGGTGCGTTCTCCTCCTCGCGCACGGCGGCGACGATCTTCGCGGCCCGGTTGAGCTGACGTGCGGTCAGCGCCACCAGCACGGCCGTATCGTCGCGCTGGGTGGCGATGACTATCTGACGCGCCCGCTGCAATTCGGCACGGATCAGCACATCGCTCCGGGTCGCGTCGCCGACCACGCCCACGAACCCTTCCGCGTTGGCCGCGTCGATGACCTTGTTGGACGGATCGACGATGACGATCTGTTCCTTCTTGAGCCCCGTGGCACAGAGGGTCTGCATCGCCGAGCGGCCCTTGGTGCCGAAGCCGACGATGACGGTGTGGTCACGCAAGTTGGACCTCCAGCGGTTCAGCCGCCACTCCTCCCGGGTGCGCTCCGTGAGCACTTCGAGAGTGGTACCGACCAGGATGATCAGGAAAAGCACCCGCAACGGGGTCACCAGCAGCACATTGACCAGCCGCGCGCTGTCGCTGTACGGGACGATGTCGCCGTACCCCGTCGTCGAGAGCGTGACGGTCGCGTAGTAGACGGCGTCGAGGAAGTCGACCGAGTCATCCGCGTTGTCGTGGTAGCCGTTTCTGTCGATATAGACGAGAAACACCGTCAGAGCGAGGACGAACAGCGCCATCAACAGTCGCCTGGTGACCTGACGCAGGGGCTGTACGGCCGTACGGCGCGGAAGCTTGACCCGCGCCGCGACGAGATGTTCGTCGGCGTGCCTGGCCATCGCATCTTGGCCGGGAAGTTTCACGTGAAACACCCTCCATCGACCGATGCCGCCCACGGCAGGTCGAGAACTTCGAGTTCGTCACCTGGCCGCGCGCCGCCCGGCGGCACGACCGCGAGTCCATCCGCCGCGGCGATGCCGCGCAGCATGGCGGGACCGTTGAAGTGCAGCGGTACGAGCCCCTCGTCATGGTGCACGAACGGCACCAGGCGGGTGTCATGCGGGTGGCCGTGTACCGCGTCCCGCAGCGGTGCGCGGTACGGAGGACGGGGCGCCCGCCCCGCCAGCGTGCGCAGCAGGGGCTCGGCCAGCGTCAGCAGCCCGGAGACCGCGGCGAGCGGGTTGCCCGGCAGCCCGACCAGATGCCGCCCCGAGGGCAACCGGGCCAGCAGCATGGGATGCCCGGGGCGTACGGCGACCCCGTCGACCAGCAGCTCGGCGCCCGTCTTGTCGAGCACCGGGTGGACATGGTCGACGGGTCCGCCGGCCGTACCGCCCGTGGTGAGGACGAGATCCGCCGTGGACCGGGTGACCGCGCGGCGCAGCGCCTCGGCGTCATCGCGGATCCGGCGGGTGGCGATGACATCGGCGCCGAGCGTCCGGAGCCAGGGCGCGAGCATGGGGCCCAGCGCGTCGCGGATCAGCCCGTCGTGGGGCAGCCCCTCGGTGAGCAGTTCGTCGCCGAGGACCAGCACCTCCACGCGCGGGCGCGGGAAGGTGAGCAGTTCGTCATAGCCGGCCGCCGCCGCGAGCCCGAGGACTGCGGGGGTCACCAGGGAGCCGGCGGGCAGCAGCCGGTCGCCGGCCCGGCACTCCTGGCCGCGCGGTCTGATGTCCTGTCCGGGGATCACCTCGCGGTCGGCGTGGAGATGGCCCCGGCTGTCCGTACGGGCATGCTCGCTGCGGATCACCGCGGTCGTGTCGGGCGGGATACGGGCGCCGGTGGCGATCCGTACGGCCGTACCGTCCGGGAGCGGAGCCACCGCACCATGACCGGCCAGGATGCCGAGGTCGTCGGCGTCCTGGAGGCCGGGGGTGCCGGAAACCTGGACGTCAGGGGTGTCGGCGCCCTGGACACCAGGAGTGTCGGCCGCCCGCGTTCCGGGGGCGTCGGCCGTCGCCCCGTCGCGCGAGGAATCCTTGACGGGCCGCACGGACCAGGGACCCGGGCCCGAGACCGCCCAGCCGTCCATGGCGGAGGTGTCGAAGGACGGCAGATCGGTGAGTGCGGTGAGCGGCTCGGCGAGCGCCCGGCCCAGCGCCCGGTCGAGGGGTACGGAGGCGGTGCGGGCGGCCGGGACCGACCCTGCCGCGCGGACCGAGAGCGCGCGGGCGGCCTCCCATGGCTCGGCGCGGTGCCGAGCGCTGGTGGCGGAAGCGGCGCCAGGGTCTTGTGTGGCGCCGTGGCCCGGTCCCGTGCCGTGGCCCGATGCGGCGCCACGGGCCCGGTCCTGTTCCTGGCCCGAACCCTTGCCCTGGCTTTGGCCCTGTTCATGGCTGTGCCCATGGCTGTGACACGGATTGTGCGCCGGGGCGGTGACCAGGTCCGGCGCCGGGCCCGCACACGGTGGCTCTTTGCCGACGAGGGCCAGGGCGTCGTCGAACCCGTCGCCCTCGCGGTCCTGGGCCGTCATCCGGCGTCGGCCCCCTTGGCGCCTGGTCCGTCGGTGCCCTCCGTCTCCTCCGCCCAGCGCAGGGCGAGCGCCACGGCCTTGCGGGCGGCTTCGGCGACCGCCTCGGGACCGTCTCCGCCCGCCTTGGCCGCCGCGTAGCCGACCAGGAAGGTCGTCAGCGGCGCGGCAGGCCGGGCGACGCCGTGCGCGGCGTCACGGGCGAGGTCGAGAAGTACACGGGTGTCGACATCCAGCTCGATGCCGAGTTCGTCCTTGACTGCGGTGATCCATTCGTCCAGCACGGTCCCATGCTCTCTGATCCTGGCCCGCGCTGTGGAGATGTCTTCCCAGGTGTCGCAGTCGAAGGAGGCGAACGGATCGGCGTCGACCCGGGCGAGGTCGAGTTCCTGCACCAGCAGGCGGAGCGGCAGGCCGGGCAGACTGCCGTACTCGGTGGCGAGAAGGGCCAGTTCACGGCGGAGCGGTTCGGCGCGGTAGGCGGCGACGAGCGGCTGGTCGCGGCCGTCGGCGTCGGTGAGCAGCGCCCCCTCCCGGCCAGTTCTGCCCAGCGTCTCGATGAGGCGGCGCACCGTCGGCTCCCCCAGGAACGGCAGGTCCGCGGAGAGTACGAGCACGGTGTCCGCCTCGGCACACCGCACCCCCGCGTCGAGCGCGGCGACCGGCCCGCCGCCCGGCGGATCCTCGCGCGCCCAGCGCACCGGCCGTACCGTGGGCCGCCTGCTGCCCACGACCACGGTGCGGGCGGCCCCTTCGCAGGCCGCCAGCACCCGGTCGAGCAGCGATCGGCCCCCGACGCGTACTCCAGGCTTGTCGGCGCCGCCGAGCCTCTTGGCGGCACCTCCGGCGAGCACGATGGCGTCATACGCGGTCATGGCTGAAGTATGGGCCGCGACCGCCCGGCCGCAGCACCCGCGGTGGCCTGTTTCCGGGCGACCGTCTCCCTACAGCGTGCGCAGCAGCACCGCCGGCTGTTCGACGCAGTCCGCCACGTAGCGCAGGAAACCGCCCGCCGTGCCGCCGTCGCAGACGCGGTGGTCGAAGGTGAGCGACAGCTGGACGACCTGACGCACGGCCAGCTCACCCTCGTGCACCCACGGCTTGGGCACGATCCGGCCGATCCCGAGCATCGCCGCCTCGGGGTAATTGATGATCGGCGTCGAGCCGTCGACCCCGAACACCCCGTAGTTGTTGAGGGTGAACGTCCCGCCGGTCAGCTCGCCCGGCGTGAGCGTGCCCGACCTGCCCGCCTCCGTCAGCCGCGCGAACTCGGCGCTCAGCGACTCCGCCGAGCGGGCGTGCGCGTCCCGTACGACGGGGACGACCAGGCCACGGTCGGTCTGCGCGGCGAACCCGAGATGCACCTCCGGCAGGCGCACGATCTCCCGGGCGGCCGGGTCCACGGTGGAGTTCAGCTCGGGGTGGCGGGCGAGGGCCGCCGTGCAGATCCTGGCGAACACGGCGAGCAGCGAGATCTTGGCCCCTCCGGCCGCGTTCATCGCCCTGCGAGCGGCCAGCAGTTCCGTGGCGTCCGCGTCGACCCAGCAGGTCGCGTCCGGGATCTCGTGACGGCTGCGGGTGAGCTTGTCCGCGACCGCGCCGCGTACGCCACGCAGAGGCACCCTGGTGACGCCGGGCCGCGCGGACGGGGAGGCCGCCGCCGGAGCCGGTGCCGGGGACGGAGCAGGAGCCGGAGCCATGGCAGGAGCCGGGGCGCTGACGGCGGCCCGTGCCTGTGTGGCGCCCTGGTGGATCGCCTGCTCGACATCGCACCGCAGGATCAGCCCGTCCCTCCCCGTGCCCGTCAGGTCCCGCAGATCGAGACCGTGCTCACGGGCCAGCCTGCGTACCAGCGGGGAGACGACCGGGACCGGCCCGGCCGCACCGTTCACCGGTTCACGAATGAGGGCGGGGGCGGCGGGGGACGCGCTCAACGGCGCCCGGCGGACCCGGCGTCTGCGCGCCGCGGGAGCGCCCGTGCCGTAGCCGACCAGTACGTTGCCCGACGCCTCGTCGGAGGCCGAAGCCGATGCGCGGGCAGGCGTCGGGCCCGGGGCCGGAGCGGCGGCCGGGGCGGGCGCGGCGGCCTGTGGCGTGGCCGCCGTCGTCACCGTCGGGGCGGAGGCCGGTCCCGACGCGTCGGCAGGTTCCGACGCGCCCACCGCCACTGTCAGCAGCGGCGCCCCGACGGGCAGCTCCGTGCCCTCTTCGCCATAGCGCGCCGTCACCACACCCCCGTAGGGGCAGGGCACCTCCACCATCGCCTTGGCCGTCTCTACCTCGACCACCGGCTGATCGACGGCGACGACATCCCCCACCGACACCAGCCAGCGGACGATCTCCGCCTCGGTCAGCCCTTCCCCGAGGTCCGGCAGTTTGAATTCCAGCACCTGGGCCATCAGCTCTCCGTCTCCCACTGGAGTCGCGCGACCGCGTCCAGCACCCGGTCCACTCCCGGAAGATGGTGCCTCTCCAGCATGGGCGGCGGATAGGGAATGTCGAATCCGGCCACGCGCAGCACCGGCGCCTCCAGATGGTGGAAGCAGCGTTCGGTGACCCGCGCGGCGATCTCCCCGCCCGGTCCGCCGAATCCGGTGGACTCATGGACGACGACCGCGCGCCCCGTGCGCCGCACGGACGCCGCGACCGTCTCGTCGTCGAACGGCACCAGCGAGCGCAGATCGACGACCTCCAGGTCCCAGCCCTCGGCGCGGGCGGCCTCCGCCGCCTCCAGACAGACCGGCACGGAAGGACCGTAGGTGATCAGCGTGGCGCTGGTGCCCCGGCGCCGGACGGCGGCCCGCCCGATCGGAGCGACCTCGGCCGGCTCGTCCGGCGACCACGGGGCCTTCGACCAGTAGAGCCGCTTCGGCTCCAGGAAGATCACCGGATCGTCGGAGGCGATCGCGGCCCGCAGCAGCCCGTACGCGTCGTCGACCGTCGCGGGCGTGACGACGTGGAGGCCGGGCGTCGCCATGTAGTACGCCTCCGAGGAGTCGCTGTGGTGCTCGACCCCGCCGATCCCGCCGCCGTACGGCACCCGCACGGTGATCGGCAGCGGCATCGCGCCCCGCGTGCGGTTCCGCATCTTCGCCACATGGCTGATCAGCTGCTCGAACGACGGATAGGCGAAGGCGTCGAACTGCATCTCCACGACGGGCCGCAGGCCGTACATCGCCATCCCGACGGCCGCCCCCAGAATGCCGGCCTCGGCGAGCGGGGTGTCCGTACAGCGGTCGTCACCGAACTCGGCCGCGAGCCCGTCGGTGATCCGGAAGACTCCGCCGAGCGTGCCGACGTCCTCACCGAGGACATGGACGGAGGGGTCCTCGGCCATCGCGTCGCGCAACGCGCGCCGCAGGGCCTGCGCCATGGTGGCTGGCTTCACCGCGACGGTGGTCATCGCGCCTCACCGGGTCCTTCCGCGCGTCCTGCGCCGTGTCCTTCGCCGGGGCCTTCCTCCGTGCCTTCCCCTGCCGAGGCGTCCAGCTCAGCACGGAGTTGGGCCGCCTGCTCACGCAGCTGGGCGGTCTGGTCCGCGTAGACATGCGCGAAGAGGTCCATGGGGTCGAGCACCGGCTCGGCGTTCATCCGGTCGCGCAGCCGCGCGGCCATCGTCTCGGCGGCGTCCGCGGCCTTCCTGATGCCGTCCTCGTCGAGCACCCCGCGCGCGGTCAGCTCGCGTTCGAGCAGCCGGACCGGGTCGTGCGCGCGCCAGATCTCGACCTCGTCGCCCGCCCGGTAGCGCGTGGCGTCGTCGGCGTTCGTATGGGCGTCCATGCGGTACGTCACGGCCTCGACCAGCGTCGGTCCCCCGCCGCGCCCGGCGCGCGCCAGGGCCTCGCCGAGGACGGTGTGCACAGCGACCACATCGTTGCCGTCGACCAGCCGTCCCGGCATGCCGTACCCGACGGCCTTGTGGGCCAGGGAGGGCGCCGCGCTCTGCTTGGCGAGCGGCACCGAGATCGCGAAGCCGTTGTTCTGGACGAGGAAGACGACCGGGACCTGCCACACGGCGGCGAAGTTCAGCGCCTCGTGGAAGTCCCCCTCGCTGGTGCCGCCGTCGCCCACGAGGGCGAGCGCGACCACGTCGTCCCCCTTGAGCCGGGCCGCGTGCGCCAGGCCGACGGCGTGCGGCAGCTGGGTGGCCAGCGGTGTCGACAGCGGGGCGATCCGGTGCTCGTGCGGGTCGTAGCCGGTGTGCCAGTCGCCACGCAGCAGCGTCAGCGCCTGTACGGGATCGAGCCCGCGCGCCACGGCCGCGAGGGTGTCGCGGTAGCTGGGGAAGAGCCAGTCCTGCTCCCGGAGGACCAGCGCGGCGGCGATCTGGCAGGCCTCCTGGCCGGTGCTCGACGGATAGACGGCGAGCCTGCCCTGCTTGGTCAGGGCCGTGGCCTGCGTGTTGTACCTGCGCCCGCGGACCAGCTCGGTGTAGAGCCGCAGCAGCAGGGCGGGGTCGGCCCCGGCCGCGGCGTCCGTACCCAGCACGCGGTACGGCTCCGGGTCGGGCAGCAGCGGCGCGGGGTCGGTACGCGGCCGCCACGCCGGGGGCGGGTGCGGCAGGTGGCCCGCGGCACCGGGCAGTTCCTGGACCGACGTACTGCTTTTCTTCACGCGTGCACCTCCTCGTGGGAGTGGGCGAACGGGTGCCAAAATGTGGCACGCCTCACCTACCGATTGTTCGGTCGACAGGGCATTTTGGCTACACGCGGCTCCAGCCTGTGGACAAACGGTTCTCCACAGCTTGGGATGGACGCAGCCCGTCCATGGCGCGGAGGCGAGGAGACAGGAGAGCTGAACAAATGGCCGACGGCACGGACCACGAGATCGACGGGGTGGGGGTCGGGCCCGGCGCCGAAAGAGGCGGCGGCGGTACGGAGCCCCTGCTTCCGGCGCGCCCGCTGGATGCCATCGACCAGGACATTCTGCGCATCCTGCGAGCGGACGGCCGCGCCTCGATACGGTCGGTGGCCGAGCGCGTCCATGTCTCGCGCGCCAACGCCTACGCCCGGATCAACCGGCTGATCGACGACGGCGTGATCCGCGGGTTCAGTGCCAGCGTCAACCATGAACGCGCGGGCCAGGGCTCCTCCGCGTACATCACCCTGAAGATCGTGCAGAACTCCTGGCGCACGGTGCGCGAACAGCTCCAGGAGCTGCCGGGGGCCACCCATATCGCACTGGTCAGCGGTGACTTCGACGTACTGCTGCTGGTGCACGCCCCGGACAACCGCTCCCTGCGGGAGCTGGTCCTGACCAGGCTCCAGTCCATCCCCGAGGTGCTCTCGACCCGCACGCTGCTGGTGTTCGAGGAGACGGACCTGAACGGTCCCCTCCCGTAGAAACGGCCCCTGTTCATGGTCAACGGCCCCCTCTTCAAAGAGGAGGCCGTCGACGGGTTCAGGAGACGACGGCTACGAGCCCTGCTGGGGGCCGCCCCGCTGCGGCTCGGTGCGCAGCCCGTCGAAGGCCAGCCGTACGACCGCGTCCGCGACCTGGTCACGGTCATAGCCGCCGGGCGCGTGCGGCCGGTACCACTCCACCAGCGAGTTGACCATGCCGAAGAGCAGCCGGGTCGCCAGCCTGATGTCCATGTCGGCGCGCAGATCGCCGTCCGCCGCGGCGGCCTTCAGCAGATCGGCGACCCGCTGGTCGAACTCCCGGCGTCGCTCCATGGCCCAGCGCTCGGTCTGGGTATTGCCCCTGACCCGCAGCAGCAGCGTCACATAGGGCAGCTCCGCGATCAGCACCTCGACCGTACGGCGGGTCACGTACTCCACCCGCCCGATGGCCCGTCCGCGCGTCGCCCCCTCCTCTTCGAGGATCCCGAAGAGGCCGTCCAGGGCGCGGCTGACCGCACGGCGCAGCAACTCCTCCTTGCCCACCACGTGGTGGTATATCGAGGACTTGGAGATCCCGGCCGCCTTGGAGAGATGCTCCATGGAGGTGCCGTCGTACCCGCGCTCGTTGAAGACGCGGACAGCGACGGTCAGCAGGGTCTCGGGCGTATAGGTGTCGCGCTTCGCGGTGGTCATGACGCGTCGTCCTCCTGCGCGGCGGCCAGACGGCGCAGGGCCTGGGAGGGGGCGTAGCGGCCCGTGGGGTACTCCTCGTGCAGCGCCTCCAGCGTGTCGAGCGCCCACCGCGCGCCGAGCCGGTCGCCCCAGTCGAGCGGGCCGCGCGGGTAGTTGACGCCGAGCCGCATCGCGAGGTCGATGTCCTCCGGGGCCGCCACCCGGCGCGCCGCCGCGTCGAGGGCGAAGTCCACGAGCATCGCGACCGTACGGGTCACGATCATGCCCGGGATGTCGCCGATCACGCTGACGTCCTTGCCCAGCGCCTGGAAGAGGCCGACGGCCTCCTTCAGGGCCGCCTCCGCCACGTGGGCCGCGGGCGCGAGGGCGATCCGGGTCGCCTCCCGGTAGTCCAGCGCCAGATCGAAGTGGATGACGGGCATCCCCGCGTCGTCGGCGGCCGAGCCGTCCGCCAGGAAGAGACGCGTGCCGTCGGACAGTTCGATCCAGCCGGGGTAGCCGGGGACGGCATCCTCCTCACGAGTGACGCCGATCCCCGCCTCCTCGATCAGGCCGGGCAGCGCGTCCGCCGCGAACAGCTCGCCCCGCACGACGACGGACGCGGGCGCCTTTTCCGGCCCCGCCGTGTGCGCGGCGGCCTGCGGCGTGGCGTCCTCGCCGTACGCGTACCACCCCCGGCCGGCCTTGCGCCCCAGCCGCCCCGACTCCACCAGCCGGCGCTGTGCGAGCGACGGCGTGAACTTCGGGTCCTGGAAGAAGGACTCCCAGACCGACCGGGTGACGGCCTCGTTGACGTCCTGGCCGATCAGATCGGTCAGCTCGAAGGGGCCCATCCGGAAGCCGCCGCACTCGCGCAGGACCGCGTCGATGGTGGCGGGCTCCGCGGCCCGCTCCTCGTACACGCGCAGCGCCTCCGCGTAGAAGGGGCGGGCGACGCGGTTGACGATGAAGCCCGGGGTGTCGGCGCAGCGCACCGGCGTCTTTCCCCAGGCCAGCGCCGTCGCGTGGGCGCGCTCTGCGGCCGTCTCGTCGGTCGCGAAGCCGCTGACGACCTCCACGAGGGGCAGGAGAGGGGCGGGGTTGAAGAAGTGCAGTCCCAGGAAGCGGCCGGGGTGGCGCAGCGCGCCCGCGACGGCCGTGACGGAGAGGGAGGAGGTGTTCGTGGCGAGCAGGCAGTCGTCGGCGACGATGTCCTCCAGCGCCGCGAACAGTTCCCGCTTGACGGCGAGTTCCTCCAGGACCGCTTCGACGACGAGCGCGGCGTCCGCCAGCTCGGCGAGGTCCCGGGCCGGGTGCAGCCGGGCGCGCGCGGCGTCGCGCGTCACGGCGTCGAGACGGCCCTTCTCGACCAGCCGGTCGAGTCGCCCCGCGAGAGTGGTGGCGGCCTGCTCCGCGCGGCCGGGCACGGCGTCGTAGAGCCGTACGGGGTGGCCCGCGACCAGCGCCACCTGGGCTATGCCCTGCCCCATCGTGCCGGTGCCGACGACCGCGACGACGCGGCCGGGCTCGATTGCTGTCATGGACGCAATCCTCCCGTATGAGTGAGCCATTGAGTGAGCCGGTTATCCACAGACGGGTCGTCCACGGACGAGTTATGGGACGAGTACGGGCGAGTTGTGCACAGGTTCGCCGGACACCCTTGTCCCGACCGATCGTTCGGTTACTCTAACTCTGTCCGCCCGTTCATGTCCCTGTCCGTGTCCCTGATGCTCAGCCCGACCGAGGAGTGGGTCCGTCATGGCCGCCGCCCAGCTCAGTCCCCAGCAGCTCTCCGACAAGCACCGGCCCACGCTCGACCGGGCTCTCGACGCGATCAGCACCCGCGCCTACTGGTCCCCGCACCCCGAGCACCCCAAGGGGTACGGGGAGACCGCCCCGGCGGACGGGCTCGCCGCCTTCCAGGCGCTGCGCGGGACCCGCTTCGAGCTGGACCAGCCGGGGACGGACGGCTGGACCGGTGGCGAGATCTCGCCCTACGGCCCGGCGCTGGAGGTCGAGTATCCGCACGCGGACCTGGATGTCCTGCTGCCCGCCATGCGCGCGGGGATGGGCGCGTGGCGCGAGGCCGGGCCCGAGACGCGCGCCCTGGTCTGTCTGGAGATCCTGGCCAGGATCAGCGCCCGCACGCACGAGTTCGCGCACGCGGTGATGCACACCAGCGGGCAGGCGTTCATGATGGCGTTCCAGGCGGGCGGGCCGCATGCCCAGGACCGCGGTCTGGAGGCCGTGGCGTACGCGTACCGGGAGCAGATCCGTACGCCGGCCGAGGCCGGCTGGTCCAAGCCGCAGGGCAAGCGCGACCCCCTTGAGCTGCGGAAGACCTTCACGGCGGCGGGGCGCGGGATCGCGCTGCTGGTCGGCTGCAACACGTTCCCGACGTGGAACGGCTACCCGGGCCTGTTCGCCTCCCTGGCCACCGGCAATCCGGTGCTCGTCAAGCCGCATCCGCGGGCGGTCCTGCCCCTCGCGCTGACGGTCCGGGTGGCCCGCGAGGTGCTCGCCGAGGCGGGCTTCGACCCGAATCTGACCGCCCTGGCCGTGGAGCGGCCCGGCGAGGGGATCGCCAAGACCCTGGCCGTACGCCCCGAGATCCGGATCATCGACTACACCGGGTCCACCGCTTTCGGCGACTGGCTGGAGACCCACGCCCGTCAGGCGCAGGTGTACACGGAGAAGGCCGGCGTCAACACCGTCGTGATCGACTCCACCGACGACTACAAGGGGATGCTCTCCAACCTCGCGTTCTCGCTCTCGCTGTACAGCGGCCAGATGTGCACCACCCCGCAGAATCTGCTGATCCCCCGGGACGGCATCGCGACGGACGTCGGCGAGAAGTCGTACGACGAGGTGGTGGCCGATCTCGCGGCCTCGGTGAGCGGGCTGCTGGGCGACGACGCCCGCGCCAACGCGCTCCTGGGCGCGCTGGTCAACCCGGAGGTGAAGGCCCGTCTCGACGCGGCGGGCGGGCTCGGGGATGTCGCGCTGGCCTCGCGCGAGATCACCAACCCGGACTTCCCGGACGCAGTGGTCCGTACGCCCGCGATCGTGAAGGCGGACGGCGCCCGCAAGTCCTGGGAGAAGGCGTGGGAGGGCGCGGCCCAGGGCGGCGGCGCCACCGACGCGGAGCTGCCGTATCTCGCGGAGTGCTTCGGCCCGGTGTCCTTCGCGGTCGCCGTGGACTCGACGGAGGACGCGCTGGAGCTGCTGCGGCGCACGGTGCGCGACAAGGGCGCGATGACGGTCGGCGCGTACACGACGTCGAGCGAGACGGAGCGCGCGATCGAGGACGTCTGCCTGGAGGAGTCCGCGCAGCTCTCGCTGAACCTCACGGGAGGGGTCTATGTGAACCAGACAGCGGCCTTCTCCGACTTCCACGGCTCCGGCGGCAACCCGGCGGCGAACGCGGCGCTGTGTGACGCGGCGTTCGTCGCGAACCGCTTCCGGGTGGTGGAGGTACGCCGCCAGGCCTGAGGCGCGCTGGACGCCTGAGGCGTATCCCGGGCGCCCGGGGAAGGGGTGCCGCCCGCCGGTCAGGGGGCGGGCGGCACCGACCCGGCTAGGGGGACGTGGCCGCTCCGGGAGGCCGTGGCCTCGTCGGGAACCGCGGCCGGCCCGCCCCAGTGGAACAACGTCATGGCCACGCTGGTGGCGAGGTTGTAGCTGGACACCTGCGACCGCATCGGGAGCGACAGCAGTGCGGTGGCCCGGCTCCGGACGTCCGCCGAGAGCCCGTGCCGCTCGGAGCCGAAGGCGAGCAACGCGTCATCGGGGAGGGTCACGGACCGGATGTCCTCGCCCTCCGGATCCAGCGCGTAGAGCGGTCCCGGAGGAAAGTCATCGGGAGAGAGCCGCTCGACAGCGGTGGCGAAGTGGAGCCCGGCGCCGGCGCGCACGGCGTTCGCGTGCCAGGGGTCCAGGTCGCCGGTCGTGATCACACCGGTCGCCCCGAACCCGGCGGCGAGCCGCACCACGGCCCCGACATTGCCCAGATTGCGCGGGTTGTCGAGGACGACGACGGGTGCCGGACGGGGCAGAACCGACAGCGCGTCGAGGTTGGCGCGGCGACCGCGCCTGACCGCGAGTGCCGCGATCTGCGTGGCGTGGACACGCGGCACCAGCTCCCGCAGGACGTGGGCCGGTACCTCGACGACGGATTCCTTGATCGCGTCCGTCAGGTCGTCGGCGAGTTCCGCGGCCAGGGCGAGGGCGGCGTCCTTGTCGCTCGTGACGGCCGACCGTACGTCCGCCCCGAACCGGAGCGCGTGTTTCAGCGCGTGGAAGCCGTCGAGGACCACCAGGTCGGGGCCGGCCTCGCGCCACTGCCGTACGGCGCGGGCGGCATCAGCGTCGTTCATCGCCTCAGGGTACGGCGTGCCCACCATGACCAGGCAGTTCGCGGGCCCCGCCCGGCCGCTGCCCGAGAGCCGCGGCCATGGCGGGAGACGTATGGGGTCTCACGACCGGCCGTCGGGCCCGACAAGGGTGCGGGGCTGGTCAGGGCTCTCGCTCAGCTGCTCGGGCAACGGTTTGCCCCGCCAGAGGAAGAGCCGGTCCCGCAGATGTGCGATCCGGTCACCGAGCCATCGCAGGAAGTTCGTCGGCAGGAACACCGCGTCCGCGGCGATCATCGCGAGCGAGAAGAACGGCAGCCCGAGCAGCACGGCGATGCCCGCGTGCTCCAGCATCATCGCGACCAGCAGCACATTCTTGACGCGGCGGTTGAAGAGCGTGAACGGGAAGGCGACCTGCACGATGACCGTGCCGTAGCTGACCAGCATGACCATGACGCCGCTGGAGGCGAGCAGCCCGGAGAGATCCGGCCAGGGCGAGAAGTAGTCCAGGTTGAGCGGGTAGTACAGGGCGGTGCCGTCCTGCCAGCGCGAGCCCTGGATCTTGTACCAGCCGGCGGTCGCGTAGACGAGACAGACCTCCGCCATGATCACGGCGAGTCCGGCATTGTGGACAAGGTTGGCGAGGATGTCGAGCAGCGCGCGGGGCTCGCCGTCGGGCGCGTACCGGTTCGCCGCCCACCACAGGCCCTGCGCGACCCAGAGTGCCCAGAACAGGATGAGCATCCACAGTTCGACATGGACCCGGTCCAGCGACGTACCGACCAGGAGCGCCCCTCCGAGGACCACCCACAGGACCGGTCCGACGCGGTCCGGTACGGCACGGTTCACGACAGGGTCCGGTATGGCACCGTCTGGTACGACGTCGGCCCCCTTGCGGGCGGCACGCGCCGCGCGCCTGGCGTCCAGCGACCAGACCTGACCGCACCGCGTCAGGACAAGATAGATCGCGATCAGATGGATGATGTTGTCGCCGCCGTCGCCCATGAAGATGGAGCGGTTCTGCAGCGACAGCACCCCGAACATGAAGACCACGGACATCGTGCGGGTGCGCCAGCCGAGCAGCAGCAGCGCGCTGGACAGCACGGCGACGGCGTACACGATCTCGAACCAGACCGTGCTGTCCGACCACATCAGCCCGGTGAAGGCACCGTTCTTGGCGATCAGTTGCTGGGCGAGGTCCCAGCCCCACGGGGCGTCGGGCCCGTACATCTCATGGCGGTGAGGCAGCTCGCGCAGGAGGAAGAGCAGCCAGGTACCGGCGAACCCGATCCGGACGACGGCGCTCTGGTACCGGCCGAGAGGGCCGGCGGTCACGCGCTGGATACCGCGGGCGGCCCAGCGGTCGAAGGTGACCCGCCGGCCGCCCCGGCTGCCCTCCGTCGCGCTCGGCGGCCCGTCCGGGGGCCCGTCCGGGGGCCCGTCCGGGGGCCCGTCCGGGGGCCCGTCCGGGGGCCCGTCCGGGGGCCCGTCCGGGGGCCCGTCCGGCGGACTGTCCGGGGGCCCGTCCGGCGGACTGTCCGGCGGACTGTCCGGCAGCCGCTCCGGTGCCCCGTCCGGCAGGCGCTCCGGCGTCGCGCCCGGCAGACCGTCCCGCGGATGCTCCGACCGCTCGCTCACTCGCCCGCCTCCGTACGGTCGTTCCGTACGCCCCCGGGAAGATCGGACGCGTTCACCGTCCACCAGGGGAAGACCCGGTAGAACGGGCGCGTATTGACCTTCTCCCCGCTCCAGGCGGGGGCCGTGATGGCGGTCGTGGCGGACCTGAGCTGGAGGCGTTCCACGGAACCGCCCAGATCGTGGTCCTCCAGGCGGAGCATCACTATGCGGCGGACGTAGCTCTCGGAGAGCTGCCCGCGCAGACCGTTGGGGCGGTTCTTGTCGTCGCGCGATCCGACGAAGAAGTCCCAGCCCCGGCGCAGCTCGTTCTGGTCGACATGGCTGGGCAGCGGATTGCCGCGGATCGCCGCGCCGTCCTCGGCGGAGAGATCGATCCAGTCGGAGGTCCTACGGGAGCCGTCGGGGGTCTCGATCTCGGCGCGCGCCTGGACGGCCACGTTCTGCTGGAGCGGGTTGGGCGCGAAGAGCTTCCAGTTCTGTTCGAACTCGGGATAAATCCAGCCGTCGACGGTCTCACCGTGCTGCTTGGTGAGCGTGTTGGACGGGGCGACATGCAGAAACACCATGGCCACATGTCCGCAGGCCAGCACCCCGATGACCGCGAGGGCCACGGCGGCCACCACTTGGTAGCGGAGGGAGAGGCCGGCTATCCCGGCGCCCGGTGGCGGCCCGGCCGGCACACCCTCGTCGTCGTACGAATCCATCCCGCCCCGATCCCCGTTGGTGCCACAGTCACTTATCCACAGCGGTTGACACCCTACGGGCCGCCGACTCACCATTGAAGTCCATGAACCGAACGATCGGTCGGTAGGGGGCTCGGATGACGGCAGTGACCGCGGGAACAGCTGCGGAGGCGACGATGGAGACGACGGCGGAGGGGTTCGAGGCGGGGTTCGACGCCGCGGTGGCCGCCGATGAGCGCATCGAGCCGCGCGACTGGATGCCCGAGGCATACCGCGCCTCCCTGGTCCGCCAGATCGCGCAGCATGCCCACTCCGAGATCATCGGCATGCAGCCGGAGGCGAACTGGATCACGCGCGCGCCGTCGCTGCGCCGCAAGGCGATCCTGATGGCCAAGGTGCAGGACGAGGCGGGACACGGGCTGTATCTCTACAGCGCGGCAGAGACGCTGGGCACCGGCCGTGAGGAGCTGCTCGACAAGCTCCACACCGGCCGCCAGAAGTACTCGTCGATCTTTAACTATCCGACGCTGACCTGGGCCGATGTCGGCGCGATCGGCTGGCTGGTGGACGGCGCGGCGATCACGAACCAGGTGCCGCTGTGCCGCTGCTCGTACGGCCCCTACGCCCGCGCGATGGTCCGGATCTGCAAGGAGGAGTCCTTCCACCAGCGGCAGGGGTACGAGCTGCTGCTCGCGCTCAGCAACGGGACCCCGGCGCAGCACGACATGGCGCAGGACGCGGTGAACCGCTGGTGGTGGCCGTCGCTGATGATGTTCGGCCCGCCGGACGACGAGTCGGCCCACTCCGCGCAGTCCATGGCCTGGAAGATCAAGCGGCATTCCAACGACGAGCTGCGCCGGCGCTTCGTGGACATCTGCGTCCCGCAGGCCGAGGCCCTCGGGCTGACCCTGCCGGACCCGGATCTCCGCTGGAACGAGGAGCGGGGCCGGCATGACTTCGGCGCCATCGACTGGGCCGAGTTCCGCGAGGTCCTGAAGGGCAACGGCCCCTGCAACGAGCAGCGCATCACCCAGCGCCGCCGGGCGCACGAAGAGGGTGCCTGGGTACGGGACGCGGCGGCGGCGTACGCGACGAAGCGCGCCGCCGACGGCGCGGCGGCGGAAGACGGGATCCGGATGATGGAGGCGACGGCATGAGCAGCTCGACGGACTGGCCGCTGTGGGAGGTGTTCGTACGCTCCCGCCGCGGACTGTCCCACACCCACGCCGGGAGCCTGCACGCCCCGGACGCGGAGATGGCCCTCCGCAACGCCCGCGATCTCTACACCCGGCGCAACGAAGGGGTGTCGATCTGGGTCGTCCCGTCCTCGGCCGTCACCGCCTCCTCCCCCGACGAGAAGGACCCGTTCTTCGCGTCGGCCGCCGACAAGCCCTACCGGCACCCGACCTTCTACGAGATCCCGGAAGGGGTGAAGCACCTGTGAACGACGCACCGGTGACCGCCCCGACGACGATCCCGCAGGCGGCCCCGCCCCGGGCCGCGGCCCTCGCGCTCGGCGATGACGCCCTCGTGCTCTCGCACCGGCTGGGGGAGTGGGCGGGACACGCGCCCGTGCTGGAGGAGGAGGTCGCGCTCGCCAACATCGCGCTGGACCTGCTCGGCCAGGCACGGATCCTGCTCTCCCTCGTCGGGGACGAGGACGAGCTGGCCTATCTCCGCGAGGAACGGACCTTCCGCAATCTCCAGTTGGTCGAGCAGCCCAACGGCGACTTCGCGCACACGATCGCCCGCCAGCTCTACTTCTCGACCTACCAGCTCTTCCTGTACCGGCAACTGGCCGCCGGGGACAGCGCGTTCACCGGCCTCGCGGCCAAGGCCGTCAAGGAGGTCGCGTACCACCAGGACCACGCCGAGCACTGGACGCTGCGGCTCGGCGACGGCACGGCCGAGAGCCATGAGCGGATGGCGCGGGCCTGCGGGGCGCTGTGGCGGTTCACCGGCGAGATGTTCGAGCCGGTGGAGGGTCTGGAGGTCGACTGGCCGGCTCTGGAGGACAGTTGGCGCGCATCCGTCACCGGCGTGCTGGAGCGGGCGACGCTGACGCTGCCGGAAGGCCCCCGCTCCGGCGCCTGGCGGGCGGGCGCCGGCCGGCAAGGACTGCACACGGAGCCGTTCGGGCCGATGCTCGCCGAGATGCAGCATCTGCACCGCAGTCACCCGGGCGCGTCATGGTGAGCGGCACGGGCTCCCGGACCGCCGCCCCCTCCACCGCGGCCGCTTCAGCCGCTTCGGGCGATACGCACCCGACCGCGTTGGAGGCCGAGTTGCGCGCACTCGCCGGGGCGGTGCCCGACCCCGAGCTTCCGGTGCTGACGCTGGAGGAGCTGGGCGTGCTGCGCACGGTCGTGATGTCGGGCCCCGGCCGGGTCCGGGTCGAGCTGACCCCGACCTATACGGGCTGCCCGGCGATCGAGACGATGTCCGAGGACATCGAGCGCGTGCTGCGCGAGCGCGGCATACCGGACGTCTCGGTCGTCACGGTCCTCTCCCCGGCCTGGTCGACGGATGACATCAGCGCCGAGGGCCGGCGCAAGCTCGCGGAGTTCGGCATAGCCCCGCCTCGCCCGGTTGCCGCCGACGGGCCCGTACCGCTCTCGCTCTCGATCCGCTGCCCGCACTGCGGCTCGACCGACACCGAGCTGCTGAGCAGGTTCTCCTCCACCGCGTGCAAGGCGCTGCGCCGCTGCACGGCCTGCCGTGAACCGTTCGACCACTTCAAGGAGTTGTAGATGTTCCATCCGCTCCGGGTCAGCGAGGTCGAGCCGCTCACGGACGACGCGGTGGCCGTCACCTTCACCGTCCCGCCCGAGCTGCGCGCGTCCTTCCGCCACACCCCCGGCCAGCACATCGCCCTGCGCCGAACCGACGCGCGGGGCGGGGAGATCCGGCGTACGTACTCGATCTGCGCGCCCGCCGGAGCCGATCCCGTGCTGCGGGTGGGGATCCGGCTGGTCGAGGGCGGCGAGTTCTCGACGTACGCCCTCAAGGAACTCGCCGTGGGCGACGTGGTCGACGTCATGGAGCCGACCGGCCGTTTCACGCTGGAGCCGCGCGCCGGGCACTTCGCGGCGGTCGTCGGCGGCAGCGGCATCACGCCGGTGCTGTCGATCGCCGCCACCCTGCTGGCGCGGGAGCCCGGCGCCCGGTTCTGTCTGGTCCGCAGTGACAGGACCGTCGCGTCCACGATGTTCCTGGAGGAGGTCGCCGACCTCAAGGACCGCTATCCGGACAGGTTTCAGCTGGTCAGCGTGGTCTCCAGAGAGGAACAGCAGGCGGGGCTGCCGTCCGGCCGGCTGGACCGGGAGCGGCTGATGGAACTGCTGCCCGCGCTGCTGCCGGTCGCCGACGTCGACGGCTGGTTCCTCTGCGGCCCGCTGGGTCTGGTCACCGGCGCCGAACGGGCGCTGCGCGGTCTCGGAGTGGCCCGCGACCGTGTCCACCAGGAGATCTTCCATGTCGATGACGCGGCCACGGCCACGGCGGCGCCGGGCACGGCCACCGCGCCGGTCCCCGCGCACAGCACGCTCACCGCGACCCTCGACGGCCGCTCGGGCAGCTGGCCCGTCAAGGACGGGGATTCCCTGCTGGAGACCGTGCTGCGCAGCCGCGCGGACGCGCCGTACGCGTGCAAGGGCGGGGTCTGCGGGACCTGCCGGGCGTTCCTGGTCTCGGGCGAGGTCAGGATGGACCGTAACTTCGCGCTCGAACCGGAAGAGACGGAAGCGGGCTATGTGCTGGCCTGCCAGTCCCATCCGGCGACCGCGGAAGTGGAGTTGGACTTCGACCGCTGAGCGACCGTGACCACCGAACGACCTGACCACCGAACGTCTGACCGCCGATCCGGGGCCCGGCTCACTGCGTGCCCCGGAAGGGCTCTGAGACGGGCCTCAGAGGACGAACGCCGGGCTGCCGTTGTCCGTGACCATCGGACGCCCGGCGCCGTCCCAGGCGAGCATCCCGCCGTCCACGTTCACCGCGTCGACACCCTGCTGAACCAGATACTGGGTGACCTGAGCCGACCGGCCGCCGACCCGGCACATGACATAGGTCCGTCGGCCCTCGGCCACCGCCTCGGTCACCTCACCGAAGCGGGCCACGAAGTCGCTCATCGGGACATGCAGCGCGCCCTCGACATGGCCGGCCGCCCACTCGTCGTTCTCCCGGACATCCAGCACCAGGCCGTCGGCCGGGACCGCCGCGGCATCGACCGAGGGCAGCGGGGCGAAGTTCATGGAAAGTGCCTTCTCTCGTACGTGACCGGGGCGGGCGGGATTCCGGACCGGGACCAGGAGGACCAAGCCCTGCGGACCGGCACCGGCACCGGCACCGGCACCGGCACCGGCCTGATGGTCTTCCGAACGTCCCCGCGGGCTCCCGCCCGATCAGCGGGCTCCCGGTCGGGGGCTCCGAAAAAATCTACTGCACCAGCCTTGCCAGTTCCGTCTCACGCTCGGAGACCTCCGCGAGCAGTTGCTCGGCGATCTCCTCCAGCAGCCGGTCCGGGTCGTCCGGAGCCATCCTGAGCATCGCGCCGATCGCGCTCTCCTCCAGCTCCTTGGCGACCACCGTCAGCATCTCCTTGCGCTGCGCCAGCCACTCCAGCCGGGCGTAGAGCTCCTCGCTCTCGCTCAGCCGAGGCGCCAGCGGCTCCGGCCCCGCCGCCCATTCCGCGACGAGTTCCTGGAGCAGAGGCTCGTCCCCCCGCCCATAGGCGGCGTTCACGCGTGTGAGGAACTCCTCACGCCGCGCCCGCTCCTTCTCGTCCTGCGCCAGATCCGGATGCGCCTTGCGCACCAGATCGCGATAGAGCTTGCGGGCCTCGTCGCTCGGCCTGACCCGCTTGGGCGGCCGCACGGGCTGATCGGTCAGCATCGCCGCCGCCTCCGGCGACAAGCCGTCGGAGTCGAGCCAGTCGTGGAACAGCTCGTCCACACCCGGCATCGGCTGCACCAGCGCGCGGGCCTCGCGCGCCTTGCGCAGATCCTCGGGATCACCGGTGCGCGCCGCACGGGCCTCGGCGATCATCGCGTCCAGCTCGTCGAGCCGGGCGTACATCGGGCCGAGCCGCTGGTGGTGCAGGCGGGAGAAGTTCTCCACCTCGATCCGGAAGGTCTCCAGCGCGATCTCGAACTCGATCAGCGCCTGCTCAGCGGCGCGCACGGCCGTCTCCAGCCGGGCCTCCGGACGCGGCGCCGCCCCCGCGTCGGGCGCGTCTCGTACGTCCTGCTCATCGTCGTTTCGGATCGTCGGCTCCCCAGGGGCGTCGTGCATCACCCGTCCAGCGTAAGGGCGAACGCGGTGGCCCCCGCGCCGTCCCATGCCGTCACACCCCTGGACCGACAGCCGTCACACCCCTGAACCAGCGAGCCCGACGGACCAGCGGGTCCGGCACCCCGTCCGCCAGGGCCCCGCGGTCCGAGCGGACGACGCCACCCCCTCGGACCTAGCACCCCCTCGGACCTAGCACCCCCTGGGACCTACTGCCGATCTCGGACCTACTGGTCCAGCTCGGCCGCGATCCGCCCGCTCCTGATGGCCGCCAGCAGCTCGGCGTGGTCCGCCTCCGTACGGTCCGCGTACGCCATGGCGAACGCCGCCACGGCCCCGTCCAGCTCCTCGCTCTTGCCGCAGTATCCGGCGATCAGCCGCGGGTCCACGCTGTGCGCGTGGGCCCTGGCCAGCAGCGCGCCGGTCATCCGTCCGTAGTCGTCTATCTGGTCGGCCGGAAGCGCCGCCGGGTCCACGCTCCCCTTGCGGTTCCTGAACTGCCGTACCTGACAGGGCCTGCCCCGGACCGTCGTCCACCCCAGCAGGCTGTCGCTGACCACCTGCATCCGCTTCTGCCCCAGCACCACACGCCGTCCCTCGTGCACCGCCTCCGGCGCCTCGAAGCCCACGGCCGGCAGATGGGGCAGCAGGGCTGAGGGCCGCGCCTCCTTCACCTGGAGGACCAGCGGCTCGCCCCGGTGGTCGAGGAGCAGCACCACATACGACCGCGTCCCGACGCTGCCGGTACCGACCACCCGGAACGCCACATCGTGGATCGCGTACCGCGCGAGCAGCGGCAGCCGGTCCTCCGAGAGCGTGCCCAGATACTCCTCCAGCGAGGCGGCGACCGCCGCGGCCTCCTCGTCGGACACCCGCCGCAGGACGGGCGGCGCGTCCACGAACCGCCGCGTGGCCCCGCCCGCGTCCCCGCCCACGCCGGGCACCGTCTCGGTGGCCTTGGCCGCGAACCGCGCGCTCGTGTTGTTGCGCGCCTTCTCCGACACGCGTTCCAGCGTGCCGGCCAGGTCGCGCGCGTTCGCGTGCGAGACCAGCTCCTCATCCGCGATGGCGTTCCACGCGTCGAGCGCGGGAAGCTTCGTCAGCAGCCGCATCGTGCGCCGGTAGGCGCCCACCGCGTCGTGTGCCCCCTGCCGGCAGGTGTCCTCGTCCGCTCCCGCCTCGCGGCCGGCCAGCACCAGTGAGGTGGCGAGCCGCTTGACGTCCCACTCCCAGGGGCCGGCCACGGTCTCGTCGAAGTCATTGAGATCGATCACGAGCCGGCCGCTCGCGTCCCCGTACAGACCGAAGTTCGCCGCGTGCGCGTCCCCGCAGATCTGCGCGGCGACGCCGGTGACCGGGGTGCCCGTCAGATCGTGGGCCATCAGCCCGGCGGCGCCCCGCAGAAAGGCGAACGGGGTCGCGGCCATCCGCCCCACCCGCAGCGGCGTCAGCCCGGGCACCCGGCCGCGGCTCGACTCCTCGACGGCCCGCACCGCGTCGGGCCGCCCCGCCGTGAACACCACCGAGTCGTGCGCGGACCTCGGCACCCGGCGCCGGAGCGCCTTGCCCCGGCCCTTGGGCGTCTCCGCCCCGCCCACGGCCGTACGCGGCGCGAAACCCGGCACCACCGGAATGCGCGCGCTCCCGGAAACCCCGGAGCCCTCGGAAACCGTGCGCGACGTGTCCGCCGCCGACCCGACATCGCCCATGGCGTGCCGCCTCCCCCGTACTCGTGCGAGATCAACCACACACGACGTTACCGCCGGGCCCGACAGCCGTCCTCCCCTGTGGAAAACCCCGGCCCGCTCCCGCTGCGCCCCTGTGGACAGGGCCTAGCAGCTGCCCTCCGAAGCCCCTCGCAGATGGGACTCGGCCCACAGCGCCAGCTCCTTCAGCGCGGGTTCCATCGCCGCCCCCGCCTCCGTCAGCCGGTACGAGACCCGCAGCGGCGGCCCCTCATCAACCTCCCGCACGACCAGCCCCGCCGCCCCCAGCTCCGTGAGCCGGTCCGAGAGCATGCGCTCGCTGATGCCGGGGATCGCCCGGCGCAGCTCCGCGAAGTAGACCGCTCGTTCCATCAGTACGGAGATGATCGGCCCGGTCCACCGCTTGCCGAGCAGCTCGAAGACGCGCGTGATGCTCACGTCCACCTTCTTGCACGCGTCCTCACTGTGGTCCGCCATACGCACAGAGTACTGGTTTTCCCAGGCGGGATGAAAAAAAGTAAGCGGCTATGTTATCTATAGGACCGAACGGAACTTCCGTCCGTTCGCCGTCATACACCACCCCTCATGGAGACCCTCATGGCCACGCTTCTGCACATCGACTCCGCCGTCTTCCCCGAAGGCTCCGCCTCGCGCGACATCACGGCCGCCTTCGTCCAGTCCTGGCGGGAGCAGCACCCCGAGGGAAAGATCATCTACCGCGATCTCGCCGCCGCCCCGCTGCCCCACCTGAACGTCAGCGCCGCCGCCGCGGGCGCGGACGACGCGCTGCGCGCGGAACTGGCCGCCGAACTGGCCGAGGCCGACGCCGTACTGATCGGCGCGCCGATGTACAACTTCACGATCCCGTCCACCCTGAAGGCGTGGCTCGACCAGGTGATCATCGTCGGCCACAACGCGGGCCGCCCCGACGCGCCGCTGGCCGGCACCCCGTTCACGATCGTCGCCAGCCGCGGCGGCTCGTACGCCCCCGGCACCCCGCGCGAGGACAGCGAGTTCGTCCAGAACTACCTGGAGAAGGTGCTGGCGAACATGTTCGGCACCACCCAGATCGACTTCATCGTCCCGGAGCTGACCCTGGCCCACACCAACCCGGGCATGGCCGACCTCATCCCGCTCGCCGAGGCGTCCCGCGCCAAGGCGGAGGAGGAGGCCACCCAGAAGGCCAAGGCCCTGGCCACCCGCCTCGCCGCCTGAGCGCCACCAAGCACCCGAGCGCTCCCGGGCGCCACAAAACACGCAGAGCACCTGCACGGTACAGAGCACAGAGAAGACACAGCGGGCACACAGAGCGCCCGAAGCCATGCCTCCCACGGGACCCCGCCCGCGGGAGGCATGTCTCACACCCGGACGTCTCACACCCGGACACCGGGAAGACACGACGAAGAAGCCCCGTAGGTCGATGACCTACGGGGCTTCCATCTGTGCGCGAGGGGGGAGTTGAACCCCCACGCCCTTTCGGGCACTGGAACCTGAATCCAGCGCGTCTGCCTATTCCGCCACCCGCGCATTGGGTGTGCCGTCCGGTGCTTCACCTGCTGGTGTGCGCTCCTGGCGACATCGAGAAGATTAGCACGGTGCGGAGGGTGGGTTCACCTCCGTTTGTTTCGATGACCCGGCCGCGGAACAGGGAACGAACAGCGGCCGCCCCCCACTCCTCGTGAGTGCACCCCGGGTGCGGGACACTGGCGTCAGGCCGCCTCTACGATCCGTGTGAGAGGTGACACTCATCGACGGGGCAGACAAGGGGAACCAGCCGATTTCCCGACGCGTGGATACGATCAGTAAGCAGTACCAGGACGGCCACTACGGAGGAGGTGCCCCATGGGAGTCATGAAGCGTTTCGAACAGCGTCTCGAAGGTTTGGTCAATGGCACCTTCGCGAAGGTGTTCAAGTCCGAGGTCCAGCCCGTCGAGATCGCGGGTGCCCTCCAGCGCGAATGCGACAACAACGCAACGATCTGGAACCGCGAGCGGACCGTCGTACCCAATGACTTCATCGTGGAGCTGAGCACGCCCGACTACGAGCGCCTCAGCCCGTACTCCGGACAGCTCGGCGACGAGTTGTCCGGACTCGTCCGCGATTACGCCAAGCAGCAGCGCTACACCTTCATGGGCCCGATCAAGGTCCATCTGGAGAAGGCCGAGGATCTCGACACCGGCCTGTACCGCGTCCGCAGCCGCACGCTGGCGTCCAGCACGTCCCAGGCGCCCGAGCGCGGTCCCGCGGGCTCCCCGGTGCCCGCCTCCCCGCACGGTGGCGCGCCCGGCGCCGCTCCCGGCGGTTACGGGTACCCGCCCGCCGCGGTCCCTCCCATGCCGCCCGCTCCACCGCCCGGTGGCGGCCACGCGCCCGCGGCGCACCGCCCTCCGGCCCCCGGCCCCGGCTCGCCGCCGCACGGCCAGGTGCGCCGCTGGATCGAGATCAACGGCACCCGCCACCAGATCTCCCGCGCGACACTCGTCCTGGGCCGCAGCACCGACGCGGACGTACGGATCGACGACCCCGGCGTATCGCGCAGGCACTGCGAAATCCGCACCGGGACGCCCTCGACCATTCAGGATCTCGGGTCGACCAACGGCATCGTGGTAGACGGACAGCACACCACCCGCGCTACGCTCCGCGACGGCTCGCGGATCGTCGTGGGCAACACCACCATCGTTTACAGGCAAGCCGAAGGGTGAAGCGGGGGCAATGTCAGAGCTGACCCTGACGGTCATGCGGCTAGGTTTTCTGGCCGTTCTGTGGCTGTTCGTGATCGTGGCCGTACAGGTCATCCGCAGCGACCTGTTCGGAACACGTGTCACGCAGCGCGGCTCACGCCGCAACGCCGACGCCCGACCGCAGCAGGCACGCCAGACACCGGCGCCGCCCCAGCAGCGCCAGCAGCAGCAACAGGGGGGCAGGCAGCGCCGCGGAGCCCCCACCAAGCTCGTCGTGTCCGAGGGAAGTCTCACCGGCACCACGGTGGCGCTCCAGGGACAGACCATCACGCTGGGCCGCGCGCACGACTCGACGATCGTGCTGGACGACGACTACGCGTCCAGCAGGCATGCCAGGATCTACCCGGACCGCGACGGCCAGTGGATCGTCGAGGACCTCGGCTCCACCAATGGCACGTATCTCGACCGGACCCGGCTCACGACCCCGACACCGATCGCGCCTGGCGCTCCGATCCGCATCGGCAAGACCGTCATCGAGCTGCGGAAGTAGTACGACAATGAGCGAGCGGAGCGAGCGAGCCGCGGCGGTACCGACGGCGGACCGCGGCCGGCTCCCGACCGGAGGGTGGGCAGTGTGGCTCGAGACCGGCTGGCGCGACAGTCGACTGGCGAGCCGACGGGCGAGGTGCGCATGAGTCTGTCTCTGCGCTTCGCCGCCGGATCGCACAAAGGCATGATCCGGGAGGGAAACGAGGACTCCGGTTACGCCGGTCCGCGGCTGCTGGCCATCGCCGACGGCATGGGCGGCCAGGCCGCCGGCGAGGTCGCCTCGTCCGAGGTGATCTCCACCCTCGTACAGCTCGACGACGATGTACCGGGTTCGGACATCCTCACCTCGCTCGGCACGGCGGTGCAGCGCGCCAACGACCAGCTGCGCGTGATGGTCGAGGAGGACCCCCAGCTGGAGGGCATGGGCACCACGCTCACCGCCCTCCTCTGGACCGGCCAGCGCCTCGGGCTCGTCCATGTCGGCGACTCCCGCGCCTACCTCCTGCGCGACGGCGTACTGACCCAGATCACCCAGGACCACACCTGGGTGCAGCGGCTGGTCGACGAGGGCAGGATCACCGAGGAAGAGGCCACCACCCACCCGCAGCGCTCCCTGCTGATGCGCGCGCTGGGCAGCGGCGACCACGTCGAGCCCGATCTCTCCATCCGTGAGGTCCGGGTAGGCGACCGCTATCTGATCTGCTCCGACGGCCTCTCCGGCGTCGTCTCCCACCAGACGATGGAGGAGACGCTCGCCGGCTACCAGGGCCCGCAGGAGACCATCCAGGCGCTCATCCAGCTCGCGCTGCGCGGCGGCGGCCCCGACAACATCACCTGCATCGTGGCCGACGTCCTGGACGTCGAGTCCAACGACACCCTGGCCGGGCAGCTCAACGACACCCCGGTCGTGGTCGGGGCGGTCGCCGAGAACCAGCTCCCGCTCAGCTCCGCCGAGAACGCCGCCGCGATGCAGACCCCGGCGGGCCGCGCCGCGGGCCTCGGCCGCGCCGTACCGCCGCAGCCCGGCGGGGGCGGCTTCGGCCCGCCCGGAAGCGGCGACAGCGCCGGCTACGACGGAATGCCGCCCGAAGGCGGTTTCGGGGCCTACGACGACGAGGAGTTCGTCAAGCCCCGCCCGCGCCGCCGGTGGCTCAAGACGTCGTTCTACGCCGTCCTCGCGCTCGCCGTCGTCGGCGGTGGTCTGTACGGCGGCTACTACTGGACGCAGACTCAGTACTACGTCGGCGCCAACAAGCAGCACGTGGCGCTCTACCGGGGTATCAGCCAGGATCTCGGCTGGGTCTCCCTCTCGAAGATCGAGAAGGAAACCGACATCGAACTCAAGTACCTGCCGGACTACCAGCGCAAGCAGGTCGAGGCCACCATCGCCGAGAGCAGCCTCGCCGGCGGACGCGACAAGATCGACGAACTCGCCGTCCAGGCGTCGGCCTGCAAGAAGGACGAGCAGCGCCGTCTGGCCACGAAGACCACCGACACCAAGCCGAAAGCAACCACTCCCTCTCCGGGCCCCAGCCTCTCGGAAGAGGAGCAGAAAGTGGCCTCGAACTGCGGTAAGCAGTAGGAGCCGGCCGTAGGGGGCCTTTCACCACCATGAGCGTAGTCACCAACACGACGACCATCGGCGCCATCGAAGCACCGAGCCGCCGCAACACCGAGCTTGCCCTGCTCGCCTTCGCCGTCGCCATCCCGGTGTTCGCGTACCTGAACGTCGGGCTCGCGCTCGACGGCAAGGTGCCCACGGGCATGCTCGGTTACGGCCTCGGCCTCGGCCTGCTCGCCGGCGTCGCCCATCTCGTGGTGCGCAAATTCGCCCGCTACGCCGACCCGCTGCTGCTGCCTCTGGCGACGCTGCTCAACGGCCTCGGGCTGGTGCTGATCTGGCGTCTGGACCAGTCACCCCGGCTCATCCGGCTCGCCGAGCTCAGCTTCGGCGTCTTCAGCCCGTCCGCGACGAAGCAGCTGCTGTACTCGGCGATGGGCATCGCGCTCTTCGCGGCCGTCCTGATGCTCCTCAAGGATCACCGCATCCTCCAGCGCTACACGTACATCTCGATGGCCGTCGCGCTCCTCCTGCTGGTCCTGCCCATGTTCTTCCCCGCCAGGAACGGCGCCAAGATCTGGATCAGCATCGCCGGCTTCAACCTCCAGCCCGGTGAGTTCGCGAAGATCATCATCGCGATCTTCTTCTCCGGCTATCTGATGGTCAAACGCGATGCCCTGGCCCTCGCCAGCCGCCGCTTCATGGGGCTCTACCTGCCCCGTGGACGCGACCTCGGACCGATCCTCGGCATCTGGGCGCTCTCGATCCTCATCCTGGTGTTCGAGACCGACCTCGGTACCTCACTGCTCTTCTTCGGCCTCTTCGTGGTCATGCTCTACGTCGCCACCGAGCGGACCAGCTGGATCGTCTTCGGCCTGCTGATGTCGGTCGGCGGAGCCGTCGGCGTCGCCACCTTCGAACCGCACGTCCAGGCCCGCGTCAACGCCTGGCAGGACCCGTTCTCCTGCTACGCGACCGACGGCGCCTGCCAGCAGATCGGCGACGCCCTGCTGTCCTTCGGCTCCGGCGGCACGCTCGGTACGGGGCTCGGCCAGGGCAACTCCGACCTCATCGGCTTCGCCGCCAACGCCGACTTCATCCTCACCACCGTCGGCGAGGAGCTCGGCCTCGCCGGGACGATGGCGTTCCTGCTGCTGTACGGGCTGATCGTGGAGCGCGGCGTACGTACCGCCCTCGCCGCCCGCGACCCCTTCGGCAAGCTCCTCGCCATCGGCCTCTCCAGCGCCTTCGCCATCCAGGTCTTCGTGGTCGCTGGCGGCGTCATGGGGCTCATCCCGCTGACCGGTATGACCATGCCGTTCGTCGCGGCCGGCGGCTCCTCCGTGCTCGCCAACTGGGCCCTGATCGGCATCCTGATCCGTATCAGCGACACCGCGCGCCGGCCCGCACCGGCCCCGGCCCCCTCACCCGACGCCGAGATGACCCAGGTGGTCCGACCGTGAACAAGCCCCTGCGCCGCATCGCGATCTTCTGCGGGCTGCTCGTCCTCGCGCTGCTGATCCGGGACAACTGGCTCCAGTACGTCCGTGCCGACGAGCTGAACTCGCACAAGAACAACCGCCGGGTCCTGATCGAGCGGTACAGCGCCGAGCGCGGCAACATCATCGTCGACGGCAAGCCCATCACCGGCTCCGTCAAGACGGACGACACCGACTTCGTCTACAAGCGCACCTACACCAACGGGCCCATGTGGGCGCCCGTCACCGGCTACGCCTCGCAGGCCTTCGACGCCAACCAGATCGAGAAGCTGGAAGACGGCATCCTCACCGGCAACGACGACCGGCTCTTCTTCGACCGCACCCTGGGCATGTTCACCGGCAAGGAGAAGAAGGGCGGCAGCGTCGTCACCACCCTCAGCGGCGCCGCCCAGAAGGCCGCCTTCGAGGGCCTGGGCAACAAGAAGGGCGCCGTCGCCGCGATCGACCCCCAGACGGGCAAGATCCTGGCGCTGGCCTCCACCCCCAGCTACGACCCCGCCACGTTCGCCGGGAACAGCAGCAAGGACACCAAGGCCTGGGTCGGCCTGGACAAGAAGAACAACCCCGACGACCCGATGCTCAACCGGGCGCTGCGCCAGACCTACCCGCCCGGCTCCACCTTCAAGGTGGTCACCGCGGCCGCCGCCCTGGAGCACGGCCAGGTCACGGACATCGACTCGGCCACCGACACCCCGCTGCCGTGGATCATGCCCGGGACCACCACCCCGCTGCGTAACGAGGGCAACATCCCCTGCAAGGACGCCACGCTCCGCACGGCGCTGCGCGTCTCCTGCAACACCGTCTTCGGCAAGCTCGGCGCGGACCTCGGCAAGGAAAAGATGCTGGAGACCGCGAAGAAGTTCGGCTTCAACCAGGAGCAGTTCATCCCGGTACGCGCCGACGCCTCGGTCTTCCCCGAGGAGATGAACGCGTCGCAGACCGCGCTCTCCTCGATCGGCCAGTTCGACACCCGTACCACCCCGCTCCAGATGGCCATGGTCACCGCCGCGATCGCCAATGACGGCAAGCTGATGAAGCCGTACATGATCGACCGCCTCGTGGCGCCGAACCTGGACGTGCTCGACCAGAACGAGCCCGAGGAGCTGAGCCGCCCCCTCAACCAGGAGAACGCGCAGAAGCTCCAGAGCATGATGGAGACGGTCGTCAACGAGGGCACCGGCGGAAACGCGCGCATTCCGAACGTGACCGTCGGCGGCAAGACCGGTACCGCCCAGCACGGCGAGAACAACAGCAAGAACCCGTACGCCTGGTTCATCTCGTACGCCAAGGCGGGCAACGGCTCCCCGGTCGCCGTCGCGGTGGTCGTCGAGGACAGCGGCGCCAGCCGCGACGACATCTCCGGCGGCGGCCTCGCGGCCCCCATCGCGAAGAGCGTGATGAAGGCGGTCCTCGACACCAAGAAGTGATGCCGGTCACGGCTCACGTCCATTCCTGCACATTGCGATACCGGTCGTATATCAGGTGACCGTTACGGGCCAACCGCATGCGGCGTGCCCGGTAGCGTAGGCGCGAACAGCACACCGCCGGACCACACACGGGTGCGGTCGGGACTGACGGAGAGGGCTGGAACGTTATGGAAGAGCCGCGTCGCCTCGGCGGCCGGTACGAGCTGGGCTCGGTGCTCGGCCGTGGTGGCATGGCGGAGGTCTACCTCGCGCATGACACCCGGCTCGGTCGCACCGTCGCCGTGAAGACGCTCCGGGCGGACCTCGCCCGCGATCCGTCCTTCCAGGCCCGGTTCCGCCGAGAGGCCCAGTCGGCCGCCTCGCTCAACCACCCGGCGATCGTCGCGGTCTACGACACCGGCGAGGACTACGTCGACGGGGTGTCCCTCCCGTACATCGTGATGGAGCACGTCGACGGCTCGACCCTGAGAGAGCTGCTGCACTCCGGGCGCAGACTCCTGCCCGAGCGCACGCTGGAGATGACCGTCGGCATCCTCCAGGCTCTGGAGTACTCCCACCGCAACGGCATCGTCCACCGTGACATCAAGCCGGCCAACGTCATGCTGACGCGGACCGGCCAGGTCAAGGTCATGGACTTCGGCATCGCCCGCGCCATGGGCGACTCCGGGATGACGATGACGCAGACCTCGGCCGTCATCGGCACCGCCCAGTACCTCTCCCCCGAGCAGGCCAAGGGCGAGCAGGTCGACGCGCGCTCCGACCTCTACTCCACCGGCTGTCTGCTCTACGAACTGCTGACGGTCCGGCCCCCGTTCATCGGGGACTCCCCGGTCGCCGTCGCCTATCAGCACGTACGGGAAGAGCCGCAGACGCCCAGCGTCTTCGACCCGGAGATCACGCCCGAGATGGACGCGATCGTGCTGAAGGCCCTCGTCAAGGACCCCGACTACCGCTACCAGTCGGCCGACGAGATGCGCGCCGACATCGAGGCGTGCCTCGACGGCCAGCCCGTCGCCGCCACGGCGGCCATGGGCGCGGTCGGCTACGGCGGCGGCGGATACGGCGGCCCCCCGGACCAGCCGACGACGGCGATGCGCCACGGCGACCCGGGCGGCCAGACCTCCATGCTCCCGCCCATCGGGCCGGACGAGGGCGGCTACGGCGGCTACGACGACCGCCCGGCACGACGCCGGCAGAAGAAGTCCAACACCTCGACGATCCTGCTGGCGGTCGCGGGCGTCCTGGTGCTGGTCGGCGCCATCCTGATCGGCAAGTCGGTCTTCGGCGACACCGGCGACGGCAGCAGCCAGCTGGATGTCCCCCAGTTCGTCGGCGAGACGCTGACCGAGGCCGAACGGCACGCGGACAACGCGGGCGTGAAGATCGCGCAGTCCGGCTCGGAACGCTGCGAGGTGCCCAAGGGCTCCATCTGCAGCCAGGTCCCGGCCTCCGGCAGGATGAGCCAGGGCGAGACGATCCAGGTCGTCGTCTCCGAGGGCGCTCCGCAGGTCAAGGTCCCGGATGTCACCGACAAGCAGAAGCAGAGCGCGACGGACATCCTGGAGTCCGAGGACTTCACGGTCGACTACAAGCAGGAGGAGTCGGACGAGGATCCGGGGACGGTGCTCTCGCAGGATCCGGAGGGCGGCTCCATGGTCGAGAAGGCCTCCAAGATCACGCTGACGATCGCCACTCAGAACCAGGTCTCGGTTCCTCCGGTGGTCGGCGCGCAGTTCGACGCCGCGCAGAACCAGCTCCAGCAGCTCCAGTTCACGGTCGTACGCAACGACGTGGACTCGGAGCAGCCCCTGGGCACCGTTCTTGAGCAGGACCCGCAGGGCGGCACCAAGGCCGCCGAGGGCTCGCAGGTCACCCTGAAGGTCTCCAAGGGCCCGCAGCAGCAGAAGGTCCGGATCCCCGAGATCCGCGGGAAGACGTTCGGAGAGGTGCAGGGCACGCTCCAGGGCCTGGGCCTCAATGTCGCGCTCGCGCAGAACTCGCCGAACGACCCCAATGCCCTGGTGATAAACAGCGATCCCCAGCCCGGTCAGGAAGTCAACAAGAACGACACGGTCACCGTGACCACCGTGGGCGGTCAGGGCAACAACAACGGGGGCAACAACAACGGCGGCGGGAACAACGGTTTCTTCGGCGGCCCGGACGCCGGCAACGTCCGTAGGGACTGACCGGCGGAACAGGCGGTACGCGAACAGCCCCGGCACCCTTGCGAAGGGTGCCGGGGCTGTTCCGTGCCGTCCCCGGGGACGGCCGGGCCACGACCGTCAGCGAAGCTCGGGCGGGGGCGTGCGGTTCTTGTCGACCTTCTCCGTGCGCTCCAGCTCGGCCCAGACGATGTAGCGGTAGTCCGAGGTGTAGATCGGCGTGCAGGTCGTCAGGGTGAGATAGCGGCCGGCCTTCTTCTTCCCCGACTCCTCGGGGACCGGCTGGAGCACGTCCACGTTGTACTTCGACGTCTTCGGAAGCTCCTTGAAGACCTTGTAGACGTACCAGGTGTCGCGGGTCTCGAAGACGACCGGATCGCCGGTCTTGAGCTTGTGGATGTTGTGGAACCTCGCCCCGTGGCCGTCCCGGTGCGCGGCCAGCGTGAAGTTGCCCTTCTCGTCCCAGGGGAGCGCCGACTTGACCGGCTCGGTGTAGTAGCCGGCGATCCCGTCGTTCAGCGACGAGGCCGTGGTGCCCTTCTTGACCAGCACCTCGCCGGTGTTCATCGCGGGGACGTGGAGAAAGCCGATGCCGTCCTCGGAGTCGTAGACCGGTGGGGCGGAGCCGGGCTTCTTCTCCTGCGCCCAGCCGTGGCGTACGTCGTCGCCCTGCTTGGCGGCCTCGCGGTCGGCGAGGACGTTCGTCCACCACAGCGAGTAGACGACGAAGAGGCCCAGTACCACGCCGGCGGTGATGAGCAGTTCGCCGAAGACGCTGACGGCGGCCGCGAGCGGGCCCCTGGGGCGGCGGACCCGTACCGGAGCCGGGGCGGCCACGTCGGGGGCCTGGCGCGCCGTGCTCTCCGGGCCCGGGTCCCCGTCCGACGGCGGCGGTGCGTCGGGCTGCTCGTCGTGCTCGGTACTCGCTGCCACCGCACCCGTCCCCAAGTCCCTGATGTGTGTCCGCGCTCCGATCGGCGTCAGCCGACGAGAGCGTCGGGTTTGCCCTTGCTGCGCGGCCGTTCGTCCACCATCTTGCCCCACACGATCATCCGATAGGTACTGGTGAACTCCGGGGTGCACGTCGTCAGCGTGATGTAGCGACCGGGCCCCGTGAACCCCGAACCGGGCGGCACCGGACCGATGACGCTCACATTCGACGGGGCCGTCTGCGGCAGGAGCCGGGTCATGTCGTACGTGTAGTACGCGTCCCGCGTCTCGACGATGATCTCGTCGCCGGGCTTCAGCTGATTGATGTAGCGGAAGGGTTCGCCATGGGTGTTGCGGTGGCCGGCCACCGCGAAGTTGCCCTGTTCGTCGGAGGGCATCGCCGTCTTGAGGCGGCCCTCCGAGTAATGGCCGACCATGCCGCGGTCGAGGACCTTCGGCTTGCTGATCCCCTCGGCGATCGGCACGACGACGTCCAGCTTCGGGATGTGCATGATGGCGAAGCCCTGCCCCGGCTCGAAGGCGCCCGGCTGCCGGTCCTTCGACCAGCTGTCCTGGATCTTGTTCGTCTCCTTGCCGGCGTACTGGTCGGCCCGGATGTTCGTCCACCACAGCTGGTACGTGACGAACAGCAGCATCAGGACGCCGAAGGTGATGAACAGCTCGCCGACCGCCCGGCTGGCGATGACGGCGGGGCTCTCCTTGAGGGCACGCGCCGCGCGCCGCGCCTCGACCCGGGAGAGCGGCCGGGCGGGCGCCGGCTCCCCTGAGCCGGGCACGGAGCCGTGTCCTGAGCCGTGCCCTGCCCCGGCCCCGGCGGGCTCGGCACGTCTGCGGCCCCGGCCACCGCCCCTGGCGGCCCTGCGCCGCTCGGCCCGGCCCCCTGTCACTGGCTCCGGCTCGGCCGCCCGGCGCGTGTCCGCCGTCCGGAGTCCGACGGTCTGATCATCCAGCCGGGGCTCGGGAGCGGGAGCGGGTACGCGAGCGGGTACGGAGTGCGCGGGCCCCGGTTCGGACACGGGCGCGGGATCCGGCTTGGACACCGGTATCAGGGCCGTGTCGGCCGTCGGCGACGTACCGCCCTCGCCCGCGTAGTACGAGGGGGGGCCGGACTCCGGCCCCTGGGGGGTCTCCGCCGCGCACTGGCGGTAGTAGTCGCCGGACCACTCCGGCCCCGGGGCCGCGGCCGGGGCTTCCGGCGCGGGCTCCGGCTGCCGGGGGCCCCGGTGCCGCCCCTGCTTCCGTACCGGCTGCTGTCCCTGCTCCTGCCCGGGTCCCTGTTGCCTGCCCGGGAGCGGATCGTTCAGTGGGTCCGCCAGCCCGTCCACCGCCGCCTCGAACGCTCCGGAGACCTCGTACCCTCCCTGCTCGTACGAGGCTCCGTAACCCGCTTCGTGTTCGGGGCGGAGTGCCGTCACGCGAGCGCCTTGCCCACCACCGGCGCCAGCCCCGTCGACCGGCCCACCGCACCCGGATCGCCGCACTGGGCCAGCCAGTTGGCCAGCATCAGATGCCCGTGTTCGGTGAGGACCGACTCCGGGTGGAACTGCACACCCTCGACGGCCAGTTCACGGTGGCGTACGCCCATGATGATGCCGTCCGCGGTGCGCGCCGTGACCTCCAGCTCGTCCGGCAGCTTCGCGGGCTCCGCCGCGAGCGAGTGATACCGGGTGGCGGTGAACGGTGAAGGCAGCCCCGCGAAAACGCCCTTGCCCTCATGCGTGACGAGCGACGTCTTGCCGTGCAGCAGCTCGGGGGCCCGGCCCACGACACCGCCGTACGCCACCGCCATCGACTGCATGCCGAGGCAGACCCCGAAGACGGGCACCGCGGTCCCGGCGCAGTGACGCACCATCTCGACGCAGACACCGGCCTGTTCGGGCGTACCGGGCCCGGGAGAGAGCAGAACCCCGTCGAAGCCGTCCTGGGCGTGAGCGGTCGTCACCTCGTCGTTGCGCAGCACCTCGCACTCGGCGCCGAGCTGGTAGAGGTACTGGACGAGGTTGAAGACGAAGCTGTCGTAGTTGTCGACGACAAGAATGCGCGCGCTCATCCGGCGGCCCCCGCTCCGTCGACCGTCACGTCGTTGAACGGCAGCAGCGGCTCCGCCCACGGGAAGACGTACTGGAACAGCACATAGACGACGGCGAGCGCCAACAGGAGCGAGATCGCCGCCCGCAGCCACACGTTGCCCGGCAGATGCCGCCAGATCCAGCCGTACATGCTGTCCCTTCCGTCCGGTACCGCGCCAGGCGGTACGGCACCAGACTAAAGGGATCCACCGGCACATGGGCGGTTCATCGGTCAGCTGCACAGAGGTTCGGGGGTTGCTCTTCGTCACAGGCGCCGGCGCCGGCGCTACCCGACCGGCTCCGCGTAGTGCAGATCCACCGTTCCCGTGTAGCCCGGCAGCGTCTGCTTGTCGCGCTCGTCGACCTTCCAGCCGAGGCCGTACGCCTTGACGTACAGCTGGTAGTTCTGGACCGCCGGGGAGTCGGTGAGCGCCTTGCGGAGCTTGTCCTGGTCACCAACAGCGGTGATCTTGTAGGGCGGAGAGTAGACGCGGCCCTGGAGGATCAGCGTGTTCCCCACGCACCGCACGGCGCTGGTGGAGATCAGCCGCTGGTCCATGACGCGGATGCCCTCGGCACCGCCCTTCCACAGGGCGTTGACGACTGCCTGGAGATCCTGCTGGTGGATCACGAGGTCATTGGGCTGAGGCTCGGGATAGCCGGGGTTGGCCGTGGCGTTCGGCGGGGCGTCGTCGAGTGTGACGGTGAGTGCCTGACCGGTGACCTTCTTGGTACCCGCCGCCTTTTCCAGGGCGTTCAGCCTGGCTTCCTCGGCCGCGGTGGTGCCGTGGTCGCGGCTGACGAGGGCGTCGACGTCACGCCGTACCGCCGCGTTGGCGTCGCCCAGTTCGGCGTTCTTGCGGTCGCGCTCGTGGATCAGATCGGACAGCTTGAGCAGCGAGGTGTCCGTACGGATGTTGGTGCCCTTGGCCGTGTTGAAGCTGGTCACGAAGATCAGCCCGGCGAGGGCGAAGACGGCAGCCGTGAGCAGCCGGACGGGCCGCCTGTTCGGTCGGCGGACCGGCCCTGGGGGAGAGTCGGCGGAATTGCTCAACGTACCCTTATCTCCTTAGGCGCCGCGGAAGCACTACGCTAACGGACGCCCGGGGGCGGCGGTGTTCCCCCTGCTCTCCGCCCCGGCACACCGTTTCAGTCCCCCTGCGCGGTCACGCAGCGCATCGACAGGAGAGTCCCTCGTGCCGAAGTCACGTATCCGCAAGAAGGCCGAGTTCACGCCGCCTCCGGCCGCGAAGCAGACGGTCAACCTCAAGCTGACCAATCGGAGCTGGGTTGCCCCGGTCATGCTTGCCCTGTTCCTGATCGGCCTGGCCTGGATCGTCGTCTTCTATGTGACCGAGGGCGATCTTCCGCTGGAGAGCTTCGGGAACTGGAACATCGTGGTCGGGTTCGGCTTCATCGCCGCCGGCTTCGGTGTCTCGACCCAGTGGAAGTAGCGGGTCCACCACCCCGCCGTCAAGCTCCGCCCCTACTTATCCACAGCGTTGTCCACAGCAGGGGAAAAGGTCAGACGATCTGTGGATAACTCCACGGGACGTTGACGCCGGTGTGACTACTTCCGCCATTCTGATGACACGCTCGCCCCTTGTCGCTGCTGGTCAAACCCACATCAGCGACAAGGGGCACGCACGTTCCCCACAGGATGCACAAGATCCGCCACACACTGTGGACAACTGTGGAGTACGGGCCGTCCTCACCAGGTCACGCTCAGGTGAGTGAGACGGTTCTGGCCACGATGGTCACGACCGTCGCCACCAGCACCAGCGCGCAGGTCCCGTACTGCACGAGGGCCCGCCGCTCGCGAGGCGCGTGCACCATCCCTATGGCGACCACCACGCCCGCCACCAGCCCGCCGACATGCGCCTCCCAGGCGATGTTGGACCAGGTGAAGGTGAAGAGCAGATTCAGCGCCAGCAGGACGAGGACCGGCCGCATGTCGTAGTTGAGCCGCCGCATCAGTACGACGGTCGCGCCGAGGAGCCCGAAGATCGCGCCGGAGGCGCCCAGCGAGGGCTGGTTCGGCGCGGCGATGAGATACGTGAGCGCGCTGCCGGCCAGCCCGGAGAGCAGATAGAGCGCCAGGAAACGGACGCGGCCGAGGGCGGCCTCCAGCGGGCCGCCGAGCCACCACAGCCCGAGCATGTTGAAGGCGATGTGCCAGATCTCCTGGTGCAGGAACATGGCGGTGACCAGCCGGTACCACTCACCGTCCGCGACGCCGACGACCCGGCCGAGGCCGGGACTGTAGGCGTAACCGATGAGGTCGAGATCCTCGACGAGCCGATGCCGGTCGCCCACCGCGAGGACGGCGACGAACACCGCGACATTGATGCCCAGCAGGATCTTGGTGATCAGCCGGGGGTCGGCCGCGACCGTGCCGCCGGCGAGGGTGCGCGGCTGGTTGGCGGTCGCTCCGTGTCCCGTACCCGAACCCTGCCGGACGCATTCCGGGCACTGGAAGCCGACAGAGGCACTGATCATGCACTCGGGGCAGATGGGGCGCTCGCAGCGCGTGCAGCGTATGCCCGTCTCCCGGTCCGGATGCCGGTAACAGCTGGGCGTGCCTTCGGTGACGGCAGGCTGGTCCTGGCCTCCGTGGCCGCCTGGCGGGTGGTCCATCGGTCCCCTCGGTCCTCGTGACGGCGGACGGTGCCCGGCACGGCACAGCGCACCGCCCCGCCCGTCCGGTATGTAACCACTACGGACGGGCAGGGCGGGAGGTTCCCCGAACCGGGGAACCGGACAGCGCGCGAGCGGTCAGCGCGTCTCGACGACGACCGATTCGATCACGACCTCCTGCAGCGGGCGGTCGGTGCGCGGGTTGGTCTGGGCGCCGCCGATGGCGTCCACGACCTTCTTGCCGGCCTCGCTGGTGACCTCACCGAAGATGGTGTGCTTGCGGTTCAGCCAGGAGGTCGGCGCCAGGGTGATGAAGAACTGCGAGCCGTTGGTCCCCGGGCCCGCGTTGGCCATCGCCAGCAGGTACGGCTTGTCGAAGGAGAGGTCCGGGTGGAACTCGTCCTCGAACTGGTAGCCGGGGCCACCGGTGCCGTTGCCCAGCGGGTCCCCGCCCTGGATCATGAAGCCGCTGATCACACGGTGGAAGACCGTGCCGTCGTACAGCCTGTCCGTGGTCTTCTGACCGGTCTCCGGGTTGACCCACTCCCGCTCGCCCTGCGCGAGCTCGACAAAGTTCTTGACCGTCTTCGGCGCGTGGTTCGGCAGGAGCCGGACCTCGATGTCGCCGTGGTTGGTCTTCAGGGTGGCGTAAAGCTGCTCGGCCACGATCTGCCTTCCGTAAGTCTTCTCTGACTCTCACGATCCTCGCACGGAAGGCGTGATCGCCGCCCGGCCGCTGCCCTCGAACGTGCTTTACGCCCGTCTTGGTGCGGTTTCGGGGCCGGATGGAGGCGGTGGAAGACAGAAGGGTTCAGGGCAGCCGAAAGCGAGCAGTCGCGGAGAAGGCGGTGTGGTCACGCCGGAACCCGCGCATGCTGGAGGGAAGCGCGACATCGTCGTCCGTCGATACGTACCAGAATCTACGCGGAGGACCGCGATGTCCGGGCATCACCCGCGTCGCCTTTCATGACCCGGATGCCCGCAACGCATGCCGAGACCGAGCCCGACAGGCATGATCTCGAAAAGGGTGGATAGGCGAAATACGGAACGCCACCGAGGAGGATGATCCTGTGACCCGCATGGACAGCGTGCGCGCCGCTACCGGTTCGGCGAAGGAGAGCGTGCAGCACGCCGCGGAAGCGGTGGCCCCTTACGCCGGCTCGGCCAAGGAACAGGCCGCTCTGGCCAAGGAACAGGCCGCGCTCTACGCCCGCGAGGCGCGTGTACGGCTCGCGCCGACAGTATCGAAGGCCGCTCAGCAGGCTCGTGTTCAGTACGGCGCCCATGTGGCGCCCCGGGTACCCCCAAAGGTCGATGAAGCCGCTCACCGCGCCGCGGTGGGCACTCGTCAGGCCGCCCGTCAGGCGGCGGATTACACAGTGCCGCGCGTGAACCAGGCGATGGCCACCGCACGGCCGGTGGCCGGACAGGCCGCGGCACGTTCAGCGGCCGCCCTGGCCGCTCTGCGCGGACAGGTCACGGCGAAAGAGATCCAGAAGCTGGTGAGGAAGCACGAGCGGCGGGCCAGGGCCGGCCGCGTGGCCAAGGGCCTGGCGGTCCTCGGCGTGCTGGCCGGTGGGGCTTTCGCCGCCTGGAAGTGGTGGGACAAGCAGGCGAATCCGGACTGGCTCGTGGAGCCGCCGGCCGCTACCGAGGTCTCGGAGCGTGGTCCGCTGACGTCCGTGGACGGCAGCCATGTGGTCGATCCGCTGGATCCGGAGGTCCAGGCGAAGCAGGCCGAGGCCGAGGCGTCGGAGAACGACCGGGACGACCGCCCCTGATCGCACGGACCACGGAGATCACTGACCGGGCGTGGCACTCGCCGCGCCTGTAGTCCTTGTCGTCCGCGCGCTCGCCGTCCGCACTCGAACCGTGTGCGTACGTGCTGTTCGCGCTCTTGCTGATCGCGTACTCGCTGTTCGCGCTCTTGCTGATGTACTCGCTGTCCGCGTCGTCCTCGTCGCGCCACCGGCGTACGGGGCTCGGCGACGGGCGCACCGGAGGTGAGGGGCGCCGGGAGACCGCGGGGTTCCCGGCGCCTCACGCCGCGACGAGTGCCGCGTCGGCGGCGTACGCGCTCACCTGCGCCGCGCGGGCATCTGCCTCGCTCGGCACGGTCGCCGGCAGATGACGGACCGAAGGTGACGAACCGTGCGCCTCCGCGTGGATACGCTGCTTGATCGTGGGCGGCAGCGACCGGCCGCGTGGCAGCGACCTGGGTACGGTCGCCCTGGCCGGAGCGGCCTTGGCGACGTAGTGCGCGGCGGCGGGTGCCGGCGCGGGCTGCTCGGCCGGCTGCTGCACGGCGTTGCCGGCGGCCGCGGCCGGGGCGGTCAGCCCCAGGGAGGCGAGCACCGCGAAGAACGCGGTGATGAAGACAGTCCACAGTTTCTTGACCTTGAAGGCGGCCATGACCCCTCGCTTTCGGGTTGGGCGGTTTACATACCTTCCTTATGATGTGGACGCATCTTGAGAATCCACGGAGCTACGCCGCCGTCCGGCAGTTCTTCGGATGAACACCACTCGTACGGTCCAACCGACCCCGCGTAATCGCGGGGCGGAGCGCGCCCGAAGCCGCATCTGAAGCAGTGCTTCCGCGCCGCCGACCGACCTGTACAAGCGCACGTCAGCGCCCTTTCACCGACTCCGCCCCGCTCTCTTCGCCGGCCGAGGCACGACTTCCGCGCCGCCGCCACCCGGAACGATCGCCGCCGCGCGGGGGCCACCGCCTGCTCGGCCTCGCGGATCACCCGCCTGCCGCCCAGGGCGCGCCGTATCGGCACAAACCGGAAAAGCTGATGTCTGGACCGCCGCTCGGCCCGCTCCCCGGACCGCCGCTCGGCCGCCCCTTCCCGGCAGACCTTCCCGGCAGAAGAGAAAGAGAGAGAACGCCATGACGCTGCGCCTGTCCCGAGAGCTCATACGTTCGCGGCCCGTCGCCGCCCTCGCCTCCGTGTGCTCCGTGGCGGCGCTCGCCGCGCCCGCGCCCGCCATCGCCGGTGGCGCTTCCACCAGTTCGGGCAAGGGCGGCATAGCCAAGCCGACCGTGGTGCTGGTGCACGGCGCGTTCGCCGACGCCTCAGGATGGGACGGGGTGGTGGAGCGGCTTCAGCGCGACGGCTATCCCGTCATAGCCCCCGCGAACCCGCTGCGCGGGCTGGCCAGTGACTCCGCCTACATCGCCAGCGTCCTCAAGAGCGTCAAGGGACCGGTCATCCTCGCCGGCCATTCCTACGGCGGTGCGGTGATCGGCGAGGCCGCCGCCGGCAACCGCGACGTCAAGGCACTCGTCTACATCTCGGCGTTCATGCCCGACAAGGGGGAGACCCTCGGGGCGCTGGGCGCGAAGTTCCGCGGCAGCGAGCTCGGTCCGGCGCTCAGACAGGTGCCGTTCCAGGACGGCGACGGCACGACGGGCACCGATCTGTACATCAAGCCCGACAAGTTCCACCAGGTCTTCGCCGCGGACCTCGCGGCGTCCACCGCCGCACAGATGTCCGCCACCCAGCGCCCGATCAGCGCCACGGCCTTCACCGAGAAGGCCCGCGGCGCCGCCTGGAAGTCCATCCCGTCGTGGTTCCTGGTCGCCACCGAGGACCGGGCGATAGCCCCGGATCTGGAGCGCTTCGAGGCCAAACGGTCGGGCTCCCACACCATCGAGGTGAACTCCTCGCACGTGGCGATGATCTCTCACCCCGGCACCGTCACCAGCCTCATCCTCGACGCCATACGCACCGAGGCCTCCGGCACCCCGTCCCTGGCCACGACGGGCAGTACGACGAGCGCCACCGGCCTCATCGGCGTCGGCGCGATCGTCGCGGGCGTGGGCCTGATCGTGGCCGTACGCAGGCACCAGGCACGCGACCGCTGACCCCCGAGCCGCCGCGAACCCGGAGGTGGTTACTCCCTCGCCCCGAGTCTGCCGCGGTTGTGCAGGACGTACAGGAACGCCAGGGACGGGACGATGAGGAGCACGGCGGCGCCGGCGACGCCCACGAGCACCCACAGGGTGGGCGTGGGCGAGGCGGCTTCGGAGATGCTCAGGTGAGTACCCAGCAGGTACGGGTACTGCGCGACCCCCCATCCGCAGACGACGGCGGCCACCGCCAGGGCCGCCGGCATGCGCAGCGCACCGGTTCTTCCCGTCTTGAGCAGGAAGAGAGTGGCCAGGCCGCTCAGGGCGGAGATGATGAGCAGCGGCAGTCCGCGGTGGCTCAGCTCGTGGAACAGCCGCGGCGAGTCGGCCTGGAGCACGAAGATCCCGGCCAGGCCGACCAGGCCGGTGACGGCTCCGGCGAGCAGCGCGCGCCGGCTGAACCACGCTTCGAGTGCGGGGCTCCCCGTCTGCCGCGCGGCGGCCGTCAGGAACACCGCGGCCAGGTAGGAGCAGACCAGGACCGCCAGTACGCCACCGAGCACGGACGTCGGGTTGAGCCAGCTGCCGAGGGGATCGCCCTTCCCGCCGGCCGGTACCCGTCCGGACGCGATCGCCCCGGCCAGGCTTCCGAAGCAGTACGGGGTGACCACCGAGGACAGCGCGAAGAACACTCCGTAGACCCGCTGCTCCGGGGTACGCATCGACTCCTTGCGGAACGCGAAGCCCGCCCCGCGCAGCACGATGCCGAGCGCGGCCAGCCCCAGGGGGATGTACAGCGTCGTGGTGATGGCGGCGAAGGCCGCGGGGAAACCGCTCCACAGCACGACGAGGCAGTAGATCAGCCAGGTGTGGTTGGCCTCCCAGACAGGCCCGACCGTCAGGTCGATCAGATGGCGGGACCGGCTGCCACGCGCCGCTCCGCCGCCGGTCAGGTCCCAGAAACCGGCGCCGAAGTCGGCGCCGCCGAAGAGCGCGTAGGCGATGACGCCGACGAACAGGATGACCGCGATGGCATCGCTCATGCCGACCGGCCCTCTTTCGGGTGAGTTCCGGCGAGAGGCCGCTCGGGCCCGTAGGGGACGTCGACGGCGTCGTCGCCCTCGTCTCTCCATCGTCGTGTCAGGGACCGCAGGACGAGTACGGCGCCGGTTCCCACCGCGAGGTAGATGGCCAGGGCGGCCGCGAAGAACGGCCAGAGATTGCCCTGGGTCGCCACGGCGTCCTTGGTCAGCAGCAGGCCCCTGACCGTCCACGGCTGCCGTCCGACCTCGGTGACCACCCAGCCGCTCTCCAGGCACAGCACCGCGACGACTCCGCTCACGGCGACGCACCACAGGAACAGGCGGTTGGCCGGCACCTCCCGGCGGCGCCACCACAGCCACGCGAACCAGAGGGCGAGGGCGAGCAGCGCGAACGCCGTACCGACCATGACGTCGAAGGCCAGATGGACGATGCTCACCGCCGTGTCCTCGGGCCGTACCGCGGGAGGGATGGCGTCGAGTCCGCGGATCTCGGTGGAGGGGCTGAACCCGGCGAGCAGCGAGGCCATGTCGGGTACCGGGAGCCCGTAGCGGACCTCGCCGTCGATCAGTACGCCGGCGAGCGTCTCCGGGACGTGGTTCCCGGTGGTGGGCAGCAGTTCGATGGCGGCGAACTTCGCCGGCTCGCTGTGGAACACCTGACGGGCGACGATGTCGCCGACGAAGATCTGTACGGGTATGGCGACGGCGGCCACGGTGAACCCGATGAGGAACCCGAGCCGGTGGTAGGAGTCGCGGCGCCCCTTCAGCATTCCGACGGCGTAGACCCCCGCCACCGAGAAACCGGCGACGATATACGCGGCCAGCAGCATGTGGATGCTCTCGAACCAGAAGGCGCCGTTGAAGAACACGCCCGCCGGACGGACCTCCGCCACGCGCCCGTCCCGCATCGTGATGCCGCCGGGCTGGTTCATCCAGCTGTTCGCCGCCACGACCGCGCAGGTGCCGCCGATGCTCGCCAGGACGACGGGTACGCCCGTCCAGAAGTGCGTCCAGGGCGGAAGCCGCTTCCAGCCGTAGATATAGATCGAGACGAAGATCGCTTCCAGGAAGAAGAAGATGCCTTCGATCGCGAAGGGGAAACCGAAGGCGGCGCCGTAGCGTCCCATCAGCCCCGGCCAGAGGATCCCGAGTTCGAAGCTGAGCACGGTACCGGTGACGGCTCCCACGGCGAACAGCACGGCCGCCACCTTCGACCAGCGCTGCGCGAGAAGCAGGGCCTGGTCGTCACCGCGGCGCAGACCGCGGTAGTTGGCGATGAGCATGAGAGCCGTGAGAGCGACGCCGAACGGCACGAGAATGATGTGGAAGCCCAGAGTGAACGCCATCTGCTCGCGGGCGGGCAGCAGTTGCGGCGGATCGTCGGCCGAGGCCAGAACCTGAAGCAGGACCCCGGCAGCATCAGGTGAGTACGGCATCCCCGCATCCTTCATGCGCCCGTCGGACTCACGGCCCCGGTGACACGGACCGGAGAACCGAAGCAACCCGTTCGGACGACGGGAGCGGGCGGAGGCCGGCCGCCGGGTTCGCCGGCCCGGCGTTGAGGCCGGTGACCGGTCCTTCGACGGTCACCGGCCTCTCCGTCACCGGCCTGTTCGTCACCGGCCTCTCCCTCACCGGCCTCTCCACGGACAGGGCGGGATCTGTGGCCTGGTCAGGCCGCGGCCAGTGCCACGGTCGGGGGTGTGCGCGCGGCTCGCAGCGCCGGGTAGAGTCCGGCGATCGCGCCGATCACCATCGTCGAGGCGACCCCGCCCACGGGTGCCACGAGGGGGATCGCCGTGGGCCAGCCCTGGCTGAGGGCGTATCCGGCGGTGACGGCGGCGCCGAGCGCCGCTCCGCCCAGTCCGCCCAGTGTCGACAGCAGCAGGGCCTCGACGAGGAACTGCCGGGTGATGTGCCGGCGGGCCGCGCCGAGGGCGCGTCGCAGGCCGATCTCCCTGCGTCGTTCGATGACGGTGATGACCATGGTGTTGGCCACTCCGATACCGCCGACGAGCAGGGCCACCCCGCCGAGTCCGACGAGCAGCCCGGTGAAGGACGCCTCGGCCGCCTGACGCGCCTTCAGCGCGTCGGAAGGGCGGCTGACGGCGACATTCTGGGGATTCTCGGGGTCGACGGCACGGGGCAGCAGACCGCGGACGCTTTCGACGAGGGAGTCGGGAGAGCGCTCGTACACCATGGTGGGGCGGCCGTCGAAGCCGAGATACCGCTCGGCCGCCACACTGTTGACCAGGACCGCGGAGTCCAGATCCTGTGCGAGCGGCACCGGGTCGAGGACGCCGAGGACGGTGAAGTAGCGGTCTCCGATCCACACTTGCTCGCCCGCGTGGGTCACTCCGAGCCGGTAGGCGGCCCGGTGGCCGAGCACGGTCGTGGGGTAGCGCTCGGGCGCCCGGTCCAGCCAGCCGCCCCGGGCCAGGGTGCCGCGCAGGGTCTTCACCAGGTTCCCGTCCACGGCGAGGACGGTCAGCCCGTTCGTCTCGGCGGGATCCACCCGCGCGTTGCGGTAGGCACCGATGTCCTTGACCTCGCCGGTCGCGCTGACGGAGTCGACGCCGTCGGCACGGGCGACCGTGTCCACGGCGGTCTCGGGAAGGAGTACGGGCTCGCCGGTCAGGGGGTCCTGGCCCGGGGCGATGGTCAGGAGGTTGGTGCCGAGTTTGTCCAGTTCGGCGTCGAGGTGTGCCTGGCTGGAGGTGGAGATCCCGAGGACGGCGATCATCGCGGCGATCCCGATGGCGATGCCGGCGGCGGAGAGCACCGCGCGCAGCGGACGCGTCCGGAGCCCGTTGGCACCCAGCCGGAACAGATCGCCGCCGCGCAGGCGTGAGGGCGCGAGGTTCGTACGGCCTCTCATGCGGTCGCCCCGTCCGCGCCCATGCCGGGCGGTGCCTCGCGGAGGTCGTCGACGAGTCGTCCGTCCCGCATGAGCAGCCGTCGTGGCAGGCTCGCGGCCAGCCCGGTGTCGTGGGTGATGATCACGACGGTGGTGCCCGAGGTGTGGAGTTCGCGCAGCAGGTCCACCACCAGGGCGCCGGAACGGGTGTCGAGCGCGCCGGTCGGTTCGTCCGCCAGCAGCAGCGGTGGATCGCCCACGACGGCGCGGGCGATGGCGACCCGCTGTCGTTCGCCGCCCGACAGCTGGTGGGGCCGGTGGTCCAGGCGGTGGCCCAGCCCGACCCGGTGCAGCGCGGCCTCGGCGCGTGCCCGGCGCCGCCGCCGGGGCAGCCCTGTGTACAGCAGTCCGTCGGCGACGTTGTCGATGGCGCGGGTGCCTTCGGCGAGGTGGAAGTGCTGGAAGACGAAACCGATCCGGTGGGCGCGCAGCGACGACAGGCCCCGGTCGTCGAGCCGGGCCACATCGTGCCCGTCGATGACCACCTGCCCCGAGGTGGGCCGGTCCAGAGTGCCGATGAGATTGAGCAGGGTCGACTTGCCCGACCCGGAAGGCCCGACGACGGCGACCAGTTCCCCCGGCGCGACCGAGGCCGTGACCTCGCGCAGGGCGTGGACCCGGTGCTCACCGCTGCCGTACGAGCGGCCCACATCCGTCAGCCGCACCACGGGCTCGGCGCAACCGGCGGGCAGGACGGCGGTGTCGTGCATGACGGCGGTCACAGCCTGGGCACCCCCACCCGTACGCCCTCGGAGATCCCCGGGCCGCTCACCTCCACACGGCCGTTGGTGAACGCACCCGTCTTCACCTGCACCCGGCGGACCTTCCCGCCCTCCACGATCTGCACCCCGAATCCACCGCCCGGCAGCGGCAGGAGTGCCGTGACCGACACCGAGTACACGTTCTCGGCCTCCACCCGGCTCAGCACCACGATGACGTCCGCGCTCTGAACGTTCTTGACTTCCCCGGGAGAGCTGAGCTTCACGGTGACGGGAACGACCTTCTTGCTCTCCTTGTTCAGCTTCTGCGCCCCGACGGAGGAGACCGTCCCCGGTGTCCGCTTGCCGTCCGGCAGCTCGATCTCCACCTTGGCGCCCTTGACGACGAGTTCCTGTGCCTCCTGCGGCACCTCTGTGGTGACCCGCTGCTGGGAACCGCCGGCCTGGAGCACCTCGGCGCCGGCCGCCGCGGGGTCACCCGGGCGCACCGACGCCTTCTTGATCCGCAGGATGTCGGGGGCGAACACCACCCGGCCCAGCTCGATCTTTCCGCTCCGCGGCAGGCCGTTGTTCTTCTGCCAGCGCTTCACCGCGGCCTCGGTCTTCTCCGTGAACTCCTCGTCGACCGTGAAGTCGACATAACCGAGCGCTGCCAGATTCTCCTCCAGCATGCGCACATCCCTGCCGTTCTTCATACCGGTCTTGAACTCACGCCAGGCGGGAAGGTCACCCCGCATCAGGAACACCGGCATGTCATCGACCGCGTACAGGCGCTCCCCGCGCTCGATGATGCTGTTCGCGGACGGCAGCCAGGTGAAGATCCCCCGCAGCTGATTCGTGACCCGGCGGTCACCGAAGAACTGCAGGACGCCGAAGGACCGCACCTCCGAGACCAGATCGGCCCGCACGATCTTCTCCGTGGCGGGCGGCATCGGCTCACCCACGGTGGACGGTTCCGGCGTGCCCTCCCGCATGGAGAACAGGCCGCCGCCGACCGCCACACCCACGAGAGCCACGGCGGCTCCGACGAACAGCCGGCGACGCCCGCGCCGACGACCGCGACGCCGCCCCCTCTCACCGGCCCCGGAGGACTCGGACTCCTCCCCATAGGGCTGAACCTCCGCCCCGTAGGACGCAGCGGTCTCCCCGTGGGTCGCGGCCCCGGGCCCTACAGGCTCGGCGACGTCCCTCACCGCCCACCGCCCTGCGACGACGCGTCCTCGATCATCTTGTCGAGCACGTCCTGCTCGCGCTTGCACGCCTTCTGCGCCGCATTGAGCTCGGGGCTCGATTCGAGCTGCACGCTGCCGTCCGCGTTCGGCTTGGGGGGCACGTAACCGTTCTTACGCATACATGCCATGTACTTCAGGCGGAGCGCCTCGAAGTCGGGGTTCTTGTTGAGGTCCTTCAAACCCGGGTCGCCGCTTCCCGCCATGGCGCCGGGGAGCTTGCCGCATGCCTTCTCCAGCTTGTCGAGGACGCTCTGCGGGGTACCGGAGGGAATCTGCGGCGCCTCACCCGGCTTCGGGTCCTTCACCTGGACGCCGTTGTCCCGCATGCACGACGCGTACTTGATACCGGAATCCGCGCCGGACTCACCGCTGTCGCCCGCATTGCCGCCCGAGGCGCCGCTCGTCGAAGCGCCGCCGGTCGAGCCGTCGCCCGTCTCACCGGCTCCCCGCGACGAGGCGGCAGGCGGATTCTCCGAATCTCCTCCACAGGCCGCTGCCCCGACGGCCAGAAGCACCACCATCGCGCTCGTGGCGAGACGACGGCGGGGAGTACGGGCGAATGGACGCATGAAAGACCTCCGGAGACCGGTGCGGCTCGGAAAAGGCGCACAGGGAACAGATATGAAGCCGCCATCCCGGAACGAGAGAGAACGGGGACGGCAGATCAGCTCCCAGCACACCAGGAGAGGCATTTCGTGGCCGTCTGCTGATTTCTTTATGCTGTCCAAATCCTTTAATGCGCGCGGCACCTCAGGACGTGGGAGCACGGCCCCCGCACAGGGCCGCGGTGGGCAGGGTGATGGTGATGTCGAGGCCGCCGTCGCGCAGTGGTTCCGCGTGGAGGGTTCCGTTGTGGGCGCGGACGATGGATTCCACGATGGCGAGGCCGAGGCCGTATCCTGCCGGGCGGTCCGAGCGGCTTGTCCGGCGGGTGTCGAGGCGGTGGAACGGTTCCAGGATGCGGTCCGCCTCGGTGCGGGTGAGTTTGCGTCCGGTGTTGCGTACGACGAGCCGGACCCCGTGCTCGGGCCGTTCGTCCACGCTCACGGTCACCGTTCCGCCCGGGTGGTTGTGGCGGACGGCGTTGTCGACGAGGTTGGTGACCAGCTGGCGCAGCAGGATCCGGTCGCCGAGGACCCGGCCCCGGCCCACCGACGCGGTCAGGGCCACCCCCGCGTCGGCTGCGGCCGGTGTGGCCTGGGTACACACCTCCCGCGCCA
>NZ_PHRF01000165.1 GCF_004151105.1 Streptomyces sp. L-9-10
GATCGGCTCGATGACCGTTTCCGGCTGCTGACCAGCGGGAGCCGGACCGTTCTGCCGCGCCAGCAGACGCTGCGCGCGGTCGTCGACTGGTCCTGGGAGCTGCTCGACGCGTCCGAACGCGCGGTACTGCGCCGGCTGTCGGTCTTCGCGGGCGGCTGTGGACTGACGGCCGCCGAGGCGGTCTGCGCGGACAACCCGAATGACTCGGACAACCCGAACGACTCGGCCGGTACGGCCACCCCTGAAGCCCCGGACACCCCGGATGCCCAGGCCACCCCTGAAGCCCCGGTCGCCGCAGAGGTCACACACGTCGTCGCGTCCCAGGACGTCGCCCGGCTCCTCGGCTCCCTCATCGACAAGTCCCTCGTCGTCGCCGCCCCCGGGCCCGACGGCGACATGCGCTACCGGCTGCTGGAAACGGTCGCCGAGTACACCGCGGAGCGGCTCGACCAGGCAGGTGACCGGGACGCCGCCGAGCGCCGCCACCTCGTGTGCTACCGGGAGCTGGCCCGTACCACCGACCCCGTACTGCGCGGCCCCGGCCAGCACGCCGCGATCGCCCTCTTCCAGCTGGAGTACGAGAATCTGCGCACCGCGCTGCGCCGCGCCGTCGCCGCCCGCGACGAACAGGAGGCGCTCTGTCTCGTCCTCTCCCTCGGCTGGCTCTGGCAGATGCTCGATCTGCGCGCCGACGCCCGTCACTGGGCGGAGGCCGCCTCGGCTCTCGGACCCGACCCGTTCGCCCCGCCCGTGGAGCCGGCCCCCGCCCTCCCGGAGCGGTGCACGGACGCACCACCGCCCATGGCCCCCGAACTGCTCAAGGAGGCCAGGCGCCAGGTGCGGCTGATCGGGATCGTCAGCATGAATCACGACGCGGAGAACTGGGCCACGCCCGAACGGCTCGCGTGGCTGCGCAAGGTCGCCGACGCCTACCGGCCGGGGCTTCCGCAGACCTGCCGGTTCCCCGGCTCGCTGTGGGTCTTCGCGTACATGCTCAGCGGCGATCCGCAGGGGCTGAGACGGGTCGTGGACGAGACCGTACGGGCATGCGAGAGGCTGGGATACGACTGGGAGCTGGCCAGCGCGCTGCACATACGGGCCAATATCTTCTCGAACCGCGGTGACCGGGCCGGGGACGCGACCCGGGACACCGACCGCAGCCTGGAGATCTTCCAGCGGCTCGGCGACGCCTGGGGCATCGCCGAGGCGCTGTCCGCGCGGGGCGAGGCCAGGGAGAGGGCAGGGGAATACCGCCTCGCCGCCGACGACTACCGGGCCGCCATCGGCCACGCCGAAAGGCTCGGCGCGCAGAGCCAGGCCGCGCTGTTGCGTTCCCGGCTGGCGGCGACCATGTTCGAGACCGGCCAGGGCGAGGAGGGCGAGCGCATCCTCCGCGAGGTGCTGGCCGAGGGGCGCGACACCTGGCACGAGGCGCAGCCCGCGGCCCGGCTCTTTCTCGCGCTCTGGCTGGGCCGTACCGGACGCGGGGACGAGGCGCGGGAAGAACTCAACCACCTGCTCGACGTGTTCCGCTCCGAGACGCTGGCCACCTTCGAGGGGTTCGTCCAGGGGGTCTTCGCCTGGCTGGACTGCGCGGACGGCCGCTACGCCACGGCGCTGGAGGCGGCCCGCGCGGCCGTGGAGGCGGCACTCACCCCGCTTTCGCTGATGGTCGCCCCCGAGATGGCCGCGGTCCATCTGGTGACGGTCGCCTGGGCGCTGGGCGGTCTGGCCGCCGAAGCGGGCGACCGGGAGCGCGGCCGGGACGCGGCACGGCTGATCGGCGCGTACGAGGCGCTGTCGCCCGTCGGGCACCACCCCGCGTTCTCGGAGCGGTCCATCAGGAAGGGCGCGCGCGAGACGGTGATGGGTGTGCTCGGTGAGGCCGCGTTCGAGGAGGCACGCGCCGAGGGCGGCGGCCTCACTCTGGAGGAGGCCACCACCCTCGCCGGATGCTGAACCCGTCGTCCGGGACTCGTCGTCGGGGGCCCGTCGTCCGGGATCTGTCCGGTCCCGGACCCGTCGTCGGGGACCCGTCGTCCGGGACCCGTCGTCCGGGATCTGTCCGGTCCCGGACCCGTCGGGGCCCTGACGTCAGGACTTCTTCCGGAACTTGGCCACCGCGAGCGGCGCCGTCACCAGCGTGATCGCCGCCGCCCACCCCAGCGTCATCCACGCCGAGTCCGCGACAGGACCGCCGTTGATCAGGCTCCGCGCCGCGTCCGCGAGATTGGACAGCGGGTTGTAGTCGGTGAACGCCTGGAGCCAGCCGGGCATCGTGGACGGCGGGGCGAAGATCGACGAGCCGAACTGCAAGGGCATCAGAACGAGCATCGCCACGCCCTGGACGGCCTGCGCCGTCTTCATCGTGAGCCCCAGCAATATGAAGATCCACATCAGCGAGGCGCCGAACACCAGGGACAGACCGACCGCTCCGAACAGTTCGAGCACCGACGTCCTGATCTCCATGCCGAGCAGGAAGCCCATGCCGAGCAGGATCGCGGTGGCGACCAGCATCCGGCCGATCTCGACGACGATCTTGGCGATCAGCACCGAGGACCGGGCGATCGGCATCGTACGGAACCGGTCCATGACCCCCTTGCGGAAGTCGTCGTTCACGCCCGTGCCGACGGCCATCGCGATGTTCATGCCCATCATCGCCATCAGGCCGGGGATCACATAGTTCACATACTCCTCGCGGCTGCCGCCGAGGCTCGCGCCCACGGAGCCGCCGAAGACATACACGAACAGCAGCGTGAAGATGATCGGCATCAGCAGGACGTCGAACATCGACTCGGGGTCCTGCTTGATCTGGAGGGCGTTGCGGCGCACCAGCGCGCCGATGTGCCGCAGATTGGCGCGCAGTCCGATCCGGCCCTCGTCGGGGACGGCGGCGGACGACGGCACGGGTGCCTTCTCGGGCGCGGACGTGGGCAGTGTGGTCGTGCTCATGCCGCGACCTCCTCGGGTGTGGTGTCGGACACGGAGGCCGTCTTCTGGCCGGTGATGGCCAGGAACACTTCGTCCAGGCTCGGGAGATGGGTGCCGATATGGGCGATACCGAAGCCGCGTTCGCCCAGCAGGCCGACGACCGCGGTCAGTTGCTCATCGCTCAGGATCGGTACGTACAGCAGGCCCTCGTCCGGGACGGCCTGCGTGCCGGCCAGGCCGTCGAGCCCGGTCTCGGCGATCGCCCGTGCCATCGCGGGGAGCTGCGCCGGGTCCGCGGGCCGGATCTGGAGCGTACGGCCGCCGACCTTCGCCTTCAGTTCGTCCACCTTGCCGTTGGCGATGACCCGGCCGCGGTCGATGACCGTCAGCTCGCTGGCCAGCTGCTCGGCCTCTTCCATGTACTGGGTGGTGAGCAGGACGGTGGACCCCTCCGCGACCATCCGCTGCACCTCGTCCCAGACCTCGTTGCGGGTACGGGGGTCGAGCCCGGTGGTCGGCTCGTCCAGATAGAGCACGGACGGCCGGCCGATCATCGAGGCCGCCAGGTCGAGCCGGCGCCGCATACCGCCGGAGTACTGCATCGCGGCCCGCTTCGCCGCCTCGGTGAGGGAGAAGCGCTCCAGCAGCTCGTCGGCGCGGCGGCGGGCGTCCTTGCGGGACAGATCGAGCAGCCGGCCGATCATGTAGAGGTTCTCCCAGCCGGAGAGCTTCTCGTCGACCGAGGCGTACTGGCCGGTGAGACCGATGGTGCGGCGCAGCTGGCGCGGCTGGCGCAGTACGTCGTACCCGGCGACCCTCGCGGTCCCGGCGTCCGGCTGGACGAGCGTGGAGAGAATACGGACGAGCGTTGTCTTGCCGGCGCCGTTGGGCCCGAGCACACCGAGGACGGTGCCCTCGCGCACATCGAGGTCCACTCCGTCGAGAGCGCGGGTGCCCTGTGGTCCGCCGTAGTGCTTGACCAGCCCCCGTACCTCGACGGCGTTGCCCGTGCGGCTGCCGTTGGGGTTCTTGTCGATTCGAGTCATGACACCAGTGGAGCAGCCGCCACCGACAATCCACCGACAAGCCGCCGACAAGCCGTCGTCGGGAGGCTGTCGGGCCGCCTTCGTGCCGCGCCGCGCGGACAGCCGACAGCCCGCCGACGGGGGAAGATCGGCGGGCTGTCGTCCGTGCGGGCAGTGGCTTCTGGGGCGGTGGGACCCGCCTCCCGGGCCTTGCCTCCCGGGACTCGTCCCCGCCTCTCGTCCCCACGCGGCCCCACCGCGGCCCCGCCTCGCGGAGACGAGCGGAGCCGAGCCGAGCGGAGACGAGCGGAGACGGGACAGGACCTAGTGGAACGTGTGCTCCTCCTGAGGGAACGTTCCTCCGATGACCTCTTCCGCAAACTCCCTCGCCGCGTCCCCGAGCGTCTGCCGGAGATTCGCGTACTGCTTCGTGAAGCGCGGCACCTTCCCTCCGGTGAGCCCGACCATGTCGGTGTGGACGAGTACCTGCGCGTCCGTCTCGGGCCCGGCGCCGATCCCGATGGTCGGGATGTGCAGGATGCGGGTCACCTCGGCGGCCAGCTCGGCGGGGACCAGTTCGAGCACGACCGCGAACGCCCCCGCGTCCTGTACCGCCTTGGCGTCGCGGAGCAGCTGCTGCGCGGCCTCCTCGCCGCGGCCCTGCACCCGGTAGCCGAGGGTGTTGACGGACTGCGGGGTGAGTCCGATGTGTCCCATCACCGGGATGCCGGCCTGTACCAGCAGCTCGATCTGGGTGTGCGAGCGCTCGCCGCCCTCCAGCTTGACCGCGCCCACCCCCGCGTCCTTCACCAGCCGTGTGGCGCTGCGCAGGGCCTGGACCGGCCCTTCCTGGTACGAGCCGAACGGCAGGTCGCCGACGATCAGGGCGCGCTTCGTGCCCCGTACGACGGCCGCGGCGAGCATCGTCATCTCGTCCAGCGTGACGGGCACGGTCGTCTCGTACCCCAGATGGCAGTTCCCCATCGAGTCGCCGACGAGCATGACGGGGATGCCCGCCTCGTCGAACACGGAGGCCGTCATCGCGTCATAGGCGGTGAGCATGGGCCACTTCTCGCCGCGCTCCTTGGCGGCGGTGATGGCATGGACGGTGATGCGCCGGGAACTCGTGCCGCCGTACAGCGCCTTGGGGTCGGCTTCGGGGCGTCCCGCGGGTGACGTCCGCGCAGCCTCGGTCTGAACAGTCATGGCCAAAGGCCCTTTCGTCATCTCGAGGCACCCTGACGGTGTCCCCGGACCGGTTCCATGGTGGCATCCCGGTACCGGTCACGGGAAGAGGGGCCGGGAAGTGGGGGCGTGCGGCGCCTCGTGGGGCCATGCGTCCGTGGCCATGTGTCCCGTGGGCCATGCGTAAAGACTTTCCAATACGAGACGGTCTCGTATCGGAAGTGGTCTAGGGTGTGCGTCATGTCCACACCGTCCGGCGGCGCCGCCGCCGCACCCCGCATACCCGAGTCCCGTGTTCCGGAGGCGGTCCACCGCCGCCGCTGGGCCATCCTCGGCGTTCTGATGTTCAGCCTGCTCATCGTCGTGCTGGACAACTCGATCCTGAACGTGGCGGTCAAGACGATCGCCGCCCCCGAGCCCACCGGTATCGGCGCCACCCAGAGCGAGCTGGAGTGGGCGATCAACTCCTACACGCTCGTCTTCGCAGGGCTGCTCTTCACCTCCGGGCTGCTCGGTGACCGCATCGGCCGCAAGAAGGTGCTCCTCTTCGGCATCGCCGTCTTCGGCCTCGGCTCGGCGCTCGCCGCCCTGTCCGGATCGCCCGCCGAACTCATCGGCTACCGCGCCCTGATGGGCTTCGGCGCCGCCTTCGTGATGCCCGCCACCCTCGCCGTCCTGATGAATGTCTTCGAGCGCGAGGAGCAGCCCAAGGCCATCGGCATCTGGGCGGGCAGCGTGGGCCTCGGCATCGCGATCGGCCCGATCACCGGCGGTCTGCTGCTCGAACACTTCTGGTGGGGCTCCATCTTCCTGGTCAACGTCCCGGTGGCCGTCGTCGCGCTGGTCGCGATGGTGCTGCTGGTCCCGGACTCCAAGGACCCCAGGCCCGGCCGGGTCGACCCGCTGGGCGTCGTCCTCTCCATCGTCGGACTCGTCCTGCTGGTGTACGGCATCATCCGCGGCGGCGAGTTGGCCGACTTCACCGGCGCGAGCGTGCTGGCCCCGCTTCTCGGCGGCGTTGCCGTACTCGCCCTGTTCGTCTGGCACGAGAAGCGCAGCAGCCACCCGTCCATCGACATCTCGTACTTCAGGAAGCCGGCCTTCGCCGCCGCCGTCGCCGCCATCGCGCTGGTCTTCTTCGCGCTGATGGGCGTGACCTTCTTCTCGGCCTTCTACCTCCAGAGCGTGCGCGGCTACAGCGCGCTCCAGTCCGGGCTGCTGATCCTGCCGCTCGCCGCGGCGCAGATGATCTTCGCGCCGCGGGCCCGGCTGGTGGTGGACCGGTTCGGCGCCCGCGCGGTCTGCACGGTCGGCATGCTGCTCGTCGCGGCGGGACTCGCCGCGTTCGCCCTCTTCGGCACGGACACTCCGGTCTGGGTGCTGTGCCTCGTCTTCTTCGTCCAGGGCACCGGAATGGCGCACATCATGCCGCCGGTGACCGTCGCGGTCATGCAGGCGCTGCCCCGGGAGAAGGCCGGCTCCGGCTCGGCCATCAACAACACCTTCCGCCAGGTCGGCGGCGCCCTCGGGATCGCCGTACTGGGCTCGGTGCTCTCCGCGACCTACCGGGGCGGGATCGAGGGACACCTCGGCGCGGTCCCGGCCGCCGCGCGGGACGCGGCGGGGGAGTCGATCGAGGCCACCCTCGGCGTCGCGGAGAAGATGGGTCCTGCGGGCCGGCCGCTGATCAGCTCGGCCTACGACGCGTTCCTCGACGCCATGCATGTCACCGCCCTCGGCTCGGCGGCCGTCGCGCTGATCGGCGCCGTGGTGGTCGCGCTCTTCCTGCCGGGCAGGCCGGAGCCGCGGAAGCTCGCGGGGAGCGAGGAGGCGCCCGAACCCGTGACCGCCGCCCGCGGCTGACGGCGGCGCGGTGCACGCCGTGTCTGTCGTGTACGTCGTGTACGCCATGGGGTGAGACGCCGTGAGGTGAGACGCCGTGTACGAGAATTGGCGCGGCGGAAGCGCGGCGCGGCGTACGCGGCGGCCGAGGGCGGCGAGAGGCGGAGACAGGTGCGGGAGCAGGGCCACGAGAAGGAACACCGGCGCGGCAGGCCACGCAGTGAGGCGGTCGAGCGGGCGATCCTGGAGGCCGTCGTGACCCTGCTGGAGGACGGTGTGCCGCTCGGCACGCTCTCCGTCGAACGTATCGCCCGTACCGCGGGCGTCGGCAAGGCGACCATCTACCGGCGCTGGCACGGCAAGGAGGAGCTCTTCCTCGACGTCCTGCGGGAGATCGAGCCACCGGAACCCGAACTGCCCGGCACATCGGCGCTCGACGATCTCAGGGTCGTGCTGGAGGCGATGCGCCGGCGCGGGCTCGCCCAGCGGTCCTCGGCCATGCTGCACAACGTCGTCGTCGAGATGAAGAGCCAGCCCCAACTCTGGGCGGAGTACCACAGGACGGTCATCGGCCCCCGGCGCGAGATGACGACGGGCCTGATCCGGCGCGGGGTCGCCTCCGGTGAGCTACGGGACGACCTGAGCGTGGAGCTGATGCACGAACTGCTGATCGGCCCGATGCTCATGCGCACCCTGCACCGGCCCGGCGCACCCCTGGAGGAGGACCTCCCCGACCAGATCATCAGCGCCGTGCTCCAGGGGCTGCGCCCGCCCGAATAACGCCGGTGCGCGTCGGGAAACCTTCGGGAGACCGTCGGGAGATGACGCCGCCGCGCGCCGGAAAAGGCCCGGCCCGGCCGTGCGGGATCTGTCACACCCGCCCTGCTTTCGCCCTTGATCGGAACTTCCGGACGCGTACTCTTCGTCTCCGTGCCAGAACGGCTGTCCACGGACGGCGGAGAAAGTGCCCGTACATCGCCTAGGGTCGGGGGCGGGCGTGCACAGCAAGGCAGTGAGGGCAGCGCATATGACGCAGGAGTACACGGCGCATTCGGTGACGGACGGCGGGGAGGAGGACCCTCGCACCGGCTCCCGCGTCAGAACTCTGCTGAACCGATGGCGGGACGACCCGGGAATCTGGCGGCGGGGGATCGTGCTCGCGCTGCTCGCCGTGGTGGTCGCGCTGCTGATGATCTTCCATGCGCAGATGCCCAACAAGATCGGCAACCTGGGCAGTCTCATCGAGACCTTCCTGCCCTGGTTCGGGGTGTTCGTTCCGCTGATCCTCCTGCTGGCGCTGGTACGGCGCTCCGCCACCGCGCTGATCGCCGTGCTGCTGCCCGCCGTGGTGTGGGTCAATCTCTTCGGCGGGCTCCTCACCGACAAGTCGGGCGGCGGCGGTGACCTCATGGTCGCCACCCACAACGTCAACGCGGACAACCCCGATCCGGAGGGCACCGCGCGCAAGCTGGTGGAGTCCGGAGCCGATGTCGTGGCGCTGGAGGAGCTGAAGGCCAGCGCCGTGGAGACCTATGTCAAGGCGCTGGCCGGGACGTACAAGTACCACTCGGTACAGGGCACGGTCGGGCTGTGGAGCAAGCACCCGATGACCGGGGCCGAGCCCGTCGACATCAGGCTGGGCTGGGTCCGGGCCATGCGCGCCACCGTCAACACCCCCGAGGGCCGGGTCGCCGTCTATGTGGCGCATCTCCCCTCCGTACGCGTCAAGCTGAACGCGGGCTTCACCGCCAACCAGCGCGACAAGAGCGCCGACGCGCTGGGCGAGGCCATCGCCCACGAGTCGCTGAGCCGGGTGATCCTGCTCGGCGATCTGAACGGCACGATGAACGACCGGTCGCTCAACGCCGTGACCGCCCAGATGCGCTCGACCCAGGGCGCGGCCGGGCACGGGTACGGCTTCAGCTGGCCGGCGTCGTTCCCGATGGCGCGGATCGACCAGATCATGGTGAAGGGCGTCGAGCCGACCTCGTCCTGGACCCTTCCCGAGACGGACAGCGACCATCTGCCGATCGCGGCGCGGGTGAGACTGCGCTGAGCCCGAGCGCGAGGCCGCGTCGGCCGGAGCCTTGCCGGACGGAGCCTTGCCGGACGGAGCGCTGGGCGCAATCCGGAGTTCATCCGCCGGAATAGAAACCCTGAGAGACTTTGTTCCGTGGGGGTACTTAAGCCCTGCACCCCTGAAGCTCACCACGGAAGGTCTCTTGATGCCCCTCGCCCTGTTCGCCCTGGCCGTCAGCGCTTTCGGCATCGGGACGACAGAGTTCGTGATGATGGGCCTGCTGCCCAATGTCGCGGATGACCTGGGTACGTCCGTGCCGACCGCCGGATATCTGGTCTCGGCCTACGCGATCGGTGTCGTCGTCGGCGCCCCACTGCTCACCGCCCTCGGCTCCCGTATCCCGCGCAAGCGGATGCTGCTCCTGCTCATGGGGCTCTTCGTCCTCGGCAACCTCGGCTCCGCGCTCGCCCCCGGCTTCGGCTGGCTGCTGACGGGCCGCTTCCTCGCCGGGCTGCCGCACGGCGCGTTCTTCGGCGTCGGCGCGGTCGTCGCCGCCCGGCTGGTGCGCGAGGGCCGGCAGGCGCGGGCCGTCGCGACCATGTTCCTGGGCCTGACCGTCGCCAATATCGTCGGCGTCCCCGCGGCCACCCTGCTCGGCCAGAACCTCGGCTGGCGCGCCACCTTCCTGGTGGTGACCGTGATCGGCCTGATCGCGCTCGCGGCGCTCGCCCGGCTCGTCCCGCACATGCCGGTCGAGGCGCACCAGAGCGTGGGCCGGGAGATACGCGCCCTCGGCGACCGCCAGGTGCTGCTCGGCCTCGCGACCGCCGTCTTCGGCTTCGCCGGTGTCTTCGCCGTCTACTCGTACCTGGCCTCGATCACGACCGAGGTGATGGGATTCGGCGAGTCCTCCGTCACGCTGGTCCTCGCGCTCTTCGGCATCGGCATGACGCTGGGCGCGCTGGCGGCCGGGCCGCTGACCGACCGGGCGCTGCGGCCCACCCTGTACGTCTCGCTCGGCACGCTCGCCGTCGTCCTGCTCGCCTTCCGCTTCACGGCGCACATCCAGTGGGCGGCGCTGGTGACGGTCGTGGTGCTGGGCGCGGTCGGGTTCCTGACCACCACCCCGCTCCAGATGCTCGTCATGCAGAAGGCCAGGCACGCCCCCACGATCGCCTCCGCCTCGAACCACTCGGCCTTCAACCTGGCCAACGCTGGGGGCGCCTGGCTCGGCGGCGTGGCGATCGCGGCGGGCTGGGGCTGGCTGTCCCCGACCCTGGTCGGCGCGGTGCTCGCGGTCGTCGGCCTGGCGATCGCGGTGACGGCCGGACTGCTGGACCGGGGCGACAGGAGCGGCCGGGTGCCGGAGGCGTCGCGGGTCGTCGCCTCGGCCACGACGAGGACCGGGGCGACGACGGAACGTGTGGGCTGAGCCCCCGCGGCGCCCGCGTCCGGCGCGCCCCGGATTCCTACGGGCATCGCGTCCGGCGCGCCCCGGGTTCCTACGGGCCCCGCGTCCGATACGACCTGGCTCCCGCTGCTCCCGCCGCTCCCGCGCGCCCGTGTCCGCTACGGCCTGTGCTCGCGCCAGCGGTTCGTGATCGGCAGCCGCCGGTCCTTGCCGAAGCCCTTCGCCGAGATCTTGGTGCCCGGCGGGTACTGGCGCCGCTTGTACTCCGCCGTGTCCACCATCCGCAGCGTCCTGGCGACCAGTTCCGCGTCGAAGCCGGCCGCGATGATCGCGTCCACGCCCTGGTCGCGGTCGACGTACAGCTCCAGGATCCGGTCCAGTACGTCGTAGTCGGGCAGTGAGTCCGTGTCGACCTGGCCGGGGCGCAGCTCGGCGCTCGGCGGCTTGGAGATCGAGGTCTCCGGGATCGGCGGGGTCTGGCCGCGCTCCTCGGCGGCGCGGTTGCGCCAGCGGGCGAGCCGGAAGACGGAGGTCTTGTAGACGTCCTTGATCGGGCCGTACGCGCCGACGGAGTCGCCGTAGAGCGTCGAATAGCCCACGGCCAGCTCGGACTTGTTGCCCGGTGCGAGAACGATGTGCCCCTCCTGGTTGGAGAGGGCCATCAGCATCGTGCCGCGCAGCCGCGACTGGAGGTTCTCCTCCGCGAGCCCGGTCAGCCCCAGCTCGGCCATGTACGCGTCGAACATCGGCTCGATGGGCTGCGTACGGAAGTTGAGCCCGGTACGGCGGGCCAGGTCGGCCGCGTCGTCCCTGGAGTGGCCGGACGAGTACTTCGACGGCATGGAGACGCCGTACACGTTCCGCGCGCCGACCGCGTCACAGGCGATGGCGGCGACGAGCGCGGAGTCGATACCGCCGGAGAGCCCGATCAGTACGGACCGGAAGCCGTTCTTGGCGGCGTACGCGCGCAGGCCCACCACCAGCGCCGAGTACACCTCCTCGTCGTCGTCCAGGCGCTCGGCGTAGCCGCCGGTCAGCTCGGGCTCGTAGGCCGGCAGCGGGTCCTCGGAGAGGATGACCCGGTCGATCCGCAGCCCGTCGTCCACGACCCCGGTGGGTGCGTCCGGCGAGGCGGCCGGCAGATCGAGGTCCAGGACCACGCAGCCCTCGGCGAACTGCGGTGCGCGCGCCACGACTTCGCCGTTCTTGTCCACGACGATCGAGTCACCGTCGAAGACCAGCTCGTCCTGGCCGCCGATCATCGCCAGATACGCGGTGGTGCAGCCGGCCTCCTGGGCGCGCTTGCGCACCAGGTCGAGACGGCTGTCGTCCTTCTCGCGCTCGTACGGCGAGGCGTTGACCGAGAGCAGCAGCCCCGCCTCGGCGGACCGGGCCGCCGGGACCCGGCCGCCGTCCTGCCAGAGGTCCTCGCAGATCGCGAGCGCGATATCGACGCCATGGACCCGGATGACGGGCATGGTGTCGCCCGGCACGAAATACCGGAACTCGTCGAAGACGCCGTAGTTGGGCAGATGGTGCTTGGCGAAGTTGAGGACGACGGCGCCGCGGTGCAGTACGGCGGCGGCGTTGCGCGGGGCGCCCGCGGGCTGGCCGAAGCGCGGCTGGGCCGACTCGGAGCGGTCCAGATAGCCGACGACGACGGGCAGCTCGCCGAAGCCCTCCTCGTCGAGCCGTACCGCGAGCGCGCGCACGGCGGCCCGGGACGCCTCGACGAAGGACGACCGCAGGGCGAGATCCTCGACGGGGTAGCCGGTCAGCGCCATCTCGGGGAACGCGATGACGTGCGCTCCCTGTGCGGCGGCGTGCCGGGTCCAGTGCACGATCGCCTCGGCGTTCGCGGCGAGATCGCCGACGGTCGAGTCGATCTGATTCAGAGCGAGGCGTAGTTGAGGCACGGGACCCAGTGTAATCGTCTGACTGACGCGATGTCCTGGGGTGCGTGTGTGGGGCAGCCCACTCGGCGAGGTCAGCCCACTCGGCGGGGGAGGCCCAGTCGGTGGGGGAGGCGCGCGAGCCGGGGCTCAGCCGTGCGCGTAGACCTGCTCCATCCAGGAGGCGAGCTGTCCGTCGGTGAGGTGCTGGGCCAGGTCGGCCTCGCTGATCATCCCGACGAGACGCTTGTCCTCGATCACCGGCAGCCGGCGTATCTGGTTGCTCTGCATCTCGTACAGCACCTCGTCCACGTCCGCGTCCGCGTCGATCCAGCGCGGGGTGCCGTGCGCCATCTCACCGGCCGTCGTCCGCGCCGGGTCATGGCCCATCGCCACACATCCGACGACGATGTCGCGGTCCGTGAGAATGCCGGTCAGCCGGTCCTCGGCGTCGGCGATGGGGAGCGCGCCCACATCCAGCTCACGCATCAGCTGGGCGGCGCGGTCCAGTGTCTCGTGGGCCGGGATCCACTGGGCCCCGGGGTGCATGATGTCTTTGGCGGTAGTCATGGGTTCCGTCCCTCCTGAGTGCCGTCCACCCCGAGCCAGAACCATCATCGTGCACCCGTTCGAGTGGCGCGACCGCAGAACGCGACCGCGGAAACCGCAGCGACCGCCGCGACCCGCGAGAAGCCGTCGGAACCCGCGAGAGACCGCCACGGCCACGGGAGACCGCTGACGCCGCGCGCTTGACGCCGCGCGGTCCGCGACTGAGCCGGGGCCGCCGGGTCCCGGGGAGCCGGCGGCCCCGCGCGTCAGCCGCCGGTGCGCGGCTTCGCGCCGCGTGCCGCGAGCAGGTCCGCCATCAGCTTCATCTCGGACTGCTGCGCCGCGACCATCCCCTCGGCGAGGTCCTTCTCCGTACCGGGCGCGCACAGCTGTACGCAGCCCTGGGCCATCGCGACCCCGCCCTCGTGGTGGTCGGTCATCAGCTGGAGATAGAGGATCTCGGCGGCCTTGCCACGGGCCTCGCGGAGCCGGTCCAGCTCCGTCTTCGTGGCCATGCCCGGCATCAGCGAGCCGTCGCGCGCCTGATGGCCCGAGGCACCGTGATCCATCGCGCCCATGTCCATGCCGCCGTCACCGTGGTCCATGGCCTTGTCCATGGACATCCAGGCCATCGGCTCACGGCCCGACTCGACCTTCGGCAGCCCCCACATGTCCAGCCAGCCCAGCAGCATCCCGCGCTGGTTCGCCTGGGTGTTGGCGATGTCGTACGCCAGCCGGCGCACCTCCTCGTCGTCCGTGCTGTCCCGCACGATGAACGACATCTCCACCGCCTGCTGGTGGTGGACCGCCATGTCCCGGGCGAAGCCCGCGTCCGCCGAGCCGGTGGCCGGGGTACGGGGCGCGGCGGAGTCGCCGTCGCGCCCGGCCGAGGCCACCGCCGCCGTACCGGCGAAGACCAGCGCCAGGACGACGGCGGTGATCGCCGCCCACTGCGTGCGTGTCACCTTGCGCGCCGGACGGGCCGTGTCGTCGGCCGTGACCGACGGGTCGGGCGCGCTCTCCGCCGTCACTGCGCGCCCATTCCGCCCGTGCAGGCGGCGCCCGGCTCAGGGGTCTGCGTGCCCTGCACGTACTTCGTGAAGAACTGGTCCACGCGCGGGTCCGTGGCGCTGTCCACCGTGACCTGCTTGCCCCACGCGCTCAGCATGAGGGCGCCCGCCTGGTTCTTCACCGGGCTCATCAGCGTGTAAGGGGTGTTCTCCACCTTCTCGCTCAGCGCCTTCACATCGGCTTCGGCGGCCTTGTCGTTGTACGTGACCCAGACCGCGCCGTGCTCCAGCGAGTGCACCGCGTTCACGTCCGGGACCGGCTCCTTGTAGACGTCCCCGTCGCAGTTCACCCAGATCTGGTTGTGGTCACCGCCCACGGGCGGGGTCATCGGGTACGTGACCGCCTCGGCGACATGGTTGCGGCCGAGCTTCTTGGCGTCCCAGGACTTCTCGTCCTTCACGGGCGCCTTGGCCGCAGCCTGTTCCTGCTCCTTCTTGTCCGACTCCTTGTTGAGGAGGTAGGCGCCGCCGGCGATGAGGGAGACCACCACGACGGCGCTCGCCGTGATCGTGATGATGCGGCTGCGCCGCTCGCGGGCCCGCTCGGCGCGGCGCATCTCCTCTATTCGGGCCTTGCGCTCGGCGGACTGGGACTTGGAAGCCATGATGTGTGTCCTTCTGCGATGACTGATGACTGCGGAACGGAACGTGGACGACTGCGTGAGCACGGAACGTGGTTCGGGACATTCGGAACCCGGTGCGGGGGCCGGACCGGCGAGATCCGGACGACAGGCCCTACGTCCGCAGTACTTGAAGGACGTGGAGGTCCGGGGCGCGGGCGAGCGCTCCGGAGCGGGGCACCCGGCCGGTGGGGTACGGCGGTTCGAGGTGCGAGGGCTGGACATCGCCGGCGAGCGGGGTGGCCGGCGGCGGGACGGTGAGCACGGCCGGGCTCTGACGCGGGAAGAGCCCGCAGTCACCCTTGTCGTACGGGCAGGTGTAACGGGCCTCGGCCTCGGCCCGGTCGCGGACCGTGGTCCCGGTGGCCGGGCCGTACGCGGTGCCGCCCGGCACCGCCGCCGGACCGTCCGGGTGGTGGACCCCGGTCCCGTCCGGCTCGGGACCCAGACAGATGAAGAGCGCGGCGAGCAGCGTCGCCACGGCACTCAGCAGCGCCGTGGGACGCGTGACGCGTATGTGGCCCGCCCGCGATCCCCCCATGGGCGCAGATCGTAGTGCGTACACCCCCGCCGGCAGCAGTGAGGAGCCGGTTCCGGTTCTCCTCCGGGACCCCAGACGGTACGAACCGGGCACCGCCGGGGTACAAAGAGGCATGGCCGAGGACCCGCAGCCGCATCGACAACCCCGCCCCCACCCGGAGCCGCCGGCGCGCGACCCCGGGGGCGGGGCCGATGTGGACGCGGTGACGCACGCCGTGCTGACCGCCTCCCGGCTCCTGGTGAAGGTGTCGGCGCGGTCCCTGGCGGCCGTCGCGGAACCGGTCACCCTGCCGCAGTACCGGCTGCTCGCGGTCCTCGCCGCCCACGGCGACGCCAAACTGGTCGATATCGCCGAACGGCTCGGGGTGAACCCGTCGACGGCCATGCGGATGCTCGACCGGCTGATCGTCGCGGGCCTGGCGACCCGGCAGAGCAATCCGTGCAACCGCCGCGAGACGATGCTGCGGCTGACCCCCGAGGGCCGCGCGCTCGTCGACCGGGTCACCGCCGTACGCCACCGGGAGATCTCGGCGATCGTCGAGCGGCTGACCCCCGAGCAGCGTAAGGCCCTGGTCGGCGCACTCGCCGCGTTCACCGCGGCGGGCGGGGAGGCGGCGGTCCCGGGCGAGGACACGGAGCCGTACCCCCTGGGCTGGTCGGACACCCCCGCCCGGCACAGCGGTGGCTGACAGGCGCCAAAGTCGATCTTCCGCACCGATCTCCCGCACAATGGATTGCGGCCGCCTGTTTCATGGGCATCGGACGAGCAGGCACTATGGGCGGCAAGCCCGTACACACGCACGACGCGATGTGTTGGACGGGGGTTCGCAACGCGCCGGAAATCGTGTGGTGGGATGCTCGGGTGCCCCGGCGTGCCCCGCGGCATGGGAGCAGGTGGCCTGACCAGCAAGGATGGGTAGGACGGCTAATATGGACAAGCAGCAGGAATTCGTGCTCCGAACGCTCGAAGAGCGCGACATCCGCTTCGTACGCCTGTGGTTCACCGACGTGCTCGGCTTCCTGAAGTCGGTCGCCGTCGCGCCCGCCGAGCTGGAGCAGGCTTTCGACGAGGGCATGGGCTTCGACGGATCGGCGATCGAGGGCTTCGCCCGCGTGTACGAATCCGACATGATCGCCAAGCCCGACCCGGGCACGTTCCAGATACTGCCCTGGCGCGCGGAGGCTCCCGGCACGGCCCGGATGTTCTGCGACATCCTGATGCCCGACGGCTCGCCGTCCTTCGCGGATCCGCGCTATGTGCTCAAGCGGATCCTCGCCAGGACCTCGGATCTGGGCTTCACCTTCTACACCCACCCCGAGATCGAGTTCTTCCTGCTGAAGGACAAGCCGGTCGACGGCACGCGCCCCACGCCCGCCGACAGCTCCGGCTACTTCGACCACACCCCGCAGAACGTCGGCATGGACTTCCGGCGCCAGGCGATCACGATGCTCGAATCCATGGGCATCTCGGTGGAGTTCAGCCACCACGAGGGCGCCCCCGGCCAGCAGGAGATCGATCTGCGGTACGCGGACGCGCTCTCCACCGCCGACAACATCATGACGTTCCGCCTGGTCATGAAGCAGGTCGCGCTGGAGCAGGGCGTGCAGGCGACCTTCATGCCGAAGCCGTTCTCCGAATACCCGGGCTCGGGCATGCACACCCATCTCTCCCTCTTCGAGGGGGACCGGAACGCCTTCTACGAGTCGGGCGCCGAGTACCAGCTCTCCAAGGTCGGCCGGTCCTTCATCGCCGGGCTGCTGAAGCACGCGGCGGAGATCTCGGCCGTCACCAACCAGTGGGTCAACTCGTACAAGCGCATCTGGGGCGGCTCCAGCCGCACCGCGGGCTCGGGCGGCGAGGCGCCCTCGTACATCTGCTGGGGCCACAACAACCGCTCCGCGCTGATCCGCGTCCCGATGTACAAGCCGGGCAAGACCGGATCGGCACGGGTCGAGGTCCGCTCCATCGACTCGGGAGCCAACCCCTATCTGACGTACGCGGTGCTGCTCGCCGCGGGCCTCAAGGGCATCGAGGAGGGCTACGAACTCCCGGCGGGCGCCGACGACGACGTATGGGCCCTCTCGGACGCGGAGCGCCGCGCGATGGGCATCGAGCCGCTGCCGCAGAACCTGGGCGAGGCGATCTCCCTGATGGAGCGCAGCGAACTGGTCGCGGAGACGCTCGGCGAGCATGTCTTCGACTTCTTCCTGCGCAACAAGAAGCAGGAGTGGGAGGAGTACCGCTCCGAGGTGACGGCCTTCGAGCTGAAGAAGAACCTGCCGGTGCTGTAGTACGTGGTGCGGTAGCGCCTCAGGCGTGATCCGGTCCGGGCCGGCGGGGTTGTCGTACCGCCGGCCCGGACCGGTCCCCGGACCAGTCCCCGGGCCGGGCGGCGGTCAGAACCGCCAGCGCGTCTGGCTGTAGGGGGCCTTCCCGAAGCCGAAGGCCGTGCGGGGCGCGACCTCGAAGACCAGGGCCACATTGCCCTCGCCGCCCGTGAACCCGCCGTCCTGTACGTCGAAGTGCCACTCCGCACCGTATTTCGCCTCCCACAGCGTGGCGAGCACGGTCAGCCGGGACGCGTCGGTCACCCGGACCGCCGTGCCCTCGACCACCAGGTCACAGCCGCCGTGGAGGGCGTTCACACCGGTCGTGAGCACGACCTCCGGGTTCCGGGCGAGGTTCATGGCCTTCCGCTCGGCCGCGCCGGTGCAGAAGTGCAGCGCGCCGTCCGCCCAGACGGCCGGCAGCGGGGTGACATGCGGGCGGCCGTCGGGCCGTACGGTCGACAGCCAGAACAGCTCGGCCCCGGCGAGCAGGCCCTCGGCCTCCGTCCAGGCGATGGCGGCGGCCTCCGGCTCGCCGTAACGGGTGTCCAGCTCCGTGCGGGGTTGTGTGAGCGCCATGGTGCGGTCCTCTCGTGGTGTCGTACGACAGCTGTACAGAGGGACCGGCGGCGCGAGCGGGACTCATCGGTCTTCCACCGGGACCTGGGTCTAGGCTCGTTTCCTGAGCTTTGGTCGGACGGGGTCGTGGACAGGAGACGGCGAACATGGCGCTGCCGGGACGCAGGAGCAGTACTTTCACCCGCCTGCTGCGGCACGGCTTCACCGATCCCTCCGCCGCCGAGCGGCTGCTCGACGCCCCCGCGATGTCACTCGTACGGTCCGATCCGATGCTCCTCGACGCGCTCGGCGCCACCGCGGACCCCGATCTCGCGCTGCGCGGGCTCGTCAGGCTGGCGGAGGCGCAGCGGCCCGGGGAACTGCGGGTGCTGCTGGACACCGTGGTGACGGCGAAGCCGCTGCGGGACCGGCTGCTCGGGGTGCTCGGCTCGTCGGAGGCGCTCGGGGACCATCTGGTCAGGCACCCCGGGGACTGGCACGTGCTGGTCACCTACGAACTGGCCGATCTGCACCCCGGCGTCGAGGAGTTCGAGCGCGGACTCGCCGAGGCGACCGATCCGGTCTCGCTGCGGGTCGCCTACCGCCGCTGTCTGCTGGCCATAGCCGCCAGGGATGTCTGCGGGACGGCGGACTTCGCCCAGACCGCCGCCGAACTGGCCGACCTGGCGACCGCGACCCTGCGCGCCGCCCTCGCGATCGCCAAGGCGGCGGCGCCCGAGGACGCCGCGCTGTGCCGGCTCGCGGTGATCGCGATGGGCAAGTGCGGCGGCCATGAGCTGAACTACGTCTCGGACGTGGACGTGATCTTCGTCGGCGAGCCGGCCGACGGGGTGGGCGGCGCCGCCGAGGGCATCGACGAGGGCAAGGCCATCCAGGCGGCGACCCGGCTGGCGTCCCATCTGATGCGGATCTGCTCCGAGTCGACCGTCGAGGGCTCCATCTGGCCGGTCGACGCGAATCTGCGCCCCGAAGGCCGCAACGGGCCGCTCGTACGGACGCTGAGCAGCCATCTCGCGTACTACCAGCGCTGGGCCAAGACCTGGGAGTTCCAGGCGCTGCTGAAGGCCCGCCCCGTGGCGGGCGACCCGATGCTCGGCGCCCAGTACATCGAGGCGGTCTCCCCGCTGGTGTGGCAGGCGGCCGAGCGCGAGCACTTCGTCTCCGACGTGCAGAAGATGCGCCGCCGGGTTGTCGACAACATCCCGCCGGGCCAGGTGGAGCGGGAGCTGAAGCTCGGTCCCGGCGGGCTGCGGGACGTCGAGTTCGCCGTACAGCTCCTCCAACTGGTCCACGGCCGCAGCGACTCCTCGCTGCACAGCGGCTCGACCCTCGAAGCGCTGGCCGCGCTGGCGGCGGGCGGCTATGTGGGCCGGGCGGACGCGGCGCAGCTGGACGAGGCGTACCGCTTCCTGCGCGCCATGGAGCACCGCATCCAGCTCTACCGGCTGCGCCGTACGCATCTGGTGCCCGAGGACGAGGCGGATCTGCGCCGTCTCGGCCGCTCGCTCGGACTGCGCGGCGATCCCGTCGCCGAGCTGAACCGGACCTGGAGGCGGCACGCCTCGGTCGTGCGGCGGCTGCACGAGAAGCTGTTCTACCGGCCGCTGCTCGACGCGGTCGCCCAGCTCGCGCCCGGCGAGATCCGGCTCAGTCCGCGGGCGGCCCGGCAGCGGCTCGAAGCGCTCGGTTACGCCGATCCGGCCGCCGCGCTGCGGCATCTGGAGGCGCTGTCGTCCGGGGTGAGCCGCAAGGCGGCGATCCAGCGGACGCTGCTGCCGGTGCTGCTCGGCTGGTTCGCGGACTCCGCCGACCCCGACGCCGGGCTGCTCGGCTTCCGCAAGGTGTCGGACGCGCTCGGCAAGACCCCCTGGTATCTGCGGCTGCTGCGCGACGAGGGGGCCGCGGCGGAGAATCTCGCGCGGGTGCTCTCGGCCGGCCGGCTCGCGCCCGATCTGCTGCTCCGCGCGCCCGAGGCGGTGGCCATCCTCGGCGACCCCCACGGGCTCGCCCCGCGCGGCCGTGAACCGCTGGAGCAGGAGGTTCTGGCGGCGGTCGGGCGCGCGGAGACGGCGGAGGGCGCGGTCGCGACGGCCCGTGGGATGCGCAGGCGCGAGCTGTTCCGTACGACCGCGGCGGACATCATCGGCTCGTACGGTACGGAGGAAAGTCCCGCGGAGGAGGACCCGGGGGCGCTGGTCGACCGGGTGGGCAACGCGGTCACCGATCTGAACGCGGCGACCCTCGCGGGCGCCCTGCGCGCCGTCGTACGCGAGCGGTGGGGCGACACCCTGCCCACCCGCTTCGCTGTCATCGGCATGGGACGGTTCGGCGGCCACGAGCTGAGTTACGGCTCCGACGCGGATGTGCTCTTCGTCCATGAGCCGCGCGAGGGCGTCAGCGAGCACGAGGCGGCGCGCGCCGCGAACGAGGTGGTCGCCGAGATGCGGCGGCTGCTCCAAGTCCCCACCTCCGACCCGCCGCTGCTGATCGACGCGGATCTGCGGCCGGAGGGCAAGAGCGGCCCGATGGTCCGTACGCTCGCCTCCTACGCCGCGTACTACCGGCGCTGGGCGCTGGTCTGGGAGAGCCAGGCGCTGCTGCGCGCGGAGCCGATGGCGGGCGACGCCGATCTGGGCCGCCGGTTCATCGAACTCGTCGATCCGCTGCGGTATCCGGCGGAGGGCCTGGGCGAGGACGCGGTACGGGAGATCCGCAAGCTCAAGGCGCGGATGGAGACGGAACGACTGCCGCGCGGCGCCGATCCGACGCTCCACACCAAGCTGGGCCGGGGAGGGCTCTCCGATGTCGAATGGACGGTCCAGCTGCTCCAGATGCGGCACGGCTGGGTGGAGCCCGGTCTGCGCACCACCCGTACCCGGGAGGCCCTGGCGGCGGCCTGCGCGGCGGACCTGCTGCCGGCGGAGGACGCGCGGATCCTGGACGAGGCGTGGGTGCTGGCGACCCGGGTCCGAAACGGCGTGATGCTGGTCAGGGGCAGGCCGGGCGACACGTTCCCGTCGGACGGGCGGGAACTGGGCGCGATGGGCCGCTACCTGGGGTACGGACCGGGGCACGTGGGCGACATGCTGGACGACTACCGCCGTACGACGCGCAGGGCGCGCGCGGTGGTGGAGGAGCTGTTCTACGGGGCGGCCAGCTGAGCCCGTGGGCTCTTCCGGGCCCGTACCGCCGCCTCAGGCGGTACGGGGGCGGCGCTGTCGCCGTGGCCGGTCGTCGCCGACATGGCGGGGCAGCCGGTACGGCGGCGAGCCGTACCAGGCGTACGAGACCGCGATGCCGAACGCCAGGCAGAGCATGCCGCCCACCGCGTCCAGCCAGAAGTGGTTCGCGGTGGCGACGATCACGAGCAGTGTGAGCGTCGGATAGAGCAGCCCGAGGATCTTCGCCCAGGGCGCCGAGGCGAGCGCGAAGATGGTCAGCCCGCACCACAGCGACCAGCCGATATGCATCGACGGCATCGCCGCGTACTGGTTCGACATGTGCTTGAGGTCGCCGGAGGCCATCGAGCCCCAGGTCTCGTGGCGCAGCACGGTGTCGATGAAGTCCTGCCCGTTCATCAGCCGCGGCGGCGCCAGCGGATACAGGTAGTAACCGAGCAACGCGACCGCCGTGGTGGCGAACAGCACCAGCCGGGCGGCGGCGTAGCGGCCCGGATGGCGCCGGAAGAGCCAGACGAGCACCCCGATCGTGACGATGAAGTGCAGCGTCGCGTAGTAGTAGTTCATGCCGACGATCAGCCACGTCACCGAATTCATCGCGTGGTTGATGGTCTGCTCGACCGCGATGCCCAGGGACTTCTCCGTCTCCCAGATCCAGTCGGCGTTCCGCAGGGCCTTGGCCTTCTGCTCCGGGACCGCGTTGCGGATCAGGGAGTACGTCCAGTAACTCACCGCGATCAGCAGGATTTCGAACCAGATGCGCGGACGACGCGGTGCTCTGAGGCGCTGGAGCCAGGTGCGGTCCTCGGCCGTGTCCGTGGCCACCGCCGCCTCGCCGCTCGCGCCCGCGACCGCCTCCTCTTCAGGGATGGGTGACGGGTTCGCCGTACGGCCGCGCAGGCCTTCCTGTGTCTTCACGGTCGATTCACCCATAGCGAGAGAGTCTGCCAGATTCCCGTTCCCGACCGATCATCCCCCGGACGGGTTCGGGCCGCATTCGCTACACCTCAAGGACGACTCCGCGGCACGCCTCAAGCACGACTCCGCGGCCCTGATATTCCCTGAGGTCCGGGGGCCGGACCGGAGGCGGTTGAACCGCGTACCACCAGCTCCGGCATGAAGACGAATTCGCTGTGCGGGGCGGGCGTACCGCCGATCTCCTCCAGGAGCGTACGGACCGCCGCCTGGCCCATCGAGGGCACCGGCTTGCGGATCGTCGTCAGCGGCGGATCCGTGAAGGCTATGAGGGGCGAGTCGTCGAAACCCACCACCGACAGGTCCCGGGGTACGTCGAGACCGAGCCGCCGCGCCGCCCTGATCGCGCCGAGGGCCATCATGTCGCTCGCGCACACCACCGCCGTACAGCCGCGTTCGATCAGCGCGGAGGCCGCCGCCTGGCCGCCCTCCAGAGTGAACAGCGACTGCTGGATCAGTTCGTCCGCCTCTTCGGAGGAGAGCCCCAGCAACTCCTGGACGGTGGCGCGGAAGCCCTCGATCTTGCGGAGGACCGGCACGAAGCGCCGGGGGCCGACGGCGAGCCCGATCCGCTGGTGGCCGAGCGAGACGAGATGGGTGACCGCGAGCCGCATGGCCGCCCGGTCGTCGGGCGAGATGAAGGGCGCCTGGACCTTCGGCGAGAAACCGTCCACGAGGACGAACGGCACGCCCTGGGCGCGCAGCTTCTCGTAGCGCCGCATGTCGGCGGAGGTGTCGGCGTGCAGCCCGGAGACGAAGATGATGCCGGAGACGTCCCGTTCGACGAGCATCTCCGTCAGCTCGTCCTCGGTGGAGCCGCCGGGGGTCTGGGTCGCCAGCACCGGTGTGTAGCCCTGCCGGGTCAGCGCCTGGCCGATGACCTGCGCCAGGGCCGGGAAGATCGGGTTCTCCAGCTCGGGGGTGATCAGTCCGACGAGCCCGGCGCTGCGCCTGCGCAGCCGTACGGGACGTTCGTAACCGAGGACGTCGAGCGCGGCGAGTACGGACTCGCGGGTGGTCGCGGCAACCCCGGGTTTGCCGTTCAGAACACGGCTGACCGTCGCTTCGCTGACCCCCGCCTGAGTTGCGATATCGGCAAGCCGTGCGGTCATGTCAGTGGACTGTACCGGGCGTATGTCGGATTGCCCACCGTGCCCGGGGGCAGGTGGTCGCGGCAAGCCCTTGCAAGATCTTGCGAAGACTTCCCGCCGTGCTGCCAGGGGAGGCGTGCGATCCGGCCGGGACCGGCACTGACCTGCGGAGGCCACCCCTGCCAGCACATGTGGGTTCCCGTCAAGAGGTTGGCCGGCAATCGACAGGACACATGCCGGTAACGATCGGTCGTCCTTGCAGAAATATTCCGCAAGGTCTTTCGGCCATCTTGCAAGGCTGTTACGTTCACGACCGACCCGGCGCCGCGACGGAGCGGTACGGCAGTTGAAGGAGTTCGGATGCGACGTGGCATAACGGCCACCGCCCTGGCCGCGACCCTGGCCCTCGCGGCGACCGCCTGCGGCAGCGACAGTGACGCAGGCAGCGGCAAGAGCTCGGGCGGCGAGCTCTCGGGAACGGTCACCTGGTGGGACACCTCGACCGTGGGCAGCGAGGACAAGGTCTTCAAGCAGCTCGCCGAGGGCTTCGAGAAGAAGCACCCCAAGGTCGACGTCAAATATGTCAACGTGCCCTTCGGCGACGCCCAGAACAAGTTCAAGAACGCCGCGCAGTCCGGCTCCGGGGCGCCCGACGTGATCCGCTCCGAGGTCGCCTGGACCCCCGAGTTCGCCGATCTCGGCTATCTCGCGCCGCTGGACGGCACCCCGGCGCTGAAGGACGAGAAGGACTTCCTCGCGCAGGCCGCCGCCTCCACGCAGTACGACGGCAAGACCTATGCCGCGCCGCAGGTCATCGACTCCATGGGCATCTTCTACAACAAGAAGATCTTCAAGGACGCCGGCGTCGAAGTCCCCAAGACCGTCGACGAGTTGAAGACCGTATCGAAGACGATCAAGGACAAGACCGGTAAGACCGGCCTCTATCTGCGCGGCGACGACGCCTACTGGTTCCTCTCCTTCCTCTACGGCGAGGGCGGCGACATGGTCGACGCCGAGAACAAGACCGTCACCGTCGACAACCCGGCCGGCGTCAAGGCCATGACCGTCGTCAAGGACCTGGTCGACTCCGGCGCCGCCAAGACCGACGCCACCGACGGCTGGGAGAACATGCAGTCGGCCTTCAAGGACGGCGATGTCGCGATGATCATCAACGGTCCCTGGGCCGTCGCCGACACCTACGGCGGCGCGCAGTTCAAGGACAAGGCCAACCTGGGCATCGCCCCCGTACCGGCCGGCTCCGTCGCGCAGGGCTCGCCGCAGGGCGGCCACAACCTCGCCGTCTACGCGGGCTCCAAGAACCTGGACGCCTCCTACGCGTTCACCGAGTACATGACCTCCGCCGAGAGCCAGACCAAGGTCGCCGAGGAACTGAGCCTGCTCCCGACCCGTACGTCCGTCTACGCGCGGCCGGGCGTCGCGGACAACGAGATCGTCGGCTTCTTCAAGCCCGTCGTGGACAAGGCCGTCGAGCGCCCCTGGATCCCGGAGACCGGCAGCCTCTTCGCGCCGCTGGTGACCGAGTACACCAAGGTCCTCACCGGCCAGAGCGCCCCCGCCAAGGGCGCCAAGGACACCGGCGACGCCTACCGCAAGCTGCTCAAGGGCTGGAAGTAACGGGTAACGGGAAGGAAGGCGGGCCGGCTGATGGCTGTCCACACCAGCCAGTCGGTGGCGTCGGCCGCGGGCGATGACCTCGCTCGCGGCCGCGGCCGCGGCACTGGCAAGGCACCCGGCGAGGCCGGGGTGCCGACGAGACTCCGGCGCGGTGTCTCGACCCACTGGTACGCCTGGGCCATGGTCGCCCCGGTGGTGGCCGTGATCGGCGTGATCATCGGATATCCGCTGGTCCGGGGTATCTATCTGTCGCTCACCGACGCCAACGAGCGCAACGTCGAGCGCAGCATCGGCGTCAACCACCTGCCCGCCACCTACGAGTTCGTCGGCCTCGACAACTACGCCGACGCGCTGACGGGCGATCAGTTCCTGGGCACCCTCGGCTGGACCCTGGTGTGGACGGTCTCCTGCGTCAGCGTCACCTTCGCGCTCGGCCTCGGCCTCGCCAACATCCTCAACCGCCGGATCGCGGGCCGCTCCTTCTACCGGATGCTGCTGATCCTGCCCTGGGCCGTCCCCGGCTTCGTCTCCGTCTTCGCCTGGCGCTTCCTCTACAACGAGGACCGCGGCTTCCTCAACAAGCTGCTCGCGGGCGGCGGCATCGACGCCGTGCCCTGGCTCAACGACCCGACCTGGGCGAAGTTCTCGGTCATCGCCGTGAACATCTGGCTCGGCGTGCCCTTCATGATGGTCGCGCTCCTCGGCGGACTCCAGTCCATCCCGGGGGAGATGTACGAGGCGGCCGAGATGGACGGGGCCAACGCCTGGCAGCGGTTCCGCCACATCACGCTGCCGGGGCTGCGCTCGGTCAGTACGACCGTGATCCTGCTCTCCACCATCTGGACCTTCAACATGTTCCCGGTGATCTTCCTGCTGACCCGCGGCGGACCCGGTGAGGCCACCCAGATCCTGGTCACGCAGGCGTACAAGTTCTCCTTCGAGATCAGCCCCCGCGACTTCGCGCAGTCCTCCACCTGGGGCGTCCTGATCCTCGTCCTCCTGATGCTCTTCGCCGCCGTCTACCGGCGCGTCCTCCGTAAGCAGGGAGACACGTGGTGACCACCGCCGCCCCCGCCCCCGAGCGGACCGCCCCCGCCGCCGAGCGGACCGCCAACGTCCCGCGCCGCGGCCACCGCTCACCGCTGGCCTCGGTCGCGCTGCACGCGACCCTGATCGTCGCGTCCGTGATCGCCGTCTTCCCGGTGCTGTGGGTCTTCCTGACCTCGCTCAAGCCCGCGAGCTACGCCACGACCACGGACTTCTTCAAAGAGACGACGTTCGAGAACTACACCAACCTGCTGCGGGACACCCCGTTCCTCACCTGGTTCGGCAACTCGCTGCTCATCGCCGGACTCACCACCCTGCTCGGGGTGTTCGTCGCCGCCACCACCGGCTATGCCGTCAGCCGCTTCCGCTTCCCCGGCAAGCGCGGACTGATGTGGACACTGCTGGTGACCCAGATGTTCCCGGTCGCCGTCCTGATCGTGCCGATCTACAACATCATGGCGGGCCTCGGGCTGCTCAATCAGTCCGCCGGCCTGGTGATCACGTATCTCACCATCGCCGTCCCCTTCTGCGCCTGGATGATGAAGGGGTTCTTCGACACCATCCCCCGGGAGATCGACGAGTCCGGCATGGTGGACGGGCTGACCCCGTTCGGCACCTTCTACCGGCTGATCCTGCCGCTCGCCAAGCCGGGGCTCGCGGTCACCGCGTTCTACTCGTTCATCACCGCCTGGGGCGAAGTGGCCTACGCCTCCGCCTTCATGGTCGGCGACGAGAACCTCACGCTCGCGGGCGGCCTCCAGAAGTTCGTCAACCAGTACGGCGCCCAGTGGGGCCCGATGACCGCCGCGTCCGTCCTCATCGCCATCCCCGCCGCGCTGGTCTTCCTCTTCGCACAGCGCCATCTCGTCACCGGCATGTCCGCCGGCGCCGTCAAGGGCTGAGCGGCCTTGCCCTTACCACCGAGTCCGTACGACGACGGCGGCGCGCGGAACCTACCGGGCCGCGCGCCGCTCCCCACCCCCAGACACCACAGGGACGACATGACCCAGCACCTCGCTGCCCCTCTGACCGGCACGTCCGACGACGCCCCGGGCCACCCCCACGGCTGGTGGCGGGACGCGGTGATCTACCAGGTCTATCCACGCAGTTTCGCCGACGGCAACGGCGACGGAATGGGCGATCTCGACGGGGTACGCCGCCGGCTGCCGTACCTCAGGGACCTGGGCGTCGACGCCGTCTGGCTCAGCCCCTTCTACGCGTCCCCGCAGGCCGACGCGGGCTACGACGTCGCCGACTACCGGGCCATCGACCCGATGTTCGGCACCCTGCTGGACGCCGACGCGCTGATCCGTGACGCCCACGAGCTGGATCTGCGCGTCATCGTCGACCTCGTCCCCAACCACTCCTCCGACGCGCACGAGTGGTTCAAGCGCGCCCTGCGCGAGGGCCCGGGCTCCGCGCTGCGTGAGCGCTACCACTTCCGTCCCGGAAAGGGCGCGGACGGCGAACTCCCGCCCAACGACTGGGAGTCCATCTTCGGCGGCCCCGCCTGGACCAGGACCACCGACCCGGACGGCACCCCCGGCGACTGGTACCTGCATCTCTTCGCCCCCGAGCAGCCCGACTTCAACTGGGACCACCCCGCCGTCGCCGACGAGTTCCGCTCGATCCTGCGCTTCTGGCTGGACATGGGCGTCGACGGCTTCCGCGTCGACGTCGCCCACGGTCTGGTGAAGGCGGCGGGCCTGCCCGACATCGGCGACACCGGCCAGCTCAGGCTGCTCGGCAGCGCCGACGGCGGCACACCGTTCTTCGACCAGGACGGCGTGCACGAGATCTACCGGCAGTGGCGCAGGATCCTCGACGAGTACCCCGGCGACCGGATCGCCGTCGCCGAGGCATGGACCCCGACCGTCGAGCGCACCGCGAACTACGTACGCCCCGACGAACTGCACCAGGCGTTCAACTTCCAGTACCTGAGCACCTCATGGGTGGGCGCCGAGCTGCGCGAGGTCATCGACGTCTCGCTCGCCGCGATGCGCCCCGTCGGCGCCCCCGCCACCTGGGTGCTCTCCAACCACGACGTCACCCGGCACGCCACCCGCTTCGCGAGCCCGCCCGGCGGCGCCACCCAGACCCGCGAGGCCGGCGACCGTACGCTCGGACTGCGCCGGGCGCGCGCGGCGACCCTGCTGATGCTGGCCCTGCCCGGCTCCGCCTACGTCTACCAGGGCGAGGAACTCGGGCTGCCCGATGTCACCGACCTGCCCGACGACGCCCGGCAGGACCCGTCGTACTTCCGCGCGGACGGCCAGGACGGCTTCCGCGACGGCTGCCGCGTGCCCATCCCCTGGACGCGCGAGGGCAGTTCGTACGGCTTCGGCGGCGGGGACAGCTGGCTGCCGCAGCCGGAGGGCTGGGGCGCGCTCAGCGTCGAGGCGCAGACCGGCGACCCCGGCTCCACCCTGGAGCTGTACCGGGCGGCGCTGGCCGCGCGCAAGGAGCACCCGGGGCTGGGCGCGGGCGACTCGGTGGAGTGGCTGGACGCGCCCGAAGGCGTGCTGGCCTTCGCCAGGCCCGGCTTCGTCTGCACGGTCAACACCACGGACACGGCGGTACGGATCCCCGCGCAGGGCCGGGTGCTGGTGGCCAGCGGCCCGGTGGCCGTGAACGGCGCCGAGGCCGAACTGCCCGCCGACACCACGGTGTGGTGGACGGTGTGAACGACCTCCTGCCGCCGGGTGGCGACGGACGCCTCACCGCCGGTACGCCGCGGCTCGCCGACATAGCGGGCCGGGCGTCGGTGAGCGAGGCGACCGTCAGCCGGGTCCTGAACGGCAGGCCGGGCGTCGCGGCGACGACGCGTCAGCGGGTGCTCGCGGCGCTCGACACCCTCGGGCACGAGCGGGACGAGCGCTCCCGGCACGGGGAGCGCTCCGCGCGCGGCCCGAAGCAGCGCGGCGCCGGGCTGATCGGGCTGGTGACCCCCGAACTCACCAACCCGGTCTTCCCGGCCTTCGCCCAGGCCGTCGAGCAGGTCCTGGCCGGGCACGGACACACCCCGGTGCTCTGCACCCAGCTGCCCGGCGGCGCCACCGAGGACGAGCTGGTCGAACAGCTCGTGGAGCGGGGCGTCGGCGGCATCGTCTTCCTCTCCGGGCTGCACGCCGACACCTCGGCGGACCCGGCGCGCTACGCCGCGCTCGCCGCGCGCGGTGTGCCGTACGTGCTGATCAACGGCTACAACGAGCGGGTCAGCGCGCCCTTCGTCTCGGCGGACGACCACGCGGCCGTACGGATGGCCGTCGGCCACCTCGCCGAGCTGGGACACCGCAGGATCGGGCTCGCGACAGGACCGCAGCGGTACGTGCCGTCCCGGCGCAAGCGCGAGGGCTTCCTCGACGCGTCCGTCGGGCTGCTGGGCCTGGCCTGGAGCGAGGCCGAGGAACTGGTGTGCTCCACGCTGTTCGGTGTCGAGGGCGGGCAGGTCGCGGCGGGCGCGCTGCTCGGCCTCGGCTGCACCGGCATCGTCTGCGGCAGCGACCTGATGGCGCTCGGTGTGGTGCGGGCGGCGAGGGAGCGCGGGCTGGGAGTGCCGTACGACGTCTCGGTCGTGGGGTACGACGACTCGCAGCTGATCGCCTTCACCGACCCGCCGCTGACCACGGTCAGGCAGCCGGTACGGGCGATGGCCGCGGCGGCCGTCGCCGCGCTGCTGGAGGAGATGGCGGGCAGCCCCGTGCAGCGCACCGAGTACGTGTTCCAGCCCGAGCTGGTGGTACGCGGCTCCACCGCGGGAGCGCGCCCACCCCGGCACCACTGACCCTTTCCGCACCACCGCACCACCGCACCACCGCACCACCGCACCGCAGCACCACCGCACGTGCACGGAGCCGCACCACAGGTGTCACCGAGAGCCGCACCACGGGCATGACCCAGAGCCGCACCACCCGCACCACGCGCACCACCGTCACCCGCACCTCCCCCCACCAGTGTTGTTGGAGGAACCGAATGGCTCGCAGAACCCTGGCCGCCGCGCTCGCCCTCGTGGCGGGCGCCGCCGCCGCGCTCACGGTCCCCGCCGGGACCGCCCAGGCGGCGCCGCCCGGTGGCAAGGACGTCACCGCCGTACTGTTTGAGTGGCGCTTCGACTCCATAGCCAAGGCGTGCACGGACACCCTCGGCCCGGCCGGCTACGGCTACGTACAGGTCTCGCCGCCCCAGGAGCACATCCAGGGCGGCCAGTGGTGGACCTCGTACCAGCCCGTCAGCTACAAGATCGCCGGGCGGCTCGGTGACCGCGCCGCCTTCTCGAACATGGTCAACACCTGCCACGCGGCGGGCGTCAAGGTCGTCGCCGACTCCGTCATCAACCACATGTCCGCCGGTGACGGCACCGGCACCGGCGGCTCCTCGTACACCAAGTACAACTACCCCGGCATCTACTCGGGCGCCGACATGGACGACTGCCGGTCGCAGATCAACAACTACGGCGACCGCGGCAACGTACAGAACTGCGAACTGGTCGGGCTCGCCGATCTGGACACCGGCGAGGAGTACGTACGCGGCCGGATCGCGGCGTACCTCAACGACCTGCTCTCGCTCGGCGTCGACGGCTTCCGGATCGACGGCGCCAAGCACATGCCGGCCGGTGACCTCGCCAACATCAAGAGCAGGCTGAGCAATCCGGGTGCCTACTGGAAGCAGGAGGTCATCTACGGCGCGGGCGAGGCCGTCTCGCCGACCGAGTACCTCGGAAACGGCGACGTCCAGGAGTTCCGGTACGCCCGCGACCTGAAGCGGGTCTTCAACAACGAGAACCTCGCCTATCTGAAGAACTACGGCGAGGGCTGGGGCTACATGGAGTCGGGCAGGTCCGCCGTCTTCGTCGACAACCACGACACCGAGCGCGGCGGCGACACCCTCAGCTACAAGGACGGCGCGAACTACACGCTCGCCAATGTTTTCATGCTGGCCTGGCCGTACGGCTCGCCCGATGTGCACTCCGGATACGAGTGGAGCGACAAGGACGCCGGTCCGCCCAACGGCGGCACGGTCAACGCCTGCTACAGCAACGGCTGGAAGTGCCAGCACGCCTGGCGCGAGATCTCCTCGATGGTCGCCTTCCGCAACACCACACGCGGCCAGGCCGTCACCAACTGGTGGGACAACGGCGGCGACCAGATCGCCTTCGGCCGGGGCTCCGCGGGCTATGTGGCCATCAACCACGAGGGCTCCTCGCTCACCCGTACGTTCCAGACCTCGCTGCCGGGCGGTACGTACTGCGATGTGCAGAACGGCAGGACGGTGACGGTGAACGGATCGGGACAGTTCACCGCGACGCTCGGCTCGAACACCGCCGTCGCGCTGCACACCGGTGCCCGCACCTGCTGACCACCGGTCCTGAGTCCCCTGCGCCGAGCGGCTGACACCGCCGCCGACGCACAGGAAACGGCCGTCCGGCGACCGCCTCCCCGCCTTCCGTCGCCGGACGGCCCCTTCCCGTACCCCGGTCACTCCCCGATCTCTTGAGCTTCCCGATGCCTTGAGCTTCCCGATGCCTTGAGCCTCCCGATGCCTTGAGCCTCCCCATTCCTTGAGCCACCCCCCGATCCCTTGATCCCGCACATCCGAGGAGATCCCGCGTGAAACGCCCGCCCCTGCGGAGAACGGCCACCGCCGTCCTCGCCGCCGCCCTGTGCGCGGCACTGGTACCCGCCCTGCCCGCCGCCGCCACGTCGGCGGCCGGCCGGCCCGCCGCCTCCGCGCCGCCCGCCCCGCCGTCGGACGCCCGGCTCGCCGCCGAGCCCGCGCGCCACGATCTGACCCGTGAGCAGTTCTACTTCGTCCTGCCCGACCGGTTCGCCAACGGCGACGCGGCCAACGACCGCGGCGGGCTGACCGGTTCGCGGACATCCACCGGATACGACCCCGCCGACAAGGGCTTCTACCAGGGCGGTGACCTCAAGGGCCTGACCGACAGGCTCGACTACATCAAGGGGCTCGGCACCACCGCGATCTGGCTCGCGCCGATCTTCAAGAACAAGCCGGTGCAGGGGGAGGGCAAGGACGCCTCGGCCGGCTACCACGGCTACTGGATCACGGACTTCACGCAGGTCGACCCGCACTTCGGCACCAACGCCGAGCTGACGAAGCTGATCGCCAAGGCCCATGACAAGGGCATGAAGGTCTTCTTCGACGTCATCACCAACCACACCGCCGACACGGTCGACTACGCGGAGAAGGAGTACGGCTACCGGCCCAAGGGGGCCTATCCGTACCTTGACCGGGACGGCCGCCCCTTCGACGACCGCGGGACCGGCGCGGCGAAGGACATCGCAAGGGCCGACGCGGACTCCTTCCCGTACACCCCCGTCGTGCGTACGGGCGAGAAGAAGGTCCCGGCCTGGCTCAACGACCCGATGATGTACCACAACCGCGGCGACTCGACCTTCGCGGGCGAGAGCGGTGAGTACGGCGACTTCTCCGGGCTGGACGATCTGTGGACCGAGCGTCCCGAGGTCGTCTCGGGGATGGAGAAGATCTACGAGAAGTGGGTCCGCGACTTCGACATCGACGGCTTCCGTATCGACACCGTCAAACACGTCGACCTGGACTTCTGGACCCAGTGGGCGACGGCGCTCGACGCGTACGCGGCCAAGCGCGGCCGGGACGACTTCTTCATGTTCGGCGAGGTCTACTCGTCGGACACCGCGGTCACCTCGCCGTATGTGACCCGCGGACGGCTGGACGCCACGCTCGACTTCCCCTTCCAGGACGCGGCCCGCGCCTACGCCTCGCAGGGCGCGCCGGCCGAGCGGCTCGCGAAGGTCTTCGCCGACGACTACCGCTACACCACCGACAAGGCCAACGCCTATGAGCAGGTGACCTTCCTCGGCAACCACGACATGGGCAGGATCGGCACCTTCCTCGCCCAGGACAACCCGGAGGCCGGGGACGCCGAACTGGTCGGACGGGGCCGGCTCGCCAACGAGCTGATGTTCCTGTCCCGGGGCAACCCGGTGATCTACTACGGCGACGAGCAGGGCTTCACGGGCGCGGGCGGCGACAAGGACGCCCGCCAGACGCTCTTCGCCTCGAAGACCGCCGACTATCTGGACGACGACCAGCTGGGCACGGACCGTACCCACGCCTCGGACGCCTACGACCCGGCGCATCCGTTGTACCGGTCGATCGCCGCGCTCTCGAAGCTCACCAAGGCCCACCCCGCGCTGCGGGACGGTGTCCAGACGGAGCGGTACGCGAAGGACTCGGTCTACGCCTTCTCGCGTACCGATGCGCGTACCGATGCCCGTACGGACGCGACGGACGCGAAGGCGCGTACCGAGTACGTCGTCGCCGTGAACAACGCCGAGCAGGCCAAGACCGTCGAGATCCCGGTCGGCTCGGCCGCGGGCACCGACTTCCGTACGCTGTACGGCGGTCCGGGCGCCGGTACGGTACGCGCCGGAGACGGCTCCACCCTCAAGGTGACCGTACCCGCGCTCTCCTCGCTCGTCCTGAGGGCGGCGAAGCCGCTGCCCGCCCCCGCGGCCAAGCCCGCGATCACCCTCAAGGCCCCGGCGCCCGGCGCCACCGGCACCGTGGAGCTGACCGCGGAGGTCACCGGCGGACAGCTCAACCGGGTCGTCTTCGCCGCCCAGACCGGCAACGGCGCGTGGCGGACCCTCGGCACCGCGGACCACGCCCCGTACCGGGTCACCGACCACGTGGCCACCGCCGCCGGAACGCCCCTGCGCTACAAGGCCGTTGTCGTCGACAGCACGGGGCGTACCGCGAGCGCGACCGCCGCATCGACGGCCGGACAGACGCCCGCGCCGGAGAAGCCGAGCGCGGTCGAGCGGGACTACGCGGTCGTCCACTACCAGCGGCCCGACGGCGACTACGAGGGCTGGCGGCTGACGTCCGGCTCCACGACCGCCGCGTTCACCGGCCGCGACGCCTATGGCGCCTTCGCCTGGATCAAGGTCCCCGAGGGCGCGTCGGGCATCCCGTACACCGTGGAGAAGCCCGGCGCCCCGGACGACGGGCCCCAGCGGACCGTCGATCTCGCGCGCACCGGCCAGGTATGGATCACGCAGGGCGCGGACGGCCAGTCCGAGCAGGCCCCCGACGGCGCCTACCCGCCACAGGACACCACGAAGGCGACCGTCCACTACCGGCGCGCGGACGGCGACTACGACGGCTGGGGGCTGCACACCTGGACGGGCGCGGCCTCGCCCACCGACTGGTCGAAGCCGCTCCAGCCGGTGCGGGAGGACGCGTACGGCGTGACCTTCGAGGTCCCGCTCGCGGCCGGTGCCACCTCGCTCAGCTACATCCTCCACAAGGGTGACGAGAAGGACCTCCCCACCGACCAGTCCCTGGACCTCGCGACCCACGGCAACGAGGTGTGGCTGCTCGCCGGGCAGCCGAAGTACCTGCTGCCGCAGGCCGGTTCGTCCCCGAGCCTCGACCTCACCAAGGCCGAGGCCCAGTGGATCGACACCGACACCGTCGTCTGGAAGGTGAAGGCGACCGCCGCGACCAGCCAGCAGCTGGTGTACGCGCGCGACGGCGGCATCACCGTCGAGGACGGCGCACTGTCCGACGAGGGGAGGTGGCTGCGGCTCTCGCCGGCCGCCCTCACCGACGCCCAGAAGACCGCGTACCCGCACCTCAAGGACTATCCGGCCTTCACCGTGGACGCACGCGACCGGGACAGGGTCCGCGAGTCGCTCTCCGGACAGCTGATCGCCACCCAGCGGGCCGCCAACGGCGCGCTGCTCGCGGCCACCGGCGTACAGACGCAGGGCATCCTCGACGACCTCTACGGCGACCGGGCGGTCAAGGCGTCGCTCGGTCCCGTCTTCACCGGCGGGCGGCCCGTCCTCTCCCTCTGGGCACCGACCGCGCAGCGCGTCGCCCTCGAACTCGACGGCCGTACGGTCCCGATGAGGCGTGACGCCGCGACCGGCGTCTGGTCGGTGAAGGGCGAGCGGAGCTGGGCGGGCAGACCGTACCGGTACGCCGTCACGGTCTGGGCGCCGAGCGTCCAGAAGGTCGTCACCAACAAGGTGACCGATCCCTACTCCACCGCGCTCACCACGGACTCGGCCCGCAGCCTCGTGGTGGATCTGGCCGATCCGAAACTGGCCCCCCAGGGCTGGTCCACGCTGAAGAAGCCCGCCGCCGTCCCGCTGCGCGACGCGCAGATCCAGGAGCTGCACATCCGTGACTTCTCGGTCGCGGACCGCACCTCGGACCACCCGGGCCGGTATCTCGCCTTCACGGACCGTGACTCCGACGGGATGAAGCGGCTGGCACGGCTGGCGGACTCCGGCACGTCGTACGTCCATCTCCTGCCGGCCTTCGACATCGGCACGATCCCGGAGCGCGCCTCCGACCAGGCCACGCCCGGCTGCGACCTGAAGGTGTACGCGCCCGACTCGCCCGAACAGCAGGCGTGCGTGGCGCGGACCGCCGCGAAGGACGCGTACAACTGGGGCTACGACCCGCTGCACTACACCGTGCCGGAGGGCTCGTACGCCTCGGACCCGGAGGGCACCCGCCGTACCGTCGAGTTCCGGCGGATGGTGCAGTCGCTGAACGGCACCGGGCTGCGCACGGTCATGGACGTCGTCTACAACCACACCGTCGCGAGCGGACAGGCCGACAAGTCCGTCCTCGACAAGATCGTGCCCGGCTACTACCAGCGGCTGCTGCCGGACGGCTCCGTCGCCACCTCCACCTGCTGCGCCAACACGGCGCCCGAGAACGCCATGATGGGCAAGCTCGTCGTGGACTCGGTCGTCACCTGGGCCCGGGAGTACAAGGTCGACGGCTTCCGCTTCGACCTGATGGGCCACCACCCGAAGGCCAACATCCTCGCCGTACGGAAGGCGCTGGACGCGCTGACCATCGCGAAGGACGGAGTCGACGGCAAGAAGATCATCCTCTACGGCGAGGGATGGAACTTCGGCGAGATCGCCGACGACGCCCGCTTCGTCCAGGCCACCCAGAAGAACATGGCCGGGACCGGGATCGCGACCTTCTCCGACCGGGCCCGGGACGCGGTGCGCGGCGGCAGCCCCTTCGACGAGGACCCGGGCGTCCAGGGCTTCGCCTCCGGTCTCCACACCGACCCCAACTCCTCCCCGGCCAACGGCACCCCCGCCGAGCAGAAGGCCCGGCTGCTGCACTACCAGGACCTGATCAAGGTGGGGCTGACCGGCAGCCTCGCCGACTACACGTTCACCGACACCTCGGGCCGTACGGTCCGCGGCTCCGAGGTCGACTACAACGGCGCGCCGGCCGGCTACGCGGCCGTCCCCGGCGACGCGCTGGCCTACGCGGACGCCCACGACAACGAATCCCTCTACGACACGCTCGCCTTCAAGCTGCCGCCGTCGGTCCCGGCCGCCGGCCGGGCGAGGGCGCAGGTCCTCGCGATGGCGACCGCCACGCTCTCCCAGGGCCCGGCACTCTCCCAGGCGGGCACGGATCTGCTGCGCTCCAAGTCACTGGACCGCAACTCGTACGACAGCGGTGACTGGTTCAACGCGATCCACTGGGACTGCCGCGACGGCAACGGCTTCGGCCGGGGACTGCCGCCCGCCGCCGACAACGAGGACAAGTGGTCCTATGCCGAGCCCCTGCTGACGGCTCCGGCGCTCACGCCCGGCTGCGCGGAGATCGACGGCGCCTCGGCCGCGTACCGGGATCTGCTGCGGATCCGCGCCACGGAGCCGGCGTTCAGCCTCACCTCCACGGACGCGGTCCGGTCCGCGCTGACCTTCCCGCTGTCCGGGCCGGACGAGACCCCGGGGGTGATCACCATGCGGCTCGGTGATCTGGTCGTGGTCTTCAACGCGGCCCCGACGGCACGGGACCAGCGGGTGACGGAGCTGGCGGGGCGGCCGTACGCGCTGCACCGGATCCAGGCCGGGGGAGCGGACCGTACGGTCAAGGAGGCCCGTTACGAGCGGGGGTCGGGGACGTTCACCGTGCCCGCGCGGACCGTGGCGGTCTTCGTGGCACAGGGGGCGTGAGCGGCGTGTGAGGGTCTCGGCCGTGTGCTCCGGGCTGTCCGCCGGAGCACACGGCCGGGAGCGCCGGTTCACGAGGGTCGCCCGGATGACGGTGTCAGACCGACGGTGTGCGAGCCCGCCGGTGTGTCAGCCGGCCGGTGTGAACCTGGCCGTACGGGCAACCCGTTAGGTATGACGTCCACCGAAGCGCATCCGGAGAAGCCTCGGAGCCGTACACGGCTGCCCCGGTGGGGCAGGCTGCCGCTCGCACTCGTCGTCGTCGCCGCGCTGCTCTTCGCGGGCAGCCGGCTCGATCTGCTGCCCGGGTTCGGTGATCTCTTCGGCGAGGAGACCAACGACCGCACGGGACCGACCCTGCTCGAATCCATCCAGGACCTGGACCGTTACGAGGCGGCCTCCGGCAACTTCCAGGTCGTCGTCGATCTGGAGAAGGACGCCAAGTTCCTGCCGGACGCGATCCGCGGCACCCGCACCCTCTACGTGGGCGCGGGCACCGTCTCCTCCTATGTCGACTTCAGCGGCATCGGCGAGCAGAGCGTCCAGGTCAACGAGGAGCGCACCGCCGCCACGATCCGGCTGCCCCACGCCCGGCTCGGCGAGCCCGCGCTCGATCCGGAGCGCTCGTACGCCGTGTCCAAGGAACGGGGGCTGCTCGACCGGCTCGGGGACCTCTTCTCCGACAACCCGGCCGACGAACACGCCGTGAACAAGCTCGCCGCCCGCCACATCGGGGACGCGGCCAAGGAGAGCGAACTCACTGTACGCGCCGAGAAGAACACCACCGGCATGCTCCAGGGCCTGCTGCGTTCCCTCGGCTTCACGGAGGTGAAGGTGGTCTACGCGTGAGCCGGCAGGCGGGTCACGCCCGGGGAGGACGGCGGGTCAGGCCCGCGCCCGCTGGGCGGGCAGAGCCGTACCCAGCGTGGTGAGCCGGCCGAGGAGATCGCCGAACGGGCCGTCGGCCGGTTCGTCGGCGATGATCCGCAGCAGGATCGTCGCCATCTCCTCGTCGTACGCGGCGCTCACGGCGGCCAGCGCCGCGAAGTCGTGCACCAGCTGCAACTCCAGCTCACCGCGCGGGACGCGCCGCCCGTCCAGCCAGATCAGCGCCGTCGTCTCGGCCAGCGACACCCAGGACCGTACGACCAGCTCCAGCCGCGCGGGCGGGTCCGCCACCCCGAGATGGGCCAGGATCTGTTCGTACGCGGCCTGCCGTACCTCGTCGATCATCGCGTTGGCCGTCGAGGAACCCACCGCAGGGCCGCTGCGCATCAGGGCGAAGAAACCGGCTCCGTGCTCGTCGACGAAGTCGAAGAAGCGCCCCATGACCCGGAGCAGCCGCGCGCCGAGCGGCCCTTCGCGCGGCTCCAGGAACCGGGTCGCCAGATCGTCGGCGGCCCGCCGCACGGCGGCCTCGTACAGGCTCTGCTTGCCGGGGAAGTAGTGGTAGACGAGCGGCCGGGAGATACCGGCCGCCGCCGCGATCTCGTCGATCGAGACGTCCTCGGGGGAGCGGCGGCTGAACAGTTCCAGCGCTACGCCGATCAACTGCTGCTTCCGCTCTTCCACGCCCATCCTGCGGCGCACCCCGGTCGTCATACGAACAGCCTAACGGGCAGGCCCCGGCGGGTGTCCGTTACGCTCCGCTCCATGAGCGCATCTGACCAGGACGAGGCCATGGACACGCCGGTACCGGAGCCCTACGACGGCGGACTGACGCCTCGTCAGGCGCGCGCGGTGCGGATCGCGTTGGCGTCGGTGCTGCTGGTCGGTCTCGCCGCGCTGCTCGCGGTGCGGCTCGCGGAACGGACCTCGGTCCTGGTGGTCGGGGTGTACGGGCTCGCGATGATCCTGTGCGGGGTGGTGATCGAACTGAGCCGGCACGGCCGTACGCGGCTGGGCACATGGCTGCTGGGCGCCGGTCTGGTGGCGGCGCTGGGAGCGGACTGGCTGCTGCTGCCCTGAGGGGCCGCGCTCATGAGCGTGCGGCCCGGTCAGCGCAGGGCGTCCACCCGCGTCCCGTCGGGAGTCTCGCCGTACAGCTCCGCCTGTACGCCCTCGCGCGCCCGTACCGCCAGCAGACTCCCGGGCGTACTGCCCCGTACCCCGCCCGACACCTCGACCGAGCCCAACCGCCCGCTCCCGGCGGCCAGTACGTACCACGTGCCGCCCCGCGACTTCCACAGCACGCCCGCCAGCACCCGTGACTCCCGTGCCCCACAGGCCGGTGTGTCCTCCGCGCGCGCGGCGACGGCCCCGGGCGCCGTGGTCCGGGCCGGCGCCTGGAACTGCGCGAGCACCCGGCTCCCCGTGCCCCGCCAGGTGTCCGCGCGGGTGCAGAGCCAGGTCGCGGTGCCGTTGGACTCCGGCAGCGGCTGCCGCGCGTACGGCCAGGAGTTCACGGACCGTACGCCGTGGGACCGCATCGCGGGCAGCAGACAGGCGGTCCTGGCCCAGGCGGCGCGGTCGGCCGGGGACGTCACGTCGCCGGGGGCCGACGGCGGCCCCGACGTCAGCCGGGCGGGCGTCAGTTCGCCGAGATCGGTGAGCAGCCGTTCCGTGGCGCTGCCGCTGCCGCTGCCGTCGCGTACGGAAAGCGTGTCCCAGGAGCGGCAGTCCTGGGACATCGCCGGGCTCGCCAGCGGATCGGTCACACCGTCCGCGTCCCGCCGCAGGGGCCGCGCGGGCTCCGCCGGGTCGAGCAGATCGCGGACCGACGTACTCCGTACCCATGGCGCGGTCAGATAGCGCACCTCGCCGTCCGAGCGGCCGACGACCAGCGCCCCCGCGGCGGCGGCGCCCGCGCCGTCGACCCGCGCGAAGTCGAGGGCGGCCACCTCCTCGCCGCCGGTCGCGGGCTCCGCGTACCGCACCACCCGCAGGCCGTCGTGGAAGAGCACCACCCGCGCCGCGTCGACCGTCCCCCCGTACAGCAGCTGCGGCGATCCCATCGGCGGCCCCGAAGGCGTGGCGGGCGTCGCCGAGATGTGGACGGACGCGTCGGGCGCGGCCCAGGCCGTCAGCGCCCGGCGCAGCAGCGCGTGGTCCTCGGCCAGCGGCCCGCGCGCGGGCCAGACGGAGAAGTCCGTACGGGCGGAGGTCTGCCACGCGGCGGGCGCGATCCGCCGCACCCTGGCCGGGTCGAGGGCCGCCGCGACCGCGGCGTTGTGGCCGTACGGGGAGTCCGCGTCGTCGTCCGGGCCCCGGCCGCCCGGCAGACCGAGGAGCGTCCCGCAGACCAGCAGGGCCGCGGCGGCGGCGAGCGCGGCCCTGCCGTACTGGCGGCGGCGCATCAGATCGGTGGGCCTGGCCTGGAGCGAGCAGGGATCGAACTCGGCTGAGCGCAACAGCTCGACGGGGTCCGCCGTGCCGATCCGCCGTTCCGCTGCGTCCGCCGCCTCGGCGAGCGCGGTCTCCGTGTCCACGGCCCCGGCCGCGTGGAGCAGCCGGCGCACCTCCTCGTCGGTCAGCAGCTCCAGACCGCGCAGCGCGAACGCCGCGCGAGCCGGTCCCGACAGGCCGGAGAGCCGCTGGTCCAGGGCGAGTTCATCGGCGCCGCCCGAGCGCGGGAACAGCCGCAGCCCCCAGACGCGCGGCAGCGGCGGAGGCAGTTGGGCGAGCCGGGGACGCGCGAGCCGGCGCATCGGCCGCCCGGCGTCGAGCGCCTGGCGCAGCACGCGCTCGCGTACGTACGCGTACCCGGGGTTCCGTCCCGCCCCGGTCGCGGTCCCGCCGTCGGTTGCGGCGCCTCCGGCCCCCTCTGCGCCCCTGGTCCCCTTGGCGCCCCTGGTCCCTCCGGCCGCTTCGGCGCGGCTCTGCGCCGGGATCGCGGACCGCGCCGCCGCGCGCCCGCGCGGCAGCGAGCGCTGCACGAGCGCGTGCGCGGTCAGTACGCGCCGGTTGCGGCCGAGCGACGGCGGCAGCACGAGATACGCGAGGCGTACGAGACGGGTGTAGTGCTCGACGAGTGCCGCCTCGGCCTGCTCGACACCGAGGGCGGCGAGGGGAGCCGCGCCGGGTACGTACGTCTCCGCGGGAACGGCTGCGGAGGCGGTGGTCGAGGTGGTGGTCGAGGCGGTGACGGCGCTGTCTGGGGGCACGTTGAGCAGAACGAGCGATTGGTCCGATGGTCACCCCGGAATCCGGCCGTTCCGCCGCGCGGCGACCGGGTCCCGGGAGACGATGGCCGCATGCGTACAGAACGATCCCTGGTGGTGCTCGCGGCCCTGGCCCTGGCCCTGGCGCTGACGGCGGGCTGCGGCGGCAACGAAGGCAACGGCGGCAACGGCGGCAACGGCGAAAAGGCTCCCACGACACCGGAGACGGTGACGGGGAGCCTCGAACAGATCGCCTCCAAGGCGGAGTGCGAGCCGAACATCCAGACCGACGCCGACGAGTTGCGGCAGGGCAACTGCACGACGGACGACGGGAAGTACGTGCTGGTCACCTTCGCCACCGACCGCGGTCTGCGCGAGTGGATCAACGAGGCCAAGGACTACGGCGGTTCGTATCTCGTCGGCAGGAAGTGGGTCGCGGCCGGTGACGACAAGGTGGTGACGGCGCTGCGCGGCCGGCTCGGCGGGACCGTGGAGGCCGGCTCGTCGCACCACTCGGGGGGAAGTGGTGGCGGTGGGGGAGACGAGGGGCACTCCGGTCACCACACGGGCTGACCGCGCAGCGCGGATATGGGGGGCGGGAAGGGTACGGAAGGCGGAAGGCGGAAGGCGGGGGCCCCGGACAGGGACGGAGCCGGGGCCCCCGGGTCTGGGTCAGCGGCCCGCGGGCCGCCGGCTCACCGGCACTGCCTTTGGCTCACCTGCACTTGCGTCCGCCGTTGATGCAGTTCACGACCTTCTTCATCAGGTTGTCGTCGAAGACGTTGATGAAGTCGCCGTGGTCGGTGACGGGCTTGTGCAGCTGCTCCGGGAAGGAGTCCACGGCGAAGCCGGGCCCCGGCGGTACGTCGTACACCACACGCTGCTGGAGCTGCGGGATCGCCTTGAAGCCGTTCTGGCAGCGGCCGTTCTGATCGGCGAAGGCCACATGGGTGCGGTGGTTGGCGCTGTCGGCGTTCTGGCCGTCCCAGCAGCTCTGGAACTTGAAGCTGCGGACCACCTGGCTGCCCTCGGGGCAGATCGGGTACTTGTCCTTGAGCTGGCGGTCCTCGAATCCGGTGCAGCTCCATGAGGCATTCGCGTTGGCATCACCGTTGGTGAACGCCTTGGCGTCACCTGTGATGATCCGCAGGAACCGCGGCATGGCGGTGACCTTGGACTTCGGGCTGCCGGCGAAGGTCAGGGTCACCTGGGAAGGCGTCTGGATCTCGCCGACATTTCCTTCCTTGCCGCCGCCGTCCGCATTGGCGTCGGCTTCGTCCTGACCATTCTGGAGACGCAGCACCGGCCAGTAATAGGTGGACTTGTCGCCCTGATTACGGCAGCTGGTCTCACCGGCCGCGAGAGAGTCGTCGGTCGCGAACGCGTCATTGGCCTGGTTGCCGACATAGTCGTGCATGTGGTGAGCACCATTGCTCACACCTGGGGCGACGATGACATTGTCCGAATTGAACTTTCCGGCCTCGTTGACCCCGCAATTGGTGCTGAAGGTGCCCTTCGAGCCGCCGCGCGCGGTTCTGGCCTTTTTGACATTCGGCTGGACGGTGGTGATGTCGACGAAGTCGGAGGCCTCGGGGCCGTTGCCGGCCTGGCCGCCACCGTTCTGACCGCCGCCGTCCTGGCCGCCGTCCTGGCCGCCGTCCTGGCCACCGTTCTGCCCGTCGCCCTGACCATCGCCTTGGCCGCCGTCCTGGCCGCCGTTCTGCCCTTGGTCCTGGCCGTCGCCCTGGCCGCCGTTCTGGCCCTGCTGACCGCCGTTCTGGCCCTGGCCGTCCTGAGCGCGCAGGGTGCAGGGCGCGAGACCCTCCAGTCCCTGAGGCCGTTCCGCCACCCTGCCGATCGAGAGGGCGATCCGCTCAAGGGTGGCCGCCCGCTTGTCCTTCAGCGGATTGAGAATGGCATTGTCGGCGAATCCCGGATCGCGCTGGATCTGGGCCTTCTCATCGGCGAACCGTTTGTACGCCTCGGTGATCTGGCTGTCGATGAGGGCAAGATTCCGGTCGACCTCGGGACGCGCCGCATCCGGCACATTCGTCAGCTGATCCTGGGTCGCCACATCAGGGCAGTCGATGGTGGACATCCACTGTCCGGCGTTCTGGGTCCGTGGGGCGGACCGGTGGGAATCGCCCTCACCCGCGGATGCGTAGACATTGACCGCTACCAGCCCACCCCCGCCCAGGAGCAAGGCGGCCGAGGCGACGATCGCCCGGTTCGCCAGTGTGGAGCGTTTTCTCGATGTGCGTGGCATGGAACTCCTCAAGCTTCGTCGCCGGTTACGGGAAAGCGCGGCAGGGGAGAATCGAAGCGCTCCGTTCCATACGGACCTCGCTCAAGGGGTGTTCAGCCGCCGGGGGAATTCATAGAAATCTCCAGCGCCAAACCGGGCGGATGCCCTCCAATCACCTGCCGTGGTCCAGATAGGCGAGAACCGCCAGTACCCGGCGGTTGTCGTCGTCCGACACCGGCAGATCCAGCTTGGCGAAGATGTTCGAGGTGTGCTTGGCCACCGCCCGCTCCGTGACGACGAGTTGGGCGGCGATGGCGGCGTTCGACCGGCCCTGCGCCACCAGCTCCATCACCTCGCGCTCGCGCGGAGTCAGCCCGCCGATCGGCTTGTCCCGCGCCCGCCGGGAGAGCAGCTGCGAGATCACCTGGGGATCCATCGCCGTACCCCCCGCCGCGACCCGGCGTACCGCGTCGATGAACTGGTCCGCGTCGAAGACCCGGTCCTTCAGGAGATAGCCGATGCCGCCGTTGCCGTCCGCCAGCAGCTCGCGCGCGTACAACTGCTCGACGTGCTGGGACAGTACGAGGACCGGCAGACCGGGCCTGGCGCGCCGCGCCGCGAGCGCGCACTGCAGCCCCTCGTCCGTGTGGGACGGCGGAAGCCGGACGTCGACCACGGCGACATCCGGCTCCAGCTCCGCCAGGGCCCTGGTCAGTTCGGGCCCGCTCTCCACCGCCGCCAGGATCTCGAAGCCGAATGCCTCCAGCATCCGTACCAGACCGTCGCGCAGCAGGAAGAGGTCTTCGGCTAGGACAACTCGCAAGGGATCTCCATGGTGACCATGGTGGGACCGCCCGCTGGGCTGCTGACGGCCAGGACGCCGTCGAATGTACCGAGTCGGCGTTCGAGCCCGCTCAGCCCCGAGCCGGTTCCGATCACCGCGCCCCCGCCGCCGTTGTCCGTGACGGCGACCTTCAGCATCCCCCTGGCGTGCGAGACGTCGACCCACACCCGGTCGGCGCCCGCGTGCTTGATCACATTGGTCAGTGCCTCGCTCACCGCGAAGTACGCGGCCGACTCGACCGGGGCGGCGACCCGGCCCGTCAGCTCCACCCGCACCTCGGTCTCCACCGGCAGCCGCAGCGCCAGCGCCTTCACCGCGTCCCCGAGACCGCGCTCGGCCAGTACGGGCGGATGGATGCCCCGTACGAGATCGCGCAGTTCGGTGAGCGCCTCGGCGGAGGACTGCCGGGCCTGGCCGAGCAGCACCTTGGCCCTGGCCGGGTCCTTCTCGATGAGCGCCTCGACGGTGCCCAGATCCATGCCCATGGCGACCAGCCTGGCCTGCGCGCCGTCGTGCAGATCGCGCTCGATACGGCGGAGTTCGGCGGCGGAGGTGTCCACCGCGTCGTGCCGGGACTCGGTGAGCCGCTCGATCCGCAGCGCCATCTCCTGGTCCGCCGTGGGCGCGAGGAGCGTCTTGGCCAGCAGGAAGTGGCCGCGCAGCAGATCCGCGTTGTAGCGCAGCCCGAGTCCGAACAGGACCGCGCCGAGGGCCGCCGCGGCGAGACCGGTCGCCTGGCTGCTGACCGGGACGAACGCGTACCAGTACCGGTCGTTCTCGAACACCCGCCACAGGCCCGCGGCGAGTACGAACCCCTCCACCGCGTAGAGGAGCAGGGCGCAGGACAGCAGGGCGGTGAAGAAGCCCGCCGTCATGTCGACCATCAGCCACTGGAGATCGCGCCAGGTGGCCGGGTCCTTCAGCATCAGGGAGCAGCGCTCCACCCGGCCGGTGACGCCGGTGCGCGCATCCGCGGGGAAGGGCCGGTACGGGACGGGGACACGTACGCCCGACCACCGCGCGGCCAGCAGCCGGCGCTGATTGGCATGCGCCCTGACCAGCGTCAGTACCCAGGGGGTGGTGAAGACCCCGAAGCCCAGCAGGATGAAGGCGAGGGAGAGCACCGTCAGCACGAAGAGTGTGATCGATCCGGCCAGCGAGACGACCGACAGCATCAGTCCCCGCCCGGCCGACACCAGCGGGCCCGGCCTCTTCGTCATGCTGTCCATGGCGTTCTTCTCCCCTTCGCGGCCCGGACGGCCCGACGGCCCTCCGGCGGCCCGACCCCCGGACCTGGCATCAGTCTGACCGGCGCGGTCAGGTGGCGGCAGCCGGTCGGCCCCCTGTCCGGGGTGGTGCTGGATACACCCCGGGCCGGCCCGCGCGGGCATTGCGGCATTGTCAGTGGCACCTGGCACGATCGGTGCGACGGGGTGTGCGGAATGTGGATCGACCGATGTGGAACGACCGCGGTGGAACGACCGAAATTGAACAGCCAGGGGGCAGACCATGGGCACGTGGGACACCGGCCATTTTGACAACGACGCAGCGGTGGACTTCTCGGCCGACCTGGACGAAGTGACCGTCGAGCAGCGGACGGAGATCGTGCGGGCGGCGCTGCTGCGCGCGATCGGTACGGGTGAGGGGGACGGAGCAGCGGGACCGTCGGACAGTGGGGACGGCGGGGACGGCGGCGATGGCGCGGGCGGTCCGCTGGACGGCGATGTGGGGGCGGCGGCCGTCGCCGCGGCGGCGCTGGTCGCGGCGCAGTGCCCCGGCGGGCCGCCCGCGGAGTCGGTGTACGGCCCCGAGGAGCCGTTGCCCCGGCTTCCCGGGGAACTGAGAGCGCTGGCGCTCCTGGCCCTGGACCGGGTGGGCGTGGCCGGGTCCGAGGTGCGCGATCGCTGGGTCAGGGCGGACGGCGAGGACGGCGCGTGGCACCACGGGATAGCCGAGCTGCGGCGGGCGCTGACCGCGGCGACAGAGGGGCGGGCGGGGGCGGTCCAGGGCGTGCCGCGACAGTAGCGCCGCCCGCCCGCGGGGCGTCGCGGGCCGGGCGGGTCTTCCCGTAACACGCCCTGCGGGACAGCCCTTAGCTGTCGCCCTGCGGGGAGAGGACCGTGGCCTCCAGCTCCGGTGCCAGCCCGACCTGCGGGCGGTCCGGGCGCTGGGGGGCCCGGCCGCCGATCGAGCCGAGCCAGGACCAGGTGTCCGCGACCGTCTCGGCCACCGGGCGGCAGCGCAGGCCCGTGGCAAGCGCCTTGGAGACGTCACTGCCGTGCATGGTGTCGTGCATCTCGCCCGGCGGGATCCAGACCGGCAGATCGGTCCAGGGCTCGATCCCCGCCGCGAGGATCGTCCCGGGGTCCGTCCAGCGCAGTTCGGCGTCGGATCCGGTGACGCGCAGACAGGCGTCGAGCAACTCGCCCATGCTCGCGTGCCCGGCGGGACTCACCAGGTTGAACGGGCCGCCCAGGCCGTCCCGTACGGCGTCCAGGGTCCATTCGGCGAGGTCACGCGCGTCGATGTACTGCAAGGGGTTGTCGCGCGGCCCCGGCGCGAGTACGGGGCCGCCCCGGGCGATCCGCCCCAGCCACCACGGGAGCCGGCCGATGTTCTCCCCGGGCCCGAGGATCAGCCCGGCACGGACCAGCAGGGCGCGGTCGCCGAAGACCGCCTCGGCGGCCAGCTCGCCGCCCCGCTTGTCCTGCGGGTACGCGGTCCGCCCGGCCGCCGCGGAGGCGCCCTCCACCAGGGGACCGTCCTCCGTGAGTCCGGCCGGGGCGGGGCTCGCGTACACAGACCGGCTGGAGACGTACGCGTACCGCCCGACGCGGTCCGCCAGCAGCCGGGCCGAGGAGAGCACCGCCGACGGCGCGGCCGACCAGGTGTCGACGACCGCGTCCCAGGTGCCGGCTCCGTCCGAGAGGGCCGCGAGACCGCCGGGCGCGGTGCGATCGCCGCGCAGGGTGGTCACACCGGCGGGCGCCTCGTGATGGCCGCGGTGGAAGACGGTCACCCGCCAATCACGGGCGAGCGCCGCCTCCGTGACCGCGCGGCCGACGAATTCCGTACCACCCAGGATCAGGAGTCTCATGGCACCGACTGTGCCCGCGCGCCCGCTTCCGGGCCAGCGGAATTCGCTGCCAGAAGAATCGTGGAGCCCCTGGACCTGCCGTACACACCCGTGAGGATGGCAGCATGTGCGCACCATGACAGACGCCGGATCACCGATACGCGCCCTGAGGGCCGCCGCGTTCGCCGCGGTATGCGTGACTCTGGCGGCGGTGGGGCATTCGTTCACATCCGGGCATGAGATCCCGCTCGGCGCGCTGTGGACGGCGTTCGGGGTGACCGCGGGCGCGGCCTGGCTCGCGGGCGGCCGGCGGCGCGGGTTCCGCTCGATCGGGGCCGGGCTGCTCACCGTCCAGGGCGGACTGCATCTGATCTTCGCCGGAGCGCTGCCGTTCGGCGGGTACGGGTCCGGGGCCGGTTCCGGGTCACCGGGGCACACCCCTCATGGCACCGGCGGCACCACCGGTACGGGCATGGGCACCGGCACAAGCAGCGGCATGGGTATGGGCGTCGGCTCGGGCGCGGGAACGGGCGCGAGCATGGGGGAGGACTCCGGGACGGGCGTCCTCCCCCTCGACACCGCCGTCCCCTTCGGCCTGGACGGTCCAGTGGGAATGCTCGCCGCCCATCTCCTCGCCGCGGCCGTCTGCGCGCTCTGGCTGGCCCGGGGCGAAGCCGCGCTCTTCCGGCTCGCGACCGCCCTCGGCGCCCTGGGCTTCTCCCCGCTCCGGCTGCTGCTGACCGCGGCCCGGCCGCCCGTCGCGCCCCGGCGATCGGGGGCGGTACGACCCGCCGCCGACGCTCCCGCGGCGCACCGCTTCCGGGGCGTCGTTCTCGCGCACACCCTGTCGCGGCGGGGACCGCCCGCGCCCCGTGGCTCTCGCGCCACGGCCCCGGCTACGGCCCTCGTCATCACTGTCCGACCTTAGGCAGGCAGGGCGGGCCCGGGGTCCGCTTCCCCATGCCCACGCCAACACCTAGGACAGTCATGGCCATTGACGACCCCGTACAGGGGCCCGAGACCGACGACAGACCGACCACCCCCGCCGGTGAAGCGCCGGAGATCGCGACAAGCACGGACACCAGCACCGGCACCAGCAGCGGCACCAGCAGCGGCACCAGCAGCGGCGCCACCACCAGCAGCGGCGCCTCCTCCGTCTGGAGTGCCCTGCGCCCCCTCGTCCTGCGGCTCCACTTCTACGCGGGCCTGCTCATCGCCCCACTGCTGCTGATCGCCGCCACCACCGGCTTCCTCTACGCGCTCTCCTACCAGGCGGAGAAGGTCGTCTACCGGCACGAGCTGCGGGTGCCGGTCGGCGACCGCACCCTCCCGCTCTCCGAACAGCTCGAAGCCGCCCGCGCCGCCCGCCCGGACGGCACGGTCACCTCCGTACGCCTGCCGTCCGAGGACGGCGCGACCACCCGCGTCCTGATGAGCACGCCCGACGCCGAGGAGAGCAAGTCCCTCGCCGTCTTCGTCGATCCGTACACCGCGGAGGTACGGGGAGAGCTGACCAGCTACGGCAGTTCGGGCGCTCTTCCGCTGCGCACCTGGATATCCGAGCTGCACCGCCATCTGCTGCTCGGCGAGCCGGGTCGCGTCTACAGCGAACTCGCCGCCAGCTGGCTGTGGGTGGTCGCCCTCGGCGGCGTACTGCTCTGGCTCGCCCGCACACGCACCTCGAAGCGCGCGCTGCTCACCCCCGAGCGCGGGGCCACCGGCCGGCGCAGAACGCTCTCCCTGCACGGTTCCCTCGGGCTGTGGGCCGCGACCGGGCTGGTGCTGCTCTCCGCCACCGGGCTGACCTGGTCGGCGTACGCGGGCGAGAACATCGGCTCGGTCAAGGACCAGCTGGGCGGTGGCACTCCCGTCGTCTCCGCCGCGCTCGAAGGGGGCACCGGCGGCGCGGGCGGCGGCCACGAGGGGCACGAGTCCATGCCGGGGATGGAGAACATGCCCGGTATGGAGGGCATGGCCGGCGGGGACATCGGTGTCGATCTGGTGGTCGTCGCCGCCCGTCAGGCCGGGCTCGACGGACCGGTCTCGGTGACCCTGCCGACGGAGGGCACCGGCTATGTGGTCGCGCAGACCGACACCCAGTTCCCCGTGCGGCTCGACTCGGTCGCCATCGATCCCGCCACCGGCGTCCTCATGGACGAACTGCGCTTCGCCGACTATCCGTTGCTCGCCCAGCTCACCCGCTTCGGTATCGACGCCCACATGGGCCTCTTCCTCGGTGTCACCAACCAGCTGGCCCTCGCGGCGCTCGCCCTCTCGCTGATCCTCATCATCTGCTGGGGCTACCGGATGTGGTGGCTGCGCAGACCCACCAAGGAGCGGAAGCTGAGCGCGGGCAGGGCGATACCGCGCGGTGCCTGGCGCAAGGTGCCGATGACCGTGCTGCTGCCGCTCGCGGCGGCCGTGGCACTGGTCGGCTGGTTCCTGCCGCTGCTGGGCATCAGCCTGCTGGCCTTCCTCGTCCTGGACGCCCTGCTCGCCGTGCGGGCCCGCGTCCGCGCCCGTACGGCTCGTACGGCCGGTACGGCTCGTACCTGACGGGATCGCGGGGGAGCCCTGCCGACCCGGCCAGGGTTCCCCCGCGACCCGCCCGGCCCTTGTCAGGGCGTGTACTTGTACCCGACGCGCCGTACCGTCTGGATGCTGTGGCGGTGGGCCGCCCCCAGCTTGCGGCGCAGCCGCGCCACATGGACGTCGACGGTGCGTCCGTCGCCCACATGCCCGTAGCCCCAGACCGTGGTCACCAACTGGTCGCGGGTGTGCACCCGGTGGGGATGGGCCACCAGATGCGCGAGCAGCTCGAATTCGAGATAGGTGAGGTCCATCTGCTCGCCGTCCACGACGGCGGTCCGCCGGACGCTGTCGATCGAGACGGGGCCGCCGCCGGCGGCCCGGGACCCGGGCCCGGTGCCGTCGGTGCCCGCGCCGGGGCCGCCGGCGCCGACTCCGGCGGTCTCCGTGGTGGCGAGGTAGGGCGCCGAGGCCGCCGCCAGCACCGCCGCGTGCTGATCGGCCGGTACGAGGACGAGATAGCCGACCATCGGCGGCTGTCCCGGCAGCGAGGGCAGGGTGTGCTGCGGCGCGGGCAGCCAGGTCGCGCCGGGCGGCAGGAAGTCCACGACCTGTCCGGCCGTGACGCCTGCCGGGAGGGCCGGGTGCGCCGGGAGAGCGGGCCGGGTCACCGGCGCGGTCTCGTCGCGGTCGACGGCTCGGAGCCGGTGCCGGCCCGGCGCGGCCTGCTTCTGGTTCAGTGCGGCCGCGGTCGCGGTGGCAGTCGCCGACGCGGACGCGGAGGAGAAGGGGCGGGGATTCGCCATGGGAGGTCAGCTCTTTCGCGCGGAGGATTCGTCGAATCGACAGGACGGACGGGATGTACGTCATGCGCGGCAGCCGAAGGCCGGAAAGAAGGCTTTAGAGGGCCGACGCGTTCCTCGCGCGGCAACACACCCGGTCGAAGTCGTGATGCTGCCGGGACGGCCAGAACGGCTCAAGGTCGGAGCGACCTGTCGCGGGGTGCTGGAAGCTGGCCATGTCCCCATTGAAGCAGAAAGCGGACGGGCGCAGCAGGTCCCTTTCGGCTGTCGATACGGCGCGGGCCCGTGACAGCCGACACAGTGGCGGGTCGCGGGCGCGCGACGGCCGGCTCACGGACAGGGCAGGGGCGCGTGCGTCACAGCGCGGGCGACAGGGCGCAGGCGCGGGTGACACGGCGCGGGCGCGGGCGACAGGGCGCAGGCGCGGGTGACACGGCGCGGGCGTGGGTGACAGGGCGCGTGTATGGGCGACACGGCGCGGGCGTGGGTGACAGGGCGCGTGTATGGGCGACACGGCGCAGGCGCGTGGCCGGGGGCGCGTGACCGGTCGACACCGTGCGCCGTGGCCGGGCGGACGCGACGAGGGGGCGACCGCCGGGTGGCGGCCGCCCCCTCGCGGAGTGCGGTGAGCTGAGTACGTACGGGCCGACGGGTCAGACCTGGCCGGCCTTCTCCAGCGCGGAGCAGCAGGTGTCGACGATCAGCCGCGTCACCACGTACGGGTCGACGTTGGCGTTCGGGCGGCGGTCCTCGATGTACCCCTTGCCCTCCTGCTCGACCTGCCACGGGATACGGACCGAGGCGCCGCGGTCGGAGACGCCGTAGCTGTACTCGTTCCAGGGGGCGGTCTCGTGCAGACCGGTCAGCCGGTCGTCGATGCCCGCGCCGTAGTTCTTGACGTGGTCGAGCGGCTTCGAGCCCTCGCCGAGCGACTCGCACGCGGTGATGATCGCGTCGTACCCCTCGCGCATCGCCTTGGTCGAGAAGTTGGTGTGCGCGCCCGCGCCGTTCCAGTCGCCCTTCACCGGCTTCGGGTCGAGCGTCGCGGACACGTCGAAGTCCTCGGCGGTGCGGTAGAGCAGCCAGCGGGCGATCCACAGCTGGTCCGCCACCTCCAGCGGCGCCAGCGGGCCGACCTGGAACTCCCACTGTCCGGGCATGACCTCGGCGTTGATGCCGGAGATGCCCAGACCCGCCTTGAGGCAGTTGTCGAGGTGCGCCTCGACGATGTCACGGCCGAAGATCTCGTCCGAGCCGACACCGCAGTAGTAGCCGCCCTGAGCGGCCGGGAAGCCGCCCTCGGGGAAGCCCAGCGGACGGGCGCCCTTGAAGAAGGTGTACTCCTGCTCGATGCCGAAGATCGGCTCCTGGCCCGCGAACCGCTCCGCGACCTCGGTCAGCGCCGCACGGGTGTTGGACTCGTGCGGCGTCATGTCGATGTTCAGGACCTCGCACATGACGAGGACGTCGTCGCCGCCCCGGATCGGGTCGGGGCAGGAGAAGACCGGCTTGAGCACCCGGTCGGAGGCGTGACCCTCGGCCTGGTTGGTGCTCGACCCGTCGAAGCCCCAGACGGGCAGCTCCGCGCCATCGTTGAGGATCTTCGTCTTCGAGCGCAGCTTGGCGGTCGGCTCGGTGCCGTCGATCCAGATGTACTCAGCCTTGAAGGTCACGGGCCTCATCCTTTGCGGGTGCAGCAGGTATGCCCCGAAGCTTCGCAATCCGCGATTTCCCGGCTGTTGCCCTTCTGTGAACCACGCGTTACTCAGGTTTCCTGTGTTTCATCTCCGCTGTTTCAGTTCCTTCGTTTCAGCAGCGCGCCGAATCCGGCGGCGTGAATCCTGCGCACCAGTTCGGCGGAGGTGGTGCCCAGCACCTCGGCGGTTCGGTCCAGTCGCCAGTCGTGGGCCGCCAGCCGGCTCAGCAGATGCCCGCGTCTGATCTGCGCGTCCGACAGCCGGAACGTCTTGAGATACGCCGTACGGCCCTTGTGGTCACTGATGAGTTCACCGATGTGCTGCTCCGTCTCCGGCTGCCCGGCGCCGGGCCGGTGGAACGGCGGCAGGAAGCGGTGCAGTTCGTACGGGCCCATGCGGTACACCCGCTCGAAGGAGTAGGACGTGGTGAGGAGTTCACGGGCGAGCAGCGTCTCGTGCGCCTCGCTCCACGCCCGCTCCTGCGCCCGCGCCGCCGCCCGCAGATCGGCGAGCGTCTCCAGCCACCTGCCGTCGCGGACGCGCGCCTCGAACTCCGGCACCGGGCCGCCGAAGAACGCGTACTGGTGCACCAGTTCCCCGTACATGTCCTGCAAGAGGGTCGGGTGCAGAAGGCGGTAGTCCTCGGGGTGCGGTACGACGAAGGCGGCGGCGAGCGAATCCGCCGTGTACACCATCACCCCGCACTGCCCGGGATGGATCTCGAAGACGCGCAGCGCGTCCGCGAGCCCCCGGACGGTCAGGCCGAGATAGGCGTCCTCGGCGCGTGGCGACAGCCCCTGCCGTACCGCCTGCCGGGACCACTCGTCCCAGGCGATGGACGGCCCGCCGAAGTGCAGCGCGAGATAGCCCTCCATCGCCAGATGGAGCGGGAGGAACCGGCAGCGGGTGGCCGAGGCGCTCTTCCCGGCGCCGCTCTTCCGGCCCTTCGCGCGTTTCACCATCCGGTGGTGACGGTGTACGGGCACGGTCTCGGGGCGGAAGTCTTCCCGGATGCCGCCGTTCTCCCCTGCCCCGCCGTTCCGGGGGTCGAGCTGGGTGCCGTACGCGGCTTCCCGGCCGCCGTCGCCCGACCAGTCGGCGACGATTCCGTGCGGGATGTACGAGACATAACGGGTGCGCGGATCCACCTGGACCTCGCCGAAGGCGCCGTAGATCTCGGGGTGCAGCCGCAGACCGGGCATCGGCTCCTCGCGCACCAGGGGTACGAGACGGATGCCGCCCCAGACCTGGGCGGGGCGCGTGGTCAGGCCGGTGAGATCGAGCCGGGTCATCGTGATCGCCCCTCCGGCGCGGTCTCGTCCATCTTGTCCACCTCGTCCGTCGGCCCCGCTCCGGTCGCCCCCGTCGCGACCGTCTCACTCATCTCACTCGTCTCACTCATCTCACCGGGGAAGCGGCAGAACAGATCGTCGTCCACGAACCGCCGTACGCGCCCGTCCAGATACGCCCGCAGCTCGGCCAGTCCGGTGCGGCCCTCCGCGAACTGCGCGATCTCCACCAGCGCCGGCAGATCCTCGGCGTCCCGTATCCCCGCCGTCGGGACGCTCGCGGCCAGCCGGCGTACGTCAAATCCGTCCGCGTCGTATACAGGGTTCAGATGAACCACACTCGTCCTCCCCTCCAGGTCGAGCCGGGTACGCCAGACCCGGAGCACCTCGCCCGCCAGACCCGGAGGCGCGTTGTCCCAGCCGTCCGAGACGATGACGAGCCGGTCGGGCGCATGATCGAGCGCGTCGATGATCCGGGTGCCGAGCGGCGTCGGTCCGTAGGGGCGCACCAGAAGCGGATCGGTGCCTCCCGAGGTCCAGAGCGCGGCGTACGCCCCCGGCGCAGCCAGCGCCTCCAGCAGAAAGTGGCAGGCCAGAGCCGTCCCGAGCGGACGGCGGCGCTTCTCGCCCGAGCCGGAGGAGGAGTAGCTGTCGTCCAGTACGGCGGCGACGCGCCCCCAGGTATGGCGGTGCGGCCCGGCCACGCGCAGCGCCGCCGTACGCAGTGCGCGCGTCAGCTCGGCCCGGCGGGCGACCCGCTCGTCCCGCGTCAGTGACAGGACGTAGAGCGCGAGCCGGGTCAGCGGCATGACGGTCAGATCGGTCCGGCGTACGGTCTTCGCGGCGCGCTCCGTCCGCAGCCGCTCCAGCCGGGTCATCCGGTGCCGGATCCGTTCCAGGAACGCGTCGCGGGCGATGCCGTGCTTCGCCGCGAACCCCTCGGCCACGGTGAACGGCAGCTCGTAGAGCGCGCCCTGCTCGAAGTGGGCGCGGCGGTACGCGTCGAGAAGAGGGTGGTCGTACCGGTCGCGGCGGCCGGGTGAGAAGAGGAAGTCACCTATCTCGTCCGAAGGACGCCCGGGTGCCCGAAGCCCGGGTGCCGGGCGGCCGGGTGCCGGGCGGCCGAGTGCAGGGCGGCCGAGCGGCAGCCGGCCGAGCGGCAGATGGAAGTGGCGCGCCACCGAGGTGAGAGCGCCCCGGTACTTCACCGCGTCGTGTCCCAGATCCGGCCGGGCCGTCAGCCAGTCACGCAGGATCGCGCGCGTACGGCGGTTGCCGACTCCGGCGGCCCGCAGGCCGCGGAACAGCCGGTACACGCGCTGCGGCGTCAGCCGCGTCAGCCGCGCGGCGATCAGCCGCCCCTCCGCACGCTTCTCCTCCGCGCTCGCCTCGCCCGGTGTCCGCAGCAGCTGCTCGATGATCAGGGCGGCGTTGTGGTCGTTGATGTCGAGCGCGAGCGCGGCGGCGTACACCGGGCGGTAGTTGACGCGTACGTACTCGTGCAGAAAACCGAGCGAGAGCCGTTGCGTGTGAGCGTCGGAACGGAACTCACGCTGTCCGGTCGCCGTGACGGCCGCGTTCACGAAGAGCAGTACGTCCTCGGCCGCGATCAGATCGGCGAAGGTCTCCGCCATGGTTGTCCCCCCGGGGATGGATGCCGGCCGGGGAATGGAGGCGCGAACAGCGAAATCACTGCTTCAGAGGCATGTCCCGGAAGTCGCACCGGAGGCCCGCGGCCGGCCTGTGCAACGTAACACCGGCCCCTGCCCGCCCGGCCACCGGTTTTCGACACCGCCCGCGAAGAACCGGCCGCGACAACCGCCGTCGACGAACCACCCTCGACGAACCACCCTCGACCAACCGGCCTGGACGAACCGGCGACCCGCCTTCGACGAAACGGGGCCCGGCTCGCGCGTACCGACACGGCACACTGGCCGTCATGAGCAAGCTACGCATCGGACTCCTCGGCACCGGCCCCTGGGCGGAGCGCACCCACGCCCCCGCACTCGCCGCCCATCCCGGACTCGAACTCAGCGGCGTCTGGGGGCGGCGCCCCGAGGCCGCCGCGGCTCTCGCCGCCGCCCACGACACCACGGCCCACTCGGGCGAGGTCGGCCTCGACGCGCTCTTCGCCGAGAGCGACGCCGTCGCGTTCGCCCTGCCGCCCGACATCCAGGCACCGCTCGCGGCGCGCGCCGCCGCGGCGGGCTGCCATCTCCTTCTGGACAAACCGGTCGCGACGACCGTGGCGGGCGCCCGCGAGGTGGCGGACGCGGTGGCGGCCACCGGGGTCGCGTCCGTCGTCTTCTGCACGCTGCGTTTCGCGGCGGGCACCGTGGGCTGGCTCGGCGAACAGAGCGCGAAGGGCGGCTGGTTCACCGCCCACGCGTACTGGCTCGGCGCCCTCTACTCGTCGGGCGAGACCAGCCCGTACGCCGCCTCCCCCTGGCGCCGCGAGAAGGGCGGCCTCTGGGACGTCGGGCCGCACGCGCTGTCCGTGCTGATCCCGGTGCTCGGCGAGGTGACCGAGGTGACGGCGGTACGCACCGAGCCGGACCTCACCCACCTGGTGCTGCGGCATGTGTCCGGGGCGGCCAGCTCGGTGGCGGTGAGCCTGAGCGCGCCGAAGGCGGGCGCGGGTACGGGGATCGAGCTCCGGGGCCGGCACGGCACGGCGACGCTGCCGGAGAAGTGGGGTGACCCGGTCACCTCGTTCGGGGCGGCGGCCGACGCACTGCTGGAGTCGGTCCGTACGGGCCGGCCGCACGCCTGCGACGTACGGTTCGGGCTCCGGCTGACGGAGATCCTGGCGGAGGCGGAGCGGCAGCTGAACGTCTAGGGCTTGTCCTCGCGGCCCCGCCGTGGCCCCGGCGGGCCGGTGCGGACCGGCCGGCCGATTCCCCGCTCAAATAGCCTCTGGCCAGGGGCGATTGTCAGTGGGGGGCGGTAAAATGGAGGTAGTTCGTGAGGGAACAACCACCGCGCCGGGAGGTCGCCGATGGCCGTTGCCACCATGCCGACGAAATCCTTCGAGAGTCAGCCAGCCCTCAAGCGCAAGCCACTGCCCGCGGGTCAGCCCCGTGAGTGGTACGAGACCCATAACCGCCGGCTCAAGGCCATGCGCCTCGCCATCGCCCTGCTCGACTCGGGCGTGTACCACCCGGCGAACGCGAACAACGGCAGGATACGGAGGACGGCGGCCCGGATCGGGATCCACCCGCCGTCGGACACCACCTGCCGCATGGTGCGAGCCCTGATCGATTAGAGCCTGTCCGGCCGGGTTCGGAGCGGGTTCCCATCCGAACCCGAACCCGAACCCGAACCCGAATCCGAGTCCAGGGCCGCGTCCGGGTTCCGGGCCCGAGACCGGCGTTGTGCCCCGCCCGGCTTCCCTCCCCGCCTCCGGGGGAGGAGCCGAGCGGGGCATTGCCGGTCGTCAGCCGTCAGCCGTCAGCCGTCAGCTCCAGCCCCGTCCGCCGCATGCTGCTCGCCGGTCCACCGCCGACGCCACCGCACCTCGCCGTCGTGCCGTTCACCGGTCGGCGCCAGCCCAACGGCCGTGGCGACGGCGGCAGATGCTCCATGGTCCGGATGGACATGGGCGACAAGGCTCCGGACGCCCTGCCCCTTCAGCCACCGTACGAGCCCCCGCGCCGCTTCGGTGGCGATACCGCGCCCCTGCCGGGCCGTCCCCACGACCCACGCGATCTCGGCGGAACGACCGTCACCGTCCGGGCCGATGGTGGCCTGTACATAACCGGCCGGCACATGACCGGCCAGCACATGACCGGCCGGCGAGCCCGCGAACGACTCCGCCGAGTGCTGACCTTCCTCCTGTGCCTCCGCCCGGACGCCGATCATCCAGGTGCCCCAGACGACCTCCGGGTCGGGTGAGCCCGCCAGCTGACGGGCGTAACGCGTGCGCAGCTCCTCGACCGTCGGGGGTGTTCCGCCGGTATAGGCGTACAGCGCCGGGTCGGCGAGGACGGCGGCCATCTTCTCGGCGTACGCGACACGGAGCGGCAGCAGCGTCAGCTGCTCCGTGTCGATGACCGCGGCTCTGACGACTGCCGTACTGATGCCCGCCGTACTGATCGAGGTCATGACTGCGCGACCGCGTGCAGCCGCCCGTGGCGGATCGCGAAGCGCGGCAGGGAGACGCCGAACACCTCCGCGATGGCGTCGAGACTCTCGTACTCGTCATCGGGATCCAGGGCCCAACTGCCCTCGGCGCCGCGGTTCGAGGAGTCGTCCGAGCCGTCGTCCGCGTCGTCGTACGCCTCGTCGTGCGCGCCCTCGTCCCAGCCGGGCCCCGCGTCCGGGAAGAGCTGCCCGGGGTCGAGCGCGTCGGGAACCGCCCCCCACTCCTCGATCTCGCCGTCGCGCACGGTGAATCCGTACACGCGCTCGCCGTCCTCCGCGTAGGAGAAGTGGAAGATGCCGGGGAGCGCCGCGGACCGGCCACCGCGCTCGCACCACACCGTCACCGACTCCGTGCCCCGCGACAGCGCCTCACTCGTCGGCGGCTCCACACCGTTCCGCCCGCTCTCGAACGCGAAGCTCCAGCGCCCCGCGTCCGTTCCCCGGACTTCACCCCCGTCCCCGCTCCCGTACCCGCCTCCGTCGCCGCAGGATCCGATACGTATCGCCTGTCCCGCCTCCGACTCGTCGCACGGCGCCAGCAGCGGCCCCCGGCCGATCCGTTCGGCCAGTTCCTGTGGCGCGACGCCATGGACGAGGACGAAGCGGTAGGCGTCCGGAGCCGAAGGCCCGGTGTCCTCGGCGAGCCAGCCGAGCCCGTCCGCTCTCACCCGGCCAGCCTCCCGCTCTCCACCGCCGTTCAGCGTGCCCCGGCCGCCACCGCCACCGGCACGGGGAGTCTCCAGGAGGTACCGCCCGCGCTCCGGCGTGATCACCGGCCCGAGGAGTGGATCGGCGAGCAGTCCGACGGGAGCTATGTGGTCCTCGCCGTAGGGCTCCCAGCCGGTCACGGCCGCCGCCACCGTGCGCCACGCGCCGTCCGTATCGCCCCACCGCGCCTGTTCGCGCGCCGAGGCGACCGCGTCGCCGAAGGATCCGGGGGCCTCGTACCGGAACGTACGCTCATCGATCTCCCGCAGCAGGTCCAGCGCCTGCTTCCGGTCGGTCCCGTCATGATCAGGCCCGTCGGGGGACCGGAGGAATTCCGCCTCGTCATGTCCCGCCCGGTCTGCCCGGTCCGCCCGGTCCGCCGTGCCCGCCAGGTCCGCTCGGCCCGTCCGCAGATGCTTCAGCGCGGCCAGCGGCAGAAGCTCGCGCGCGTACAACGGATCGTCCAGCCGCCCGGTGCCACAGGAAGCCGGCGATCCGCCGACCCCGGCCCTGACCGCGGTCCCGCCCCCGATCCTTCCCCCGCCGTTCAGCATCGCCTCCAGCTGGACCCGCAGCCCATGGGCGCGGGGCCGGCCGCACTCGGCCGCCTCGGTGAGCAGTTCGAGCGCGCCGTCGATGTCCTCGCCGTCCAGACATGACAGCCGGGCCTCCTCGACATCGGCGTCGAGCTCGCGCGTCGTCTCGTTCGCGAACCCCGGCGTGTCCGCGTGAGCGCGGTGGAACTCGCGGAACAGGGCCTGCATGAGTTCCATGAACGACCCGTGGCGCTCGGGCCGTCCGCCGTCCGCCCCGGCCCGGTGGAGATAGGCGGCCCATTCCCCGTTGGCGTCCGGATCGCCGGGGTCGAGAAGGACCTCGACCCCGTCCGGGGCGGCGGACAACCGCAGCGCCCTGCCCCACATACCGGCCCTCAGCACCTCCTCCTCGGAGGCGTGCTCGTCCAACGCGCCCTCGTGGAGCGCCTGAAGACCGTCCGGATCCCCGTACCAGTGCACGCCCTCCGCTGCGCTCACCCGGCCGACAGCCGTCCCGGCGGGCCGCCACCCGTCGGTGGTCGCCAGGAACGAGCGGTAGGTGGGCGGCAGCGTCACCCCCAACCGCTCCTCCAGCTCACCGATCCGGTCCTCCCCGGCGGCCGGGAACCCCAGCCACCGGTCCCGGAGGACCGTCTCGGCCACGTCCCCACGCCCCCGCGCGCCGGGTGAGTCGAGCCAGTCCGCACTCCACCGCTCAAGGAAAGGACGCCAGTTGTAGGTCTTCATGTGGTCATGGTGCCAGCGCCCACTGACAAGGGACACTCGCGGACACTCGCCTCCGTCCGGACACCCCTCCGGCCCAGGGACCCCCGCCCCTCTTTGCCGAATCGGCAAGGTGGTTTGTCAAAAGGTGCGGTGTGGGCGGACGCTCTCCAGTGAACGGAGGTAATAGTGCGCATGAGTGATCAGACAAGTCATAACGGAATCGTCACCCCCCGGTCCGGGGAGCGCCGCCATGACGTCGTGGTCGTGGGCGGGGGAGCCGCCGGGCTGAGCGGGGCGCTGGCCCTGGCGCGGGCGCGGCGGTCGGTACTGGTGATCGACGGGGGCCGGCCGCGCAACGCCCCGGCGTCCCATGTCCACAATTTCCTGACGCGTGACGGCACACCCCCTTCGGAACTGCTGGCCGCGGGCCGCGCGGAGGTGACCGGTTACGGCGGCGAGATCATCACGGGTGACGCCGTGGCGGCCGAGCGCCTGGAGACCGGCGGCTTCCGTGTCGCCCTGGCGGACGGGACGACCGTCCTGGCGCGGCGACTGCTGGTGACCACCGGCCTGGTCGACGAACTGCCGCCGGTGCCGGGCGTGGCCGAGCGGTGGGGGCGCGAGGTGCTGCACTGCCCGTACTGCCACGGCTGGGAGGTGCGCGACCAGCCGGTCGGCGTCCTCGCCACCGGTCCGTTCGCCGTCCACCAGGCACTGATGTGGCGGCAGTGGAGCGGTGAGGTGACGTTGTTCCTGCACACCGGGCCCGAGCCGGACGAGGAGGAGTACGAGCAGCTCGCCGCCCGCGACATCGCGGTGGTGGACGGTGAGGTGACCGGCCTGGAGGTGACGGACGACCGGCTCACCGGCGTCACCCTGGCCGGCGGACGGACGATCCCCACCCGGGCCTTGGTGATCGCACCGCGCTTCACCGCCCGCGCGGACCTCCTCGCGGGCCTGGGCCTGACCCCCGTCCAGCAGGAGAGGGCCGGCGAGGTGATCGGTTCGTACATCGCCTCCGACCCGGTCGGCGCGACGGCCGTGCCCGGGGTGTGGGTGGCGGGCAACGCCACGGATCTGATGGAGCAGGTCGTGGGGGCCGCCGCAGCGGGTGTACGTGCCGCCGCGGCGATCAACGGCGACCTGACAGCGGAGGATACCCGCCGGGCCGTCGCCGCCCGCCGCGACCCGTTCTCCCCGAGGCGGGAAAGGGAGGCGGCGGAGCACCGCATGCGCGCCGGCTCCCGGACCGGCCTCTGACCGGGGCGGCTCAAGAACCGCCGAGCCGCACCGGGGCAGCGGCCCCGGGCCCCTTCGTCAGGTGCCGGTCAGGTCCAGGAGGACCTTGGAGGCGACGGCCCGGTCGTGGGCGAGGTCGAAGGCGGCGCGGGCCTCGGTGAGCGGGAAGGTGTGCGTCACGACCGCGTCGACGGGCAGGCCCCGGGCCAGCAGACCGATCGCCTCGTCGAACTCGGCGTCGAAGCGGAAGGCGCCCCGGAGCTCCAGTTCGCGGGTGACGGCGATGTTGCCCAGCAGGGGCACCTCGCCGGGGGGCAGCAGGCCGAGGAGTACGACGGTGCCCCCGCGGCGTACCCGTTCGACGCAGGCGCGCAGACCCGCGGGCGCTCCGGACGCCTCGACGGCGATGTCGAACGGGTCCGTCCAGGCGCCGTCGTCGGGATCGCCCACCCGTAGCGTCGCGGTGGCCCCGGCTGCGGCGGCGATGCGCAACGGGGTGTCGAGGAGGTCGCTCACGACGACCTCGGCGGCGCCCTTGTGGCGCAGAACGGCGGTGACCAGGCAGCCGATCGGGCCCGCCCCGGTGACGAGGACTCGTTTGCCCGTCACGTCACCGGCCCGGTGCACGGCGTGCGGGGCCACCGACAGGGGCTCGGCCAGGACGGCGCGGCGCAGAGCGAGTTCCGGCGGCAACGGGCGGATCTGTGCCGCGGGGACGGTGACGCGCTGGGCGAAACCGCCCTGGACGTGGGGCGTGCGGGCGGCGCTGCCGAGGTAGCGGGTGCCGGCGCAGATGTTGCGGCGGCCCGCCGCGCACTCCGGCTGCTCGGCGACATGGAGGAGGCCCAGCGGCACTTCTACGACGGCTACGAGTCCCTCAAGCCCGAGGACATCGCGGACGCCATCGAGTTCGCCGTCGACTCGCCCCGGCACGTCAACATCGGCCATGTCGAGATCCTGCCCACCTTCCAGGTCCCCGGCGGACTGAACTTCGAACGCCGGGAGGGCTGAGACGATGACCAGCCTCCCCGGCCTCCCCAGCACCACCGCGGCACGCGTGCGCCGTATCAACCCCTCGCCCAGCACGGCGGCGGCGCAGCGCGTACGCACACTCAAGAGCCAGGGGCTCACCATCCTCGACCTGACGGTCGGCGAGCCCGACTTCGACACCTCGCCGACGGTGTAGGCGGATCCGGTCGGGTTGCCCGGGGTGTTCAGGACGACCCAGCGCGTACGCGCGGTGAGCGCCGCCCCGAGCCGCTCCGGGGTCAGCTTGAAGCCGTCCGTCTCGGGGCAGTCGACGATGACGGGGGTGCCGTCGTTGGCGCAAACCATGTCGGGATAGGACACCCAGTACGGGGCGGGAACGATGACCTCGTCCCCTTCGTCCAGGGTGGCCATCAGGGCGAGGAAGACGACCTGCTTGGCGCCGCCGCCGACCGTGATCTGCGCGTCGGTGCACTCCAGCCCGTGGCGAACGCGGAGTTTCCCGGCGATCGCGGCACGCAGTTCCGGGGTGCCGTTCACGGGGGTGTACTTGGTCTCCCCCGCCTCGATGGCCCGGATCGCCGCGGCCTTGACGTGATCCGGGGTCGAACTGCGCGCGCTCGCCCAGGCGCTGCTGGCGCACCCCCATGTGCGCGTCCTCACCGACGAGATCTACGACGAGATCTGGTACCGCGCGGAGGACACCCCGTCCCTGGCGGCCGTCGAACCCCGTCTGGCCGACCGGGTGTTCCTCACCAACGGCGTCTCCAAGACGTACGCGATGACCGGATGGCGCATCGGGTACGGAGTGGGTCCGGCGGACCTGGTGACCGCGATCAACACGCTCCAGTCCCAGACCTCCTCCTGCCCCTCCTCCGTGAGCCAGGCTGCCGCTGTCGCCGCCCTCACGGGACCGCAGGACTTCGTCCGCGAAACCGTGCGTGTCTACCGCGCGCGCCGCGACGCGACCGTGACGTTCCTCGACGGCGTTCCCCGGCTCAGCTGCACCGCCCCGGACGGCGGCTTCTATCTCCTGGTGAACTGCCGGGACGCCATCGGGCGGTTCACACCCGGCGGGGACCGGATACGGAACGACGAGGACTTCGCCCGCCACCTGCTCGACAGCCGGCAGGTGGCGGTGATCCACGGAGCCGCGTACGGCGCCCCCGGCTACTTCCGCATCTCGTTCGCCACCTCCACGGACGTCCTCACCGACGCGTGCGAACGCATCGCGGCGGCCTGCGCAGGACTGTCCTCCGTCACGTACGTCTGAAGTCACCCGAAAGGTCATCATGATCCGCGTCAGCACCACGTTCGAGCGGCCGGAACCCGCCGCGGTCGAGCGACTGAGGACCTTCTCCTCGGCGACCATCCACGAGGCACAGGGCCGGCTCGGGGCGCTGGACTCGGTCATCAAGCCGGTCGACCACCGCATGTCCCTGTGCGGCCCCGCCTTCACCGTCCAGTGCGCACCACGCGACAACCTGATGCTCCAGACGGCCATCGCCTACGCCCGCCCGGGGGACGTCGTGGTCGTATCCGCGGGCGCCTACGAGGAGGCGGGCTCCTTCGGGGACGTACTCGCCAACGCCTGCCAGGCCAAGGGCCTCGGCGGACTGGTCACCGACACGGGTGTCCGGGACACCGAGGATCTGCGCGCCCTGGGATTCCCGGTCTTCTCCCGTGCCGTGTCCATCAAGGGCACGGTCAAGGAGACCGTCGGGCCGATGTGCGAGCCGGTCATCATCGGCGGCGTACTCGTCCGCCCCGGCGATGTGGTGCGGGGCGACGCCGACGGGGTGGTCGTCGTCCGCCGCGAGGACGTCACCGAGGCGGCCACCGCGTCACAGCGGCGGGTCGACGCCGAGGAGGGGTACATCGCCGCGTACCGGGCGGGCAGGACGGTCGTCGACATGTGCGGTCTGGAGCCGCTACTCGCGGCGAAGGGGCTGGTGATCGAGGACTAAGAGAGAGAGTCCGGGGCATGGAACGGCCCCTCCGATCCGCCATCACGGCGGATCGGAGGGGCCGGCGCGCCGGGTGTCGCGGTGCGGTCACTGACGACGTGGCCGCGGTCAGTGTCCGGCGCCCTTCCCCTGGCCCGTGTGTCCGTCGACGATGTTCAGTACGGACATCATGCCCATGTCCTCGTGGTTGAGGATGTGGCAGTGCAGCACGGTCCGCCCGGTGAAGTTCGTGAAGCGGACCCGCAGGACGAGCTTCTGCTTGCGCAGGATGTTCACCGTCTCGTGCCAGGCGTTGGCGGGGTCCACGGGCTTCCCGTTCAGGGACATCACCTGGAAATGGTTGGTGTGGAGGTGGAAGGAGTGGTCCTCCTCCGTGTCGTTGCGAACCGTCCACTCCTCGACGGTGTTGAGCTTGGAGACGAAGTCGACGCGCTTCGGGTCGAAGTACTTTCCGTTGATGAAGTACTTCTCGGGGCTGGCCTGCTCCGTGTACACCATCGTCTTGCGGTCCGCGATTCGGGCGTGGGTGAGGTCGACGAAGGGCCCGAAGAGGGACGGGACGGCGGTCCGGGCCACGGGTGCGCCGCCGGTGACGACCGTCGCCAGGTTCACCTGCGGGAAGGTGTTGCCGGCCGGTCCGGTGTCGAACGGCAGCGTCTCCAACTGGGCGGTGCCCGCCCGGTCGGCCTGCACCAGCACGTCGTAGCGGGCGGCGGCCGAGACGATCAGCGTCTTCGTGGAGTAGATCCGGTGGACGGGATAGCCGTCCTGGGCGATCACATGGAAGGTGAAGCCCTTGAGACGCAGCTTGTAGTAGATGTTGGCGCCGATATTGGCGAGCCGCCACAGCTGGGTCTCGCCCGGCCGGATGCGGATCACCGGATTCTGCTGGCCGTTGACCGTACGGTTGGTCTTCGCCTGGATGGACAGCGGATTGATCTTGATCTCGTCGCCCTGGATCTGATTGTCCTTCAGGGCGATCACATGCTCGGTGACATCGCGCAGGGACGGCGGCAGGTACTTCCGCAGCCCGTCGATGACGATGACGCCCGACTCGCCGCCGGCGACCTGCCCGGCCGAGAACATATCGATGTGCGAGTGGTACCAGTACGTGCCCGGCGTGAGGTCCCGCGGCAGCCGGTACGAGTAGTTGTAGGTCGTACCGGGCTTGATGGAGATGAAGATGTCGTCGGCGGGCTGACGCGGCGAGACATGGAGCCCGTGCACGTGCAGGTTGGTGTCCGCCCCGACGCCCTGCGACTTCGCCTCGACGCGGTTCACCATGGCGAGTTCGATACGGTCGCCGGGCCGGGCGCGGAGTGTGGGCGGCATATAGCGGCCGTTGTAGGTCAGCGCCCACAGCCGGCGGTCGCCCACCCACACCTTGCGCCGCTCCACCACGACGGTGGTCCGCAGCACCCCATGGTGGCTCACCACCTCCGGCGGGTCCTGGAGATCCGCACCTCTGGCCGCCCGGGCGGCCGACAACGCGCCGGACGCCGCCTGTTCGGACGGCGGCGCGTCGCAGCCGGACAGCCAGGTCACCGCGAGTGCCAGGCCGACGAAGAACCCGGTCACCTTGGAAAATGAGCGCATGACGGTCTTTCTCTGGGGGTGGTGTGTCGGTCCTCGCGCGGCCCGGGGCCGCACGAGCCGGACATGACCAACCGGTGTGTTTTCATGGCGAATTGATAGGGGTTCACGCGGGTCGGGGGTGAGTCGCGGCGTGCGCCGCGTGGCCACATCTTCTACCGATTCGGCGCGAGTTGGCATGATGTGCGATGGAGTGTCGGTTTTTGGCGGGGTGGTGGACGCTCGTTCCCGCGGCCGGTGCACGCGGCCGTCGAGGACGTGCGAGGAGCCCGGACCGGGTGCGGTCCGGGTGGTCCCGGGTGCGTCTCTCCGCGTCGTCGTACCGGCGCTCAGTGTGCGTACCGCTCCGCCACGGCCTTCCGGTCCAGCGCGCCCTTGACGGTGTGCGGCAGCGCGCGGGTGATCTCCAGCCGGTCCGGCACCTCGTACGGCGCCAGCCGCGCCCGGCAGTACGCCAGGATCTGATCGGCGTCGGGGGCGGCGCCGTCGCGGGTGACCACGGCCGCGCCGACGCGCTGTCCGTACGTGGCGTCCGGTACCGGGTAGACCGCCGCCTCGGCCACGCCGGGGCCGCCGCTCAGCACGTCCTCGACATGCTCGGGGGAGATCTTCTCGCCGCCGCGGTTGATGAGGTCCTTGATCCGGCCCGTGAGAACGAGTTCACCGTCCCTGTCCAGGGAGCCGAGGTCGCCGGTGTGGAACCACCCGTCGGTGAAGCCGCGCGCCGTCTCCGCCGGATCGCCGAGGTAGCCGCGGGTGACCGTGGGGCCGCGTACCCACACTTCCCCCACCGCGCCGGGCGGACGGTCCTTCCCGTCCGGGCCGACGATCCTCAGGTCCACCCCGGTGGTCCGGCCGACCGACCCGCTTCTCGGCACCCCGGACCCGCTTCTCGGCACCCCGCGCCCCGCCAGCCGCTGGCTGGTCGCCTGGTGCGTGGACTCGGTCATCCCGTACGCGGACAGGACCGGCACCCCGAGCGTGCGCTCCAGTGCCCGGCCGGTCGCGGCGCTGAGCGGCGCGCTGCAACTGCGGACGAAGCGCAGCGGCGCCACCCGCTGCCCGGGATACTCGCGCGCCGCCCGCTCCAGGAGGATCTCGTGGATGGTCGGGACGGCGGTGAACCAGGTGGCGCCCGCAGCGCGCACGTCGTCCCAGAAGGTGTGCGCGGAGAACCGCCCCTGCGCCGGGAGGAGCACGCACCCGCCGGCCGCCAGCGGTGCCAGCAGCGCCGCGAGCAGCCCGTGACCGTGGAAGAGGGGCATCACGGCGACCGTCGCGTCCGCGGGCCCCAGCTCGTAGCCGGCGCAGATGCCCCGCACCGACGCCGCGACATTGGCATGGGTCAGCGGCACCATCTTGGCCCGGTCGGTGGTGCCGGCGGTGAAGAGCACCAGGGCGTCCTCAGCGGAAAGGCGCGGCGCCGCGCCCGGCGCGCTGTGCGACAGTGCGCCATGCGCCGTGTGGCCGCCGGCATCCGGGGCGGGACCCCCCGTATCCGCTTCCAGGGCGTGACCCCTCGTATCCAGGGCGACGTTCACGCGCCCGGCGCGCGGGGTGCCGATCCGCAGGATCCAGCCCGGCACCGCCCCCCACGCCGTAGGCACGGCTTCCAGCGCCGGAGCGCCGACCACGACCACCCGCGCCCCCAGTGCCCGCAGCCGGGCGGACATCTGGGGCTCCGGCAGTGAGGGATCGAGCGGCGCGACGACCAGCCCGGCCCGCGCGGCGGCGAGCAGCGCGACGACGAACTCCACGGTGTTGGCGCCCGTCAGGGCGACCGTGTCAGCGCGCCGCAGCCCCTCGGCGCCCAGCCGGCCGGCCACCCGCTCGATCAGGCCGTCCAGGGCGCGATACGTCAGCGGTACCCGGTCCTCGCCGACGACCAGGGCCTCGGCCCCGGGCCGCTCCCGCAGCTGCTCGTCCAGCAGGTCGGCCGGACCGGTGAGCTCCGGGGGCCGGTACGGTTCGGCGCCCGACACGGACGCCGTGGTCGGATCGGACACGGCCACCACCACCTCCACGCACCAGACCACTGGTGCCTCCGCCACTCCCGAGCCCGCGCCGGGCCCGCCCCGGGAGCCCGCCCTCGTCGCCACTGGAGGGCCTTCGAGACGGCTCCGTGGAAGACCAGGCGACATTACGCCAACAGTGGAAGGATAGGGCCAAAAGGAGTAAATCCGACACGGAGGACATCGGATCATGGCAACCGTTTCCGCACCAGGCGGCACGGCGACCGCCGACGCCCAGCCCCTCACCGACGGATTCCACCTGGTCGTCGACGCGCTCAAACTCAATGACGTACAGGTCATCTACGGGGTGGTCGGCATCCCCGTCACCGACCTGGCCCGGGTCGCGCAGGCGTCGGGCATCCGCTACATCGGCTTCCGGCACGAGAGCGACGCGGGCCACGCGGCCGCGGCGGCCGGCTTCCTCACCAAACGGCCGGGCATCGCCCTGACCGTATCCGCCCCCGGCTTCCTCAACGGACTGGTGGCACTCGCGGACGCCACCACGAACTGCTTCCCGATGGTTCAGATCTCCGGGTCCAGCGAGCGGCACATCGTCGACCTCAAGCAGGGCGACTACGAGGAACTCGACCAGCTGGCCGCGGCCAAGCCGTTCGCCAAGGCCGCCTACCGGGTGGACCGGGTCGAGGACATCGGCCGCGGCGTCGCACGGGCGATCCGTACCGCGGTCTCCGGCCGCCCCGGCGGCGTGTACCTGGACATCCCCGCCGCGGTGCTCGGCGAAGTCGTGGACGCCGCGACGGGCGCGGCCTCGCTGTGGCGCGTCGTCGACCCGGCGCCACGCCAACTGCCCGCCCCCGAGGCGGTGGACCAGGCGATCGAGCTGCTGGCCGCCGCCGAACGGCCGCTGGCGGTACTCGGCAAGGGCGCCGCGTACGCGCGGGCGGACCAGCGGGTCCGGGAGTTCATCGAGACCACCGGTCTGCCGTTCCTGCCCATGTCGATGGCCAAGGGCCTGCTGCCCGACGACCACCCGCAGTCGGCCGCCGCCGCCCGCTCGCTGGCGCTGCGCCGGGCCGATGTCGTGATGCTCGTCGGCGCGCGGCTGAACTGGCTTCTGGCGCACGGCGAACCACCGCACTGGAACCCCGACGCGAAGTTCATCCAGGTCGACATCGAACCCACCGAACTGGACAGCAACCAGCCCATCGCCGCCCCGCTGGTCGGCGACATCGGATCGGTGATGGAGGCACTCGTCGAGCGCGCCAAGCCCGGCCGGATACAGGTCGCAGCGGGGTGGCGCCAGGAGCTCGGCGAGCGCTCCGCGCACAACGCCGCCAAGATGGCGGACCACCTCGACGCCGACCCGCACCCGATGCAGTTCTACGGCGCACTGCGGGCGATACGCGACGTCCTGCACGAGCACCCCCGTGCCTACGTCGTCAACGAAGGGGCGAACGCGCTCGACTTCGCCCGCAACGTGATCGACATGCAGCAGCCGCGCCACCGGCTGGACAGCGGTACCTGGGGCGTCATGGGGGTCGGTATGGGATACGCGATCGCCGCCGCCGTCGAAAGCGGCGACCCCGTCGTGGCGGTCGAAGGCGACAGCGCCTTCGGCTTCGACGGCATGGAGCTGGAGACGATCTGCCGCTACCAGCTGCCCGTGGTCGTCGTCATCCTCAACAACGGCGGCGTCTACCGCGGCGACGGGACCAACGCCGCCTCCGCCGACCCGTCCCCGACCACCCTGATGCCGCACGCCCACCACGACCGCCTGATCGAGGCGTTCGGCGGCAAGGGCTACCACGCGACCACGCCCGCCGAGCTCACCACCGCCCTCACCGAAGCGCTGGCCTCCGGCGGTCCCGCCCTCATCGACTGCGTGATCGACCCCACCGCCGGCACCGAGAGCGGCCACCTCACCAACCTCAACCCGCAGGGCGTCACGGCCCCGGCCCCCGACACCCCGGCGAAGAAGAAGTGAGCGCGCCCGGCGGCGGCGGCCCGCTCGTACCGCCCACCCCCGGAAGGGACCCCACCATGACTGACCAGCCGCAGACCACCGACCTGCCGCTCAGCGGGATCAAGGTGATCGACTTCTCCGGTGTCCAGGCGGGCCCGGCGTGCTCCCAGATGCTCGCCTGGTTCGGGGCCGACCTGCTGAAGGTCGAGCGTGTCAACGGCGGTGACGTCACCCGTCACCAACTGCGCGACATCCCCGACGCCGACGCGCTGTACTTCACCATGCTCAACAGCAACAAGCGCTCCCTCGCGATCAACACCAAGACCCCCGAGGGCAAGGAGGTCATGGAGAAGCTGATCGGCGAGGCCGACGTACTGGTCGAGAACTTCGCACCCGGCGCCATGGACCGCATGGGCCTTCCCTGGGAACACATCCAGGAGCTCAACCCACGCCTGATCTACGGCTCGGTCAAGGGCTTCAACGACGACTCGCCGTGGTCCGACATCAAGGTCTACGAGAACGTGGCACAGGCCGCCGGCGGCGCCGCCTCCACCACCGGATTCTGGGACGGCCCGCCGACGGTCAGCTCGGCGGCCCTCGGCGACAGCAACACCGGGATGCACCTGCTGATCGGCATCCTCACCGCGCTGATCGCCCGCGAGAGGACCGGTACGGGACAGAAGGTGTCGGTGTCGATGCAGGACGCCGTACTCAACCTGTGCCGGGTCAAGCTGCGCGACCAGCAGCGCCTCGAGAAGGTCGGCTACCTGGAGGAGTACCCGCAGTACCCGAACGGCTCGTTCACCGACGTGGTGCCGCGCGGCGGCAACGCGGGCGGCGGCGGCCAGCCCGGCTGGGTACTCAAGTGCAAGGGCTGGAAGACCGACCCCAACGCCTACATCTACTTCACCATCCAGGAACAGGACTGGGAGCAGACCTGCCAGGCGCTCGGCCGGCCCGAGTGGATCGACGACCCGGCCTACAAGACCGCCGAGGCCCGCCAGCCGCACCTCTTCGACATCTTCGCCGATATCGAGAAATGGCTGGCCGACAAGACCAAATACGAGGCGGTCGACATCCTCCGCACGTTCGGCATCCCCTGCGCACCGGTGCTCAGCATGAAGGAGGTCGCCTACGACCCGGCGCTGCGCCGCAGCGGCACGATCGTCGAGGTCGACCAGCCCGAGCGCGGCACGTACCTCACGGTCGGCAGCCCGATCAAATTCTCCACGTTCGCCCCCACGATCACCGCGGCCCCGCTGCTCGGCGAACACACCGACGAAGTCCTCACCGAACTCGGCTACGACGCCGACGACATCGCCAAGATGCACGCCAACCAGGTCGTCGTCTGACGCACCGGGGCCGCCTGACGCACCGTCAGCGAGGCGGTGGCGGCCGAAGCCGGCCCTTTCCTCGCCTTCACCGGACGCCGCTGCCCGCCGCACACGTACGGCACACGTAGAGGGCCGCCATCTCCTGCCCGGAGACGGCGGCCCTCACTGTCTGTCTGACGGTAGGTCAGATACCTGTGCGACTTAGATGTCGAAGTACAGCTCGAACTCGTGCGGGTGCGGGCGCAGCTGGATCGGGGCGATTTCCTTCGTGCGCTTGTAGTCGATCCACGTCTCGATCAGGTCCGACGTGAAGACGCCGCCCGCCTGGAGGTACTCGTTGTCCGCCTCCAGGGCCTCCAGGACCGCGGGGAGGGACGTCGGGACCTGGGGGACGCCCGCGTGCTCCTCGGGGGCGAGCTCGTAGAGGTCCTTGTCGATCGGCTCGGCCGGCTCGATCTTGTTCTTGATGCCGTCCAGGCCCGCGAGGAGGAGGGCCGAGAAGGCGAGGTACGGGTTCGAGGACGGGTCCGGGGCGCGGAATTCGACGCGCTTGGCCTTCGGGTTCGAGCCCGTGATCGGGATACGCATGGCCGCCGAGCGGTTGCGCTGCGAGTAGACCAGGTTGACCGGGGCCTCGAAGCCGGGGACCAGGCGGTGGTACGAGTTCACCGTCGGGTTGGTGAAGGCCAGCAGCGACGGGGCGTGCTTGAGGATGCCGCCGATGTAGTAGCGGGCGGTGTCCGAGAGGCCCGCGTAGCCCTGCTCGTCGTAGAAGAGCGGGGTGCCGCCCTGCCACAGGGACTGGTGGACGTGCATGCCGGAGCCGTTGTCGCCGAAGATCGGCTTGGGCATGAAGGTCGCGGTCTTGCCGTTGCGCCAGGCGACGTTCTTCACGATGTACTTGAAGAGCATCAGGTCGTCGGCCGCGGCGAGCAGCGTGTTGAACTTGTAGTTGATCTCCGCCTGGCCGGCCGTGCCGACCTCGTGGTGCTGGCGCTCGACCTGGAGGCCGGACGCCTCCAGCTCCAGGGAGATCTCGGCGCGCAGGTCGGCGAAGTGGTCGACCGGCGGGGCCGGGAAGTAGCCGCCCTTGTAGCGGACCTTGTAGCCGCGGTTGTCCTCGATCGCACCGGTGTTCCAGGCGCCGGCCTCGGAGTCGATGTGGTAGAAGCCCTCGTTCGCGGTGGTGTTGAAACGCACGCTGTCGAAGACGTAGAACTCGGCCTCGGGGCCGAAGTACGCGGTGTCCGCGACGCCGGTGGAGGCGAGGTACGCCTCGGCCTTCTTGGCGATGTTGCGCGGGTCGCGGCTGTACTGCTCGCCCGTGATCGGGTCGTGGATGAAGAAGTTGATGTTCAGCGTCTTGTCACGGCGGAAGGGGTCGAGACGGGCCGTCGACAGGTCCGCGCGCAGCGCCATGTCCGACTCGTGGATGGCCTGGAAGCCGCGGATCGACGAGCCGTCGAAGGCCAGCTCCTCGGCCGGGTCGAACGCCTTCGCCGGGATCGTGAAGTGCTGCATCACGCCAGGAAGGTCGCAGAAACGGACGTCGACGAACTTGACGTCCTCGTCCGCGATGAACTTCTTGGCCTCGTCGGCGTTCTGGAACATCCAGCTCCTCCTCCTCCCGACCCGGGGAGGGGCGGGGGTTATCGGTCGTGCGGCCAGTGCGGTGGCACACGCTGGACCCGACCATAGGTTTCCGGGATTTCTCCAGCATGACCCATTTGTTTCGCCGAAGTTAACCAGCCCGGGTGCGCGCCGGGGCGTACGGCGACTCCGTCGACACCCGCGTACCCCCCGTTCCCGGGGCCGAAAACAGGTCGCAGTACCGTGGACGGGTGGACAACAGGCAAGCAATCGGATCGTGGCTCTCCGGACCGCGCGCGGCAGCCGAGGAGATGGGTGTCGACTTCGGCTACCGGGGCGAGCGGCTCGGTCTGCCGGAGCACGGACCGGGCTCCGTCGCCCCGCTCGGCCGGCGCTTCGGCGCCCTCTTCACCGACTGGGCGCTCTGCATGCTGATCGCATACGGGCTGCTCGCCCGGGGTGACTGGCAGGCGTCGGGCAACTGGGCCCTCGGCGTCCTTCTCGTACTCAGCGTGCTCACCCTCGGTACGGTCGGCTTCACACCCGGCAAGCGCCTGTTCGGCCTGCGGGTCATCACCGAGAGCGGCGAGCGGATCGGGTTCGGCCGCGCGCTCGTACGCAGCGTGCTGCTCTGCCTGGCCATCCCCGCCCTGATCTGGGACCGCGACGCGCGCGGGCTCCACGACCGCCTCGCCCGCGCCGTGCAGGTGCGGATGTAGCCCCCCGGGACCCCCCGGGGACAGCGACAAAAAGAGCAAAAAGAGAGAGGGCGGCCGGAACTCGCGTTCCGGACCGCCCTCTTGAATGTCTGCCGATGAACGTCTGCCGACCCTCGTGCCCGCGGAGATCAGCGGGGCTTTCCGCCGCCCTTCGGCATCCGCATGCCCTTCGGCATCGGTCCCTTCGGCAGCGGCATATTGCTCATCAGGTCGCCCATCGCCCGCAGCCGGTCGTTGGCCGCCGTCACCTGCGGGCCCGCCAGCACCCGGGGCAGCTTCAGCATCGTCGTACGGACCTTCTTCAGCGGCACCTGGCCCTCGCCGTCACCGACGATGATGTCGTGCACCGGCACGTCCACCACGATGCGCGCCATCCGCTTCTTCTCGGCCGCCAGCAGCCCCTTCACCCGGTTCGGGTTGCCCTCGCCCACCAGCACGATGCCCGCCTTGCCGACGGCGCGGTGGACGACGTCCTGGTTGCGGTTCATCGCCACCGCGGGCGTCGTGGTCCAGCCGCGTCCGACGTTGTCCAGGACGGCCGCAGCCGCTCCCGGCTGGCCCTCCATCTGCCCGAAGGCGGCTCGTTCGGCGCGGCGGCCGAAGATGATCGCCATCGCGAGGAACGCCAGGATGAAGCCCAGGATGCCCAGGTAGATGGGGTGGTTGATCAAGAAGCCGACCGCGAGGAAGACACCGAAGGTGACGATTCCCACACCAGCGACGACAAGACCGACCTTCGAGTCGGCCCGCCGGGTCATCTTGTAGGTAAGGGCGATCTGCTTCAGTCGCCCCGGGTTCGCAGCAGTGTCTGCGTTTTCCTTCCTCGCCATGCCCGGAAGTTTACGTGGCGTGGGAAGTGGCCTCCGACACCGCCTCCAGTACGTGCTCCGCCTCGACCCGGTCCTTGGCCCTGCGGCGGTCCTCCAGCACGGCCGTCCAGGCGTTGCGGCGGGCCGTGCGCTGGCCGCCGCTCAGGAGCAGGGACTCCACGGCGCGCAGCGCGGTGGAGACGGAGGGCAGCACCATGCGGGTGCGTGGGGTGGCTGCCGCCACCACTTCGGAGACGGGTCGTACCGGCGCGACCTGCATGGCGGCGGTCCCTTCAGGAGCGGTGAAGGTGAACGTGAACGTAGAGGCGAAGACGCGGACACCTGTACGCGGAACGTGCATTCAGGGTCACTCACTGGTGTTACCAGTGCGTGACCGACCGGTCAAACGCGAATGAAACCCTGACGCGCCCCTCGAACCGCCCCCGGACACACCGACGCGGTCCGTACACCCCATGACCTGCGGGGGAGTACGGACCGCGCGACGCTTCGCATTTACTGCCGGGTAGCCGCTTGTGCTCGGATTCACACAGCCACCGCGCCGCCCCGGCCGGGGCCCGGAGCCCTTATACGGCTTGGGTGGTGACCGTCGCGCCGCGTCGCTCCATCGCCTGCTGGTACAGCCGGCCCGCGCGGTACGACGACCGCACCAGCGGTCCCGACATCACACCCGAGAAGCCGATCTCCTCGGCCTCGTCCTTCAGTTCCACGAACTCGTGCGGCTTCACCCAGCGTTCGACCGGATGGTGTCGTACGGACGGACGCAGATACTGCGTGATCGTGATCAGCTCGCAGCCCGCCTCGTGCAGCTGCCGCAGCGCCTCACTGACCTCGGCGCGCTCCTCGCCCATCCCCAGGATCAGATTGGACTTGGTGATCAGACCCGCCTCACGGGCGCGCGTGATCACTTCGAGGGAGCGCTCGTACCGGAATCCGGGGCGGATCCGCTTGAAGATCCGCGGCACCGTCTCGACGTTGTGCGCGAGCACCTCGGGCCGGGAGGAGAAGACCTCGGCCAGCTGCTCCGGCACGGCGTTGAAGTCCGGCACGAGCAGCTCGACCTTGGTGGCGCCGCTCTCGCGGCCCGCCGTCTGCGCGTGGATCTGGCGCACGGTCTCCGCGTACAGCCAGGCGCCGCCGTCCTCCAGGTCGTCGCGTGCGACGCCGGTGATCGTGGCGTAGTTCAGGTCCATCGTGACGACGGACTCCCCCACGCGGCGCGGCTCGTCGCGGTCCAGCGCCTCGGGCTTGCCCGTGTCGATCTGGCAGAAGTCACAACGCCGGGTGCACTGGTCACCGCCGATGAGGAAGGTCGCCTCGCGGTCCTCCCAGCATTCGAAGATGTTCGGACAGCCCGCCTCCTGGCAGACCGTGTGCAGCCCCTCGCTCTTCACGAGGTTCTGCAGCTGCTTGTACTCGGGACCCATTTTCGCCCGGGTCTTGATCCACTCGGGCTTGCGCTCGATGGGGGTCTGGCTGTTCCGGACCTCCAGGCGCAGCATCTTGCGTCCGTCGGGTGCGACAGCGGACACGTCCGGCACCTCTCTCTGCTGGCGCGGCATTCGATTCTTCGGCGAACACCAGGTTACGCCCGATATTTGTGCGGCATTACGTCTGGCCAACCCGTGGCCAGAGGGACACATTCCCCCGATCGGCCCGGGGAAGGAAGGGATCGGAACCCAGGCGCGCGAGCGCCTCGGAACCTAGGCGCTCGCTCGCTCGCTCTCCCGCTCGATCCGCTCGATCTCGCGCGGCTTCGGCTCCGCGTGGTCCAGTACGTCCCGCAGATGCCTCTCCACCACCGGGACGACCTCCTCCACCGTGATGTCCCGGCCCAGTTCGTACGCCAGCGAGGTGACGCCCGCGTCCCGGATCCCGCACGGCACGATCCGGTCGAACCAGGTGTTGTCCGGGTTCACATTGAACGAGAAGCCGTGCATGGTCACGCCCTTGGCGACCCGGATACCGATCGCCGCCAGCTTGCGGTCCTCCCGGCGCTGGCCCGCGTTGGACGGCGCGTACTCCGGGCCGTTCAGCCGCGGGTCGAACTCCTCGTCCGCCACCCGGGGATCGAGGTCCAGCGACAGCCCGCCCACGGCCGGCCGCTCCGCCAGCGGATCCCCGAGCACCCACACCCCGCTGCGGCCCTCGACCCGGGACGTCTCCAGGCCGAACTCGGCGGCCGTACGGATCAGCGCCTCTTCGAGCCGGCGGACATGCGCCACGACATCCACCGGGCGCGGCAGCTTCAGGATCGGGTAACCCACCAGCTGGCCGGGGCCGTGCCAGGTGATCCTTCCGCCACGGTCCACATCGACGACAGGGGTGCCGTCCAGCGGGCGTTCGCTGTCCGCCGTACGCCGTCCGGCCGTATAGACCGGCGGGTGCTCGAGCAGCAGACAGGTGTCGGGGATCTCGTCCGCGAAGCGGGCCGCGTGTACCCGGCGCTGCTCCTGCCATGCCTCCTGGTACTCGACGGATTCCGCGCCGAATCCCAGGCGGATGTACCGCAGCTCACTCACGGCAGTGCCTCCTTCAGAACCTTCACCGTGCACGTATCGCGCCCTCGCCACTGTACGGCGGGCCCTCGGCGGTGAGCCGGGCAGGTGCTTCCGGGCACCTTCTCCCCGGCTGCCACCGGGCCTCCACCCGGCTGCCACCCCGGGCCTCCACCCGGCCTCCGCCGGGTCGCCCGCGCGGCCCCTGCCACCCCGCCGCCGCCCGCAGGTCAGCAACGCCATCGATCCTCACACGAACGGATGAATATAGGGCGAACCTGCCGGTGAAACCGGTCACTGCTACTAAATTCGCGCCGTTCCATGAGGGCTGCTCCCCGGGCCCGGAAGGCAGGAGACCGTACAGCTGATGTCGGAACGACCTCCGCAGCGCATCCCCAACCGCCAGCTCGCCGCGCTCATCTCAGAAGCCGGTTTCTCCCACGCAGGTCTCGCCCGCCGGGTGGATCAGCTCGGTCTGGAGCACGGCCTCGATCTGCGGTACGACAAGACGTCGGTGACGCGCTGGCTGCGCGGACAGCAACCACGCGGCACCACCCCCGCACTGATCGCCGAGGTCTTCACCCGGCGGCTCGGCCGCCGGCTCTCCGCCCAGGATCTCGGCCTGGACGCCTGCGCGCCCGTCTACGCGGGCCTCGAATTCGCGTCCACCCCCGAGGAAGCCGTCGACATCGTCGGCGGACTCTGGCGCAAGGACTCCGGCAGCCACAGCGAACTGCGCAAGATCGCGTTCACCCCGGCCGGGCTGGTCGTCCCCAGCCGCGACTGGCTGATCGGGCGCCCCGACGAGCGGGTGGCCCACCCGCCCGCGGTCCCGCAGAACGGCACCCGCGTGCCCCTCCAGGGAAGGCCCGCGTCCCCGGCCGTCCCCCGGCAGCGCACCGAACGCGCGGCCGGCCAGCGGGTCACCGCGGGGGACGTCGAGGCCCTGCGCTCGGTCGGCGACCTCTTCCGCACCCTCGACCACGCCTACGGCGGCGGCCACGCCCGGCAGGCGCTCGTCCGCTATCTGGAGCACGAGGCCGAGCCCATGCTGCGCGGCCTGTACGGGGAGACCACCGGACGCAGACTCTTCGCCGCCGCGGCCGACCTGACCCGGCTGGCGGGCTGGACCTCGTACGACATCGCGGCCCACGGCCTCGCCCAGCGCTACTTCGTCCAGGCCCTGCGGCTCTCCCAGGCGGCGGGCGACCGCGCGTACGGTTCGTACGTCCTGACCACCATGAGCCGCCAGGCCGTCTACCTCGGCCACGGCCGGGAAGCCGTCCAGCTCGCCCGCGTCGCCCAGCAGGGCATCGGCGCCTCCGCACCCCCGGTCGTCCAGGCGCTCCTGCACTCCGCCGAGGCCCGGGGGCACGGCGTCCTCAGTGAGGTACGGGCCTGTACGGCCTCACTCGTACGGGCGGAACGCGCCCTGGAGGCGGCACGCCCCGGCGACGACGTACCGCACTGGGCCCGGTTCTTCGACGAGGCGCAGCTCGCCGACGAGTTCGGGCACTGCCACCGCGATCTCCAGCAGTACCGCGCCGCCGTGCAGCACGCCGAACGCTCGCTCCAACTGCGCTCCCCGGCGTTCGCGCGCAGCCGTCTCTTCTGCCGCGTCGTACTCGCCTGCGGCCGTCTGGGCCTCGGCGAACTCGACCAGGCGTGCCTGCTGGGCGCGGAGGCGGCGCAGGCGGCCACCGAGATGCGCTCGGCGCGCGCCGTGGAGTACGTACGGGACTTCGAACGGCGGCTGGAGCCCTACCGCGACGCGGCGGCCGTAAGGAACTACCGCGACCGCGTCGCGGCGCTGGGCTGAACAGGGCAGCGCCCGACGGGAGTTGAGCCGGTCCCGTCCGAGGTGAGTCGGCGCCCGGACGGGACCGGAGCCTTCGCGGCGCGCGGGGCACGCGTGCGCGCGGGGCGGACTACGCCACCGCCGGCAGCCGCGCCGGTCCGTACGCGGGGCGCACGCCCAGGTCGCGCAGGACCGCGTGGGCGGCGCGCCGGCCCGAGAACAGCGCGCCCTGGACCGTGTTCGTGTCCCGGTGATCCCCGCACACGTACAGCCCCGACAACAGCCGGACCGGGCGCCGCAGATCGTGCGGCGGGGGCATCGCGGGCACCGCCTCCGGGTCGTGGTGGACGGCCAGCAGCTCCCAGTCGTCGGTCGGCGTCCCGTAGAGCCGCGCGAGCTGCGCACGGACCGTACGGTCGAGAACCGCGGCCGGGGGAGGAGGCCCCAGCACCGACGACGAGATCAGCACCCGGCCCTCCGGCGCGCGCGAGGGGTCGACCGCGCTCATCACCGCCGTATGCGCCACCGGTCCGCTCCGGTCGGCGTCCAGCAGCAGCGCCGGATCCGTCAACGGGGCGGCCGGAGCGGTGTGGTGAAGCACCGTCACCGCGTGGAAGTCCGGCACCCGCAGCCCCGGCAGCAACTCGGCCGCGGCCCGCGCGCCGGTCGCCACCACGAGCGAGCGGCAGGTGATCTCGCCGTGCTCCTTGGTGGTGACGCCGGAGATCGACGCGTCCGTCACACACACATCCGTACGGACCGTGCCCTCCGGGAGCGTCCGCGCCAGCAGGTCGGGCAGTACGGAGGCGCCGCCCGCGGTGACACACAGCCTGCCCCGGGCGAACGCGCGCAGCGCGAGGTCCGCGCACCGGCTCGACGTGGTCAGCTCCGGATCGCAGAGCAGCGCGGACAGCAGCGGGCGGACAAAGGCGTTGACGGTACGTACGGGCAGACCCCGGACCGACAGGGCCTCCAGCGCGGTGCGTTCGGGACGGGCCAGCAGCCGGGTGGTCGGCGTCGCCGCGAGGCGCGCCAGGGCCGCGCCCAGCCGGGCCTGGTCGACCGCGCCGCCGAGCGGTGGGCGGGGGGCGCTCGCCAGGGCGCGTGCCACTGTCAGTGCGCTCCGCGCGCTCCCTACGGCACCGGTCCGATAGTTCCGTCCGTCGCTGTGCACGACCACACCCGGCGAGAACATCCGCAGGGCGGCGCCCTCCAGGCCCGGTGTGCGGAGCAGCTCCGGATACGAGGTGGTGAGCAGCCGCCCACCCCGGTCGAGCCGGAAGCCGTCGACCCGGTCGGTGGCCATGCGACCGCCGACACGGGGGGCGGCCTCCAGGACGCTGACTCTCACCCCGGCACTGGTCAGATGATGAGCCGCGGCGAGGCCGGCGAGGCCGGCTCCGATGATGACGACGTCTGCGTGGTGCGCGGTGCTGAGTGCGGTGCTGAGCACGTGCCCCTCCCCGAGGTCGGCGCGGTTGGGACGAGAGTAGGGAGGGGAGGGGGGCGGTGGCGTCCGCGCGCGGTGGGGGTCACCGATGCATGGGGGGCGGTCGCCGGGTTGCGGTTGCGTTGTCGTGGGCCGGGGGCCGGGGGCTCCGGAGGCACATGTCCGGACGGCATGCTGTGTTTTCCCGGGGGACACCCCCGGACCCCCGTACGGCGCGACTCTGCCCTGACGATGGTTCGGGCGTCCGTGCGCCACACATCACGCTTTAGTGTCCGGACACGCACCTCCTACGCCCCCGACCCCCTCCCCCCGGTGGTCCCCCACAACCCGCCGACCTGGTGGGGGTATGGGTCGGGTGCGGCCCGGTGGCCCCGGCCACCCGCCCCGGCGCACGGACGCGCCAGTCCGTGACGGGCGGTGAAGGGGGGCGCGCAGGGGTCGTGTCCGGGACGTAGAGCGTGATTTGTGGCGCACGGACGCCTGAACCATCGATCGGGCAGAGTCGCGCCGTAAATCATGCAGTCCCGGGCGCGAGGCCCGGAGCGTACCCCGGCGACAACCCGCACACGACGGCCGGCCCGAGCCGAGACGCACCCGTACCCACGGCCCGCCGGAGGCGCACCGCGTACCCCGGCGACAA
>NZ_PHRF01000166.1 GCF_004151105.1 Streptomyces sp. L-9-10
AACGCACCACCACACCCACCCACCACCACACCCGCCAACTCAACCCAATGACGACACAACCGCTCCACCGACACCGCATCAAACAAATCCGTGCTGTATTCGGCCGCCGCGAGCAGCCTTCCGTCCTGCTCCGAGAACGCGAACGTGATGTCGAACTGGGAGGCTTCCCGGACCGACGGAACCGCCTCGGCCCTGAGGCCCGGCAGGTCGAACTCCGCCCGCGGGGTGTTCTGGAGCACGAGCATGGCCTGTACGAGAGGGGTACGGCTGGTGTCGCGCTCGGGGGCCAGCTCCTCGATCAGCCGGCTGAAGGGCACGTCCTGATGGGCGAAAGCGTCCAGCACGGTCGTACGGACGCGGTCGAGCAGCTGGCCGAAGCTCTCGGACTCATCGACCGTCGTCCGCAGCACGAGGGTGTTGACGAAGAATCCGACGAGGTCTTCCAGCTCGGCGCGCTCGCGCCCCGAGACACCTGTCCCGAGCGCGATGTCCGTCCGTCCGCTGTAGCGCGCCAGCAGAAGCTGGGTAACCGCGGTCAGCGTCATGAACAGGCTCGCGCCCCGCGCACGCCCGGTTCCCGTCAGGAGCCGGGTCAGCTCCGCCGGGACCTCGAAATGGTGCAGGGCACCCGCCGAGGTACGGACCGCCGGGCGCGGCCGGTCGGTCGGCAGTTCCAGCGGCTCCAGTCCTTCAAGCTTCCCTCGCCAGTAGGCGAGTTGGCCGTCGAGCGTGTCGCCCGCCAGCCGGTCGCGCTGCCACACCGCGTAGTCGGGGTACTGAATCGGCAACGGTCGCAGACCGGCGTCCTCGCCACGCACCGCGCCGGTGTAGAGGGCGCTCAGCTCGCGCGTGATGACGCCCATCGACCAGCCGTCCGTCACGATGTGATGCATCGTCAGCATCAGTGTGTGCGTGTCCTCGGCCGTTGTGGCCAGCAGCGCTCGCAGCAGCGGCCCGGTCGCCAGGTCGAACGGGGCCGCCGCCTCGGCGCGGAGAGCGGCCTCCAGCTCGCCGTCCGTGCCGGGCGCGGTCGTACGTACCGCCACGTCCATGGTGTCGTGCACGACTTGGGTGCCGTGCCCGTCCACCGTCTCGAAGGTGGTACGCAGCGCCTCGTGCCGGGCGACCAGTCCAGCGACGGCGGTCCGCAGCGCGGGGAGGTCGAGCGCGCCGGTCAGCCGGAGGGTGCCGCAGACGTTGTACTCGGCGGCGCCGGGGGCGAAGTCGTCGAGGAACCACAGGCGTTCCTGGGCGAAGGAGAGCGGCAAGCGCCCTTCCCTCGACGCGGGAACGATCGCGCCGCCCTGTACGTCGGTACCGGCCGAATGGTCGCCACCAGGCGCTGAGTCAGCACCGCCCGGCGTCGAGTCGGCACCACCGCTCGCCGAGCCGGCACCGCCGCGCGCCGAGGTGTTCGCCGCGGACGTGCCCGCCAGTGCGTCGAGAGTGGCCGCCAGGTCGGCGAGCCTCGGGGCCTCGAAGAGGTGACGTACGGTCAGTTCCGTCCCCAGACCGCTCCGGATGCGGCTGATCACCCGGGTGGCGAGCAGGGAATGCCCGCCGAGGGCGAAGAAATCGTCCTCGGCTCCGACCTGCGCCGTATCCAGCACCTCGGTCCAGATGGCGGCGAGCGCCCGCTCCGTGTCGGTGCGCGGGGCGAGGTATTCGGCGGACTCGGCCCAGTCGGGGGTGGGCAGGGAGCGGCGGTCGAGCTTGCCGCTGGAGGTCAGGGGAAGCGCGTCGATCGGCACGAACGCGGCGGGCACCATGTAGTCGGGCAGACTCTGCCGGATGAGGTCGCGCAGTTCGCGCGCGGCGGGTACGGAGTGGCCTTCGGCGGGGACGACATACCCGGCGAGCCGGGCGGTGCCCTGGCGGTCGTCCCGTACGACGATCGCGGCGTCGCTGATCGCGGGGTGCCGGCGGAGAGCGGCCTCGATCTCGCCGGGCTCGATACGGAAGCCGCGTACCTTCACCTGGTCGTCGGCGCGGCCGAGGTGTTCCAGGGTGCCGTCCGACGTCCAGCGGACAAGGTCGCCGGTGCGGAAGAGCCGCCCGGAGGGATCGAACGGGTCGGCGATGAAGCGTTCCGCCGTACGGTCGGGACGGTTGGCGTAGCCACGCGCGAGCCCGGCTCCGGCCACGTACAGCTCGCCCGGAACTCCGCGCGGTACGGGGCGCAGCCGGCTGTCGAGGACGTACACCTGGTTGTTCCAGACGGGCCTGCCGATCCGTACGTCCGGGCCCTCGGCCTCCCAGACCAGGCTGTCGGCGCTGATCTCGGACGAGCCGTAGAGGTTGAGGAGCCGGGCGTGCGGCAGCTGCTCGCGGAAGCGGGCGGCGAGCGCGCGGCTGAGCGGCTCGCCGCTGCTGATCCAGCAGCGGCAGGAGGCCAGGGCGGCCGGGTCGGTCTCGTCCAGGAGGACGGAGAGGAGGCTGGGTACGAGCGTCATCCGTTCCACGCGGTGCCGCTCGATCAGCCGGGCCAGCGCGAGGGGGTCCTTGGCCTCGTCGTCGGAGGCGAGGATGATGCGCCCGCCGTGCACCAGGGTGCCGAGGATCTCCGTCGCGCTGTCCAGGAAGCTCACGGAGCTCTTGGCGCAGACGACGGCGTCGCGCCACTCGGGGTAGGTCTCGGAGAACCACGCCCAGCGGCTGAGCAGGCCGCCGTGGAGACCGAGGACGCCCTTGGGCCGGCCGGTGGAGCCGGAGGTGTAGATGACATACGCGGTGTTGCTCGCGGCCAGGGCCACCCGCGGCGTACGCGAGGGCAGCGCGGCGATCCGGTCGCGCAGACGGTCGACGGCGACGACGGTGCCGTGGAAGCCGTCCGGCAGCGGTCCGGTGAGCGCGTCCACCGTGACCGCGACCCGGACCCCGCTCTCGGCGAGCATCCACGCCACGCGGTCCTGCGGAAGCGCCGGGTCCAGCGGCAGATACGCTCCGCCCGCCTTGAGCACGGCCAGGATGGAGACGACGAGATCGATGCCACGCGGCAGGCAGACCGCGACCGGCTCCTCGGGGCGGACCCCGCAGTCGATCAGGTGGTGCGCCAGTCGATTGGCGCGCTCGTCGAGTTGACGGTACGTCAGGGTTTCGTCGTCGTCACCGCAGGTCAGCGCGGGCGCGTCGGGTGTGCGGTCGGCCTGCTCGGCGAAGCGCGCCGGGATGGTGCCGGCGGCCGCCTGGGGCCGCGCGACCGACTTGCCCTCGGCGAGCAGTCCGGCCAGTTCGTCGGCGGTGAGCAGCTCGGCCTCGTCCAGTCGCCGGTCGGGGGCGGTGACCAGGGCACGGGCCAGTACGACGAAATGCCGTCCCAGCCGTTCGACGGTGGCCGGGTCGAACAGGTCGGTGCTGTATTCGATCGCGCAATGCAGCTGCTCTTCCTCGTCCTCCTCGAATTCCCAGCTCACGTCGTACGGGGATTCCTGGCGGGCGAGGGTTCCGCGTGCCACGCGGACGCCCTCGAATTCGGCGGATTCGACCGGGGTGTTCTGGAGCACCACCATCGACTGGACGAGTGGTGTACGCGAGGTGTCGCGTTCCGGCGCGAGGATTTCCACCAGCCGCTCGAAGGGAACGTCCTGGTGCTCGAATGCCTCCAGTACGGTCTCCCGTACCTCGGCAAGGAATTCGGTGAACGAACGGGTCTGGTCGATACGGGAGCGCAGCACCAGAATATTGATGAAGAATCCGACGAGATTCTCCACCTCGGCCCGCTCACGCCCGGGTACCGCCGTGCCGACCGCTATGTCGTCCTGGCCGCTGTGCCGGGCCATCAGCAATTGAGTGATCGCGGTGAGCGTGACGAAGAGGCTGGCTCCCTGCTCGCTGCCCGCGTTCCGGATCCCCGCGGCGACATCGGCGGGCAGGGTGAAGGCGTGGACGGCGCCGGCGCCGCCGCGGACCGCCGGACGGGGGCGGTCGGTGGGCAGTTCCAGCGGCTCCAGACCGTCCAACCGCTCACGCCAGTAACCGACATGGCGGTCCAGCGCGCTGCCGGAGAACCGCCCGCGCTGCCAGGCGGCGAAGTCGGCGTACTGCACCGCGAGCGGAGGCAGCCCGGCCGCGCCGACGTCTCCGCGCAGGGCGGCGGCGTAGTACGCCCGCAGCTCCCGGACGATGATCTCCATGGAGGCGCCGTCGGTGACGATGTGGTGCATGGCGAGCAGGAAGCGGTACTCGTCGGCGCCGACGCGGACGAGCAGGGCACGCACCAGCGGGCCTGTGCGCAGGTCGTACGGCTCGGCCATCGCCGCGGCGATCAGCCGGTCGGGGTCCGTCGAGTCGGGCAGGTCCACGAAGCGGAACGGCAGCTCGGCCTCCGGACGTACGATCTGCCGCGCCACCCCCTCCTCCGCGGCGAAGGTGGTGCGCAGCGGCTCGTGCCGGGCCACGACGGCGTCGAGCGCCGCCCGGAACGCGCCGACGTCCAGCGGGCCGGTGAGCCGCAGGCTGAGACCGGAATTGTTCTCCGTGGAGTCCCGCTGATACTCCGTCATGAACCAGAGCCGCTGCTGAGCGAACGACAGAGGGAGCGTTCCGCTGCGGTCCACGGACTCGATGGCGTTCCGGCCGCCGCCCGCGCGACCCGCGAGCCTGCTCCGGAGTCTCTCCTGCACGTGCTCCGGCAACGAACTGATCCGGGCCTCGCGCGAAGAAGCGGCGTCCATGGAAAGCTCCCTCATATCCACATCATGAAAACAAGCAGGCAAAAGCACCGCGTGCGCAGTCGACGGTGTTTCGGGCCTGTCCCGGCCCCGCTGGTCCGTCGACGCGCACGCGGGTGACACATGGTGCGTGGTGCGTGTTACGTGGTGCGGTGGTTTCCGTCCTCGCTAAAGGACCGGATCACCGCCGTTCTCGATATCCTCGATGATCAACTCCTCGATCTTCCCGGCGAGTTGCTCGACCGTGGGGAAATCGAACATCACGCGGGCCGAGGGGTTGATGTCGAACACAGTCCGGACCCTAGCAATCACGCGAAGACTCAGGACCGAGTTTCCGCCCAGGCTGAAGAAGTCCTCCTGGATTCCGGTTCGTTCCAGCCCGAGCACCTCCGCCCAGATCTCCGCCACGGCCTCTTCCGTAGGGGTGCGCGGGGCCACCAACGCGGCGCGGCTGCCGTACTCGGGCGCGGGGAGCGCGCGGCGGTCGAGCTTGCCGTTCGTGGTCAGCGGCAGCCGCTCCAGCGCCACGAACGCGGCCGGAACCATATAGTCCGGCAGCGCGTCGCCCAGCGTCCGCCGCAGCCCGGCCTCGTCGAACCCCGCGAGCCCGGCCGCCCCGCCGGCGGGTACGACGTACGCCACGAGCCGCTGGTCCCCGGGCTGGTCCTCCCGTACCACCACGGCTCCCTGGGCCACCCCGGGATCGGCCACGACCAGGGCCTCGATCTCGCCCAGTTCGATCCGGAAGCCGCGGATCTTCACCTGGTCGTCGTTGCGTCCCAGATAGTCGAGCGTCCCCGCGGCGTTCCAGCGGGCGGTGTCGCCGGTCCGGTACATCCGGGCGCCGGGGCCGCCGAAGGGGTCCGCGACGAACCGTACGGAGCTGAGTCCCCGCCGGTTCAGATAGCCGCGGGCCAGGCCGCCTCCGGCGATGTACAGCTCGCCCCGTACGCCCTGGGGCACCGGGCGGAGCGCGGTGTCGAGCACGTACGCGCGCAGATGCGGCAGCGCCCGGCCGATCACGCTTCCCGCGCCCGGGGTCGCGAACTCGGGTTCGGCCCGCCGGCTCGTGACATGCACGGTGGTTTCGGTGATTCCGTACATGTTGACCAGTACGGGACCGCCGTTGCCCGACCGCTCCACCCAGCTCGCGATCCGCGACCAGTCCAGGGCCTCGCCGCCGAACACGACCGTGCGCAGCGCGAGCCGCTCCCGCAGCCCGTCCACCGCGCCGATCTCCTCGGCCAGCCGGTAGAACGCCGACGGGGTCTGGCTGAGCACGGTCACGCGCTCACGTTCCAGGAGCAGCGCGAAGTCCCCGGGGGCGCGCGCCACATCGCGGTCCACCACGACCAGGCGCCCGCCGTACGCCAGCGCCCCCCACAGCTCCCATACGGTGAAGTCGAACGCGTAGGAGTGGAACATCGTCCAGACGTCGTCAGGGCCGCACGCGAACTGCTCCTGGGTGGCGGCGAGCAGCTCCGCCACATTGCCGTGCGAGACCACGACGCCCTTGGGGCGCCCGGTCGAGCCGGAGGTGTAGATGACATACGCGGCGGAGGCGGCGGAGACGGGCGCGCGACGGGGCGGGGCGATCTCCCCGGCGGCCGGTCCGGCCGCGGGGTCGGTCGTGGGACCGACCGTCTGACCGACGGTCTGACCGGCCGCGGGACCGGCTGCGGCGCCGGCCGCCGGGGCGTCCAGCACCACCGACCGGTGCGCCGCGTCCCCGGGCAGGACAGCCGCCGTCTCCCGGCTGGTGATCACCAGATCGGCGGCGCAGTCCTCGATGATGTACGCGATCCGGTCGGCCGGGGACGCGGGGTCGACCGGTACATACGCTCCCCCCGCCTTCAGTACGGCCAGGATCGCCACCACCAGGTCGATCGAGCGCGGCAGCACCAGCCCCACCCGGGACTCCGGCCCCACCCCGTGCGCGGCGAGACGGGCGGCGAGACGGGCGGCACGCGCGGCCAGCTCGCCGTAGTCGACGGTGGTGTCTCCGAACGTCACGGCGGGCGCCCCGGGCACGGCACGGGCCCGCTCCTCGAACATGGCGAGGGGCGACACCGCGGGCACACCCGGATCCCCGCTGTCGTTCCAGGAGTCCAGCAGCAGTGAGCGCTCCTCCGCCTCCAGCGGATCGTGCTCCAGCAGGGGCCTCTCGGGGGCGGCGGTGAGCCGGTCGGCCAGCGTCAGCCAGTGCCTGGTCAGCCGGTCGATGGTGGCCGCGTCGAACAGATCGCTGTGGACGGCCACGGCCTCCAGGCCGCCGCCCGGCCTTGGCTGGAACTCCAGGTGCAGATCGAACTGGGCGGTGTCGCGCGGCGGTACGAACTCACCGACCCGTACCCCCGGCAGGTCGAACTCGGCGCGCGGGGTGTTCTGGAGCACGAGCATGGCCTGTACGAGGGGGGTACGGCTGGTGTCGCGCTCGGGGGCCAGCTCCTCGATCAGCCGGCTGAAGGGCACGTCCTGATGGGCGAAGGCGTCCAGCACGGTCGTACGGACCCCGTCCAGGAACCCGTCGAACGTCAGTGCCTCGTCCACCCGTGAGCGCAGCACCAGCGTGTTGGCGAAGAAGCCGACCAGTCCCTCCAGTTCGGCCCGCTCACGCCCCGAGACGACCGTGCCGACCGCGATGTCGCGTCGGCCGGTGTAGCGGGAGAAGAGGAGTTGCGTCACGGCCGTCAGCACCATGAACAGGCTCGCGCCGCGCCGGCGGCCCGCACGTGTCAGACGGTCCGTCAGTTCGGCGGACACCTCGAAGGTGTGCAGGGCGCCGGCCGAGGTGCGGACCGCCGGGCGTGGCCGGTCCGTCGGCAGCTCCAGCGGCTCCAGCTCCGCCAACTGGTCCCGCCAGTAGGCCAGATGGCCGTCCAGCGCGTCACCTGTCAGCCGGGCACGCTGCCAGACCGCGAAGTCCGGGTACTGCACGGGGAGTTCCGCGAGGTCCGGCTGCTCGCCATGTACGGCGGCCGAGTAGCAGGCACTCAGCTCACGCGTGATCACGCCCATGGACCAGCCGTCGGTGACGATGTGGTGCATCGCCAGGACGAGCACATGCTCACGCTCGGACACCTGCGCCAGGAAGACGCGCAGCAGCGGGCCCGTACGCAGATCGAACGGCGTCGAAACGGCGGCCGACAGGGCCTCGTCCAGGGCGGCGACCTGGACCGGGACATCGAGCGCGTCGTGCACCAGTTGTACGCCGCGCCCGTCGACGGAGTCGAAGGTGGTCCGCAGCGCCTCGTGCCGCGCGACCAGGCGCGAGACCGCCGTGCGCAGGGCGGAGACGTCGAGGTCGCCGGTCAGCCGCAGGGCGGTGACGACGTTGTACTCGACACTGTCACGGGCGAAGTCGTCCAGGAACCAGAGGCGTTCCTGTGCGAAGGACAGCGGCAGGTCGCCATCGCGCGGCACCGGCACCGGGCCACTGTCGTCGGGAGCGGGGACGGGGGCGGAGGCGGGATCGGCGCCCGGGAGCACCGTGCCGCGCGGCACGGTCTCCGCGAGGCGCGCGACAGTCGGATGGTCGAAGAGCGCCCGGGGAGACAGCCCGGCGCCCAGCACGGTACGGATCCGGGAGACCACCCGCAGGCTGGAGATGGAGTCCCCGCCCAGCTCGAAGAAGTCGTCGTGGACGCCGACCCGTTCGACACCGAGGACCTCGGCCCAGGTCTCGGCGAGCGCACGCTCCTCCGTCGTGCGGGGTGCGACATACTCCGCCACCGCATCGGACTCTGGCGCGGGCAGAGCACGCCGGTCGGTCTTCCCGTTCACGGTCAGCGGCAGCTCGTCCAGTACGACGAACGCGGACGGCACCATGTACTCCGGGAGTACGGAGGCCACGTGCGCGCGTACGACGGAGACGTCCAGCTCACCGGACGACGGTACGAGGTAGGCGACCAGACGCTTCACCCCCGGACGATCCTCCCGGGCCAGCACCGCCACACCGCCCACACTCCCGTGACGCGCCAACACCGCCTCGATCTCGCCCAGTTCGATACGGAACCCGCGAACCTTCACCTGACCATCACCACGGCCCAGGAAATCCAGCCGGCCATCCGACCGCCACCGCACCACATCACCCGTGCGATACAACCGCCCACCCGAACCAAACGGATCGGCAACAAACCGCTCCGCCGTCAGGCTCGTCTGACCGTCATACCCACGCGCCAGACCCGCACCACCGAGATACAACTCACCCGGCACCCCGACCCCAACCGGCCGCAGCGCGCCGTCCAGGACGTATCCGGTCGTGTTGTCCATCACGTGTCCCAGCGGCACCGAACCACCCGCAGCATCCTCCGCCACGATCGGGCCGCTGACAGCAAAGGTCGTCGACTCCGTCGGACCGTACCCATTCACCAGCACCGTCCCCGGGCACGCCGCCAGCATCCGCTCCGCCGCCACCGCCGGCACCGCATCCCCACCCGTCCACACCTCACCCAGACCAGCGAAACACCCCGCATCCTCCTCCACCAGCACCCCGAACAACGCCGCCGTCACCCACAACCCCGACACCCCACGCCCCACCGCATCCCGCACCACAGGAACACTCAGCTCACCCTCAGCCACCACCACCGTGCCACCACGCAACAACGGCACCCACACCTCATACGTCGCCGCATCGAAAGAATGCGGCGAATGGAACAACACCCTGCCATGCGCACCCGACGACCACCGGGAATCAGCAGCCAACGCCACCACATCCCCATGCGTCACCGCCACACCCTTCGGCACACCCGTCGAACCCGACGTAAACATCACATACGCCAAAGCCCCCACCGGCAGCACAGCCGGAAGCGAGACCTCATCCACCGGCGCCGCATTCACCGCGACGGCCGGTATCCCACCGATCTCGCCGGTCGCCCGGTCCGTGACCACCACGACCGCACCGCTCCGGCCCAGCACCTGCCGTAGCCGCTCGTCCGGATACCCGGCATGCAACGGAACGTAGGCGCCTCCCGCCTTCAGCACCGCAAGCATGGCCACGACCACATCGACGGAGCGCTCCAGCAGCAGCCCAACCCGCGACTCGACGCCCACACCGCGCTCCGCGAGCACCCGCGCCAGCCGCTCGGCCTGCGCGTCCAACTGCGCGTAGGTCAGCGAGACTTCGCCGCACACCACCGCCACCGTGCCCGGCGAGCCGTCCGCGTGCCGCGCGAAGGCGTCAACGACCGACGGGCCGGCGGGTACGGTCCCACCGCCGTCGCTCCAGTCCCGTACCAGCCGTTCCCGTTCACCGTCCGGCAGCAGCGGCAGCGCTCCCACCCGGGTGTCCGGTCCGGCGGTGAGCGCGTGGAGGAGGTGCTCCATCTGTGCCGTGAGACGCCGCGCCGTGTCGGCGTCGAACCGCGCGGGGTCGTAGCCGAGGTCGAAGCTCAGCCGGTCGCCCGCGTACGCGGTCAATGCCAGAGGGTAGTTGGTGGTCTCCCTGACCTCGATGTCACGGAGCGAGAGGCCGAACCGCTCGGCTCCGTCGGTGTCGACGGGGTAGTTCTCGAAGACGAGAAGGCTGTCGAAGAGGGCTGTTCCCGGCGGCAGTTCGGTCTCCAGATCGCTCAGCGCGATCTCCTCGTACCGACGCGCCTCGACCTGTGCGGCCTGAAGACCGCCGAGCCACTCCGCCACCGACAGCCCGGATTCGACCTTCACCCGGACGGGGAGTGTGTTGATGAAGAGACCGAGGATGTCCTCGGCCCCCGGCAGATCCGCCGGACGCCCCGACACCGTCGTACCGAACACCACATCCGACGACCCCGCGTACTGCGACAACACCAACGCCCACGCGCCCTGCACCACCGCGTTGAGCGTGAGTCCGTTCAGCCGGGCAAAGGCCGTGACCTGCGCGGACAGCTCGTCGGAGACGGCGAGCGACACCCGTTCCGTGGACTGTCCGTGGCTCGCCCTGCCCAGAGGCGTCCGGTCGTACGGGAGCGCCGTCGACTCGGTGAATCCGGCCAGCCGCTCACGCCAGAAGGACCGGCCGGTGTGCTGGTCGCGCGTGGCCAGCCAGGCGAGGTAGTCCCGGAAGGGGCCCCTGTCCGCCTTGGATGCCGCACCATTGTCGTCGGCCGCACCCGTTACCGGGCCGGGCTCACTACCCGTACCCGTACCCGTGCCGGGCTCTGTACCCGTACCCGTGCGGGCGAGGGACGCGTATTCGGCGATCACGTCGGAGAGGAGCGCCGCCGTGCTCCAGCCGTCCAGCAGCAGATGGTGGAAGGTCCACACCACCCGGATCCTGTCGGCGGCGAGCCGAATCAGCACCAGCCGCATCAGCGGCGGGGATTCGAGCGCGATCCCGCGCGCCTTGTCCTCGGCGAGCAACTCGTCCAGCGCGACGGCTCGTTCGGGCTCGTCCAGCCCCGACCAGTCCAGGCTGCGCACCGGGAGGGTCACCGCTCGATGGACCACCTGCACCGGAGTGCCGATGTCCCGCCAGACCACCGAGGCCCGGAGCGCGTCCGACCGCTCCACCACCCGCTGCCAGGCGCGCGCGAGCGCTTCGGGATCGTGAGCGCCCTGGACCACGAAGGAGAACTGTTCGAGGTACGCGGGCGACTCCGGCTCTGCCAGCGCGTGGAAGACCATGCCCGCCTGGAGTGCCGTCAGGGGATAGACGTCCTCGATCCCGCTGCCGTCGTCTCCACGGACCAGCCGGTCCACTTCGCCCTGATCGAGCGCGGCGAGCGGGAAGTCGGACGGCGTACGGCCGCCCGCACCCGGCTCCGCGCAGTGCCGCAGGAATGCTCGCAGCTGGTCGGTCATACCGGTCGCGAGCCGCTCGATGGTGCTCCGGTGGTAGCGGGACCGCGCGTACGACCAGGTGAGGGTGAGCCGGCCGGCCCGTACCTCCCCGATCACATCCAGCTCGTGCGGACGGGCCTCGGCCGGACCGAACTCGCCGCCGGGGTTGAGCGTCAACGACCGGTAGAGGTCGTGCCGCCCGGCCAATCCGTCGAGCTGGCCGAGGTAGTTGAAGCTGACCTGTGGCTCGACGGTGCCGAGGTCGTCGAGGTCGTCCGCATCCCGGTCCGTGGCCAGGTGGCGCAGGGCGCCGTGTCCGATGCCCCGGTCGGGGACGGCGCGGAGCTGCTCCTTCACCGACTTGATGTCCGTCGCCCAGTCGTCGGCCGCGGGCAGCGCGAGCGCGACCGGGTGGATGGACGTGAACCAGCCGACGGTACGGGTCAGATCGATGTCGTCGAAGAGATCCTCGCGCCCGTGCCCTTCCAGATTGACGGCTGTCCGGTCGTGCCCGGTCCAGGTACGCAGGGTGCGGGCGAGGGCCGTCAGCAGCACATCGTTCACCCGCGTCCGGTACACCGGCGGGACCTGGTGCAGCAGCGCCTCCGTCTGCTCGGCGTCGAGCGTCACGGACAGCGTCTCCTGGGCGGCGACGGTGTTGTCCCCGTCGGGGAAGTCGACCGGGATGGCGGAGTGCGCGCCGTCCACCACGGACCGCCAGTAGTCGCGCTGCGGGTCGAAGCCGCCTCGCGCGGTGTGCTCCGCCAGACGCTTCGCCCACTGGCGCACGGACGTGGTCTTGGCCCCGAGAGCGACCGTGCGGTCTTCGCGGACCTGGGCGTGGGCGGTGGCGAGATCGTCCAGCAGGATGCGCCAGGACACCCCGTCCATCATCAGATGGTGCACGGCGATCAGGACGCGCGAGGCATGGTGGCCGCCGGCCGGGACGCCGACAAGCACGCGGATGAGCGGGCCGCGTTCGAGGTCGAAGCCTGCCTGCGCGCGCCGTGTCAGGTCTCCCCAGACGGCGTCGGCGGCCGTCGCCGGCCCGTCGTCCGGTCCCTGTCCGCCGCTCCGCGCGGCCTCTGGATCGCCGACGGGCACGTCAGCGGGTCCGCCCGGCAGCTCATGGATCGTGAACACGGCGTCCAGGTCGAGCCGGGGCTCGATGCGCGCGGTCCAGTGCTGCGGTCCGCGGCGCGCGAAGACCGTCCGCAGCGCGTCGTGCTGCTCCAGTACGGCGGCGAGCGCGCGCCGCAGCGCGGCCGGGTCGGTACCGGGGGCCGGAATGAACTCCGTCGCCATATTGAAGTGTTCGGGTACCACGGGGTGGCCTGCGAAGAACCACTCCCTGATGGGTGTGGGTCCCACTTCCCCCGTGACCGTGCCCTGCTCCGCCAGCACGACGGCACCGGCCGTGCCCGCCACGGCGGCGAGGGCCGCGATCGTCTGCCGGGCGAACACATCACGCGACGACAGCTCCAGCCCTGCCTGCCTGGCCCGTGAGACCACCTGAATGCTCAGGATCGAGTCCCCGCCCAGGGAGAAGAAGTTGTCGTCGACCCCGACCCGTTCGAGGCCCAGCACGTCGGCCCAGATGTCACAGAGGGTCCGCTCCGTGTCCGTACGCGGAGGTGTGTATCCGGCGACCGGACCGGCGTCGGGCGCGGGCAGGGCCTTGCGGTCCACCTTCCCGCTCGCGTTCACCGGCAGCACGTCCAGCACCACGAAAGCCGACGGCACCATATAACCCGGCAGCTCAGCGGCAGCATGCTCCCGCAACACACCCGTCTCGACACCCCCACCGCCCGACTCCGACGGCACGACATACGCGACGATCCGCTTCACCCCGGGACGATCCTCACGGACCATCACCGACACCTGCCCCACCAACCCATGCCGCGACAGCACCGCCTCGATCTCACCCAGCTCGATACGCAGACCACGCACCTTCACCTGGTCATCACCACGCCCCACATACTCCAGCTGACCATCCACCCGCCACCGCACCACATCACCCGTGCGATACAACCGCCCACCCGAACCAAACGGATCCGCCACAAACCGCTCCGACGTCAACCCCGAACGACCCAGATACCCACGCGCCAACCCCGGCCCCGCCACATACAACTCACCCAGCACACCCACCGGCACCGGCCGCAACCAGCCATCCAGCACCCACACCCGCGCATCCGCGACCGGCACCCCGATCGGCGGAGCACCGGCCCCGGGCTCCAGCCGACCACTCATGGAAGCGGCGATCGTCACCTCCGTAGGGCCGTAGGCATTGATCATCGTCCGGCCGTCCGACCACCGTTCGACCAGCTCAGGCCCGCATGCCTCGCCGCCCGTCACCAGCACCCGCAGATCGGGCAGCTCACCGGCCGGCACACTGCCCAGCACCGTCGGCGGCACCAGCGAATGCGTAATCCGCTCCCCCACAAACACATCCAGCAACTCCTGCCCGGCCAACGCCCGACCACCCTCAGGAATCACCAACGTCCCACCACCACCCAGAGCCATCAACAGCTCCATCACCGACGCATCAAAACCCGCCGACGCCAACTGCAACACCCGCGAAGACGCGTCCAGCCCGAACCGCTCCACCATCGCCGCCGCGAAACCCGCGATACCCCGGTGCGACACGACCACACCCTTGGGACGCCCCGTCGACCCCGACGTATAAATCACATACGCCGCCGAATCCAACGACACCGGCCCCACAGG
>NZ_PHRF01000167.1 GCF_004151105.1 Streptomyces sp. L-9-10
GTCGAAGAAGGGCTCCCAGTCCACCCGGACACCGCGTACGTGCAGCTGCCCCGCAGCCATGGTGGCGGCCACCGCCTCCGGCCGGTCACCACGCAGCATCGACACGAACCCGGCGTCGGGTGCGGTCTCCTGGCCCAGCGCCGACAGCGTCCCGCCAGGACCGACCTCGACGAACGTGCCCACGCCCTCACCCACGAGCGTGCCCACGGCATCGGCGAACCGTACGGACTCGCGTACGTGCCGCACCCAGTACTCCGGCGACGCCAACTCCTCCGCGCTCGCCCGCGCACCGGTCAGCGTCGACACGATCGGAATCGCGGGCGCCTCGAACGACACGCCCTCCAGCACCGCGCGGAACTCGTCGAGCATCGGCTCCATCAGCGGCGAGTGGAACGCGTGGCTGACGCGAAGCCGCGTCACCTTCCGACCGCCCTCACGCCACAGCTCCGCCAGCACGTCCACATCCGCGGCGACGCCTGAGATGACCACCGAGTTCGGGCCGTTGACCGCCGCGATGCCCACGGTGTCCGGCAGGTCGGCGGCGACCTCGGCCTCGGACGCCTGGACCGCCACCATCGCACCACCGGACGGCAACGCCTGCATCAGCGCACCACGCGCCGACACCACCTTGGCGGCATCTGCCAGCGACCACACACCCGCCACGTGCGCGGCGGCCAGCTCACCGATCGAGTGGCCCGCCAGCATGTCGGGGCGCACACCCCACGACTCCAGCAGACGGAACAGAGCGACCTCGACGGCGAACAACGCCGGCTGGGTCACACCCGTCTCGTTCAGCGCGTCGGCGTCCTCACCGAACAGCACCTCACGCACCCGCGGATCGAACCGACGCAGGACCTCGTCCAAGGCCTCCGCGAACACCGGGAAACGCTCGGACAGTTCACGCCCCATGCCCAGCCGCTGGGAGCCCTGACCCGAGAACAGGAAACCCACCCGGCCGGGCTCGTCCACGACCCCCGCGACCACGGCACCTGTCGCCTGGCCGTCGGCCACGGCCGCCAGAGCGGCCAGGAACTCGGACCGGTCGGCGGCGACCAGCACCGCACGGTGCTCCAGCACCGCCCGCGTCGACACCAGCGCGCGGCCCGCGTCCGCGACGGTCAGCTCAGGAGTCGCGTCCACAAAGGAGGTGAGCCGCGCGGCCTGCTCCCGCAACGCCTCGGCGCTGCGGGCCGACAGCACCCACGGCACCAGGTTGTCGCGTACCGGCTCCGGGGCTTCCTCCCGCTCCACGACGGGGGCCTGCTCGATGATGGTGTGCGCGTTCGTACCACTCACACCGAACGACGACACACCCGCCCGCCACGGCTGGCCGGTCTCCGGCCACGGCTGAGCCTCCGTCAGCAGCGACACCGCACCGGCGGACCAGTCCACGTGCGACGACGGCTCGGTGACGTGCAGCGTCTGCGGCAGCACACCATTCCGCATCGCCATGACCATCTTGATCACACCCGCCACACCGGCTGCCGCCTGCGTGTGACCGATGTTCGACTTCACCGACCCCAGCAACAACGGCCGGTCGGCGGGCCTGCCCTGGCCGTAGGTCGCCAGCAGCGCCTGCGCCTCGATCGGGTCACCCAGCGTCGTACCCGTGCCGTGCGCCTCCAGGGCATCCACATCGGACGGCGCGAGACCCGCACTGGCGAGCGCCTGCCGGATCACCCGCTGCTGCGAGGGACCGTTCGGCGCGGTCAGGCCGTTGGACGCACCGTCCTGGTTCACCGCGGACCCACGTACCACCGCCAGCACCTGGTGGCCGTTGCGCCGGGCGTCCGACAACCGCTCCACGACCAGCATGCCGACACCCTCACCCCAGCCGGTGCCGTCGGCGCTGTCGGAGAACGCCTTGCACCGGCCGTCCGGGGCCAGACCCCGCTGGCGGCTGAACTCGACGAACGCGCCCGGCGTCGACATCACTGTCACACCGCCGACCAGCCCGAGTTCACACTCGCCCTTGTGCAGCGCCTGTACCGCCAGGTGCAGTGCCACCAGCGAAGACGAGCACGCTGTGTCCACCGTGACGGCGGGCCCCTCAAGGCCGAACGTGTACGACAGCCGGCCGGAGATGACACTCGCCGAGATACCCGTGCCGGCGTATCCCTCGACGGTCTCGTGCGCGGCCATCACCAACGCGCCGTAGTCCTGGCCGTTGGTGCCGACGAACACACCGGCCCGACGGCCCCGTACCGAATGCGGGTCGATGCCCGCCCGCTCGAAGGCCTCCCAGGAGGTCTCCAGCAGCAGTCGCTGCTGGGGGTCCATGGCCAGTGCCTCGCGCGGCGAGATCCCGAAGAACGCCGGGTCGAATCCCGCCGCCTCGTAAAGGAATCCGCCTTCACGCGCGTATGTGGTGCCCGAGTGGTCGGGGTCGGGGTCGTACAGGGACTCCACGTCCCAGCCACGGTCGGTCGGGAACTCCGCCACCGCGTCCCCACCCGACGCGACCAGTCGCCATAGGTCCTCCGGCGACTCGACACCACCGGGGAAACGGCAGCTCATCCCGACGATCGCGATCGGCTCGTCGGTGACGGCCGCGGCGGGGCCCTCAGCCACCGCGTCGAGCACACCACCCAGCAGCTCGGCGCCCAGTCGCGCCGCGAGAACAGCGGGGGTCGGATAGTCGAAGACCAGCGTGGCCGGGAGAGTCAGCTCGGTCGCCGCGTTGAGACGGTTGCGCAGCTCGACCGAGCTGAGCGAGTCGAAACCAAG
>NZ_PHRF01000168.1 GCF_004151105.1 Streptomyces sp. L-9-10
CCTCATGTCCGCCCCATCCGCACCCTCAGCAGCATCCGCACCGCAGGAACCCCAGGGCAGGCCCAGGGTCTCCGAGCGGGAAGCACGCCAGGTCGCCGGTGACCGGTATGCCCCCCACCATCCGCACCGACTTCCCGTACGAGACGACCCACACGGACCTGCGCATCCCCCTCCCCGACGGCACCCGGCTGTACGCGCGCGTCTGGCGCCCGGTCACGGACGAGCCCGTCCCCGCGCTGCTCGAATATCTGCCGTACCGGCTGACCGACTGGACGGCCCCGCGCGACTGGCAGCGCCACCCCTGGTACGCGGGCCACGGCTACGCGTCCGTACGGGTCGATGTGCGCGGGCACGGCAACAGCGAGGGGCTGCCGGGGGACGAGTACGACGCGACCGAGCTGGCCGACGGCGTCGAGGTGATCAACTGGCTCGCCGCGCAGCCCTGGTGCACCGGCCGCGTGGGCATGTTCGGGATCTCCTGGGGCGGCTTCAACGCACTCCAGCTCGCCGCCCTCGCACCGGAGCCCCTGAAGGCCATCGTCACCGTCTGCTCGTCCGACGACCGCTACGACAACGACGTCCACTACATGGGCGGCTCGGTCCTCGCCGTGGACATGCACGCCTGGGCGGCGACGATGCTGGCCTTCGCCGCCCGCCCGCCGGACCCGGTGTTCGCCGGGGAGGGCTGGCGCGAGATGTGGCTGGACCGCCTCGAAGCCGTCGAGCCCTTCATCCACACCTGGCTGGCCCACCAGACCCGGGACGCGTACTGGCGGCACGGCAGCGTCTGCGAGGACTACGGCGCGATCGAGGCGGCGGTCCTGGCCGTCGGCGGCTGGCACGACCCGTACCGCGACACCGTGCTGCGGCTCGTCGAGCACCTGGACCCGGCGCGGGTACGGGGGCTGATCGGCCCCTGGTCGCATCAGTACCCGGACCGGGGGCTGCCGCCTGGCCCGGCGATCGGCTTCCTCCAGGAGACCCTGCGCTGGTGGGACCAGTGGCTGAAGGGCGCGGACACGGGGATCATGGCCGAGCCGCCGCTGCGCTCCTGGATCAGCGCCTCGCACCCGCCCGCGACCGTCTATCCCGAGCTGCCGGGCCGCTGGGCGGGCGAGCCCTCCTGGCCCTCGCCGAACGTCACCGTCGTCCCGTACACCTTCCAGGGCGAGCCGGTGGTCGTCGACTCCCCGCAGCAGACGGGTCTGGACGCGGGCCGCTTCTTCCCGTTCGGCAACGACGCGGACCTGCCGCCCGACCAGCGCGACGAGGACGCGAAGTCCGCCTGCTTCGAAATCCCCGTCACCGGCGGGCTGACCGAGATCCTGGGCCGCCCGCGCGTCCGGCTGCGGCTGCGGCTCGACGTCCCCTCGGGACAGGCGATCGCCCGGCTCTGCGATGTCGCGCCGGACGGCTCGTCCACCCTCGTCACGCGCGGTGTCCTCAATCTGTCGGCCAGGAAGGGCCGCGACCGGATCACGCCCTGGCCCGAGGGCGCGACCGAGGACGTCACCTTCGAGCTGAACGGCATCGGGCACACCTTCCCGCCGGGACACCGCATCAGGCTCGCGGTCTCGTCCGCGTACTGGCCGTGGATCTGGCCGCGCGCGGAGTCGGCGGGCTTCACCCTGGACCCGGCGGGCAGCTCGCTCGAACTCCCGGTCCGTACGGCCACCGCCGCCACCGCCGCCGCTGACCGGGCGATCTCGTTCGAACCGCCCGAGCAGGCCGAACCGATGGGCGTGGTCTCGCCGGCGACGCTGGACGAGGAGCGGCCCGAGCGGCTGGTGACCCGGGACGTGGCGCGGGGGCTGTGGCGGCTGGAGGTCGATCCGCGCTACGGCGGTACCCGCGTCTATCCGGACGGTCTCGAATTCACCGAGGACGCGCTGGAGACGTACACGATCCAGGAGAGCGACCCGCTGTCGGCCACCGCCCGCTCGGACTGGCGGATCCGGCTCCACCGGCCTGAGCCGGCCTGGGACGCGCGGGTCGAGACCCGCTCCGAGATCAGCTGCGACGTGGACGACTTCATCACGTCCAACGAGGTGATCTGCCGGGACGGCGCGGAGGTGGTCTTCCACCGGACCTGGGAGAAACGCGTTCCGCGCACGGCGGGTTGATCGCGCGCGGGCGAACGCGGGTGAGCGCGGACGGTGTGGGCGACGCGGGCTGCGCAGGCGGTGTGCGCGGCGCAGGCGGCGCGAACGGCCCGAGCGGCGGCGATCTGACGGTGGAACAGGTCCGCCGCGGGGGCTACCGCGGGTACGCTCCGCGAACTACCCGTCACAGTCCGCACCTTTGGGTCAAGCCGGACTTTTCACCACTGCCGCGGCTGGGCAACAGCGACGTAACGTGTCCTGCATCGATCCGGAAAGCGAGGCAGCACCAATGCCCGAGCAGAGCCCGCTCGAACCGGCCGAGGGAGACCCCTTCGGTCCGCACAACCTCCCGTACGGAGTGTTCTCCACCGCCGACGAGCCCGACCGCCGCCGGCTCGGGGTCCGTATCGGCGACCACGTGCTCGACGCGGGAGCGGCGGCGCACGCCCTGGGCTCCCCGTACGCCGCACTGCTGGCCAGGCCGAGCCTCAACCCCCTGATGGCGGCGGGCCGTACGGCCTGGCGCGATGTCCGCCGGGCCCTCACCGCGTGGGTCACGGTGCCCGCGCACCGCGCGGACATAGAGCCCCTGCTCCATCCGCTCGGCTCGGTCACACTGCATCTGCCGTACGAGATCGCGGACTATGTCGACTTCTACGCGAGCGAGCACCACGCCACCAATGTGGGCCGGATCTTCCGCCCCGACGGAGACGCGCTGCCCGCCAACTGGAAGCATCTGCCGATCGGTTACCACGGCAGGGCGGGCACGATCGTCGTGTCCGGTACGGACGTGACGCGCCCGTCGGGCCAGCGCAAGGCGCCCGCCGACCCGGTTCCGGTCTTCGGCCCCTCCGCCAAGCTCGACATCGAGGCGGAGGTCGGCTTCGTCGTCGGCACGCCCTCGCGGCAGGGCGGTCCGGTGGACCAGGCGTCCTTCCGTGACCATGTCTTCGGGCTGTCGCTCCTCAACGACTGGTCGGCGCGCGACATCCAGGCGTGGGAGTACGTACCGCTCGGCCCGTTCCTCGGGAAGTCCTTCGCCACGTCCGTCTCGGCGTGGGTGACCCCGCTGGAGGCCCTGGACGCGGCCCGGGTGGCGCCCCCGGCCCGTACCACCGAGCTCCTCCCCTATCTGGACGACTCCGACGACGAGGAGCCGGGCGGCTTCGACCTGCGGATCTCCGTCGCGCTCAACGGCCAGGTCGTCTCGGAGCCGCCGTTCTCCACCATGTACTGGACGGCGGCCCAGCAGCTGACCCATATGACGGTCAACGGCGCCTCGCTCCGTACGGGCGACCTCTTCGCGTCCGGCACGGTCAGCGGCGCCGCGCGCGAGCAGCGCGGCTCCCTGCTCGAACTCACCTGGAACGGCACCGAGCCCCTCGAACTGCCCGCCGGCAAGCGGACGTTCCTGGAGGACGGCGACGAGGTCACCCTGACCGCCTGGGCCCCGGGTCCCGACGGCACCCGGGTCGGCCTCGGCGAGGTCAGGGGCCGTATCGTGCCCGCCTGAACCGGGCTGTCCTGCACCGGACGAGACTGCCCGGCACCCGCGACGGGTGCCGGGCAGCCGGCTCTGTCTCAAGCGACGGCGCTCTACCGGACGAACCCGCCCGCCTGGCCCGCCAGGTCCAGGAAGTACTGCGGGGCCACGCCCAGGACCAGCGTGACCGCGACGCCCACCGCGATCGCCGTCGTCGTCAGCACCGACGGCACCGCGACCGTCGGCCCCTCCGGCTTCGGCTCGCTGAAGAACATCAGCACGATGACCCGGATGTAGAAGAACGCGGCGATCGCCGAGGCGATCACACCGATCACGACCAGCACACCCGCGCCGCCGTCCGCCGCCGCCTTGAAGACCGCGAACTTCCCGGAGAAGCCCGAGGTCAGCGGGATACCCGCGAAGGCGAGCAGGAAGACCGCGAAGACCGCCGCCACCAGGGGTGAACGCCGCCCGAGCCCGGCCCACTTGGACAGATGGGTCGCCTCGCCGCCCGCGTCGCGCACCAGCGTGACGACCGCGAACGCGCCGATCGTGACGAAGGAGTACGCCGCCAGATAGAAGAGGACGGACGAGATGCCCTCGCTCGTCCCCGCGATCACACCGGCCAGGATGAAGCCCGCGTGCGCGATCGAGGAGTACGCCAGGAGGCGCTTGATGTCGGTCTGGGTGATGGCGACGATCGCGCCGCCCAGCATCGTGACGATGACGACACCCCACATCACCGGGCGCCAGTCCCAGCGCAGCCCCGGCAGCACGACGTACAGCAGCCGCAGCAGCGCGCCGAAGGCGGCCACCTTGGTCGCCGCGGCCATGAAGCCGGTGACCGGTGTGGGCGCGCCCTGGTAGACGTCCGGGGTCCACATGTGGAACGGCACCGCGCCGACCTTGAAGAGCAGCCCCATCAGCACCATCGCGCCGCCGATCAGCAGCAGCGCGTCATTGCCCATGGTGCCGGCGAGGGCCGGGCTGACGTTCTGCGCGGTACCGCTGACGACCTCCGCGATCCGCGCGTACGAGACGGAGCCCGCGTACCCGTACAGCAGGGCGATCCCGAAGAGCAGGAACGCCGACGAGAAGGCGCCCAGCAGGAAGTACTTGACCGCCGCCTCCTGCGACATCAGCCGCTTGCGGCGGGCGAGGGCGCAGAGGAGGTAGAGCGGGAGCGAGAAGACTTCCAGCGCGATGAAGAGCGTCAGCAGATCGTTGGCCGCCGGGAAGACCAGCATGCCCGCGACGGCGAACAGGGCCAGCGGGAACACCTCGGTGGTGGTGAACCCCGCCTTGACCGCCGCTTTCTCGCTGTCGCTGCCCGGTACGGCCGCGGCCTGCGCCACGAACGAGTCCACGCGGTTGCCGTGGGCCTCCGGGTCGAGCTTGCGCTCGGCGAAGGTGAACACGGCGACGATCGAGGCCAGCAGGATCGTGCCCTGGAGGAAGAGCGCCGGGCCGTCGACGGCGATGGCGCCCATGGCCGCGATGTGCTTCTTTGTCGTGCCGTAGCCGCCGGCCGCGAGCCCGACCACCGCGGCGAAGCCGGCGGCCAGGGCGACCACGGAGAGGAACAGCTGGGTGTGGTACCTGCCCCGGCGCGGGACGAACGCCTCGGCCAGAATGCCCAGGACCGCCGCGCCCAGCACGATCAGTACGGGTGACAGCTGCGCGTACTCGATGTTCGGGGCCGGGATCTTGGTGATCCCGTCGGCCGCCGTCGTTGTCCACAGGCTGTGGACGACAGTCGCACTCATGGAGCGGCCTCCACCTCGGGCTTGGGATCGGTCTGCTGTACGTCGGAGAGCGTGTGCTCCACCGCCGGGTTGACGATCTCGGTCAGCGGCTTCGGATAGACACCCAGGAAGAGGAGCAGCGCGATCAGCGGGGTGACGACCACCAGCTCCCGGACGCGCAGATCCGGCATCGTCCTGACCTCGGCCTTCACCGGTCCTGTCATCGTGCGCTGGTACAGCACCAGGACATAGAGCGCGGCGAGCACGATGCCGATGGTGGCGATGATGCCGATCACCGGATACCGGCTGAACGTGCCGACCAGGACCAGGAATTCACTCACGAACGGGGAGAGCCCCGGCAGCGAGAGCGTCGCGAGCCCGCCGATCAGGAACGTCCCCGCGAGAACCGGCGCGACCTTCTGCACACCGCCGTAGTCCGCGATGAGCCGCGAGCCGCGCCGGGTGATCAGGAAGCCGGCCACCAGCATCAGCGCGGCCGTCGAGATCCCGTGGTTGACCATGTAGAGCGTGGCGCCCGACTGGCCCTGGCTGGTCATCGCGAAGATGCCCATGATGATGAAGCCGAAGTGGGAGATCGACGCGTACGCGATCAGCCGCTTCATGTCCCGCTGGCCGACGGCGAGCAGCGCCCCGTAGACGATGCTGATCAGCGCGAGCACCAGGATCACCGGGGTGGCCCATTTGGACGCCTCGGGGAAGAGCTGGAGGCAGAAGCGCAGCATCGCGAACGTGCCGACCTTGTCGACCACGGCGGTGATCAGTACGGCGACGGGCGCGGTGGCCTCGCCCATGGCGTTGGGCAGCCAGGTGTGCAGCGGCCACAGCGGCGCCTTCACCGCGAAGGCGAAGAAGAAGCCGAGGAAGAGCCACCGCTCGGTGTCGGTCGCGATGGACAGCGAGCCGTTGGCCCGCGCCTCGGCGATCTCGGAGAGCGAGAAGCTGCCCGCGACGACATAGAGCCCGATGACGGCGGCCAGCATGATCAGGCCGCCGACCAGGTTGTAGAGGAGGAACTTGACGGCCGCGTACGAGCGTTGGGTGGCCGCCGCCTCGTCCCCGCCACTGTGGGCGCGGTCGCCGAAGCCGCCGATGAGGAAGTACATCGGGATGAGCATGGCTTCGAAGAGGATGTAGAAGAGGAAGACGTCGGTGGCCTCGAAGGAGAGGATCACCATCGCCTCGACCATCAGGATCAGCGCGAAGAAGCCCTGGGTCGGCCGCCACCGGCGGTTCGGGTTCACCTCTTCCAGCGGGTCGGCGTCATGCCAGCCGGCCAGGATCACGAAGGGGATCAGCAGCGCGGTCAGCGCGAGGAGCGCCACCCCGATGCCGTCCACGCCCAGTTCGTAACGGACCCCGAAGTCCGAGATCCAGGCGTGCGATTCGGTGAGCTGATAGCGGGCACCGCCGGGCTCGAAGCGGACCACCACGAGGGCGGCCAGCACGAGCGTGGCGAGCGAGAAGACCAGCGCCAGCCACTTGGCGGCGGTGCGCCGGGCGGCCGGGACGGCCGCCGTGACGATCGCGCCGACCGCGGGCAGCACGGCCGTCGCCGTCAGGAGCGGGAACGACATGTCCGTTACACCGCCCTCATCAGCAGGGTCGCGGCGATGAGCACTGCCGTACCTCCGAACATCGAGACCGCATAGGTGCGGGCGTAGCCGTTCTGCAGCTTGCGCAGCCGGCCGGAGAGCCCGCCGAACGACGCGGCGGTGCCGTTGACCACGCCGTCGACCAGGGTATGGTCGACATAGACCAGGGAGCGGGTGAGGTGCTCGCCGCCGCGGACCAGGACCACATGGTTGAAGTCGTCCTGGAGGAGATCGCGGCGGGCGGCGCGGGTGAGCAGCGAGCCGCGCGGGGCGGTCACCGGCACGGGCTTGCGTCCGTACATGAACCAGGCGAGGGCGACCCCGAGGACCATCACGACGACGGTGGCGGTGGTGACGGTGGCCGCGCTGACCGGCGGGTTCCCGTGCGAGTGTCCGGTGACGGGCTCCAGCCAGTGCAGGAAGCGGTCACCGATGGAGAAGAACCCGCCGGCGAAGACCGAGCCGAAGGCCAGGATGATCATGGGGATGGTCATGGACTTCGGGGACTCGTGCGGATGCGGCTCGTGTCCCTTCTCGTCGGGCTGCCAGCGCTTCTCGCCGAAGAACGTCATCACCATCACGCGCGTCATGTAGAACGCGGTGATCGCGGCGCCCAGCAGCGTGACGGCGCCGAGGATCCAGCCCTCCGTGCCGCCCTTGGCGAAGGCGGCCTCGATGATCTTGTCCTTGGAGAAGAAGCCGGACAGGCCGGGGAAGCCGATGATCGCCAGATAGCCGAGACCGAACGTGACGAACGTGACCGGCATGTACTTCCGCAGGCCGCCGTACTTCCGCATGTCGACCTCGTCGTTCATGCCGTGCATGACCGAGCCGGCGCCGAGGAAGAGCCCGGCCTTGAAGAAGCCGTGCGTCACCAGGTGCATGATCGCGAAGACATAGCCGATCGGGCCGAGGCCCGCCGCCAGGATCATGTAGCCGATCTGCGACATCGTCGAGCCCGCGAGGGCCTTCTTGATGTCGTCCTTCGCGCAACCGACGATCGCACCGAAGAGGAGCGTCACCGCGCCGACCACCACGACCACCAGCTGAGCGTCCGGCGCCGCGTTGAAGATCGCGCCGGAGCGGGTGATCAGATAGACGCCCGCCGTCACCATCGTCGCCGCGTGGATCAGGGCCGAGACCGGGGTCGGGCCCTCCATCGCGTCACCGAGCCAGGACTGCAGCGGCACCTGCGCCGACTTGCCGCACGCGGCCAGCAGCAGCATCAGGCCGATCGCCGTCAGCTTGCCCTCCGTCGCGTCGCCCGTGGACGACAGGACGGGGCCGAAGGCGAAGGTCCCGAAGGTGGTGAACATCAGCATGATCGCGATCGACAGACCCATGTCGCCGACGCGGTTGACCAGGAACGCCTTCTTGGCGGCCGTGGCCGCGCTGGGCTTGTGCTGCCAGAACCCGATGAGCAGGTACGAGGCGAGCCCGACGCCCTCCCAGCCCATGTACAGCAGCAGGTAGTTGTCGGCGAGGACCAGCAGCAGCATCGCCGCCAGGAACAGGTTCAGATAGCCGAAGAAGCGGCGGCGCCGCTCGTCGTGCTCCATGTACCCGATCGAATAGATGTGGATGAGCGTGCCCACGCCGGTGATCAGCAGGACGAAGGTCATCGACAGCTGGTCGAGCTGGAAGGCGATGTCCGCCTGGAACCCCTCGACGGGGATCCAGCTGAACAGATGCTGGTGCAGGGAGCGCCCTTCACCGCTCTTGCCGAGCATGTCGCTGAAGAGCACGACACCGATCACGAAGGACGCGGCGGCCAGCAGTGTGCCGAGCCAGTGGCCCACGCGGTCGAGCCGACGCCCGCCGCACAGCAGGACCGCCGCTCCGAGCAGAGGCGCCGCGATGAGCAGCGCAATCAAGTTCTCCACGATTCAGCGACCCCTCAGAGCTTCATCAGGCTGGCGTCGTCGACCGAGGCCGAGTGGCGGGAACGGAACAGCGACACGATGATCGCGAGCCCGACCACGACCTCCGCGGCGGCGACGACCATCGTGAAGAACGCGATGATCTGGCCGTCGAGATTGCCGTGCATCCGGGAGAAGGCGACGAACGCGAGGTTGCAGGCGTTCAGCATCAGCTCGACGCACATGAACACCACGATCGCGTTCCGCCGGATCAGCACCCCGGCCGCGCCGATGGTGAACAGCAGCGAGGCGAGATAGAGGTAGTTGACCGGATTCATCGCTTGACCTCCTCATCCTCGCGGCCCAGCCGCTCCGACGACCGCTGCTCCAGCGCCTTGAGATCCGCGATGGCCTCGTTCGACACATCGCGGATCTGTCCGCGGTCCTTGAGCGTCTTGTTGACCGTCAGCTCGGACGGGGTGCCGTCCGGCAGCAGACCGGCGATGTCCACCGCGTTGTGCCGGGCGTAGACACCGGGGGCGGGCAGCGGGGGCAGTTGCGTGCCCTTGCGTACGCGCTCCTCGGCCAGCTCCCGCTGGGTCTTGGCCCGTTCGGTGCGCTCGCGGTGCGTGAGCACCATCGCGCCGACCGACGCGGTGATCAGCAGCGCGCCGGTGATCTCGAAGGCGAAGACGTACCGCGTGAAGATCAGGGCGGCCAGTCCCTCGACATTGCCGCCGGCGTTGGCCTGGCCGAGCCCGGTGAAGGAGTTCAGCGAGGCGTTGCCGATCCCGCCGATGAGCAGGACACCGAAGCCGAGCCCGCAGGCGGCGGCCCACCAGCGCTGGCCCTTCAGCGTCTCCTTGAGGGAGTCGGCGGCGGTGACACCGACCAGCATGACCACGAAGAGGAACAGCATCATGATCGCGCCGGTGTAGACGACGATCTGCACCACGCCCAGGAAATAGGCGCCGTTGGCGAGATAGAAGACCGCGAGGATGATCATCGTCGCGGCCAGGCACAGCGCGCTGTGCACGGCCTTCTTCATCAGGATCGTGCAGAGCGCGCCGATCACGGCGACGGTGCCGAGGATCCAGAACTGGACGGCCTCGCCGGTCGAGGTCGTCGTGGCGGCGGCGGTGAAGGACGGAGCGGAGGTGAAAGAGGAAACAGACGTGACGGACGAGAGGGAGGACGCGGCGAGCAGGCTCATGCACCGGCCTCCTCGTCCGTCGGCTTCTCGCCCTTGCTCACCGCGACCTGCCGGACCGTACCCGGCGCGGCCTCGGTGACCAGCCCCCGGTAGTAGTCCTGTTCGTCGGTGCCGGGGAAGATCGAGTGCGGCGACTCGACCATGCCTTCCTGGAGGCCCGCGAGAAGCTGCTCCTTCGTATAGATCAGGTTCTCGCGGGAGCTGTCGGCCAGCTCGAAGTCATTGGTCATCGTGAGCGCCCTGGTCGGGCACGCCTCGATGCACAGACCGCACAGGATGCAGCGCGCGTAGTTGATCTGGTAGACGCGGCCGTAGCGCTCCCCCGGGGAGTAGCGCTCCTCGTCCGTGTTGTCCGCGCCCTCCACGTAGATCGCGTCCGCCGGGCACGCCCAGGCGCACAACTCGCAGCCGATGCACTTCTCCAGCCCGTCCGGATGCCGGTTCAGCTGATGCCGGCCGTGGAAGCGCGGCGCCGTCACCTTCTGCTGTTCCGGGTACTGCTCGGTCAGCCGCTTCTTGAACATGGCCTTGAAGGTCACGCCGAAGCCGGCCACCGGATTCCGGGGGGGACGCGGGATGTCCCCCGGCGAAGAGTCAGACACTGTCAGCCTCCTTTCCGTCACTCTCGGTACCGTCACTCACAGTATTGCCCCCGCCACTGACAATCAGCTCGCGGTCACGTCGTGGCCGCCTGCGCGGTACGGGCGGCAACTCCTGTCCCGGCAGCGGCGGTACGGGGAATCCGCCCGCCATCGGGTCGAAGGCCGGGGGTTCCGGTTCGTTCGCCGCCGCGGCCTTCTCCTTCCTGTCGCGGAAGATGTCCGCGACGAAGGAGAGCAGCAGGATCGCGATGACCGCCCCGAGGACGTACAGCACGATCGACTGGAAGCCGTAGTTCTCGTTGCGCAGGGCCCGTACGGTCGCGACGACCATCAGCCAGACCACCGACGCCGGGATGAGGACCTTCCAGCCGAGCTTCATCAGCTGGTCGTAGCGCACGCGCGGCAGCGTGCCGCGCAGCCAGATGAAGAAGAACAGCAGCAGCTGGACCTTGATCACGAACCAGAGCAGCGGCCACCAGCCGTGGTTCGCGCCCTCCCAGAACGTGGAGATCGGCCACGGAGCGCGCCAGCCGCCGAGGAAGAGCGTGGTCGCGACGGCCGAGACGGTGACCATGTTGATGTACTCGGCGAGCATGAACATCGCGAACTTGATCGAGGAGTACTCGGTGTTGAAGCCGCCGACGAGGTCGCCCTCGGACTCCGGCATGTCGAAGGGGGCGCGGTTGGTCTCGCCCACCATCGTGACGATGTAGATGATGAAGGAGACCGGCAGCAGGATGATGTACCAGCGGTCGGCCTGGGCCTCGACGATCGCCGAGGTCGACATCGACCCCGAGTAGAGGAACACCGACGCGAACGCGGCGCCCATGGCGATCTCGTACGAGATCATCTGCGCGCACGAGCGCAATCCGCCGAGCAGCGGATACGTCGACCCCGAGGACCAGCCCGCGAGGACGATGCCGTAGATCCCGACCGAGGCGACCGCGAGGATGTAGAGCATCGCGATCGGCAGGTCGGTCAGCTGCATCGTGGTGCGGTGGCCGAAGATCGACACCTCGTTGCCGGCCGGGCCGAACGGGATCACGGCGATCGCCATGAACGCCGGCACCGCCGCGATGATCGGCGCGAGAACGTAGACCACCTTGTCGGCGCGCTTGACGATGATGTCTTCCTTGAACATCAGCTTGGCGCCGTCGGCGAGCGACTGGAGCATGCCCCAGGGGCCGTGCCGGTTGGGGCCGATGCGCAGCTGCATCCAGGCGACGACCTTGCGCTCCCACACGATGGCGAAGAGCACGGTCAGCAGCAGGAACGCGAAGCAGAACACGGCCTTGACGACCACGAGCCACCACGGGTCGCGGCCGAACATCGACAGGTCCTCGGCGGCGAGGACGGTCCCCGGGGCCGCCGCGAACTGGGCGAGGGCGGTCATGCGCGCACCTCCGGTGCTTCCGTGGCCGCGTCCCTTGCCTCGGCCGGGCCGATACGGACGAGCGTGCCGGGGCGGGAGCCGGTGTCCGCGAGGACCCCGCCGCCCGTGGAGTTGAGCGGCAGCCAGACCACCCGGTCCGGCATCCGCGTGACCTGGAGCGGGAGCGTGACCGTGCCCAGCGGGCCGGTGACGGACAGCTCGTCGCCGTCCTTGACGCCCGTCTCGGCGGCCGTCACGGCGGAGAGCCGGGCGACCGCCGCGTGCCGGGTGCCCGCCAGCGCGTCGTCGCCCTCCTGGAGACGGCCGAGGTCCAGCAGGAGCCGGTGGCCCGCGAGGACCGCCTCGCCGTCGCCGGGCCTGGGCACCGGACGGGACGGTTCCAGCGGCTCGTCGGCGCGCGGACCCTCCCAGCGGCCGAGCCGGTCCAGCTCGGTGCGTACGGCCCTCAGGTCCGGCAGTCCGAAGTCGCCGGATACGCCGGCGTCCTCGGTGGCCGCGACGGCGGCGAACGTGTCGGCCAGCATGTGCAGCACCCGCGCGTCGGCCGGGGCCAGCCGCCGGGTCATCTGCTCCGGCTTCAGCGCGGCCTCGAACAGCCGCGCCCTGCCTTCCCAGTTGAGGAACGTGCCGGACTTCTCCGCGACGGCCGCCACCGGGAAGACCACATCGGCCCGCTCGGTGACCTCGCTGGGCCGCAGCTCCAGCGAGACGAGGAAGCCGACGGCGTCCAGCGCGGCCCGCGCGCCCGCCGGGTCGGGCAGGTCCGCGACCTCCACACCCGCGACGACCAGGGCGGCCAGCTCGCCGGTGGCGGCGGCCTCGATGATCTGGCCGGTGTCGCGGCCGTAGCGGTGCGGCAGTTCGCGTACGCCCCAGACCGCCGCGGTCTCCTCACGGGCCCGCGGGTCGGTGGCGGGACGGCCGCCGGGCAGCAGCGACGGGAGCGCGCCCGCCTCCACCGCGCCGCGCTCGCCGGCCCGCCGGGGGATCCACACCAGCTTCGCGCCGGTCGCGGTGGCTGCCCGCGCGGCGGCGGTGAGCCCGCCGGGTACGGCCGCGAGCCGCTCGCCGACGACGATCACGGCGCCCGGCTCGCGCAGCGCCCGGGAGGCCCGTTCGCCGTCCCCTTCGAGTCCGGCGCTGACCGGGTTGGCCGCCAGCGCGTCCAGCCATTCGGTCTCGGTTCCGGGCGCGGCCGGCAGCAGCGTGCCGCCGGCCTTCTCCAGACCGCGGGTGGCGTACGCGGCGAGCGAGAAGGTGCGCTGGCCGTGGTTGCGGTGCGCCTTGCGCAGCCGCAGGAAGACGCCGGGCGCCTCCTCCTCGGACTCGAAGCCCGCGAGGAGCACGGCCGGAGCCTTCTCCAGCGTGGTGTACGTGAGCCCCGTACCGTCCAGGTCACGGCCGTGGCCGGCGATATGGGCGGCCAGGAAGTCGGCCTCCTCGGTGCTGTGCACGCGTGCGCGGAAGTCGATGTCGTTGGTGCCGAGGACGACCCGGGCGAACTTGGCGTAGGCGTAGGCGTCCTCGACGGTGAGCCGGCCGCCCGCCAGGACCCCTGTCCGGCCGCGCGCGGCGCCCAGACCGCGGGCGGCGGCCTCCAGCGCCTCGGGCCAGCTCGCCGGTTCGAGGACACCGTCCTCGTTGCGGACGAGCGGGGTGGTGAGCCGGTCGGGCTTCTGCGCGTAGCGGAAGCCGAACCGCCCCTTGTCGCACAGCCATTCCTCGTTGACCTCGGGGTCGTTGGCGGCCAGCCGCCGCATGACCTTGCCGCGCCGGTGGTCGGTCCGGGTGGCGCAGCCGCCCGCGCAGTGCTCGCAGACGCTCGGCGAGGACACCAGGTCGAACGGGCGGGAGCGGAAGCGGTACGCGGCCGAGGTCAGCGCCCCGACCGGACAGATCTGGATGGTGTTCCCGGAGAAGTACGACTCGAAGGGGTCGCCCTCGCCGGTGCCGACCTGCTGGAGCGCGCCCCGCTCGATCAGCTCGATCATCGGATCGCCCGCGATCTGGTTGGAGAACCGCGTACAGCGCGCACACAGCACACACCGCTCGCGGTCCAGCAGCACCTGCGTGGAGATCGGGACGGGCTTCTGGAACGTCCGCTTCTTGCCCTCGAAGCGGGTGTCCGGGTCGCCGACCTGCATGGCCTGGTTCTGGAGCGGGCATTCGCCGCCCTTGTCGCAGACCGGGCAGTCCAGCGGGTGGTTGATGAGCAGCAGCTCCATCACGCCGCGCTGGGCCTTCTCGGCGACCGGGGAGGTCAGCTGCGACTTGACGACCATGCCGTCGGTGCACGTGATGGTGCAGGAGGCCATCGGCTTGCGCTGGCCCTCCACCTCGACGATGCACTGGCGGCAGGCGCCGGCCGGGTCGAGGAGCGGATGGTCGCAGAAGCGCGGGATCTCGATGCCGAGGAGTTCGGCGGCGCGGATCACCAGGGTCCCCTTGGGGACGGAGATCTCGATGCCGTCGATGGTCAGCGAGACGAGATCCTCGGGCGGGACCGCCGCCTCGCCGCCGCCGGAGGGAGCGCTCGTCGTCACGGTCATGCGTTCACCTCCAGGTGCGGGTTCCGGTCTGCCCAGACGGTGGACTTCGCGGGGTCGAAGGGGCAGCCCTTGCCGGTGATGTGCTGCTCGTACTCCTCGCGGAAGTATTGGAGCGAGGAGAAGATCGGGGACGCGGCACCGTCGCCGAGCGCGCAGAAGGACTTGCCGTTGATGTTGTCGGCGATGTCGTTGAGCTTGTCGAGGTCGGACAGCTGTCCCTTGCCGTCCTCGATGTCGCGGAGCAACTGCACCAGCCAGTACGTGCCTTCGCGGCACGGCGTGCACTTGCCGCAGGACTCGTGGGCGTAGAACTCGGTCCAGCGGGTGACGGCCCGTACGACGCAGGTGGTCTCGTCGAAGCACTGGAGCGCCTTCGTGCCGAGCATGGATCCGGCGGCGCCCACGCCCTCGTAGTCCAGCGGGACGTCGAGGTGCTCGTCGGTGAACATCGGGGTGGAGGAGCCGCCGGGCGTCCAGAACTTGAGCCGGTGGCCCGCCCGCATGCCGCCGCTCATGTCGAGCAGCTGGCGCAGCGTGATGCCGAGCGGGGCCTCGTACTGGCCGGGGCTGGTGACGTGCCCGCTGAGCGAGTAGAGCGTGAAGCCCGGGGACTTCTCGCTTCCCATCGACTTGAACCAGTCCTTGCCGCGGTTGAGGATCGCGGGAACGGACGCGATGGACTCGACGTTGTTCACCACAGTGGGGCAGGCGTAGAGGCCCGCCACCGCCGGGAAGGGAGGACGCAGCCGGGGCTGTCCGCGACGGCCCTCCAGGGAGTCGAGCAGCGCGGTCTCCTCACCGCAGATGTACGCGCCCGCGCCCGCGTGCACGACGACATCGAGATCGAGCCCGCTGCCCAGGATGTTCTTGCCGAGGTACCCCGCCGCGTACGCCTCGCGCACGGCTTCCTGCACCCTGCGCAGTACGGGGACGACCTCGCCGCGCAGATAGATGAACGCGTGCTGCGACCGGATCGCGTAACAGGCGATCACGATCCCCTCGATGAGGGAGTGCGGATTGGCGAAGAGGAGCGGGATGTCCTTGCAGGTGCCCGGCTCCGACTCGTCCGCGTTGACGACGAGGTAGTGCGGTTTGCCGTCACCCTGCGGGATGAACTGCCACTTCATCCCGGTGGGGAAGCCCGCGCCGCCACGGCCGCGCAGGCCCGAGTCCTTGACGTACGCGATGACGTCGTCGGGCGGCATGGCGAGGGCCTTCTTCAGCCCCTCGTATCCCTCGTGCCGCTCGTAGGTCTCCAGCGTCCAGGACTCCGGCTGGTCCCAGAAGGCGGACAGCACGGGCGCGAGGATCTTCTCGGGGCTGGTCCCGTTCTCGTTGAGCGCGGCGGCCATCGTCATCACTCCCCCTCCTCGGCTGCGGGTCCTGCCGGGTGGTCCGGGTCGGAGGCCGAGGTCTGCTGCGGCGATGTCTCCGGTGTCCCGGAGGGACTCGTTGCGCCGGAGTCGCGCGGGCGCACCACGCGCGGCTCGGGTGTCTCGCCCTTGGCCAGCCGCAGCCCGATCAGCGACGCGGGCCCGGCGCCGCCGGTGGCCTCGACGGCGCCGGGGCGCTCGTCGGGGAAGCCGGCGAGGATGCGCGCCGTCTCCTTGTACGTGCACAGGGGCGCGCCGCGGGTCGGCTGGACGGTCTGCCCCTCGCGCAGGTCGTCGACGAGCCGCCTGGCGCTGTCCGGCGTCTGGTTGTCGAAGAACTCCCAGTTCACCATCACGACGGGCGCGAAGTCGCAGGCCGCGTTGCACTCGATGTGTTCGAGGGTGACCTTGCCGTCCTCGGTCGTCTCGTTGTTGCCGACGCCGAGGTGCTCCTTCAGCGCGTCGAAGATGGCGTCGCCGCCCATCACCGCGCAGAGCGTGTTGGTGCAGACGCCGACCTGGTAGTCGCCGCCCTGCTTGCGGCGGTACATGGAGTAGAAGGTCGCGACGGCCGTGACCTCGGCGGTGGTCAGGTCGAGCAGCTCGGCGCAGAAGGCCATCCCCGTGCGGGAGACGAACCCCTCCTCGGACTGCACGAGGTGCAGCAGCGGAAGCAGCGCGGACCGGGAGCCGGGGTAGCGGCCGATGATCTCCTTGGCGTCCGCTTCCAGCCTGGCGCGCACATCGGCCGGGTAGTCGGGAGCGGGGAGCTGTGGCATCCCCAGGCTCACCCCCGCGTTGGGCGGTGTGGTGGTCACCGGTCGACGCCTCCCATCACGGGGTCGATGGACGCGACGGCGACGATGACGTCGGCGACCTGGCCGCCCTCGCACATCGCCGCCATGGCCTGGAGATTGGTGAAGGACGGGTCGCGGAAGTGGACCCGGTACGGGCGCGTGCCGCCGTCGGAGACGACATGCGCGCCCAGCTCGCCCTTGGGCGACTCCACGGCGGCGTACGCCTGTCCCGGCGGGACCCGGAAGCCCTCCGTCACCAGCTTGAAGTGATGGATCAGAGCCTCCATGGACGTGCCCATGATGTTCTTGATGTGGTCGAGCGAGTTGCCCAGGCCGTCGGGGCCGAGCGCGAGCTGCGCGGGCCAGGCGATCTTCTTGTCGGCGACCATCACCGGGCCCGGCTCCAGCCGGTCCAGGCACTGTTCGACGATCCGCAGCGACTGCCGCATCTCCTCCAGCCGGATGAGGAAGCGGCCGTACGCGTCGCAGGTGTCGGCGGTCGGGACCTCGAAGTCGAAGGTCTCGTAACCGCAGTACGGGTCGCTCCTGCGCAAGTCGTGCGGGAGCCCGGCGGAGCGCAGGATCGGTCCTGTGGCGCCCAGCGCCATGCAGCCGGTCAGATCGAGATAGCCGACGTCCTCCATGCGGGCCTTGAAGATCGGGTTGCCGGTGGCGAGCTTGTCGTACTCCGGCAGGTTCTTCCGCAGCGTCTTCAGCAGCTCGCGCAGCTGGTCGACGGCGCCCGGGGGCAGGTCCTGGGCGAGGCCGCCGGGGCGAATGAACGCGTGGTTCATCCGCAGGCCGGTGATCAGCTCGTAGGCATCGAGAATCAGTTCACGATCACGGAAGCCGTAGATCATGATCGTCGTCGCGCCCAGCTCCATACCGCCGGTGGCGATGCAGACGAGGTGCGAGGAGAGCCGGTTCAGCTCCATCAGCAGGACGCGGATGAGCGTGGCCCGGTCCGGGACGTCGTCCTCGATGCCGAGCAGCTTCTCGACGCCCAGGCAGTACGCCGTCTCGTTGAAGAACGACGTCAGGTAATCCATGCGCGTGACGAAGGTGGTGCCCTGCGTCCAGTTGCGGAATTCGAGGTTCTTCTCGATACCGGTGTGCAGATAGCCAATGCCGCAGCGGGCCTCGGTGACGGTCTCGCCCTCGATCTCCAGGATCAGTCGCAGCACTCCGTGGGTGGAGGGGTGCTGGGGACCCATGTTGACGACGATCCGCTCGTCGTCGGCCTTGGCGGCGGACTGGACGACCTCGTCCCAGTCGCCGCCGGTGACCGTATATACGGTGCCCTCGGTGGTCGCGCGGGGCGTGGCGTGGGGTGCGTGGGGAGCAGACATCAGGAGTACGACCTCCGCTGGTCCGGAGCCGGGATCTGGGCGCCCTTGTACTCGACGGCGATCCCGCCGAGCGGATAGTCCTTGCGCTGCGGGAAGCCCTGCCAGTCGTCCGGCATCATGATCCGGGTCAGGGCGGGGTGGCCGTCGAAGATCAGCCCGAAGAAGTCGTACGTCTCGCGCTCGTGCCAGTCGTTGGTCGGATAGATCTCGACCAGGGACGGCACATGCGGGTCGGCGTCCGGCGCGGAGACCTCGACACGGATCAGCCGGCTGTGGGTGAGCGAGCGCAGGTGGTAGACGGCGTGCAGCTCGCGGCCCTTGTCGCCCGGGTAGTGGACGCCCGACACCCCCGTACAGAGCTCGAAGCGCAGCGCCGGGTCGTCGCGCAGGGTGCGCACCACCCGGACGAGATGCTCGCGGGCGACGTGGAAGGTGAGTTCGCCGCGGTCGACGACCGTCTTCTCGATGGCGTTCTCCGGGACGAGTCCCTGCTCCTCCAGCGCGCCTTCCAGCTCGTCGGCGATCTCGTCGAAGGACCCGCCGGGGCCGCCGTACGGCCGGGCGGAGGGGCCCGGCAGCAGCACGGTCCTGACGAGCCCGCCGTATCCGGAGGTGTCGCCGCCGTTGTTGGCGCCGAACATGCCCTTCTGTACGCGGATGGGCTCGCCGGTGTCCTCGCGCGCGGACGGAACGTTGTTTCCGGAGGGCCGCTCTCCGGATCCCTGGTCGCCGGTCACCGCAGCAACCCCTTCATCTCGATCGTCGGGAGCGCCTTGAGGGCCGCCTCCTCCGCCTCGCGGGCCGCTTCCTCCGCGTTGACCCCGAGCTTGGAGCTCTGGATCTTCTGGTGGAGCTTGAGAATGGCGTCCATCAGCATCTCGGGCCGTGGTGGGCAGCCGGGCAAATAGATGTCGACAGGGACAATGTGATCCACACCCTGGACAATCGCGTAGTTATTGAACATTCCGCCCGATGATGCACAAACCCCCATGGAGATCACCCACTTGGGGTTGGGCATCTGGTCATAGACCTGCCGCAGAACCGGCGCCATCTTCTGGCTCACCCGCCCGGCCACGATCATCAGATCGGCCTGCCGCGGCGAACCGCGGAAGACCTCCATGCCGAACCGCGCCAGGTCGTACCGCCCGGCACCGGTCGTCATCATCTCGATGGCGCAGCACGCGAGGCCGAAGGTCGCGGGGAAGACGGAAGACTTCCGCACCCAGCCCGAGGCCTGTTCGACGGTGGTCAGCAGAAAACCGCTCGGCAGCTTCTCTTCGAGTCCCATTGGTGGCCCCTCAGCCCCTTTAGTCCCATTCCAGACCGCCGCGCCGCCATACATACGCGTAGGCGACGAAGACGGTGAGCACGAAGAGCAGCATCTCCACGAGCCCGAAAATCCCCAGTGCGTCGAAGGTGACGGCCCAGGGGTAAAGGAAGACGACCTCGATATCGAAGATGATGAAGAGCATCGCCGTCAGGTAGTACTTGATGGGAAAACGGCCGCCTCCGGCCGGCGTCGGCGTGGGTTCGATGCCACACTCGTACGCTTCAATTTTGGCCCGGTTGTAGCGCTTTGGCCCGATAAGCGTGGCCATGACCACGGAGAAGATCGCAAACCCAGCCCCGAGGGCGCCGAGCACGAGGATGGGTGCGTAGGAATTCACGCCCCTCAGCTCCTTCCAGTCGTCCTTGACCGTTGGATCGCACCGGGCGGTTCGCCTCACCGCCCCACCACGACCCCTGAAGATCGCGTACATGTGAGGCAGTTCACAAGCCCGACTGCCCCGCATCTTATGCCCGGTGGTCTGTGATCTGCGACACGGGGTACAGCAACGGCTTTGTGATCTCCACCACCCGACGAAGGATCATGAAGTCGGATGAGCGGTGATCTTCATACGTGAAGCGGCCGAGCGGTCACCAGATGTGACATCCGATCTTGTTTCCGCTGGTCGGGGGCGCATCGCCCTACCAAGGGATGCACCGTACAAGCAAATTTGCAATGAAACAGTATACAGTGATAAGGGCTCGGCGGTCACCCGCACGAGGGGGAAGTGCGGACCGACGTGGACACGTGCACGCATTCACGAGCAACCGGGACAGCTTCGCGAGCGTCCACAGAGATACGTGCGAGCACCTTCGAAGACCCCCAAGATCACGCCGAGATCACGCCGAGATGACCCCGAGCGGGCTCCGTGATCGTTCCGACCGCCGGACCATGGGCACTCTGTGACCTGTACCACCTCACTCAACCGTCAAGACAAGAGGGCTTGGCCATGAGTGTGAAGGGGTGGTAAGCGGCGGGCAATTCGGACGTTTATCAGAAAGACCGTGATCACAGCCATGATCACCCATGCCCGGTTTGCCCGTTACGGCGTCAATAAGACCCGAGGCTAAGCGGATTCACAGATTCCGAACGTAACTGTGGCGCAACACACCTTGCTTGACGGGAACCAGGTTCCACCTGATAGCCGTAGTTCTCATGTCCCACACCGCTCACATACCCAGCCACCGGAAGCCCCGCCGCAGCGCGTCGAAAGTCGTCCTCCGTAGTGGAGTTGCCGGTGGCGTCCTCAGCACCATCGCGGTCGCCGGTGCCGCCGGACCGGCGAACGCCGAGCCGGTGACCACCCAGACCATCGAAATGCCCACGCTCACCTCCGGACTCGTCGGCGACTTCACGCGGTCCGCCGAGGCCACGCAGCGCGTCGCGAACTCCCTGGACCTGCGTGCCCAGCAGGACGCCGCCGCGTCCACCGCCGAGCGGACCGCCAAGAAGGCCAAGGCCGAGGCGGACCGCAAGGCCGAGGCGAAGAAGAAGGCCGCCGAGGCCCGCGCCAAGGCCGCCGCCGCCGAGCGCGCGTCCCGCACCGCGGAGCGCACGACACTGTCGGCGCCTTCGTCCTCGAACTCCGGCTCGGGCTCCTCCTCCGGCTCGACCGCCTCCGCCTCGAACGTCTCCTCGCAGGCGACGGGCTCCGCGGCGGCCGTCCTCGCGTTCGCCCAGTCCCAGATCGGCGACGCCTACATCATGGGCTCGACGGGCCCGAACGCCTGGGACTGCTCCGCTCTCGTCCAGGCCGCCTACCGCCAGATCGGCGTCGACCTCCCGCGCGTCTCGCAGGACCAGTCGACGGCCGGCACCCAGGTCTCCCTGAGCAACCTCCAGCCGGGCGACATCCTCTACTGGGGCGGCGCGGGCAGCGCTTACCACACGGCGATCTACGCCGGCGGCGGTGAGTTCATCGGCGCGCAGAACCCCAGCTCCGGTGTGGTGAAGAAGTCCATGGACTGGGACCCGCCGAGCGGCGCGGTCCGCGTCCTCTGATCCACCCGTAGGTCCACTCGTCGTACGGCGAACACCCGCACCCCGCTCGGGGGGATGCGGGTATTCGTCGTTCCCGTCCCCTCGCCCGCTCACGGTGCGCGGAAGGGACCCCCCTTCCTGTCCACTTGCCCCGCCAGGTATCTTGCATCGCATGGAACCAGGTGATTCGACCAAGCAGGCGCGGGCAGCCGCTCAACTGCGCAAGGGTGTCCTGGAGTACTGCGTACTCGCCTTAATGCGGGACCGCCCCCGCTACGGCGTGGAACTCCTCCACGCCCTGGAGGACTCCGGCGCCCTGGCCACCAGCCAGGGCACGGTCTACCCGCTGCTCTCCCGGCTCCGCCGCGACGACCTGGTCACCACCACCTGGCAGGAGTCCACCTCCGGACCACCCCGTCGCTACTACGCGCTCACCGACAGCGGCCGGGCCGCGCTCAACGAGTTCACCCGCGTCTGGCCCGGCTTCCGCAACGCCGTCGACGCCTTCCTGACCACCCCCCGCCCCTCCACCGGAGACCTCGCATGAAGACCTCTGCCGACCCCGTACGCGACTACCTCTCCGCCGTCGAACGCGAGGCCTCCGCACTCCCCGCCGACCGTCGCCAGGAACTCCTCGCCGACCTCGCCGAACACATCGAGGTGACGCGCGCGGAACGCCCCGACGCCGCGACCGGCGAGATCCTGGCGGAGCTGGGGGACCCCCGTACGATCGCGGCGACGGCACTGGCCGAGGCGGGGTACGGGACCACCGGCACCCCGGCCCGGAGCGACGTGGACGCACCCGCCCGGCGCGGCAAGGTGCATCCCCTGGTCCCGCTCCTGATGCTCACCCTCTCGCTGCCCTTCACGATGATCTTCTCCATCGGCCCCGACGCGGCGTTCGACGCGGGCTCGGTGTTCGGCTTCCTGTTCCGCGTCACCGGCGCGGTACTTCTCTGCACCTCGGTGCACTGGACCGCCGTCCAGAAGACCACCGGCGTGCTGCTCACCGTCATCGTGCCGACCACCGCCTTCACGACCTGGAACCTGACCACCGGCTCGGCGGCGGGCGAAGTCCCGGCCCTCCTGGGCAATCTGGGAAGCCTCGCCCTGATGGCCGGCACGGCGGTATGGCTCTGGCGGGCCCGTCGCACCTGAGCGCGGCCGCCGGCCGCAGCGCTCCCGTCAGGCGGCGGGGGCGGGAAGCGTGACTCCCGTGAGGCGCTCGGACTCCGCCCACAGACGGGCGTTGACGGCCGGGTCGAGGGCCCGGCGGGTCGTGCGGGCCGTGGCGGTGGGGCCGACCAGCTCGAACCGTCGGCTCGGACCGTAGTAACCACCCGCGACGGCCGCGGGATCGGCCGCCGCGTACAGCAGGGGTTCCGTGCCCTGCTGGACGTCCTGCGAGGGCAGGAAGTTGAGGGACGTGAGTACGGAGACCCCGCGCGACGGCTTGCCGGTGCCGAGACTCGGCCCCGTCGTCTGGAGGTTCGTGCGCGTGTAGCCGGGGTGCGCGCCGGTGCTCAGCAGCCGCCAGCCGCGCTCGGCGGCGAGGGCCGCGAGGTGCCGGGTCATCATCAGGTTGGCGAGCTTGGACTGCGCGTAGGAGAGGTTGGGGCTGTAGCGGCGGCGCTCCCACTGAAGATCCTCGAAGTGGATACGGCCGTAGTTGGCCACACCGCTGCTCATCGTGGTCACCCGCGGCGCGGCGGCGGAGAGCAGCAGCGGAAGCAGCCGGACGGTCAGCGCGAAGGGGCCGAGGTAGTTGCTGCCCATCTGGAGCTCGAAGCCGTCGGCCGTGGTGTGCCTGGACGGCGGGGCCATCACCCCGGCGTTGTTGACCAGCAGATCGAGTGGGGTGCCGTCGGCGATGAGCCCGTCGGCGAACTCCTGGACGGAGGCCAGATCGGCCAGATCGATCCTGCGCACCTCAAGTCGGGCCTCCGGGTGCTGGGCCAGGATCTCGGCGCGGGCCCGCTCGCCCTTGGCGACCGTACGGACGGCCATCACGACGCGCGCTCCCGCGCCGGCGAGCCGCCGGGCCGCCTCCTTGCCGGTCCCGCTGTTGGCGCCGGTGACGACGGCGAGCTTCCCGCTCTGGTCGGGGACGACGTACATGGCGACTCCTTCTAGTAGACCGGCGGTCTGTTGTCTCGACTGCCCCGACGTTAGCAGACCGACGGTCTGCTAACAACAGACCAGGGGTCTGTAGTCTGGGGCCATGACAACGCCCTTCCAGCGCGCCCGCAGCGAGGAGCAGCGCGCCGTACGCCGGCAGGCGATCCTGGACACCGCGGCGGCGATGCTGACCGAGATGCCCGTGGCACAGGTGAGCCTCAACGAACTGAGCCGACGCGTCGGTCTGGCGAAGTCGAACGTGCTGCGCTACTTCGAGTCTCGCGAGGCCGTCCTGCTCGAACTGCTGGACACCGCGCTGCGCGAGTGGCTGGACCTGCTGGACGACACCCTCGCCACGGCGATCGACGCGTCGGACGGACCGTACGAACGCGGCGACCAGCTCGCCGGCGCGTTCGCGGAGACACTCGCGGCCCGTCCGGTGCTCTGCGATCTGGTCGGCGCGCAGGCCGCGGTGCTGGAACGGAACATCTCCCCGCGGATCGCCGCGGAGTACAAGCACGCCACCCTGGCCGGCGTCGCCGTCATGGTCCGGCTGATCCACGCATACGTACCCGAGCTGGATGAAAACGACGCGATGCGGTACGCCGCCGCCGCCTTCTTGCTGACCGGCGCGATCTGGACCCACGCACAGCCCTCTGCCGCGATGCTGGCCGCGTACGAGGCCGACCCCGCGCTGGCGGCCATGCGCATGGACTTCACGGCGACGCTCCGCGGGCAACTGGAAGTGATGGCCTCGGGACTGCTGGCCCGCGCATCGCGCTGAGGTGGGCGCCGCCGTGAGGCGCAGCCGGCGGATACGCCGGAACCCGAAAGGGCCCCGGTACAGTCACCGCCCATGGTCAGCGACGACTTCCGTCACCTTCGTGCGGACCGTACGCCGACGGCGGCGGCCAGTTCGCGGATGCCGCTGGTACGGGGGTGGCGCCGGGTGAGATCGGTGACGATGGCGCGGATGCTCGGGCGATCGTGGACCTCGGAGGGGGCCGCGCGATGCGCGGCGAGCAGTGCGTGCGCTGTCTGCTCGGGCTTCCCCCACTGCCAGTACGCACGCGCCATGTCGGTATGGAGGCGGCCGCGACGCTCCGCGGTGCGGAACTGGGCGGCGCGCAGGTTCCGGCCGGCGTGGACGGCGGCTCCGGCGTCGCCGAGGGACCTCAGCACGCCGACCTTGTAGAGGCTGACGGACGCGGGGGTGACGGTGAAGGACTGCGGACCGACGGCTGGTTCGGGGAGGAGGGCCGCGGCGCGTTCGGCCTCGCCGATCATCTCCAGAGCACGGACACGGTCTCCGGCCTCAGCCGCGGCGTAGGAGACCGTGCAGAGCATCTGGGCGAAGGCCGCGGCCTGGGCGGGAGTCGTCAGACCTGTCGCTTCGACCTGGGACGCTGCGTGGAGGGTGACCCGCTGGGCCGTGTCGGCGCGCCCTTGGTGCCGGAGCACGATGCTGAACGCTCGGGCCGAGGCGGCTGCGGCGAGTGGGGAGCCGGACAGGCGGGAGTAGGTGGTGGACCTGTCAGCGGTGATCCGGCTCGCCGAGTGTCGGCCGATCTTCGACAGCGCTTCGGTTGCCAAGTCATAGCAGGCCGCGAGCCGCGCGTAGTCGGCGGCCTCGCGGGAGGCAGCACATGCCTCGGCGATGGCGAGCAGGTTGGGCAACGTCTCGACGAGCTTGGCGTGCGCTCCCGAATTGAACAGGGCCTGCGCTGTGCGAAAGTCGGCCAACAGGCCGGACGGCGTCGGTGCGGAGGCGGGCTCGGGCAACAGGGCGAGGGACTCGTCGAGGTTGTTCAGCACGTAGAGCGGCGCGGCGAGGCCGACGGTCAACAGGGCCCGGCGCTTCATCGGATCCTCCCCCGGCTCGTCCTGCCATCCGGCGGTGGCAACTGTAGTGGCCTGAGGCGGCGTTACGCCGAGAACCGCGGCAAGGACCCCCGGAGGGATGACAAGCGCACCGGCGAAGGACTTGAGCATGTCGAGGTCCGTCGCCGGGCGTTCCGCTGTCTCAAGCCGACTGACGGCGGAGGCGGAGTAGCCGGTGGCCCTGCCGAGGTCGATCTGCCGCCACCCACGCTCGTGCCGGGCCCAGCGGATGAGTCCTCCGGTGTCGCCCGCGGCGATGAGAGCGCGGGCCCGGGGGGAGTTCCAGTCCGGTACCTGTACACGCATGACCGCCCCCGATTGCCGCTGAACACCAGCCCACCAACGGTAGCCGAACCGTCACAGTGCGTCGATGTCGTATGCGCGGCGCGCACACGCCGTGCGCGCGCCGGGCCGTGGCTTCGGAACCGGGACGTGGCGCGGTGTGGTGGAGGCTGCCCCGGCGGGCCGGCTCGTTGTCCCGCCGACAGGCCCCTGGAGCTTCGTCGGAGGAGGTCGCCATGACCATCGTGCCCGCCCGGTTAGAGCAGCCCGTGTCGATCGCGCTCAGCGGTCCCGACAACACCGGGAAGACCAAGCAGATCGCGCTCCTGGCCCGCCGGATGGGCCCGGCCGCGTGCGGCGGCGGCCCGCTGGAGGCCCACGACCCGCGCTGGGAGCGGATCAAGTCCGCCGGGATGGGGAGCTGGTGGTTCGAGACCGGCCCTGTGGAGGAGGTCGCCGATGTGCTGGCCTGCTCCTACCTGGAGCGCTCGCGCGGCGTCGCGTCTGCGCCGGTGCGCTTGCTCGACCGGGGCATTCCGATGCTGGAGGCGTCCGTGGCCGCCACGGTGGCGGTCCGCGAGGAACTGACGTCGCCGGCCGCCGCCGACCGGGCCCGCACGCTGCTCGCCCCGTACGCCGAGGGCCTCGCGGCGGCGGAGGCCGCCGAGCACTCGGTGGTCCTGATGCACTGCCAGGACCCGGCCGAGGGAACGCGGCGGGCCCTGTCCCACGAGGTGAGCATCACGCAGACCTACGCCGCCTATCAGCGCCACCTCCACGACCAGGTCGCCCGGCTCGTCGCCGACGGCCGGTTCGCGCAGACGATCACCGTCGGAGGAAGGCCCAGCATCGCCGTCCAGGACGACATGCGCCGCCGCCTGCACCCGCTCGCACCGGGCATTCCCGCGCGGGCGCTGCCGGGCGTGCGCGTCGTAGCGCTCGGCGGTCTGTCCGAGAGTGGGAAGAGCACGGCCGGCGAGTACCTGCGCACCCGACACGGGTACGCCCGCCTCAAGATCGGCTACCTCATCGAGGACAGCGCCCGCCGCTGCCGAATCGCGGACCCGTACGCGCTCGGCGAGGTTGTGCAGGCCGAGCTGATCGTGGACGCGCTCGACCGGTACTGCGCCGCCCACCATTTCCTGGACCGGGTCAGCATCGAGTCGCTGCACAGCACCGGTTCCACCCGCGAGCTCGCGCGGATGCTCGGGGAGCAGCTGACCGTCGCCCTACCTCAAAACACCATTCACCGTGCGGGCCGCGCGCAGCGTCCCGGGTGCGGCCGATGTCGCCCACCGCGACAGGACCAAGCTCAGCCGGGGCGCGGAGAAGATCGCCGCAGCCGCTGATGCGGTCATCGACAACCGTGGCAGCCGCCTTCAGCTGGAGCGGGCCCTGGACCGGATCGCCCTGTCCGCACGCTGGCCCTCCCACCAGCCGGAGACCGTCCCGTTGAACACGCTCGGCCTCCCGGTCCACTTGGAGGCCTACCTGTCCGCCGTCCTGGACCGGACGGCCGGCCGGCAGCCGCTGATCGACCTGCTAGCCGTCACCGGCAGCGGCGCTCGCGGCACGTACCAGCACGGCTGGAGCGACCTCGACGTCTTCATCATCTCTACCTCCGAGGCCCTGCCCGGCATGGCGAGGATCCTCGCCGACCTCGACGGCCAACTCGACGGAGTCAAGCTGGGCTTGACAGTGGTCACCCCGGGCGAGTGCGCCACCGGCGCCGTCTCCTCGCGCGTACTGCACGTCCTGGCCCTGCTCGGCACCGGCTCCCTGCCCGCCCTGTGGTGCCGCCCCGGCCTGATGCTCCCCGCCCCCACGGCCGCCGACGACGTCGACGCCAGCGTCCACGACGGCATCCGGGCCGCCACCGAGCTCCGCCGCCAGCTCCTTCGCACCGCCGTCGACCTGCGGGCCCTGTACAAGGTCACCGCGCTGCTGGCCAAGATCCAGCTCCGGTTCGCGGGCGTTGAGTGCCCCGCCGACGACGACGCCCTGACCATGCTCCTGACCGATATCCACCCGCGCCTCGACAGCCTGCCGCACCAAGCGCGCACCGACCGCGATCAGGCCGAGAGTCTGGCCCGTACTGTCCTGGACCAGTGGCTCGCGACGACGGACGGGACCCGGTGAACCCGGCCGACCCGCGCCGGCCGGTGTTCGACAAACACACCACCGCTGAAGGGGCCGAGGCCGAGGTCCGCGGTTGGCACCACATCCGGGAACTGCTGCCCGCGCCCGCCTTCCTGGGCCGCCGCACCACGGCACAGGCCCATGTGGTCACATTCGAGGACGTCTTCGACAACGGCCGCTGCCGGCTTCTCCTTGGCGACCTCATCGCCCTGGCCGACCGCGACACGGCCGCGCTGCCCCGCCTGCTCACCCTCGTCGACGAGATCTGCCGAAGCCTGCACACGGCTGCCTCTACCACCGGTGCGACAGCCCCGCTCTCGCAGTGTCGGCCCGGTCTGTACGCCGACCGGATCCGGCGTGGCGGACGACTCGACGCCTGGTACCTCCACCAGGACCTTCCCCTGGCCCTGCCCGGAACGCACACGGTGCTCACCCTCGGCGAACTGCGCCACTACACCTTCACCGTCAACGAGCGCCCCCTCGCCGTGGACCTGCCGGCCATCATCGCCGGGGCCCGGCGCACGCTGAACCCGGGTGGTCGGTGGGCCACCGCCATCACCCAGGGCGACCCGACTGAACCGAACATCGCCGACCCTCTGTGCTGGCTCGACTTCGAACACGCCGGTCGCAACACCCTCCCCGGTGAGAACGCCATCTTCCTCTGGTACCTCATGGCCCTGGGCGGCTGGCTCGTCCCCCGCTACCAGCCCGACACCTACCAGCGCACGCTCCGTCTGGCCCTGACCCCCCGCACCGCCCCACGCGTCGAGCACTGCGCCCTGGACGAGACCGAGCGGCACATCACCCTCCGCTACACCTGGGCCGTCGAACCCGGCCGCCACGCCGCTCTCACCCGTGCCCTGCAGAACCTCGCCGCCTCCCCAGCCGCCTTCCTCAACGAGGCGCGGGCCTTTCTCACGCTGCGCATCCTCGGCGTCATCCCGCCCACGCTCCTCAGCGCCCCGGATCTCCTCCTGGTTCTGATCAAGGCGGCCGAGTGCCACGACCCCGCCACCGAACTCACCAGCCTGTTCAACCCCACCCCCGTCCCGTTCCCGCCAAGCCGAAGCACGGAGTGGCCACCATGTCTCCCACTGGCCCTGAACCCACCCTGCGCACGCAGCCTCTTCACGGGCGGACCGCCCTGGTCACCGGCGCGGCCACCGGTATCGGCGCAGAGATCGCCCGCGCCCTCGCGGCGGCCGGCGCGGCCGTAGCCGTGTCCCACCTCGCCCAGCCCCGTGATGCCGACACCATCCTGCAGTCGCTGCAAGGTGACGGGATCGCCGTCCACGGCGACCTGACCGACCCCGACGAGGTGATCGCGCTGTGCGATCACGTTCGCGACCGGCTCGGCCCCGTCGACATCCTGGTCAACAATGCCGGCTCCTACCCCCGCGTCGCCTGGCCGGACACCGACGAGGCCGCGTGGGCCTACGCTCTGGACGTGAATCTCACCGCCCACTACCGCATGTGCCGGGCGATCACCCCTTCCATGGCCGAGCGGCGCTGGGGTCGGATCATCACCATGGGCAGCGTCAACGCCCTCGTCGGCCGTACGGGCCTGACCGCCTACGGCGCCGCCAAGGCCGGGCTCCAGGGCCTCACCCGCTCTCTGGCCCGCGAACTCGGCCCGCACGGCGTCTGCGTCAACGCGGTCCTGCCCGGAGCCATCCAGGTCGACGCCGAGAACAGCCTCCCCGCCGGCCACCGCACTGCCCCCGCAGAGCAGGTCCGTCGCCAGTGCGTCCCCAGGCGGGGCCGCCCCGCCGACATCGCCGCCGCCATCGCGTTCCTCGCGACCCCTGCCGCGTCCTTCATCACCGGCCAGTCCCTGCATGTCGACGGCGGCTGGCTCCCCACCTGACCAACCCACTCGCGAACTCTCGAAAGGCTGACCGATGAGGCAGCGCGTCCGTGCCGTACTGATCACCCCGACGAACACGATGCTCGCGATCAAACGGATCCGCCCCGGCCTCCCGGAGTACTGGGTCCTGCCCGGCGGCGGAGTCGAGGCCGATGACGAGAGCCTGGAGTCCGCACTTCACCGTGAGGTACGGGAGGAGATCGCGGGCCACGCCGAGATCACCGGTCTCCTGCGCATCCTGGAGTCCGACGACGAGCAACAGTTCTTCTACCTCGCACGCATCAAGCAATGGAACTTCAACCAGCGCAGCGGGCCCGAGTTCAGCCGGGACGACCGCGGCGAGTACCTACTCGAAGAAGTACCGCTCACCGCCGAGGGCCTCGACGCGATCAACCTCAAGCCCGAGGAGATCACCGACGAGATCCGCAACGCCCTCAACGACGGCCGCTTGGCCGAGGTTCGTGCCGAGGGGTAGTCGGGCTCGCCCGGAGGGTGTGGTGTCGGGTGGGGGCCGCCCCTGATCTTTGAGTTTCGCGGTTGCGGGCCGGGCGTCAAGGGCGCTCCTGCGTCGCGTCGGCTACGCCGATTCCGCTGCGCTCCACCCTGGACACCCACCCCTCCACCGCAAGTGCAGCTTCGAGGGGGGCCGGCCCCGGGGGGAGGGGTCCCCGGAGGGGATCCGTGGACGGTGGCCGGTCCGTTGCCGACTGCCGCTCGGTGGGCCCTGCGGGGCTGCGCGGCAGTGGAGTGGGGCGGCCCGACACCGGCTCGGCGACTTACCCCCGTGGAGGGCCAGGATTCATGCCCCGCTGATGACGGTGTGTGGGTGGTGGGGTGGGTGTGGCCCAGGGGGCGGCAAGTGGGCTAGCTGGAGGCCGTGGTGTGCCATGGAGCCCGGTTGGGCGGCCTCAGGACACATGCGACCGTCTACCGCCGGACCGTGGCCGGTGCCCCTTCAGTGGTGGGGGCGTCGCGCAGGCCGAGGCGCAGGTGCTCGACGTGGAAGAGGGCCTGTTCCAGGAGTTCGGCGACATGGCTGTCGTAGAGGGCGTAGACGATGGACCGGCCCCGGCGTTCTCCGGTGACGAGTCCGAGGTTGCGCAGCAGACGGAGCTGGTGGGAGCAGGCGGATGCCTCCATGCCGACGGCTTCGGCGAGGTCGCCGACCGCGCAGGGGCCTTCCTGGAGGCGGGCCAGGATGTACAGCCGCGAGGGGGTGGCCAGGGCCTGGAGGGTGGCGGCGACATCGGTGGCTCCCGCCGCGTCCAGCCGTTCGCGGGGGGTGGCCTTGTCGTCGGTTCCGTGACCCATGTCGCCCATCCTACCGGCCATACCTGAAGACCTGTTCAGATATTCCGGTATGGTGGATGTGTCGCGCCCCCCATGCCCGTGAAGGGTCGTTTCGTCATGCCTTCTGACCTGATCCAGCGCCCCGAAGAGGCAGTTCCGGCCGCCTCGCGTACGGCTCCGAAGCGGCGCACCCAGGTGTTCGCCCTGGCCGAGGCGCGCTGGGCCGCCTCAGCGCTGGCGCTGTTTCTGATCGCGCTGCCGCTCCAGCTGACCGGTGCTCCCGCCTGGGCGTGGGGCCCCCTCTACGCCGCCGCCTACATCACGGGCGGCTGGGAGCCGGCCTGGGCCGGGCTGACGGCGCTGCGGGAGAAGACCCTGGACGTCGACCTGCTGATGATCGTGGCCGCGATCGGTGCGGCCTCGATCGGGCAGGTGATGGACGGCGCCCTGCTGATCGTCATCTTCGCGACCTCCGGCGCGCTGGAGGCATTGGCCACCGCGCGGACACAGGACGCGGTGCGCGGTCTGCTCGACCTCGCCCCCACCACGGCCACCCGGCTGGCCGATGACGGAAGCGAGGAGAGCGTCGCCACCGCCGATCTGGTGGTCGGCGACACCATCCTCGTCCGGCCCGGTGAACGGGTCGGCGCGGACGGCCGCGTCGTGGACGGGGCCGGCGAGGTCGACCAGGCCACCATTACCGGCGAGCCGCTGCCGGTACCCAAGGAGACCGGTGACGAGGTCTTCGCCGGCACCCTGAACGGCACCGGCGCCCTGCGGGTCAAGGTCGAGCGGGACGCCTCGGACTCGGTGATCGCCCGGATCGTGGCCATGGTCGAGGAAGCCTCCGGCACCAAGGCGCCCACCCAGCTGTTCATCGAGAAGGTCGAGCAGCGGTACAGCCTCGGCATGGTCTTCGCGACCCTGGCCGTATTCCTCGTCCCCCTCGCGTTCGGCGCCGAACTCACCGGCTCGCTGCTGCGCGCGATGACCTTCATGATCGTCGCCTCGCCGTGCGCCGTGGTCCTGGCGACGATGCCGCCGCTGCTCTCGGCCATCGCCAACGCCGGACGTCATGGCGTGCTGGTGAAGTCCGCCGTCGTCATGGAACGACTGGGACAGGTCGACGCGGTCGCACTCGACAAGACCGGCACCCTCACCGAGGGCACGCCCCGCGTCACCGACATCCGCCCCTTGGACGGTTCCGGCCTTGACGAGGACACCCTGCTGGCGCTGGCGGCCACCGCCGAGCATCCCAGCGAACACCCCTTGGCCCGCGCGGTCGTCGACGCCGCCCGCACCCGCGGCCTGGCCATCGCGGACATGCGGGACTTCATCTCCACTCCCGGCATCGGCGTCACCGCCACCGTCGACGGCCACACCATCGCGGTCGGCGCCCCCGCCCGCATCCTCAACGGCAACGAGGACACCGTCTCGGCCCACGCCGCCGAGTTGGAGAACGGCGGACGCACCGCGGTCCTGGTTCTGCGCGACGGCGCCCCGGTCGGGGTGCTCGGCATCGCCGACCGGCTCCGTCCCGACGCCTCCGCGACCGTTGCGGCCCTGACCACACTGACCGGCAGCACGCCGATGCTGGTGACCGGCGACAACCCACGCGCCGCCGCACGCCTGGCCGCCGAGGTCGGCATCACCGGCGACGACGTCCACGCCGGTCTGCTGCCCCAGGACAAGGTCGAAGCCGTACGGCACCTGGAGACCCAAGGGCGCAAGGTGCTGGTCATCGGCGACGGCGTCAACGACGCCCCCGCCCTGGCCGCCGCCCACACCGGCGTCGCCATGGGCCGCGCGGGCTCCGACCTCGCCCTGGAAACCGCCGACGCGGTCATCGTCCGCGACGAACTCGCCACCATCCCCACCGTCCTGAGCCTGTCCCGCGCCGCCCGCCGCCTGGTGGTGCAGAATCTCGTCATCGCCGCAGTGTTCATCTCGGGCCTGGTCATCTGGGACCTGGCGGGCCATCTGCCACTGCCCCTCGGCGTTCTCGGCCACGAGGGCTCCACCGTCATCGTCGGCCTCAACGGCCTGCGCCTGCTGCGCGACGCCGCCTGGAACCGCGCCGCCCGCGCCGTACGGTGAGCCGGACCACACCAAGAAGCCCGCACAACTGGCCACAGGACACATGACCGGCCAGAGACCCCCCAAAAGCCCGGCCAAACAAGAACATAAGGGTCACGCTGCGCCTCCCGTTCACCTCGGGCCACAGGCGCACCCAACAACGGACCCTCACCAGCGGGGCATGAATCCCGGCCATCCACGGGGGTAAGTCGCCGAGCCGGTGCCGGGCCGCCCCACACCACTGCCGCGCAGACCACCCACCGAGCAGCGGTCGGCAACGGACCGGCCACCATCCACGGATCCCCTCCGGGGACCCCTCCCCCCGGGGCCGGCCCCCCTCAAAGCTGCACTTGCGGTGGAGGGTTGGGAGTCCAGGGTGGAGCGCAGCGGAATCGGCGCAGCCGACGCGACGCAGGAGCGCCCTTGACGCCCGGCCCGCAACCGCGAAACTCAAACATCAGGGGCGGCCCCCACCCGCCATGATGGATCCCGGCCCACCCCGACTACCCCTCGGTCCTGACCGGCCGCCGACCACCAGGAACACGCCCCACCAAATGCGCCTGCGGCGCACGAATCGTGACCCGCACCGGGTCGGGGCAGCAGTAACAGGTGTACGTGTACCCCTCCTCCGCATCCACCGGCACCAGCGGAACAGCGGCACTGTCCACCGCAGGCATCACCGCACACAACACCCACACCCCCAACACGACCGCACTCATCGCGATCGACACAACACCCCACAACGCCGGATCCGTTACGGGTTCCATCACCCGGCCACCTCGTTCCTGGCCTCGGCCAGCGTGAACCAGACCGCCTTCAACCTGGGCGAACGCCCCCCATAGATCGTGAATCCCCACGCACAGGCAAGGCTGTCCACGAGCATCAGCCCGCGCCCGCCTTCCTGCGTGCGTTCCACGCACAGCGCGGCGGGCTCGGTCGGTAGAGGGAAGGACCAGGGCCTGTCGTCCGCCACGGAGACCGTGGCCTGCTGGTGATCGACCGTCACCTGTACGCGGATCAGAGGCGTATGCGTGTGGCGGTGCGCGTTGGTGACCACCTCGGTCACACAGAGGCGCGCGTCATCAACGAGTGCGCGGTGCCGGTTCACCCCCAGCAGCGACGTGACGAAGTCACGCGCGACCTTGGCCGCGCTCGCGGTGTTAGGCAGGGCGAGCCGGTAGTTCTCGCCGCCTTGTGGTGGCGGGGGTACGGGAGTTGCGGTGGCGGTCACGGTGGTCATGTCGTTCTCCCAACGCGGTGCGGTCTGAACTGGCGCGTGGCCCGCCATGCGTGGCGATGACCGCGACAGCGCGCCTCAAGGCGCGCCAAAGCGGCTGCACTTCGGTCTTACTGACGTGCCGAGCGATTCATCACTACGGTACCGTCAATCCATAACTAGTGGTACCCGCTTCGATAGTGTGGGTAACGAAGTGGATTGTGGTTTGGACACGGGCCACACTGAGTCGCGACAAAAGGAGAGGCCGATGGCACCAAGGAAGGCGCTCACCGCGCGGCAGCGCCGATTGGGCGTCGAGCTGCGCAAGATCCGAGAGCACACAGGCATGACGATCGCTCAGGCAGCGGCCTTGCTCGGCGCGGACCGCACCACCATCAGCAACACCGAGTCGGGACGATTCGGCGTGAGCCCCGAGCGGGTACGCGCATGGGCCGGCCACTACGAGTGCCCCGACGCCGCGTACGTCGACGCACTCGCAAGCATGGCAGCAGAGCGCATAAATGGATGGTGGGAGGACTACCGCGGCGACCTCTCCAGCGGTGCGCTCGACCTGGCGGAGCTGGAGCATCATGCGGCAGGAATCCGGGCAGTGCAGATCATGTATATCCCGGGCCTGCTCCAGACCGAGGACTACGCACGCGCCGTATTCACGGAGGCCGTGCCGCCACCAAACGCCGCGTACCTACGGCGCCTGCTTTCGCACCGCCTGAAGCGACGCGACGTACTCGACCGAGCGGACCCACCCACTTGCACATTCTTGATCCACGAGACCGCACTCCGGATGGTGTTCGGCGGCTCCAAGGTTGCTCGCGGCCAGCTTGCATACCTACTGAAGGAGTCGGACCGCGACAACGTCACCATCCGTGCGATCCCGTTCTCAGCTGGCGGTTTCCCCGAGACCGGCAGTTCGACACAATATGTGTACGGCTCCGTTCCGCAGCTCGACACGGTACAGACGGACACCGCGACTGGGCCCGCATTCCTGGATGCTGAAACCCGTCTCGTGAACTATCGAGCCGTACTAGATCGGACCGAGGAGCGATCACTCGATCCGGAGAGTTCACGGGACTTCATTAGTGAAATCGCACAACAAGTATGAAGGCGTGAAAATCATGGAAATTCAGTGGCGCAAGTCCTCCAAGTCTTCGGGCGCCGACGGTAACAACTGCCTCGAGCTCGCAGAACATGGCGGCGAGATCCTCATGCGCGAGAGCGACAACCCCGACGTCATCATCCACACCACCCCCGCCAAGCTGCGTGCCTTCCTCGACGGCGCCAAGGAAGGCGAGTTCGACAACCTCGCTTGATCCAACGCGTTCCGCACAACGGGCGGTCTCCACCGGCGCAGGTGGAGGCCGCCCGTTTGGCTGCCGAGACGCCACGGCAAGCTTGAGGGTATGGATATTCACTGGCGTAAATCCTCAAAGTCCTCGGACGACGAGGACTCCAACTGCCTCGAACTCGCCGAACACAACGGCGAGATCCTCATGCGCGAGAGCGACAAACCTGACGTCATCATCCGCACCACCCCCGCCCTGCTCCGCGCCTTCCTCGACGGCGCCAAGCAGGGCGAGTTCGACAACCTCACCTGACCAACCGCACCCCGCAACGATGAAGACGCCCATCTCGCCACGTAAAACTCGTTGGCATATGCCGTCTCACTCGTTAGGGGTAAAACAGTTGATACGCGTCCGCAGCAAACGCTAACGTCTCACCCGTGCCGCCGCCACGGGCAGAACTCCCGGCTCCGCCGTGCCCGTCGCGTCGCACAACTCCCCCTCCTTCTGCGCCAGTTGGGGGAGCGTCAGAAAGGTTGCCCCCTGCCCGCCGCTCGTCACGCCGGCCAAAGACAGGGGGCAACCCCGCACCTCTTCCACACTCCGCCCACCCGCCAGGAGGCCCCACCATGCCCAACTCCGGCACAGAGCAAGCAGAGCGCGCGTTCTGGTGCGAGCGGGTCACCTACAGCTCACTGGCCGTCGGCGGGGTCGCCGACGCGTCGCACCACGTGGCTCCCACCCCCGCAGAAGCGATCAGTGCCATCCGCAGGGCCGTTCGTGATCTCGCCGCCACCCTCCCGCCCATCGAGCGCAAGCGCGCCCTGAGTTGGGTGGACGGCGGTGGCTGCATCGGCGCGGTCGGGGCGCTGCACCGGGGCGAGCCGTGCGGGTTCTCGCTCAGCCATCGTGGCTTCTGGACGGAGTGGACCGTACACCCCGTCCCGCTCCCCCTCAGCACCCGGCATGACGACGGCCCTGTGCGGTGACCGATCGGTCACCGCACAGGGCCATACGTACGGCTCAGCCGTCAGTCTCGCTCGTTCGGCGGCTCGTACCACTTGTCGTTCGGTATGTACTTGCCCAAACTACCGTCCGGGTTGATCTCCCAGGCGCCCTTGATGTACCTCGAATCGATCCCGCCGGGGAAGGCGATCTCCTCTTCGCTGGCCCAGCGACTGTTGTCCCCGAGGGTCCCGTTGACGTCGATTCCACCCGGCGGATCGATGTCGTAGCGGTACTTCCTGTCCTCGTAGAGCAGATCCGGCTGCTCGTTCCTCGTTGTCCCGACGAACGCCGAGTCCGTGTTCTGCGTGACGTAGTCGTACAGATCCCCGTTGTCCGGATTCTTCGGATCGAAGCCGTTCAGGAAGATGTCCTCGGGGGGACGGTCATCGAAGCGGTACAGAGTCTCGTCCGTGTCGCGCCACTTGATGTCTTCCTGGTCGACACCCGTGATCTTGATGTCGTAGTCGTCCTCCATCACCTCTGGATGAGGGTTGGGGTTGGGCTTGCCGACGGGGCAGTCCTCCGGCCCCGGCTCGGGCTCCGGCTCCGGCTCCGGCTCCGGCTCCGGCTCCGGGTCTTCCTTGATCGGCGGGGGCGGCGGGTCCGTGAGGCCGATCGCGATGGTCAGCCTGTCCTTGACGTCCTGGAACGTGTCGACACCGGCGATAGTGGACCCGGACACCGTGGACAGCACGTTCAGGGGAGACGGAATCCCGGAGCCGGCTGCGAACGTGGTGCCACTGACGACAACGGGCGTACGAATACCGGCCGAGGCGAGCGTGTAGCGCCCGCTGCCGGCTCCGCCGGGGGTCACACGGTTGTAGAAGGCGACATTTTTGTTCCGACAGTCGTCGTTGTCGTCGTCCTTGTCGTCATCCTTGTCGTCGTCATCCGGCTCGTCCGGCTTGTCCTGCTCCGTGCAGTGCTGGGTGATCCCCGCAGGACCCATGACCGGCGTGCAGACGGTTTCCTTGCCGTCGTCGTCCTTGTCCTTGTCTTCGTCCTTGTCATCGTCATCCGGCTTATCCGGCTTATCCGGTCCCGTGCAGTGCTGGGTGATCCCCGCAGGACCCATGACCGGCGTGCACACGGTTTCGTCATCCGAGCCACCACTGTCCGAGCCGCCGCTGCTCGACCCACCGCCGCTCGAACCACCACCGCTCGAACTGCCGCCGTTCGAACCGCCGCCGTTGGAGCCGCCACCGTTGGAACCACCACCGCTTGAGCGACCACCGGAAGAGCCACCACTGCTGGACCCGCCGCCGTTGGAGCCACCGCCGTTCGAACCGCCGCCGTTCGAACCACCACCGCTCGAACTACCACCACCGTTGGAACCGCCACCATTCGAACCGCCACCGTTGGAGCCACCGCCGTTGGAACCGCCGCCGCTCGAACGCCCACCGTCGGAACCACCGCTGTCGGACCCACCATCCGAACCACCGCTGTCCGAACCACCATCGGACCCACCACTGTTCGAACCACCACCGCTCGAACGGCCACCGTCGGACCCGCCGCCGTTGGAGCCGCCACCATTCGAACCACCGCCGCTCGAACCACCGCCGTTGGAGCCACCACCGCTCGAACGACCGCCGTCCGAACCGCCATTGGACCCACCACCGTTGGAGCCGCCACCGTTAGAGCCGCCACCGCTGGAGCCGCCACCGCTGGAACCACCGCCGTCCGACCCACCACCGTCCGACCCACCACCGTCGGAACCACCGCCATCGGAACCGCCACCGTCAGACCCGCCGTCGGATCCACCGCCGTTGTTCCCACCGCCGTTGTTTCCCCCACCGGAGTCGCCGCCGCCGGAGTCGCCGCCACCGCTGTTCCCACCGCCGGAATCACCACCACCGGAGTCACCGCCGCCGTTGTCCCCACCGCCGGAATCACCACCACCGGAGTCACCGCCGCCGTTGCTCCCACCGCCGGAATCACCACCACCGGAGTCACCGCCGCCGTTATCCCCACCACCGGAGTCACCGCCACCGTCACCACCACCGTTGCCGCCGCCGCCCGACTCACCACCGCCGCCGCCCGCGACCGCGCCGCTGTCGCAGTCGCCGCCGAGGATGGTGCAGACCGCCGTCTGAAGACCGTTCGCGATCTGAGTGCCCACGCCACCGAGAACAAGCGCACCGATGATCAGCGCGACCAGGCCGATCATCCCCGCGTACTCGGCCGCCGACTGTCCGCGATCCCGACGCCACCCGATCATGTGCGGAATCGACGGGATCCCCTCCCGGCGCAACCGCTCAAGCGTCCACCGCGGCCTCACAGCCCGCTGCTCCGCGGGCAGTTCGAACCAGGCCCGGCTGGCACCCGCACCGACCAGCGCCAGCAGAGCGCCCGGCAGCAGAAGCTGGCTGAGCCCGCGTGCCGAGCCCGCGTACAGGTTGACGATGCTGCCGATCAGCAGCCAGCCCTGGAGAGCGATCAACGCGAGCCAGACAACTTTCCCACCGGTCCACAGGCGCCGCGCCAGGATCACGGCGGCGATCCCCGGCACCAGCGCGTAGAGCGCGGCCAGCGTGAGCGTCGGCGTGATGTGGGTGCCCAGGTCCAGCAGCGAGTCGAACACACCGATGCCGCCCAGCAGCGTGAGAGCGAACATCAGATAAAGCAGCACCCGGGTCACGACCAGTGATCTCGGCAACTCCCAACGGTGCGTGGGTATGCCGACCTGATAAACCAGGCCCTGTGAGTCCGACACGGGTAACCCTTCCAGCAAACTGCTTTGTTGTCCGGCCCAGGCGTCCAGCCGCGGCACGTATATCGGACAGTACGTACGAGCTAGACCCATTTCGAAGGGCCCACGGGCCCACCACGGGCCCACGCCGGGCCCACACCGCGTCTCGATGGCGGGCTCAAGTTCCCTCAGCTGGGGGGTTTCACTCGTAAAGATGTCGTGGCTGTCGCCGATACGCCAGCGCGATCCGTACGAACCACGCTTGGGTAAGGAGGAGTTGAAACGCTTGAACCACTTGAACCACCGCGCAGGAGGCCTTCCCCCCCATGACCACCAAAGGCATCGACGTCTCGTCACATCAGAGTTCCAGCTACAGCACCGCCGGACTCGACTTCGTCTTCATCAAGGCCACCGAGGGCACGTCATACGTCAACCCCAAGATGACCGCGCAGGCCGGACGTGCCCGGGACGCCGGGCTGGTGGTCGGCTTCTACCACTTCCTGCGGCCCGGTGACATGAAGGCGCAGGCACGGTATTTCGTCGAGGAGTGCGCCAGCATCGAGTACGACCCGCTGTTCGCCGACTGGGAGGACGACGGGGTTTCCTGCGCGGAGAAGGACGCGTTCATCGCCGAGGTGAAGCGGTTGCGCGGGTCCAATCACCAGGTGGGGCTGTACTGCGGGCAGTACTACTGGCTGCACCGCGACACCACCAGCAACGCGGGCGACGCGCTGTGGATCGCCGACTATGTGGCCGCCGGAAAGCCCCGGATCAAGGCCGCGTGGAAGTTCCACCAGTACACGGACAACCCGATCGACACGAACGTGGGAAAGTTCGCCGACCGGGCTGCCCTGAAGAAGTGGACCCGAGGCTGAGACAGATTCCAGAGCAGAGACGGATTCCAAGGCCGAGCCGGATTCCAGGGCTGGGACGGATTCCAGGGCTGGGACGGATTCCAAAGCTGAGCCGGACTCCAGGGCCGAGCCGGACTCCAGGGCCGGGACAGGCCCTCCGCCGGAGGCGCCCCACTACGCCTTGGGGGCCACCTTCGACAGTCCGTTGATGATGCGGTCCATCGCGTCGCCGCCCGTCGGGTCGGTCAGGTTCGCCAGCATCTTCAGGGTGAACTTCATCAGCAGCGGATGCGTCAGCCCGCGCTGCGTGGCGATCTTCATGATCTTCGGGTTGCCGATGAGCTTCACGAAGGCGCGGCCGAGCGTGTAGTAACCGCCGTAGGTCTCCTTGAGGACCTTCGGGTAGTGGAGCAGTGCCATCTCGCGCTGGGCGGGGGTCGCGCGGGCATGGGCCTGGACGATGACATCGGCGGCGATCTGGCCGGACTCCATGGCGTACGCGATGCCCTCGCCGTTGAACGGGTTGACCATGCCGCCCGCGTCACCGACCAGCAACAGGCCCTTGGTGTAGTGCGGCTGGCGGTTGAACGCCATGGGGAGCGCGGCGCCGCGGATCGGCATCGTCATGTTGTCCGGGGTGTAGCCCCAGTCCTCCGGCATCGAGGCGCACCACGCCTTGAGCACCTCGCGCCAGTCCAGCTCCTTGTACGCGGAGGAGGAGTTGAGGATGCCGAGGCCGACATTGGACGTGCCGTCGCCCATCCCGAAGATCCAGCCGTAGCCGGGCAGCAGCCGGTCCTCGCCGGGGCCGCGCCGGTCCCACAGTTCGAGCCACGACTCCAGGTAGTCGTCGTCGTGGCGGGGAGAGGTGAAGTACGTACGGACCGCGACGCCCATCGGCCGGTCCTCGCGCCGGTGCAGGCCCATGCCCAGGGACAGCCGCGTCGAGTTGCCGTCGGCGGCGACGACGAGCGGCGCGTGGAAGGTGACCGGGGTCTTCTCCTCGCCCAGCTTGGCGTTGACGCCGATGATGCGGCCGGTGCGGTCGTCGGTGATCGGGGCGCCCACGTTGCACCGCTCGTGCAGCCGCGCGCCGGCCTTCTGCGCCTGGCGGGCGAGCTGTTCGTCGAAGTCGTCGCGCTTGCGGACCAGGCCGTAGTCCGGGTACGCGGCCAGGTCCGGCCAGTCCAGCTGGAGCCGTACGCCGCCGCCGATGATCCGGAGCCCCTTGTTCCGCAGCCAGCCGGCCTCTTCGGAGATGTCGATGCCCATCGAGACGAGCTGCTTCGTGGCGCGCGGCGTGAGGCCGTCGCCGCAGACCTTCTCGCGCGGGAACGCGGTCTTCTCCAGCAACAGGACGTCCAGGCCCGCCTTGGCGAGGTAGTACGCGGTGGTGGAACCGGCCGGGCCGGCGCCCACGACGATCACATCTGCGCTGTTTTCGGAGAGGGGCTCGGTCACAGCGGGTTCTCCCGAAGACTCGAATTTGGGTACCTGGCGGCACGGGGCATGTGCAGTCTATGGGGGTGCACCGTTACCTCCACTGAAGGGTTGCCCTCGTGAACAACATGACCCACCCGCTCCCTGTGGTGCAGCTCCACGTGCCCACGGAGGAGGACGCGTTCCACTGGCACCGGGTTTTCGACGACCCCGAGGTGATGGAGTTCCACGGCGGCGTCTCGGCGGAGAAGTCGGTGTACGAGGAATTGACCGCCCGGCAGCGCAGGCACGACGCCGAACGCGGCTTCTGCTTCTGGACGATGACGGACGACGGCGGTGAGGTGATCGGCTTCACCGGCGCCCAGCCGTGGCCGCACGAGACGTTCGGTCCGGTCGGCGAGATCGAGATCGGCTGGCGGCTGGGGCGGGCCCACTGGGGGCGGGGTTACGCGACGGCCGCCGCGCGCGCCACGTTGGAACGGGTACGCGCGGCGGGGGTCGGCCGGGTCGTCGCGATGGTCAACTCCCGCAACGAGCGCTCGGTCGCGGTGACGCGGCGGCTCGGGATGGAGCTGGCGGAGACGTACCCGCTCTCGTCGGGGGACACCGCGTACTGCTTCCGGATGGACTTGTGAGCCGGTGAGCCGGTGAGCCGGTGAGCACCCGATCCGGAGCCGAGCCGGTCGCAGGGGTCGCCTGAGCCGGAGAGGCTCAGTGGCGTACGCCCCGGCCCGGGACTCAGGCGCGTACGCCCCGGTGCAGCGCCACGATCCCGCCCGTCAGATTCCGCCACGCCACCTTGGACCAGCCCGCCCCCTTCAGCCGCGCCGCGAGGGCGGGCTGGTCCGGCCAGGCCCTGATCGATTCGGCGAGGTAGACGTACGCCTCGGGGTTGGAGGACACGGCGCGCGCGGTCGGCGGCAGCGCGCGCATCAGGTACTCCTCGTAGACGGTGCGGAACGGCGCCCACGTCGGGTGCGAGAACTCACAGATCACGATCCGCCCGCCGGGCTTCGTGACCCGGTACAGCTCGCGCAGCGCGAGGTCCGTGTCCTGGACGTTGCGCAGGCCGAAGGAGATCGTCACCGCGTCGAAGACCGCGTCGGCGAACGGCAGTCTCGTCGCGTCCCCGGCCGTGAACGGCATCCACGGGTGCCGCTTCTTGCCCGTACGCAGCATGCCCTGGGAGAAGTCGCAGGGCACGACGTACGCACCGGTCGCGGCGAGCGACATCGAGGAGGTGGCGGTGCCCGCCGCCAGGTCGAGGACCTTCTCCGCCGGGCGGGCCTTCACGGCCTTGGCGACCTCCTTGCGCCACAGCCGTGCCTGGCCGAGCGAGAGCACATCGTTCGTGAGGTCGTACTTCTCCGCCACGTCGTCGAACATCGAGATGACTTCGTGCGGCTGCTTGTCCAGGGAGGCTCGGGTCACGCACTCCATTGTGGCAGGGCCGGAATCGGCCGGACCGGGCCACTCCCTCGTACGGGACTCCTCATACGGGACTCCCCGTACGGGGCTCCTCATATGAGTCCCCGTACGGCACTCCTCGTACGAGTCCCCGTACGCGGCTACGCGCGGCGGTGCACCAGCCGGCCCGCGCACACCGTGGCGACGCAGCGCCCGTCCGCGTCGAACACGGCGAGATCGGCGCGGCCCGCCTCGGCGATCGCCGTACGCCCGGCCGCGGGCAGGACGAGGACGCCCACCCGCGCGGCGGCGGCGCGCAGCCCCGGGGCCGTCGCGTACTCGGCGAGGACCGCCGCCGCGCCCAGCTTCAGTACGGCGTGGATCCGCTCGCGCGGGGTCGGGGCGTCGGGCAGCGGCCCCTCGTGGACACGGGCGGGCCCGAGCACCCCGGCCCACTTCCGCACCCGCGCGCCGGGGAACCGCTCCCGCAGTTCCTCGAACGTGCCGACCGCGCCGATCCGGTCCCCCGCCACCATGACGCCGCCGCCCGTGATCGGCTCACCGGCGTCCCAGGCGCGGCGCACCTCGTCGGCCACGTGCAGGGTCTCCACCGCGCGGACTCCCGGACTCCCGATCGATCGGATCAGTTGGTGGCGATGAGCTTCAGCTCGGGGTGGGCCGTACCGCCCTCGATCGCCGTCGACGAGATGTGCGACTGGACCCGGTCGTCGACGGGGTCGTTCGCCGGGTCGTCGTGCACGACGAGGTGCTCGTACGTCGTGGCGCGCTGCGCCGGGACGCGGCCCGCCTTGCGGATCAGGTCGATGATCTCCAGCCGGTTGGAACGGTGCCTGGCGCCGGCCGACGACACCACGTTCTCCTCCAGCATGATCGAGCCGAGGTCGTCGGCGCCGTAGTGCAGCGACAGCTGGCCGACCTCCTTGCCCGTGGTCAGCCAGGAGCCCTGGATGTGCGCGACGTTGTCGAGGAAGATGCGCGCGATCGCGATCATGCGCAGGTACTCGAAGAGCGTGGCCTGCGTCTGGCCCTTCAGGTGGTTGTTCTCGGGCTGGTAGGTGTACGGGATGAAGGCGCGGAAGCCACCCGTCCGGTCCTGTACGTCACGGATCATCCGGAGATGCTCGATGCGCTCGGCGTTGGTCTCGCCCGTCCCCATGAGCATCGTGGACGTCGACTCGACGCCGAGACCGTGCGCGATCTCCATGATCTCCAGCCAGCGTTCGCCGGACTCCTTGAGCGGCGCGATCGCCTTGCGCGGGCGGGCGGGCAGCAGTTCTGCGCCCGCGCCCGCGAAGGAGTCGAGACCGGCGGCGTGGATGCGCCGGATCGCCTCGTCGACGGAGACACCGGAGATCCGGGCCATGTGCTCGACCTCGGAGGCGCCGAGGGAGTGGATGACCAGCTGCGGGAAGTCCTTCTTGATCGCGGCGAAGTGCTTCTCGTAGTACTCGACGCCGTAGTCCGGGTGGTGGCCGCCCTGGAACATGATCTGCGTACCGCCCAGCTCCACGGTCTCCGCGCAGCGGCGCAGGATGTCGTCGAGGTCGCGGCTCCAGCCCTTGGCGGTGTCCTTGGGCGCGGCGTAGAAGGCGCAGAACTTGCACGCCGTCACACAGACGTTGGTGTAGTTGATGTTCCGCTCGATGATGTACGTCGCGATGTGCTCCGTCCCGGCGTACCGGCGGCGGCGTACGGCGTCGGCCGCGGCGCCGAGTGCGTGCAGCGGAGCGGAACGGTAGAGGTCGAGCGCTTCCTCGGGGGTGATGCGACCGCCGGCGGCGGCGCGGTCCAGGACGTCAGTGAGGCTGCCAGTGACTTTTACGGACGTGAGGTCGGCCTTCTCGGTCACCGGTGCGGGTCCTTCCCAAGGGGGCTGTGACGACCGATCCAGCGTACGCCAGGGGTGGCGGCGAGCCGCGAGCGCCATGGGGGGCGGGGGGGACGGGGTGAGGCGGGGTGGGCCTCCGGCGCGTGGAAGCGGGCCGCTCACCTGTGTGGTCAGACCTGTACCTCTTTGATCACCCCTGTGATCACCTCTGTTTCGTCAGGACGCCGGTGGGGCTGCCCGCCCGCGCGTCCTCCGAGAGGTAGCGCAGACCGTCCCTTTCGAGGCCGAGCCGCAGGCCGGTCGTGCTCTCGGTGCACATGTCCTTGCTGCGAGGGCCGCGCCGTGCGTCGACCACGAGGGTGTTGCCCTCGACCCCGGTGAGGGTGAGCAGGTCCTCGCAGATGAAGTTGCCGAGGATGTCGGTCTGTTCGGCCTTTCCGACCCGTTCGCCGGTGGAGCCCGTTTGTATGGTCACCTTCATCGTGCCCGCGGGCAGTCCGGCGGCGGTGACCTCACCGTCCCAGACACCGACGAGTTCGGCGGGTACGGAGGCGTCACCGGAGTCTGTCGGAGGACCGGAGTCTGTCGGAGCAGCGGAACCTGCCGGAGCAGCGGACGCGGAGGCGCTCGGCGACGTGCCGGTCTTGTCCATGGAGGCGGAGTCGTTGGTACCGCCGCCCGGGATGAGGTCGAAGAGGAACGCGCTGCCCACCATCACGGCGGCCATCGCGCCCGCGACGGCCAGTGCCACCGTGCAACTGACCTTGCGCGCACGGCGTCCGGTGCCGGTGCCGGTACTGGAGTCGGGGCCAGAACCGGAGTCGGGGCCGGTGCTGGTGCTGGAGTCGGGACCCGTTCCCGTTGCCGTACTGGTGTCGGCGGAGACCGATACGGAGAACCGCGCCCCGGGGGCCGGGGCGTCCTGGCGTGAGTCGCCCGGCGGGGTCGACGGCGGGGCCGTCGGCGGGCCCGCCTCTACGTCCGTCGGCGGTCCGAAGGCCCCCAACGACGGGTTGCTGAAGGGCACGGGACCCGTCTGTACGGGCGGAGCCGCCGCTTCCAGGTGCAGCAGCCGGACCACCGCCAGGCTGACCTCCTCGACCAGCGGAGCCGGCAGCCAGCCCGCGGCCACCAGCCCCTGCGCGCCGTCGGCCCCGCGCACAGCCCCGGCGGCGGCCCCGCCACCGGCGAGGCGGCGCACGATCTCGGCCGGCGCGGGCCGTACGGACGGGTCCTTGGCGAGGCAGTCCGCGACCAGTTCGCGCAGTTCGCCGCGGAGGGAGCCCAGTTCGGGCTCCTCGTGCACCACCTTGTAGAGGAGCGCGGCCGACGAGTCGCCGGGGAAGGGGCTCGTGCCCGTCACCGCGTACGCCAGGACCGCGCCCAGCGAGAAGACGTCCGACGCGCCCGCGACCACCGTGCCCAGGATCTGTTCCGGCGACATGTAGCCGGGCGACCCGACCGAGACGCCGGTCGAGGTGAGCGAGGCGGTGCCGTCCGTGGCACGCGCGATACCGAAGTCGATCAGCCGGGGCCCGTCCGGGGCGAGCAGTACGTTCGACGGCTTGACGTCCCGGTGCACGAGCCCGAGGCCGTGCACGGCCTCCAGCGCCTCGGCGAGACCGGCGCCCAGCGCGCGTACGGAGTGTGCGGGCAGCGGTCCGTACGTCCCGACCGCCTGGGTCAGCGAAGGGCCCGCCACATAGGCCGTGGCCACCCACGGAACGGCCGCTTCCGGGTCGGCGTCCAGCACCGGCGCCGACCAGCGGGACCCGTCGGGCGCCGTACCGACGCGCTGCGCCGCGTCCACCTCGCGGCGGAAGCGGGCCCGGAACTCCTCGTCCGTCGCGAAGTGCGGATGGACGACCTTGACCGCGACCGTACGGCCTCCGTGCGAGCGGGCGACGTAGACCCGGCCCATTCCGCCCGACCCCAGCCGCCCGAGCAGCCGGTACTGACCGATGATCGCCGGATCGCCGGCCTCCAGCGGCTGCATTCCCCGTCCCCCTCGCGAGCCCTGTCCTGCGTCCCCGCCCTGCGTCCCCGCCCTGCGTCCCCGCCCTGCGTCCCCGTACGTCTCGACGGACCTCTACGCAGCAGAGTAGGGGGTGGGGGTACGTCCGTGGTCAGGTCCTGAGCAGCTCGACGTGCACATCGGCCGGGAACCCGGTGGTCGGACCCGTACGGTGTGCGAACTCCCGTACGCCCGCGAGCTGGTCGGGGCCGAAGCGGAAGTCGAGCGTCGTGAAGTACCGCTCCAGCAGCTCGGCGTCGAAGGTCTCCCAGCGTGCCGCCTGCTTGGCGACCTTCGCGACCTCTTCCAGGGAGAGGTCCCGGGACGCGAGGAACGCCTCGTGGACCTTCCGTACGACCTTCGGCTCGCGCGCGAGATAGTCCTTGCGCGCCGCCCACACCGCGAAGACGAACGGCAGGCCCGTCCAGTCCTTCCACATCTGCCCCAGGTCGTGGACCTGGAGGCCGAGCCGGGGGGCTTCGTAGAGCGAGGCGCGCAACGCGGCGTCACCGATCAGGACGGCCGCCTCGGCCTCCTGCATCATCAGACCGAGATCCGGCGGACACGTGTAGTAGTCGGGCGTCACCTTGTACTGCTCGCTCAGCAGCAGCTGGGCCAGGCGTACCGACGTACGGGACGTGGAGCCGAGGGCCACACGGGCGCCGTCCAGCTGGTCCAGCGGTACCTGCGAGACGATGACGCAGGACATGACAGGTCCGTCGCAGCCGACCGCGAGATCGGTGAAGGCGACAAGATCGTCGGCGTTGCGGAGGAATTCGACGAGGGTGACGGGCGCGATATCCAGCTCGCCGCGCACCAGCTGTTCACTGAGCTTCTCGGGGGTGTCCTTCGTCAGCTCCAGATCGAGAAGCGCACCGGTCCTTGCGAGGCCCCAATAAAGGGGCAGGCAGTTCAGGAACTGAATATGGCCGACACGCGGCCGACTGCGACGGTCGTCATCACCTCCGGCCGCCGTGTCGTCATCACCGTCGGCCGCAACGGGGCCCCCGGGCGCCCCAGCCGCCTCGGTCATCCCGGGCGTCCCCGCCGCCTCGGGCGCCTCGGGCGCCTCGGGCGCCTCGGACGGGGGTGCTGCCGCGCCGGATACCCCTGATGCCCGTGATGCTTCTGCCGCCGTGTTTTCCGCTGGACTGTCCACAGCGCGAGGCTAGACCCGCGCCGGGTGCGGGACGGCTCCGGGGCTCGCTTACGGCGTGGCTCGTCAGCACGTCAGGGCCCTATACAAACGTCCGGGTGAAGTGATCTTTCCCTCTACCGCTGGACATGTACTGCGTGCTAGGCTCGCCGCAAGTTGCAGTTTGGTTTCCCTTGCAGTACAGAGCCTGCGGAGCATGTGACCCGCAGGCTTTTGTAGTTTTCAGACTTCTTTGCAGGTTCTGGAGCAGGGCAACCCTTTGGCCCAAGGAGGGCTTATGGCTACCGGAACCGTCAAGTGGTTCAACGCTGAAAAGGGCTTCGGCTTCATCGCCCAGGACGGCGGCGGCCCGGATGTCTTCGTCCACTACTCCGCGATCAACGCGACCGGCTTCCGCTCCCTTGAGGAGAACCAGGTCGTGAACTTCGACGTCACTCAGGGCCCGAAGGGCCCGCAGGCGGAGAACGTCACCCCGGCCTAGTTGCCCGGGTCGGCGATCGCGCACGACTTACGCAGTAACCAAGGAGCCCTGCTTTCCCCACTCGGGTGGGGGACAGCGGGGCTCCTGCCTTTTCGCACGGGGGCCCGCCGCCCGCGCGTCGCTAGGGACTATCGACCACCCACTATCGAGCTTCTGTTCCCATAGCGGAATGTATACGACGGGTGGGCGGTGGGGCGTGTCCCTGGTGGTCGGCGGCAGGCCAGGACCGAGGGGTAGCCGGGGTGGGCCGGGGCGTTTGATGGCGGGTCACCCCGACTACCCCTCGGTCCTGACCCGCACCCAAAGCCCGCCCCGACTACCGACCGCCCCCGCCCCCGCCCCTCCCCCCATACAACCCCTCGATCTCCGGGCCGAAGTCTTCCGCGATCTTCGTTCTCTTCAGTTTGAGCGACGGCGTCAGGTGGCCGCTCTCCTCCGTGAAGGCCACCGGGAGGACGCGGAAGCGGCGGATGGACTCCGCGCGGGACACCAGGCGGTTGGCCTCGGCTATCGCGCGTTGGAGTGTGCCGCGCAGGTCTTCGTCCTCCGTCAGGGCGGGCAGGGGGATGTCCTGCTTCCCCTTCATCAGGCGCCAGTGGGCCAGGCCGTCGGGTTCGAGGGTGATCAGGGCCGTGACGTACGGGCGGTTGTCGCCGAGCACCATGCACTGGCTGACCAGAGGATGCGCGCGCAGCCAGTCCTCCAGGGGCGCCGGGATGACGTTCTTGCCGGCCGAGGTGATGATGATGTCCTTCTTCCGGCCGGTGATCGTCAGATAACCGTCCTCGTCCAGCGCCCCCAGGTCCCCCGTCGCGAACCACCCCTCCGTATGCCCCGGCCCGGATCCCGGTCCCGGCTCCAGCGCCCCCACCACCCGGCCGTGCTCCGCGTCCCAGTAGCCGGCGAACACATGGCTCCCGCGCAGCAGCACCTCCCCGTCGTCGGCGATCCGTACCGCCGTGCCCGGCAGCGGCCAGCCGACCGTGCCCAGCCGGGGTTTGAGCGGTGGGGTGACGGTCGACGCCGCCGTCGTCTCCGTCAGGCCGTACCCCTCGAAGATCTCGATGCCCGCGCCCGCGTAGAACGCGGCGAGCCGGCGTCCCAGGGGTGAGCCGCCGCAGATCGCGTACGTCACCTTGCCGCCGAGCGCGGCCCGTATCCGCCGGTAGACCAGCGGGTCGTACAGCGCGCGGGCCGCCCGCAGGGCGAACGACGGGCCCTGGCCTGTGCCGTGTTCCTCCGCCTCCACGGCCTGGCCGTAGCGCCGGGCGATCCTCGCCGCGCGGTCGAAGGACGAGGCGCGGCCCATCCTCTCGGCCGTCGCGCGGCCGGTGTTGTAGACCTTCTCCAGGACGTACGGGATGGCCAGCAGGAACGTCGGCCGGAATCCCGCCAGATCCGCGAGCAGGTCGTCGGTCCTGATGGACGGCGCGTGTCCGAGCCGTACCCGCGCCCGCAGGCAGCCGATCGCGACCATCCGTCCGAAGACATGGGACAGCGGCAGGAACAGCAGCGTGGACGCGGGTTCCTTGCTCACCGACGTGAAGACGGGGTGGAGCAGTTCGATGGCGTTGTCCACCTCGGCGAAGAAATTGCCGTGGGTGAGGACACAGCCCTTGGGGCGGCCGGTGGTGCCCGAGGTGTAGATGAACGTGGCCGGGGAATCCGGCGCCAACTGCGCGCGGCGCGCGGTGACCTCCTCGTCCGCGAGGTGTTCGCCCGCGCCGCGCAGGGTGCCGACGGCGCCGGTGTCGAACGCCCACAGCAGGGTGAGGCCCGGCAGTTGCCTGCGTTCCTGGGAGATCAGCCGGGCCTGGTGCGCGTCCTCCACGACGCATGCCACCGCGCCCGAGTCCTGGAGGATCCAGCGCGCCTGGAACGCGGAGGAGGTCGGATAGATGGGTACGGTGATCAGCCCGGCGGCCCAGGCCGCGAAGTCGAGGAGCGTCCACTCATAGGTCGTACGGGCCATGATCGCGAGCCGGTCGCCGGGGCGCAGCCCTTCCGCGATCAGTCCCTTGGCGACGGCCCGGACCTCCTCGGCGAAGGCGGCGGCCGTGACGTCCCGCCACCGCCCGTTCTTTCCTTTGCGGCTGAGGACGGCCTCATCGGGGGCCTCGTCGGCGTTGTCGAAAGGGATGTCCGCGAGGGAACCGCGCCGGACGGACGGCGCGAGCGGCGGTACGGACACCTGTCTCACGGTCCCGTCCACGCGCTGTTTGTCCGGCTCGACCAGCCTCAGAGGAACAGCCACGGTGGACTGGGGGGAGTCGGCGAACTCTGCGGACTCGGCGGACTGGGCGTCGGCAGGTGTGTCGGCGGGCACGGGCGGCTCCTCGGCGGTGAGGCTTCTGCGGCTGTGCGGCTGCGCGGCTCTTCGGTTCTTCGGTTCTTCGGTTCTTCGGTTCTTCGCTCTGCGACTATGCGGCTCTGCGGCTCTGCGGCTCTGTCATCCAGTCAGGTCAGGTCAGGTCAGACGCGTTCGGGAATCGCCGTCACCCCGTGCACTCGAAGAGGGCTGAGAGGAAGCATCTCGACCAAACTCCTGACCCCTAAGTAACCTTACTGAGGGGTAAATCTACGAGCGCCCAGGGAGCCAGGACAATGGCCGACCGCTATCCGCACGTCACCGGCACAGCACCCGGCCGTTTCCTCTCCTCACCGCCCCGGCTGGCACCCGCCGTGGTGCGAGGCGCCCTCGCCTCGCCGGGCCGCGCACGGCGGCTGCGGCGGCCGGGCTGGACGGGGCGGATACGGGACGACGCCGGCGCGCTGCCGAAGACCCGGCTCGTTCTGGCCGGTGCCCGTATCGACCCGGGTCGGCTCGCTTCGTACGCCCGGATCTGCGGGTTTCCCTCCGACAGGAACGGGACGGTGCCGCTCACGTATCCGCATGTGCTCGGATTCCCGCTGGCCATGCGGCTTATGACGTCCTGTCAGTTCCCGTTGCCCGTACTGGGGCTGGTGCACACCTGGATCGAGATCGGCGGAGAGCGCGCCCTCTCGGCGGACGAACGGCCGGAGATCAGCGTGTACGCGCGAAGTCTCGTGCCGCACCGCCGGGGCGTGGAAGTGATCATCGTGACGGAGGCGCGGGTCGGCGGCGAAGTGGTCTGGCACTCCCGCAGCGCCTATCTCGCGCGCCACCGGGACGGCGACGGTCAGGGCGACGGGCTCGGCCGGGCGGCCGTGGCCGTGACAGCCGTGGCCGTCACGGCCGCCCGGCGCCCGCGGTCGCGCCCGACATCCCCCGACCGCTGCCGGTCAGCGCGGAGTGGCGGCTACCCGCCGAGCTGGGCCGTCGCTATGGAGCCGTGTCCGGCGACCGCAACCCCATCCACCTGTATCCGCTCACCGCGCGGCCCTTCGGCTTCCCGCGCGCGATCGCCCATGGCATGTGGACGTTCGCCCGCTGTGTCGCGGAGGCGGAGGCACAAGCCGGAGCTGGTACGGGCACAGGCACGGGCACAGGCACAGGCACGGGTGGCCACGCATCCTCCGTACGCGCGGAGTTCAGGGCGCCCGTACTGCTTCCCGCCACCGTGACATACGCCGCGCGGACCGGCGCCGAGGGGAGCGTCGCCTTCCAACTGCGTGACGGTGACGGGACCCGCGTCCATCTCACCGGGGAGCTGTCTCGCGATCCGTCCAGCGCTCCCCCGCCATGAGGTTCCCGAGTCCCGTCCAGGCGAAGTTCATCAGCGTCGCCGCGGCCTCCTTCGCCGAGACGCCCGGAGTCTCGTTCGCCCATGCCGCGAGCGCCTCCGCCGCCCCCACCAGCGCCTGCGCCAGCCCGGCCACATCCCGGTCGGCCAGATCGGGCGCGCCGTGCGCCTCGCGGGCCGTCGCGCCGATCAGTCCCGTCACATACGCGACGAGCGCTTCCCGCATCCTCGTGGCCTCGGCGGCGAACGGCTGGCCGTGCGTACGCGCCTGACGGTGGAGCACCGCCCAGCCGTCCGGGTTCTCCGCGGTGTGCGTGAAGAACGCCACCAGTCCGGTCCACAGCTGCCGATCGGCCGGCGCCCCCGGTTCCACGGCCGCCGTCACGGCCGCGACCAGCGCCGCCGACTCGCGCCGGATACAGGCGGTGAACAGCTCTTCCTTGGAGTTGAGGTAGAGGTACACCAGCGGTTTCGAGACGCCCACCTGCTCGGCGATCTCATCCATCGAGGCGGCACGGTAACCGCGCTGTCCGAAGGTGCGCACGGCGGCGTCCATCATCTGCCGTTCGCGCTCCGCGCGCGGCATCCGCTTGCTCTTGCCGGTGCTCGCGGCACTCACCGCACCCACGTCAGGCTTCCTCCCGCTCGTCCTGCATCCCCGTCGGCCTACGAATCCGGACCACAAACCCGGCCACGAATCCGGCCCAAACCCCGTAAGCCTACGGTTCACGGGAAGCCCGGACAGCGGACCCGTGGTGTTCCAGCCGACTTCCGGCCCCCTTCGCCGGGCTCCGCCCATGCCAGGCCGGACCCGTCAGGGCCGGACAAGTCAGGGCTGACCCGTCAGGCGGCCCGCCGGGTCGCCCGCGCGGCCTTCCGCCGGGCCGGCGTCGAGGCCGGACCGCGGCACGTGAGCAGGGTGCCGTCGTCGAGATGGATGGTGCGGGTGGCGAGGCGGGTGAGCGCCGGCCGGTGGGTGGTCATGACCGCCGTTCTGCGCTCGACCAGGCGACCGAGCGCGCGGACGACGAGGTCTTCGGCGGCGTTGTCCAGTCCCGTGGTGGGTTCGTCGAGCAGCACAACGGGGGCGTCGGCAAGCAGGGCGCGGGCGATGCCGACGCGTTGGCGCTGGCCGCCGGAGAGTCCGGCGCCTCGGTCGGCGAGCCGGGTGCCCAGGCCATCAGGCAGGCGTTCGGTGAACTCGGTGACCAGGGCTGCCTCCGCCGCACGGGCGACCTCGTGCGGGCCGGCGTCGGGTCGGGCGTAGCGAATGTTGTCGGCGATGGTGCCGGAGAACAGGAACGTGTCCTGTAGCACGACGGCGATCTGGCGGTGCAGCCAGATGGTGGGCATGTCGGTGAGAGGGAGTCCGTCGAGGAGCAGACGGCCGCGGGTGGGCGGGTAGAGCCCGGCGATGAGGGAGAGCACGGTGGATTTGCCGGAGCCGTTGGGTCCGAGCAGCGCGAGGTGTTCGCCGGGTTGGACGGTGAGGTCGAAGTGGTTCAGGACGGGGCCGCGGCCGTAGTCGAGGGTGATGTCGTGCAGGTCGATCCGGCCGGTGGCGCGGTCGGGCAGGCGCCGGTGCGGTGTCGGGGGCGGGGGTGGCTGATCGAGGATGGCGGCGACGCGCTCCGCGGAGGCCGCGCCCTGGGGGAAGGTGATCGACAGGCGGGACATCGATCGCATGGGCTTGATCATGTCCTTGAGGTAGCTGGTCACCACGACCAGCAGCCCGACGCTCCACCAGTGGTTCACGACACCGAGACCGCCCGCCCACAGCAGGGCCGCGGTGGCCACCGCGGCGGCGGCTTCGAGCAGTGGCGTGAATCGGGCCCGCAGTTCGACGCTGCGCAGGCCGGCGTCGAGGGTGGTGCTGTTGCTGGTGGCGAAATGTTCGTCGTGCAGGTCTTGGCGGCCGAAGGCGTGGATGGTGCGGATGCCTTGGAGGGATTCGGTGACGAAGGCGGCGAGGTGTCCTTCGGCGGCGCGCTGCCGCCGTTCCGTCTGGCGGGTCAGCCGGGTGTAGCGGGCGGCCGTGAGGAATACCAGCGGGGCGCCCGCGATCGCGATCAGCCCCAGGCGCCAGTCGACGAAGAGGATGACGGTGGCGTAGCCCGAGAGGGCCAGCAGTCCTGGCAGGAGTGTGGAGAACAGGTCGACCAGAGCGTCCTGGATCCGGCTGGTGTCGATCGCGACGCGGCTGGTCAGTTCCCCTGCGGCCTGCCGGTCGTGGTAACTCATGGGGAGCCGTTGCATGTGGGCGAAGACATCCGTGCGGATCGACGCGGTGATCTGCTCTCCCGCGCTGTTCATCACACGGTCGCCGAGGTAGTCGAACGCCCCCGAGGCGAGAGTGATCAGCAGCAGTGCGGCGGCGGCCACACTGAGCATGGCCAGCGGTGACGAGCCCACGATGCCCGTGAGCCAGGCCAGTGGGCCGTTGGTCCGGCCCTTGAGTACGTTGTCGATGACCAGCGCCAGCGGCCAGGGTGCCGCCAGGTCGGCGATCAGTTCTCCGATGCGCAGCCCCACGCCGAGCGTGAGCGTGCGCAGGTGCGGGCGCCCGTAGGAACGGAATCGCCACAGGTGCCGCAGCATTCCCACATCGTCCCTGCGGGACTTCATCTGCCCACCTCCCCGACCAGTTCGGCGCGGGCGGCGTCTTTGAGAGCGGTGTTGCTCGCGCCGGGGCGGACGCCGTGCTCGGCCATGGCGGTCAGCACCACCGGCGCGAGTTCCGGGGTCGGCACGTGTGATCGCGGACAGCAGCCGGGAGAAATGGCGGCGCTCGTTCAAGGCGTCCTTGGTCAGCGGGGCGGCGTCGGCTCCGGCCGAGTCCATGCCGCGCAGCAGCGCCGCGTCGAAGCGGGCGGGGTCGGCACCCGTGGCGACGACCCGCTCACGGGCGGACCAGCATGCCGATGCCCACACGGTTCCGTCGGCGTGCGGGTCCTGGTCCCGCCCGCCCACGAAGTGCGCCATTGTCCACCGGGGCTGTAGTTTGCGACGCCGCGGGTCCCACTCGGCGATGGCCCCGCGGTGCCAGCCGTAGATGTCCGGGGTGCCCAGCAGGATGGCCGTGAGGACATCTGCCGTGCCCTCGTCCAGGGCGACCTTCAGGTTGGTCTGCTGCGCCGGGGGACGCAGCCGGTTGAGCCGGAAGTCCGCGGTGTGCCGGCACAGGTGATGGCCGACCTCGTGGCAGATGATCGCGGCGTTGTGCGCGGGGGCGAGGAAATACCGGCTGCCACCTGGTGCCGGGACGAATCCGGCGCCGCCCCCCAGATGGACCTCACCCGCACAGCTGAGAGCGGCGGGCTCGTCCGTGAGCGACGCCCTGGGAAGCCGGTAATGCCCTCCGCGCCAGCGGCGGGGCTGGTCGTGCATCCCGATTCTGACCAGCAGGTGCGGCAGCGGGTGGCCGAGCAGGACTGAAGCGAACCGCAGGGCACGCTGGACGTGGAAGGCCGTGTTGGTCACGCCGAATGCGCGGGCCTGCCGGTCCGCGACGGCGTCAGCCAGGGGGCCGCCACCGGCCGCGGGCTCGAACATCAACGTTGAGCCGTCGAACAGCCGCCCGCCGCGCTCGTCACGGACCGTGGCCTCGGGCAGCACCACTTCGGCCGGCCGCAGTTCAAGGACGTCCAGGGCGGCTTCACGCAGCTGTCCGGGCCAGGGACGTCCGTCAGGTAGGTAGACGATCGCCGATATCACCGGCATCAGCCCCGGACACCGGCATCGGCGACGGGTTCCGCCGTGGCGGCGGGATCCGCCGTGGCGGCGGTCTGCCGGACCGGTGCGCGCACCAGGTCCACGGCCGCGCCGTTCGCCAGCTGTGGCGGGGACAGGACCGGCAGTCCCGTGGCCGCGTGTGCTTCCTGGGAGGCAAGGGGGCTGGCGGTGACCAGGCCACTCACCATGCGGACCGGGACCCCCAGCCCTTGCAGGATCGTCACCCCGGCCACCGCGTCCAGCGCGTTGGCCGCCGCCAGGACGACACCGTGGGCGAATCCGGGCAGGCGCTCCACAAGCGCCCGTGTCTCGGACTGGAGCAGTCCGTCGGCGATCTCCAGGACGACCGCGTCCGCGCCGTCGTCGACCAGGGCATCGCGGATGGAGATCATCGTGGTCCGCAACCGCTCGACCGGGTAGCCGAACGTGGAGGACATACCGAAGTCGAGGAATTCGGCGACGGTACTGGCGCCCGCGTCGAGGTACATCCAGCGGTCCTTGCCGCTGCCGGAACCGGTGACCTTGCCCGCGCCGGCAGCCAGTCCGGCTCGTGTCCAGCCGCTCACCAGGGCCGACGCCGTCGTGGTCTTGCCCGCGTTCATCGACGAGCCGAGCACGACGAGAGTGCCCCACTCCGGCGCCGTGTGCGGCGACGGCGTCCGCGCGTAGTGCTCCAGCGACAGCGGCCTCCCGGCCCGGTCGTTCAGGGTGCCGATCACCTTCAGCTCGGTCGGTGGCAGCCGTCGCGTATGCGCCGAGGCGACCGTTCCCACCAGGCCGCCCGCCGTCAGCAGATGAACGTTCGGCCCGGTCGGCAGGTAGCCCTCGTAGAAGTCCGTGGCGTACCGGTTGCCGTATGCACCCACCACGATGTCGCCCCAGTAGAGACGGACGCGCCGACCATGGACATCCTCCAGATGGTCGAGTTCGCCCAAGCGGGCCACAGTGGCCACCACAAGATCCCCGAGCTGTGGTTCGCGAACCGACCCACCGGGCGCGGTCGCGTCCCGGTCGTTGATTCTGCGTGTCACGTAGCCCCACTTGGCCCCAGCGAAATCTCTCATCTCAGATCCCTCATCCGGTACGGATCGGGCCCGTGCCGGCGCCCGAACGGGTGTCGTCCATTCGATTCGCTCATCCCATGGTCAGTGCTCTCGGGATCGACCGCATTGTGGCCGGTGAACCCGGCGGTGAACCCGGTGGTGAGCCCAGCGGTGAGGGGAAGGTCCGGGGCGGCCCGGTCCGCAGGCGCGACAAGCCATCCGGCAGCACGTCGCCCCCGGCCTCAGCGGAGGACGGGGGCGATCCGAGGTGTGCTTCGCGCGTGCGCGTGACGCGGCGACGCGTGTGGTTTACGCGGCGACCGGGACCTTCGCCCCGCGCGTCTCGTCCGCGCTGTCGTAGTCGTCCACCGGCGACGCCGAGGCCGCGTTGTACGCGTCGTGGTCGAGGATCTTCTCGCGCGCCGCGACGATGACCGGGACCAGCGCCTGGCCCGCGACGTTCGTGGCCGTACGCATCATGTCCAGGATCGGGTCGATCGCCATCAGCAGGCCCACGCCCTCCAGCGGGAGCCCCAGCGTGGAGAGGGTCAGCGTCAGCATGACCGTGGCGCCGGTGAGGCCCGCGGTGGCCGCCGAGCCGACGACCGAGACGAACGCGATCAGCAGATAGTCCTGGATACCGAGCTGGACGTCGAAGATCTGCGCGATGAAGATCGCGGCGAGCGCCGGGTAGATCGCGGCGCAGCCGTCCATCTTGGTCGTCGCGCCGAACGGTACGGCGAAGGAGGTGTACTCCTTCGGGACGCCGAGCCGCTCGGTGACCTTCTGGGTGACCGGCATCGTGCCGACGGAGGAGCGGGAGACGAAGGCCAGCTGGATCGCGGGCCAGGCTCCCTTGTAGAACTGGATCGGGTTGACCTTGGCGACCGTGGCGAGCAGCAGCGGGTAGACGCCGAAGAGAACCAGCGCGCAGCCGATGTAGACGTCGGCGGTGAAGGTCGCGTACTTGCCGATGAGGTCCCAGCCGTAGTCGGCGATGGCGAAGCCGATGAGCCCGACCGTACCGATCGGGGCGAGCCGGATGACCCACCACAGGGCCTTCTGGAGCAGTTCCAGGACGGATTCGCTGAGGGTGAGGATCGGCTGGGCCTTCGGGCCGAGCTTGAGGGCCGCGATTCCGGCGACGGCGGCCATGAAGACGATCTGGAGGACGTTCAGCTCGGTGAACGGCGTGATCACGTCGGTCGGGACGATGCCGGTCAGGAAGTCGATCCAGGACCCGGAACCCTCGGGTGCCTTGCCGTCCTTCGGGGTGAGGCCGGTGCCCGAGCCCGGGTTGGTGATCAGGCCGATCGCCAGGCCGATGGCGACCGCGATCAGCGAGGTGATCATGAACCAGAGCAGGGTACGGGAGGCCAGCCTGGCCGCGTTGTTGACCTTGCGCAGGTTGGTGATCGACACGAGTATCGCGAAGAAGACCAGCGGCGCCACGGCCAGCTTCAGCAGCTGGACGAAGATGCTGCCGATCTTGTCGAGGGTGGTGTAGAGCCAGCTGATGTCCTGGCTGCGGGCGAGCCAGCCGAGCAGCACACCGAGGACCAGACCGGCGACGATCTGCGCCCAGAACGGGATCTTGGGCAGAGGAGAGCCGGATCTGGTCTCAGCCGGCTTCTCGGGCGTGGTGGACGCGGAGTTCGCGGACACGAACACACTCCAGACATGACGTATCGGGGTGAGGGGCCATACGGGACAGGGGTGCGGCGCTCGTGCTTCGAAGGCTCGGGAGGACTCGGAAGAAGACTCAGGAGGATTCAGCAGGGGCGCCGCTGCATGATGCCGGGTCAGACCGCGCGGCAACAGACCGCGGACATACAGCGGCACAGGTCGACATGCAGGCGTGCCACGAGCGGGATGCCCAGGTGGCCGCGGTGACGCACTGCTGTCTTCATATCGGACACGTTAACACTTGAACTTTGAGAAGCTCAAAGTATTTCTTTGGGGTACGAAGCGCCGGAAAGACCGCTCGAAGGGTCCCGGAAGGGCTCTGAAATGGCTCTGGAAGGCTCCGGAAACGCGGCACCCCAGCCCTGGAGGGACGGCTCCGGGGCTGGGGTGTGAGAAAGCTTACGTGGCGCTTATGCGGCGCCCACCGCGATGACGTACGAGGGGACGGACGTACGCGGGGGCGGACGTATAAGGGGACAGGCATCGCCCTACTGGGTGACGCCGTCCTCCTGGGCGCGGTTCGCCTCCAGCCGCGACTTCGCGCTGTCGACCTTGCCCACGATCTGCGCGGACATCTCGTCGCGCTGCTTGCGCAGCAGGATGAAGCTGAGCGGCGCCGAGATCACGATCGCGAGCAGCAGCACCCAGACGAAGTTGGAGTCGCCGAGCCCCTTGGGCAGCACACCGAACTGGACCAGGCCGGCGACGACCACGAAGCAGCCGGCGAAGATGCCCAGACGCATCGCGGTGTACCGGATCGTGGCGCTCGTCTTCGAAGCGGTCACAGCGGGCCCTCTCTCTTCCTGGCGTACCGACGTCGCGGTATGTCCGAGTCCTACCAGTCAAGCACGGCGTGTTCAGTACCGGTTCAGCGGGAGCAGCATCGTGATGTCGTCGCGGTCGTCACCCGGGGCGACCCTGATCGCGTCCGGCACCCGCCCGACCTCCTTGTAGCCGCAGGAGGCGTAGAACCTGTCGACGCCCGTGCCCCCGCGGCAGGTGAGCCGGATCGCCTCGATGGACTCGATCCCGCGGGCGGCGTCCGCCGCGGCGGCCATCAGGTCGCGGCCGTACCCCTTGCCCTGGTGCCGGGGGTGGACCATCACGGTGTAGAGCCAGAGCCAGTGCCGCATCAGCCGGTGGGTGTTGAGCGCGAGGAACGCCGTCGCGGCGACGGCGCCCTCCTCGTCGTACCCGACCAGCAGCCTGACCCGGCCCTCGGCCATGGCCGCGAAGTGCTTGACCAGCTCCGGCCGTACGTCGTCCACCGTGACCGGCGGTACGAATCCGACGGCACCGCCCGCGTTGGAGACATCCGCCCAGAGCGCGAGAACACCGTCGCGCAGGGCGGGGTCCACCGCCGGATCCAGCTCGAATATGAGCGCCATCCCGTATGCCCTGTCCCGTGTGCCCTGTTCCGTATGCCCTGTTCCGTGTTTCTCTCCGACCCGTGCGCCCGCTCAGACCCGCATGGGCTGCGGGGACTCGCGGCGGTCGGCGTCGGGGCCCGGGTACTCGCGGATGATCTCGTACCGGGTGTTCCGCTCGACGGGCCGGAAGCCCGCGTCGCGGATGAGGTCGAGCAGATCCTCGCGGCCGAGCTTGTTGGGCGTGCCGTAGTTGTCCGCGTCGTGCGTGATCTTGTACTCGACGACCGAGCCGTCCATGTCGTCCGCGCCGTGCTGGAGGGCGAGTTGGGCGGTCTGCACGCCGTGCATCACCCAGAACACCTTGACGTGCGGGACGTTGTCGAAGAGCAGCCGGGAGACCGCGAAGGTCTTCAGCGCCTCCGCGCCCGTGGCCATGGTCGTGCGGGCCTGGAGGCGGTTGCGGACCTTGCCGTCCTTCATGTCCACGAAGTCGTGCTGGTAGCGCAGCGGGATGAAGACCTGGAAACCGCCGGTCTCGTCCTGGAGTTCACGCAGCCGCAGCACATGGTCGACGCGGTGCCGGGGCTCCTCGATGTGCCCGTACAGCATCGTCGCCGGGGTCTTGAGCCCCTTCTCGTGCGCGAGCCGGTGGATGCGCGACCAGTCCTCCCAGTGGGTGTTGTGGTCGACGATGTGCTGCCGGACCTCCCAGTCGAAGATCTCGGCGCCGCCGCCGGTCAGCGATTCCAGACCGGCCTCGATCAGCTCGTCGAGGATCTCGGAGGCCGACAGGCCGGAGATCGTCTCGAAGTGGTGGATCTCGGTGGCGGTGAACGCCTTGAGGGAGACCTGCGGGAGGGCTTCCTTCAGCGCGCTGAGCGAGCGCGGGTAGTAGCGCCACGGCAGCGTCGGGTGGAGGCCGTTGACGATGTGCAGCTCGGTGAGGTTCTCGCCCTCCATCGCCTTGGCGAGGCGGACGGCCTCCTCGATGCGCATCGTGTACGCGTCCTTCTCGCCCGGCTTGCGCTGGAACGAGCAGTAGGCGCACGAGGCGGTGCACACGTTCGTCATGTTGAGATGACGGTTGACGTTGAAGTGGACGACGTCACCGTTCTTGCGGGTACGCACCTCGTGGGCGAGACCGCCGAGCCAGGCCAGATCGTCCGACTCGTACAGCGCGATGCCGTCCTCGCGGGTCAGCCGCTCGCCGGCCCGGATCTTCGCCTCCAGCTCGCGCTTGAGACCCACATCCTGAACAGATGCAGTCATCAGGCCGCCTCCCACTATCTCCGCCAAAATGTCTGCCAAATCGTGCCAGTCGAGACTACGCCCCTCACGGTACGAGAACGACGCGGCCCATGCTGACGCGCTGTTCGAGCAGGTCATGGGCGCGGGCGGCCTCGTCGAGCGGCACGCGCTCATGGATCACCGGCCGTACGGAGCCGTCCCCGACCAGCCGGAACAGCAGCCGTACGCCCTCCTCCGCGAGCGCCGGGCTGTCGCGCAGCATGGTGGGCATGCTGAAGCCCGTCACGTGCCGCATGCCCAGCAGATCCATGACCGGGATGGCCGGCTGCTCGCTGTCGCCGCCGGACGCGCCGTAGAAGACGAGCCGTCCGTACGGCGCGAGCAGCCGGACGCCGTCGAGGAGCCGGGGGCCGCCGACGCCGTCGAGGACGATGTCCACACCGTCGGGTCCGGCGGCGTCACGGACCCGCGCGGGCCAGTCGGGGGCGGTGTAGTCGACGGCCGCGTCCGCACCGAGCGCGCGTACGAAGTCCAGCTTGCGCGGTGAACCGGCGGTGGCGATGACCCGTTCCGCGCCCAGCGCGCGGGCCGCCTGCACGGCGATATGACCGATCGCGCCCGCGCCCGCGTGCACCAGCACGGTCTCGCCGGCGGCCACCCGCGCGGTCTGGAGCAGATGCACCGCGATCCGGCCGGTGGAGCCGAGCAGCGTCGCCTCCGCGAAGCCGAGGCCGTCCGGCAGCGGCAGCACACGCGCGGCGGGGGCGGCGACGAACTCCGCGTAGGCGTCACGGGCCTTCCATACGACGACCCGCTGTCCCGGTTCGATCCCGGTCACCCGGTCGCCGGTCCCGACCACGACGCCCGCGACATCCGTGGACGGGCAGTACGGGAGCGGCGGGGCGCCGAGCGGGAAGGTGCCGAGGCGGCGCTGTACGTCGGCGTGGTCGACACCGATGGCCTCCGCGCGGACGAGCACGTCCTCGGGGCCGGGGGCGGGCGGCTCGGCCTTCTCGGTCCGCAACACCCGGGACGGGCCGTACTCGTGGTGCCGGACGATACGCACAGTCGCTTCCTCTTCCTCTTCCTCTTCTGTGCTTCCGGTTCCGTGCTTCCGGTTCCGTGCTTCCGTTCTGTGCTTCCGGGCGGACCCGCCGGGCTCACATCTCCTCGGGCAACTCCCCCACCCTGTTCTCCCACTTGGTGGAGAGCACGATGGTGGTACGGGTCCGGGAGACGCCCTTCGTACCGCTCAGCCGGCCGATCGTCTTCTCCAGGCCGTCCACGTCGCTCGCGCGGACCTTGAGCATGTACGAGTCGTCGCCCGCGATGAACCAGCAGTCCTCGATCTCCCCGAGGTCGCGCATCCGGCGGGCCACGTCCTCGTGGTCGGCGGCGTCGGAGAGCGAGATCCCGATCAGCGCGGTGACGCCGAGGCCGAGCGAGGCCGAGTCGACCGTGGCGCGGTAGCCGGTGATGACGCCCGCCGCTTCGAGACGGTTGATGCGGTCGGTGACGCTGGGCCCGGAGAGCCCGACGAGCCTGCCGAGCTCGGCGTACGAGGCTCTGCCGTTCTCTCTGAGGGCTTGGATGAGCTGCCTATCCACGGCGTCCATATGCCTGAAGCCTTCCATTATTCAGCAATCCCACAAGATTATATATAGAATCTAAGGCATGCAGGGCTCAAGCCCTACGAATATTCGATTCGGCGGCCTGTCCTCGTCCCGGTCGATAGTCGGCCCAGTCGGCCCAGTCGGCCTAGTCGTCACCGCGAGCGCCGCCCAGCTCCCCCTCCCAACGGCGGTACAGCCGGTGCGGCACCCCTGCCGCGTCCAGGACCCGCCCGGCGACGAAGTCCACCAGCTCCTGGATATGCGTCGCCCCCGCGTAGAACGCCGGAGAGGCGGGCAGCACCACGGCGCCCGCCTCGTCCAGGGTCACCAGATGTCTCAGCGTCTGGCCGTTGAGCGGCGTCTCCCGTAGGGCGACCACCAGCGTCCGCCGCTCCTTCAGAGTCACGCTCGCCGCGCGCTGGAGCAGGTCCTTCGAGAGTCCGAGCGCCACCCCGGCCACACTCGCCGTGGACGCGGGCACGATCAGCATCCCCTTCACCGGGTACGAGCCCGAGGAGGGCCCGGCCGCCAGATCTCCGGCCGGCCAGTGCCGTACGTCGTCCGCGCCCGGGTCCCGGCTCAGCCTCACGTCGAAGGTGTCCGGCTTGCCGTCCGCGCCGCGCGCCAGCCAGGTGCGCAGATCGTCCCGCCAGCGCGCGTCCCTGAAGGCGATGCCCGTCTCGTCGAGCAGGGTGAGCCGTGACGCCCGGCTGACCACGAGATCGACGCTCTCGCCCGCGTCCAGCAGCCCCCGCAGCACGGCCGCGGCGTACGGCGTCCCCGACGCTCCCGAGACGCCGACGACCCAGGGCCGCCGGGGCTGTCGCGGGCTGTGCTGGTCTTCGTACGATCCGGGTTTCACGGATCCGAGCCTATCCGGCGGGCCGGGGCAGGAACCGATGACCGTACCCCGGACGTTCACGGGGCACAGAACCTCGGGAACGCGGACGAGCAGTGACCAGAGGGGGCCCCGATGCCGTATCCGACCGCCCGACCGCCCGCGGGCCCGACCGCGCGGAGCCGGACCTCACGGATGAAGCCGGCCGCGGCCGTCATGATCGGCTGGGTCGCGCTGCTCTGGGTGCTCGAAGCGGTGAACGGCCCGACCGGCTCGCTCAGTACGTACGGACTGAGCCCGCGTGACGTCGGTGAGCTGCGCGATGTGATCCCGATGGCCTTCCTGCACCACGGCTACGACCATCTCGTGTCCAACTCCGTGCCGCTGCTGATCCTCGGCTTCCTCGCCGCGCTGACCGGCCTGCGCCGGTTCGCCGCCGTCGTACTCACGATCATGGTGGTCGGCGGCCTGGGCGTCTGGCTCACCGCCGCCGACCACACGGTCACGGCGGGCGCCTCCGGGGTGGTCTTCGGGCTGCTCGGCTATCTGCTGGTGCGGGGCTTCGTCGACCGCAACGCGGTGGACATCGTGACCGGTCTGCTGGTCCTCGCGTTCTACGGCTCGGCCCTGTGGGGCGTCCTGCCGACCAACTCGGCCGTCAGCTGGCAGGGCCATCTCTTCGGACTGATCGGCGGGGTGCTGGCCGCGTTCATGTTCCGCAGGCAGCCCCCGCTGAACGAGCGGATAACGGCCCGGGGCTGAGCGCGAGGGCGCGGAACACCGGCCGTACGAGAACGTCCCAGGAGCAGCAGTCCCCGGACACCGGCCCGCCCTACAGCGTCAGGCCCCGCACCACGAGATCCAGCAGCGCGGCCACGAAAAGGGCTATCCCGATGAAGCCGTTCACGCTGAAGAACGCGCGGTTCAGCCGCGACAGATCGTCCGGCTTCACGATGGTGTGCTCGTACAGGAACGCCCCGGCGACGACGGCCAGCCCGGTCCAGAAGAACGCTCCGGCGTCCGTGGCCAGCGCGTACCAGACCAGCAGCGCCACGGTCACGGCATGGCAGGCCCGCGCCCCGTACAGCGCCGCCGGGATGCCGAAGCGCGCCGGTACGGACAGCACGCCGTGCGCGCGGTCCGCCTGGACGTCCTGGCAGGCGAAGATCAGGTCGAAGCCGCCGATCCAGATACCGACCGCCAGCCCGAGGATCACCGCGTCCCACGACCAGCTGCCGGTGACCGCGAGCCAGGCGCCGACCGGGCCTATGGCCTGGGCGAGGCCGAGGATGGCGTGCGGGAAGTTGGTGAACCTCTTCCCGTACGGATAGACGACCATCGGGATCACGGCGATGGGCGCGAGGGCGAGACAGAGCGGATTGAGCGCCGCCGCGGCCCCGAGGAAGACGACGACGGCCACGAGCGCGCCCGTCCACGCGGAGCGCACCGAGACCGCGCCCGTCACCAGTTCGCGCCCCGCCGTCCGCGGATTGCGCGCGTCGATCTCGCGGTCGATGATCCGGTTGCAGGCCATCGCGAACGTACGGAGCCCGACCATCGCGATGGTGACCAGCAGCAGACGGACCCAGTGGACGTTCCCGTCCAGCTGGAACATCGCGGTCAGCGCGGCGATATACGCGAACGGCAGCGCGAAGACCGAGTGCTCGATCATCACCAGCCGCAGAAAAGCCCTGGTCCTGCCCGGCTGCGGTACCGCCGCCGCTGCGCTCGTCACAGCCCGTACTCCCTCCACCGGCGGTCGACTTTCGCCGCCGTCTCCGGGTCGGACTCGACCATCTCCGGCCAGCCGCCGTCCCGGGTGTACCCCTCCTCGGGGAGCTTCCTCGTCGCGTCGATTCCCGCCTTGCCACCCCAGAACTGCTGGTAGGAGGAGTGGTCGAGATGGTCGACCGGGCCCTCGACGACGGTGAGGTCCCGCGCGTAGTCGGTGTTGCCCAGCGCCCGCCAGGACACCTCGTGCAGATCGTGCACATCGCAGTCCGCGTCGACGACCACGATCAGTTTGGTCAGCGACATCATGTGCGCGCCCCAGATCGCGTGCATCACCTTCTGGGCGTGCTTGGGGTACTTCTTGTCGATCGAGACGATCGCGCAGTTGTGGAAGCCGCCCGACTCGGGGAGGTGGTAGTCCACGATGTCCGGCACGATGATCTTCAGCAGCGGCAGGAAGAACCGTTCCGTCGCACGCCCCAGCGGCCCGTCCTCCGTCGGCGGCCTGCCTACCACGATCGACTGGAGCAGCGGCCTCTTCCGCATCGTCACGCAGTCGATGGTGAGCGCCGGGAACGGCTCCTGCGGGGTGTAGAAACCGGTGTGGTCGCCGAACGGGCCCTCGGGCAGCATCGTGCCCGGTTCGAGCCAACCCTCGATGACGACCTCGGCGTTGGCGGGCACCTGGAGCGGGACGGTCTTGCAGTCGACCATCTCGATGCGCCGGCCCTGGACGAAGCCCGCGAAGAGGTACTCGTCGATGTCACCGGGCAGCGGGGCGGTCGAGGCGTACGTCACGGCGGGCGGACAGCCGAACGCGATCGCGACGGGCAGCCGTTCACCGCGCTTGGCGGCCACCTGGTAGTGGTTGCGGCTGTCCTTGTGGATCTGCCAGTGCATCCCGATGGTGCGCCGGTCATGGCGCTGGAGCCGGTAGAGACCGAGGTTGCGGACGCCGGTCTCGGGGTGCTTGGTGTGGGTGAGACCGAGGTTGAAGAAGGAGCCGCCGTCCTCGGGCCAGGTGAACAGCGCGGGCAGCTGGTCCAGATCGACGTCGTCGCCGGTGAGGACCACTTCCTGGACGGGCGCGTCCTTGATCTTCTTCGGCGGTACGTGCGCCACGGAGCTGAGCTTCCCGAACGCCTCGCGCACCCCGATGAAGCCCTGCGGCAGTTCGGGCTTGAGCAGCCCGCCGATCTTGTCGCTGATATCGCTGTACGCCTTGAGCCCCAGCGCTTTCAGCAGCCGGCGGTCCGTCCCGTACACGTTCATGGCGAGAGGCATCGCCGAGCCGCGGACGTTCTCGAAGAGCAGCGCGGGCCCGCCCGCCTTGTTCACCCGGTCGACGATCTCCCCGACCTCCAGGTACGGATCGACTTCGGCCTTGATGCGCTTGAGGTCGCCCTCGCGCTCCAGCGCCCGGAGCAGCGAGCGGAGATCGTCGTAAGCCATGCGCTCCAGTGTGTCATCCTCCCCGGCGCGGTCCGCCGGGGGCTTACCGACCGGACGGGGCCTACGTACCGACGTACCGACAAGACCTGCGTGCGGCGAGAAGACCCCTGTGCCGCGAGAAGACCGCTTGACCGTCCGGGACCGGGTCTGATCGGTTACTCGTTACCCTGGTGCTGTCAGGGGGCCGCTGACCCGGTCTCGATCTCCGCCAAAATCTCGATCTCCACTAAAAAGGGGACTCCATGCTTCGGGTGCTGATGATTCTGGTGCCGTTGGCTCTCAGCATCTATGCCTTCATCGACTGCATCACCACCGATGAGAAGGAGATCCGGTACCTCCCCAAGCCCATCTGGGCGATTCTGGTGCTGCTTTTCCCTCTGGTCGGCTCCATCTCGTGGCTGATCGTGGGCCGGGAGCGGACGACGGCGGTGCGCCGTGGAGGCGGCTGGGTGGCGCCCGACGACAACCCGGAGTTCCTCAACTCCCTCAAGGACGAGAAGAACGTCAAGGACGTCAAGGACGTGAAAGACGCCAAGGACGTGGGGGGAAGCGACGAGGACTCCGCTCATCTCGCGCAGTGGGAAGCGGATCTGAGGCGCCGCGAGGAGGAGATCGAGCGGCGTGAGAAGGGCGGCGGCAGCGCGGACGACACCCCGCCGAAGCCCTGACAGCCGCCCCTTCGGACGGACATACACCCATCAGACATACGCACATACAGGGGCGCCCCACGCGGAGTCAATACTGCGGAGGGCGCCTCTTGATGTATCCGGTGTACGCGGGATGCACCCGGCGTACGGGAGTTGTGTTCGGTGCCCTGGAGATGCACCGGTGTACGCGAGTTACACCCCCGCGTACGAGTGCTTGCCCGTGACGAAGATGTTCACGCCGTAGTAGTTGAAGAGCCAGCAGCCGAAGGCGACCAGCGCCAGGTAGGCGGCCTTGCGGCCCTTCCAGCCTGCGGTGGCGCGGGCGTGCAGGTAACAGGCGTACGCGACCCAGGTGATGAAGGACCAGACCTCCTTGGGGTCCCAGCCCCAGTAACGGCCCCAGGCGTCGCCGGCCCAGATCGCGCCCGCGATGATCGTGAACGTCCAGAGCGGGAAGACCGCCGCGTTGACGCGGTACGCGAACTTGTCGAGCGACGCCGAGGCCGGCAGCCGCTCCATCACCGAGGTGGCGAAGGAGCCGGGCTTGAGGCCGGCGGCGAGCTTCGACTCGTACCGCTCACGGAAGAGATAGAGCAGCGTGGCGACCGCGCCGACATAGAAGACCGCGCCGCAGAAGATCGCCGTGGAGACATGGATCCAGAGCCAGTACGAGTGCAGCGCCGGAACCAGCTGGTCGCTGGCGGTGTACAGGACGGTGACCGCGAGCCCGAGATCGAGGAGGACCACGGTGACGAGCGGCAGTCCCATCCAGCGGACGTTCTTCCTCAGCGCCAGGAGCGCGAGATAGACACCGACGACCACGGTGGTGAAGGTGATGTTGAACTCGTACATGTTGCCCCACGGCGCCCGCTGCACGGACAGCGCGCGGGTGACCACCCCGGCCGCCTCGATGCCCCAGGCGAGGACCGTGAGGGAGATGGCGATCCGGCCGTACAGATCGCCCTGCGCGTCACCGCCGGCCGCGCCGGGGCCGTCGGGCAGGTCGCGGGTGCCGCTCGCGGAGCGGGTGATGACCTCGGGCCGCTCCAGGACGGCCGTGGAACCGCCTTCCCGCGCGGACCGTACCGTCACCGGCGCCGCCGCGGACTTCCGGTCGCCGCCGGTCAGCGCGGCGGCGGTCCTGGCGACCTTGCTGCGGCTGCCGAACAGCCACTCGGCCATGTACGCGAAGAAGGCCAGCAGGTAGACGGCCATGGCCGAATAGATCAGCACATTGCTGGTCTGTGCCAGGCTCTCATTGGTTGCTGTGGCGGCGAGATTCACTTCTCAGCCCCTTCAACAGTCTTTTCTGCGGGATCAGGCGCGCTGGGCGCCTCTGAATGGAGGGTGCCGGCCAGTTCGGCCAGTTCCTCGGGGAGCTTGGCGGACTCGCTGCGGCCGAGTCCCGCCATCTCGACGACGGTGACGCCGTCGGCGCCCCGTACCGCCCGGACCCAGACCCGGCGCCGCTGGATGAAGAGCGAGCCGGCCAGCCCCGCGATGGCGGCGATCGCACCGGCGAGGGCCCAGGAATCACCGGGCTGATGCGTGATCTGGAAGCTCGCCCACTCCTTGACCTCCTTCTCGAAGGTGATGGAGCCGGCGCCGTCGGGCAGCGTGAGCGAGTCGCCCGGCAGCAGGGTCTTCTTCAGGACATCGCCCTTGGCGTCCTTGAACGCCTTCATCTTGTCGGTGTTCAGCTGGTACACGTTCTGCGGCAGCCCGGAGTCGACACCGAGACTGCCGCGGTACGCGCCGATGTTGAGCACCGGGAAATCGAGCGCGGGGAACCGGGAGAACATCTGCCCGGAGCCCTTACCGCCGTACGTCGGCACGAAGAACGCGGCGAAGCCCAGCTGGTCCTTCTTGCCGTTCTTGTCGCGGTAGCCGTCCATGACCTTGATGGCGCCGGTGGACGAGACGTTGTTGTCGATCGGCAGCAGCGGGACCGCGCCCCGGAAGACCTCCTTGCCGCGGCCGTCCTTGACGGAGACGACGGGGGCGTATCCGTGGGCGATGAGGTAGACCTTCGAGCCGTCGACGTCGAGGGGCTTGTTGACCTCGATGACGGCCTTCTTCTCCGGGCCGGTCGGATCGGTGGTGTAGCGGACGTCGGCCTTGAAGGTCCGGGGGGTGCCCAGCTGCGGCCCGCTGCGCTCGTACGTTCCCGTGAACGCGTCCAGGGTGAAGCTGAACGGCGCCAGCTCGTCCGTGTCGAAGAGAGAGCCGGACTTGAAGTCGTCGTACTGGGTGAGGGTGTTGGAGAAGCCGTCGCCCTCGACGATCAGCTTGCCGCCCTCGGACTTGAGGAGCTGCCCGCTCGCGAAGGCCACCAGCAGCACGATCAGCGCGATGTGGAAGGCGAGATTGCCCGCCTCACGGAGATAGCCCTTCTCCGCGGCGACCGCGTCCCCGACCGTATGGGCCCGGAAGCGGCGCTTCTTGAGGATCGCGAGCGCGGCCTCGCGGGCGGCCTCGGGCTCGGCGGTGGTGCGCCACGTCGCGTACGCGGGCATCCGGTCGAGGCGCTTGGGCGCGCCAGGCGGCCGGCCGCGCAGCTGGCCGACGAACTGCCAGGTGCGCGGGACGATACAGCCGATGAGGGAGATGAACAGCAGGATGTAGATCGCGGAGAACCACACCGAGCTGTAGACGTGGAAGAGCTGGAGGCTGTCGTAGATCGGCGCGAGCGTCTCGTGCCGCTCCTTGAAGTCCTGCACCTTCACTTCGTCGATGCCGGTCTGCGGGATCAGCGAGCCGGGGATGGAGCCGAGGGAGAGCAGGAAGAGGAGGATCAGCGCGACGCGCATGGAGGTGAGCTGGCGCCAGAACCAGCGGAGCCAGCCGACGATCCCGAGGGTGGGGCCGCCGATGACGGTGTCCTCGCGCTCCTCGCGGGGGGCGGTGGAGAGGGTGGACCCGGCCTCGCCGAGTTCGCGCGCGTCGCGGGCCTCGGAGGCGGCGTTCGCCGCGTCCACCGCCGCCTGCTCGGCGGTGGGGTTGTCGGTCCCGGCCTCGGTCGGGGTGTCGTTCATGGACGCCTTGCTCATGGAACTAGATCCCCACCGTGAAGCCGTTGGTCCAGGTCTGCATGGACTGCACGAGGCTGTCCCACGCGCCGGTCAGCAGCGCCAGACCCGTCAGGATCATCATCGCGCCGCCGATGCGCATCACCCATACGTAATGGCGCTTGATCCAGCCGAACGCCCCGAGCGCCTTGCGGAACGCCACCGCCGCGAGCACGAACGGCAGCCCGAGACCGAGGCAGTACGCGACGGTCAGTATGGCCCCCCGGCCGGCGCTCGCCTGCTCGAACGCGAGGGCGTTCACCGCGGAGATGGTCGGCCCGAGGCAGGGCGTCCAGCCGATCCCGAAGAGGGCGCCGAGCAGCGGTGCGCCCGCCAGGCCGGTCACCGGGCGCTTGTGGAAGCGGAATTCGCGCTGGGTGAGCCAGGGCATCATCCCCATGAAGAACACGCCCATGAGGATCATCAGGACGCCGAGCACCTTGGAGAGGATCGCGCGGTGCTCCTGGAGCGTCTCGCCGGCGAAGCCGAACAGGGCCCCGCCCGAGACGAAGACCGCGGTGAAGCCGATGACGAAGAGCGAGGCTCCGGCGACCATCCGGCCGCGTCTGGCGTCCGCCAGATCGGTCCCGCTGACGCCGGTGACATACGACAGATAGCCGGGCACGAGCGGCAGCACGCACGGCGAGAAGAAGGAGATGAGCCCGCCCAGCAGGGCGATCGGCAGCGCGACCAGCAGCGCTCCGCTGTAGACCGTCTCATTCATGCCGGGGACCGCGGCGAGAACCTGCACGGGATCACTTCTCCGCGATCAGCGGGTCGATCATCTTGCGCAGCTTCTCCGCGTCGAGCGCCATCAGCGCGCGGGCCGCGATCTTCCCGTCCCGGTCGAGCACGATCGTGGAGGGGATGGACTGCGGGTTGAGACTTCCCCGGGGGAAGCCGTTGACGATGAGCTTGCCCGTCGGGTCGTACAGACTCGGGTAGGGGACGCCGTAGTCCTTCTCGAACGCGAGCGCCGGGCCCTTGTTGGCGTCCCGGGTGTTGATCCCGACGAACGCCACGCCCTTCGACTCGGTCTCCTTGGCGACCTTCGCGAAGTGCGGGGCCTCGGCCCGGCAGGGCGGGCACCACGAGCCCCATACGTTCATCACGACGATCTTGCCCTTGAGGTCGGCGACGTCGAGCCGCTCGCCCTCCAGGGTCTCGCCCGCGAGCCGGTTGGCGGGTTTACGGTCGGCTGCCGCCACGGTGGAGATGCCACCCGTGTTCGTGACGAAGTTGGTGTCACCGCCGCCGCCGGACTTGCCGCCGCCCCCGCAGGCCGAGAGCGTCAGGGCCGCCACGCCGACGACAACCGGCGGGAGGGCGCGGAATCGTCGCTCGGAGCGGCGTCGGGGAGCGCGGCCTGAGTTCATGTGAAAAGTTTCGCATGGGCGATTCAGGGATCTTGCGCACCCCCCTGGCTGCCCGTAAAGCCCGTTGTAAAGAGCCGTGTACGGACAACAGCCGGGGGTCTGCGCGACGGTCCGCTCAGGCCGTCTTCTCAGGCCGTCTTCTCAGGCCGTCTTCTCAGGCCGTCTTCTCCGCCTTGTCCGCCTTCTCAGGCGGCCTTCTCATGCTCATGCCTTGAAGAATGCGTTCCAGCCGCCGGCGGGGGCCTGGCCGACCTCCAATGTGCGGAGCTTGTCGAGTACGGCGGGGTCCTGGACATCGAGCCAGTCGGTGAACTGCCGGAACGAGACGAGCCGTACGTCCTTCTTGCCCGCCATCCCCTTCAGCGCCTCCTCCACGGCGTCCATATAGATCCCGCCGTTCCACTGCTCGAAGTGGTTGCCGATGAAGAACGGCGCGCGATTCGATTCGTAGGCGCGGTTGAAACCGCCGAGATACGCCTCGGTGGCCTGCCTGCGCCAGTCCGCGTAACGCGAGGTCATGCCGTTCGTCGAATTCTTCGACTGATTCGCCAGAATGTTGTAGTCCATGGAAAGGACCTCGAAGCTGTGCCCGGGGAACGGGACTTGCTGGAGCGGGAAATCCCAGATCCCCATCTTCTTGTCCGGCCACCGCTGGGTACCGCCGGGCGAACTCGCGTCGTACCGCCAGCCCAGCTTCTCCGCCGTCGGCAGCAGATTCTCCTGGCCGAGCAGACAGGGCGTACGGCTGCCGATCAGTTCCTTGCGGTAGTCGAAGGGCAGCGGGTCGAGATCGGTCCAGCCGCTGTTCGTACGCCACTCGGTGACGAAGGACACAGCCTGGTCGATCTCGCTGCGCCACTGCTGCGGGGTCCAGTCGCCGACGGAGCCGGAGCCGGCGCAGAAGTGCCCGTTGAAGTGCGTACCGATCTCATGACCGTCCAGCCATGCCTGGCGGACGTTCTTGAGGGTGTCCTTGATATGGCCGTCGGTGAGATAGCCGATGTCGGAGGCGCCGACGGGGTTGTTCGGCGGGCGGTAGAGCGTCTTCTTCGACTCGGGCAGCAGATAGAGGCCGGAGAGGAAGAAGGTCATCGCCGCGTCGTGGTTCTTGGCGAGTTCCAGGAAGCGCGGGAAGAGACCGTTGCCGACCTCGCCGGCTCCGTCCCAGGAGAAGACCACGAACTGCGGCGGGGTCTGGCCGGGCTCCAGGGGGACCGGGGCGGCCGGCTGGTGCGGCTGCTTTCCCGTGTCGGAAGTGGAACCGTCCCCTATGAGCCGGGCCTCTTTGGCGAGGGGGCGCGCACTGCCCGTCGCGCCTCCGCTCCCGCCGCCCTTGCCCACGTCCGTGTGCCGGACCGAACCGCTCTCGCCGGTGGAGCAGCCCGCGATCCCGATCGCGGCAGCCGCTCCGATTCCCGCTCCGAGCAGACTCCTTCGGCTGATGTCGCGCATACCGTTCCCATCCGCGCTCGTCTGGTGCGTATGCCGCTCGTAAAAGTCTTACAAGCGGCAACACGAGAGATGAGTGAGCGAACAGGGAGGTTCCTGTAATTGTCATATCTTTACCGATCTTCACTGATGTATCGGTAGATATGACAGAAAGTGATCAGCGGATCGCGAGCGCGCACTGGTTCACGGGCGTGCGCCGGTTCACGAGCGACCGCCGGTTCACGAGCGAGCGCGCCGGCTCCTGCGCGTTCAGGCGCCGAAGGCTTTGGCACCACCCTTGACCGGCCGGGCGCCGGCGAGAAGGTGGGCCGGGACGAGATCACGGGCGGGCTCGGAGTAGCCGACGGAGACGATCTTGTCGCCCTGATAGGTGAAGCTGGTCAGGGACGCGAGCGTGCACTGCCGACGGCGCGGGTCGTGCCACAGCCGGCGCCGCTCGACGAAGCTCCGCACGATCCAGATCGGCAGCTGATGGCTGACGCAGACCGCCTCGTGCCCGCGGGCCGCGTCGCGCGCGCCGCTCAGCGCGCCCATCATCCGTACGACCTGCTCGATGTACGGCTCGCCCCAGGACGGCCGGAACGGGTTGGTGAGATACCGCCAGTTCCCGGGCCTGCGCAGCGCGCCGTCACCGACCCCGAAGGCCTTGCCCTCGAAGACGTTCGCGGCCTCGATCAGCCGGTCATCGGTGTCGAGGGTCAGCCCGTGGCTCTTGGCGACGGGCGCCGCGGTCTCCTGTGCGCGCTCCAGGGGGGAGGCGACGACGTAGGCGATGTCACGGTCCGCGAGGTACTCGGCGACCCGGTCGGCCATCTGCCTGCCCAGCTCGGAGAGGTGGTAGCCGGGGCGCCGGCCGTAGAGGACACCGTCCGGATTGTGCACTTCGCCGTGGCGCACGAGATGGACGACGGTGATCTCTTCGCTCGTGCTCATGCGGCGTTCTCCGGGTCGGTGGGCTCGGGGGCACTGGCCTCGGCGGCGCCGGCCCCGGCGCCTGTGGGCTCAGGGGCGGTCGCTTCGGCGGCGGCGCGGGCGGCGGCCGGCAGCGCGGCGGCGATCCGCTCGATCGCGCGCTCGTCGTGGGCTGTGGAGACGAACCAGGACTCGAAGGAGGACGGCGGCAGATAGACGCCGTCGGCCAGCAGCGAGTGGAAGAAGGGCGTGAAGCGGAACGACTCCTGCTTCTTGGCGCCCTCGTAGTCGTGGACCTCGTCGGCCGTGAAGAAGACGGAGAACATGTTGCTCGCCGTCTGTACGCGGTGGGCGACGCCCTCCTTGCCGAGCGCCTCCGTCACCAGCCCCTGGATCTGCCGCGAGACGGCGTCGATCTTCGCGTACGCCGCGTCATCGAGCAGCCGCAGCTGCGCGAGGCCCGCGGCGGTGGCGACCGGGTTCCCGGAGAGCGTGCCCGCCTGGTAGACGGGGCCCGCGGGGGCGAGCCGCCCCATGACATCGGCGCGCCCGCCGAACGCGGCGGCCGGGAACCCGCCGCCCATGACCTTGCCGAAGGTCATCAGATCGGGCACGACACCGTCGACGCCGTACCAGCCGGCCTTCGACGTACGGAACCCGGTCATCACCTCGTCGGAGATGTAGAGCGCGCCATCGGCGGCGCAGATCTCCTTGAGACCCGCGTTGAACCCGTCCCGGGGCGGTACGACGCCCATGTTGCCGGGCGACGCCTCGGTGATCACACAGGCGATCTCCCCGGGGTACGCGGCGAACGCACCGCGCACGGCATCGAGATCGTTGTACGGCAGGACGATGGTGTCCCCGGCCTGCGCGCCGGTCACCCCGGGGGTGTCGGGCAGCCCGAGGGTCGCGACCCCGGAGCCCGCCGCGGCGAGCAGCGCGTCGACATGCCCGTGGTAGCAGCCGGCGAACTTCACGACCTTGGCGCGCCCGGTGAAACCGCGGGCGAGCCGGATGGCGGACATGGTCGCCTCGGTCCCGGACGACACGAGCCGCACCTGCTCGACGGGGCCGATCCGGGCCACGATCTCCTCGGCGAGCGCCACCTCGCCCTCACCGGGCGTACCGAAGGACGTACCGCGGGCGACCGCGGCCTGGACCGCTTCGATGACCTCCGGGTGGGAATGACCGAGAATCATCGGCCCCCAAGAACATACGAGGTCGACATATTCACGACCGTCCGCATCGATGAGGTATGGACCGTTACCGGACACCATGAACCGGGGCGTACCGCCCACCGCGCGGAAGGCACGGACGGGAGAGTTCACGCCGCCGGGCGTCACGAGGGCCGCACGGTCGAAAAGCGTCTGCGAAACTGGGGCGTCATAGGGGAAGCTCACGGAATCCATGGTGTCAGAGGCTCGGACGTTCTTGCGGACAGGTGTTTCACCGGACGTTCGTGGGGGAGGTCACTGTCACGATGATCGGGTTGCGCGGCCATGGCTGCGAGTGGTCGGGTGGAGATATGCATCGCGGTGGCGGACTGGGCGAGGGAACCGACGACCTCGGTCCCGAGCCTGCCCGGCGTGGAAAGCATCGACGGCGCGAACGTGAGGCGCGGGAGCAACCGCCGACAACGCCGGAAAGCAGGAGTGGTGGCCGGGTGGGGGTGACCTACAAATACTTCGGCGCGCCCGACGGAGCCACGGCCGCACGTGTGCCCATTTCCATGCGCCCGGAGGAGCTGGGCGGCGACGAGCTCGGCATGGGCGGCATGTTCACGAAGATCAAGCCGGAGACGATAGCGGCGATGGTCCTCACGGGCATTCAGGGCATGCCCCTGTACAAAGTGCCGCCGCTTGAACTGGTCGTGCTGCATCCCGATTACGCGGTGGTCAAACTCCCGATGACGGTGGTGGACCCGCTGCGCGGTATCGGCGAGGAATCCGTGGGCGCGGCGGCCTTCATCTGGTCGACGGTCCCGGACAGGGGCGGCCCGAGGGACGCGTACAACGTCTACCAACTGCTGCACGAATGGCAGGACTTCAGCCATCGGCTGCACGAGGCGGGGCATCAGCCGTATTGCCTGGTGTGGCCCTGAGCCGAGGTTTCGCTGCGTGAGGGCGAGGTCCGCGGACCCCGTTCGCGAAGCCGCGTGGCCGAGGTGAGCCGCAGGGGTCAGCGCTGCGCCGAGATCGCCGGAGCGAGGAGTTCCAGCGCCTCCTCCCAGCGGAATCGGTCCGCGCCTCCCTCCGCCTTCGGGCGATGGGGGCGGTACGACCCCATCAGGACACCCATCTCCCGCAGTTGCTCCAGGCTTCGGGAGTACGCGGGGTGAGAGGCCATGGCCGCGTTCACGTACGGGAGGACCGCGGTCGGGATGCCCAGTCCGTACGCCTCGCACAGAATTCCCAGGGCGAGGGTGTCGGCGATCCCGGCGGCCCACTTGTTGATCGTGTTGAAGGTGGCCGGCGCGACCGCGATGGCGTCCGGGGGCGGCAGCGGGCGAGGATCGCCGGGTGAGCGCCAGGCCGAGCGGATGGGGTGGCCGGTCTGAGCCTCAAGGGCCGCCGCGTCGATGAAACCCAGGCCCTGCGGGGTGGCGATGACGCCGACGTCCCAATTCGCCTCTTGGGCAGCCGTGATCAGGTCGGCGACGTCGCCGGCGATGCCGGCCGCGCACACGACGACGTACAGGAACGGCTTCTTCGGCTGCTCGCTCATCGGCGCGCCCGCGCCCCGGCGGCGACAGCGCGCTCTCCCGTGGTCATGCCCCCGACCCTAACGGCCGGGAGGGCAACGGCGGTTACGAGACCCGTCGGCACGGAAGACGTGAGGCGTCCCCGCAGAGTTCATCCAACAGTGCGGCGGGCGCCACTTTTCGCAGGTAGGAGGGGGTGCGCGGCTCTCGGAGTGGGCCCCTCAAGTGGGCCCGGGGACCCTGCGTTTGGGCCCGGACCCATCCTTACGCTGCTCTCGCTCGGGGGATCGGGGACGGCGTGGGCGAGGAGAACTGATGACGGGCGCCGACAGGTTGCGAAGATGGCACCGGCACAACCACGGGCTGGTCGACAGAGCGCGTCGCGACCGGGGGCAGAGCGGGGCCGAGTACGCGGCGATGGTCGGGGTGGTGTCCCTGGTCGTGGCGGGGATCGTCGGTCTGAGCGTGCCCGCCGACGAGGCGACCGGGCTGAAGAGCGCGGTGTGCCGAATCCTTCACCCGCTGAGCGGGGCCGAAGCGTGCTCCTCCGGCGACTACGCGGGCGACGGCGACGGTAACGGCGGCGACGGGGGCGACACCGGTGGAGGCGGCGGGCCCGGCGATCCCTTCGTGCCCAACGGCGACCCGTTCGAGCCCGCGCGGTGTCTGCTGTCCCAGGACCAGACCAAGACCACCGTGGTCATCCAGATCCTCTTCATCAAGATCAGCAGCTCGGAGACGGTCAAGCTCCAGCAGTGGTCGGACGGCACCGTCACCCTGGAGCGCGTGACCGAGGTCGGCGGCGGGGTCACGGCGAGCATCTCCGCCGGCATCCCGGGCCTGAAGGACTGGGGCGGCAGCGCCAAGCTCAGCGGCACCTACCTGGCGGGCAGCGGCAGCGGCGGGCAGTGGCTCTTCAACGGGAACAAGAGCGGCGATCCCCAGGCGGACCTGGCGGCCAACCTCGAGGACGCCCAGCAGTTCACCGAGTACCTCAAGGCGCAGGACAAGTGCAACAGCAGGCCCGCCGGTCCGCGCTCCTCCGAGCTGGGGATGATCTGCGGCTACCACGCCGGCAAGAAGAAGCCCGACCTCGAACCGGAGAAGGCGCCCGACGTCGACATCACCAAGACCTCCACCGAGGCGTCCGGCAACGTGAGCTTCGGCGGGAAGTTCAAGAGCAACGGCAAGGGCGGCAAGGACGCGGGGAAGAGCGACGGCCCCAAGGACCTCGGCAAGATCTCCGGCGAAGTGCTCAACGGCACCATGACCGAGGACGTCGTGGTCATGCGCACCAACACCGGTGTCAACGCCGGGAAGATCACCTTCATCTACACCTTCACCGTCAAGGGCTCGGCGGGCGCGGGCGGCGTCGCCACGGGCGAGAGGATGCAGCAGGTCGCGGTCACCTACGACGCGGCGGCCTATGACGAGGAGGAGAAGAACGACGACCCGCACCACCCGGAGAAGCTGGTCATCACCACCAGCCAGGAAGCCGGGGGCGGCGGCGGCGTCAAGGTCGAGGGGGGCGCCAACGCCGGTCCCGTCACGATCGATGTCGGCGGTGGCGGCGGTTCCACCGAGTCGCGGATACACACCGAGACGGCGGAGCTCATCCTCGACAACGACGCCGACAGCACCGCCGTCGAGGACTGGCTGCGCGGGCGCGGCGACGACCCCGCCAGCAACCCGCTGCCCTCCCCTTCCGACGCCGCCGAAGTACCGGATTCGGACGCCGGCCCGCTCGAACACCTCCTGCACGACAAGGGAAAGCTCAGCCGGCTCGACTACAAGGCCAACACCGACTGGTGGAACGCCTCGCTCGGCATCGGCTTCGGCATCTCCGCCGGACAGTTCTCCCTCGGCTTCAAACTCTTCGGCATCGACATCACCCACGAGGAGAAGAACCAGACGATCACCGGCGACCCCACGTACGCCACCGGCCCCAAGAACGGCGGCGCCCGGCCCTGGGTCGAGTGGAAGAACTGCACCAGGACCAAGCCCATCCCCACCTGACGGACGGGCCGGATGAGGACGCGCGCCGCCCCGCCCCGGCCCCCTCCGGCCCGCCAACCGCGTGGCTGAAAGGCGCGGTTGGACGCCCCGGGCGGATGACGGAGATTAGCCTTGCTCTCCGTGACGGAGGAGTGGCGGACGCGATTACGCGGAGGCGCGTGTGGGCTGTTGGTCGCCGCCACACTCGTGGTGGCGGTCGCCACCACCGCGTCGGCCAAGCCGCTGATCAGCGGCGCCGGGGCGGCCTCCGTCATCGCGGCGCTGGTCCTGACCGTCTGGAGTCCTGGACGGAACGGGGTGCTGACGGTCGTCAGCGTCGGCACCGCGGCGCTCTCCCTGCTCGTCACTCTCGTCTATCAGGGCCCGGCACGCACGGTCGCGGCGAACTGGTGGACCGCGGAGACGCTGGCCCTGATGACGATCCTCGCCGCCGCGGTACGGCGCTCACGCCCCCGTGCGGCCCTCGCGCTCGCGGCGGTGCTCTCCGTGGCGATCGCCGCCTCGCCGTTGCGGATCACGTTGAACATCGTCCCGCCGGCCAGTTCCGACGAGACCATACAGCTCTGTCTGTTGTGGGCCATTCTCGCCATGGTGTCGAGCGGGGTCGGCGTCTATCTGCGCAATCTGGACGCGCGCGGCCGGGCCGCGGTGGCGGCCGAGCGCCGTACCCAGAGGCTCAGCCTCGCGCGCAATCTGCATGACTACGCCGCGCATGACGTCACGGCGGTGGTCGTACTTGCCGAGGCGGCCCAGGTGATGGCCAAGGAGGATCTGGAGAAGGCTCTGGAACTGCTCCCGGAGATCACGGCGGCCGGGGCGCAGGCCCTCAAGGCCATGGATCACACCGTACAACTGCTCGCCGAACCCCAGCCGAGGGAGGAGCCGGGCGAGTCCGTCGGGTACGGGATGGGCGCCACGCCGCTCCCGGGCCCGAGGCCGCGCCGGGACCTGAGTGAACTCGAGCTGCTGACCGAGCGGTTCAACCGGACCGGATCGCCCTTGGTCGTCCTCGACCTGGCCGAGGGTGCTCTGGACGGAGTGGACCCGGATGTCAGCTCCGTCGGCTACCGCGTGATCGTGGAGGCCCTGACCAATGTGCGCCGGCACGCGGGCTCCGCCTCCCATGTCCTGATCGCCGTGCGCCGGGTCGAGCGGCCTTCCGGCCCCGGGCTGCGTATCCGCGTCACCGACGACGCTCCTCACCCCGAGCCCGGCCCCGGACTGCGCGACCGCGCTCCGCGCTCCGGCGGGCTGGGCATCGCCGGCCTGACCGACCAGGTCCGCGCGCTCGGCGGTGAACTGACCGCGGCACCTCATCGGCCCGCCGGATGGCGTGTCAGCGCCCTGCTGCCGCTCCGGACGGGGCCTGAACGACCGTAACCGCCCGCCGGTATCTGCCATTTGGCAGATACCGGCGGGCCCCCGGCCCTGCAAGCATGATCGGCATGTCTGAGCGCACGGGGGGACGAATCGTTTTGGCGCTGGCCGTAGCGTTCGCCGCCGTCGCGCTGGTGCCCACCTATGCCTTGGACGACCTGGACACCGATCCCCGAAGCGGGGAGCGGGAGTTCGACTTCGCCGGCCCACGCCTCGCGGTGATCGTCAGCTCCGGCAGCCAGGTGGGCCTGGAACCCGGCCGCGGGACGGTCCTCACCGTCGTCCGTCACCTGACCGGCACGGCCGCCAAGGACGGTCACGCGGAATGGCGGCTGGAGGGCGACACGCTGCGGCTGTCCGCCAAGTGCAGCGGTGTAATGATCAATTGCAGTGGCAGGTTCGTCGTGAGGGTCCCGCCCGGCGTCGACACCTCGGTCGACGCGGCGAGCGATATCGATGTCACGGCCAAGGGGATGCGCCACGCGCTTCGGATCACCACCCGGCGCGGTGACATCAGGCTGGAGGGAACCGCGGGGGCCCTGTGGCTCAGTTCGCGGAGCGGGCGTATCGACGTACTGGACGCGGCGTCCCCGACGGTCGACGTCCGAAACCGGAACGCACCCATCACACTCGGCTTCGCCGTGGCACCGCGGAGCGTGACGGCCGCCTCCGAGGTCGGTGACATCACCGTGGTCCTGCCACGAACCGACGCGGAATATGGAATCGATATCAAGGCGCGGGTCCGCGAGGTCGACGGAATCGCCCTCTCCGAATCCCCGCCCCACGCCCGTCACATATCGGCACGAACCAGGGACGGTGCTGTACGTGTACAGCGCCTTGGAGACCGGTAGCCGGCGACGCCATCACAGGAACAGAGCAGAGGAAGCAGTGGAGACACGGGTATCTCACCCTTGCCGATTCTTGTCATTGGGAGCCAATTTTCATGCAACGAATCATTCTGTCCGCCAACGATCTGGCTCGTGTCAAGATCGCCGAATCGATCTCTCCGGCCGTGGAAGCGATATTCGCCGTGGATGCGCTCAGGGACGCGGAAGGCGAGTACTTCAGAGCCTGGCGCGGGAAGGTGTGGCGGAACATGGTGCGCCCGGACGCGCGCATGGAACGCGTGATGCGTCTGACCCGTGTGCGCGGCGGCTCCCGCGAGGTCTGGGGCGCGTGGTCGGGCAGCCATGATCCGGAGGCAGGTCATTCCGGCGACGGGGTGCTGGCCCCCGGACATGTCGTCCCGGCGGTACAGGATCTCTGCCACCTCGCGGTGATGCCCAGTTGGAGCCGGGTCCGGCTCCACCTGGACACCATTCGGGCGGAGTGCCGGGAGATCATGAGCGGCGATGGTCTCCAGGCCCTTTTCGAGCGTCTCGATCCTGGCATCCGATGGAACGCGCCGGTCCTGGAGATCGAAGGACATGGGCAGCCGCAGAAACTGAAGCCCCGCGGCGCCGGCCTGGTCCTGTTGCCGTCGCTGTTCGCGCAGAGTACGGCCATCGTGCTGCCGGCCGCCGTACCGGGCGAGGAACGCGCTCCTGTGCTGGTGTTCCCCGCCCTTCCGTACCCCGTGAAGGGCCATCTCCTGGACGAGGAACCGATCGCCCCGCCGGTCGGCCGCCGCTCGCCGGAGAATCTCGCGGCGTTGCTGGGACGCACCCGGGCCGCAGCGCTGCGCGCGTTGCGCGAGGACTGTACCAACGGCGAACTCGCCGAGAAACTGGGTGTCTCCACGGCCGCGGTGAGCCAGCACACGGCGGTGCTGCGGGGGGCCGGACTCATCTCCACGCATCGGCGCAGCAGCCGCGTCGTCCATACCGTCACCCCGCTAGGGCATCTCCTCCTGGGCGGGGAGAGCACGCTTCGCGGACCGGGCCCGCAGATTCCGCCCCGCGCCCGGCACTCGACTTCCGTATGACGGGCAGCCTCCGCTTCTCGTCCGGCGCGAGGGTCCACAACGTGTGCCATGCACCCCATCGTGCCCAGCCGGGGAGCTGAGCGGTATCGGCCGTTCGGTAGATCGTGCGGCCCTCTCGCGTCATCCGGATTCACAGCTCCCGCATCAGTCCCGACTCCCAGACCCATGCCGCGATTCCCACCCGGTTGCCCACCGCCAATTTGCGCTGAAGGTTGGCCAGATGCGTCTTGACCGTGCCGGCGGAGATGAACAACTCGGCACCGATGTCGGAATTGGTCATTCCATCCGCGACGAGCCGCGCGATCTCCTCCTCACGGGCCGTCAGGGGCGCGGTGGGGCGCCGTACGTGCTTGCGCGGTGCTCTGAGCCGGCTCAGGAGTCGCGTGGTCACTTCCGGGCTGATCATGGAGTCGCCCGCCGCCGCCGCGCGTACCGCCTCCACGAGCACGCCGGACCGGGAGCGCTTCAGCAGGAAGCCGCAAGCCCCCTCGCGGAGAGCCGTGAGGACGTAATCGTCGAGGTCGAAGGTGGTCACGACGACCACGCGCACGGACGGGGCGCTCCCGACGACCTTCCGGGTCAGCTCCAGGCCGTCCATCCCGGGCATGCGGACATCGGCGAGCAGTACATCGGGGGCCAGGGCATGGACCGCCTTCAGCGCGTCGATGCCATTGTCCGCCTCGGCAACGACCCGCATATCCGGCTGCGCTTCGAAGATCCGGCGAAATCCCATACGGATACTGGCCTGGTCGTCCGCGATCACAAGACGTGTCGTCATACGGATCATGCTGCCATGACTTTCCGCCGGAGGGCAGCTGTCCGGTTAAGCATGGCCTTAAAACTGTTGCCCCTCGAATCCCTCCTCTGGAAGCTTGAGTGCATCGACGAGGGCAAGCGCTTCCTCGAAGGAAATTCCTTTCCCTGGAATTTTCCGACAGAGCGCCCGCGGACAGGGGGAGTTGAAATGGATCCGAGGTACGAGGCATACGTCATCGCCGATTCCACGTGGTACGAGCCGCTCGACCGCTGCGACGACTCCGCATCTCGCTTCGCGCTCTCCGCAGGGGAACTTCCCGCGGGCTGGCACCGGGAGCACCAGGGGGTCTGGGAGTTCCTCAGGCCCGCCGACTCCCCGGCGCTTCCCGAGCAGGGCTGGAAGATACACATCAGCGCGACCCCCGACAGCGCGGAGAAGACGGTCGGAGCGGCCTGGGAGATCTGCCAACGGCTCGGTCTCCCCTGGAAGTTCCTGCGCAGCCGACGCGTCGTCGCAGCGATGAACACCAAGTACGCGAACAGGGCCGCCAGCGGCAAGGCCGTCACCGTCTATCCGCGGACCCCCGACGAGCTCCGGGAAGCCGTCACGGAACTCGACGCGGCCCTGAGCGGCCATCCCGGTCCGTATGTGCTGTCCGACTACCGCTGGAACGACGGACCCGTATCTCTGCGGTACGGAGCCTTCACTCTCATGTGGTGCGAACTCCGTGACGGGACCCGGGTACCGGCGCTCCGCCATCCCCAAGGGCACGCGGTACAGGACCCACGGCGGCCCGTATTCACCGTGCCCGAATGGGCGGAGATCCCGGACTTCCTGGCCGATCGGTTCGCCACCGCCACCACGCAAGGGGGCGACGCGACCGTCGGCGGCTATCGGGTAATCAAGGCGCTGCATTTCTCCAATGGCGGAGGCGTCTATCTCGCCGAGGACGAGCAGGGCGAAAAAGTGGTCCTCAAGGAGGCACGGCCGCACGCCGGACTGGACGCGCACGGCGTGGACGCGGTGCACCGCCTTCATATCGAGCGGGATATTCTCGAAAAGACCGCGCAGCTGCCTTTCATGCCCCGCCTCCTGGATTCTTTCACCTCGTGGGAACATCACTATCTGGCGATGGAGTACATCGAAGGCGAGACGTTCAGCGCCTGGCTGGGCCGCGACTATCCGCTGACTCTTCATCGTCCCGGGGACCGCGCGCGCGCCGACTTCGCCGCACTCGCCGTCGATCTGCTGGATCAGGTCGGGACATGTCTGAGCACGCTCCACGAGGCCGGGATCGCCTTCGGTGACCTGCACCACCGCAACATCCTGATCCGTCCCGACCGGACCGTGGCGCTCGTGGACTGCGAGCTGGCGGTCCCGGTGGACAGCGAACGGACCGCCGGCCTCGGGGCGCCCGGCTTCATGGACGCCTCGATCACCAGGGCACGCGACGCGGACCTGTTCGCCCTGGGGTGCTGCCAGCTCGCCACCCTCGCTCCGCTGACCGTACTGACGGTACGCAATCCGGAAGCCGTCCGAACCCTGGTCGAGCTCGCCGCCACCGCCTTCCCGACACTGCCCGCCGGGTTCATCGACCGGATGACGGAACACCTCGCGCTGTCGGCCGCGCTGCGTCCCCATCTCCCTCCCGTGGACGCCCGGTCAGCGGCCGGCGGGGAGCCGGCCGACGGGAATCGGGCCGACGGGAATCGAGCCGACGGGAATGCCGACGGGGAGCGGGCCGACGCCGAGGCCGCGTCCCCGCCCCTGTCCCCGCCCTCCTCCGGTGAGCTGCTGAGGGGCCTGGTCCGTTCCGCGACCGTCGACCGGACGGACCGGCTGTTCCCCTGCGATGTCAGCGGATACCGGCCGGGCGCGGCACTGGGACTCGCGTACGGAGCTCCGGGGGTGCTGCTCGCCCAGTTGAGCGCGGACACGGAACCGGCACCCGAGCATGTGGAATGGCTGCTCCAAGCCGTACGGCGAGCCCCCGCCGACACTCCCCCGGGCCTCTATGACGGGTTGTCGGGCGCCACCTGGCTGCTGCATCGCCTCGGCCATCCGGACGTCGCGAACGCCGTCGACCGCATCCTGGCCGGTCCGCTGCCCGCCTCGCCCGGCCTGTTCTGCGGGCTGTCCGGAATCGCGCACCTCCTGCTCGACGTCGGCGCGCGGACCGAGGCTCTCGCTCTGGCGAGCCGGGTTCGTGAACAGATCGGCAGAGCGGGGGCGTTGGACCGTCCCGGTCTCATGCACGGCTGGTCCGGCCCAGCGGTTCTCCTCGCCCGCTGTGCCGAGGAGACAGGGGACGCCGAGTGGGCCGAGGCGGCGGTGAGCGCGGTGCGGTGCGATCTGAGACATGGCCGCACGATGGACGGAATGCTTCAGATGCATAGTTCGAACCGGTTGCTCCCCTATCTCGCCGAGGGCTCGGCGGGGGTGGCTTTCGCCGCCATGGCACTCCCCGAAGCGCAGGCGGAGGCCGTGGGAGCGGACGACATCGTGACCGGCGCGGCACGGGCCGGTGCGGTACGAGTCGTCATCCAGGGCGGCCTGTTCAGCGGCCGGGCCGGACTGGCCTACTTCCTCTCGCACGCCGCGGCGCGGGCGCCCCGCTGGGCCGGGGAAGCGGACGAGCAGCTGACCTGGCTGTCCCTGCACCTGGCTCGTCACGGCGACAGCCTGGTCCTCCACGGTGACCAACTGATGCGCCTCTCCACGGACCTGGCCACCGGCTCCGCCGGCGCGCTGCTCGCGCTGGAAGCCGCCAAGAACCCCGGTCGCCGTCTGCTCCCCGGTGCCCATCCCACATATGGGTGACCACCGGCCGCGACAGCGGTGCCGGCCCACAGCCCCTACCAGTCTTGAGAGGAGGTGACTTCCATGCTGAACATTCTCGCCCTTCAGGAGCTCGACGAGGAGACCATCGTCGACGCCCCCATCAGCACCATCAGCCTCGGTGGCTGCCACTGACCCCGTCGGCCCGGTGTTCCCGGGTCCGCAGCGGTCGGCATCGCGTAACCCGGCACATGAAATGAGAGGAGGTGACCACCCATGGTGAACATTCTCGCCCTTCAGGAGCTCGACGAGGAGACCGTCGTCGACGCGCCCGTCAGCACCGTCAGCATCGTCGCGTGCAGCTGACGCGGCCTGATGACGCACACCACCCGCACCACGAGGTGAGTCCGGGGAGGCCACGATCTAGGTGGCCTCCCCGGACTTCCTCAGCTTATTCTCCCCGCCAGGGAGGGCAGGAACACGTGTCCTTGACGTCCCGAAAGCCACCGTCTCCCATCGGCCCCACCACCACCCGCCGACTCTTCCTCTCCGAGATCCGCGCCTACCCGGCCCGGGTGGCCGGCGCCGCGCTGGCCTGCGCCGTGACGGCGGCCGGGGTCGGCGCCTGTGTGCTGCTGCTCGTCGGTGCGAGCAGACCCGACTTTCCCGAGAACTCCCCGGCCGCCGCCGCCGCGCTCGACGCCCAGAACGTGCTGTCGCTGCTGCTGTCGATGCTGCTCATGTGCGCGGTGGTGGTGACCGGTTCCACCGTCTCGCTGTGGACCGGGCAGCGCCTGGGGCAGTTCGCCGTTCTGCGGGCGCTGGGGGTGACGGCGGGGCATCTGCGGCGCATGGTCGCCACCGATGTGGCGCGGCTGGCCGTCCTCTCCGCCGCCGTGGGGGCCGCGCTGGGGATGGTGCCGCTGGCGCGGCTCGGGCGCGGAGCGCTCGTGGAGCGCGAGCTGTTTCCCGCGAGTGCCGGGCTGCCCGGTGGTGATCAGATCTGGGCGACCGGGATCGGGGTCTGTCTCGCCACCGGCGCCGTCGCCGTACTGGCGGCTCTGGCGAGTGTGCTCGCGGCCGGCCGGGTCAGCGCGATGGATCTGCTGAAGGATCCGGAGCTTCCCGCGGCCCCGACGGCCCGCAGCCGGGCCCGGCTGCTCACCGGGCTGGCCATGGCGGGCCTTCTCTGTCTTCCCCTGCTGTTCGTCATGGCCTTCATGGACCTCCCCGGGACCATACGGGCGGCCGTCGCGCCGGGCCTGGCCCTGATGGTCATCCCCACGCTCGCGGTGCTCGCGCCCTGGGCCGTCCCTCCGCTGACCTGGCCGGTACGGATGGCGCTGCGCGTGCTGGACCGGCGCGTCGGCCGTATCGCCGCGGCCGGAATGCGGGCGGCCCCCGCGCGCACCACAGCCGTCGCGGTCCCCGTGCTGCTGGCGGTGGGCGTCGCGGTCTGTCTGCTCGGCGCGGGAGCCACCATGGGCCAGGCGATCCAGCGTCAGACGGAGGACGGGTTACGGGCCGACGGGGTGGTCACGGCGGAACCCGGAAGCCGTCTCCCCGTCACCGCCGTGTCCCCCGCGGGGGTTTCCGCGACCCCGCTCATCGCCACGGAGGTCACCCCGCCGCCCACCGGCTTCGACGACCGGCCGGGGCCTGCGCGGGCGTGGGGAGCCGACGGCCCGTCGCTGGCGAAGGTCCTGGACCTCGGTGTGCGGCAGGGCCGTCTGGCCGACCTCAAGGAGGGCACGTTCGCCGCCGGAGCGACGCAGGCCGAGGGACATCACTGGAGGCCGGGCCAGCGGGTCCGGCTCGCACTCGCCGACGGCACCGCCCGGACGCTGACCCTCGCCGCCGTCTACGAACGCGACCTGGCCTTCCCCGAGTTCGTAATCCCCCGCTCCACCGCCCTGGCGCACACGGCGTCCCCGTACGCCGAGCGGATCCTGCTGACCGGGGCCGTGGCCTCGTGGCCGGTGGAGGACGGCCGGCAGGTGGCGTCCCGGGCCGCGTACCTCGACGGCCTCGACCCCCGCGATCCGGCGGACGATCTCGCCGTCCGGCTGATCGTCGCCGTGGTCTCGGGATACGCGCTGCTGGCCGCGGCCAACACCTGCGCGCTCGCCCAGCGCGACCGGCACTCCCAGCGCGCCCATCTGCGCGCGATGGGCCTGGGCCGGTTCCAGCTGCTGCGCTGTGTGCTGTACGAGGTCCTGGGGGCGGCGGTGGTCGGTGTCGCCCTGGCCGCCGTCACCGCGCTGGCCTGTCTGGTCCCGTTGGCCGCGACCCTGAGCGCCGGGGCGCTGCCGGCCTTCGACGTGCCCTGGACGGTGGGCGTCCTGGTGGCCTCGGTCGCGGCGGTCGCCGCGCCCTCGGCGATGGCGTCGCATCCGTTGTCCGGTATCCAGCGGCAGTTCGCGAGGAGGACGACATGAGGAGGAGCACCCCATGAGGCAGAGACTGGGCAAACCGTTCTGGCTGCTGTTCTGCGGAGAGTCCGCCTCCGCCGTGGGCACCGCCGCCTCGGTCGTCGCGCTGCCCGTGGTCTCGTACCGGGCCACCGGAGATCTCCGGCAGGCGGGACTCATCAGTACCGCCATGTCGATCGGCATCGTCGCGGCCCGCCTTCCGGCGGGGGTGCTGGCCGACCGGTACGAGCGCAGGACGCTGCTCCTCATATGCAACCTCGTCGGCACGCTCGTCCTCGGCGCGCTGGCGGTTCTCCACGCCGTGGACGCGGTGTCGCTGCCGTCGCTCCTGGCCGGCTCCCTGCTGCTCGGAGCGGTGGGCAGCACGCTCGCGCCCGCCGAGAACGTCGCCGTGCGCAATTATGTGCGCGCGGATCTCCTGCCCAGGGCCCTGGCTCTGATCCAGAGCCGTGCGGCGGTCGCCCTGATCGCCGGGCCCCTGGCAGGCGGCGCGCTGCTCGCCGTCGAACCGGTGTGGGTGTTCGCCGCCGACGCCGGCACCTATCTGATCGCCGCCGTCTGCGCGTACTTCCTGCCCACCGGGGCCGGGCCCAGGACGCCCGCCCAGCCACCCCTGAAGGCCATGGGCGAAGGGCTGCGCTTCCTCTGGAGATCGCCTTTCCTGCGCTATGCCGCCGTGAACTCGACCGTGCTCAACCTCGTCTTCAACGGGCTGCTGATCGCCATCATCGCCTCGACCGGCGGCCATGCCGCATCGGACGTGAGCATCGGCGTGCAGACGGCCTCCCTGGGCGCCGGAGCCCTGATCGGGTCCCTGCTGGCCGACCAGACCGCCCGGCGGGTCCCGCCGGGCGTCGGCATCGCCGGCGCCACCGGTGTGGTCGCCGTGGCGCTCGTCGGTTTCGCGTCGGTCTCCAGCACCTGGGGCGCGGCGCTCCTGCTCGCTCTCGCCACGTCGGCCGGGCCGGTCATCACGGTGATCATCTCCTCGACACAGATGCGGATCACGCCACCGGAGCTCCAGGGACGGGTGCACAGCGGAAGCGGATTCGTCTCCCAGGCGGTCGCCCCGCTGGGCCCCACGCTCGTGGGTCTCAGCACCCACGCCTTCGGACTCACCCGTACCGTGGCGGGGGCCGCCGCGGTGGTCGTCGTGCTCGCCGCCGCGGGAGCGGTCGTCACCTCCCGTCATGCCCTCGTCCCCGCCACGGCGGAGGCGACGGCGGCGATGGACTCCGTGGAGGCCAACCGTGCTTGACGGCATTCCTGTCCCGCCCGCCCCGGACCTCACCGGCGACGGCACGGACACGGACACCGGCACCCCCACGGACCCATACAGGTGGCTGGAGGAGACGGACTCCCCACGCACCCTCGCCTGGCTCCACCACCAGCGGCGATTGCTGGAGCAGCGGCCGGGGCGCGCCGAGGAGACGGCGTGGGAGGAGCTGGTGACCGACATCGAGCGCGGCGCGGCCGGACGTCTGCTGACACCGCCCGCCGAAGCCGGTGGAACACTCTTCACCCACCAACTCCACCGGTCCGGCGGAGAATCGCTGAGCGCCCGTCGGCCGGACGGCTCGCGTCATGTTCTGCTCGACCCGCAGTCGGATCCGTCCGCGGGCCGGGTCGCGGCGTGGCGGCCCGACCCTCGCGGCCGGGTGGTCGCGGTACAGCTCCACCACGACGGACGTGAGAACGGCGGCGCGCACCTTCTCTCCGCCGACGGCACCCGACCGCCGGAGTATCTGCCCGACGCGTCACCGCACCCCGCGCTGGCGTTCCACGGCGACCTGCTCCTGTACAGCGGCGGTACGCGCACGGAGCACACGCTGCGGACACGCCGTCTCCTGGACGGAACGACCGGGAGCGTCGCGCTGCCCGTCACCGGCCCCGTACGGCTGTCCCTCCACCACGGCCACGGCGGACACCTCCTGCTGCGCACCCGGAATCCGGACGGTTCGTCACCGCTCTGGTGGTGCACGCGGTGGGACGGCCGGAGCGCCCCGGACTGGCAGCCCCTGCCGTTCGACGACCTCCCGGTCACCGCGTTCGCACTCGGTCCGGACAGCTGCTACGTCGCCGCGGGTGGGCTCTACGTACTGGATCTCGGTGCTGTCGCCCGTGGTACCGCCACGCGGCCGGTCCCTCTAGGGGACGGCCCGGAGGACGCGAACACGCCCGGAGCCGATGCCACGACGAGCGTCCGCGCGCTGCGTGTCCTGGGCCCGGAAGCAGCACCGCGGCTGGCCGTTCTCCGGCAGACAGGCACCGTCCGGCACCTGGAGTTCCGGCCGGCACGCGGTACGGCGGCCGACGGTACGGGCCTGCACGAGCAGGACGGCCGCAGATCGGCCGCCGCGCCGGACCGGACCGCCGGCGGCTTCACCTGGCACGCCCGGCTGCGCCTCGGATCCGCTTGCCATGGCCCCGACGGTGAACTGGCCGACGCGCTCTGGTTCCTCGCCGACGACCCCCGGTACGGCACGCGGGGCCACCGGATACCCAACGGCCCCCCTCTTTCCTCCTCGCCCCCGGCGTCCCCCTCACCGTCCGCCACCCGTACGTCCGCGCTGCGCGCCCTGACCGCCGTCAGCCGCGACGGGACCCCCGTGAGCGTGACCGTCTGCGACCCAGCCCAGGCCGTGGGCGGGCGCCCCGTACCCACGCTGATCACCGTCTACGGTGGCTTCGGTATCCCGTTGGAGCCCTCCTGGGATCCCATATTCGCGGCCTGGCTGGCTTCCGGAGGCCGCGTTGCCTGGGTGCACGCCCGCGGCGGCGGAGAGTTCGGCCGCGCCTGGGCGGCAGCGGGACGCGGGGCGGGCAAGAACCGGACCGTCGACGATCTGTGCGCCGCCGCCGAAGCCGTACTGGACGCCGGGGAGGCGGCCCCCGGGCAACTCGCCGCACTCGCGGCGAGCAACGGCGGACTCGTCGTGGCGGCGGCCACGATCCGCTCACCGCACCTGTTCTCCGCCGTGGTCTGCGCCGCGCCTCTCACCGACATGGCGCGCTACCACCTGGGCGGGCTCGGGGCGCTCTGGCTGGAGGAGTACGGCGATCCCGCCGATCCCGAGGCGCTGCGCGCCCTGTTGTCGTATTCGCCCTACCACCGCGTCACCACGGGCGACGCCTATCCCGCCACGCTCCTCGTCACCGGTGGCAACGACGAGAGGGTGCCGCCCTGGCACGCGTGGAAGCTCTGCGCCGCTCTCCAGGACGCGGGCCCGGGCCGTGCTCCCGTGCTCCTCGACCACGAGGAGAACACCGGCCACCGCGGCAGGGAAGCCACCGCCGCACGCGCGCTGAGCGCCCGTGTCCTCGCTCTCCTCTCCCTCCGTACCGGCCTGACGCCCAGGAGTCGCGCATGACCTCGCACCGTTCCCGGTTCGACGCCGTGAACCCGCCCCGTCCGCTCGTTCCCGCCGCGTCCGCGGTCGGCCTCACCAAGGTGCACGGCAGCGGACCGCAGCGGGTCACGGCGCTCGACAGCGTCACCGTCGCGTTCCACCAAGGACGCTTCACCGCCATCATGGGCCCGTCGGGCTCGGGCAAGTCCACGCTGATGCAGTGTCTGGCCGGGCTGGACACGCCTTCCTCGGGACAGGCGTGGATCGGCGACTCGGATCTCGCGGCGCTCTCCGACCGGAGCCTGACCAGGTTGCGGCGGGACAGGATCGGCTTCATCTTCCAGGCGTTTCATCTGCTGCCGACCCTGACGGTCGCGGAGAACATCACCCTCCCGCTGGGCATCGCGGGAAAGCACCCGGACCGGCAGTGGCTGGACCAGGTGATCGCCGCTCTCGGCCTCTCCGACCGGCTCACGCACCGCCCGCCCCAACTCTCGGGGGGCCAGCAGCAACGAGTGGCCTGTGCCCGCGCCCTGGCCGGCCGACCGGAGATCATCTTCGCCGACGAGCCGACGGGGAACCTCGACACCCGGTCGGGTGCCGAGGTGCTCGTCCTGCTCCGTTCCCTGGTCCGGCAGCTGGGCCAGACCATCGTCATGGTCACCCATGACCCTTCGGCCGCCGCCTACGCGGACCGTGTGGTGTTCCTCGCGGACGGACGCGTCGTCGACGAACTGGACGCGCCGAGCGCGGATCGCGTCCTGGACCGGATGAGGCGGTTCGAGAGGCCCTCGCCCGCTTGACGGGGACGAGAGATGAGGACGAGAGACAGGGACACGAAACAGGGGCGCGAGACAGGTCCGAGAAACGGGGACGAGACGGACGCCCGGCCGCCGCCCGGCCGCCGCCCGGCGGCCGGGCCCCCGGACCGGGCTCAGTCCTCCCCCTCCAGCTCCCCCTCGGTCTCCAGGAACACCGCCCGCAGCGCGTCCAGCACCGCCGGGTCCGGCTTCGCCCACATCCCGCGCGACTCCGCCTCCAGCAGCCGTTCCGCGATGCCGTGCAGGGCCCAGGGGTTGGCCTCCTGGAGGAACTCGCGGTTCTCCGGGTCCAGGACGTACGTCTCCGTGAGCTTGTCGTACATCCAGTCCGCGACCACGCCCGTCGTCGCGTCGTACCCGAAGAGGTAGTCGACCGTCGCGGCCAGTTCGAAGGCGCCCTTGTAGCCGTGGCGGCGCATCGCCTCGATCCAGCGGGGGTTGACCACGCGGGCGCGGAAGACCCGTGACGTCTCCTCGACCAGCGTGCGCGTACGGACCGTCTCGGGGCGGGTCGAGTCGCCGATGTACGCCTCGGGGGCGGTGCCCTTGAGCGCGCGGACGGTGGCGACCATGCCGCCGTGGTACTGGAAGTAGTCGTCCGAGTCCGCGATGTCGTGCTCGCGGGTGTCGGTGTTCTTGGCCGCCACCGCGATGCGCTTGTACGCGGTCTCCATCTCGTCGCGCGCCGGGCGGCCGTCGAGTTCCCGGCCGTACGCGTAGCCGCCCCACACCGTGTAGACCTCGGCGAGGTCCGCGTCCGTGCGCCAGTCGCGGCTGTCGATGAGCTGGAGGATGCCCGCGCCGTACGTACCGGGCCGGGAGCCGAAGATACGGGTCGTGGCGCGGCGTTCGTCGCCGTGCTCGGCCAGGTCCGCCTGGGCGTGGGCGCGGATGAAGTTGGCGTCGGCGGGCTCCTCCAGCGAGGCCGCGAGCCGTACCGCGTCGTCCAGCAGCCCGATGGCGTGCGGGAACGCGTCACGGAAGAAGCCGCTGATGCGCAGGGTGACGTCGACGCGCGGGCGGCCGAGTTCGGTGAGCGGGATCGCCTCCAGGCCCGTCACCCGGCGCGACGCGTCGTCCCACACCGGGCGGACGCCCAGCAGCGCGAGCGCCTCCGCGATGTCGTCGCCCGAGGTGCGCATCGCGCTCGTGCCCCAGAGGGACAGCCCGACGGAGGTCGGCCAGTCGCCGTTGTCGGTGCGGTAGCGGGTGAGGAGGGAGTCGGCGAGGGCCTGGCCGGTCTCCCAGGCGAGCCTGCTCGGTACGGCCTTGGGGTCGACGGAGTAGAAGTTGCGGCCGGTCGGCAGGACGTTGACCAGGCCGCGCAGCGGCGACCCGGACGGGCCCGCTGGTACGAACCCGCCGCTCAGCGCGTGCACCACATGCTCGATCTCGTCGACGGTGCCCGCGAGGCGCGGAACGACCTCGCGCGCCGCGAAGCCGAGGATCGCCGCGACCCCCTCCGGGAGGCCGTCGGCCACGCCCGGCACCGCCGCCGGGTCCCAGTCCGCGTCCTCCATCGCCTGGACGAGCGCGCGGGCCCGCTCCTCCGCCTCGTCGGCGTCGGTACGGGTCGCGGCCGACTCGTCGAGCCCGAGGGCCTCGCGCAGACCGGGCAGGGAGGCCGTACCGCCCCAGATCTGCCGGGCGCGCAGGATCGCCAGGACCAGGTTGACGCGCGCGTCACCGGCCGGCGCGCCGCCGAGCACATGCAGACCGTCACGGATCTGCGCGTCCTTGACCTCGCAGAGCCAGCCGTCGACATGGAGCAGGAAGTCGTCGAACCCGTCGTCGTCCGGCCGGTCCTGGAGCCCCAGGTCGTGGTCGAGCTTCGCCGCCTGGATCAGGGTCCAGATCTGGGCGCGGATCGCGGGCAGCTTCGCCGGGTCCATGGACGAGATCGCCGCGTACTCGTCGAGCAGCTGCTCAAGGCGGGCGATGTCGCCGTACGACTCGGCGCGCGCCATCGGCGGTACGAGATGGTCCACCAGCGTGGCGTGCACGCGCCGCTTGGCCTGCGTGCCCTCGCCCGGGTCGTTGACCAGGAACGGATAGATCAGCGGCAGGTCGCCGAGCGCGGCATCGGGGGCGCAGGCCGCCGACATTCCCGCGTTCTTGCCGGGCAGCCACTCCAGATTGCCGTGCTTGCCGAGGTGGATCATCGCGTCGGCGCCGAAGCCGCCGTCCTCGCGGGCGGCCTGGATCCAGCGGTAGGCCGCCAAGTAGTGGTGCGAGGGCGGCAGATCGGGGTCGTGGTAGATCGCGATGGGGTTCTCGCCGAAGCCGCGCGGCGGCTGGATGAGGATCAGCAGATTGCCGCGCCGCAGGGCGGCGAGCACGATGTCGCCGTCCGGGTCGCCGCCCGCGCCGGCACGGCTGCGGTCGAGGAACATCTCGCCGGGCGGCGGCCCCCAGTGCCGCTCCACCGACTCGCGCAGCCCGGCGGGGAGTTGGCCGTACCACCGCCGGTAGTCGGCGGCCGGTATGCGCACGGGGTTACGGGCGAGCTGCTCCTCGGTCAGCCACTCCTGGTCATGGCCGCCGGCCTCGATGAGGGCGTGGATCAGCTCGTCGCCGTCACCGGACTCCAGGCCCGGTACCGGCTCCGTACCGAAGTCGTACCCCTCATTGCGCAGCCGGCGCAGCAGCGTGACGGCGCTGGCGGGGGTGTCGAGGCCGACGGCGTTGCCGATACGGGAGTGTTTGGTGGGATACGCGGAGAGGACCAGCGCGACGCGCTTCTCCGCGTTCGTACGGAACGCCAGCGTGGCATGGCGTACGGCGATCCCGGCGACGCGCGCGGCCCGCTCGGGGTCGGGTACGTACGCGGGCAGCCCGTCCTCGTCGATCTCCTTGAAGGAGAACGGGACGGTGATCAGCCGGCCGTCGAACTCCGGTACGGCGACCTGCGAGGCGGCGTCCAGCGGCGTCAGCCCCTCGTCGCTCTCCTCCCAGGCAGCGCGGCTGCTGGTCAGGCAGAGGGCCTGGAGGATCGGTACGTCGAGCGCGGCGAGCGCGCCCGCGTCCCACGCCTCGTCGTCGCCGCCGGCCGACGCCTCGGCGGGCTTGGTGCCGCCCGCCGCGAGCACGGTGGTGACGATGGCGTCGGCCTCGCGCAGGGCCACCAGCAGCTCGGCCTCGGGCGCGCGCAGGGAGGAGACGTAGAGCGGGAGGGGCCGGGCGTCCGCGTCCTCGATCGCCGAGCACAGCGTCTCCACGAAAGCGGTGTTGCCGCTCATGTGGTGCGCGCGGTAGTAGAGGACGGCGACGGTCGGGGCCAACTCCCCCACCAGGTGCCCGGGACGGCCGAAGCGGGGCGGCCTGACGCGCCGGTCGAGCCGGCCCCAGGTGGGCGCGGCGGCGGGCGGCTCGAAGCCGTGGCCGGTCAGCAGGACCGTGTCGGAGAGGAACCGCGCGAGCTGGTCCAGGTTGGCCGGACCGCCGTGCGCGAGATAGGCGTGCGCCTCGGCCGCGATACCGATGGGGACGGTCGACGCCTCCATCAGCTGGGCGTCGGGGGCCTGTTCACCGGTGAGGACCACGACCGGCCGGTCGCCCGCGAGCAGCAGGTCGATCCCGTCCTGCCAGGCGCGCAGCCCGCCGAGGAGCCGTACGACCACGAGGTCGGCGCCGTCGAGCAGCGCGGGCAGTTCGTCGAGCGCGAGCCGGGCGGGGTTGGCGAAGCGGTACGGGACGGGCCCGCCCGCCGCGTTCGCCGCGCGGGCGCTCAGCAGATCGGTGTCGGACGTCGACAGGAGCAGAAGCATGCGGCGTCTGGCCTTCCTCGGGGTCCGCGCCCCGGGCGAGGTGTGGAGGACGGCGGGAGTTCCTGGCTCGTCCGGCTGCTGCCGGACTCACAGTGGCGGGACCGCGCCGGGTTCGCACCGGGCTTCCTCCCCATGACGCCGTCGCTGGCGTTGACGGGCCTGGGCAGACCCGTCGTCTGCATAGTAAGTGCTGAGGTCACGGGCGGGGGAGGGCGCCCGGAACACGGGCCGGCCGGGCCGACCGGTCCGGCCGGGGGGCAGGAGCGGCCGGATGTGGCCGGGCGGTGGCCGGATGGCGACCGGGCCGTGGCCGGGTAATGCCAGGCGCGGTGACCGAGCGGTGGCCGGAGAGGCGGCCCGGCGGCGGGAAGGGAGCGGGCGTGGGTGCGTAGGTATGCTCGCCGCCATGCCGCCCACCTCGCCAACACCCGTGAACCGGGACGAAGCTCCCCCGCGGGCCGCCGTACGGGCCCCGCTGCGGGAGTCCGTACGGGCCCCGCTGCGGGAGTCCGTACGGGCCCCGCTGCGGGAGCGCGGCGACGCCTGCCCCGGCGCACTGCGGCTGCACACCGCGGACGACGGCCGGCTGGCCCGGTTGCGGCTGCCCGCCGGACTTCTGACGGTCCGTCAGGCGGAGACGCTGGCGGACGCGGCGGAGCGGCTGGGCGACGGACATCTGGACCTCACCTCCCGGGGCAATGTGCAACTGCGCGGCCTGGGCGGGAGCTGCGGCGCGGAACTGGCCGGGCTGCTGCACGAGGCCGGGCTGCTGCCCTCGGAGAGCCACGAGCGGGTACGGAACATCGTGGCGTCACCACTGGCCGGACTCGACGAACTCCGTTCCTCCGACGTCCAGTTGTGGGCGCGCGAGCTGGACGGACTGCTGTGCGCGAGCGCGCGGGCGGCGGCGCTCTCCGGGCGGTTCCTCTTCGCGCTGGACGACGGACGCGGCGATGTGGCGGGCCTCGGCGCCGATGTGACGTTGCTCGCATGCGGGGACGGGTCGACTGTCGTACGTATCGGGGCAAACGGGTCGGGCCTGCGTGTGACCCCCGAGGACGCCCCGCGCGCGGCCCTGCTGGCGGGGGAGACGTTCCTCACGGTCGCGGAGGCGAGTGGTTCGGGGGCGTGGCGGGTACGGGAACTGCCCGCCGAGTACGGCCGGGGGCTGGAGGCGGCGGTACGGGCGGGGCTGACGGACGCCGGGATCGGGACGGAGTACGTGGCGGAGGCGGCGGGGCCGGGGGCGGGTTCGGGCCCAGGCCCCATCCCAGGCCCCATCCCAGGCCCCGTTCCAGGCCTCGTACCGTCGCCCGACGGGACCACGGCACTCTCCGTCCACGCCCGCCTCGGCCGGCTGACCGTGGCGCCGTGGCGGCTGCTGGCGGCGGTGGCGAACGGACCGCTGCGCGTGACCCCGTGGCGCGGAGTGATCGTGCCGGGGGTGGCTCCGGCCGCGGCCGGAGCCACCCTGGACCGGCTCCGTACGGCCGGGCTGATCACCGGCCCCGGCTCCCCCTGGCACGGCGTCGGCGCCTGCACCGGCCGGCCCGGCTGCGCGAAGGCGCTGACGGACGTACGGTCCGACGCGGCGGCGGCCGTGTCCCACGGCTCGGGCGGACTGCCCGTCCACTGGTCGGGGTGCGCACGCCGCTGCGGCCATCCGCAGGGCCGGTGGGTGGATGTGGTCGCGACGGGCGAAGGCCGCTACGACATCTCCGTACAGGGAGACGCCCCGGACACCACCTCCAACGCCACCGCCACCGCCACCGCCACCGCCACCGCCACCGCAACAGGACCGGAACTCGCCGACGCGGTTGCGGCGGCACGCACGACCCCTTTGACGAGTTCGACGAGATGAGCGAGAAGACCACGGTGTCCACACAGCCCACAGGGTTCGAGTACGAGAAGGACGGCGCGGCGATATACCGCCAGTCCTTCGCCACGATCCGCGCCGAGGCGGACCTCACCGGGCTGCCGGCCGAGGTCTCCCAGGTCGCGGTGCGGATGATCCACGCCTGCGGCATGGTCGACCTGGTCCGCGACCTCGCCTTCAGCCCCGGTGTGGTGATCCGTGCCCGCGAGGCGCTGCGCGCGGGCGCGCCCGTGCTGTGCGATGTGGCGATGGTCGCCAGCGGGGTCACCCGCAAGCGGCTGCCCGCGGACAACGAGGTCGTCTGCACCCTCTCCGATCCGTCGGTGCCCGCTCTGGCCGCCGAACTGGGGACGACACGCAGCGCCGCCGCGCTGGAGCTGTGGCGGGACCGGATGGACGGCGCGGTGGTGGCCGTCGGCAACGCGCCGACCGCCCTCTTCCGGCTGCTGGAGATGATCGAGGACGGCGCCCCGCGCCCGGCCGCGGTCATCGGCGTGCCGGTCGGCTTCATCGGCGCGGCCGAGTCCAAGGACGCGCTCGCCGGACACCACTCCGGCCTGGAACACCTGGTCGTACGAGGACGGCGCGGCGGCAGCGCCCTCGCCGCCGCGGCCGTCAACGCGATCGCGAGCGAGGAAGAATGAGCGCCCGGAACACCACCGATGAGCAGGGCGCGGGAGTCCGGACGGACGCGGACTCGGACGTACGGACGGACGCGGGCTCGGGAGTCCGGACGGACGCGGACGTACGGACGGACGCGGACTCGGGCGTACGGGCGGGCGCGGACGTACGGACGGACGCGGACTCGGGCGTACGGGCGGGCGCGGACGTACGGACGGACGCGGGCTCGGGAGTCCGGACGGACGCGGGCTCGGGCGTGGGCCGGCTGTACGGGGTCGGTCTGGGGCCGGGAGACCCGTCCCTGATGACCGTACGGGCCGTACGGGTCATCGCCGAGGCCGAGGTGATCGCGTATCACAGCGCCCGCCACGGCCGGTCCATAGCCCGGTCCATAGCCGCCGAGCATCTGCGCCCCGATCACATCGAGGAGCCGCTGGTCTACCCGGTCACCACCGGGACCACCGACCACCCCGGCGGCTATCAGGGCGCGATGGACGAGTTCTACGCCGAGTCGGCCGCCCGGCTCGCCGCCCATCTGGACGCCGGGCGGACGGTCGCGGTGCTCGCGGAGGGCGATCCGCTCTTCTACGGCTCGTACATGCACATGCACAAGCGGCTGGCCGGCCGCTATCCGACCGAGGTCATCCCCGGTGTGACGTCCGTGAGCGCGGCGGCGGCGCGGCTCGGTACCCCGCTCGTCGAGGGCGAGGAGGTGCTGACGGTCCTGCCGGGCACGCTGCCCGAGGAGGAGCTGACGGCCCGGCTGGCCTCGGCGGACTCGGCGGTGGTGATGAAGCTCGGCCGTACGTTCCCGACCGTGCGGCGGGCGGTCGAGCGGGCGGGCCGGCTGGCCGACGCGCGGTACGTCGAGCGCGCCACGATGAGCGGCGAACGCACCGGGGCGCTGGCCGACACGGATCCGGAATCGGTGCCGTACTTCGCGGTGGCGGTGCTGCCGAGCCGCGTTGCCGCGCGTGCCGTACCCGGGTCGGCGGAGGAATCGGCGGAGGAATCGGCCGACGAGTCGACCACCGAGGCGGCTACTGACGCGACCGGCGAGGCGGCCGGTGACGTGGTGGTCGTGGGGACGGGCCCGGCCGGGCCGCTGTGGCTCACGCCCGAGACGCGCGGCGCGCTCGCCGCCGCCCAGGATCTCGTCGGCTACACCACCTATCTGGACCGTGTTCCGGTCCGCCCCGGTCAGCGGCGCCACGGCTCCGACAACAAGGTGGAGTCGGAGCGCGCGGAGTTCGCCCTCGACCTCGCCCGGCGGGGCCGGCGCGTGGCCGTGGTCTCGGGCGGCGACCCGGGGGTCTTCGCGATGGCCACGGCCGTCCTGGAGGCCGCGTCCGCCGACCCGTACCGGGACGTGCCCGTACGCGTGCTCCCGGGCGTGACCGCCGCCAACGCCGCCGCGGCCCGGGTCGGCGCGCCGCTCGGCCACGACTACGCCGTGCTCTCGCTCTCCGACCGGCTCAAGCCGTGGGAGGTCATCGCGGAGCGCCTGCACGCGGCGGCGGGCGCGGACCTGGTGCTGGCGCTGTACAACCCTGGTTCCGCCAGCCGGACCTGGCAGGTCGGCAAGGCCCGCGAACTCCTCCTGGAACACCGCGCGCCCGACACCCCCGTCGTCCTCGGCCGCGATGTGGGCGGGCCGGAGGAGAGCGTACGGATCGTGCGGCTGGCCGATCTCGATCCGGCGCAGGTCGACATGCGGACGATCCTGCTGGTCGGCTCCTCGCGGACGGTGACCGCGCGGCGGGGCGGGGACGGGGACGAAACGGTGGTGTGGACGCCGCGCCGCTATCCGGAGAGCCCGGGAAGCCCGGGAAGCTGAGCCAGCCACTCCACCGCGTCCTCGACCGTGGCCACCGAGAACACCCCCTCGGGGACGGCCGGCCGCCGGACGACCACGACCGGTATCCCCGCCTCGCGGGCGGCCGTGAGCTTGGGCGCGGTGGCGGCGCCGCCGCTGTCCTTCGTCACCACGACGTCGACGCGATGGCGGCGCAGGATCTCCCGCTCGCCGTCGAGGGTGAACGGCCCCCGGTCCAGGAGCACTTCCGTACGGGCCGGGCACGGAGGTTCCGGGGCGTCCACGGACCGTACGAGGAACCACACCGCGTCGAGGTGCGCGAAGGCGGCGAGCCCCATCCGCCCGGTGGTGAGGAAGACCCGCGCGCACCGCAGCGCGGCCAGCTTCCCGGCGGCCTCCGCCAGGGAGCCGACCGCGTGCCAGTCGTCACCGGCGACCGGCACCCAGGAGGGGCGGCGCAGGGAGAGGAGGGGAACATGGGTGAGCCGGGCGGCATGTGCCGCGTTGCGGCTGATGGTGTCGGCGAAGGGATGGGTGGCGTCGATGAGCGCGTCCACACGGTGCTCGCGCAGCCAGCGCGCCAGCCCCTCGGCGCCCCCGAACCCGCCGATCCGTACGTCCCCGGGCGGCGGTACGGGCCGGGCGACCCGGCCGGCGAGGGAACTGGTGACACGGAGGCGGCCGTGGCCGTGCAGGCGCTCGGCGAGCCGGCGCGACTCGGTCGTACCGCCGAGGATCAGCACATGGGCCGGGGCCGGCTTCAGGACCGGGGTCGGCTCCAGGACCGGGGTCGGCTCCAGGACCGGGGTCGGCTTCGGGACCGGGGTCGACTCCAGGACCGGGGCCGGCTCCAGGACCGGGGTCGGCTCCAGGACCGGGGTCGGTTCACTCATCGTCGGCGGGTCTTTCCATGACGGGGTCTTTCCATGACTGACGGCGGGAAGGGCGGGCGTGCCGCCCAACTCAAGCACACCGGTCTCCGGCCGGGCTGGACGACCGGCGCGTGCGCGACGGCGGCGACGACCGCCGCGTACACGGCGCTGCTGACCGGCGAGTTCCCGGATCCGGTGACGATCACGCTGCCCAGGGGCCAGACGCCGTCCTTCGCCCTCGCCGGCGAGAGCCTGACCACCGGCGACCGGGCCATGGCGGCCGTGGTCAAGGACGCGGGCGACGACCCCGACGTCACGCACGCCGCCCTGATCCGTACGACCGTACGGCTGCTGCCGCCGGGCGCGGGCGTCGTCTTCCGCGCGGGCCCGGGTGTGGGGACGGTCACCCGCGCCGGGCTCCCCCTGGACGTGGGCGAACCGGCGATCAACCCGGTCCCGCGCCAGCTGATGCGCGCCCATGTGGCGGAGGTGGCGGCCCGCCACGGCGGCACGGGCGATGTGGAGATCACCGTCTCCGTCGACAACGGCGCGGAGATCGCCCGCTCCACCTGGAACCCGCGCCTGGGCATCCTGGGCGGGCTCTCCATACTCGGCACGACGGGCATCGTCGTGCCGTACTCCTGCTCCGCCTGGATCGACTCGATCAGACGCGGCGTGGACGTGGCCCGCGCGGCGGGCCGTACGCATATGGCGGGCTGTACGGGATCGACGTCCGAGAAGACGGTCCTCGCGGCCTACGACCTCCCCGAGGACGCCCTCCTGGACATGGGCGACTTCGTCGGAGCCGTACTCAAATACATCCGCCGCCACCCCGTCGACCGCCTCACCCTCTGCGGCGGCTTCGCCAAACTCTCCAAACTGGCGGCGGGCCACCTCGACCTCCACTCGGCCCGCTCCCAGGTGGACAAGACCTTCCTCTCCCGACTGGCCCTGACGGCAGGCGCGGACGCGCCACTGGCGGAGCAGGTGACAGCGGCCAACACGGGCCTGGAGGCACTCCGCCTGTGCCAGTCCCGGCACGTACCGCTGGGCGACGCGGTCGCGAGACGGGCACGCGACGAGGCACTGCGGGTGCTGCGCGGGGCGCCGGTGGAGGTGGACGTGATCTGTATCGACAGGGCGGGCACGGTGGTGGGCCGCAGCGATCCCGCGTGACCGCGCGTGCCTCCGCGCATCGGTTGTACGTCACTCACCGGCACCTTTTCGGCACTCCTCGGACCCGAATCCGCAAAGTCCGAGCACGACGAAGGCCCCGAGCCGGACAATGCCCGGAGACAGACGCTGAGCCGAGGTGAAACCGCAGGGGTGACCGAGAGCGACACGAGAAGTACAAGGGCCGGGACATCCGGTGCGATGACGCACATGACTCATATGGCCGACGGGGGGAATTCGAGGATGGCATGGGACGAGTGGGAGCACCTGAAGACCGAGGTCACCGCACGGCAGTCGACGGAGATGCGGCTGAACCAGCTGCCGCCGGGCGGCGGGGGCGGTGGCAATCAGGATCTCGTGGTGCGCCAGGACGATCTGGGCGCCGTGGGCCACGAGGCGTTCATGCTGTACGACCAGTTGGGCAAACAGGCCGACATCGCCGGCGCGGGTGCTGATGACAGCGGCTCCGGATCCACCATGCGTGCCGGAGCCGAGCTGAAGTCCCGTCACTTCGCCATGGGCTCGGAGCTGGAGAACACAGTGAGCGTATGGACGGCCCAGGTGAAGGCGGTACGCCAGGCTTGTGCGCACATCTCCAATCACTTGGACTACTCGGCGAAGGAATACGCCAAGGAGGACGAGGCCATCGGTGCCGTATTGCGAGACCGCGGCGGCGCGGCCGTCCCCGTCTCGCGCCTCAACGAGTACTTCACGTAGCCGACAGGGGGCCAGGACGAGATGGACTACGACGATCTGTTACACGTCGACCTCGGCAAACTGAGCACCGCGGTGTCCGACTGGAAGACCGTGTTCCAAGACCTGGAGCGGCTTGCGGACAACGCCCGTGACGGCATGAAGGCGGCGTCGGACGAGGCGCGCTGGCAGGGTGCCAACGCCACGGTGACCCGGGCCTTCGTGGGGAAGACGGCCAAGGAGTTCGACGACCTGCGCCGAGAGGCCAAGAGTGTGTGGAGCGTCATGAACGACGCCCACAGCGAATTGCTGGGGCTGCAGCGCCGGGCCAAGGACCTCACGGCGGAAGCGGGCAGGGCCGGGTTCCTGGTCACCCGTGGCCAGGACGGGAGAGTCAAGGTGATGGAAGCGCTGTGTACTCCGGAAGGCTCGGGCCAGAAGAAACTGGACCAGATGCAGTGGTACGCCGACACTCTCACCGACATCGTCAGCCACGCCGGCGAGATCGACGAGGCGACGTCCCGCGCGCTGCGCGCAAGCCACGGCGGCAACCCGGACAACCCCGGCCACGGTACGTACACCTCGCTCGACGAGGACATGTTCCCTCGTGCCGTCGGCCTGGCCCGGCTCGGGAACGATGCCGAGCCCGCGCAGCGGCAGGAACTGCGGCGGCTCTGGGCGTCCCTGAGCCCCGAGGCGCGGGCGCGATTGTGGTCACAGCACAAGGACGGCCTCTTGGACGCCGACATTTTCGCGCCCCAGGTACGGCGCGTGGCCGCGGACGACGGGGCCGGCCCGTACGACGTGGAGGATCCGGGCTGGAGCGATCGCTGGATCCACGCGCAGGCCGGCATGATGACTGACGCGGGCGACTTCATCGGCAACACCGACGCTTCCCGGAACATGAACCACTATCTCGAAGGCTCCGGGGACACACTGAACCTGGATGTCGACAGAATGCTCACCGACGACGAGACGCTGCGGCTGACGGCGGAGACGTCGGTCGCGGCCCACCAGGACAGATGGCGGCAGCAGGCCCTTGAAGCCTTTGAGCAGTCGGGTGGCAAGCCGGTGACCATCCCGGTGGAAACCCCCGCCCTCGGTTACACGCACAGCGATCGCAACTGGTACCTGGCCGTCGGCAGCGGCATGTCCAACACCACGGGCGCCGTCACGGTGGTGCCCGGCGCGGACGGCAGGCCGCAGGTGGCACTCGATTACCAGGTGAACGTGTGGGACCGGTACAACTGGGATCCCGGGAAATCCACCCCGATCGGTCCGACCACGATCACCGACGCCGACATGGCCCGACTGCATACGACGGGCCTCGCGAGGGAGTTCGACATGCGAGGCAGCGGTTCGACGCAACATGTCGAGCTGGGTTCCGGCCCCGCCCCATTACCCGATCCCCCGGACCCGGGACGCGATGGAGAGCGTACGGATCCGGGTCGCGAAGGAGTCCGGTGAAGAAGATTCCGCCCCGCGGCGCCCTCATCCTGGGGGTGGCCGTCGTGCTCGGGTCGGCCCTGGCCTCCTGCTCGACCGCCACGACCGGCGACACCGCCGGCGCGCGCGGCCAGGTGCCCAACTGGGCCGGGGACGCGACACCGTCGAGCGTCAGCGAGCAGCTCGGCGTCGAGATCCCCGCGACGGCCACCGACCGCCGGGCCGCGTACCAGAACGGCTTTCAGGATGACGGACTGCTGCTGGCGTTCTCCCTGTCCACCTCGGAGGTCGACGCGTTCGTCACCGGGCTGGCGCCCCAGGGCGAACTGACGCGGCGGGAGAAACCGCTCCGTAAGTCCGTCAAACCCACCACGCCCTTCTCCCACTTGGGCCTCGCGGAGCCCGAGACTCTTCCCGATGTTCAGGAGGGGCAGATCTGCGCACCGTGCGAAGGCCGGCTGAACTCCCTTCAGATCGCGGTGCATCCGCTCGATGACCGGGCCAGCCGCGTCTACCTCAGGGGAGTCGGCTGACCGCGCCTCCCCCGGCGCCCCGCGCCCCCTCCCCGGCTCAGTCCCCGCACACCGCCCCCGGCGGCACCTCCGCCGGTACCGCGGCGCGCTCCGCGGCCGTGAGGGTGCGGCGGCCGGTCACCGCGCACAGGCCGGCGGTCCATTCCGCGGGGTCCAGGCGTACGGGGATCGTCTGGCCCTCGTCGTCGTACAGGACCGTCGAACCGTCCGCCGAGACGGCCGGGAACGTCCCCGGGGTGGCGTTCATCGCCGTTCCGAAGTCGAAGGACTCCACGGCGGAGCGGCGTCCGACCTCGTAGATCCGCACCTTTCCCGCGTCCGCCACCAGGAAGCGTCCCTCGCCGTCGATGAACTCGCCGGTGAACTCCCCGCCGGTGCCGCCGCCACCGGCGCCGCTCATGGGTCCGAGTTCCCTGCGGGCCGGGTCGAGTCGCCACAGCTCCCAGTCGCCGCCCCGGCGGAAGACCCCCATGTACCGGCCCGTGGCGTCGATACGGAGGCCGGTCGCGTCCTCCCCGATCTCGACCCGGAGTTCCCTCACCTCGCGCCCCTTGCGGACGTCCACGACGTGAAGGGAGGTGTCGCCGAGCACCGCCACATGCCCTTCCCTGGGATACGGCCAGGTGACGGGGGTACCGCCGACGCTCCCCGCCAGGTCCAGTTCCGCCAGGTCGACCTGGTCGACGCGTTGCCCGCTCCTGGCGTCCCAGCGCTCGACGGTGGTGTGGACGGTGACGAGCAGATGCCGGTCGTCGGTGAACATGAACAGCGAGGGCTCACCGATCTCCGCGGGGCTGACGACACTGACCTCGCGCAGGGACGGCACCTCCCGGATGACGATGTCCGAGTCCACCGGATCGGCGACCAACGCGCCGTCACCGCTGACCTTCAGGCTCTCCCGCGCCCCCAGGCCCGGCCGGTCCGCCGTGGCGTCCGTCGTGAATCCCCCGGCCACCGTAATTCCCCCGGCCACGGTGTGCGTCCGTATCAGCTCCGCCTCGCGCGACTTGCTGATCGCCGTGGCACCGTCCGGTGTCAGGGCCGTACCCATGCCATCCCCGTCCGCGGAGAGGAACTCCCGCACACCGGCGGACATTCCGGTCACGGTCACGCCGGTCGGGTCATGGGCCAGGAGAGAGAACCCATCGTCCTCCCGCACCAGTTGACCGTACGGGCGACGGCTCCCCAGAGCGGTGTCCGTCGCCCCGGCCCCCACGCGCGCCCCGATCTCGGAGACCGGTTTCCGCTCCTTCGTGTCGGCCAGCCGCATGACGTCGCCCACGAGATCGCTGACCGCGATGTACCGGCCCGTGCGGTCGATCGCCATTCTCTCCACGCAGGGACCGTCGCTCGCGAACCGGCCGGTCTCCTCGCCGTCCGCCACCCGGACCACCCGGTACAGCGCCTTCTCCGCGACGTCGGTGCCATGGCAGAAGACCACCGCGGTTCCGTCGCCGGACACTTCCACCCCGTTCAGGTCGGACAGGACGGTGCGGGGCGGGCGGGAGCCCTCGTACGCGCGGAGTGTGTATTCCCTGCCCGCCATGGAGTCGCCGGTGTACGCCAGCACGGTGTCCGGGTCCGCCCCGAACCAGAGCGCCAGGAAATCGTGGCCCTCCGGAGGCTCGGTCCTGCGGACGACGGTGCCTCTGGCGAGATCCCAGATCACCAGGTCGTCGCTGACGACGGCGGCCACCCGGCTCCCGTCCGGCGAGACCGCGGCCTGCCGGAGGGCCGAGCCACGGGTGGAGGCGATCGGGGCCGCGGATATCGTCCGGCCGTTCGCCACCAGCGCGTCCGTTTCCGCGCGGACCTGGTACCAGAGCAGCTTTCCGTTGGCCGCGACGTAACCGGCGCCCTTCCCGTCCCGCGTGACCACCGGATGGACCGCTTCCGCTTCCGGCGGAAGGTGGGCCCGGCGTATCCGCCCGTCGTCGTCCCGTACGAACAGGGTGGCCCGCCCCAGCTCGGTCGTCGCCAGCACGACGCGGCCGTCCTCGCCGGCGGCGACCTCACGCACCCTGCCCGGCGTCCCCGACATCAGCCAGCGCGCCCGCCCGTACGCGAGGTAGCTCTGCAACAGGGCGTCGCGCGCCGATTCGGTGGGCGAGCGGCGGTACGCGGAGATCGCGAGCAGCGCCGACAGCGCCGGGTCGGTGGCGCGCAGGTCCGTCGAGGTCGCCGCCATGGAGCGGGAGTCCGCCTCGGCGGCGCGCTCCTCCGTGACGCCCGTCTGGTACACGAAGAGCGAGCCGAGCACCGCCGCGAGCGCCAGTACGGTACCGAGGCCGGTGAACAGCCCGCGTCTGCGCAGGGTTCTCGTCCGCGACCGGTCGCGGCCCCGGCGCAGGAAGTCGGCGTCGGCCTCGCTCAGGTCCTCGCCGCGCTCGCGCTCCCAGCGGCGCGCCGCCTCCAGGGCCGACGCGGCGGGCAGCAGATCCGGCACGCGGCCGGCGGCCTCCCAGCGTTCGCGGTCGTGCCGGAGACCTTCCCGCCAGGCGAGGAAGTCCCGGTCGCGTTCCACCCACGCGCCGAGCCGGTCCCACGCCCGGATCAGCGCCTCGTGGGCCAGTTCGACGGTCTCCCGCCGCTCGTCGTCGAGGCCGATGACCACCAGCCGTTCCCTGGCCAGCGCTCGGGCGACCGTCCACTCCGGCCCGTCCAGCTCCGCGCGGGGCACGACACGGCGCGTGGCCGCGGGGCCGCCGAGCGGCAGCCGGACCAGCCGCGTGAACAGCCGCCGCGCCGTGTCCTCGTCGGTCCCCTCCGTCCGGCCGGACCCGTCGGCCTCCCCCGCCGCGCGCCGCCATACGGCCTCGGCCCGCTCGGCCAGGGCGCCGCTGACGCCGCCGAGTTCCTCGTACGCCCGGTGGGTGAGCAGACCGCCCCGCTGCCGCTCCCACAGCTGATCGAGGGTGAACTCCAGGAGCGGCAGCACGCCGTGCGCGTCGCCGCAGTCGGCGAGAATGCGCTGTTCCAGGCCGTCCGCGTACGCGACGGACGCGATCGCCCGGACCGGCAGGACCACCGCCTGCCGCACCTGTTCCGCGGACATCGCGGGCAGGAGGAGGGACTTGCCCCGCAGGGCGCGTTCCAGACCGGGCCGCGCGCTGACGGCTTCCAGGAAGTCGGCGCGGAGGGTCGACAGCACGCGCAGCCCCGACGGCGGGTGTTCGGGGAAGAGCGCGGCGACGGCCTCGGCGGCGGTCCGGGCGGCGGGGCCGTTGTCGAGGAGTTCCTCCAACTGGTCGACGACCACGACGAGACCGCGGAGACCACCCACCCCGCGGAGACCACGCACCTCGCGAGCGCGCCGCGTGACCGCACCCGGACCTCCGCCCGGCCCTCGGCCTCCGCCTGTACCCGTACCCGTACCCGCGCCAGCGCCCCCGTCCGTCAGCTGCGCCAGGATCTCCCCCCAGCCGTGCACGGAGAGCTCCGCCTCCACCACCCGGCTCTCCTCGCGCTGCGCGCTCCCCGTCAGGCCCGGCTGGGTGAGCCGTGTCAGCTCCATGGCGAGAGCGCCGAGCAGACCGGACGGACCGCCCGGCCGTACGACGACGACGGCGTATCCGGCCTTCCTCAGCCGGGGCACCACACCGGCCCGCACCAGCGACGACTTCCCGCAGCCCGACGGGCCGAAGACGGTGACCACCGCGTGCTCGGTGACCAGCGCGGCGACCTCGGCGCTCTCCTCGTCCCTGCCGTGGAAGACCTCGCTGTCCGCCTCCTGGAACGCCGACAGACCGCGGAACGGCGAGGGCGGCAGAACCACCTCCCGCAACGACGGTACGGCGAGCAGCAGTTCCGCGGTCGGGATGAGGAAGGCGGACGGCTGCCGGGGATCGGCGGCGACCACCATGCCGACCACGGCACCCAGCCGCTCGTCCCACACCGGTGCTCCGCTGAAGCCCCGGCTGATCGCGTGGTTGCTGCCCGCCGCCCGCTCGAACTGGAGCCAGCCGGCTCCCTGCCGCGCCCGCAGGACGCCCGCGTGCCACACCCCGTCGTCGTGGCGGGCCGGGAAGCCGAAGGTCCGCACGGGGTGTCCCCATACGTCGTCCGCCTCGGCCATGCGCAGCGGTACGGAGCCGGGGATGGTGGACCGCAGGCGCAGTACAGCGATGTCACGGGCCCCGGACGGGCCGCCGTCGGGCCAGTACTCCACCGCCGCCGCGACGACCACCGGACCGCCCGCCGGGCCGCCCTTCCGGCCGTCCCCCTCCCGGCTATCCCCCCGACCGCCCGCCGGGCCGTCCACGGGGCCGAGCGGCAGGTCCACCTCGACGGTCGCCCCGGGGGCCGGGCGCTCGTCCTCGTCCAGCCCGAGCGCGGAGGCGACGACATGGGCGCAGGTGACGGCCAGTTCCCCGGTCACGAGAAAGCCGACGCCGACAGCCGTACCGTCGGGATACCGGACCCTGAGCACCGCGGCGGCGAGCGGCTCGGGCGTACTCGGCATCTCGACCACGTACGCCCAACTCCCTTGTACGACTTGGCAGTTTATTGAGGATTTATTGAATGTTCGATTGCCCTCTCAGTATGGCGCGCGGACGCATCTCACATGGAGCCCTGGGTCGAACACATGAGGAAGATGTGACATGACCGCGACAAAGAAGAACAGGACCGGGCAGGGCTGAAGCGCCTGAAGCGCCCCACAGGGCCTGAAGCTCCCGACAGGACCCGGCGGGACCCGGCAGGACCTACGGCCGCGAGGTGTGCGGGCGCTCCCTGTCGGCCGAGTACAGGTGGCTGTCGCGGAACTGCTCCGCGCCCAGCGTCCGGCCGACCATGATGACCGCCGTCCGCACCACACCCGCCGCCTTCACCTGGCCGGCGATGTCGTCCAGCGTGCCGCGCAGCACCAGTTCGTCCGGGCGGCTGGCCATCGCCACCACCGCGGCCGGGCAGTCCGCCCCGTAGTGCGGCAGCAGTTCGGCCACCACCCGGTCCACATACCGCGCGGCCAGGTGCAGGACGAGCAGCGCGCCGCTCCGGCCGAGGGTCGCCAGGTCCTCGCCCTCCGGCATCGGGGTGGCGCGCTGGGCGATCCGCGTGAGGATCACCGTCTGGCCCACCGTCGGGATCGTCAGCTCACGCTTCAGCGCGGCGGCCGCCGCCGCGAACGCCGGTACGCCCGGCACCACTTCGTACGGCACGCCCGCCGCGTCCAGCCGGCGCATCTGCTCCGCGACGGCGCTGAAGACCGACGGGTCGCCGGAGTGCAGCCGGGCGACGTCGTGGCCCTCCTCGTGCGCCCGGACCAACTCGGCCGTGATCCCGTCCAGGTCCATCTGCGCGGTGTCGACCAGGCGCGCGTCGGGCGGGCACTCGGCCAGCAGTTCGCGCGGCACGAGGCTGCCCGCGTACAGACACACCCGGCAGGCGGCCAGCCTGCGGGCGCCGCGCACCGTGATCAGATCGGCGGCGCCGGGACCGGCGCCGATGAAGTACACCGTCATCGTTCTTCTCCTGCCAAGGGGAGTCCTGCCGAGGGGAGACCTGCCGACGGAAATCCCGCCGAAGGGAGTCCTGCTGAAGGGACGCCCGCTGAAGGAACTCCTGTTGTGGGGACCCGCGGAGGCCGGTCCTTCGTGACCGCCCACTGAGTGACCGGCATGGCCTGCCGCCAGCCGGTGAAACCGCCCACCGGAACGGCGTGCGCGACCGCCAGCCGTACGAGTTCCCCGCCCAGGCGGCGGTACCACTCGGCGAGCAGCGCCTCGGACTCCAGCGTCACCGTGTTCGCGACCAGCCTGCCGCCCTCGGGCAGCGCGTCCCAGCAGCGCTCCAGCAGCCCCGGTACGGTCAGCCCGCCGCCGATGAACACCGCGTCGGGCACCGGCAGTCCGGCCAGCGCGCCGGGCGCCCCGCCGGTGACGACGCGCAGCCCGGGGACGCCGAGCGCCCGCGCGTTGCGGCCGATACGTTCCGCCCGCGCCGGATCGCGCTCGACCGAGACGGCGCGGCAGGACCGGTGCGTACGCATCCACTCGACGGCGATCGAGCCCGACCCGCCGCCGATGTCCCAGAGCAGTTCGCCGGGCGCGGGCGCGAGCGCGGCCAGGGTCGCGGCGCGCACATGCCGCTTGGTGAGCTGGCCGTCGTGCTCGTACGCGGTGTCCGGCAGGCCGGGTACGGCGCCGAGGCGCGGCGCGTCGGGCGCGCGGCGGCACTCGACCGCCACGACATTGAGCGGATCACCGGCGGGCTCGGCCCACTCCTGGGCGACGCCCTCGAATCGCCGTTCCCGTTCCCCGCCGCCGAGTTGTTCGAGGACATGCATACGGCTCGGCCCGAAACCCCGGTCCCTCAGCAGCGCCGCCACCTCGGCCGGGGTCGCCGCCCCCGCGCTGAGCACGAGCACCCGACGGCCGTCGTACAGGGCGGCGGAGAGCCGCTCGGCGGGGCGGCCGACGAGTGTGACCACCTCCGTGTCCTCCACCGGCCAGCCGAGCCGGGCGCACGCGTACGAGACGGACGACGGATGCGGCAGCACGCGCAGCGCCCCGGCCCGCTGGGCGTCGGCGCCGAGGGTCACGGACAGGACCTCGGACAGGGTCCGCCCGATCCCGTGGAACATCGGGTCCCCGCTCGCCAGTACGGCGACCCGTCGCCCGGCGTGGGCGGCGAGCAGCCCGGAAACGGCGGGCCGCAGCGGCGACGGCCACGGCACCCGCTCGCCCGCGCACTCCCCGGGGAGCAGGGCCAGTTGCCGGGGGCCGCCGATGAGGACGTCCGCCTCGCGCAGCGCGGCCCGCGAGCCGCCGGGCAGCCCCGCCCAGCCGTCGGCGCCGATCCCGACGACGGTCACCGGCACCGACACAGGCACCGGCACCGGCACCGGCTCCGGCCCCTGGGGCGCGGGGGACCCGGATGGCCCGGGGGACCCCGTGGGCCCTGTGGGCGCGGATGGCTGGGCGGGGCTCACTGCCGTACACCTCTGAACTGGGGGAAGACCGAGTCCGCACTCTACTGGCCGCCCTCCGGACGAGATGCGGGTGACCCATCCGTATGGAACCTTGAGGTGACGGCAATGGCCGCGGACCGGACCGGCACCGGCCCGCGGCCCGTCTCCTCACCGAGGGAGCGCCCCATGACGGCCAAGAGGGCACTTGCTACCGGCTGGACGGTCTTCGCCGCGGTTCTCATGATCTTCGGCGGCGCGATGACGGTCCTGGCGGGCATCTCCGCCATCGCCAGGGACGACATCTTCCTGGCGACGAGGAACTACGTCTTCTCGTTCAGCCTCGTGGGCTGGGGCTGGGTCCATCTCATCATCGGCGCCATCATCTTCATCGCGGGCTGCGCGCTGTTGCGGGGCGCGGTGTGGGCGCGCGTGATCGGTGTGATCCTGGCGGGTCTCGGCGCGGTCTCGAACTTCCTCTGGATCCCGCGTTATCCGCTCTGGGCCCTCGTGCTCCTCGCCGTCGATCTCTTCATCATCTGGGCGCTGTGCGCGGGCGACAGGCGCCGCTCCGAGAGATGAGTCCGAGGACGGTTCACGGGCCCGGATCCTCACGCCCCTCCGGGCTCGGCGGATCCTCACGTCACGGGCCCGGAGGGGCGATGCCCGCCAGCAGTGCCCGTACCGTCTCCCGCGCGAAATCCGCCTCGCTCTCCGGACGCAGCGTGCCCTCCGGGGGATCCGGGGCGAAGAACAGGTCCAGAAAGGCCCGGTGGAAGCAGGCGCCGACGAGGAGCAGCGCCGCCGCGTCCGGGTCGATGTCCGGGGAGACCCGGCCCAGTTCCTGTTCCGCCGCGAGATACCCGGCCACGGACCGGCTCACCTCGTGCGGCCCCGAGCCGTCGAGTCCGAGCCGCTTGCGGTGGGCCGCGAGCAGGTCGGGGCTGGCGAAGAGGGACGCCGCCATCGGGAACGTACCCCGGTAGAAGAGCACCCCGACCCTGGCCACCTCCTCCAGATGAGCGGCCACCTCCCCCTCGCCCACGCGGCCCGGCAGCCGCGCCAGCGCGTCCGTGAAGCGCGGCGCGCGCTCGTGCAGGACGCTGACGAAGATCTCCTCCTTGTCGCGGAAGTGCTTGTAGAGCGCGGCTTCCGAGCAGCCCGCCTCCCTCGCGATCTCCTTGGTCGTCGTGCGCGTCAGCCCCACGGTGCCCATCAGCCGCGCGGCGGCGTCGAGGATCCGCGAGCGCGTCAGGGCGCCGCCGGTCAGGGGCGGCGCGGCCGGTTCTCGGTTCGTACCCGTACCCGTCATGCCCGCCAGCCTACTTTGACAAGTGGGTGAGCGCTCACCCACTATGGCTGGTAAGCGTTCACTCACCCCTGGAGGGGTTATGAAAATCGCTGTGCTGGGAGCCACGGGCGGCGTAGGATGGCAGCTCGTCCGCCACGCTCTCGCGGACGGACACAAGGTTTCGGCGGCGGTACGGGACCCGGCCAAACTGAGGACGGAACACGAGAGCCTGACGGTCGTACGCGCCGACGCCCTCGACGCGGCTTCCCTGACCGAGGTGGTCGACGGGGCCGACGCGGTGCTGTCGGGGATGGGCCAGGCCGGCCGGCACGACCCGCTCAAGCCCGCGTCGGCCTCGGCGCGGGCGGCGACCGAGGCGATGGCCGCGACCGGCGTACGGCGGATCGTCGTGGTGAGCGCGGCACCGCTGAACCGCTCGGGGGCGGGTCAGCCGTGGCTGGCGCGCCGAGTGCTGCTGCCCGGGATGTGGCTGGCGCTCAAGGAGTTGTACACCGATCTCGAACTGATGGAGACGATCCTGCGGGACAGCGGGCTCGACTGGACGTCGGTACGGCCGCCCCGGCTGACGGACGCCGACGGCAGGGGCACCTACCGGCACGCCGTGGAGGCGGGCCCGGCCGCCAACGCGATCGCCCGCGCGGACGTGGCCCGCGCCATGCTGGACTTCGTCACGGACCGGGAGACGTTCGGACACGCGGTCGGCGTCAGCGACTGACGGACGAGCGGTTGAGGAACGCGCGGTTGACGGGCTGCTGGGGAACAGGCGGTTGAGGAACGGGCGGCTGGGAACGGGCGGTTGAGGAACGCGCGGCACCGGCGACGGTGACCAGCGCGACGGCCGACCGGAGACCGGCCGACGGCGGCAGACCGGAGACCAACCGGCGGCCGACCGGAGACCAGGCCAACATCCCGCCAACGACCGGGGACCGGCCCGCGCGTCACACGCGGGCCGGTCCCCGGTTCAGCCGTTGGCCGGCCGATGGTTCCGCCGATGTCGCCACGGGCGCCGCTTCAGCCGGCGGTACGCACCGACGCGGCAGCGCTGTCGGACGCCGCCGCCTCCGCGGCCCCCGCGGCCTGCCCCGGCCGGAGCGCCCGCTCCGCCAGCGCCCCGAAGATCAGCCCGAAGGCCGTCCACAGCAGCGCCTGTACGCCGATCGACGCCAGCCGGAATTCCCAGAGCAGGGCAGCCGGGAAAGAGGCCGCAACGGCATCGGTGTTGCCGGGCAGGACGAGACAGGCCACCACCACGGCGACGGCGTAACCGCCACCGGCGACGACCGCCGCGTTCCAGTTGCCCAGACGCGGCGCGAGCCGTCGTCCCGCGATGACCGCGACGACGGCCAGCAGGACGCTCAGCAGGATCATCAGGAAGAACAGCGTGGTGCGCTTACCGATGGTGTCCGGGTTGCCGACCGCGGGCGGGGTCGCCGGATACTTCAGGAACGGCACCAGATAGACGGTGACGAAGGCGGCCCCGGCGAGCAGCGCCGCGGTCGCCCTCGGACCGAAGCGGCCGATCCTGCCGAGGCACCCGGCGAAGACCAGGGAGGCGATCCCGCCCAGGGCCACCCCGTATACCAGGACGCCGGTGGCCAGCCCGAAGGTCGACTGCACCGGCCGGCTGACCAGCTCTTCCTCCTCTTCCTCTGCCGCGCCTTGCTGATGGTCTTCCCCGCCGTGCTGATGCGCGGGCGCGGAGCGGGCCTCCTCCTGCGCGATGGAGTCCCGTACCGAGGGCTCACCCGCCACATAGGCCAGCACGAACGCGCAGAGTCCGGCGAGCAGGCCCGCGATCATGCCGCGGACCAGGAGGTTTCTGACGGTGGACGCGTGCATGTGCGTGATCTCCGTCGGTCGTCAGTGGCAGGGGAAGCCGAGGAGATGACGGCCGTCGTGCACCCACTCGTGCACCTCCGCACCGGAGAACACCGACGTGGCGCCCTGCTCCGCGCCGACGAAGTAGAGCAGCACCAGCATCAGGGTGCCCACGAACACGGCCCACGGCAGCACCGCGCGGAGCGGGAGCGGGGTGACAGCGGTACCGGTGGCACCGGTGGACGTAACGGTCGGGGGCGCTATGGACTGAGCCATGGCACAACCTCCTTGCGGGAACTCGCGTCCCATTCAGTGGAGCTCGAACGACGGCTTCCGGGTCTGACTCACCGGGGCCCCCGCCGCGCAGTACGCGGCCGGCGCCCGGCTTACAGTGGCGCGACCGTGCCGGATTCCCACCGGACTTCCGTTCCGCCGTCGTGATTGCGACGTGAAGGTACCGCGATACGGCAGACCGGCCAAGGGGACCTCCTTCCCGACCCCGGTGCGGCCGACCCGGCAGGACCGAGCCAGAACCAGGCAGCGAGGACCGTATGACCACCCGCCTCATGCTCATCTCACCGGCCATGAACCCGGCCCTGCGCGAGGCCCGCTTCCCGCACACCGGTGAGCCGGCCGCGACCACCGCCGGACCGGGCGCCGGAGCGGGCGGCGAACCCGTAACCGGAGCGGGCGGCGAAACGATGCCCCCACCCGGCGGCGACGCGCTGGACGCCCTCGGACTGCGGCAGGCCGAGGCCGTACGGGAGCACTTCCCCGCCACCGCCACCGCGTACGTCTCTCCCTCCCCCCGCTGCCGTCGCACCGCCGAGGCCCTCGGCCTGGACGCGCGGTCGCTGCCCGCCCTCGCCCCTTGCGCGATGGGCCGCTGGCAGGGCAGGACCCTCGACGAAGTGGCCGCCGCGGAACCGGCCGCGCTGGCCTCCTGGCTCTCGGATCCGGCGTCCGCCCCGCACAGCGGCGAATCCCTGCTGGAGCTGCTCGCCCGCACCGCCCACTGGCTCGACACCCTCGGCGACGGCGCACCGGCCGACGGCGGCACAGGCGGGAACGGCACAGGTGGGAACGGCACAGGTGGGAACGGCACGGCCGGGAACGGCACGCCCGGGGGCGGCACGGCCGGCGGCCGCCTCATAGCCGTCGTCGAACCGGACATCGTCCGCGCCTGCGCGGTCCACGCCCTGGGCGCACCACCCGCGGCCTTCTGGCGTATCGACGTACGCCCCCTCACCGCCACCGAACTCAGCGGACGGGCCGGCCGCTGGAACCTGCTCAGCGGCCGCCCGCTCCACAGCACGGCCCCCTGAGACACCCACCGCCGAAACCCGCCGGGACCCGGCACCGGTCAACGGGCCAACGCCCATTCGCCTTGTGAAGACTGGCGGTGTAGGTATAGGTACATGGCCCGACATATGGGTCGATCCTGGGCTCGGGCCTTGTCTGCCCGCTCCGGCCGGCGCCCACGGAGTCGGCGGCGTGAGCACCCGCGCACGGCAGGCGGGTCGCGACGATGGATCCAGCGCCGGGCCCCGCGGTGGCCGCAGGGGTGGCGTCGTCCGTCATGGCTGAACGTCCGCACGCTCGCCGGACAGGTCTTCATCCTGCAACTGGTGATCGTGCTGCTGCTCATCGGGTCCTCGCTGGTCTCACTCCTCCTGGTGTCCCGGCACGACACCGAACAAGAGGCGCGCAACCGCTGCCTCTCCGTCGCCACCGCGTTCGCGAACTCGCCGGGAGTCGCGCCCGCCCTGCGGGCCCCCGACCCCAGCGCGATCCTCCAGCCACGGGCCGAAGCGGTCCGCAAGGCCTCCATGGTCGACTTCGTCGTCGTCATAAACACGAAGGGCATCCGGCTCACGCACCCCAACCCCGCGCGCATCGGGGAGCACTTCATCGGCACCATCGGCCCGTCGCTCAAGGGCCGCACCATCACCGAGACCGTCCCGGGGACCCTCGGCCCCTCCGTACGGGCGGTGACCCCCGTCAAGGACGCGAACGGGAAAGTGGCCGGACTCGTGTCGGCCGGGATCACCATCAGCAAGGTGAACAGCCTCGCCAACCGCGAGGTCCCGATCGTCCTGGCCGCCGCCGCCGCGTCGCTCGCCCTCGCCACCGGCGGCACGGCGCTGGTGAGCGGCCGGCTGCGCCGCCAGACCCACGGGCTGGAGCCCGTCGAGATGGCGCGTATGTACGAGCATCATGACGCGGTCCTGCATGTCGTACGCGAAGGAGTGCTCATCCTCGACGGCGACGGCCGGCTGGTGCTCGCCAACGACGAGGCGCACCGTCTCCTCGATCTGCCCCCGCGACCGGAGGGCCGCTCCGTCACCGATCTCGGCCTGGATCCGCAGATGGCCGATCTGCTGGCCTCGGGACGCGCCGCCAGCGACGAGGTGCTGGCGACCGGAGAGCGGCTGATCGCGGTGAACAACCGCTCCACGGATCGTGACGGAGGCCCGCCGGGCAGCGTGGCCACCCTCCGCGACTCCACCGAGCTGCGCGCGCTCACGGGCCGGGCGGAAGTGGCGCAGAAGCGTCTCAAGCTGCTGTACGACGCGGGCGTGGAGATCGGCACCACCCTCGATGTGACCCGGACCGCCGAGGAGCTGGCGCGGGTGGCGGTCCCGCGGTTCGCGGACTTCGTCACCGTGGACCTGGCGGAGGCCATGCTGCGCGGTGAGGACCCCGCGGGGGTCACCGCCGTCTCCGAACTGCGCCGTACGGCCGTGGTCGGCATCCGCGACGACCACCCGCTCTACCGGCTGGGCGAGCGGTTCACGTTCCGCGCGTCCACACCCCAGGCACGGAGCCTGCGGAGCGGGCGCGGAACCGTCGAGCCCGATCTCGGCGTGTCGGCCGGCTGGCAGGCCCAGGACCCCGAGCACACCGCCCGGGTCATGGCGTACGGCATCCACTCCCTCGTCACCAGCCCGCTGCGTGCCCGGGGCGTGCTCCTCGGGGTCGTCAATTTCTGGCGTTCGGAGCGGCCGGAGCCCTTCGAGGACGAGGACGTGTCCCTCGCCGAGGAACTGGCCAACCACGCCTCGGTCTGTATCGACAACGCACGCCGCTACACCCGCGAGCACAACATGGCGGAGACGCTCCAGCGCAGCCTGCTCCCCCAGGTCCTGCCGGACCAGAACGCCCTCGACGTCGCCTACCGCTATCTGCCCGCGGAGTCGGGGGTGGGCGGCGACTGGTTCGATGTCATCCCGCTGCCCGGCGCCCGCGTGGCCCTGGTGGTGGGTGATGTCGTCGGACACGGCCTGCTCGCGGCGGCGACGATGGGCCGGCTGCGTACGGCGGTCCACAACTTCTCGACGCTCGACCTGCCGCCCGATGAGATCCTCACCCACCTGGACGATCTGATCACCCGCATCGACCATGACGAGGGCATCGCGGGCGGCGGCGCCGTGATCACGGGCGCGACCTGCCTCTACGCGATCTACGATCCGGTCACCCGGCTGTGTTCCATGGCCCGCGCCGGCCATCCGCCGCCCGCGCTGGTCGGCACGGACGGCAGCGTGGAGTTCCTCGATCTGCCGGCCGGGACTCCGCTGGGGCTCGGCGGGCTGCCGTTCGAGACGGTGGAGGTGCGGCTGCCCGAGCACAGCCATCTGGTGCTGTACACCGACGGGCTCATCGAGGACCGCGACCGGGAGATCGACGAAGGACTCCATCTGCTGCGCGCCGCGCTGTCCCACCCGCACCGGGACCCGGAGGAGACCTGCTCCGCGGTGCTGGAAGCACTGCTGCCCAACCGCCCGAGCGATGACATCGCGCTCATCGTCGCCCGTACCCGCGTGCTCGAACCCGACCGGATCGCGGAGTGGGAGGTGCCCTCCCATCCCTCGGAGGTGTCCCGGCTGCGCGCCGCCGTGGCCAGGCAGCTGGCGGACTGGGGGCTGGAGGAGGTGGCGTACTCGACCGAGCTGATCCTCAGCGAGCTGATCACCAACGCCATCCGCTACGCCCTCGGCCCGGTCAAGGTGCGGCTCCTCCGCGACCGCACCCTGATCTGCGAGGTCTCCGACTTCAGCAGCACCTCGCCGCATCTGCGGTACGCGAAGGCCACCGACGAGGGGGGCCGGGGCCTGTTCCTCGTCGCGCAGTTCACCGAACGCTGGGGCACCCGCTACACCGCGGAGGGCAAGGTCATCTGGGCCGAGCAGGCGCTGCCGTCGGACGACGGACCCGCCGCGGACAGCTGACCGCCGACCGCCGACCGCCGACGGCTGAAGGCTGACGGCTGACGGCTGACGGCTGACGGCCGAGCGACGGGCCCGCAACGGGCTACGAGCGGCTCCAGCCCGGATCCCGTCCCGTCGCGGCGAGCAGCGCCGCGAACGGCGCCGCGTCCTCGGCCACCGCCACGGGCTCCCCGAACACCCCCATCTTCCGCGCCGTCGGAGCCAGCGCCCCGAACTCCGCCCCGAGCATCCCGACGAGCGCCGCGTCCGGCTCGTACGGCTGCCCCGTGGCCCGCGCCAGATCCCACCCGTGCACGGCGAGGTCGCCCACCACCATCGCGCCGACCGTCCTGGCCGGCATCCCCATCGCCCCCGAGGTGCCCTCCTCGGCGCCCGGCGCGCCCCAGGCCGCGATGAGCCGTACGGTCTCGTCGGCGAACCGGTCACGCCACGCACCCGTCAGACGCTCGGGGGCGGCGCCGAAGTCGGAGTCCTCCTTCGCGGCCAGTGCCTGGAAGTTCACGATGACCTGGAAGAGATGGTCGACGAGGGCGTGCACGTCGTACTCCGCGCACGGGGTCGGGGCGGTGAGCTGGTCGTCGGTGATGTTCCGGACGACGGCGACGGTACGGTCGGCCGCCACCTCCAGCAGCTTGCTGATCGTGTCGTTCATGGCCGTGATCGTAGGAATCGGCGCCCCCGGCGTCTTGAAGAAACGCGACATAGGATCCGTACATGGCAGGACCGCGGCGTGACACCCGGGGCATCGTCGACGCCCCCGGGCTCTTCGCGCGGGTACGGTTCCGGCGCCGCGAGCCCGCTCCGGCCCTGCGGCCGTATCTGGAGCACTACTGGCTGATCGACTGGGATCTCGAACAGCCCTACGACTCCCTTGTCGTGCCGCACCCCTCGGTCAATGTCGTCTTCCAGCGGTTCGGCCCCGGACCGGACAGCCCGGCCTTCGCCGAGGTCGCGGGCATCGGCCTGGAGCTGTTCACGCAGAAGCTGGAAGGGCGCGGCCGGGTGTGCGGGGTGCAGTTCAGGCCCGGCGGCTTCCGGCCGTTCGCACCGCGGTGGCCCGTGTCGGAGTGGACGGGGCGGCGCGTGCCGATCGCCGAGGTCATGCCGGCGACCGACGAGGACATCGCGGCGGTGCTCGGCCCGCCCGACGCCACGGAGGACGCGCGGGTGGCCGCGCTCGACGCGTATCTGCTGGGCGTGGGCCCGCGCCGGGACCCGCGGGCGGCGCACGCCATGGCGCTCGCCGACCGGATCCGTACGGACCGCACGATCCGGCGCGTGGCCCCGCTCGCCGAGGCGGAAGGGCTGTCGGTGCGCTCGCTGCAACGGCTCTTCGCCACATATGTGGGGGTGGGTCCGAAATGGGTGATCCTGCGCTACCGCATCCACGAGGCCCTGGAGCGCGCGGAGTCCGGAGCGGGTGCGGGTGCGGGTACGGGTGCGGAGGCGGACGTGGACGTGGACTGGGCGGAGCTGGCCGCCGAACTCGGCTACAGCGATCAGGCCCATCTCGTACGGGACTTCACGGCGACGGTCGGGGTCCCGCCGACGGCGTACGCCGGCCCCCCGGACGCCGGCCCCCCGGACACCACACCCCGAGAAGTCGGCCGCCCATCAGCCGGTCCGCCGGCAGCCGGACGCCCCGATGTCAGACCCCCGCCCTACAGTGCCTGACATGCCTGACACGCCTGACACACAGAGCGAACCACCGGGAGTACGGCTGGATCCCTGGTCCGAGGGCGATCTCGGCCTGCTCCGCGCCATGAACGCGCCGGAGCTGATGAGCCATCTGGGCGGCCCCGAGACCGAGGAACAGCTGCTCACGCGGCACCGGCGGTACGTCGATCTGAGCGCGGACCTGACGGGCCGGGGCCGCATGTTCCGGATCGTGCTGCCGCCGTCCGGCGAGGCCGTCGGCACGATCGGGTTCTGGGAGCAGACCTGGCAGGGACAGCAGGTGTACGAGACGGGCTGGGGAGTGCTCACCGCCCACCAGGGGCGCGGCATCGCGGCGGCGGCAGCGGCGGCCGTCGTGGCGAAGGTGCGCGCCGAGCACAGGTACCGCTATCTGCACGCCTTCCCGTCCGTCGACAACCGCTCGTCGAACGCGCTGTGCCGCCGGGTGGGGTTCTCGCTCCGGGGCGAGTGCGAGGTCGAGTACCCGAAGGGGCGTCTGATGCGCGCCAACGACTGGCGGCTGGATCTGACACCCGGCGCCGACGACCAGGAAAGTCCTGGCCCGCCCCCCGCGTCCGGTGGCATCCTGACGACGTGAACGGACCGGAGATCCAGATCGAATTCGCCCCCGGGCTGCGCCTGTTCGTTCCCGCCGAGCGGCGTCATGGACGTACGTCCCTCCTCACCGACGGCGCGTCCACGCTCGGTCACACCGTCGAATCGCTCGGCGTCCCGCTCACCGAGGCCGGGGCGCTGCTCGTGGACGGCCGTGAGGTGCCCGTCTCGCACATCCCCGCCGCGGGCGAATCCGTCGAGGTACGGGCCGTGAGCCGCCCCCAGCGGGTGCCGGGCGCTCCCCTGCGCTTCCTGCTCGACGTCCATCTCGGCACGCTCGCGCGACGGCTGCGGCTGCTCGGTATCGACGCGGCGTACGAGAACGAGGACCTCGGCGATCCCGCCCTGGCCACCCTCTCCGCCACCGAGCGCCGGGTGATGCTGTCCCGGGACCGCGGGCTGCTGCGGCGCCGCGAGCTCTGGGCCGGGGCGTACATCTACAGCGACCGCCCCGAGGACCAGCTCCGGGACGTCCTGGAACGCTTCGCCCCCGCCCTCGCGCCCTGGACCCGCTGTACCGCGTGCAACGGCGGCCTGGGCCCGGCCGCCAAGGAGTCCGTCCAGGAGCGGCTGGAGCACGGCACCCAGCGTTCGTACGACGTCTTCGCCCAGTGCACGGCCTGCGGCCGGGTGTACTGGCGCGGCGCGCACCACGCGAGGCTGGCGGCGATCGTCGAGGACGCGGTACGGGAATTCGGCGACGCCGCCGCATAGCTCCCGCGTAGCTCCCGGGGCGGCCGGAGCTCGCAGCCGAAGCACGCGGCCGGGGCCGATGCCGGAGCGGACGAGGCCGGGGCGGACGAGGCCGGAAGGCACGCGGTCAGAAGGCGTACGGGTCCCCGGTGGCCGGGGCCAGCACCCGGTGCCGGTGGTTCTCGGGGTTCGGGTCGCTCGCGCCGCCGTTCCAGGCGGTGTCGATCTCCACGACCGCCTCGACGGGCCGCCCCGCCGCCTTCAGGTCGAGAACGGTCTCCTGGCTCCGGCCGACCGCCCGGAGCGGCCCCGTACGGCACAGCACCACCCGGTCACCGCTCCGCAGACAGTTCGACGGCAGGCTCTGACCGGCCGCGAGAGCGACCGAGAACGTCAGCCGCACGGTCGCGTCCGCGAGCCCGGAAGGACCGTGGTTCTCGGACTCGAAGCGGACCGTCAGCTGCTGGCTCCACAGCGACACATGCCCGTGGTGCGAGAGATCGGCCTCCGGCACGACACCACCCCGGAAACCAACGGTCCCGGCCTCGGCACCAGTCCCCGCCTCGGTCTCGGCCCCGGCCCCGACGCCAGGCCCCGCACCCGTCACCGTCACCACCGCCGCGACGGCCGACACCGCCACCAGCCACGCCTTGCGCTTGACACCCATGGCGGGAACATACCGATCATCACACCGCGAATCGGGCCACCCGTAGGCCCGGCGCGCCCCCGGTCACCCACATGACACGCGGCACCCACGCGGCGGAATCCCGCGCGCACCCCGCGGCCACCGCCCTCGCACCGCCGCGGTCCGCGCTCCGGACACCACGGGCACCCGCCCGCGCACCCTGCCTATCCTGGCCGTGTCCGACTCGATCATCGATCACACGCGCGAGGAGTACGTCATGACCGCCGCGGGGACCCCCATCGCCGTCATCACCGGAGCGAGCAGCGGCATCGGCGCCGCCAGCGCACGCCAACTCGCGGCCGCCGGCTACCACGTCATCGTCACCGCCCGCCGCAAGGACCGCATCGAGGCGCTCGCCGCCGAACTGACAGCCGCCGGGCAGCACGCCACCGCGTACGCCCTCGATGTCACCGACCGCCCGGCCGTCGACGCCTTCGCCGCCGAGCTGGGCCGCTTCCCCTCCGTGAACGTCCTGATCAACAACGCCGGGGGCGCCCTGGGCGCCGACCCGGTGGCCACCGGCGACCCCGTGGACTGGCGCCGGATGTACGAGACGAACGTCCTCGGCACGCTCAACGTCACCCAGGCGCTGCTCCCCGCCCTCACCGCGAGCGGCGACGGCACGGTCCTGGTCGTCTCCTCCACCGCCGGCCACGGCACGTACGAGGGCGGCGCGGGCTATGTCGCGGCCAAGCACGGCTCCCACGTCCTCGCCGAGACCCTCCGCCTGGAGATCGTCGGCACACCGGTCCGGGTGATCGAGATCGCCCCCGGCATGGTCAGGACCGAGGAGTTCGCCACCACCCGCTTCCACGGCGACACCGAGAAGGCCGCGAAGGTCTACGCGGGCGTCGCGGAACCGCTCACGGCCGACGACGTCGCCGACACCATCACCTGGGCGGTCACCCGCCCGAGCCATGTCAACATCGACCTCCTCGTGGTACGCCCCCGCGCCCAGGCGTCCAACTCCAAGGTCCACCGCGAGCTGTGACCGCCCCCGGCCGGTCAGGGCCGGCAGTCGGCCCCCCGGCAGAGCGCCGGGGGGCCGATCACCGTTCCGGGAAGCAGGACCATGGGGACATCGGGACCGTCACGGCCGGCCGTGTCCTGGCCGCTCAGCCCTTCACGCAGATGACCTGCTTCAGCTTCGCCACCACCCGCACCAGATCCCGCTGCTGCTCGATGACCTGCTCGATCGGCTTGTACGCGGCCGGGATCTCGTCCACGACTCCGGAGTCCTTGCGGCACTCCACGCCCCGCGTCTGCTCCTCCAGGTCCCGCGTCGAGAACCGGCGCTTGGCGGCGTTACGGCTCATCCTCCGGCCCGCGCCGTGCGAGGCCGAGTTGAACGACGCCTCGTTCCCCAGGCCCTTCACGATGTACGAACCCGTGCCCATGGAGCCCGGGATGATGCCGAAGTCGCCGCTGCCCGCACGGATCGCGCCCTTGCGTGTGACCAGCAGGTCCATGCCCTCGTACCGCTCCTCCGCCACATAGTTGTGGTGGCAGGAGATGACCTCGTCGAAGGTCACCCGGGCCTTCTTGAACTCCTTGCGGACCACGTCCTGGAAGAGCCCCATCATGATCGCGCGGTTGTACTTCGCGTACTCCTGCGCCCAGAAGAGATCGTTCCGGTACGCCGCCATCTGCGGGGTGTCCGCGATGAAGACGGCCAGGTCCCGGTCGACCAGCCCCTGGTTGTGCGGCAGCCTCTGGGCCTCGCCGATGTGGTGGTCGGCCAGTTCCTTGCCGATGTTCCGCGATCCGGAGTGGAGCATCAGCCAGACCGAATCCGACTCATCCAGACAGAATTCGATGAAGTGGTTGCCCGAGCCGAGCGTTCCCATCTGCTTCGTGGCGCGTTCCTGACGGAATTTGACCGAATCGGCGACTCCGTCGAACCGCTCCCAGAAATCCGCCCACCCCGCCGTGGCGAACCCGTGCATCCGCCCCGGATCCACCGCCTCGTCGTGCATGCCGCGCCCCACCGGGATCGCCTGCTCGATCTTGGAGCGCAGCCGGGACAGGTCACCCGGCAGATCGTTCGCCGTCAGGGACGTCTTCACCGCCGACATCCCGCACCCGATGTCCACCCCCACCGCCGCCGGGCAGACCGCACCGTGCATCGCGATCACCGAACCGACCGTCGCGCCCTTGCCGTAGTGCACGTCCGGCATCACGGCGAGGCCCTTGATCCAGGGCAGTGTGGCGACATTCCGGAGCTGCTGCATGGCGCCCTCTTCGACCGTCGCGGGATCCGCCCACATCCGGATCGGCACCTTCGCGCCCGGCATCTCTACATACGACATAACCCCTCAATTCCCCCGAAAGTCCTATAACGCAAAAGCCGGAACCAGGGCCGTCAAAAGAGACGGCCGACCAGCATCGACGGCGTCGCGTGCGATAGACATTGTGTCCATCGACCGTCATACGGCGGCAAGCAGTTTTCGCGCGGAGCCCCGCGCGGAACCCCGTACAGAAGGGAGCCCGGGACCGTGCAGCCAAAGGCGCGCAAGGCGTACGTACCCGGCCTGGCGGCGCTCCTCGTGGCGGTCGTCGCCGGCTGCTCGGGGGGCGGCGGCGCGGACGGCGCCGTCACCGACACCAAGCCGGGCGGCCCCACCACCGCCACCGCCGCCCAGCCCGGCAAATACCGCACGCTCCGCGAGCCCTGCGGCTCCGTGCCGCGCTCCATGCTCAAGGATCTGCTGCCCGGCGTCGCCTCGCTCCCCGAGGACCAGCGGGCGAAGGTGTACGAGGGCACGGCCGCTGTGACATACGACACCGACCGCCGCGTCGGGTGCGGCTGGAAGGCCGCCTCCCCCGACGCGTCGAACCAGCTGATGATCGACCTCGAACGCGTCGTGTCATACGACCCGGCCGTGAGCGACGCCGACCGGGCCCAGGAGGTCTACGCGAAGGCGGAGACGGCCGCGGGGCTGCCCGCGGCCACGGCTCCCGGAACGCCGGGCGGCATGCCCTCCGCGACGGGTTCCGGCGCGGGCACGGACACCGGTACCGGCTCGGAGTCCGGTACGAGCGCACAGACCGGCTCCCCGTCCGGTACCCCCTCCGGCACCCCGTCCCGCTCCGGCGCGCCCTCCGACGGCGCGCCCTCCGACGGCACGACCCCCGACGGCCTCGAACCCCGCGTCCTGGAGAATCTCGGTGACGCCGCCTTCCTGGACGATGTCCTCGCCCGCTCCGGCGCCGCAGCTCAGCAGCGCACGGTGAGCGTGGTGTTCCGCACATCGAACGTGATCGTGACCGTCCGGTACACCGAGCAGCCCGCCCACCCCACCGTGGTCCCCGACAGCAAAGAACTCCAGGACAAGGCGCGGGAACTGGCCCGGACGCTCGCCGAGCAGCTCAACGAGTAGCCGCCCCCGTCCCCGCCGCCCGCGCCGGGCGCGCGGGGCCCGGACTCCCGCTCCGGGAGCCCGCGGACCCGGCTCGGCGGTTACCGTGGCCGATCGGACCGTACGACAACCGACCGACTGAAGGAACCATGCACCGTTCAGCCTCGCGACTCACCCGCATACTCGCCTGCGCAGCCGTTCCGGTGATGCTCGTCGTCGCCGGCTGCTCGTCCGACTCCGGCGACAAGAGCGACGCCGACGGCTCCTCGTCGAGCCCGAGCGCCGCGCCGTCCCCGAAGGTCGCGGCGGCCAAGTACAGCGGGCTCCCCGACGCCTGCGCCACGATCGGCGCGAAGACGGTCGGCTCGCTCGTTCCCAAGGTCAAGACCAAGGCCGGTACGTCGGGCAAGTCCAGCGACATCGACACCCGCGGCAGCTGCTCCTGGAACGGTCTGGACGACAAGGGCGTCAAGGGCTCGCAGTACCGCTGGCTCGATGTCTCCCTCATGCGGTACGACTCCGACGCCACGCTCGGCAGTGGCGACAAGCGCGCCGGCGAGTACTACGCGAAGGAGGTCGCCGGGGCCCAGGGCACGGCGGGCGCCAAGAGCCTCAAGTCCGTCGCCACGGCCGGCGTCGGCGACCAGGCGACGCTGGTCACGTACACCCTCAAGAAGACCGACGAGGACTTCGCGTACGCGACGGTCGTGGCCCGCGCGGAGAACGTCGTCATCACCCTCACCTACAACGGCGCGGGATACGCGGGCGCGAAGTCGCCCAGCCCCGCCGATCTGACGAAGAACGCGGAGAAGGCGGCCAAGGAAGCCGTGGCGGCCGTCGCCGCCGGTTCCGAGGACGCGGCCGGTTCCGGTGACGCGCCGGGCGCCGGGGAGGGCTCCGAAGCCGCGTCCTGAAGGCCGGCTTCCGCTCCCCGCGCAACGCCCTCCGCACACATGTGCCAGGCTGTGCCCGCCGGGTGTCGGGGCGTCGAGTGATTGTTGTCGAGTACCTGACGCCCCATACAGGCCGAATACGGGAGGAGATCGCGGGTGGCCGCGATGCAGCTGACACGCACGCACCGGATTCTCATCGGGATCGTGGTGTTCGGAGCGGTGATCATCGCCGCGATCGGATTCGCGGGGTCCTACGCCGCCGTGCGCGAACTCGCCGAGGCCAAGGGCTTCGGGCGGTTCTCCCTGGTCTTCCCGATCGGTATCGACGCGGGCATCTGCGTCCTGCTGGCGCTCGACCTCCTCCTGACCTGGATGCGGATCCCGTTCCCGCTGCTGCGCCAGTCGGCGTGGCTGCTGACGACCGCGACCATCGCCTTCAACGGCGCCGCCGCCTGGCCGGACCCGCTGGGCGTCGGGATGCACGCCGTGATCCCGCTCCTCTTCATCGTGTCCGTCGAGGCGGCGCGCCACGCGGTCGGCCGGATCGCGGACATCACCGCCGACAAGCACATGGAGGGCGTGCGGCTCACCCGCTGGCTGCTCTCGCCGGTGCCCACCTTCAAGCTGTGGCGCCGGATGAAGCTGTGGGAGCTGCGCTCGTACGAGCAGGTCATCAAGCTCGAACAGGACAGGCTCATCTACCAGTCGCGCCTTCAGGCGCGGTACGGCCGCAACTGGCGCCGCAAGGCGCCGGTCGAGGCGCTGATGCCGCTCCGGCTCGCGAAGTACGGCGTACCGCTCGCCGACACCGCGCCGTCGGGTCTGGCCGCCGCCGGGATCGAACCGGTGCTGCTGCCGCCCCCGCCTCCGGTGGCCGAACTCCCGCAGGGCCGGGCCGAGATAGCCGCCGCGAGCCCGTCCGTGTCTCCGTCCCCGGAGCCGACGGAACAGCAGCCCCAGCACTCCCAGCCCCAGCCCCAACAGCAGCAGCAGATCCCGCCGCAGCTGCGGAAGCAGGACCAGGACCCCCAGCACCAGCAGCAGCCGCAACCGCAACCCGAACCCCAGCAACACCCTCAGCAGCACCCGCAGCCGCAGCACCCCCAGCCTGAGCCCCAAGCCCAGCCCCAGCCGAGCCCCTGGTTCGCGGCCCCGCAGGTGCAGGAAGCGGCGTACGAGGGCGCGTACAACCCCGCGTACGCCGAAGTCCCGGACCCCGCAGCCCCGGTGATGATCCCCGCCGGCCCCGGCCGCAGCCGCCCGCTCGGCGGGGTGCCCAATCAGCGCGTGGAGGGCCCGTACGCGACCCCGGAGCCGGAGCAGGTCCCCCAACAGGCCCCGGAACAGCGGCAGTACGCCGAGCCCGCGCCCGTCCAGGAGCAGCCCGAGGAACTGCCCGTTCCCGCGCTCCCCGACGACATCTCACGCGAGGAGGCGTACTTCAACGCCTTCCGCAAGTACATCAGCGAGCACGGCGACTACCCCAACGGCCGCCAGTTCGGCCTGTACTTGGTCGATCTGTACGGGATCACCGGCCGCACCGGCGGCCCGCTGAGCGAGAGTTCGCTCCGCCCGTACCTGAAGGACTTCCGCTCCCGGTACCAGGCGGAACTGGACGACGAGTACATCGCCTGAGCCCCGTCCGGCGACTGATCCCTGTCCGGCGACGACGCGCCCCACAGCCTGGCCGCCGCGTCACGGAGGCCGGGCGGACCCCATACGGGCGGACCCCATACGGGCAGACTCCATGAACGCGGCGCCGGCCGCGACCGCGCACCGGCCGCGACCGCGCGCCGGCTCAGCCGCCGAGCAGCGTCCTCACCCGGTCCGCGCCCACCGCCAGCAGCAGCGTGGGCAGCCGCGGCCCGGTGTCCCGGCCGACCAGCAGCCGGTAGAGCAGCGCGAAGAACGACCGCTGGGCGGTCTTCAGTTCGGCCGTCGGCTTGGCGTCGGGGGCCAGCCCCTCCATGACCTTGGGCACGCCGTAGACGAGCGTGGTCAGCCCGTCCAGCGACCAGTGGCTGTCCAGGCCCTCCAGCAGCAGCCGCAACGACTCGCGCCCGCGCGCGTCGAGCGAGTCGAGCAGCTCGCGGTCGAGCTCGGCGCGCACGATCGTCCGCGCCTCGGCCGGGACCTGGCTGGTGATCCAGTTCTGTGCGCGGTCCAGCCGGGGACGCGCCTCGTCCAGCGAGGCCAGCGGACGGGCCGGGTCCAGTTCGCTGAGGATCCGCAGGGTCTGTTCCTCGGCACCGGCCGTGATGTCCACGACCGAGGCCAGCGTGCGGTACGGCAGCGGGTGCGGCGTACGCGGCAGCTCACCGGCCGCCGTGCTCGTGGCGCGGGAGTACGCGGCGGCGTCGGCCGGCAGGACGGAGCCGTCGGCGACCTTGCGCTCCAGCGCGTCCCACTCGTCGTAGAGCCGCTGGATCTCCTGGTCGAAGGCGATCTTGAACGACTGGTTGGGCCTGCGGCGCGCGTAGAGCCAGCGCAGCAGCGGCGCCTCCATGATCTTCAGCGCGTCGGCCGGGGTCGGCACGCCGCCCTTGCTGGACGACATCTTCGCCATCCCGGAGATCCCGACGAAGGCGTACATCGGGCCGATCGGCTGGACGCCGTCGAAGATCTCGCGCACGATCTGCCCGCCGACGACGAACGAGGACCCCGGCGAGGAGTGGTCGACCCCGGACGGCTCGAAGATCACGCCCTCGTACGCCCAGCGCATCGGCCAGTCGACCTTCCAGACCAGCTTGCCGCGGTTGAACTCGCTGAGCAGGACGGTCTCGGAGAAGCCGCACTCCGCGCAGGTGTACGTGAGCGCGGTCGTCTCGTCGTCGTACGCGGTGACGGTGGTGAGGTCCTTGCCGCAGCCGCCGCAGAAGGGCTTGTACGGGAAGTAGCCGGCGGCCCCGCCGCTGCCGTCGTCCTCGGCCGCCGCGCCGGAGCCCTCCGCGGCCTCCAGCTCGGCTTCCTCGGGCGGCTTCTGCCCCTGCTTCTGGCCCTGCTTCTGGCCCTGAGGGGCCTTGGCGGGCTTGTCCTTCGTCCGGTAGCGGTCGAGGATCGCGTCGATGTCCGCGCGGTGCTTCATCGCGTGCAGGATCTGCGCGCGGTACGCCCCGGCGGTGTACTGCTCGGTCTGGCTGATGCCGTCGTACTCGACGCCCAGCTCGGCCAGCGCCTCGGTCATCGCGGCCCTGAAGTGCTCGGCCCAGTTCGGGTACGCCGACCCCGCCGGGGCGGGCACGGACGTCAGCGGCTTGCCGATGTGCTCGGCCCAGGACGGGTCCGTACCGGGAACGCCGGCCGGAACCTTGCGATAGCGGTCGTAGTCGTCCCAGGAGATCAGATGCCTGACCTCGTGACCGCGCCTGCGGATCTCGTCCGCGACCAGGTGCGGGGTCATGACCTCGCGGAGGTTCCCCAGGTGGATGGGGCCGGAGGGGGAGAGTCCGGACGCGACGACGACCGGTTTGCCAGGCGCACGTCGCTCCGACTCGGCGATGACATCGTCCGCGAAACGGGAGACCCAGTCGGTCTCGGTGCTCTGAGCCACGATCGGCACGTCCTTACTTCTTTCTCGTACGCCCAAACATTCCGGCGGCTGCCATTCTCCCAGGTCCCCCCGGGAGAGCGAAAATGGCTTGTTACACCATGGGATACTGGGCAGGACTTCCCTCCGTACCCGACAGGAACGGCACCAGCCCATGGCCTCGGTCACTTCCCTCGCTTCGACCGTCGATCAGCGCATCGCGGACGCCCTCTCGGCAGCTCTGCCGGAGGCCGGTCCCGCGAACCCGCTGCTGCGCCGAAGCGACCGGGCCGATTTCCAGGCCAATGGTCTCCTGGCGCTCGCCAAGCGGCTCAAGGGCAACCCGCGCGAGCTGGCGACGCGGGTCGTCGCGTCGCTCCCCGCCGATGGCGTGATCAAGGACATCGAGGTCTCGGGACCCGGCTTCCTCAACATCACGATCACGGACCGGGCGATCGTCGAGACCCTCGCGGCCCGCGCGGCGGACGCCCGGCTCGGTGTCCCGTACGAGCCGGAGCCGGGCACGACCGTCATCGACTACGCGCAGCCGAACGTGGCCAAGGAGATGCACGTCGGGCATCTGCGCTCCGCCGTGATCGGCGCGGCGATGGTGGAGATCCTGGAGTTCACCGGCGAGAAGGTGGTCCGGCGCCATCACATCGGCGACTGGGGCACCCAGTTCGGCATGCTCATCCAGTATCTGATCGAGCACCCGCACGAGCTGGACCACAAGGGCTCCGCGGACGCCGCCACCTCCGGCGAGGAGGCGATGTCCTCCCTCAACCGGCTCTACAAGGCCTCGCGGGCGCTCTTCGACTCCGACGAGGAGTTCAAGGCACGCGCGCGGGACCGGGTGGTGGACCTCCAGGCCGGTGACAAGGAGACGCTGGCCCTGTGGCAGCGGTTCGTGGACGAGTCGAAGATCTACTTCTACTCGGTCTTCAACCAGCTGGACATGGAGATCCGCGACCCCGACATCGTCGGCGAGTCCGGCTACAACGACATGCTGGAGGAGACCTGCCGGCTCCTGGAGGAGTCCGGGGTCGCGGTCCGCTCCGAGGGCGCGCTCTGTGTGTTCTTCGACGACGTGAAGGGCCCGGACGGCAACAAGGTCCCGCTCATCGTCCAGAAGTCCAACGGCGGTTACGGCTACGCGGCCACCGACCTCTCCGCGATCCGCGACCGGGTGGGGAACCTGTCGGCGACGACCCTGCTGTACGTGGTCGACGCGCGCCAGTCGCTGCACTTCAAGATGGTCTTCGAGACCGCCCGCCGGGCCGGCTGGCTGAACGACGAGGTCGACGCCGTCCAGCTGGCGTTCGGTACGGTCCTCGGCAAGGACGGCAAGCCGTTCAAGACCCGTGAGGGCGAGACGGTACGGCTGGTGGACCTGCTGGAAGAGGCGGTCGAGCGGGCGACGGCGGTCGTACGGGAAAAGGCGAAGGACCTCAGCGAGGAGGAGATCGCCGAGCGCGGCAGGCAGGTGGGCATCGGCGCGGTGAAGTACGCCGACCTGTCCACGTCCGCCGCCCGGGACTACAAGTTCGACCTGGACCAGATGGTCTCGCTGAACGGCGACACGTCCGTCTACATCCAGTACGCGTACGCCCGTATCCAGTCGATCCTGCGCCGGGCGGGCGACGCGAAGCCGGCCGCCCACCCGGAGCTGGAGCTGGCCCCGGCCGAGCGGGCGCTGGGCCTGCACGTGGACCAGTTCGGCGAGGTGCTGGCGGAGGTCGCGTCGGCGTACGAACCGCACAAGCTCGCCGCGTACCTGTACCAACTGGCCTCGCACTTCACGACGTTCTACGACCAGTGCCACGTACTGAGCGACGAGAACCCGGCCGAGCTGGTCGAGAACCGCCTCTTCCTCTGCGACATCACGGCCCGCACGCTCCGGCAGGGCCTGGCACTCCTGGGCATCCGCGCCCCCGAGCGCCTGTAACCCTCCGTACGCGACGCGTGGGGTGCCACCGCCACCTGGCGGCGGCACCCCACGCGTTCTGTTCGGCCTGGTCAGAGCGCGACGATGCCCTCGCCGCCGACGCCGTCCGGGACCTTCGTGGTGCTGATCTTGGTCAGCGAGCCGTCCGCGTGGATACGGAAGGCGTCCACGGCGCCCGCGCCGCCGGTCTGGACGTAGAGGAAGCGGCCGTCGGGAGTGATGGACGAGTCCACCGTGCCGGTGCCCGTGGGGGTGTTGCCCAGGCGTTCGAGGCGGGCCTCACGGTTCTGGAGGAAGCGGGTGACGGTGCTGCTGCCCGCGTTGGACGCGAAGAAGTGGTTGCCCGTGCGGGAGACCCAGCAGGTGGCCTGCTGTCCGGTCGGTGCCGCGTCGACCAGGGTGGTACGGCCGTCCTTGTGGATACGGAACGTCAGGAGGGCGTCCTCCACGCCGTCGGCGACGACGAGCCGGTCCTGCGCGTCGAAGGTCAGCCCGAACGGCTGCGCGCCCGGCTTGCTGTCCACAACAGGCTTGTGCGACAGCACGCCTTCACGGTTGAGGTGGAAGATCTCGATGCTGTTGCCGCCCAGCTTGGTGGTGACGACGAGCTGCGATCCCTCGGGGGTGAAGGCCACCTGGCCCGGGGTGTGGGTGAACTCGGGCGTGGCGCCGGTGTTCAGACGCAGCGCACGGTGCCAGGCCTCGACGCGGTGCAGCTTGCCTTCCTTGAGCCGGAAGCCCTGGATGGAGCCGCCCTCGCGCGCGTTGAGTACGAAGACACGGTCCCCGTGCGCGGTGACGCTGACCGGGAACACGCCTCCGGACTCGATGACCTGCCGGCGCTGGAGCCGGTCGCCGTCGACCGAGAACACCGTGACCGTGTTGCTGCCCGCGTTGACCGCGTACAGCAGCTTGTGCTGAGAGTCGTACGTCAGCGATCCCTGCGAGGCGAGGTGGTCGACGACAGAGCCGCCGAGTACGCCGCCCTTGCCGCCGGTGCCGTACACCGCACGCTTGTGCAGGGAACCGTCGGCTTCGCGGCTGTAGGCGATCACCTGATTGCCTTCGACGCGGTCGTTCTGGACGAACACCGCCTTGCCGTGGTGGTCGGCGGGCGGGGCGGGGCTGGTGGGGGCCGCGGTGGCGGGCACGGCGAAGGCGGCCGTCGAGAGGGCCACGGTCACGGCGGCCTGGACGATACGAGCGAACCTGCGGGTAGTTGTCGGCATCTGCCTTTTCCTGAGTCGGGCCGGCCGGGCGCGACTTCTGTGAGGAAGGCGTACACCACGGTCGGCGCAGAGCGTCATTCCGCCGTCATCGTGAGGGAGGAGCGGCTCGCGCCGACGGACCGTCGCCCATCGGGTAATCCATCCGGATGGATCAAGGGTGGCGAACGGTGGCACGCAGGCAGGCACATGGCCCCGGGGGCGATGTCAGGCGGAACGGTTCTCCGCGCTGACCATCCAGGCGTGCTTCTCCAGGGAGTCGATGATCGAGTGCAGCAGGTCGGCCGTGGACGGATCCTCGCTGTCGACCTGGTCATGGAGGGTGCGCAGCGTATCGACGGTGGCCCGCAGGCGCGCGGTGACGAGGTCGACGACGGCGTGCACACTCTGCACGCCCTGCGGGAACGCCGGGAGCGTGGTGGTCGCCGACACCGTGTCGGAGCGGCCGTCCGGCCAGGCCTCCAGCGCGCGCATGCGTTCGGCGATGGTGTCGGCCGACTCCCGGGCGTCGTCGACCACCTCGTCCAGTTGAAGGTGCAGATCACGGAAGTTGTGCCCGACCACGTTCCAGTGCGCCTGCTTCCCCTGGAGATGCAGCTCGACGAGATCCACCACGATCTGCTGCAACGCTCGGGCGAGCTGCGCCGAGGCCGCGAACTCCGGCACATCGGACTCCGAACGCCGGGAACCCCCAGGGGCGGAGGAAGCGGGCATGACGTATCTCCTTCGAGAGCACCGGAGGGCAGACCCCTGCGAGACGAACAGGAAGCCTGTTGATCTACGTCCTCAAGCCTTACGAAGGTCCCTTTCCGCCGCCACCGGGCGTTAGTCCGTCTGCGCTCCGGCCTGGGGCCCGGGGCAGAATAAGCCGGGGTCAGTCACTACGTGAAGCGGCGCACGGCCTCCGGGTGGATGACGACGCGGAGGTGGTCGGTGGCCAGCATCGTGGCAAGGGCGTCGGCGCGGACCTGGTCGTCGAGGTCCCAGTAGCGGGCGGCGAGCCGGGAGCACACGTCGCGCGCTCCGTCGGCCTCCACCGTGACGCGGCCGGCGACGGACACCCAGCGCTCGGGCTCACCCACCGGGGCCGCGACGACGATCGAGGCGCGGGGGTCGTCGCGCAGGCGCCGTACCTTCAGCGAGTCCGGCTCCGTGAAGAACTGGACCGTCCCCTCCGCGGTGGCCTCGAACCACACGGGCCGGGGCTGTGGCGGCTGGGTCCCCCCGGCCACGGACAGGAACCCGTGCAGGGGACGTCCGAGGAACTCCAGGTCCTCGGCGGTCAGGAGGCTGGTGCCGGTGCTCATAGCGGCCCTTTCGGAAGATGATGACGGTGGAGGGCAGACAGTGACGATGACGGTGGAGGGTCATGGTGAGGGTCAGGACCGCCAGGCCCCCGCCGCAGCGGCCCGCACGACGTACTCCTCGAAGGTCCGTGGCGCGCGCCCCAGCACGGTGGCGACACCGTCCGTCGTTCCGGCGCCCACCCCACGCTCCATCAGCACGAACATCTCGGCGACGTGATGGGCGTCGTCCTCGCCCCAGCCCTCCTCGACCAGCGCCGCGCTGTACTCGGCGGGGGAGACCCGCTTGTAGGTGAGGGGCCGCCCGGACGCCCGGGAGATCAGCTCGACGGCCTCGGCGAAGGTCAGCGCGCGCGGCCCGGTCAGCTCGTAGATCCGCCCGGCGTGCCGGCCGGGCTCGGCCAGCACCGCGGCCACGGCGTCGGCGACGTCCTCCACGTCGATGAACGGCTCGGGGACCGTCCCGGCCGGGAGCGCCAGCTCTCCCGCGACCAGCGGGGCGTGGAACAGGTCCTCGTCGAAGTTCTGGTTGAAGTTCGACGGCCGCAGAACGGTCCACTCCAGCGCCGAGCCGCGTACGGCGTCCTCGGCCGAGCGCATGTCCAGCCCGAACGCGGACTCGCCCCAGGCGTCGACGCCGTGCCCGGAGAGCAGGACCAGCCGCCGCACACCGGCGGCCTCGGCCCGCGCCACGAACTCGTGCACCGGTCCCGGTACGGACGGCGGAACCACATAGACGGCGGTGACGCCCCGCAGGACCGCGTCCCAGCCGTCGGGCTCGGACCAGTCGAAGCGGGCACGGCTCGACCGGGAGGCGGCGCGCACCTGCGTGGTGCCGTGCAGCCGCAACCGGGCGGCGACCCGTCGGCCGGTCTTGCCGGTGGCGCCGAGGACGAGGGTGGTGTCGAGGGTGGTGTCGTTGCTCATAGCAGCGAGTCAACGGCATCCGCTCGGACGCATCCATAGGTGAAAAGCCGGATCACCTTTGTCATCGTCTAACCTCGGTCGGGTGGACGCGTTCGGTGACCTCTTCCGCGGGATGCGGGCCCAGGGCTCGTTGTTCGCCGGCTCGACCCTGTCCCCGCCCTGGGCGCTGCACTTCGTGGACGGCGCTCCGCTGACGTTGTGCACCGTTCTCGGCGGGGCGGGCTGGATCGTGCCGGAGCACCGCCCGCCCGAACACCTCCGCGCCGGCGAGACGCTCATCGTGCGCGGCCCCGAACCGTTCACCTTCGTCGACGAGGTCGGCACCCGGGCCGAACCGGTCGCCTGCGGCGAGCACTGCGCGACGCCCGAAGAGGGCGGGACCCGGCACCGGCTCGGCTGGAACGACGGCAGCTGCGACGACTCGGGCGACGGCGCGACCACGCTGATCGTCGGCGCCTACCCGGTGCGCGGCGAGATCAGCCGCCGGCTGCTGGACGCGCTGCCCGTAGTCCTGCGCGTCGCCTCCGGCGGCGGGGCCGACGCCGTACTGGACCACCTCGCCGCCGAGGTCGCCACCGACACCCCGGGCCAGCAGGTGGTCCTGGACCGGCTGCTGGACTGGTTGCTGGTCTGCGCGGTGCGCGAGTACTTCGACCGGCCCGGCGGCGAGCCGCCCGCCTGGTACGCCGCCCAGCGGGACCCGGTGGCGGGCGACGCGCTGCGCCTGCTGCACGCCGAACCGGCGGCGCCCTGGACGGTCTCCTCGCTGGCCGGCCGGACCGGAGTGTCGCGTTCCACGCTGGCGAAGCGATTCGCCGACCTGGTCGGCGAACCGCCGCTGACCTACCTCACCCGCTGGCGCATGACCCTCGCGGCGGACCTGCTGACCGAGCGCGAGACGGCGACCGTCTCCGAGATCGCCCGCACCGTGGGCTACACCGACGCGTTCGCGTTCAGCGCGGCGTTCAAACGGATCCGGGGCGTCAGCCCGAGCGAGTTCCGGCGCGCGGGCGCCGCACGGTAGCCGACGGGACACACACCAGGCGGAAGGGGATGCTTCGTCCCGCCCGCGCGCCGTCCCGAGCCGATACGGTGACGCCAGGGGAGGGGGCACCATGATGGAGACGGTCTTTCACAGCGATGACCTTCCGGCGGCGGAGCGGCTGGCCCGCTTCGACGCGTTCCAGGTCGGCAGTCTGTACCCGATGCGGGTGGAGAGCGGCGAGCGGGCGCGGTTCAGTGCCACGGCGCGGGCGCTGGACCTCGCGGCCGTGAACGTCATCGAGCTGACCTGCTCACCCTCGGACGTACAGCGCACACCGCGGCTGATCCGGCGGTGCGACCCCGAGCTGTACTCGGTCGTCTTCGCCCAGCGCGGCGGGCTCGGCGTCGTCCAGGACGCCCACGAGGTGGAGTTGGGACCGTACGACTTCGCGCTGTACGACAGCTCGCGCCCCTTCGACGTGAGGATCGCCGCCGACCGCGGGACGGCCGCGCTCGTACACGCCCTCGTACCGCGCGCGCTGCTGCCCCTGCCCGTGGACCGGAGCGCGGGGCTGATCGCCGTGCCGCTCCCGGGCCGCGAGGGCGTGGGGTCGCTCCTCACGCAGTTCCTCACCAGCCTGACCACGGACTCCGCCGCCTACCGGCCGGCCGACGCCCCCCGGCTGGGTACGGTCGCCCTCGACCTGCTGACCGCGGTACTCGCCCACCATCTCGACGCCGACGCGCGCGTGCCGGACGGCTCCCGGCAGCGCGCCCTGCTCCTGCGCATCGAGGCGTTCGTACAGCAGCATTTGCACGACCCCGAGCTGTCGCCGGGCGCCATCGCCGCCGCCCACCACATCTCCGTCAGCTACCTGCACCGTCTCTTCCGCGCGCGCGACGACACCGTCACGGCCTGGATCCGCGGGCAGCGCCTCGAACGCGCCCGCCGTGACCTCGCCGACCGTGCGCTACGGACCGTAGCCGTCCACCGGATCGCGGCCCGCTGGGGCTTCCCGGACCACGCCACCTTCACCCGCGCCTTCCGCGCCGCCTACGACCTCCCGCCCCGGGACTACCGCCGCCAGGCCCTCGACTCCCCGGCGTAGCCGGCTTTCGCGTGGCCGCCGTCTCCCCTGTGGACGGCGGCCACGGAGGCCGAAAACACCGAGACCCCCCGCACAGCCCGTGAAGGCCGGGCAGGGGGCGCGGTGTTGGCAGTCAGAGGAGCAGGGCGAGGATCCCGGTGACGGTGCCGGCCGACGTGATGGCCGGGCGGAATATCACCACGTCCGGCCCACCCACAAGAATTCGATCGAACCGCTGTATTCCCGGACGGTATGGAGGGCGTCGTCCCCATCGTTGATGAGGAAGTTGCCGTTCTGGTTCTGGATTCTGTCGTCGTCGGCAGTCCAGAACTGTCCGGAGCGGTTTCCACAGGGAGCCAGCCAGACGGCGTTCCACTCGGACTTGTTGTCCGTGGTCAGGCAGGCACCCGTGGCGACATTCACCAGCCGCTTCATCGTGTGACCTTGCCAGCTGTTCGACTCGGAGCCCCAGTACCACTGCTGCCGAATAGTGCTGGCGCAACTAAGTGCCGTGGCGCTCCCTCCGTCTGAAGTCGAGGAGAGACAAGGGCCGCCGCCGATCCCGTTCTGATAGGCCCAGTGTGTCGCTGCGGACGCGGGGGACAGGGCACCCGAGACGGCGAGCATGAGGGCGCTGAGCCCCATGGGCACGGCAAATCTGAGCTTCTTACCTCTCAAGGATGTCATGGTCCAAACAATCACATACCCGCGCGGTGATGCCTTTGATGATGCGTCGACACACCTTGACGATGCGTCTACACCTCCGTCCGGGGCCGAACCTCCGACTCCCGTACCGACACCGGCTTCTCAGAAACCCCTACGCCCCCTACGACCCCCAGAGCACCGGCCGCCGAGCGTGTGCGGGCGGGCCACCGGGTACGGCTGGGGGCATGATCGTGCATCTGCTTCCGCTGGACGACTGGCGACGCGAGCCGGACCAGCCGTACACGCCCGCATCGCTCGCCACCGACGGCTTCATCCACTGCTCCCCCGACGAACCGGTCACCCTGGCCATCGCCAACGCCTTCTACCGCGACACGCCCCGCCCCTTGCTGGCGCTGCTCATCGAGGAGGAGTCACTGGAACCGCGCCTGGTCTGGCAACAGGCCGAGAAGGCACCGCCCGGGGTCGCGGACGACACCCGGTTCCCGCATGTGTACGGCCCGCTCAACCGCTCGGCGGTGACGGGGATACGCGAGGTCAAATGGGACGAGACCGGCGAGGCGGTGGGGCTCACGGACACGGACGTGGAGGTCTGACGGCGGAGATCAGGGCCCGGTCACCAGTGCACCACCGGGCCATCACCGGGCCATCAGAAGACCGAGCCAGCCCTCGGCGTGGTGGGTGACCGCCGGGGGCGTCGCCTCGTCGGCCTCCTCCCGCCGCACCTCGAACTCGCACCACACCACCTTGCCGGGGCTCCGCTCCCCCACGCCCCACCTGTCGGTGAAGGCCGCGACGAGCAACAGCCCGCGCCCGCCCTCGCCGTCCGCCGAATCAACGATCCGGGGGACGCCGGGGCCGCTGTCGTGCACCTCGATACGGAGCACGTCACCGGTGTACTGGAGGTACAGCCGGAACCCACGGCCGGGCGGTACGCCGTGCAGAAGCGCGTTGGTGGCCAGCTCACTCACGCACAGCAACACGTCGTCGGCGGAGAAACCTTCGGTCAAGTCCCAGTCGACGAGGGCTTGGTGGGTGAACTTCCTGGCGGCGGGGACGGACCGCCGGTCACGGCGGAAGAACCTCTCCCTGAGCACAAAGTGGCGAGTTGTCGCATCCATGGAGCGATAGTCGCGGAGAGTAACTAAACTCGTGCACCAGGTGACCCCGTACAGATCTTCTGTACGGGCTGTCCCAGGATCAAGTACGTGCGCATGTGGGGAGTTGGGCCGGCATGAATCCCAGGAAACATCCGAGGAAGAAGAACGCCTCGGCGATGAAGATGCTGGGCGCCCAAGTGGCGACCTTCCGCCGGGCGGCAGGCTATACGCAGCGTTCCCTCGGTGAACGGGTCGTCGCCGACGAGGAGACGATCGCGTCGATCGAGCAGGGCCGACGGCCGCTGAAGGCGGACCTGGCGGAGACGCTGGACGAACTCCTCGACACTAAAGGGGCGTTGTCGGTCGGGGTGGACAACATGCCGGCGATCGACCAGTTCCCCCTGTGGGCGGAGCAGTTCGTGGACCACGAACGCGAGGCGATCTCGCACTCGTCGTTCGAGAACCAAGTGGTCCCTGGCCTGCTCCAGACCGAGGCATACACACGGGAAATCTTCGGCACTCGCGTTCCCGCGTTCGACGAGGACGAGATCGAGACCAAGACCGCCGCCCGTATGGAACGCCAGGAGATCCTGCAACGCAAGGTCCCTCCGACGCTCAGCTTCGTTCTCTGGGAACCCGTCCTCCGCTTCCCCCTCGGCGGTCGAAAGGTCTTCAGCGACCAGCTGAACCATCTGCGCGCATGCACCGAACTCCCCGGCCTCTCCATCCAGTTCCTGCCCCTGGCCCGCACGAACCACGCCGGGATCAGCGGCCCGTTCGTACTGCTGGAGACCCCCGACCACCAGCATCTCGCCTACGCCGAGTCACAGCAGGGCAGCCACTGGGTCTCCGACCCAGACAGCGTGTCCATCATGTCCCGCAAATATGCGATGCTGCGATCGCAGGCCCTCACCCCCGAGGAGTCCCGGGACCTGCTGGACGAGCTTCTAGGAGAGCAATGAACACCGCGCTTCAGTGGTTCAAGTCGAGTTACAGCACCGAACAGGGCGGCAATTGCCTCGAAGTCGCCTACGACTGGCGCAAGTCCAGCTACAGCACCGAACAGGGCGGCGACTGCGTCGAGGTCGCGTCATGCCCCCACGCCGTTCACATCCGCGACTCCAAGAACCCCACAGGCCCCACCCTCACCCTCGCCCCCACCGCCTGGGCCGCCTTCACCTCGTACGCGGCCAACTGACCACACACACCACGGCAACCTTCCGGCTCCCTGCGGCGACCTCCGGCTGACGACGGCACCACCCCCACCCCCGTCAGGAGTCCCGGATGCCCCCCACCAGCCGCAGGCGCTTCCTCCTTGGCACCACCGCCGCGCTCGGCGCCGGTACCGCCGCCACCCTCGGTCTCCCCGGCACCGCGTCCGCCGCGCCCCGCGCGGTCGCCACGCTCTACATCGCCGGCGACTCGACGGCGCAGACATACAACTCCGGCTATTACCCGCAGGCGGGCTGGGGTCAGACGCTTCCCGGCTTCTTCACGCCGAACATCACGGTCGCCAACCGCGCGATCGGCGGACGCAGTTCGCGTTCGTTCATCGAGCAGGGCAGGCTCGCCGCCATCCACGACGTCATCAAGCCGGGCGACTACCTCTTCGTACAGTTCGGCCACAACGACGCCACCACCGGCAACCCCGAGCGCTACACCTCACCCGCCGACTACAAGGAATACCTGCGCGACGACTACATCCGCGCGACCCGCTCCCGGGGCGCGACGCCCGTCGTGGTCACGCCCGTCTCACGGCGCTCGTACAACGAGTCCACCGGGCAGTTCAACGTGTCGTTCCCCCAGTACGTGGACGCCGCCAAGGCCGTGGCCGCGGAGGAGCGAGTTCCCCTGGTCGATCTGTCCGCGCTCAGCCGTACCTACCTGAACGGGATCGGGATCGAGGCGTCCAAGAACGTCTTCCTGTGGCTGAACCCGGGCCAGTACCCCAACTTCCCGAACGGCATTCAGGACAACACCCACTTCCAGCAGAACGGCGCCACCCAGCTCTCCCGTCTGGTGGCTCAGGCGGTGGCCCGGCTCGGGCTGCCGCTCTCCGGCGAGGTCAGGCCGTCCGCTGGGTGAACCCGGCCCGAAGGCCGGAATTCCCTGCGAAGATCGAGGAATGGATCAGCGAGAGACCTTCCCCGTCACGGCCCCGGCCCCGGCCACCCCCACCGTCGTTCAGCTCCCCCTCATGCGCTGGGGACGGCCCGACGCGTCGCGGCACGCCCTGTTGCTCCACGGGCTGACCTCGGCGGCGGCCTGCTGGTGGCGCGTGGCGGACGAACTGGCCGAGGCCGGCTGGTCGGTCACCGCCCCCGATCAGCGCGGCCACGGCCTCGCGCCCCGTACCCGGCGGTACGACATCGAGGGGTTCGCCGCCGACGTACTGGCCCTCACCCCGGAGGGCGGCGGCGCGTGGGATCTCGTCGTCGGGCACTCCCTCGGTGGTGTCGTGGCGACCGCGGCGGCGAGCGCCGAGCCCGGCTGGGCGTCGCGTCTCCTCCTGCTCGACCCCGTCATCGCGGTCTCGGGCAGGGTCGAGGAGTTCGTGAGCGGCACGCTCACCGAGCTGACGGCGACCGAGGAGTCGTTGCTCCGCAAGAACCCGGAGTGGCACCCCGAGGACATCTTCCTCAAGGTCCAGGCGGCCCACCGGACCAGCCCGTACGTCGCCGAGAGCTTTCTGCGGCACAACACGCCGTGGTCATACGAGAAGGAGCTGACGGAGTACGCCGGTCCCGTGACCGTGCTCGCCGCCGATCCGGCCCACAACCCGGCCTTCACCGCCGACCAGGGCGACCGCATCGGCTCTTCGAAGGCGGACTTCCACTGGACGGCGGTGGAGGGAGCGACCCACTCGGTCTACCGCGACAATCCGGCGGCGGTGGTCGCGGCGGCGCTGGCCGGTCCCGAGCGGTAACCGCACGGGGCCAGGGCCAGGGCCCGTCTCAGCCCTTCGCGGCCACACCCCACTCCGTGCCGCCCAGCGGGTAGTCGTACGACGGACGCCCCTCCGACCCGCTCGTACGGAAGGGCTTTCCGTTGTCGTCCACGCGGAGCGTGCCGTGCCGGTCGCCGCTGGTCCACTCCAGCTCCAGGTACCAGCTGACGTCCCGCGCCGTCGCGGTGGCGGAGACGTAGTACACCTCGGGGTCCGACTCGCTGACCTTGTACGGGAAGTCCCGCTGGCCCGCCTTGGGCACGGAACTGGGCCGGGCCGCGTCCAGGTTGACGGCGAAGGATTTCGTGCCCACGCCGCCGCCGCAGCCGACGCCCATCGCGTAGTCGGTCCAGGGGAGCGGGGCGTCGCTCTTCACGACCTTCACGCGCAGTGCGTTCAGGACGACCGTGTCGCTGCTCTTGCCCTGCACGGTCAGTTCGATGAACTGACCGCCGCTCGCCACCCCTCCGAGCGCGTTGACCCAGCCGGGCGCGTCCTGCTCGGTGGGGGGCGGAGGGACCTGCTCCGGTGGGCTGTCGATGAGGTAGTGCTGACTGCACGGGTCCTCGAAGGCGTACGGCCGGGTGTTCACCGACACCGGCACCCCGCCCGCGGAGAGATGGCCGGGCGCCGTGGACTTCGTACGCGCGCTGGGCGCGTCGGACGGGCTCGCGCTCCGGGAGGCCGAGGCGGAGGGCGGGGCGGACGGCTTTTCCTTGTCCTTGCCGTCCGGGGAGGCGGAGGGCGACAGGCTCTCCTCCGATTCCCGGCTCGGAGCCTCCGACACGTCTGTCGCGGCGGAACGGTCGTCGGTCGAGTTGACGGCCCCGCTGCCGTAGGCGATGGCGGGAACGGCGACCGCCACGACCGCCACGGCGGCGAGAAGAAGACGCAGGCGTTTGGTACGGGGGAGCCGGACGGTACGGGACCCGGCGACGGGCACGGGCTCGCGTGCGGACACGAGTTCAGGCGCAGGCTCCGGTGCGGGCGCGGGTGCGGGCTCAGGTGTGGATGCGGGCGCGGGCTCAGGTGTGGACGCGGGCTCAGGTGCGGGCTCAGGTCCAGGGACAGCCTCAGCCTCGGCCGGGGCCGCTGCTGCCGCCGCCGCTGCCGCTGCCGCTGCCGACGGAGCCGACCGCCCCCGCCGTCTCGCCTCGTCCGCGAGGATCCACCGCCGGTGCAGTTCCACCATTTCCTCGGCGTTCGCCGCGCACAGCCGCGCGAGCCGCTCCACCGACGCGTAGTCGGTCGGCACGGCGTCCCCGTTGCAGTAGCGGTGCAGCGTGGACGTACTCACATGGAGCTTTGCGGCGAGGACGCCGTAACTGCGCCCCGAGCGGTCCTTCAACCCTCGGAGCAGTTCCGCGAAAGCCTCGGCCTCGGTGGTCGCCACTCGCTGTTCCCCTCCTCGTTCCTGCTGGTCCGTTCCAGGAACGCGTTCCAGGGAAACCCCGTCCCCCCAGGTCAGAGTATGCGCGAGCGTTCCAGCTTCCCCCATTCTCCCTTGCCGATTGCGGCCGCTTCCGGCCACCCCGCAAGGTGAGTGCAGCACCAGCCGAACGGGGAGCAGCAATCAGAATCCGACTCCGTATCAGCGTGGTCGACGCGTTGGCGGTCGTCGTGCTGATCACCTCGACAGCGATCGTGCTCATGCTCATCAATCGCCACTGACCACACCCGTCGACACCTCACTTCACCTCACTTCACCTCACCTCACCTCACCTCACCGAAACGGGGATCAACCTCATGCGTAACATCCGTCACCGCGCCGCCGCAGCCGCCGCCACCGCTCTCGTCGCCTCCCTCGCCCTCACCGCCTGCGGAAGCGGCGACAACACCGCCGGCGCCGTGAAGGACTCCGCCGCCGCGTCCTTCGGCACGCCGTCGGCCAAGCAGCAGTCGCAGGGCGACGACAAGCAGCAGACGCCCGCCGAGCAGCTCAGCACCACGAGCAACAGCAGCGGCAAGATCGAGGCCGACTCCAGCGCCGTCAGCAGCAAGAGCCAGAGCAAGAGCAAGAGCAAGAGCCAGAGCCAGGGCAGCAGCAGCACCACCGCCAAGCGGACGACCTGCACCGGCGCCAACACCAAGGTCAAGGTCAGCCAGGTGACCCGCCCGATCAACCACCTCCTCCTGACGGTCACCAACACCGGCAACAAGAACTGCGACGCCTACTACGCCCCCGCCCTCCGCTTCGACGAGGCCCAGGCCGCCACGCAGATCATCGAGGAGAGCCAGCCGCAGGCCGTCGTCACCCTCGCCCCGGGAGAGTCGGCCTACGCCTCGATCTCCCTGAACGGTGACGGGAACCCGAACATCCCGGCGAAGGAGCTGACCGTCCACTTCATCGGACGCGCCAACCAGGGCTCGGTGGGCTCCCCCGCCGGTCCGCTCAAGCTCCCCACGGGGACGCGGATCGCCGACGACACTGCCGTCACGTACTGGCAGTCGGAGATGGCCGACGCCCTCACCTGGTGACGCGTTGACGCCGACAGGGCCCCTACCCGACCCGGTAGGGGCCCTGTCGGCGCGGTACGGAGCCCGCCCGCGTCAGGCCGCGACCGCGGCCGTGCTCCGTACCTCGGGGTACTCCACCTCGTCCGGCAGCCGGTAGCCGAGGCCGGTCAGCCGCGCCGCGACATCCGCCGGGCTTCTCCCCGTCAGACTCGCGCTGCGCAGGACGTGTTCGAGGTGGACGTTGTCGAGGAACGAGCGGTCGACCGTCTCCAGCAGCCGGATGTCCTCCGGATCCGCGACCGCGGGCACCTTCGCGTGGGCGTGCGGCCCGTGCCCCAGCGCGGCCAGCCGCTCGGTGACGTCCGCCGGGGTCCGTCCCGTCACGAGGGAGGCGCGCAGGATGTGCCGCAACTGCACCCCGACGGCACGGTTCACGGGCAACCAGGGCGCACGGCCGTCGAGTTCGTGGCTGAGGAGAACGAAGTCGTCCGCCTCCGGGGCGTCGGGCACCGGCGCGTCCACCCCGCAGCCCAGTTCCGCCAGCCGGGCGACGATGGCCGCCTGCGGGCTGCCCGTCTCCCGTGCGACATCGAGGATGTGCCCGCTGGGCACCGAGGAGTAGCGGGCCGCCCAGGCCCGGTGGCCGGTCCCGTACCTGAGGATCCGCTCGTCACCGGGCTCAGGGGCGTAGGGCAGCCGGATGCCGAGCCCGACCAGACGCTTGGCGGCCGTGTGCGGGCTGTACCCCAACTCCCCCGCCGCGCTGAGCACATGGTGTGCGGGCACCTCCGCGCCCCAGTCCAGCCACTCTCCGTTGCCCCCGCGCTCCCTACGGATCAGCACGATGTCACGGGTGTCCGGGGTTTCGGGCAGCGGATGGCCGGCCGGGACCGCGTAGCCGAAATCGGTCAGCCGCCGCGCGGCGTAGGCCGGGCTCCGGCCCGTCCGCCCCGCCGCGGCGAGTACGTGCCGCAGCGACACGGGCTTGCCGAGCCCGAGCCACGACAGGTTGTACGCCTCCTCCTTGATCAGCAGAGCGTCGACCGGGTCGACGGTGAGGGGCAGCGGGCCGTCGGGCAGCTCGATGTCGGCGAACCCGAGCGCGGTCAGCCTCGACACGACGTCGGCGGGAGCGCACTCCAACGTGCCCGCCGCGTACAGGACATGTCCGTACGACACCTGCCGGTCGGGCTTCACCCAGGCGGTCTCGCGCCCCATCGGGATACGGGTGAGCCGGAGGTACTCCGGGTCCTGGGATTCAGGGCTGCTCGACATCGTGGACCTTTCGGAAACGGAAACGGGAACGGGAACCCGAGCGGGAAGGGCGCCGGTGCGTGGGGCTTCGAGTACAGGCCCCCGTACGGCGGGAATCAGGCGTGAGGACGGTCATTCGGCCACCGCGATATAACGGCCGCCGCCCCCGGACTCCTCGTCGTCGTCCCAGTCGTCGAACTCCCGGTCGTTCCTCCCGTACAGGTTCACCCGGACCCCCGCGGGCTCAAGCGCCGTCCATATCCGCAGCATCATGGCCTCGCTGAGGAAGTGGTGCGAGAGATCGAGTTCCTTGAGATGGGTGAGCGGCTGCCCGTGGAGCAGCGCCTCCGCGCCCTCGTCGGAGAGCGTGCCCATGGACAGGCTCAGCGAGGTGAGCCGCGGCACGACCGGCGCGGAGGCGATCGCGGCGGCCAGCTCGTCCTGGATGGGGCTGTTCTGGAGGCCCAGGTGACGCAGCGCGGGCTTGCGTTCACCCGCGAGGAGCGGGGCGAGCTGCTCGACCGTGGTGCCGCCCCCGTAGTCCTCGTCGCCGAGCCACAGCTCGATCCGCTCCAGCGAGGGCAGGTCGGCGGCGGCGATGTGCTCCGCCGCCTCCGGAGGCAGCCCGCCGGACTCGATACGCAGCGACCGCAGCCCCGCGTGCCCCGTCACGGGGAAGTCCAGCCCGTCCCCGCCGCGGACGGCCAGCTCCCGCAGCCCGGGGAACGCCGCCAGGAGCGGTGCGAGATCCGGCTGCCCGATCGAGGAGATCATCTCCTCGTCGTCCTCAAGGTCGTTGAGGAAGAGCGCTTCGAGCCCGACCAGCCGGGAACTCAGATCGATGAGCGCCTGGTCGGGCATGTAGTGCGCGCCATGGCCGAGGACCAGCGCCCGTACCTTCTCCAGCTCCACCGTGCTGGTGAAGCGGTCCCAGTAGTCCTCGTAGTCCTCGTCGGACGAGTACGGCCCGGTGTGGAGACGCCAGGCGACGGAGCCGGCGTCCGGCAGCTCCGTGGCCGGTGTGTACGGCGGGACGGTCAGTACGGGCAGGCCATGGAAATGCTCGACGTGTCGCACGTAGGACAAGGGGGGCTCCCGAAGTTCATGGGTCCGAAGCCGTGTTCGGGTCCGGCTTCGGTGCGCCTTGTTCTACCAGCAGCCTCCGACATCAGAGTTTCCGTGCCACCTCCGTGGCCCAGTACGTGAGGATCATGTTCGCGCCCGCGCGCTTGATTCCGGTCAGGGCCTCCAGGATCGCCGCGTCGCGGTCGATCCAGCCCTTCTCCGCCGCCGCCTCGACCATCGAGTACTCGCCGGAGATCTGGTACGCCGCGACCGGCACGTCCGTCTCCGCCGCGACGCGCGCCAGGATGTCCAGATACGGCAGCGCCGGCTTCACCATCACCATGTCGGCGCCCTCCTGGAGGTCGAGCGCCAGCTCGCGCAGGGAGTCCCGGACGTTCGCCGGGTCCTGCTGGTAGGTCTTGCGGTCGCCCTTCAGCGAGGAGCCGACGGCCTCACGGAACGGGCCGAAATACGCCGACGAGTACTTCACGGTGTACGCGAGGATCGACACGTCCTCCCTGCCGATCGTGTCGAGCGCGTCGCGCACGACCCCGATCTGGCCGTCCATCATGCCGCTGGGGCCCACCACATGGGCACCCGCGTCGGCCTGGACCTGGGCCATCTCGGCGTACCGTTCCAGGGTCGCGTCGTTGTCGACCCGTCCCTGGTCGTCCAGTACCCCGCAGTGGCCGTGGTCGGTGAACTCGTCCAGGCACAGGTCGGACATGACCACCAGGTCGTCCCCGACCTCTTCGCGCACCGCGCGGATAGCGGCCTGGAGGATGCCGTCCGGGTCCGTGCCCGCCGTACCCGCCGCGTCCTTCTTCTCCTCCTCGGGGACGCCGAAGAGCATGATCCCGGAGACACCGGCCGAGGCCGCCTCCACCGCCGTCTTGCGCAGCGTGTCCAGCGTGTGCTGGACGACGCCGGGCATCGCGGAGATGGGGACGGGCCGGCTGATGCCCTCGCGTACGAACGCGGGAAGGATGAAATCCGCCGGGTGCAGCCGGGTCTCGGCCACCATCCGTCGCATCACCGGGTTCACCCGCAGCCGCCGGGGCCGCGAGCCGGGGAAGGATCCGTGCACAGTCATCGTCAGTCGCCTCTTGGGTCTGCTGCTTCGTCGGGGCCCGGCCGGCCGTCGGACCACCTTCGACCATAAACCCGGCATCCCCGCCCCTTTACCGACACGGCGACCGGGAAACCGCCCCGCCTCCCGGCCGGAACAGCCCCGTCGGCGGACCGGACCAGCCCGGGAGCCGGGACCGGGAAGCAGCCCCGGTTACCGAGGGCCCCGGAAACCGAGGGCGCCGGAGAGACCGGAGAGACAGGCCCGGCGATGTACGCCCGGGAACGACCGCGGGGCCCGGCCGCCTCGGCGACCCGGCCCCACACTCCTCCGGTCCGTACGCCCCTCAGGTCGTACGGCGCTCAGGTCGTACGCCCCTCAGGTCGTACGGCGCCTGCGGCTGCCCGGCCGGCGCTCGCTCGGCCGCGTGACCGTTTCGCCCGCCTCCTTCGCCGCCTCGCGGCGCTGCGTGCCGAACGCGGCGAGCGCCTCGGCCAGCTTGTGCACCGACGGCTCGGGCGAGAGGACGTCGACGCGCAGCCCGTGCTCCTCGGCGGTCTTCGCCGTCGCCGGGCCGATGCACGCGATCACCGTCACGTTGTGCGGCTTGCCCGCGATACCGACCAGGTTCCGCACGGTCGAGGACGAGGTGAAGAGCACGGCGTCGAAGCCGCCGCCCTTGATCGCCTCACGGGTCTCGGCCGGCGGCGGCGACGCGCGCACCGTGCGGTACGCGGTGACGTCGTCCACCTCCCAGCCCAGCTCGATCAGCCCCGCCACCAGCGTCTCGGTGGCGATGTCCGCGCGCGGCAGGAACACCCGGTCGATCGGGTCGAAGACCGGGTCGTACGGCGGCCAGTCCTCCAGCAGCCCGGCCGCCGACTGCTCGCCGGACGGCACCAGGTCGGGCTTCACCCCGAAGTCCACGAGCGACGCGGCGGTCTGCTCGCCCACCGCGGCGACCTTGATCCCGGCGAAGGCACGGGCGTCGAGCCCGTACTCCTCGAACTTCTCCCGTACCGCCTTCACCGCGTTGACGGAGGTGAACGCGATCCACTCGTAGCGGCCGGTGACCAGGCCCTTGACCGCGCGCTCCATCTGCTGGGGCGTGCGGGGCGGCTCGACCGCGATGGTCGGGACCTCGTGCGGGACCGCGCCGTACGACCTGAGCTGGTCGGAGAGCGACGCCGCCTGCTCCTTCGTACGCGGAACGAGCACCTTCCAGCCGAACAGGGGCTTGGACTCGAACCACGCGAGCTGGTCGCGCTGCGCGGCGGCACTGCGCTCACCGACCACGGCTATGACCGGCTGGTGTCCCTCCGGGGAGGGCAGGACCTTCGCGTGCTTCAGGACCTGCGCGATGGTGCCGAGCGTGGCGTTCCAGGTGCGCTGACGGGTCGTCGTACCGGCGACGGTGACCGTCATCGGGGTGTCCGGCTTGCGGCCGGCCGCGACCAGCTCACCGGCGGCGCCCGCGACCGTCTCCAGGGTGGTGGAGACGACGACCGTGCCGTCGCTCGCGCCGACCTCGGTCCAGCACCGCTCGCTGGCGGTCCTGGCGTCCACGAGCCGTACGTCCGTGCCCTGGGCGTCGCGCAGCGGTACCCCGGCGTACGCCGGCACACCGACCGCGGCGGCGATGCCCGGGACGACTTCGAAGGGAATGCCCGCGGTGGCACAGGCGAGCATCTCCGTGCCCGCGTCGCCGTCCAGCCCCGGGTCACCGGAGACCGCACGCACGACCCGCTTGCCGCCCCGCGCGGCCTCCATGACAAGATTGGCCGCATCCCGGATCGCGGGGATCCCGGCGGCTGCTGACACATCGTCAACAACCGTCAGCGCAGGGGTGTGCACACCCGCCCTGGCGTGGCCGCGTACGACTTCGAGCACATCAGGCTCGGCAATCAGTACATCCGCCCCCGCGAGCGCCTCGACGGCGCGGAGTGTCAGCAGACCCGGATCTCCGGGTCCGGCACCGAGGAAGGTGACGTGCCCCGATGCGGAGCAGGCTGGAAGGTCAGAGGTGGTGGGGCTCAAAGTGCTCGCTCCCCCATAAGACCGGCCGCACCCTTGGCGAGCATCTCGGACGCGAGTTCGCGACCGAGCGCGATGGCGTCGCCGTGCGACGTGGGTACGGGACCGGTGGTGGACAGCTGCACCAGCGTCGAGCCGTCGGTCGTGCCGACGACGCCGCGCAGGCGCATTTCGTTGACAACCTGTCCGTCGGCCAGCAGGTCGGCCAACGCACCCACGGGTGCGCTGCAGCCGGCCTCCAGGGCGGCGAGCAGGGAACGCTCGGCGGTCACGGCGGCCCGGGTGTACGGGTCGTCGAGCTCGGCGAGCACTGCGGCGAGGTCCACGTTGACCGCGGCGCACTCGACAGCAAGGGCCCCCTGGCCGGGGGCGGGCAGGACCGTGTCGACCGACAGGAACTCGGTCACCTCTCCGATCCGGCCGATGCGGTGAAGCCCGGCGGCGGCGAGCACGACCGCGTCGAGCTCCCCTCCGCTGACATAGCCGATCCGCGTGTCGATGTTCCCGCGGATCGGTACGGTTTCGATGGTGCGGCCGTGGTTGCGCGCGTACGCGTTGAGCTGCGCCATCCGGCGCGGCGACCCCGTACCGACCCGGGCGCCCGGAGGCAGGTCCCCGAAGGCCAGCCCGTCGCGCGCGATCAGCACGTCCCGGGGGTCCTCGCGGCGCGGCACGGCCGCCAGCGTCAGATCGTCGGGCTGGGTCGTCGGCAGATCCTTGAGGGAGTGCACGGCGAAGTCGACCTCGCCCGCCAGCAGCGCGTCGCGCAGCGCGGTGACGAAGACGCCCGTGCCGCCGATCTGCGCGAGATGCTCGCGGGAGGTGTCACCGTACGTGGTGATCTCGACCAGCTCCACCGGCCGGCCGCTCAGCTCACGCACGGCGTCCGCCACCTGGCCGGACTGTGCCATGGCGAGCTTGCTGCGCCTGGTTCCGAGCCGCAGCGGCTTCTCGGGCCTCAGTACCTTCTCGGTCATACTCGCCCTCTGCCTACACCGTCGGTGTCATTCAGGTCGGCCCGGCTGACGGCGGCGACCGTCTGCGGGTCGAGGTCGAAGAGTTCACGCAGCGCGTCCGCGTACCCGGCGCCGCCGGGCTCGCCTGCCAGCTGCTTGACCCGCACGGTGGGCGCGTGCAGGAGTTTGTCGACGACGCGGCGCACGGTCCTGGTGATCTCGGCGCGCTGCTTGTCGTCAAGACCGGGGAGCCTGCCTTCGAGGCGCGCGACCTCGCTGCTCACCACGTCGGCGGCCATGGCGCGCAGCGCGACCACGGTCGGCGTGATGTGAGCGGCGCGCTGGGCGGCGCCGAAGGCCGCCACCTCGTCGGAGACGATGGTGCGTACCTGATCGACGTCGGCGGCCATGGGGGCGTCGGCGGATGCCTCGGCCAGCGACTCGATGTCCACGAACCGGACCCCGCCGAGGCGGTGTACGGCGGCGTCGATGTCCCGGGGCATGGCCAGGTCGAGCAGGTCCAGCCGGCCCGTACGGCCGTGCAGCGCCGCCTCGACGGCCCCGGCGGTCAGCACCAGACCCGTCGCGCCCGTGCAGGACACCACCACATCGGCGTGGGGCAGCTCGTCCGCGAGGGCGCTCATGTCCACCGCGCGGGCGAGGACGCCCGTCGAGCCGGGCTCGGTCAGGATCTGTACGAGCCGGTCGGCGCGCGCGGCCGTGCGGTTGGCGATGACTATCTCGTCGATGCCGACGCGCGCGAGCGTCGCGGCCGCCAGCGAGGACATCGAGCCCGCGCCGATCACCAGCGCGCGCTTCTTCTTGGCCCAGGCGTCCACGGCGGCTCCGGCGGCGAGCTGCTCCAGGCCGAAGGTGACCAGGGACTGCCCGGCCCGGTCGATCCCGGTCTCGCTGTGGGCGCGCTTGCCGACCCGCAGGGCCTGCTGGAAGAGGTCGTTGAGCAGCCGGCCCGCGGTGTGCAGCTCCTGCCCGAGCGCCAGCGCGTCCTTGATCTGCCCGAGGATCTGGCCCTCGCCGACGACCATCGAGTCGAGCCCGCAGGCCACCGAGAAGAGATGGTGGACGGCCCGGTCCTCGTAGTGCACATAGAGATGGGGAGTGAGCTCCTCCAGGCCGACGCCGCTGTGCCGGGCGAGGAGCGTGGACAGCTCGGCGACCCCGGCGTGGAACTTGTCGACGTCGGCGTACAGCTCGATGCGGTTGCAGGTGGCGAGGACCGCGGCCTCGGTCGCGGGCTCGGCGGCGAGCGAGTCCTGCAACAGCTCGATCTGTGTGGCGGTGGTGAGGGACGCCCGCTCCAGCACACTCACGGGTGCGCTGCGGTGGCTCACTCCGACGACCAGGAGGCTCATGCCGGCATCACCGCGGGAACGTCCCCGTCGGGTCCCTTCCGGCTCGCGGCGGCGCTGTCCGCCTCCGGGGCGTCCACGTCCGCGTCCGCGGCGTCCGCCTCCACCGCGTCCGCCACATGCACCGCGCTCCCGCGCTCGGCGGCGAGCGCCGCTTCCGCGGCGGCCCCCTCACCGGCCTTGCGCTGCTCGTGGAAGGCGAGGATCTGGAGCTCGATGGAGAGGTCGACCTTGCGCACGTCCACACCGTCCGGCACGGAGAGCACGGTCGGCGCGAAGTTGAGGATCGAGGTCACACCGGCGGCGACCAGCCGCTCACAGACCTGCTGGGCGGCGCCCGCGGGGGTCGCGATGACCCCGATCGAGACGCCGTTGTCGGTGATGATCTTCTCCAGCTCGTCCGCGTGCTGGACCGGCATCCCGGCGACCGGCTTGCCCGCCATCGCGGGGTCGGCGTCTATCAGCGCGGCGACCCGGAACCCACGGGAGGCGAACCCGCCGTAGTTGGCGAGCGCGGCGCCGAGGTTACCGATACCGACGATGACGACCGGCCAGTCCTGCGTCAGCCCCAGCTCGCGGGAGATCTGGTAGACGAGATACTCGACGTCGTAGCCCACACCCCTGGTCCCGTAGGAGCCGAGGTAGGAGAAGTCCTTCCGCAGCTTGGCGGAGTTGACCCCGGCCGCGGTCGCGAGCTCTTCGGAGGAGACCGTGGGTACCGAACGCTCGGACAGAGCGGTCAGCGCCCGCAGATACAGCGGAAGCCTGGCGACGGTGGCCTCGGGGATTCCTCGGCTACGAGTCGCCGGTCGGTGAGTTCGGCCAGTTGCCACGGTGCTCCTGCGGGATGAGCGAGGCTGCAGGCGGTCGTATGTCCCTGGACCGCCCCGTCGAATGCAGGTTATGTCTTTGTGAACGCGTGCACAAAGATTGTGTCCGCTTTGTCCGAGCAAAGTGACCGGGGTCACGCGCGTCGATCCCACGAGAGTGGAACCGCGCACCGCGTCGACCCGTTGCACACACGAAGGGGGCAAAACCGCACACACTCCTCACGAATTACGCCCCCGAGACCGCTCCCCTTAACCCTCCCGGGACCGATCCCCGGACGCCCGGCAACACCTCGGGGCCACCCTCGCGGCCCGGAGCATGATCACCAGAGAAAACCCAGCAAAGCGCCCACGATGGTAACCGTCTTTCCCTTCAGCCCCCCAGTTCACGACGGAGCCGATCGGCGTCGACCCGCCAGAACGTGTGCCGCTCCCCGTCCACCAGGACCACCGGAATCTGCTCCCAGTACGCGCGATGCAGCGCCTCGTCCTGCGTAATATCCTTTTCCTCCCATGATGCTCCGGTCTCCGCGCACACCGTTTCGATCACGGAGCGGGCATCGTCACAGAGATGACATCCGGGTTTCGAGACGAGCGTCACCATCCGCTCGCCCGCCTTCTTCTTCGTCGTACGTCGCAGCAGAGGACTCATGCGGGCCATTCTCCGCCCGCGCCGCCGACGGGGGCGCGCGTCATCCACAGCCGGGGCCGGATCACATGATCGGCGGATTAACGCACCGGTCCCGGAGAGTTCACTCCACGGCACCCCCACACGTCGGGAAGTACCGAACAGACTGGCTATGCTCACGCTATGGCCGCACTGGGATGGCTCACCCCCCGTAAGCGCTCCGCCACCGCACGGAGCGTGCTCGCAGGCGAGGCCGCAGCCGAGGCAGGACTCAGGTCCACACAGGAGTCGCACGCGGCGTCGGAGGCCGAGGCCGCCAAGGCCGACGAGGTGCCCGACTTCCCCGTCTTCGGCGACAACCGCGCCGCCGCCTTCTTCGATCTCGACAACACCGTGATGCAGGGCGCCGCGATCTTCCATCTGGGCCGCGGCCTGTACAAGCGGAAGTTCTTCCAGCGCCGCGAGCTCGCCCGGTTCGCCTGGCAGCAGACCTGGTTCCGGCTGGCCGGGGTCGAGGACCCCGAGCACATGCAGGACGCCCGCGACAGCGCCCTGTCCATCGTCAAGGGCCACCGGGTCGCCGAGCTGATGTCCATCGGCGAAGAGGTCTACGACGAATACATGGCCGACCGGATCTGGCCCGGCACCCGCGCCCTCGCCCAGGCCCACCTGGACGCGGGCCAGCAGGTCTGGCTGGTGACGGCGGCGCCCGTCGAGACCGCGACGATCATCGCCAGGCGGCTCGGCCTGACCGGCGCCCTCGGCACGGTCGCCGAATCGATCGACGGCGTCTACACCGGCAAACTCGTCGGCGAACCGCTGCACGGCCCCGCGAAGGCCGAGGCCGTCCGCGCCCTCGCCGCCACCGAGGGCTTCGACCTGGACCGCTGCGCGGCGTACAGCGACTCGCACAACGACATCCCGATGCTCTCGCTCGTCGGACACCCGTACGCCATCAACCCGGACACCAAGCTCCGCAAGCACGCGCGCCGGCTGGACTGGCGGCTGCGCGACTACCGGACCGGCCGCAAAGCGGCCAAGGTCGGCATCCCGGCGGCGGCCGGAGTGGGCGCCCTCGCGGGCGGCACGGCGGCCGCGGTCGCCCTGCACCGCCGCCGCCGCTGACTCTGCGTCGCCGGCCCGGTCCGACCCGGCCGCAACGAGAGACACGCCCCGGAGACACGCCGCCGGGTGACAAATCGACACGTACGGCCCTGCGGAAGTCTCCGCGGGGCCGTACGTACATCCGTCACTCAGGCACAACCCATCACGAGAGCAGGCAGATCTTGACGCAATCCGATCAGTAAATGGTCACGATGTGCGACTAGATACGCCGCATAGGCGTCATGGAAGCGACGTAATCGATGATTTGAGCAACTGGGTGTAGCACTGCCTGTACGAAGCGTTATTCTCCTCAGACGCATACCGGACCCCACACGTCGCCACGACGAGTGAACGGTCCCGCACTGCACGTGATGGAAGCTCTGCCTCTGGGAGTCCCGTGTACCCACACGTCGGGGTTGACGCCTCGGGCCTGGCTACGCTGCGCGCAACGGTCCTCGACCACTTGCGCGGCTTCGTCCCCACCGCGTACGCCGTCCCCGCCTTCGCCGCACCGGCCCCTGCCGTGAGCGGCCCTATCGGTCCTTGTTATGCCCTGGCGAGCGGCGGTGCGGCGGTCGGCAGACGGGGGAGCCGAAGCAGCACCGCCGCCTCGACCACCGCCCGTCGGCCGACCGCCGACAGCGACAGCGCCCGCATGATGGAACTCGTCGAGCGCGCCCAGGCCGGTGAGGCCGAGGCCTTCGGCCGGCTGTACGACCAGTACAGCGACACCGTCTATCGCTATATCTACTACCGCGTGGGCGGAAAGGCGACCGCCGAGGATCTCACCAGCGAGACGTTCCTGCGCGCCCTGCGCCGGATCTCCACCTTCACCTGGCAAGGGCGCGATTTCGGCGCCTGGCTGGTCACGATCGCCCGGAACCTGGTCGCGGACCACTTCAAATCGAGCCGTTTCCGTCTCGAAGTGACCACGGGCGAAATGCTCGACGCCAACGAGGTGGAGCGCAGCCCGGAGGACTCCGTCCTGGAGTCGCTTTCGAACGCGGCGCTGCTCGAAGCCGTACGCAAACTCAACCCGCAGCAGCAGGAGTGCGTCACACTGCGCTTCCTGCAAGGCCTCTCGGTCGCCGAGACGGCCCGCGTCATGGGCAAGAACGAAGGAGCGATCAAAACTTTGCAGTACCGAGCCGTACGAACACTGGCCCGGCTCCTGCCCGAAGACGCCCGCTGACCGCCGCTGTCCCCCCACCCGCCCCCCACCTCTCGCCGGCCGCCGTTCACCCTCTGTCCGCCCCCCACCTCGGACCCAACTCACAGTCGGTGACGCCTCGATGACGGCCTGGTCCGATCATCCTTCGCGCGTAACCCATGTGCCGCGACGCTCGTTGTGCGGGATGCAGGCTCCCTGCGGTCACGCCATGCCCGCAGCCACTCACTCAATCGTGTGGATGTGCTCAAGGCGTGCAACCTTCCGGACCCCCAGGGGAGTCGATCGTCATGACGAGAGGAGGTGCCGCCAGTGATCGCGAACGTTTCGGCACACCGGCGGGCGAACGCCTTCGCCCAGGCCCTGGAAGACCAGACGGTCCAGGGCGCGGCGGCCGAACAGCCCGCCGAGTCGGCCGAACCGGCCGAACAGGGGCGGCTGTTGGCCCTGGCGAGTGGTCTCGGTGAACTGCCGAAACCGACGCTGGACCCCGAGGTCAAAGTGGTGCAACGAGCACAGCTCGTGGCAGCCATGGAGGCCATGCTGCTGGAGGACACAGCCGCCGGGGGGGCGACTCCGGGCCCTACGGTGCCGGAGCAGCGCAAATCCGGACGGGGTGCCCACCGGGCTTCCCGCCTCCGGAGATTGCGCCCCAGATCCCGCTGGTCCAAAGGCCTTGCGGCGGGCGGGCTCACAGTCGGTGTGGCGGCGGGCGCCTTCAGCGGTGTCGCCGCCGCCAGCTCCGACGCCCTGCCCGGTGACTCGCTGTACGGACTGAAACGAGGAATGGAGGACTTCAAGCTCAATCTGGCGGACGACGAGTCCGACCGCGGCGAGCTGTATCTGGACCACGCCTCGACCAGGCTCAGCGAGACCCGCCGACTGATGGAGCGGGGCCGCTCCGGCCGGCTCGACCACGAATCCATGGCCGAGATCCGGCGCACGCTGAGCGGGATGAAGCACGACGTCACCGAGGGCCACCGCCTGCTCCATCAGGCATACGAACGGGACGGCTCACTCGGCCCGATCGCCACCCTCTCGTCGTTCTCCTCCTCGCACCGCCAGGCCTGGAACGGGCTGCGCGAGCGGCTGCCCGTCCAGCTGACGGACGTCGGCAACGAAGTCAGTTCGGTCTTCGACGCCATAGACGAAGAGGTCGCTCCGCTTCAGTCGCTGCTGCCGCGCCCGCCGGAGAAGCACGCGGGAACCACCCGGCCCGGCTCCACACCCGACTCCCCGGGCTCCGGTCATCAGAGCCATCCCTCGCCCTCCGCACCGAGCGAGGGCGACGGAAGCGGCTCGCACACCAGCGACCAGCCCAACGTGTCGGGACAGGACTCGGACAGCGCGCCCGAGGAGGGCCTGCTCGGCGGCACGGGCGGCCTGCTCGACCCGCCACAGAGCAGCGTCACCCCGTCCCCTTCCGAGAACCAGGACAGCTCCGACCGTCCGGGACCGGATGTCACGATCCCGCCGCTGCTGCCGGATCTGCTGCCAGGACTCGGCTTCAAGGCCGAGGACACGGATCAGTAACCGTCAGCGGCAGTACAGGTGAGGGGCGGTGCTCCACCGGAGCACCGCCCCTCATACGTACGTCCCCTCCTAGGTCCTGTCCGGCCCTCAGAAGAACACCGACCGCCGCTGCACCAGCAATTTGTACAGCGAGTGCTGGATCTGCTCGCGCACCTGATCCGTCAGATTGAACATCAGCATCGGATCCTCCGCCGCCTCCGGCGGATAGCCGTCCGTCGGGATCGGCTCACCGAACCGGATCGTCCACTTCGTCGGCAGCGGCACCATGCCCAGCGGCCCCAGCCACGGGAACGTCGGCGTGATCGGGAAGTACGGCACGCCCAGCAGCCGCGCCAGCGTCCGCGAGTTGCCGATCATCGGATAGATCTCCTCGGCGCCCACGATCGAGCACGGCACGATCGGCACGCCCGCGCGCAGCGCCGTCGACACGAACCCGCCCCGGCCGAACCGCTGAAGCTTGTACCGGTCGCCGAACGGCTTGCCGAGCCCTTTGAAGCCCTCCGGCATCACCCCGACGACCTCACCGCGCTGGAGCAGTATCTCGGCGTCCTCCGCGCATGCCAGGGTGTGCCCGGCCTTCCGCGCCAGCTCGTTGACCACGGGCAGCATGAAGACCAGATCGGCCGCCAGCAGCCGCAGATGCCGGTCCGCCGGATGGTTGTCCCGGACGGCGACCTGCATCATCAGCCCGTCCAGCGGCAGCGTCCCCGAGTGATTGGCCACCACGAGCGCCCCGCCGTCCGACGGGATGTTCTCGATGCCCTTCACCTCGACCCGGAAGTAGTTCTCGTACAGCGGCCGGATCAACGACATCAGGACCTGGTCGGTGAGCTCCTGGTCGTACCCGAACTCGTCGATGTCGTACTCGCCGGTGACCCGTCGGCGCAGAAACGCCAGCCCGCCCGCGAGGCGCCGCTCCCAGCCGCTCGTGGGCTCCGGTTCCGGCTCCGGCTCCAGTTCCGCTTCCGCCTCCGGTTCCAGTTCCGGTACGGGCGCCAGCGGTCCCGGCTTGCGTACGGAGCCAGGTCCCGTCGCCGGCCCCGGCCCGGCGCCCGGCCCCGGTTCCGCCGCCGCTCCCGCTCCCGCTCCCTGCGAGCGCTTCGGGGCGCCGTCCTTGGCGTGCTGCCGCCGGCCGCCGGCGGACCCACGCCTCGACCTCGGTTCATCACCGAAGGGGATGACCTTGGCATCGGCCATGTCAGATGCGCTCCTTGCTGACGAGAGTGGAGAGCCGGTCGACGGTACGGGCCACCGCCTCCGGCGGCAGCAGCCCGGCACCCCGGCCGCGCGCGAAGTCCGCGAAGGCCTCCGCGGTCGTGTACCGGGGTACAAAGCCCAGTGTCTCGCGCAGCTGGTCCGTGCTGACCACCCGGCCATGGGTCAACAGCCTGATCTGTTCCGGCGCGAAGTCCGTCATCCCGACCGTGCGCAGCGCCGTACCGACCCAGGTCACGGCAGGCAGCGGAACGGGCACCGTGGGCCGCCCCAGCCGCCGTGAGCACTGCGAGAGCAGCAGCACACCCTCACCGGCGACATTGAAGGTCCCGCTGTTGAGCGTCCCGCGCCGCGGCTCGTCGGAGGCGATCAGCAGGACGTCGATCACATCGTCCTCGTGCACGAACTGGAGCCGCGGGTCATAGCCGAAGACCGTCGGCAGCACGGGCAGCGACAGATACTCGGCGAGCGGTGTATCCGCCGCGGGCCCCAGGATATTCGCGAAGCGCAGCACACAGACCGCCACATCCGGTCTGCGCCGCGCGAAGCCGCGTACGTATCCCTCGACCTCCACCGCGTCCTTGGCGAAGCCGCCGCTCGGCAGCGATTTGGGCGGCGTGGTCTCCGTGAAGATCGCCGGATCGCGGGGCGCGGAACCGTACACACTCGTACTGGACTTGACCACCAGCCGCTTCACCGTCGGCGATTTCTGGCAGGCGCCGAGCAGCTGCATCGTGCCGATGACGTTGGTCTCCTTGACGGCGGTACGCCCGCCGGAGCCCAGTGGAGTGCCCGTCACATCCAGATGGACGACGGTGTCGACTCCGTGTTCGGCCAGGATCCGCGCGATCACCGGCTGCCGGATATCCGCGCGGACGAATCGCGCCCCGCCCAACTCATGTGCGGGCGGGACCGCGTCCACGGCGATGACCCGGTCCACCTCGGAATCACGCTGAACGCGCCGTACGAAACGGCCTCCGAGCTGACGGGCCGCTCCTGTCACGAGCACGACCTTGCCCAAGATCAGCGCCTTCCCCTGAAAGTCTCCGTGGGCGCCACCGTATCGGGTCGGTATCGCGCCATGGTGACCGTAGGGCGCGCCACACCATTTCTTTGTCCGGCAAACACCGCGGCCCTCCCACCATGTCGGTGGAAGGGCCGCGAATGCACGAACAGCTGCCGCTACTTCTTGTTGCGACGCTGAACGCGGGTGCGCTTGAGCAGCTTGCGGTGCTTCTTCTTGGCCATCCGCTTACGCCGCTTCTTGATAACAGAGCCCACGACTACCCTCGCTCACTTCTCTTCACTCGGTGCGGGGCGTCTGGGCCCACACGACCTACGTCGGCCTAGCCTACCCGCCGCCGAGTGAGGGACGTAATCCGAGGGACACCCGAGGTGATTCTCCCGGCGCCACGCGCCCCGCCGCGACGTTCGCCGCGACGGGGAACGAGCCGTACCGGTCTCGGCATCACGCAGACTCGACCCCCACAAATGACTCGCGGAGGTACTCGTGAACCGCTTGCTCCGGAACCCGGAATGACCTGCCCACCCGGATCGCCGGCAGATGACCGCTGTGCACCAAGCGGTACACGGTCATCTTCGACACTCGCATCACTGAGGCGACTTCCGCCACGGTAAGGAACTTGACCTCGTTGAGAGGCCTCTCGCTGCCAGCAGCCATGACCCACCTGTACCTTCCGCACGCGACGGCCACCGGCTTCCCCTCCGGTAACTCTTCGTCGCTGTGCGCTCACTCACCAGACTAGGGGCGGGTGATGCGAGTGGGGAAGAGGAGCAGCCTTCGGCCGCCTACTGTGACAGACACGCTCGATTGAGTACATAGCGCGTAAGCGGCCAGTAGTAATCAGACCGCACGGCGTCATCGAGGGGAACGGCCACGGACACCCGTCCCTCCGCTTCCCCGACGAACAGCGCGGGGTCGTCCGTATCGGCGAGACCGATGGCCTCAATGCCCAGCTGACCTGCCCCGCAGACCCATCCGTGGTCTCCCACGACCAGCTCGGGCAGCGGGCCGCCGGACTCCGCCACATCCTCCAGGGCCACCCGGACCGGCAGGGGTGAATGGGTGTGCGCGCCGGTCTCACGCCCGGCGCATCGCACGCCGGACTCCCGCATCAGCGCGACTCCCCGTACGTAGTCAAGGTTGTACGTACGTACCCCGAACCGGGTCGTTATGTCGACACATCGCCCCTGCGCGGGAGTGAGAACGAGACATCCCGCCGCCGACAAAGCGTCTGCCAGCGCCGCGTAGAAACCGAGCAGCCGATGCGGATGCCCCGTCCCGAGCAGCACCGGAGCCCGCCGCTCCGCCACAGCGCCCAGCCGGCCGGCGAACGCGTCCAGCGCGCTCAGCGTCCGCTCGGGATCGATGACATCAGGACCCGACACATGATCGGAATCGGCGGAAACTCCACACTTGTCGGCCATGAGCTTGAGCAAGTCCTGCTCATTCCATGCCCATTCCGGATCGAGTCCGAGCGTCACGCGTGGATCGCGTATAGCGAAGAGACGGTAGCTGCGCAGACTCGCCTCGCGCGAGGTGGCCACGGGTCCGGCCAGCCTGGCCGCCAGCAGATGCGCCCGCAGCGCTCCGGTGCTCAACACCCGGCCGATCCTGCCGCTTACGGCACTCCCGCGGGCCGGAACCCCGGATTCACCGCACAGTTGGCGTAACAGCCGCCCGCCGGACCGCCACCCGACGGGCGCTACGCCAGCAGCCCCCGCAGCGGGAACACCGCCTTGCGCGTCGCCAGCACCGCCTGGTCCAGCCGGTCCGCCGGATCGTATCCGGCCTCCCACGGCTGCCAGGCCGGCGTCCGCCCGTCCGTCATCCGCCCGGGACCCAGCTGCCGCGTCCGCGCGTACACCTCGTCCCGCCAGGACTCCGGCACCTCCGACAGCGGATCGATCGGCGCGTGCGCGGCGATCCCCACCAGATGGGTCCAGGACCGGGGCACCACATCGACGACCGCGTAACCGCCGCCGCCCAGCGCGACCCACCGCCCGCCGTCCACGTACTCGTGCACCAGGTCATGGCAGGACGCCTGCACCGCACGCTGCGCGTCGAGGGACACCGCGAGATGCGCCAGCGGATCCTCGAAATGCGTGTCCGCGCCGTGCTGTGTCACCAGCACCTGCGGCCGGAAGTCCGCCAGCAGCTCGGGCACCACCGAGTGGAACGCCCGCAGCCAGCCCTCGTCCCCCGTCCCCGCGGGCAGCGCCACGTTCACCGCGCTGCCCTCGCCCGCGCCCCCGCCGGTCTCCTCCGCCCAGCCGGTCTGCGGGAAGAGCGTCCGCGGGTGCTCGTGCAGCGACACCGTCAGCACCCGGGGGTCCTCCCAGAACGCCGTCTGGACACCGTCCCCGTGATGGACATCCACATCGATGTACGCGACCCGCTCGGCGCCCAGCTCCAGGAGCCGCGCGATCGCCAGGGCCGCGTCGTTGTAGATACAGAACCCGGACGCCGCCCCGGGCATCGCGTGGTGCAGCCCGCCCGCGAAGTTCACGGCGTGCGCGGTCTCCCCGCGCCACACCGCCTCGGCCGCACCGACCGACTGCCCGGCGATCAACGCCGACGTCTCATGCATCCCCGCGAAGGCCGGATCGTCCGGCGTGCCGAGCCCGTACGAACCGTCGGCGGCGCGCGGATCCAGCGAGGCCCGCCGTACCGCGTCCACATACTCCTGCTGGTGGACGAGGCGCAGCGTCGAATCCCCGGCGGCCGGCGCGGCCACCACGTCCGCCGCCCGGTCCAGTCCGTACGCCCGCACCAACCCCATGGTCAGCACGAGCCGTACGGGATCCATCGGATGGCTGGGCCCGAAGTCGTATCCCGTTACTGCGTCATCCCACATCAACCGTGCGCGGCCGCTCATGCCCGCCACCGTATCGGTCCTGATCCGTCCCGAACGAGTGGGCGTACGCGAGCGTCACCAAAACCATCACCATCGGTACGAGCATCGCGCCCCGGTAGCTCCACAGGTCCCCAAGTGCTCCCACCAGCGGCGATCCGATCAGAAACCCCACGTAGTTGAAGATATTGAGCCGGGCCACGGCCGTGTCGCTGGAGGCGGGAAACAGTCGTCCGGCCGCCGCGAAAGTCTGCGGAACGATCACACACAGCCCGAGCCCGAGCATCGTGAACCCGAGGATCCCCATCCAGGCACCGGACGCCAGCGCCACCACCGCGAACCCGGCCCCCGCCAGCAGCGACCCGCACCGCACGACGGCCACGGGACCGAACCGCCGCACACCCAGATCCCCGACCGCCCGCCCCAGCAGCGTGGTGACCATATAGGCGTTGTACGGAACGGTCGCCAGCTCCTCCGAGCTGCCGAGGACGTCCTGGAGGTACTTGGCGCTCCAGTTCGACACGGTGGAGTCACCGATGTACGCGAAGGCCATGACGAGGCAGAGCGGCAGGAGCAGCTTGAACGCGACCGGCGGCCTGCCCGCGGCGCCCGCCGCCCCCTCCGTGCCCGCGTCCGTACGGTCGCCGCCAGGGGCGGAATCGGCGTCGGCGTCGGCATCGGCATCGGCATCGGCGTACCAACGGCTGCCGATCAGCGCGGCCGGCAACAGCAGGGCCACCACCGGGAGATACGACACCAGCAGCGACAGATCCCAGTGCGCGCCGGCCCAGGCCAGCGAGGCCCCGGCGATCCCGCCGAGGCTGTACGCGGCGTGGAAGCCGAGCATGATGCTCCGGTCGTACGCCCGTTGAAGACTCACCCCGAGCATGTTCATGGACGCGTCCAGGGCACCGACCGACAGCCCGAACGCCGCCAGCGCGATGCCCAGCTGCCACACCTCGTCACCGGCCCCGGCGCCGAGGAGCGCCAGCAGTACGACGGGCTGCGCCCAGCGCAACACCACCCCGGGCCGTACCCGCGCGACCAGCTTCTCGGTGACGACACTGCCGACGCCGGCGAGCACCGGCACGGCGGCGAGGAACACAGGGAGGAGCGCGTCGGATATCCCGTACCGGTCCTGAATGGCGGGGATACGCGTCACGAGCAGGGCGAAGGTCACCCCCTGGACGAAGAAGCTCAGCGCCAGGGAGAGCCGACCGTGCCGCAACCGCGCGTCTGTCATGGCCGGACAGCGTAGGACGCTCCTCTACCCATGGGTAGGCGGATCACACAATGGATCCCGCCCCACGCATCCCACGGCGGCGGATCAGGTCCAGGGAACGGATCAGGCGAGCAACCCCGGTAGTTCCGCCATCCTGCCGAAGTAACCAGTGGCACCCGGGAGCTGGTCGGCGGGTGTCATGGCCGTGAACGCGAACACGTCCATGCCCGCGGCCCTGGCGGCCCGGACCCCGAGGGGGCTGTCCTCCACGACGGCACAGCGGCCCGGTGCCACACCCATGCGCTCCGCGGCATGAAGGAAGAGATCGGGCGCCGGCTTGCCCCGTCCGACATCCTGCGCGCTGAAGATGACGCTGTCCTCGAACCACCGGCTCAGCCCGGTCTTCCGGTGCCCGACGCGGATCCGCTCATGGCTCCCGGAGGAGGCGACGCAGTAGGACACCCCGTCACCGGCCAGCTTCTCCAGAACCTCGGTCACTCCGTCGACGGGCTCCAACTCCCGCTCGAAGGCGGCGAAGACACGGGCGTGCAGGGTGTCGTCGAAGTCCGTGGGCAGAAGCTGACCGGTCCGCTCCTTCACCAGGTCATGGACGCGATGAACGGCGGCTCCCATGTAGTCCCGGAGGGAGTCCTCGTAGGAAGTGGGATGGCCCAGTTCGGTGAGATAGGCGGCCAGGATGGTGTTGGAGAGCGGCTCGCTGTCGACAAGGACACCGTCATTATCGAAAATGACCAGTTCATAGCGCATGCACTCAGCCTAATCCGGCCCCGGAACGCAGAAATGCCCCGCACCAAAGGTGCGGGGCATTCCCATCAAAAATTGTTCGGCGGCGTCCTACTCTCCCACAGGGTCCCCCCTGCAGTACCATCGGCGCTATGAGGCTTAGCTTCCGGGTTCGGAATGTAACCGGGCGTTTCCCTCACGCAATGACCACCGAAACACTATGAAGATATCGAACCGCTGGATAACAACACGGCCGTTCGTTACTTCAGAACTAACACAGTGGACGCGAGCAACTGAGGACAAGCCCTCGGCCTATTAGTACCGGTCAACTCC
>NZ_PHRF01000169.1 GCF_004151105.1 Streptomyces sp. L-9-10
TGAGCTTGGGGTGGCCGCAGAGACCAGCGAGAAGCGACTGTTTACTAAAAACACAGGTCCGTGCGAAGCCGTAAGGCGATGTATACGGACTGACGCCTGCCCGGTGCTGGAACGTTAAGGGGACCGGTTAGTCAATCTTCGGGTTGGCGAAGCTGAGAACTTAAGCGCCAGTAAACGGCGGTGGTAACTATAACCATCCTAAGGTAGCGAAATTCCTTGTCGGGTAAGTTCCGACCTGCACGAATGGCGTAACGACTTCTCGACTGTCTCAACCATAGGCCCGGTGAAATTGCACTACGAGTAAAGATGCTCGTTTCGCGCAGCAGGACGGAAAGACCCCGGGACCTTTACTATAGTTTGATATTGGTGTTCGGTTCGGCTTGTGTAGGATAGGTGGGAGACTGTGAAGCTTGGACGCCAGTTCAGGTGGAGTCGTCGTTGAAATACCACTCTGGTCGTGCTGGATGTCTAACCTGGGTCCGTGATCCGGATCAGGGACAGTGTCTGATGGGTAGTTTAACTGGGGCGGTTGCCTCCTAAAGTGTAACGGAGGCGCCCAAAGGTTCCCTCAGCCTGGTTGGTAATCAGGTGTTGAGTGTAAGTGCACAAGGGAGCTTGACTGTGAGACCGACGGGTCGAGCAGGGACGAAAGTCGGGACTAGTGATCCGGCGGTGGCTTGTGGAAGCGCCGTCGCTCAACGGATAAAAGGTACCCCGGGGATAACAGGCTGATCTTCCCCAAGAGTCCATATCGACGGGATGGTTTGGCACCTCGATGTCGGCTCGTCGCATCCTGGGGCTGGAGTCGGTCCCAAGGGTTGGGCTGTTCGCCCATTAAAGCGGTACGCGAGCTGGGTTTAGAACGTCGTGAGACAGTTCGGTCCCTATCCGCTGTGCGCGTAGGAGTCTTGAGAAGGGCTGTCCCTAGTACGAGAGGACCGGGACGGACGAACCTCTGGTGTGCCAGTTGTTCTGCCAAGGGCATGGCTGGTTGGCTACGTTCGGAAAGGATAACCGCTGAAAGCATCTAAGCGGGAAGCCTGCTTCGAGATGAGGACTCCCACCTCCTTTGAGGGGTTAAGGCTCCCAGTAGACGACTGGGTTGATAGGCCGGATATGGAAGCCAGGTGACTGGTGGAGTTGACCGGTACTAATAGGCCGAGGGCTTGTCCTCAGTTGCTCGCGTCCACTGTGT
>NZ_PHRF01000170.1 GCF_004151105.1 Streptomyces sp. L-9-10
CTGCTGCCCGAGGGCAACATCTGGCTCTGCTCCCACATCTGGTACGAGTCGGACGGCACCACCCGCGTCGGCTCCGAGGCCTCCCGCCTCACCACCCCGGACGAGGTCGACGCGTACGCGCGCGCCGCCGGCCTCGAACCCGGACAGCGGTTCGCGAGCTGGGACGAGGCGCCCTACAGCGAACAGCTGCCGATGTTCGTCACCGTCTACACCAAGGCCGACGCGTGAACGTCTGGGGGATAGCCCGCGGGCACCGCGTGCTCCTGCTGGCGGGCACCCTCCTGGGGATCCTGGGAGCCGCGGCCACACTGGCGCAGCCGCTGGCCATCGGCGAGATGATCAAGGCGGTCGCCGGTGACCGCTCCCTGCTCGTACCGATCCTGCTCGCGGCGGCGCTGTTCGTGACGGACGCGGCACTCGCCGCCGCCCACGCCTACGCGATCGGCCGGGCCGGCGAGAACATCGTCTTCGACATCCGCCATGTCCTGACCGCGCGGCTGCTGCGCTCCCGTACCGCCGCGTTCGCGCGCTGGGAACAGGGCGACGTCTTCACGCGGATGGTCACCGACACCTCGCTCGCCCGTATCTGCATGGCGCAGGCGCTGGCGCAGATCGTCACCAGCGGCTTCATGGTCCTGGGCGGAATCGCGCTGATGGCGTGGATCGACCCGCTGCTCCTCGCCGTGACCCTGCTGTGCCTGGGGCTCGCCAGCGTCGTGTCGCTGCTGCTGGCCCGCCGGGTGCGGAAGGTGGCGGTCATCAACCGCGAGGACACCAGCGACTTCGGCTCCGCGCTGATGCGCGTGCTCGGCGCGATGAGCACCGTCAAGGCGTCGCGCGCCGAAGAGCGCGAGACCGAGCGCATCACCGGCTTCGCGCAGAAGGCGCGCCGCTCCGGCGTCCGGGTCTCGGCGCTGTCCGCGATGCTGACGCCCGCCATGAACGTCGGTACGCAGGTCGCCCTGACGGTCGTCATCGCCTGGGGGATGGCCCGGGTGGCGACCGGCGCGATGCCGCCCGCGGACCTGACCTCGTTCATGATGTATCTCTTCTATCTGGTGTCGCCGCTGGTGATGCTGTTCATGTCGATCGCCCAGTTCCAGCAGGGCCGCGCGGCCCTGGACCGGATCGGCGAACTGGCCGGCATCGAGCAGGAGGAACTCGACCCGGACGCCGCTCACGTCGCCACCCGGGGCCACGCGATCGCCTTCGACCGCGTCTCGTTCACGTACCCCGGCAGCGAGGAGGCCGTCCTCGACGAGGTGTCCTTCACCGTCCCGGACAAGGGCCTCACCGCGATCGTCGGCCCCTCGGGGGCGGGCAAGACCACCGTCTTCCAGCTCATCGAACGCTTCTACGGGCCCGATTCCGGCACCGTCCTGATGGGCGGGACCGATACGGCGACCATGCCGCTGGAGCAGATACGCGGCCAGATCGGCTACGTCGAGCAGGACCACAGCCTGATGCGGGGCACCATCCGCGAGAACCTCACCTACGCCGCGCCCGACGCGGGCGAGAAGGAGATCGCGGACGCGCTGCGCATGGCGCATCTCGGCGAGGTGATCAGGGCCCTGCCCGAGGGCCTGGAGACCGAACTCGGCGAGCGCGGCGCCGGATTGTCCGGCGGACAGAAGCAGCGCCTGGCCATCGCGCGGACGCTGCTGCAACGGCCGGAGATCGTGCTGCTCGACGAGGCCACCGCCAATCTGGACAGCGAGGCGGAGGACGCGCTCCGGGACACCATCACCGCAATCTCCGGGACCTGCGCGGTGATCGCGATCGCCCACCGGATCTCGACGATCACGCAGGCGGACCAGATCATCGTGCTCGACCGGGGCGGTGTCCGGGCGACCGGCACCCACACGGAACTGACCACGACGGATGATCTGTACCAGCGGCTCTCCCGGCACCAGGAGGTCGCGGCGTGACGGAAGGCCGCGGCGTGGCCGGATACTCGGGCGCGGGGACACTTCGGGAGGTTGTCGCATGACCGCGGACGCCGTCGTCGTCGGGACCGGGCCCAACGGTCTGGCCGCCGCCGTCACGCTCGCCAGGGCCGGCCTCACCGTCGAGCTCTACGAGGCCAGGGACACCATCGGCGGAGGGCTGCGCACCGAGCCCCTCTTCGACGACGACGTCGTCCACGACATCTGCTCCGCCGTGCACCCGATGGCCGCGGCCTCGCGCTTCTTCCGCGAGTTCGGGCTCGGCGCGCGCGGGGTCGAACTGCTCCACCCCGAGATCAGTTACGCGCACCCCCTCGACGCCGGTGACGCCGGGCTCGCCTACCGCGATCTCGACGCCACCTGCGAGCACCTCGGCCCCGACGGGCGGCGCTGGCGCCGGCTCATGGCGCCGCTGCTGCACCACAGCGAGGGCGTCGTCGATCTGATCCTCTCCGGCGGGCGCGGGCTGCCGCGCGATCCGCTGGCCCCGCTGCTCCTCCCCACCAGGGCGCTGGCGCACGGGACCCCGCTCGCCACCGGGCGGTTCGCCGGCGAGCGGGCGAAGTCCCTGCTCGCCGGCGTCGCCGCGCACTCCATCGGCAGACTGCCGACGCTCGCCTCGGCCGGGGTCGCCCTGCTGCTCGGCCATCTCGCGCACGGCACCGGCTGGCCGCTGCCGCGCGGCGGGAGCGCCCGGATCGCGGAGGCGCTGGCCGCCGACATCACCGCGCACGGCGGTACGTTCCACACCAACCGCCCCATCGGGGACCTGCGGGAACTCGGCGAGGCGAAGGCGGTGTTCCTGGACACCAGCCCCAAGGGTTTCACCGCGATCGCCGGTGACCGGCTGCCCGCGCGCTACCGGCGCGGGCTCGACGCGTTCCGCTACGGCCCGGGGGCGGCGAAGGCCGACTTCCTGGTGTCGGAGCCGATCCCCTGGGCCAACCCGGAGGTCGGCAAGGCCGGAACGGTCCATCTCGCGGGCACCCAGGCGGAGATGTTCCGCCAGGAGACCCTGACCGCCCAGGGCGTCGCCACGTCCGAACCCTTCGTCCTGCTGGTCGACCCGGCGGCCACCGACCCGGGGCGTGCCAGGCCCGGCAAGCGGCCGGTATGGGCGTACGCGCACGTACCGAACGGCGACGACACCGATCCGCTGGAGATGGTGCGCGCGCGCATCGAGCGGTACGCGCCGGGGTTCACCGACACGATCGTCGCCCAGCGCGGGATGTCGGCCGCCGCGTACGAGGCGTACAACCCGAACTACGTGGGCGGGGACATCGGCGGCGGGGCCATGACCCTCAAGCAGTCGCTGCTGCGCCCCACCCCGCGGCTCGACCCCTACCGGACCCCGCTGCCCGGGGTCTATCTCTGCTCGGCGTCGACCCCGCCGGGGCCCAGTGTCCACGGCATGTCCGGCTATCTCGCCGCTCTTTCGGCTCTGCGCCGCGAATTCGGGATCAAGGAGCGGCCGGAGCTGGGCCCGGATTCCGCCCAGGCGTTGTCCATGTGGCCGGAGCCCACGTCTCCGCGGGATTGATGGCGGTCCGGGCCGTCCTGCGCGGCCCGCGCGCCCCCCTATTGTCCGTACACCGTCAAGGGAGACGGATGCGAGGGGAGCCGCAATGCGGGACAGCACCTGGACGAAGCGAACTGCCCTACGGGGTACGGCGCGACGAGGCACGGCGCAACGGAGCGCGTCACCGAGAAGCGCGTCACCGAGGAGCGCGCCACCGAGGAGCACGGCGCGACGGCTGACCACGGCGGGGATGCTGCTGGCTCTGCTGGTCGCCCTGCTCGGCGCGGGCGGCCCCGGGTTCGTCCCCGAGGCGCGGGCCGCGTCGCTCACCGAAGTGACCGGCTTCGGTACGAACCCCGGCAATCTGCGAATGTTCCGCTACGTCCCGGACGGCCTGCCCGCGGGACGGCCCCTCGTCGTGGCGATGCACGGCTGCACGCAGTCGGCCGCGGCGTACGACGCGGAGACCGGCTGGACGAAGTGGGCGGACCAGTGGGGCTTCGCGCTGCTGCTGCCCCAGCAGCAGCCGGGCAACAACCTCAACTCCTGCTTCAACTGGTTCGAATCCGGTGACATCGGCCGCGGCGCGGGCGAGGCGCTGTCGGTCAAGCAGATGACGGACCGGATGAAGAGCGATCTGGGCAGCGACGCCGCCCGTGTCTACGCGACGGGGCTGTCGGCCGGGGCCGCGATGACCAACGTCATGCTGGCCTCCTACCCGGACGTCTTCGCCGCCGGGGCGCCGGTGGCCGGGCTGCCGTACGCGTGCGCGACGAGCGTGATCGCCGCGTACGGCTGCATGAACCCGGGGACGAACCTGTCGCCGTCGGCCTGGGGGGACAAGGTACGTGCCGCGTACCCCGGTTACGGCGGCCCCTGGCCCACGGTCTCCGTCTGGCAGGGGACGACGGACACGACGGTCGTCCCGGCCAATCTGACGGAGACGGTGGAGCAGTGGACGGCCGTCCACGGTACGGACGCGACGGCCGACGCCACCGGCACCGTGGCCGGTTATCCACACGCTGTGTACCGCGACGGCGCCGGACGGGATGTGGTGGAGACCTACTCGCTGACCGGCATGGGACACGGCCAGCCGGTCGACCCGGGCACCGGACCGGAGCAGTGCGGCACCGCGGGCGCGTACATCCTCGACGTCGGGCTGTGTGCCTCGTACCGGATCGGCCTGTTCTGGGACCTGGACGGCGCCGGATCCCCTGGCCCCGGACCGGATCCCGAACCCGGCCCGGGGACCGCCGTACTGCCGAGCCTGGCCGCGGACGACGGTTACGTGAAGGCGTCCGCGACCGGCGCGGGCCCGGCCGTCGGCACGCTGGAGGGAAGCCTCGGGGTCGCGGTCGGCCGGGGTGCGGACGGGCTGCACAACCGGGCCCTGTTCTCGTTCGACACCTCGTCCCTCCCGGACGGCGCGCGCGTGAAGCGGGCGTTCGTGACGGTGACGCGCGCGAGCGGCGCCGGCGACCCCTGGGCGGCGGGCAACCGGCTGGTCGTCGACATCAGGTCCGGCTGCTTCGGGGCGACCTGCGCGACGGCCGCCGACGACTGGTCGGCCCCGGCCTCGACGGCCGAGGCGGCGGAGATCGGCGCCTTCACCTCGGGCACGAAGAGCTCCACCGCCTTCACCGCGGTCAACCCGGCCGGCATCACACAGGCCCGCCTCCGCCTCGCCTCGGCGCCTGCCTCCACGGCGTATGTGTTCCTGAGGCCGGGTGCGGGGGCGACGCTCACGGTGGAGTGGGAGTAGCGTGCCCGGGTCGCACGGCGGGCGCAGACCGCCGGCCCGCACCGCCGCCGTGTAGCCGGGCCGGCCCGTCCCCCCCGCCGGGACGTCGGGGGACGTCTCAGGGAGGGGCGGGCCGGGCGCGGGGGTGGGTCGGCGGCGCGGGGGTGGGTCAGCGGTGCGGGGGTGGGTCAGCGGGTCACCCGGTCAGGGTGAAGAAGGTGTCCCGCTGCTTGTCCAGCTCGGCCCGCCGTTGGACGGCGTCGGCGTTGAAGTCGTACCAGACGTCCTTCTCCAGGCTGGAGAGCCGGTCCCTGGTGGTGGTGATCTTCCACGCGAGGATGTCCTCCGTCCTGAGCGGGGTGAGGAAGGTGAGCTCGTCGCCGCCCGTCGTCGCGCCGTGGAAGACGGCTATCCGCTCCGCGGTCTCCAGCGTGTGGCCCTTGACGAAGAGCCGCACCTCTCGGTTGAGGTCGGGGACCCGCTTGCCCGGCCGCCCCCAGAGGTTGTGCAGCTCGTCCTCCGAGACCTCCCGCATTCCCAGCTCCGCGACCGACTTGAAGGCGTAGACGTAGTCGAACCCCGTGGCGGACAAACCGGAGCTGGCCTGCCCCGCGCCCAGGTACTGGGCGCCCCGGCTGCATGCCACGGCGCCGATGAGCGCGCCGAGATTGCCGTTGGTCTTCTTGTACTCGCGGGTCGCCTCCGGGATGTTGCTGAAGGCGTGCAGGGCGCCGAGGAGGTCGCGCACCGTCTCCACCGGGTTGGGCCGGCGGGGGTGGAAGCCGTTGGAGGCAAGGATGTCCCACGGGGGCCGGGTGTCCTGCCGGGAGAGGTCGGTGGCGGGCGTCGCGCGCGGCGGAGTGGTGCCGCGGACCGCGGCGGAGTACTCCCGCGCGGCCTGCTCGACGCCGGCCTCGTCCCGCAGGCCGAGTTCCGTATTGCGCGCCTCCAGGCGCGCCTTGGCGGCTTTGGCGTTGACGTCGAAACGCGTGTTCGCCTCGGTGGTGTCGCGCCTGAAGACCTCGTCCATCACCTCCTCGCGCACGCCGATGTCAGCCTGCGCCAGTGCCTCCCAGGAGGCCACCCCGTGCCGGGCGAGGAGCTGAAGGTCGTCGCGGACCGTGTCCGGGGTCTCGGCGACCCGGTCGAGGGTGAACTCCCGGACGGCTTCGGCGGGGCCCCGGGTGGTCTCCTCCAGGCTGTAGCGGATGACCTGCCGCACCTGCGCCTGCGGCAGGTTCTGGCGCAGGTCGCCTTGGCGTGCGGCCTGGAAGATCGGGACGCCGGCGTACCGGGGCAGCGCTCCGCGCACGGCGTTGGCGAAGGTCGCCTCGGGGACCTTCGGCTTGACGGCCGGCGGCGGCTTCATCGGCACCGGCGGAGGCGTGGCGCCGTTGCCGGCGCCCGGCAGGGGAAGAGTGCTCTCGGTCATCGTGCTGTGTCCTTGACTGGTGTGTGGGCGCTGGTCGGAGGGCGGGTCCCGGATCAGGGACTCGCGAAGATCGCCTCGTAGGCGACCTGTGTGAGGCTCTCGATCTGGTCGGGCGCCACCACGTGCTCCGCGCTGCACTCCGCCACCGCCTCGCTGATCACGGCGTAGACGGTCTGGTTGAACCGCTCCAGATCCGCGCCCTGCAACGGCGATTCCTCCGGGTGCTGCTCCGGCGCGTACGGCTCCGCCACGGGCTGCTCCTGCCCGTACGACTGCTCCGCGTACGACTGCTCCGCCAGCTCCTGCGCGTACTGGTCCTGCTGCCACTTCCAGCGCTCCAGCACGGCCAGGAACCACTGCGAGAACCGCTCGGCCGACTCCGCGTCGGCCTGGCCGGTGAGCATGAGGAACTCGCTCTGCTCGGCCTCGGTCAGCCATTCGTTCAGCACGCCGTCCAGGGGGCCTGGCTCGGGGTACGCCCAGGTGGCGGCGTCCGTCTGGAGCAACTGCCCGAGGTGGTCATGGATCGCCCACGTCTCGGGGAGGTCGGGTCCGTCCTCCGGCGCGAGGAACTGTTTGGCCGTGGAGATGTTCTCCTGGGGCAGCATCATTCTGTGTCTCCTTGTCGCTCCGTCCCGAGCTTCGTCCTCCCACGAGCGGACGACGAGGTACGAAGAGGTAGCCATCCGGGCAGTGGACGACGGCCCGGCGGGGCGTGCACCGGAGACGCGGCCGGCCCCGCCGTGGCTCAGGACCGCGCTCAGGACCGCGCTCAGGACAGCAGCGAGAAGAACTCCAGCTCGGAGACCGCCACGTCGTCCCCCTTCGGCGAGGGGAACACGTCGGCGACGGTGATCCGCACCGTCTTGATGCCGACCGCGTTCTTCAGGGCGAACTTCTGCGGCTTGGCGGTGTCCTGGAGAGTGAGCATCACCTGCTTCTCGTTGGTGAACTTCAGGAAGACGCGGCGCGGGCGGCCGTGGTCCGTGAACTCGTCGACCGCTCCGGCGTGGATGATCAGCTGGTTCAGGCTGACGACGCGGTCGAACTTCATGGTCAGCGAGACCTTGTTGTCGGCGGAGGGGTCGTCCGGGTCGTAGGACGCCGACCAGTACGTGGCGGTGTTCATGTCGATCGCCTTCCCCGGGGCGTGCCCCTTGGCCGACTTCGCGGCCACCGCCCCGTCGGGCCGGACCGGTGAGTAGCGGGACTCCACCACGTCCTTCACACCCGTGCGCACGGCGGTGACCTGGCGGTTGACCTCGTTGCGGAACGGCGCGTACGAGGCGTAGAGGAAGGAGGACACGAAGAACATGAAGCCCGCCACCACCTTGATCCCGACCCAGAACTTCCGTCCGCGCTCGCCGGGGGCCACGGACGGTCCGGCCCCGCGGTCGGTCCCGTCGGCCGCCCCCAGGGAGACGATCCGGGGCCCCCGCCGCGGACGCAGCCGGTGCCACCAGGGCGCGCGGGCCACCACGGCCTCGTTCAGCTCCGACCCGCAGCGGGAGCAGAACCGCCGTGCGGGCGCGTTGCCCTGGCCGCAGTCACCGCAGACGAGGTGCCCCGGCTGGATGGTGTTGGCCCGCGCCGTGCGGTGCTCCCGCCGGGGGCGCGGGGACGGCGGGGCCTGCGGGAGGACGGCGTCCGGCTCGCGGTCGTCCCCGAGGCCCTCGTCCGTGTCGTCGTCCGGCACGGGGGGCAGGGGCGCGATCAGGGCGGCGTCCCGCGCACGGGCCGCCTCCTCGCGTCGCTCCCCTCCGGACGCATCGCCGACGGTTGCCCGGTCGGCCTGAGCGGCCTGGCCGGCCTGGGCGACCCGGCCGGGCGCCTGCGGCGACGAGGACGGCGCAGCGAGACCGGGGGGTGGTGTGGGTGGACTGCCCAGACCGGGGGGTGGTGTGCGCGGGCCGCCCAGACCGGGAGGTGGTGTGCGCGGGCCGCCGAGTTCCGGGGGACGGGATGAGCCACCCAGACCGGGGGGTGGCGTGGGCGGACTGCCCAGACCGGGGGGTGGTGTGGGTGGGCCGCCCAGACCGGGACGTGGTGCGGGTGGACCGCCGAGTCCCGGGGGTCGCGGCGGGCCACCGAGTCCTGGGGGTGGTGTGGGTGGACCACCTAGGCCGGGGGGTGGTGTGCGCGGGCCGCCGAGTCCCGGGGGACGGGATGAGCCACCAAGACCTGGAGGTGGTGTGGGTGGACCACCCAGACCGGGGGGTGGTGTGGGTGGACCACCGAGTCCCGGGGGCCGTGGCGGGCCGCCCAGACCTGGTGGTGGTGTGGTTGGGCCGCCCGGACCCGGCGGGCGTGGTGGGCCGCCCGGACCCGGCGGGCGTGGCGGGCCGCCCGGACCCGGCGGGCGTGGTGGGCCGCCGAGGCCGGCCGGGCGGGGTGGGCCGCCGAGGCCCGGGGGCCCGCCCACGCCCGGTGGGCGCACGCCGAAGGGGCCGTTGGGCACGTGCACCGGGGCGCCGGTGGCGGGTGGCGCCATGAGCCGGCTCACCCCCAGGGTGACCCTGCGGAACAGCGGCACATCGCGGGGCTCGGCGGCGGCCTCGGCCTCGGCCCGCACTTCTTCCGAGACCGTCGGGACGGCACGCTCCCCGGACCACTCCAGGAAGGCCCCGCACTTCCCGCAGAACGCGTCGGCGTCCCGGTTGCGCTTGTCGCAGCGGCGACATGTGATCATCGGCGGACCACCTCCAGGTGACAGGGCACATGCGCGGGCAGGCACTCCCGTACCAGCGCTTCCAGTTCGACGGGGTCGGCGTCCTGCTCGTGCTCGACGGTGACCCGGACCACCACGCCGGATGCCGCCCGGTCGGGGAAAGGGGTCTCCGGCCGGACCGAGGTGTGGACCCCGCCGGAGTCGTGCAGCTCGACCTCACCCCCGGTGGCCAGGGCGAGCCGGGCCCGTAGCCCTTCGCCGGTGCCGCGGGTGCGGTGGCCGCGCAGGGCGTGCGCGGTGACCGCCCGCTTGCGCGCCAGGGGCCAGTTCTCGTCGAGCCCGGTGCCCAGCCGGTCGGCCAGCCAGACCAGGAAGTCCTCCGGGGCGAGCCACGGGTCCAGATAGGCATCGAGGCAGTCCAGCGTGGTGGCCACGGGCGCCACCACCTCGTCCCACCCGGCGGTGAACCGCACCGTGAACGGGTCCTCCCGGAAGACCGTCGGCAGCAGCTCGGCGAGCGAGTACGGGCTGCCCAGGCCCTCGACCGCGGCTCTCACCGGCCCTCCTCCACCCTGATGTGGTGGTCGTAGGAGACGACCAGGCTGTGGGCGGTCAGCTCGACACGGCGGGTCTCCTGCCCGCGCTCCCCGGTGACCGGGTTCGCGGCGAACAGGCGCACGTCGTCCACCAGGTCGACCCCGTCGACACGTTGCAGCAGCGCGAAGACCTCACCGACCTGGACGGGACGGCCGAACGGCCACCCCTCGCCCTGCGGTCCGCCGCCGGGCAGCGGGTCAAGGAAGCGGTACAGCGCCTCCTCGACATCCCGCCGTACCCGCTCGGCGCGGGCCCGGCGGTCGGCGGTGATGGCGGCCACCACCGTCACGCCCCGGTAGAGCGGCGGCTCGACCATGACGCGGGTGCCGACCAGGCGGACCTCCTCCAGCCGGCGCGCCACCCGGTCGAGGGTGTCCTGCCCGGGTACCAGGTGCTCCAGCCGGACCCGTTCGCCGACCGGGGCGGCCGGCACCACCAACAGCCGCACACCGCCCGGCTCCTCGGCGGGCAGGCAGCGGATACGGGCCAGTTCGGGCGCGGCCTCGTGGGCCAGGGACTCGAAGTCCTCGGCGGTCACCGCCCGGTTGCTGCGGCGCAGCAGGAGCGGGCCCCTGGCCACCGCCTCCGGGAGGGTCTCCCCGTCGGCGCCGCCGCGGGCCGGCCGGCGGTTCTCCACCGCCGCGACGAACGGCAGCGAGGACATCAGCGCGCGCACCGCGCCGGCGGCGACGTTGCCTTGGGTGCCGCCGCCGACCGCGAAGCCCCGCAGGCGCACCGCGGCACCTTTCTCCGGGACCGCGCCGTACCGGCGCAGCGAGCCGTCCGCCTCCCGTACGGCCGGCCCCAGCCGGACCTCGCCGGCCGCGGCGTCCAGCACGAAGTGCCGGTCGCCGGGCCCGCTGCCGGTGAAGTCGTCCACCGGGCTCCAGCTCTCCCAGTCGGTCTCGCCGCCGGGGGCGAGCGTCTCCAGCACCGGTTCGCCGTACGGGGTGAGCAGCGGGCGGACGGGGACCTCGAAGCGCTGGCCGGGCACCCCCTCGGCGTCATCGAGGACCTCGCCGTCGACGATCTCGACGTTGGTCGCGGTGACCGTCGCCCCCACCACCGCCGTGCTCACCCCGTGCACGACGGGGCTTGCCGTGTAGCCGGGCCGGCCCGGTTCCGGTTCCCGCACCCGGGCCCGCAGCCAGCCGGCCGTCTCGCCGCCGATCACCGCCCCGGCGTGTTCGGCGGGCACGTGGACGACCACGTGCCCGGAGCGGTTGAGGCCGCCCGTCCCGTCCTCGGACACCTCGCACGGCCGCCACATCGCGCCGTCCCATGCCTCCCAGGCCAGCGGCGGCGCCTCCGGGTCCACACCGACGCCGTCGATCCGCCCGTCGAACGCGACGCGCACGGCGCAGCCGGGCACCGCCCGCTCCAGGCCGAACAGCAGGGCGTCGCCCGGCTCCGGCTCGGCGCCGAAGGCGGGGAAGGGCGTGCGGACGCCCTGGCCGCCGAAGCCGGCGGGCTCCGGCGGCCCGTCCCCGGAGGGCCGCGTCATCACGTGAACCAGCGCGCCCGGCACCAGGGCGACGTCCTCGTCGGTGCGGAAGACGACGGCCTCCTCGGTCTCCGTGCGCACGGTGGCCACCCGGGTGCCGCGGCGGATCACCAGCGGCGCGTCGGTGACCGGGGCGGTCGACCAGAAGGTGACCGGCGTGCGGGCGGCGACCGGCGGCAGCATGCGCAGCCCGACGAGGTCGAGGAACTTCGCGTACAGCCGGTCCGGCACCTGGTTGAGCCGATAGAGGGTGTGGTCGGTCATCATGGCGAACGCCTCGACGAGCGTCAGCCCGGGATCGGAGGGGTTGTGGTCCGTCCACTCCGGGCAGCGGCGCGCGATGAGCCGCAGCGCCTCCTCGTAGAGGTCCTGGAAACGCCGGTCGTCCAGATCGGGGGTGGGCAGCATGACGGTCAGGCTCCTGCGTCCTGCTCGGCCGGAGCGGGTTCGTCGTCCGGAAGGGTGTAGAAGGGGAAGACCATGTTGCGGTGGTCGTTGGACCCCTTCACTTCATAGGTGATCGCGATGTTCATCAGAGAGGGCTCATCGGGGTCGGGTGCCGCCAGCACCGACTGGACGGTGACACGGGGTTCGCAGGCGGTGAGGGCCGCGGTGACCTCTCGGCCGACCTCGTCGAGGGTGACGGGGTCGGTGCCGGCGAAGACGTAGTCGCGCAGCCGGGAGCCGAAGTGGGGGCGCATCGGGCGCTCACCGGGGTACGTCGTCAGGATCAGCCGCATGGACTGCTCCAGCAGCGCGGTCCCGGTGACCGTACGGACGGACCGGTGGTCGCCCACCCCGAGAGGGAAGGCCCAGCCCGTCCCGATGAAGTCGTCGGCCATGGTGGCCACCTCCGTGACTCAATTGAGTTCGATCGTGGAGCCCTTGATGGCAACGGTGCCGGTGCTCTCGATGCTGATGGACGACTGGGCACGCAGGCTGAGGCTGGCGCCCCCGTCGATGCTGACGTTGCCTCCCTGGCCGGCGCTGATCTCCACCGTCCCGCCGTCGCCGCAGTCGATGTGCAGCCGGCCGGCGGCGGCCTTGCTGTCCGGCGGCCGTGGCCGGCAGGTGAGTGTCAGGGTGCCGGCGACCTGGTCGATGGCCAGGCCGAGGGAGGCGTCCCGGGTGCCCAGCACGATCGCCGAGGCGGTCGGCGGCTGTTGGGGAGAGGGGGGCATCTTGTCGTGGAAGGCCAGCATGTTGCCGGACGGCGAGACGATGCCCCGCCGGACGACCTCCGCGGTGTGGCCGGTCGCCTCGACGGCGGGGCCCGCCGGCCGGTAGTCGCTGGCCTTGCTCAGCACCCCGCCGACGACGTACGGACGCCGCGAGTCGCCGAGTTCGAACCCCAGCAGCACCTGGTCGTCCACGTCGGGCAGCAGCATCGCCCCGGCCCGGCGCCCGCCGCCCGCCTGCACCACGGGGGCCCAGTCCGTCACGAACGACGGGTCGAGCCAGGGCAGCGACACCCGCACCCGGCCCGTGTCCTCCGGGTCGTTGACGTCGGTCACCACCCCGCACATCAGGCCCTCGGCGCGCGGCCCCGGCGCACTCGCGCCGGCCGCGCCCGCCGTCAGCCCGAGCAGGGTGCGGTCCTCGGCGCTGCCGAGCTGGAGCCGGGTGCGGTACCCGCCTTCCAGGGCGTCGAAGACATGCTGGGCGGCCGCGACCGTCCACGTTCCGGAGAACAGCGGCGGCGCCCCGGCCACCCGGACGGCGGCCCCGGCCCGCAGCCGGGGGTCGCCGAGGGCGATGCCCTGGGCCTCGGCGAAGCTGCCGCCCAGCCGGCCCGCCGGTCCCTGGACCGCCTCCCGGGTGGCCGCGCCGAGGGCCGCGCCGACCGCCGGCAGGGTGCCCGTCACGATGTGCCCGTTCGCCGTGGCGGCGGGCCCCCGCGAGGGATCGCCGGCCGGCGGCGGCGCCGGGGGACAGGAGCCGGCGGCGCCGCGGACGGCCTCGGAGACGGTCGTCCCGTCCAGGTCGGCGGTGTGCGCGGCGGTGTCCACCGTGGTGGAGACGACGCGCGCCTCCAGCGGGTCCCACGCCCTCAGTTCCACCTCGGGCGCCATGTTGCCCGCGGTGACCCGGGGCCGGAAGGTCCACAGGTCGCGCTGGAGTTCGAGCGGGATGGGGGTGTCCCGCGCCCCGGCGACGGGCCGGAAGAAGAAGCCGTCCTCGGCGACGCCGAACTCGTAGCCGATCTCCTGGCAGCGCCAGGTCAGGAAGTCCCAGTCGGTCTGGTTCAGTTGGCCGATGTGCCGGTGCGAGGTGCGGGTCGGCTCCACCCGGCCCACGCGCAGCCCGGCCTCCCGGGCGACCCGGCGGGCGATGTCGGAGTCCGTCGCGTTCTCGAAGGTCCGCACCCGGGAGCGGCGCTGGAGCCGGTGCCCGGCGTCGTAGGCGCGTACGACGGTGATCATCGACAGGTCGACGTACTCCCCTTCGACGGCGGTGACCTCGCCGGCCCCGACGAGGGCCGGCTCACCGCTCTCGCCGGCGTCCGTCCACACCTCGATCCGGCTGCCGAAGGTGATGCCGGTCCGGTCGAGGATGTCGGCGTCGTCGTCGCGGAAGGTGATCTCGACCATGGCCGGCAGATGTGTGCGGCTGTCCACCACCGCTCGCAGGACGCGGGCCTGGAGGTCGTCCGGCAGCGCCCGCGCGGCGGCTCCGCCGACCCGGACGGTGGCCGCCGTGGGCGGCGGCGGAGCGCCGGTCGTCGCGTCGGTCATCAGAACCGTCCCTTCACCCAGGCGCGGCCGGGATCGGTGTTGGGGCCGAGCGCGGCGTCGTCGGGCAGGCCGGCGGGGCGCCTGTTCCCGCGCTGCGCTCCGATGGCCGGATTGACGTGCCCGCCCCGCTCCGCCGCGTCACCGGCCCCGTGACCGAGCACATGGAGGGTCAGGTTGCGCAGTTCCGCGCGGATGGGACGGCCGCCCCGGCTGAAGCGGGTGTAGGTGCAGTCGAACCGCATGAGCTCCACGGAGTAGTCGAAGCCCCGGTCGGCGGCGCCCCACTCGAACCTCAGCGGCTCCCTGCGCCCCTTGCCCTTGCCGCCGGGCGGCGGGCGCTCGGCGACCCAGTCCATAAGGGTGGCCACGATCGTCTGGCAGCGCTCGCCGGTGAACACCAGTGAGGAGACCACCAGCCGCGTCGACCCGCGGGTGGCGATGGAGTGCACGAAGGCTCGGGCGTCCTCCTTGTCCTGCGGCCCGATGGGGTCCGCGAGCCCCTCGGCGTTGTGCGAGATGCTGATCTCGGTCGGGTTGAACTGGAAGACGACCGTCTCGTGCCTGCTCCGCAGTTGCGCCCTGGTGACGACGCGCTGGAGCGAGCCGCCGCCCGTCACACCGGTCACCGGGCCACCCCCGCCGCGCCCTGGCCGGGGGCGGACTGGAGGAACCCGCCGTGCTCGAAGGAGATCCGCTCGATCGCCACGGAGGTGCTCTGGGCGCTGAGGTCGGGCCCCACCCACTCCTTGGGGTAGGCGTTCTGGAGCACCCAGCTGGTGACCACGCGCCCCTGGGCGTCGAACAGCCTGATGGTCAGGGTCTGTCCCTCGTACTCCTCCAGGCCGCCGTCGTACTCGTTGCCGACCCAGCCCGCCGCCACCCGGGCCAGCCACGACTGGAGTTGGGGCGAGTCCTCCTGGGTCATCACCCGTTCCAGGGTGACGGTGCTGTAGTCCAGCCGGTCGGGCAGCAGCGCGGTGTCGAAGTACTGGCCGCCCTCGCTGATCTCCTTGGACGCGAACCGCACCTGAAGACCCCGGCAGGACGCCCACAGCCCGAGGTCCGTCCCCCATTCGTCCAGCGTGACGTGGAACCGCATGGCCATGCCGGCGCTCGGGTAGCGGGCCGGCTGCCGGGGCGCTCGCTGGTCGAGCACGGCGCCCGCCATATGCGGCAGCTGCCCCATGGCCTGGCCGGGGTGGGACCAGGCCATGCCCGGCAACTTCTGTGTCATGTCGGCTCCTTGGGGCACCGCGGGCGGATCGGTCCGGGCGGGCGGCGCGGACGGGCGCGCACGGCCGGTGTCGGGCGGGGGGGGCGGTTGGTCCGGGGTCCCGGGGGGCGGGGGCGGGGGGCGGAACAAGGGGTCGCGGAGAGGCGTCCGCTCAGTACATCCGGGGCATCCCCGGTCCCGGCATCGGGCCGGGCCTGCCGGGCGCGAAGTCGTCGCTCAGGAACCCGGTGTGCACGAGTTCCAGGGTCTCCATGGCCACTTTTCCCTGGCCGGCGTTGAACTCGCCGATGCCCCAGGAGACCGGGAAGAACTCCCGGAGTTCCCAGGTGACCGTGCGCGCCCCCAGCCAGTTCACGAGGGCGATCGCGCCGGTCAGCGGCTCGTTCCGCAGGGAGGTCTCGGTGAGCCACTCCTGGACCACCTGGGAGTCCGCGCACGCGGCCCGGGAGAGCTTGATGTTCTGATACTTCGGGACGCCCGGGTAGATGAGCGGGTGGTTCCAGCGGTCGCCCGCCCGGTACTCGCTCATCTGCCAGGTGACGTTGAGCCCCGACGCGCCTGCCCAGTCACCGAGTTCGTACCGGCTCCGGTCGATGGCCACGGTGAAGCTGTGCGCCATGCTCACGGATCCGAAGAACGCGTCGGCGCTCTTGTTCAGGCCCTTGGCGAACTGGCCTGCGTTCATTTTCCCAACCTTTCCGAGGATGTGTCTCGTCCGGCGCACGGGGAGGGCGGTCACCAGCGGGGCGACAGCACTCCCTGGCGCTCGCGCTCCACCACGAGCTCCCGGCGCACGTGCGTGAGGATGCGGTCGTGCAGCCGATGGGCCAGCGCGTCCAGGACCGCCGGGTGGTCGAGGGCGGACAGCACGTTCCAGTGCAGAGCCGACGCGTCCCCGGGCGACTGCCCGCCGGTCCCTCCGGGCGGTAGGCCCCAGGACCCGCCGTCGCCGGGCCCGCTGCCCCCCGGCCCGCCGGAGAACGGCGGGAAGGACGGTGCCGACGCCCCCGGGTACGCGGACGGGAACGGCTCCGGGGACGGCGGCGGGGGCATCGGTGGGACGTCCGCCCCTCCGCCCTCCACCGCCGTCGCCACCGGGGCCCGGTCGGGGCCGCCCGGAGTGCCGTCGCCGTGGACCGGCCGACGTACGTGGTGGAGTCCCGGGGCGGGGCCGCCGGGCCGGCTGGCCGCCGCACGGATGTCCACGAGCGACCCGAGGGACACCAGCGTCTCGGCCCCGGCGGCCAGCCGGGGCGCCCCGGCCGCCGCCTCCCGTTCGTCGGTGGCCGGATGTGCCGGGGGGCCGCCCGTCGGACGGTGCTGCGGGACCACGTACAGCGCGCCCGCCGGTTCGCCGGACGCCGCCGTCGCGGCCGAGTGCACCAGGCGCAGCGCCGGCCGGGGCGGGGCGTCGGTCGCCTCCGCCGCGGACACCGGCGCCCCGGCCGGAAACGGAGCCGCCTCCGGTGCCGCTCCCGGCGAGGACGGCGGGAGGGCCGGGGTGGGCGCCTCCCGTCCGGTGGGCGGGAGGATGTCGGCCGGGGACGTGGCCGCCGCCCCGGTCGCGACGGCCTCGGCCCCGGTCGTGGCGGGGGCCGCCACCGGGCGGCCGGGAGCGCCTGCCCCGGATGCGGCGGGCTGGTGAACGGTCGCCGCGGCTACGGCTGTCGAGGGCAGTGCGGGTCCGTCGGCGCTCCCTTTGGAGGAGACCGTCACGGGTGCCGCCACCGGAGGCACGCTCTCCCCGGCGGCGGGCGCGCCGGAGACGGTGGGCCCGGGTGCGCGGAAGCCGGGCGCGCCCGCCCCGGAGTGCGGTGCCGGTGGTGGGGCGGCGGCCTCGGACACGATCGCGGGCGCCATCGCGCCGGGCACGGCGACCTCGTGGAAGTCCCCGGGCCCGGCCGCCGGAGCGGCACCGGGCCGAGGAGCGGACGCCCGGTGTGCGGCGCTCCATCCGGCAGGGTGCGGTGGCGGCAGCGCACCGGCGTGCGCACCGGGTCCCCGGTGCACCAGGGCCGGTCCTTCCGGACGGGGGGACGGCGGGGCGGCGGCTCCGGCCGTCCGGTGCCCGGCGGCCTGATGCCCGGTGGCCCGGTGCCCGGTGGCCCGGTGTCCGGCGGCCCGGACCGGTGGTTCCGGCCGGACGGTGGGCGACAGGGCGCCGGTCGACGACGGCATGGTGCCGCTCTCCGTGCTCCACGGCAGGGCGGAGCCGGTTCCGGCGCCCGGCTGCCGGACGGCGCCGGGCCGGCTCCTGGCCGGTGGGACCGGTCCGGCGTCGGCCGACGGCCCCGGTTCGGGCACGGTGTGCGCCTTTGGGGCGGACTCCGCCCCGGGCAGGGGCTCCATGCTCAAGGCGGACTCCGCCCCGGGTGCGCTCCCCACCGCCGGAACGTGCTCCGCCCCGGGGGCGGACGCGTATCCGGGCAGGGACACCGTCTCGGGCAGGGACATCGCCTCGGTCAGGGACTCCGTCGCGGGCGAGGTCTCGGTCTCCATCCGCCGGGCGGGCTCCGTCGCGGGCACGGTTTCCCCCCTCGCCGTGGACCGCGCCCCGGCAGGGGCGCGTATCCCCCAGGCGGGTTCGGCCCCGGTGTCGGAGTCCGCCCCGGAGTCCGAGTCCGTCCCGGAGTCGGAGCCCGCTCCGTAGGGGGCTCCCGCTCCGGGCTCGGGGTCGGGCTCGGGGTCGGGCGTGGGGTCGGACCCCGTCCCGGAAGGGGACCCCGCCGTGGCAGCGGGGCCGAACGTGGACGTCGACGTGGTCGACGGCCCGGCGGCGGACGCGGGCACAAACCCGACCGCGGTGGCGGACGCGGACATGGCCGCGGGCGCGGGCGCGGGTCCGGTGGGCGCCGGGGCCGGGGCCGCCGTCCGGTCGGCCGACGCGTCGTCCGGTCGTCCGCCGTCGTCGTCGGAGGGGGTGTGCGCACCGGTGGTGCCGGAGCCGCCGGTGTACGCGGGGGCAGCGGTGGTGGGCACGCCCACTGGGTCGGCCTCCCGGGACGGTGCCACGTCCCGTCCGGCCGGGCGGCCGGCGCGCGGGGCGCGGGGCGCGCCCGTCCGCGGCGGTGCGGCCGGGCCGGGAAGCTCCGTCGAGGCGCGCCGGAGTTCTCCGCCGGGATCCTGGGCGGCGGGACGGGCGAGGCGGCGGGACTGGTTGAGGCTCCATGCGGCTTCCCAGCTCCGCGATGCCGGGGCACTGCCCGGGGCGGGCCCGGGGGCGGGCTCGGACACGGACGAACGCGAGGGCGCGGGCGCTTCACCGTGCTCTGCGCACAGGGCGACGATCCGGTGGGCCTCTGGGCGCTCGCCAAACGGGCGGCGGGCGAAGCGATCCTCGCGTCGGGCGGCACCA
>NZ_PHRF01000171.1 GCF_004151105.1 Streptomyces sp. L-9-10
TACGCGTCACCGTCTCCACCCTGCGCCGCAAGCTGGGTGAACCGGCCCTGCTGCACACGATGACCGGAGTCGGCTACTACCTGGCACCGGCCCCGTGAGCACCGGCCCTGTGAGCACCGGCCCCGTGACCACCGGCCCCGCGAGTACTCTCCGGAGCCGGCTCACCATCCGCACCCGGCTGACCCTCACCTACGCCGGGCTCTTCGCGGCGGCCGGTGTGGCCATGATCGGCCTGCTGTATCTGTTCATGAACTACGGGCCGACCTACGCCCCGAACCTCGTGAGGGTCCCGGTCCTGTCCGGTCCGGGTGCCGGTACGGACGACCGTGCCGTACCCAGTGACGGTACGAGTGCTGACAGCGCGGCGGGCGCCGCACCCAGTGCCGGCACGGGTGCTGGCACGGGTGCGGGTGCGGGTGCTGAGGCGAGCGCCGTACCCACTGCCGGTGCGGTCGCGGGCGCCGTACCCAGTGCTCCTGCGGATGCCGCCGGAGAGGCGGGCGCCGCACCCAGTACCGCCACGGATGCCGGTGCGGAGGCGCGCGCCGAATCCAGCGCCCCCGCGGACGCCGCCGCGGAAGCCGACGGCGCGTCCGGCACAGGCGCGTCAGAGGCCCGGCCGACGAGGTCGGGCATCACCACGTTCGAGGTCGCGTCCAAAGCCGACTTCCTCGACGCGTTGCTGATCTTCAGCGCCGTGGCCCTCCTCGTCCTGCTGGTGATCGCGGTGGTCCTGGGCTGGTTCGTGGCGGGGCGGATGCTGGCGCCGCTCCAGCGGATCACCGCGACCGCCCGGAGCATCGCCGGTTCCACG
>NZ_PHRF01000172.1 GCF_004151105.1 Streptomyces sp. L-9-10
ATTCGAAGATCCATGCCCTCCATCCTGCACCTTCGGGCAGGGCTCCCCTCTGCCGTCCCCGCCGATCCTGCTCTCCCGATCCCGCTCCTTCTCCCTCTCCCGGCCCCGCTCCCGCTCCCTCTGCCGCTGCCACTCCAGCCCGAGCTGCCGCTCCTCGCGCTGGCGCGCCCACTCCCGCTCCCGCGCGCGGTCCCGCGCCACGAGCAGGCGCAGCATCACGCCCACGCGGTCGTTGGACTCGTCGGCCGCGTCGATCGCGTCGATGCACTGCCAGTACAGCCCCTCCTCGTCCGTGGCACACGCCACCGCCACCAGCGCGATCCCGACCTCCCCCAGCAGTGCGCCGAGTCCGGTCAGGGCCGCCCGGATGTCGGCCACCCCGGAGAGCTGTCCGGCCCGTATCCGGCCGATGCGCGGCCCCGGACGGTCCGGGAAGCCGTCCGGCGGCCAGTCGACCGGCCCGTACGGTCCCTCCGATCCGTACGGCCCGAACGATCCCTCCGGCCCGTCCAGCCCGTTCGGTGCGTCCGGTACGTCCGGGAATCCGCAGTCGCGCCCGCCCCCCTCGGCCAGCTCCCGCGCCTCGCTCTTCAGCTCCTTCGGTCCGTTCAGCGCCAACTGGACGCCGATCGCCCGGGCGAGGCTCTGCGCCTGCCACGCCTCGGCGAGGACATCCCATTCGTCCGTGCTCCCGGCCAGGGCATGCCGGCTCACTCCGATGAGCCGTTCCGCATCCATCCGCAGCCCCCGTTCGTACGACAATCCTGCCCACGCAACTCCACTACCCAGAGTGAGGGATTGGCGACGGAAAGGCCAGAGCAATGGGGAAATCTCTGGACAGCAGGCTCGTTGTGCATAACTTGCCCACTCCGTAGAGTGACGATCAGGGCGAATCGCGGGCATCTGTCGGTCGCTTGGGCGGGAAGCGGACCTCATTCCGGTCCATCTTGGCGGCGAGCGCCGCGAGCGGGTCGATCCCCAGCGCCTCGCAGAACTGGAGCAGATAGGCGAGCACATCAGCGACCTCGTCCGTGACCCGGTGGGCCGTCTCCGGATCCTCCATCACCCGCGCCGACTGCTCGGGCGTCAACCACTGGAAGATCTCCAGCAGTTCCGACGCCTCGACGCTCAGCGCCGCCGCCAGATTCTTGGGGGTGTGGTACTGCTCCCAGTCGCGCGCCGCCGCGAACCGCGCCAGTCTGCGCCGCATTTCCGCTACATCGAGTTCCGTCACGGGTCCAGGTCTACCACCGTCACCCCGGCGGCCCCCCGCGCGCAGGAGGCGTCACCGACCGCCCCGACCAGACCGATCCTCCCCTCCGCGCAGACCGAAGAGGCCAGTGAGAGCAGTTCGCCCGCCTGCCGCCGGTCCAGGCTCCGGTCGAATCCGTCCGCGAGGACGGTGAGCGACCGCAGCGCCAGGGGCACCTCGGACGCCTGGTCCACGGCCAGTACGCCAGGACCGGTGAGCAGTACGAGCGCGAGCGCCAGATATCTCAGCTCGCCCTCGCCGAGCCGGCCGACGGGAGTGGCCGCCCTGACACCCGAGGCGTCACGGGCGAGCAGCGCGCGTACCGTGCCGTCGGCGAGCCGCTCGACGGCGAGTTCGGTCACCGGCCCCGCGCATCCGGCCCGCGCCGCCGCGGCCAGCCGGGCCCGCCTGCGGGCGCAGCCGTCACGCGAGCGGTCCAGCGTCCGGTCGAGGACCGCCGCCAGATTCTCGCAGCCACGGCGCAGCCGCCCCATTCCGGCGGCCACCGGAAGCCGCATGAGCTGGGGCTGCGGATCGCAGACGAACACGGACCGCAGGGCCAGCACGGTCTGTTCCGCGGCGGCGAGCACGAGCGACTCACCCGCCGTGCGGCCTCCCACCCGCAGCGGGAGCAGCGCCGTGCCCAGCCGGTCGTCGGGCAGCGGGGCCCGGGTCACCGGTACGGCGCCGGCCGTGTGCCAGGCCGCCTGGACCGTGGGCCGCCCCGGATCGCGCAGCGCCGTGGTGAGCAGGGTCTGCCCGCGGCCGGTCAGCCGTTCGCCGACGATACGGAGTTCGGGCTCGGCCTGGACGGCGAGATCGAGCCGTACGGGACCGACCGGGCCGTCGACGGTGCAGCCGATCCGGAAGCCGCGCCGCCCCTGGGCGTCGGGCGCGGCCCGTTCCGGAACACAGGCGACCGGATCGGGGAAGACCGCGGCGAGGGGTACGCCGGCGCCGAGCCTGGCGAGCGCCTCGTAGGCGCGCAGCGCCGTGGACTTCCCGCTGCCGCTCGCTCCGGTGAACAGGGTCATGGGGCCCAGGGGAAAAGCCGCTCCGCGGTGCGAGGTGAAGGCGGAGAGCCGCAGTTCGGTGATGGTGGGACGCGCGCGGGTTGCTTCCATGGCCGGACCGTATGCGGCCCAAAAGCTGCCGAACCGTTACGCCTCGGCCACCTTCCTACGATCGGGGGACGACGTCCTCCGCGATCCCCTCGACCTCCGTGCCGATGGGGGCCAGCAGGAAGACGTTCTTGTCGACCCGGTGCATCCCGCTGCCGAGCCCGAAGACGACTCCGCTGCTGAAGTCCAGGATGCGTTTGGCCACATCGGGCTCCGCGCCGGTCAGGTCCAGCAGCACCGGAATCCGCGCGATCAGATGGTCGGCGACCTCCCGCGCGTCTCCGAACACCTGCACCCGCAGCACGATGAAGCGCCGGTTCTCCGCCGTGAAGTCCTGGGGGACGGTGCGGTGATCGACCCGTGAGGGCCATTCGTCGCGTCCGCGCAGCGGAACGACCTGGGCCAGGCCCTCCCACTGCTCATCGGTGGCGTCGTAGCCGTCGTACCTGCCGTAGCGGCTCATCGGACCACTCCGCCCGTGCACTGTGTCTGCATTCGGCCATCCTCCCGCGCCTCACCCGTTCGGCCCAACAGCGACACGGCCCGACGGCGACACGGTCCGACGGCGACACGGTCCGGAAGCGGACCGGCTTCGCCGCCCGTGACCGGAAACCGCCACCGAAGTACCGCCGGAAAGCCTCCGACGCACCACCGGAGCACCGCCGAACCGCCGCCGACGCACCACCGGAACGCCGCCGGAGCACGGCCGGAGCCGCCGACGGGACCCCGCCCCCACGACAGCGAGTCCGCCTCGCCGGGGTCCCATCCTCACACCACGCACCCAGGGCATCAACGGGGCGTCACGGACTCCCTCTTCACCTCCAGGCCCGCCGGCGCCTCGATGTGCGCCGTACCGTCGGCCGCCACCGAGATGTCCAGGCGCCCGCCCGCGACGTCGAGACCCTCCACCTTCAGCGGCCGGTACGCCTCGGCGAACGCGGGCGCGACGGTCAGGGTGCCGCCGGGGACATCGGCCGAGAGCCCCAGCGCGGACTGGAGGACCATGACGGACGAGGCCGCCGCCCACGCCTGCGGCCGGCACGACGCCGGATAGGGCGAGGGCACCGGGTCGGTCGCCGAACCATGGCCGGCGAACAGCTCGGGCAGCCGGGCGTCGAAGCCCGCGGAGGCGGTCAGCAGCCCCGCGGCGAGCCCCGCAGCGGCGTCCGGGAACCCGGCCCTGGTCAGCCCGTGCACCGCGATCGCGGTGTCGTGCGGCCAGATGGAACCGATGTGGTAGCCGTACGGGTTGAAGCCCACGGAGTCGCTGCTCAGGGTGCGCAGCCCATGGCCCGAGTCGAGGTCGGGCGCGCTGAGCCGGGCGGCCAGCAGGGCGCTCTCCTCGTGGTTGAGCAGGCCCGTGCCCAGCAGATGGCCGAAGCCCGAGGTGACCGAGTCCACCGGCCGCTTGTCCCGGTCGAGGGCGACGGCCGGGTAGGCACCGCGCTCGTCCTCCACCCAGAAGTGGCTGCGGAACCGGTCGGACAGCCGCTCGGCCCACTCCTCCCACTGGTCGGCGCCGGGCCGGCCGAAGGCGCGCAGCAGCGCGGCGCCGCCGCGGGCCGCCTCGTACGCGTACGCCTGGACCTCGCACAGCGCTATCGGAGAGGTGGCGAGGCGTCCGTCGCGGTGCCGGATGGAGTCGCCGGAGTCCTTCCAGCCCTGGTTGGCCAGACCGCGTCCCGTGTGGTCGATGTACTTCAGGAAGCCGTCTCCGTCGGCGTCGCCGTGGTCACGCATCCACGCGAGGGCGGCCTCGGCGTGCGGCAGCAGCTGTTCGACCTGGTCGGGGGCGAGCCCCCAGCGCCAGGAGTCGTGCAGCAGCGTGATCCACAGCGGGGTGGCGTCGACCGTGCCGTAGTAGGACGGCGGCAGCGAGAAGCCCTCGTTGAAGTCCTGGCTCCCGCGGCGCACCTCGTGCAGGATCTTGCCGGGCTGCTCCTCGGTGTCCTGGTCCGTCCTGACGCCCTGGCGGCGCGCGAGCGTACGCAGCGTACCGGCGGCGAGTCCGGTGCCCAGCGGCAGCAGCATCCGGGCCGCCCACAGGGAGTCGCGGCCGAACAGCGTGAGGAACCAGGGGGCTCCGGCGGCCAGGAACTGGTCGGCGGGCGCCTCGGGGTCGGTGAGGCGCAGCCGGTCGAGGTCGGCGGCCGACTGGCCGAGCCAGTGGTCGAAGCGCCGGTCGGCGCTGCGCAGCACCGGGGTGCGCCAGGGGACGCTGTCCGCCGTGGGGGCGGGGAACTGGTCGCCGTCCTCGTGAGCGGCGTCACAGTGCAGAACGGCGGTCCAGACCGCTCCGGGCGCCAGCTCGATGTCGTACTCCAGCCGTCCGGACGCCGGGTCGACGGCGGCGGGCGCCGGGGTGGAGGTGAGGCGTACGGCGAACGCCTCCTTGGACCAGTCGAGTCCGTCGGCGGTGGCGGTCGCGGGAACCGGGCTCAGCGCGTGCCCGGTCTTGACGCGCTCCATCGCGGCGAGGTCGGTGGCGGCGGTGACGATCAGCCGGAGGCGGACGTTCTGCCCTCCCGCGTTGGAGACTTCGAGGGTCTCCTCCAGCCGTCCGGGGGTGACGCGACGGCGGCGGTGCAGGGTGACCGCCGGGTCGGGGGTCTCCTCGCCGAGGCCGCGCAGCACTCCGCGGAAGGCCGCCCGGTCCGCACCGTCGAAGGCTCCGCGCACCGGCGCGATCGCGATCCCGCCGGCCTCGACGGTCAGCCGGGCCAGCGCTCTGCTGTCGCCGTGGTAGAAGCCTTCGGCGCCACCGCCGATCTGCCCGTCCGCGTGGGAGATCACGAAGCTCGGCGCGTACAGCGTCACACAGGCGTCGTGCAGGAACGGCTGGAGGCCCTCGGCCGAGGGGACCGCCGCTGCGACGGAGTTCATAGTGTCGTGGGTCTTGACAGTGGTGGACAACAGAGCAGAACCTCTCAGTCATTGGAGCGTTCCAAGAACCCTAACGACGACTTCAGCTCGTTGACAATGGCATTTGAACGCTCCAATCAACTCGTCGTTTCGCACAAACCGTTCCGGAGACCGTCATGCCCCGCTCCCCCAACGCGCCTTCGCCCAAGGCCGGTCCAGTGACCCTGGCCATGGTCGCGCGGCGTGCCGGGGTCTCTCCGCAGACGGTGTCAAATGCCCTGAATTCGCCCGAACTGTTGCGCTCCGAGACGTTGGAGCGGGTCCAGCGCACCATCGACGAGATGGGGTACCGCCCGCACCGGGCGGCGCAGACGCTGCGCACCCGCTCCAGCAAGCTCATCGGCTACGGCATACGTCCCGCGCCGGGCAACTCGGCGCCGGTGATGGACCGCTTCCTGCACGCGCTGTCCCAGGCGGCCGACGAGGCGGGCTACCGGATCCTGCTGTTCGCCTCGCCGCCCGGCAACGCCAGTCTGGACGGGCACGAGGAGCTGATCGATCTGCACAGCGTCGACGGCTTCGTGCTCAGCGGCACCGACCGCGGCGACCCCCGTCAGACCTGGCTGGCCAAGCGCGGCATACCGTTCGTGGGCTTCGGACGGATGTGGTCGGGCCGGCAGATAGGCGACTGGGCGGATGTCGACGGCGCCTCGGGCACGGACGCCGCGGTCGAGCACCTGGTGGCCCTGGGGCATCGCAGAATCGCGTTCCTCGGCTGGCCGCGCGGCTCCGGTGTCGGTGACGACCGGGCCGAGGGCTGGCAGCGCGCCATGCGCCGGCACGGTCTGCCGGTACGCGGCCGGCGCGCGCAGAGCCTCGACGACACCTCCTCGGCGCGGGCCGCCGTGGCACCGCTGCTCGACACGGGGGCCACTGCCGTGATCGCCGCCAGTGACATGCTCGCCATGGGCTGCTACCAGGCGCTGCGCGAACGGAACGCCGCGCCGGGCAAGGACGTCGCCGTCATCGGCTTCGACGACTCTCCCACCGCGGCCCTGCTCTCCCCCGGCCTGTCCACCGTCGCCCAGCCGCTGGAAGCCGCGGGCCACGAGTGCGTACGCCTGCTGCTCGCCCGGATCGCGGAGCCCGGTGCCCCGCCCGAGCGTGTCCTGCTCGAGCCGTCCCTTGTCGTCCGCGACAGCACACCCGCCCCGGGAAGCTGACCGCGCCGCCACCGCCCGGGGCGAAGAACGCTCCCGGGCCATTCCCGCACAGCACGCCCTTCCCGGGCTGCTGAGTCGCTCGTTCCCATTACTTCTGGAGGAATTCATGGTCACCCGCACGGCCGCCGCCGCCGCACTCGTCACCTGCGCGGCGCTCCTGGCCGCCACCGGCTGCTCGTCCAACTTCGACAGTGGCAAGGACCAGGCACAGGACAAGGCCGAGAAGCAGAAGCTGACCGTCCTCATCGCCACCTCGGGTGACGCCGAGACCCAGGCGGTGAAGGCCGCGGCCGCCTCGTACGCGAAGAAGTCCGGCAACACGGTGACCGTCGAGGTCGCCAAGGACATGAACCAGCAGCTGGCGCAGGCCTTCGCCGGGCACAAGCCGCCGGACGTCTTCTACGTCAACTCCGACCAGTTCGCGAACTACGCCAAGGGCGGCTCGCTCTACGCGTACGGCGACCAGATATCCGACGCCTCGGACTTCTCCGAGCAGCTGCTCTCGTCGTTCTCGTACGAGGGCAAGCAGGTCTGCGTGCCCAAGGACACCTCCACCCTCGGTCTCGCCATCAACTCCGACCTGTGGAAGAAGGCCGGGCTGACGGAGAAGGACTACCCGAAGACCTGGAAGGAGCTTCAGAGCGTCGCGGACAAGCTCACCACCAATGGCGTCACCGGCCTGGTGACCAGCGACGAGTACCAGCGCCTCGGGGTCTTCATGAAGCAGGCGGGCGGCTGGCTCACCGACGCGGACCAGAAGAAGATGACCGCCGACACCCCGGAGAACGCCGAGGGTCTCGCCTTCGTCCAGTCGATGCTGAAGTCGGGCTCGATGAAGTTCGCCAAGCAGGTGGACACCAGCTGGGGCGGCGAGGCGCTCGGCAAGGGCAAGGCCGCGATGACCATCGAGGGCAACTGGCTCGACGGCGGCATGAAGCTCGACTACCCGGACGTGAAGTACGCCGTCGCCCCGCTGCCCGCGGGTCCGAAGGGCGAGGGCACACTCGCCTTCAGCACCTGCTGGGGCGTCGCCGCCGACAGCACCCACCAGGCCGCGAGCGTCGACCTCGTCAAGCACCTGAGCTCCGCCGACCAGCAGCTCGCCTTCGCCGACGCGTTCGGTGTCATGCCGTCGCGGACGAGCGCGCTCACGACGTACGCCGAGAAGACCCCGCAGGCCAAGGCCTGGGTGGACGGCAGCGCGTACGCGCAGGGCCCGGTCACGATCGCCGGCTTCGACAAGGTGCTGAGCCAGTTCAACACCGACCTCCAGTCGCTGCGCACCGCCGACCCGAAGAAGATCCTCGCCGACCTCCAGCGCAACGGCGAACAGGCGATCGCGAAGGGCAACTGAGCCCCATGCCCCTCCGTACCGTGCGCGCGCCCCGCGCACACCGATCGACCGGCACACCGGGCGAACCTGACACGCCCGGCGTGACCGGTACGACCGCGACGGCCCGTGCCCGCGCCCCGCGCGCGGGCCGTCGCGGGGACCAGCGCCGGGAAGGCACCTGGGGCTGGCTGTTCGTCAGCCCCATGGTGCTGGTCCTCGGACTCTTCCTGGTCCTGCCCATCCTCATGGCGCTGTGGGTGAGCCTGCTGAACTGGGACGGACAGTCCAACCCGTTCAGCGGCGAGGCCGACTTCGTGGGCCTGGACAACTACCGGACGCTGTTCACGCAGGACGGTCTCGACCGCACCCTCTTCGCGACCGCCCTGCGCAACAACGCCTATTACGTCCTGCTGACGGTGCCCCTGCAGACCGGGCTGGCGCTGGGCCTGGCCCTGATCGTCAACCAGAAGCTGCTGCGGGCGCGTGGCGCGCTGCGTACGACCTTCTTCTTCCCGTCGGTCACCAGCTCCATCGCCGTCTCCACGGTCTTCCTCTTCCTCTTCCAGGGCAGCGGGGCCGTCAACTCCCTGCTGTCGTGGATCGGCGTGAAGGGACCGAACTGGTTCGCGGACCCGCGCGGGGTGCTCTCCCTGGTCCTGGGCGGCCTCGGGATCGTCGATCCCGAACGGCCCTCCGGGATGCTGGCGGACCACTCCTTCATGGGGCTCTCGTGGTTCGAGTGGCTGTCCGGCCCCTCGATCGCGATGTGCACGATCATCCTGCTGGCCGTCTGGACGACCTCCGGCACCTTCATGCTGATCTTCCTCGCGGCGCTCCAGGACATCCCCCGGGAGCTGGAGGAGTCGGCCGCGCTGGAAGGGGTCAACCGCCGTCAGCTGCTGCGGTACGTGACGCTTCCCGCGCTGCGTCCCGTGCTGTTCCTGGTGCTCACCCTGGGACTGATCTCCACCTGGCAGGTCTTCGACCAGGTGTATGTGATGGGCCAGGGCGCCCCGGGCAATACGACGCTCACGCCCGCGTTCCTGTCGTACTCCGCGGGCTTCGACAACGCGGACTTCGGGCAGGGCTCGGCGATCGCGTTCGTGCTGCTCGCCCTGATCCTCTGTCTGACCGCGTTCCAGCGCTGGGCCCTGCGGGAGCGCGGCGCACGTAAGGGGAGGAAGCGATGAGCGCCGGTGCTACGGCCGTACGCGACCGGGTCGAGCGGGCCCGGCTCCGGCGCGCCGCCCGCAACCCGGCCCGCCCGCCGGTCCTCGGACGGTTCCCGGTCCCGCTGCGGGTGCTGGGGTACGCGCTGGTGGTGGGGGTGGCGCTGCTCTATCTGCTGCCGTTCCTCCTCCAGTTGGTGACCGGTTTCAAGACGGACCCGGACGCGGCGGCGCATCCGCTCTCCCTGCTGCCGACCACTCCCACGACAGCCGCCTACCAGCGGCTGTTCGGGCTGAGCGAGTCGGCGGACGGTGTGCCGTTCCTGCGCTGGCTCTCCAATTCGGCGCTGGTCGCGGTGATCGTGACCGCGGGCCGGGTGCTGTTCGACTCGATGGCCGGGTACGCGCTGGCGCGGCTGCGCTTCCGTGGCCGCTCGGTGCTGTTCGGCTTCGTGCTCGCCGTGATGGCGGTGCCCGGAGTGGCCCTGCTCATCCCGAAGTTCCTGGTGCTCAACACCTTCGGGATCTTCGACACGTACACCGGCATGATCCTGCCGCTGCTGGTGGACGCGGCGGGCATCTTCATCATGAAGCAGTTCTTCGAGTCGGTGCCGCGCGAGGTCGAGGAGGCCGCGCGGGTCGACGGTGCGGGGGTGTTCCGGATCTTCTGGTCCGTCGTCCTGCCGATGGCCAGGCCCGCGCTGATCACGCTGACGATCCTGTCGTTCCAGGGATCGTGGAACGAGTTCACGCATTTCCTGGTCGCCACCCAGTCCGGTCAGTACGAGACGCTCACCACGGGTCTGGCCCGCTTCGTCTCGGGCGGTCTCGGCGGCGGCACGCAGTATCCGCTGAAGCTGGCGGCCGCGCTGCTCTCCACGCTGCCGGTGGCCGCGCTGTTCTTCTGCTTCCAGCGCTACTTCGTCAACGGCGCCAATTCGGGCGCGGTCAAGGAGTAGCGGTACGCGGAAACACGGCCGGAGCCCGGCTCCGGCACTGCCCCGTCGCCGGGTACGGCGACGGGGCAGTCGCGTATTGCGCCGAAGAGGTGAAACAGCCCGGACTGTCGGGGATGTCCCACAATTCGGCGGCGCCCGCGTCGCGAATGTGTCGGAGACAGAGCGCGTACCCGCGGTGGTGCGGGCGCCGAGGAAAGAGGGGGCGTGATGGGCTCGGAGCACATCGACACCCGGCCGCTGGAACCCACGACGCGGGACGACATCATGGCGCTGCGGACCGCGGCGTCCTTGGAGAACCTCGCGGTGAGCGTCTACCGCACCGCCGCCGCGCTGCCGTTCATCAAGGACGGCAACGCGACGCTCCAGGAGTTCATCGCCACCACCACCCGGCACCACGAGGAACACGCCAAGGCGTTCAACACGGCCGCCGTCCAGGCGGGCGGGCAGCCGCAGACCGGGACCGACCCGAAATACGCGGCCGTCGTCCAGCGGGAGCTGCCGGCCGCCAGGACCCCCGAGGACGTGATCGCGCTCGCCCTCTCGCTGGAGGACGTGGCCGCGCAGACGTACACCAAGAACGTGGGCGGGGCCGGCACCGCGCGACTGCGCCGGCTCTTCGCCTCCGTCGCCCCGGTCGAGGCCCAGCACTGCGCCACGCTGCTGACCGTTCAGTCGCTGCTCGGCTCGGGCGACAGTGATCTGATCGGGATTCCGACGGACGCCGCCGCGCTGCCCGCCGCCGCCGGGACGGCCGGATTCCCGCACACCTTCTACCCGACCGGCAACGCCTCGCCGAACTCCGAAGGGGCCGCGCGGTGAACGCCGCGCCCGAAGGGGGCGGCAGGGAACTGCCCCAAGCCGGTTCCGCCGACGAGACCGGGGCACGCGGCCCCGGCCGCCGAGGGTTCCTGCGGGGTGCGGGAGGCGCGGGGGCCACGCTCCTGCTGGCGGCCTGCTCCGGCGAGAAGGACCTGTCCTCGCGGTCGCCCGTCGACCAGGCCAGCGTGATCGCGCACCGGGTCGCCTACCCCGGCGATCTGCGGACGGTCGCGCTGGCGGTCGCCCTGGAGAACCAGGCCGTGGGCGTCTATACATCGGCGCTGGACGCGGCCAGGGCGGGCAGGCTCGGGACCGTACCGCGCGCGCTGACGAGCTTCCTCACCCGGGCGAAGGCGCAGCACACCGAACACGCCAGGGCGTGGAACACCGTACTGACCCGCGCGGGCAAGCCCGCCCTCACGGATGTGCCGCTCTCCGACCAGAAGGAGATCACCGCCACGCTCGCCAGGGCCACCAGCGCGGCCGACGCCGCCACGCTCGCGTTGCAGCTGGAGGAACAGGCCGCGCAGACCTATCTGATGACCACCTACAGCGTGCACAGCACCTCGGAGATCGAGACCGCGGCCACGATCGCGCCCGTCGAGGCGATGCACGCCTCGGTCCTGCGCTTCATCCTGGGCGAGTACCCGGTGCCGGACGCGTTCCTGCCCGTCGACCGGGCAGCCAGAACGAGTCTGCTGACGGTGTGAGCCGGGGCCAGGGCCTCTCGTTCGGATCATGCCGGGCTCGCGTGCCCCGGCGGCGGGCAGCCCCCGGCTCCGGTGCGAAACTTGCCGAGGGCTGTCCCGCCCACCAGAGACGACGGGGCAGTCCTCAGGCCCGTACCGCTCCGGAATCGAGACACCGCCTTGCCGTCCGCCCCCGCCGCCCGACCGTCCATGGCTCCACTGCTCGCGTCGGCACTGGCACTGGCTCTGGCGCTCTCCGGATGCGCCGCCTCCGACTCGGCGGACGGCTCCGGCGCCGCTCCCCCGAAGACCGGGGACCCCGCCGCCACCACCGGTCACGCGGTACGCCCGCCCCGGGCGAAGGACCCCTTCGACTACCAGCTCGGCGGCGCCTACGACCCGCCCGACGGGGTGCGGACGGTCATCCGGGACCGTACGGCGGCCCCGGATCCGGACCCCGGCATCTACAACATCTGCTACATCAACGCGTACCAGACCCAGCCGGACGCCGTGGCGTGGTGGCGGAAGAACCATCCCGACCTGCTGCTCCGCGACGCGGACGGTGGGACCGTGATCGACGAGGACTGGGCGGAACCGCTGCTGGACATCTCCACCGGGGACCGCCGCGAGCGGCTGGCCGGCATCGTCGGCGGCTGGATCGACGGCTGCGCCGACCGGGGATTCGACGCCGTCGAGGCGGACAACCTGGACTCGTATCTGCGCTCGGACGGCCTGCTCGACCGCGCGGAGGCCGCCGCCTTCGCCCGGCTGCTGGCCGGGCGCGCCCACGGGGCGGGCCTGGCGATCGGCCAGAAGAACGCGGCGGAGATGACCGGGGTACGGGACGAGATCGGCTTCGACTTCGCGGTCGCGGAGGAGTGCGCGCGGTACGAGGAGTGCGACGCGTACGCGGAGGCCTTCGACGACAGGGTGCTGGTGATCGAGTACCGGCGGGCGGACCTCACCGTCGCGTGCCGGGAGTGGGGCGACCGGCTGTCGGTCGTCCTGCGGGACCGGGACGTCGTACCGGCCGGAGAGCCCGGCCATGTCAACGCCCGCTGCTGAAGGGCGACTTGGCCCCGGGACCGCCGGCCGCCGGCACCCCGCCCCGTCAGGCGTCGCGACCCCGCTCCCGCCGCTGGGCCAGCAGCTCCTTGCGGCGCGCCTCCTCCTCGTTGAAGAGCGCCGCCAGCCGCTGCGTGTGCTCGTCGAGTTCGATGGGGGCGTCCTCGTCGTCGTCCTCGGAGATCAGCCCCTCCGCGACGGCCTGCTGGTGCTGCACCATCACGGGAGGCTGCGGGTCGGGGTCGGAGGGGCGCGGGCCCTCGGGGCCGTCCGGCCCGATACGGACCAGGCGTTCGATCCGTACCACCCTGAACCGCCGCCCCTCCACCTCCACTTCATTGCCGCGCTCCGCGTCGAGCCGGTCCGCCGCGGCCGCGTAGGGTGCGCGCCGGTCCGGTTCGAGGCCGAGCTGCCACGGGATCATGACGCGCAGCGCGACGGCGAGGGTGTCCCGCGCGCCCTGCGGTGTGGTGCACGTCCCGGTCGAGTCGGGCCGCCAGCGCCCGGACTCCTTCTCCGCCGTCATGAAGGTCGCCGGCAGGAGGACCCCTCCGGGATGCGTCCGCGCCGCGATCCGGGAATCGTCGCGGATCTCGTCGGGTACGGTGCCCGACTTGCGTACCAGCGAGAGCAGTTCGACCTTGAGGATGCCCTGGGACATACCGGTGGCGATGACGGGGTCGAAGACGAACCCGGCGGTGGGATCCGGGGCCTTGTGCGACTCGCCGGACTCCATGGGGTCGGGGTCGGTCGGGCGCGGGGGCTCCGGTCCGTCGGGTCCCGAGCGTACGTAGCACTCCGCGCGGGCGACCCGGTGGCGGACGCCGAGCACGGTCAGCTCGTCGAGGGTCTCCCACTCCATCCGCTCGGCGGCCCGCATGCACTCCTCGTATCCGGCGCGGTCACCGGCCTTCTCGCACTGCTCGGCCCGTCTGCGGAACTGCGAGCCCATGGTGTCGCGGCCGTCCTGCGGGGCCAGCCCCGAGAACGACGAGACCAGCTCCCAGCCGCCCGCCTCGCGTTCGCGCACCACGCCGAAGAGCGGCCCGCCCGCCGAGAGGATGTCCGGATAGCTCTCCCGCGCCCGCCATGCCTCCACATCGGCCACCGCCTCGACCGGCCCCTCCGGTCCTGACACCCGGATCGTCCGGTACGCGGGCACGTTCTCACCAAGCTCAGCCATGTCCATGAGCATGCCCGTACGGCCGGGGCGCACGGGGCGATTCCAGGGAAAGAACCACCGACCGCGTGACACCGTGCCGTACCCGTACATACGTACGCCCATCCGGGCGGGCAGGGAGCCGAACCCGCGTACGGGCTATCTCGGCCGGCGGAGGCGCCAGGGAAGTCTGAGTCCACGGCGGGCGGCCCATCGCGGCAGCGCGGGGCCGGAGAAACGGCCGCCGTACGGTCGCGGGCGGCCGACGTCCACGCCGGCGCCGCCGTCCGGTGCCGTGCCCGTGTCCACCGGAGGGCGCAGGCCCTCCTTGTCGTAGCGGGTCGCGGCGATCGTCGCCACGAGCTGCTCCTCGGTGAAGGTCTCGGAGCCCCGCACATGCGGGACGAAACCCACGAGGACGCCGTCCTCCACCACCTCGGCCCGCAGCCCGAGCACCCCGTCGATGTCCCAGATCGCCTCGCCGCCCTCGGCGAGCACGATCTGCACCCCGCACTGGTAGACCCCCAGGTGCGCCAGATGGGCCATCACCCCGCGGGCCCGCAGCGACGACACGAGACGGCCGGCACGATCCTCATCCATCCGATGGCCATCTCCCTGTGCGGCAGCTTCTGGACGGATATGTCCTCTGGCACTCATGGTAGGCCGATTTCCGGGGAGGGCGACTTCCCGTTTTCCGGGGAGGGCTGCTTCCTGTTCTCTCCTGCCCCGCCGGACCGCACGGCGACCGACGGGGCCGGCGGTCAGCGCGAGTACTGCGGCGGTACGCGCCCGGAGGCCCAGCCGGAGACTTCCGGCTCGTCCAGCGAGCGGACCCAGAGGTCCACCAGTGCGACGGTCCGCGCGTCGGGCCAGGGGCCCACGCCCATGATGCGCATACCGGCCTGGTCCGCGGCCTGGATACCGCAGTGGGAGTCCTCGATGGCCAGGGTGTCGGCCGGGTCGGCGCCGCAGAGTCTGGCCGCGGTGAGATAGACGTCCGGATGCGGCTTGGGCCGCATCTCGTCCTCGGGCACCACGATGTGCCCGAAGAGGTCGAGCAGACCCGCGGTGTCGAGGCTGGATTCGACGACCTCGCGCGGGCAGTTGCTGGCGACGGCGAGCGGCGCGAACTGCGCTGCCATTTCCACGAGTTGACGTGCGCCGGGCATCGTCATGGGGTTGTCGGCGACCCGCGCGCCGAAGTGCGCGAGCAGCCGGTGGGTCATCTCCTCGCCGAGGTCCGGGCGCCCGGCCTCGTCCGCCATCAGGCGCCCGCATTCGCTGTAGTGGAGCCCTTTGGCCCGCTCCGCGAAGCCGGGAGCGGGGGTGAATCCGTACTCGCGCAACGCCAGAATGCGCGCGTCCTGCCAGTGGCATTCGGTGTCCATGAGAGTGCCGTCGCAGTCGAAGACGATGGCTGAGGGAGTCCAGGAAAGGATGCGTTGAGCTGTCATCCGCGTGCTTCCGTTCAGGAGTGCCCTAAAAGCGGCAGCGCTGGCCGCCGCAACGGTGCGAAACACCGCGGGCGTGTTGGTCACCCGTTGTCGGACGGGTGCGATCCCTGGCGGGCGCGGCCATATGGAGAAGGCCAGTTCCGGCGACCGCCAGGAACATAACGATCGCTACGCTAGAGAGGACTACTCTCGGCAGTCAAGCGATTGCATTTAGTGTCTAAATCTGTTTATTGGTAGCGGAGGACTCCAAAGGCCTTCTGTTCGCCGTCCTGGAGAAAGCGGAAGACGCAGGTCGCGTGGTGCGGCACGCACAGAACGCGGGCGGCCGGGCTGTATTCGATGAAGCGCGCCGTTTTCAGCCGACCGGCGGTAGGCCGCAGCAGCCTTCCGCCGCTTTCGAAGGCCGCCGCCTGCCGGGCCGCCTCCAGCACGACCATGCCCGGGACGTGATCCGAGGCGTGGTCGAAGAAGAAGGGATGCCGCATATCCGCGGGGTCCACCAGCAGGGTGGCACCCTCGGTCCCGATCACGACATCGTGCGCGCCGGTCACCCCCAGCCGCCGGGCATCGGGGCGGGCCAGGGCGTCCGCGCGTGCGACGGACGGAGCGGCGGTCCCCGCGCGGCCCGCCCGTACGGTGCCGTACTGCTCGGGTTCGAGGAACCGCGCACCCCCGCCGGCCAGCGCGAAGAGTGCCCCGTCGGCCAGATAGGAGACCTGGAGCCGCAGCCCGGTCGCGGATCCGTCCGGGGCGTGGCGCACATGGGCGACCCGCACCCGGCAGGTGACGGGGGTGGCGCCGGAGGCCGCCCGCGGCTCGGACGCGGGGTCGAGGTCGAAGAACAGATCGGTGATGATCAGGCTCGCGGCGGGTGAGACCCCGAAATACCGCAGCGGAATGTAGATCCCGAGCTGACGCAGTGTCTCGACGATCATCAACGGGCTGTGCAGATCGGCGCCGTCGCGCGGAAACGTCGGATGAGAGCGGGGCCAGGAGGCGGCGGCTTCGAAATCGCCGTTTTCGGTCTGACGTACGTCGGTGAGCAGCACCTCCGCCACGGAGACGCGATGCACCATCTCGCGGTCGACGGTGCGCGACCAGGACAGCGGCCGGACTTCCCCGGCGATGTCACCAACCGATGTATTCATGCGATAAGAACATCGCAATTCTCCGGTACGCGCACCCCAGCCCGCCCCCGCCGTACGCCGTCACGCCCCGCGTGAAAAGCCGCTACATTGCGTGCTGTCATTTAACGGAACGGGAATCCGGGGTACACGTGCAGGTTCGGGCGGAGCAGGTTCGGGCGAAAGCGACGCGCAGGTTTCTCCTGGAGGCTGCGGCACATTTGTTCGATGAGCGCGGCTATGCCGGTACCAGCATCAGTGATATCAGCGCGCGGTCCGGCCGTACCAGCGGGGCCATCTACTTCCACTACGCCAGCAAGGAGAATCTGGCCCTGGCCATTGTGGAGGAGCATTTCGCGACCTGGCCCGAACTGATCGGCCGTTACAAGGCGGCCGACCGCCCCGCGCTCGAAAGGCTGGTCGCCCTGAGTTTCGACGTGGCCAGAGCTTTTCGCGACGATGTCGTCATCCGCGCCGGTTCCCGGCTGTGGGCGGAACGCGCGGCCATCGACGTCACGTTGCCCCGGCCGTTCGTCGGCTGGCTGGAGACGGTCACCGCGCTGCTCGAAGAGGCCCGCGCCGAGGGAGCGCTCGCCCAGGGCGTGTGTCCCGAAGTGGCCGCGCACGGACTGGTCTGCGCCTTCTTCGGGCTGCACACGGTCTCCGACGCCCTGGAGGGACGGCGGCAGATCGAGGAGGGACTGTCGGATCTCTGGCTGCTGCTCCTGACCGCGCTTCAGACGGACCCCGACCCGGCGCTGCTGCTCGCGCGGGTACGTGAACGGGAGCGCGCCGAGGGAACGACGGACGAGCGCCGGGAGCGGTTCGGGGACCGCGTACTCACCAAGAGCGGCTGAGCGCCCGGCCGCGCGTTTTCAACCTTTGCAACCAGGGCCCCCGCCCGGCGAGTTGGGACGTCGCCCGGTTCTCCTCGGGCGCTCAGTTCTCCTCGAAGTAGGCGTCCAGGACGGCGTCGAGCTCTGCCGTCCACTCCTTGAGCCGGTTCCTGCTGTCGGCCTCGACCTCCGCGTCGAACCAGCGGCGCTCCGACACATGCACCGTGACCGTGAACCGGCGCCCGAACCGCGGGGTCTTGATCTCGACCGCGCCGATCTCGTCCCACCAGAAGTCGGCCTCCTGGTCGTCCAGCCGGAACCGGACGCCCTCGCTGTTCGCGGTGATCGAGCCGCGGCGGTCGACGGCCTCGAAGACGGGGCCGTCCTTGGCCGAGGCGTCCTTGGCGGGGCCGTCGCCGGATTCGTCACCGCCGGAGGGGCCGTCACCGTCGGAGGAGGCGTCCTGTGAGGAGGCGTCCTGTGAGGGGGCGTCCCTCTCCTCGGAGGCCTCCTTCGCCGCTTCGGCCGTGCCGGTGGCGCCGTCCGCGTCGAGGGCGGGCTCATCGGGAACGTCCTTCGCGAGGGCGTCCGAGGGGGCGACGCCCTCAGGCGCGCGCTCCTCGGTCTCCGCCCGCTCCGAGTCCGTCTCCGCTGTCCCGGCGGGGCGGGGGACCATGAGGCCGGGAACGTACGCCGGGTCTTTCCCCACGGCACGCTCGGGCCAGATATTCGAGTCTATGCGCTGCTCCACGTCCGGAAGTATGGACGAGAATCCTGTGCGAGCCCAGCCCGGCTCGCGTCCGGCCGCCCGGACGCGGCATCCGGCCGCTCGTACATACGCACCTTGCTCGAACAGCAACTGCCCGCATCACATACCCTGTTACCGCTCGCGCCCACCTGGATCAGTCGCAACCGATGCCTCGGCGCCGCGGGCTCCTTCACCAGGTTCTTTCCCCGCCTCCACGCCATGGGAGCGTTCTATGACGGCCCAGACCCCCAAGCCCTGGATCGACACGAGCAAGCCGCATCCCGCCCGTGTCTACGACTTCCTCCTCGGTGGCAAGGACAACTACGCCACCGACCAGGCGGTGGGGGCACAACTGCCGGCCGAGGCGAGGGCCGCCGCACGGCAGAACCGTGCCTTCATGCGCCGCGCGACCGCCTGGCTGGCGCTCAGCGGCGTCGACCAGTTCCTCGACATCGGCACCGGCATCCCGACCAAGCCGAACCTGCACCAGATCGTCCAGGAGATCAACCCGAAGGCCCGGGTCGTCTACACCGACAACGACCCCATCGTCCTGCGGCACGCCGAGGCCCTGCTGGTCAGTGCGCCGGAAGGCGCCACCGACTACATCCAGGCGGATGTCCGCGAGCCGCGGGCGATCCTGGAGCACGCCCGCGGTTTCCTGGATTTCAGCCGCCCGATCGCGCTCTCGCTCATCGCCCTCATGCACTTCATCCCGGAGGACGAGAAGCCCTACGACATCGTCGGCACCCTGGTGGAAGCCCTTCCCAGCGGCAGCTATCTGGTGCTCTCGCACGCCGCGTCCGATCTCTACCCCGAGCTGGTGGAACAGGTGGTCGCGCAGTACAAGCGGGGTGGCATCACGCTGGGCTTCCGTACCCGCGCGGGGGTGGCGCGGTTCTTCGAGGGCATGGACCTCGCCGAGCCGGGACTGGTCACGGCCCCGCACTGGTACAAGGACGCGGCGGCGCCGACGGAAGAGGAGAGCGGCGGATACGACAGCGGTATCTACGCCGGAGTCGCCCGCATACGCTGACCCGCCCGTTGTTCCGTCTTTCCTGCGTGCCGTCGTTCGTGCGTGCCGTCGTTTCGTCGTTCCGCGGGGATCGGCTCGTTTTGCCTGGGAGGGCGTGGTCCGGGGACACTGCGTGGTGCCGCAGATCCCCCCACCATCCCGAAGGCAGCCTGACCGCTCATGCACGACCAGACCCCGCCCGACACCTCCTCCCGGACTGACACGGACCGGACGGATACGGACCGCACGGATACGGGCGCAGCCGCGGCTACGGCCGCGGCGGACGCTCGGACACCGCTCGCCGGCGGGCTCAAGCAGCGCCATCTGGCCATGCTCGGCCTCGGCGGGGTCATCGGCGCCGGGCTCTTCGTCGGCTCGGGCGCCGGGATCGCGATGGCCGGGCCCGGGATCGTCGTCTCGTATCTGATCGCGGGCGCGCTCGCGATGTGCGTGATGCGGATGCTGGGCGAGATGTCGGCCGCGATGCCGGCGTCGGGTTCGTTCTCCGTGTACGCCGAGCGGGCGCTCGGCCGGTGGGCGGGGTTCAGCGCGGGCTGGCTGTACTGGTTCCTGCTGGTCGTCGTCCTCGCGGTGGAGGCGACGGGCGCGGCGCAGATCGCGAACGGCTGGCTGCCCTCGGTGCCGCAGTGGGCGTGGGTACTGGTCTTCATGGTGTTCTTCACCGGCACGAACCTCGCCGCCGTGAAGAACTTCGGCGAGTTCGAGTTCTGGTTCGCCGCCCTGAAGGTGTTCGCGATCGTCGCGTTCCTGGTGCTCGGGCTGCTGGCGGTCTTCGGCGTGCTGCCCGACACCGACCCCGTCGGCTTCACCCACCTCGCCGGACAGGACGGCTTCCTGCCCGGCGGCTGGCAGGGCGTCATCTCCGGCGTGCTCGCCGTCGTCTTCGCCTTCGGCGGCCTGGAGGTGGTCACGATCGCGGCGGCGGAGTCCGACGACCCGGTGCGCTCGGTGTCCAGGGCGGTGCGCAGCGCGGTGTTCCGGATCCTGTTCTTCTACGTCGGTTCGATGCTGGTCATCGTGACGGTGCTGCCCTGGACGGCGCAGCGGGCCGGGCTGAGTCCGTATGTCACCGTCCTCGACGCCGTCGGCGTCCCGTCCGCCGCGCAGATCATGAACATCGTGGTGTTCGTGGCCCTGCTGTCGGCGCTCAACGCCAACCTCTACGGATCGTCCCGGATGGTCTTCTCGCTGGCCGAACGGGGCGAGGCGCCGGCGTCCCTGCTGAAGGTGAGCGGCGGCGGTGTGCCCCGACGGGCGGTCCTCGCGTCCGTGGCGTTCGGCTTCGTGTCGGTGCTGCTCAATCTCACATGGCCCGACTCGGTCTTCCTGTACATGCTCAACGCGGTCGGCGCGGTGCTTCTCTTCGTCTGGGCCCTGATCGCGGTGTCGCAGCTGCGGCTGCGGCGCCGTATCGAGCGGGAGGCACCGGAGCGGCTGGTGCTGAGGATGTGGCTCTTCCCGGGGCTGACCTGGGCCACGCTCGCCGCCATGGCGGTCGTCTTCGGCCTGATGCTGACGAATGACGCGGCGCGGCCGCAGTTGCTGTGGTCCCTGGGCGCGACGGCGCTCGTGCTGGCGGCGGCGGGGGTACGGGAGCTGCGCGCGCGGCGCGCCTGACCCGGGAGACGCGCGAACGCCGGCAGGCCGGACAGGCCCTGAGGGCTGTCCGGCCTGCCGCGACGGGTGTGAGGGCCTGTCAGTAGGGGCCGTTCACGTTGTCGATCGAGCCGTACCGGTCGGCCGCGTAGTTGCTCGCGGCGGTGATGTTGGCGACCGGGTCGTAGCTGTCCGTCGACGTACCGGGCACGTGGTAGGCCTGGAACGTGGGGTCGATGACCTGCAGGAGGCCCTTGGACGGGGTGCCGGCGGCGGCGTTGGAGTCCCAGTTGTTGATGGCGGCCGGGTTGCCCGAGGACTCGCGCATGATGTTGCGGTAGATGCCGTCGTAGGAGCCGGGGATGCCGTGCTGCGCCATGACGTCCAGCGACTCGCGGATCCAGCCGTCCAGGTCGTCGGTGTACGTCTGCGCGGTCGTCTGGGTGGCGGCGCCGGTATCGGCCGAGGCGGTCTCGTCGGTGGTGGCGGTCTCGTCGGCCGGGGCCACCTCGTCGGTGGTGGCGCTCTCGTCGGCCGTGGAGTCGGCGGTGGAGTCGGCCGGGGCCTCCGACGCGGACTCCGTTCCGAGCGTCAGTGTGAGACCGGGGTGGATCAGCGACGGGTTGCCGCCGATGGCGTCGCGGTTGTCCTCATAGAGCTTCTGCCAGCCGCCGCTGATCGAGTACGCGTCCGCGATCTTGGACAGCGAGTCCCCCCAGACCACGGAGTAGGTCGCCGGGATGTCCGTCTGAACGGCGGCGGCCGGAGCCATGGGCACCTTGGCGGTGGCGGCGGTGTGCGCCGGGGCCGCTTCCGCGGTGGTCGCGGCCAGCAGGGGGAAGGCGAGTACGGCACCGCCCGTGCCCGCGGTGACGAGGCCTCTGGCGACGGGGTTGTTCTTGGGACGACGGTGCTTAGCCTTTGAGGCCATGACGAATTCCTCTCCTCCGCCTGCGAGGTGAGCTGTCGGGTTCGGGCTGGAGATGCCCGGCCGCGTGCTGAATGCGGCTTCACCCCAAGCCGGTCCGGAGTACGGACCGGCGACTTACCTGGGTCCCCCGCTCCTGCCGTACGTGGGTGGGTGTGGGTTTCCGGATGGCGGCAGGATTAGGCGTTCCATCCGGAGTGACGAGAACGTAAGCGAGGACGCCCGGACGAAACAAGCCCTGAATTCACAACGGAATCCAATTCACGATTCCGACCTCGAAAGATCTCGTTACCCACCCGATACCGGGGCTCTCAACTCGCCTTCCCTGCGGACGAAATGAACGACGGGGCGGTCCCCGCGACCCGGCACTTACGTGACACACATCACGCCCATGACGGAAATGTCCAGCTCAGAACACCCACCAGAGAGTAGAAAGTCGCACTAAAGACATCTAAATGGACTTCAGGAAGAACGGAGATAAATCGCCCATAAAGGAACCGTGCACTGCGCCCGGTCCGACCCCGGCACTTCCGCCCACGACGGGAAATGAGCGCACCCCCGAAGGGCGCCGCATCGCACATGATCGCGTAATTCGGAAGCCGCCCCGGACGGTCCCTTACGGACGCGCCGGCCCTCGGTGCGATCCGCTTCGATAGGCGATTGAACCGCTCAGCGCCATTGAATTGGCGGAGCATTGAGCGTTCCTGACCCTCTATCGCTTCCGAACAATGGCGGGCCACGACCAGTTGCACGAAGATGTTTCACCTGAGGACCGGTCGATTCACCGAATCCCTTTATTCAAAAGGAAGTTCACAGCGGCCGACAGCGCGTACGGCACATCCTCGCCGACCCCCGTCCCCTTCCTAGCCGCCCTCGGTGGGGAGTTGACGGTTGCGGTAGCGGCCGGGGGTCTCGCCGACGAGACCGGCGAAAGCCTCGATGAAGCTCGTCGGATTGGCCCAGCCGCAGGCGAGAGCGGTGTCGGTGACGGACTTCCCCGCGGCGAGCCGGGTGAGCGCGTGGTGGACGCGTAGCTGAGTGCGCCACTGATGAAAACTCATCCGGAGCTCCTGCCCGAAGAGCCGGCTGAGCGTACGCTCACTCGCCCCGACGCGCGCGCCGAGCTCGGCGAGAGTCTGCTGATTGGCAGGGTCGGCGTAGAGGATGCCGGTCAGCGCCCGGAGCCGGTCGTCGGCCGGCTCGGGCAGATGCAGCGGCTGCTCGGGCGCCGCGGTGAGCTCGTCGACGACGACCGCGTGCAGCCGGTCGACCGCCTCCGGCGCCCGCCCGCCGGCGCCCGCTTCCTCGGCCGTGAGGGCGAGCAGAGCCTCGCGGGCCAGCCCGGAGACGGTGAGCACGGCGGGATGCGCGGGCAGCCGGGCGGCGAGTGCGTCGAACAGGAACAGAATCCGCATGTCCGCGCTGCCGTGCGCGGTGTGGTGGTGCTCGAAGGCCGCGGGAGTCCACGCCACCCGGGTCGGCGGAGCGATCCACGTCCCCCTGGCGGTGGTCACGGACAGCACGCCGGTGGCCGAATAGACCAGGTGACCGCGGTCGTGGGCATGGATGGGCAGCCGCTGCCCGTGCGCCAGGACGATGCGGCCGCGTTCCGCGGGATCAAGATGGCGGGTTTCCCTCATAGATTGGCATCCTATCGGTGGCCCGCCGTCCCGGCTCCGTCCGAGAGTGAACGGCATGAACAGCCCAGTGACCTATCAGGCTCCAGCGGCCCGCCCGTCAGCGTCCCGTCCCGGACCGGCCGGGGCGCGCACCGTACAAGCCGCTTTCGCGTTCGGCCTGGCCGCGCTCAACCTGCGCATCGCCGTCGCGTCCCTGTCCCCCGTACTCACGGAGGTCGAGCACGACGAACACCTCTCCTCGTTCGGCGGCGGCGCCCTCTCGACGGTGCCGGTCGTCTGCTTCGGGGCGTTCGCGTTCCTCGCGCCCCGGCTCACCCGCCGCTTCGGGCCCCACCACCTGCTGTGGTACGCGCTGCTCGCGCTGACCGGCGGCATTGTGCTGCGCTCGGTCCCGGGAGTGCTCGCCCTGTTCGGCGGCACCCTGATCGCCGGTGCGGCGATCGCGGTCGGCAACGTCCTCATGCCGCAGCTCATCAAGCACGACTTCGCCGGCCGCGCCGGGCTGATGCTCGGCTGCTACTCCCTGGCCCTGTCCGGCGGAGCCGCGCTCGCCGCGGGCGTGGTCGTCCCGCTGGAGTCGGCCACCGGCTGGGGCTGGCGGCAAGTGCTCGCGCTGTGGGCGATCCCGTCCCTCATCGCCGCCCTCGCCTGGCTTCCCGAACTGCTCGTGCCGGACCGGCGTTCCCCGAACCGCCGACGACGGGAGCTGGTGAAGCATGGAGGAGCCGATACCGCCGCACCCGCACTCAGGGCGCTGTGGCGCGACCGAACCGCCTGGGCGGTGACCCTGTACATGGGTCTGCAGTCCCTCGGCTACTACGCGATCCTCTCCTGGCTGCCGACGCTTCTGCAGGACCACGGCATGAGCGACAGCCAGGCCGGATGGATGCTCTCCTTCTCCAGCTTCCCCGGCATGGCCGCATCCTTCGCGGCACCCTGGCTGCAGCAGCGTCTGCGCCCGGCCTTCGTCGCGCCCCTGGCGGCCGCCCTGCTGTGCGCGACCGGCTTCGTCGGCCTGCTCACGTCCCCCGTGTCGGGCGCCTACCTCTGGATGACCGCCCTCGGACTGGGCCAGGGCCTCGCCATCGGTCTCGCCCTCGGCTACATCGTCGCCCGCTCGCCCGACGCGCACCACACCGGCCGGCTCTCGACGATGGCCCAGGGGATCGGCTACCTCATCGCCTGCCTCGGTCCGCTCGGTCTCGGCCTGCTGCACTCCACGAGCGGGGGATGGTCGCTGCCGGTCGCCGTGCTGCTCGCCGTGCTCGTCGCGCAGACCGTCGCGGCCTTCGGCGCGAGCCGCGACCGCCATGTCCTGGCGTCCTCCTGAAGGGCCAGGGCCCGCGAACTCGGCAGGATCCACAGGACACGCCCCAGGTCGCGGGCCGGGCGGGACGTTACACAGACGGCCCGGCGATCAGTCCGGCAGCAGGTGTGAGACGAGGCCGCGCGCCCAGTCGAGAGTGAGAGGGGCGTCGGTGAAGACGGCCCGGTAGTAGAGGGGCGCGAGCACGGCGTCCGTGGTGCGTTCCAGGGTCGGGGGCTGATGCCCCCGGCCCTGTTCGCGTTCCAGGATGGCTTCGAGCTGCCGCTCGCGGTCGCCGCGGCAGGCGGCGGCGCCCTGTTCGCCGCCGATGCCGATGGTGGCGCGTACCAGGGCGAGGGTGTCCGGGTCGCAGAGGTCCTTGGCGAGGTCGCACGCGTAGCGTTCCAGGTCGCCGCGGAGGCTTCCGGTGTCCGGCACCACGATGTCGCCGGAGAAACGGCTGGTCATGACGTCGGCGAGCAGATCACCGACGGCGCCCCAGCGGCGGTAGAGCGTGGTGGCGTGCACGCCGGCGCGGGCGGCCACGACCGGGATCGTCAGGGGTTCGTTGGGCTCGTCGGCGACCAGTTCCTCGACGGCCCGGTGGACGGCCGCGCGGACTCGGGCGGAGCGGCCCCCCGGCCGGCTCCCGGTGGATGAGGCGGAGGACGCGGTAGTGGACACGCACCCAGTATCGCATTGATCACTGCGACAAAAAAGCAGTGACCGATGCGTTTGTGCTAGCGTAAAGCCACTAACGCACAGATCACTGCGAGATGACTATGTCTACTGACTCCGCCATATCCGCCGTGCGGCCCGACGAGGGCAGGCGCCGTGTGCTGCGCGGTACCGCCTTCCCCGGCGTCGCCGCGGTCTTCGTCGTCTTTCTGGCCGCTTCCAGCGTTCCGTCCCCGCTCTACCCCGTCTACCAGCAGCAATGGCACTTCTCCGCATGGGTGCTGACTGTCGTCTTCGCCCTGTACGTGGTCGGCCTGCTGGGCTCGCTGCTCGTCGTCGGAGCGCTGTCGGACCACGTCGGCCGCCGGCCGGTGCTCGCCGCGGCGATCGCACTGGAGATCGTCGCGCTCGTGCTCTTCCTCGCCGCCGGGAACGTGGTCGTCCTGGCCGCCGCCCGGGTGCTTCAGGGCATCGCCACCGGGGCGGCGACGACCACACTCAGCGCCACGCTCGTCGACCTCGAACCGCCGCACGCCCGGGGGCGCGCGGGGGTCGTCACCTCGGTGGCGCCCCTGACCGGACTCGCCCTCGGCGCTCTCGGTTCCGGTGCGCTGGTGGAGTTCGGCCCCGCCCCGACCCGGCTGGTCTACGGCCTGCTGCTCGGCGCCATGGTGCTGGCACTGGCCATGACCGCTCTTCTGCCGGAGACCTCCCCGCGCCTGCCGGGAGCCGTCGCCTCCCTGCGCCCACGGGCGGCGCTGCCCGCTCACCTGCGTGCGGACATCGTGCCGGTGGTGCCGGCGATGGTGGCCGGCTGGGCGCTGGCCGGGCTGTTCCTCTCCCTCGGCCCGTCCGTCGCGGGCGAGCTGTTCGGGCTGCGGAGCCGACTGGTCGGCGGCGTCGTCGTGACGCTCCTGGCGGGCACCGGGGCGCTGACGGTGGCCGTGCTGCGCACCCGTTCCGCGGCCTCGCTGCTGGCTCCCTCGTCCGCGCTGCTCGGGCTCGGCGTGCTGACCGCCCTCGCGGGAACGGTGGCGGACCTCGTCTGGCTCGCCGCCGCCGGGACCGTCGTCGCGGGCGTCGGCCTCGGCGCCTCGGTACTGGCGACGTTCGGCACGTTCGCCCGGCTCGCCGGGCCGCACGAGCGCGGCGCGGTCTTCGCCTCCGCGAACATCATCAACTACCTCGGCAACAGCGTGCCCGCCGTGCTCGGCGGCATCGCCGTCACCGCCGTCGGCCTGCGGACCGCCACCGAGATCTACGCACTGGCGATCGTGGCGATCGTCTCCGCCGCCTTCCTCCTGCGGCTGGGCCAGCTGCGGGCCCGGCGCCGGGCGGTCGCGGCCCCGGGCGAATGACGCTCCGGGCGAATGACGCTCCGGGCCACCGGCTCCACCGCTCCGTAGAGACCGCCGCATCCCTCCAGAAGCCCCATCCGGCACCATACGTACGAAAGAAGGAAGCACCATGACGACCTCAAGCGGCACCACCGGCGAGAACCTCCTCGTCCGGCGATCGGACCACACGACCATCCGGTACACCGCCACCGGACCCGCCGACGGGCCGGTCCTGGTCCTCATCCACGGCTGGGCGTGCGACCGCGGCGACTACGACGCCGTGACCGGCCACCTGCCCGACAGCTACCGGGTCCTCGCCGTCGACCTCGCCGAGCATGGCGAGTCCCGCTCGACGCGAGATGTATGGACCATCGAGGAGTTCGCCCGCGACGTGGCGGCGGTGCTGGAGGCCCAGTCCGTGACCACGGCCGTCGTGGCCGGGCACTCCCACGGCGCGGCGGTCGCCGTCGAGGTCGGCCGGCTGCTCCCCGGCACCGTCTCGCACGTGGTCGCACTCGACGGGCTGCACTACCTGTCCCTGTTCCCGGCGCAGAGCGAGGAGCAGGCCGACGCCCTGCTGGGCGTGTTCCGCGACGACTTCCCCACGGCGGTGCGCGGCCTGGTCGAAGGGGGCTCCCCGGCCGGGACCGACCCGGCGCGCAAGGACGCCTACTTCCAGAAGATGGTCAGGGTGCGCCAGCCCGGGGGGCTGCGTGCCATCGAGGGCCTGGTGCACTGGGACATGGACGCGGCGCTGCGCGAGACGAAGCAGCCGATCACCGTGTTCGCCATTCGTGATCTGGTGACGCGGGAGGCGCTCGACCGCTACGCGGACCGCCTCGACATCGTGCTGATCGACCTGGGCAGCCACCACTTCCCGGTGGAGGCCCCCGAGGCCACGGCGAGGCTGCTGGCCGGCGTCGTGGGCTGACGGAACGACTCCGCGCGGACAAGCCTCACGGGCTTGTCCGCGCGGAGTCGTACGGAGCTGGTACGGATCCTGGATGTCAGGCGTGCGGCATGACAGCCGTCGGCCAGTCCTCCCGCCCCGCCGCGGTGAAGCCGAGGAGTTCACGGCTGCGGGTGGTGTCGAACAGCGACGCGTGTCCGTCGAGCGCGCCCCGGATCTCGCTGGTGGGGTGGTACGTCTCCAGCAGCTCGCGGGTGGGCTCCAGGGCCGCGCTGTCGGGCGCGGCCACATTGACGACATGGTGGCCCGTGAGGTCGGCCGTCAGGGCGGCCCGTACGGCTCGGGCGGCGTCCGGCGTGTGCAGCCAGCCCCACAGTTCGCGGCGGTTGGGCGCCGGGTCGCCGTGCACCTCGGCCAGCCGCTCCCGCAGCCGGTCGCCCGCCCCGACGAACGGGAACCGCAGCATGACCGTGGCCGTGCCGTAGCGCCGGGTCGTGAACTCCGCCGCCTTCTCCGACATGACCTTGGACAGCCCGTAGGAGTCGACGGTGAGGTCCGGGTGGTCCTCGTCGACAGGCACGTACACCGGGTGCAGATCCCGGTCCGCCCACGCGATACCGACGGCCGCCGCGCTGGAGGCGCCGACCACGCGCGGTACCCCGAGCCGGCCCGCCTCCTGGAACACCAGGTAGGCGGCGAGCACGTTGGCGCGCAGTGTCTCCTCCTCCGACACGATGCCGGGCGCCGGGTACGCCGCGAGATGGACGACCCCGGCGAACACACCGTCCTCCCCCGCCGCCTCACGCGCGGCGGCGAAGCTCTCCGTCACGGTCTTCGCCTCGCCGAGGTCGCCGGTGACGAACCGGACGCAGCCGTCCTCGCCGTCGCCCCGCTCCAGGTCGGCTCCCACGACGCGGAAACCCGCGCCGATGAGGTCGGCCACGACGGCCCGGCCGATCCCGCCGGCCGCCCCGGTCACCAGTACCGTCCGGCCGCTCTCCCGTACCGTCCTCCCGCTCATCCCTTGACCGCTCCCATCAGTCCGTTGACGAAGTAACGCTGGGCGCACAGGAACAGGACGATCACCGGGACCACCATGATCAGAGCCGCCGCCATCAGCGAGTTGTACTGCACGACGCTCTGCGACTGCATCGCCTGGAGCGCGATGGGCAGGGTGTACGTGTGCGGGTCGTTCAGCGAGATCCGGGTGAGCTGATACTCGTTCCAGGTCGGGATCGCCGTGAGCAGCGCGATGGTGATGACGGCGGGCCTGGCCAGCGGCAGATAGATCCGGCTGAAGATCCGCAGCTCTCCCGCGCCGTCCATGCGCGCCGCCTCGCGCAGCTCCCCCGGTACCGATCTGAACGCGTTGGTCAGCATCAGGATCGCCAGCGGGGCGCTGCCGTTGACGAACGGCAGGATCAGACCCCAGTGGGTGCCGAGGATGTCGAGCTTGCTCTCCAGCAGCACGATCGGCAGCAGTGTCACCACTCCCGGTACGAACAGCAGCACCAGGAACAGCCGGTACAGCCACTTCCTGCCGGGGAACGCCAGCACGGAGAAGGCGTACGAGGCGGCCGAGTAGACCACCACGACCAGCACGGTCGTCAGGACGGTGACCTTGACGCTGTTGAGGAAGTAGTCGAAGAAGTCGAGCTTGTTCCAGGTGTCGGCGAAGGTACGGAGGGTCGGGTCGTGCGGTATGAGATGACCGCCCTCCTGCACCTCCTTGTTGGTCTTGAAGGCCGCCGAGACCATCCACAGGAAGGGATAGACACTGACCGCCGCGTAGGCGGCGAGCACGATCCCGACGAGGGCACGGACGGCGGTCCTGCCGACGGGCCTTCGCCCGCCGGTCCGCGGCACGGTCCGGTCCTGGACACGGATGCCCGCCCGCCGCGGTGGGGAAAGCGTTTCGCCGCTCATCCCATCCTCCTCATCACCCGCTGGTTGATGAAGGCGACGACGAGGGCCGCCAGGAACAGGAGCCAGCCCAGGGCGCTGGCGAGACCCAGCGTCGGGGACAGCTCGGAGAGGAAGGCGAGCCGGTAGGTCTCAAGACCCAGGACGCTCGTGGAGTCGCCCGGACCGCCGTTCGTCATGATCAGGAAGGACTGGAAGCCCTGGAGGGAGTCGCGCACGTTGAGCAGGAGCACGACGACGGTGATGGGCTTCATCAGCGGCCACACGACGGTCGTGGTGGAGCGCAGCCAGCCGGCGCCGTCGATCTGCGCGGCCTCCAGCAGGGAGCTGTCCAGCGACTGGAGTCCGGTCAGATACAGCAGCATCGCGACCGGCACGGCCGACCAGACCATGACGACGATCATCGTGGCCAGCGCGGTGTCCGGGTTGCCGAGCCAGCCCTGCGGCTGCTGGAGCGAGCCGAGGCCGACGGTCTTGAGAAGCAGGTTGACGGCGCCGTTCGGCTCCAGGATGTAGTTCCAGGCGAAGTAGACGGCGATTCCGGTCGTCACGTAGGGCACGAAGTAGACGGAGCGCAGGACGCCCTGGAAGCGCTTGACCTGGTTCAGGACGAGGGCCAGCGGGAAGGCGACGAGCACGGTGAGCAGGGGGACCGCGATGACGACCCACAGGGTGTTGACCGCGGCCTTCTTCACGATCGGCCAGTACGTCGGGCTGCCGCCGAGCAGATCCGTGTAGTTCCGGAAGCCGCGCCAGTTCCACTCGGGCCAGAAGCCGTTCCACTGGGCGAAGCTCAGCGAGAAGCCGTAGACGATGGTGTAGACGCCCATGACGGCGAACAGGACGATCGCGGGGGCGACGAAGAGGTAGCCCCAGGCGGCCTGCCTGCGCTTCTCGCGCAGTGCGCCGAAGAGTCCGCGGCGGGGTGCGCCGCCGTCCCGCTGCCCGGCGGACGAGGGGCCCTCGCCTTTCCCGGTGCCGGTGCCGACGGCCGTCGCCGTACCGGTTCCGGCCGTCATTTGTTCTGCTCCGCCCAGTAGGACTTCAGCATGGAACTCATCTGGGCACCCGTACTTTCCGCGCTGCGTGACTTCAGCGGGGTGAACTGGGCCAGTACGGCTCCGACCTTTCCGGGGTCGTACAGGCTGGGACGGTAGGCGGTATAGCCGGCGTTGTAGGAATTCTTGCCGGAGCCGAAGGCGGCTTCCATGGAATTCAGGACCGGACCGAGCGCCTCGCTCTGGCTCTTGTCGAGATCATTGGGCGGCACGTCGAGTGCCTGTTTTCCGAAGTCCGCGGCGACCTCGTCCCTGGAGAGGAACTTCAGCCATTGCAGGGCCTCGTCCTTCTTGTCCGATTTCCGGGTGATCGAGAGGCCCGTGAGCGAGAACGGCGAGAGCTGGAGGCCGCGGATGGCGGCGTCCTCCGGCGGCGGCACGGGAAACGTCATGAGGTTGTCCGCGTCGTAGCCGTTCTCGGCGAGAAACGCCAGCGTGTAGGTGCCGCCGATGTCGAAGGACGCCTTGCCCTGGGCGAAGGCGAGATCCGCCTCGTCGATCCCCTTGGACTGGGTGCCCGGCATCCAGTACGGGGTCACCTCGTTGTAGGTGTTCAGAACTTTCTGGCCGTTGGGCGACGACCAGCCCTGGGAGGCGTCCGGGCCGAAGAGCGCCTCGAACTTCTCCTTCCCGAGCAGGCCGAACGCCATCGGCTGCATCAGCCATTCGAGAGCCGTGGAGGGCTGCTTCACACCGACGGTCACCCCGCCGTTGTCCGGGTATGCCTTCTTCACCTTGTCGAGGGCGTCGATGAATTCCTCCCACGTGGCCGGCGCCCGGGTGACCCCGGCCTTCGCCGCGCGGTTCTTGTTCATGTAGACGACGCCCTGGGTGCCGACGGTGAGCGGCACACTGAATCGCTGCCCCAGTCGCACGCCCTGGGTCTTGGACCCCTCGGTGAGCGACGCCTTGTAGACGTCGGGGGTGACCGTGCCGTCCTTGAGGACCTGGGGGAGGTACTGGTCCAGCCATTTCTGGTCGACGTCCTTGGAGAGGTCTTCCAGCAGGCCCGCCCCGCCGAACGCGAGGTCATCGCCGTTGGCGTGCACTTCGAGGACATCGGGCAGGTCATTGGTGCGGGCCGCGGCCTGGACCTTGGTCAGAAAGGCGTCATCCGGCGTCACCGCCTGAATATTCACCTTTGTTCCGGTCTCGGCGGTGAACTTTTCCGCGGCCGCCTGCAAAGCGGCCACATGGGACTGCTTGAAGGTCCACATGGAGAGTTCATCGCGTCCGGCACCGTTCCCGCCGTTCGAACCGCAACCCGCGATCAGCACACCCATAGCGGCGACCGAAGCGAGTATCGAGGTACGACGCGCGGCTGGGAGAAGTCGTATCACGTTCCCAGCGCCTTTCTTCGGGGCTGTCCGTCCAGCTCCTCTATGACGCAGCGAATCTAAATCGACTTGATGTACGGTGTCAACAGTTGTAACACCGGGAAAACACGGACGTGCCATCACCTCGGAGGGGACCCATGACGGCAGCGAAGACACGGGGTACGACAGAGAGCACGGAGGGGGCGGAGACGGCGGAGGTGCTGGCCCCGGCCCCCTGGACGCGATCCGGCTCCTCGCACGGTGAGGACTCCTCGCGGGGCACCTCGGAGGGCTCCGACTCCTCGCGGGGCTCCGACTCCCTGCGGGTGACGGCGGTCCGCACGTTCCTGTGCGCCCCGCAGGGCTGCCCCTACGTGATCGTGCGCGTGGAGACGAATCAGCCCGGCCTGTACGGACTCGGCTGCGCCAGCGACCCGCAGCGCACCCTCGCGATCCGTTCGGTCGTCGACGACTACTTCGGTCCGATGCTGCTGGGCCGCGACCCCCACGACATCGAGGACCTGCACCGGCTGCTCCTCAACAGCGGCTACTGGCGGGGCGGTTCGATCGCCCAGAACGCCCTGGCGGGCGTCGATGTGGCGCTCTGGGACATCAAGGGCAAGGCGGCGGGGCTGCCACTGCACCAGCTGCTGGGCGGCCGGGCCCGGGAGGCCGCCGAGGCGTACACACACGTGGACGGCGAGGAGGCGGGCGAGATCGCCGAGCGGGTGCTCGCCGCCGCCGAGCGCGGCTACCGCCATGTCCGCGTCCAGGTCGCGGTCCCCGGCACGGACACGTACGGCACGGCCCCGCGCGACGAGGCCGAAGCCCGCCGGCGCCGGCTGCGCGCGGGGAGCTGGGACTCACTGGGCTATCTGCGCCATGTCCCGCCGGTGCTGCGCGACATCCGGGAGCGGGTCGGCACGGGAGTGGAGCTGCTGCACGACGCACACGAGCGGCTGACGCCCTCGCAGGCCCGTGAGCTGGTGCACGAGGTCGAGGACGCCCGGCTGTTCTTCCTGGAGGACGCCCTCGCCCCCGAGGACGCGGCCCACTTCGGTCAGCTCCGCCGGGCCGGCTCGGTCCCGCTCGCGGTGGGAGAGCTGTACCACGACGTCACGATGTACCTGCCGCTGCTGGAACAGCGGGTCATCGACTTCGCGCGGATCCGTATCCCCACCCTGGGCGGTCTGACGCCGACCCGCAAACTCGTCGCGGCCTGCGAGCTGTTCGGGGTGCGGACGGCGCCGCACGGTCCCGGCGACGTCAGCCCCGTCGGCATGGCCGCCAACCTGGCCCTGGACATCAGCTCCCCCGCGTTCGGCGTCCAGGAGGCGGCCTCCTTCAAGGAAGCCACCCTGGAGGTCTTCCCCGGTGCGCCCGTGCCGCGGGAGGGGCGTCTGTACCCCTCCGAACAGCCGGGCCTGGGGGTGGACTTCGACGAGTCGGCCGTACGCAGGTACCCGGTGACCGAGCCCCTGGAGCACGACCGCTGGGCGCTGCTGCGCAACACGGACGGGAGCGTGCAGCGGCCCTGACCGTGCGGTGAGCGCCCCCGGCCGTCGCCGTACGCGCGTGAGGCCCCGCCGGCCGGCGGGGCCTCACCCGTATCCGCGGCTCGCTCCCTGCCCGCGGCTCGCTCCCTGTCCGCGGCTCACCCCAGCAGCAGGGATTTCGGCTGCGCGGAGAGCGTCCGGTCCAGGACGAGCGACGCCGCTCCCACGGCCGCGACGTTCTCGCCGACGGCGGTGGTGATGACCAGCGTGGGATGGATCGGCTTGACGAACGGGGACTGCGCGACCATCGGCTCGATGAGGGCGAGGAGCCGGTCGGCGAGGAGGTGCCATATCGGGCCGCCGAAGACGATGGTGTCCACGTCCAGGAGCGTGGCGGCCGCGCAGACCCCCCGGCCGATCCGCACCCCCCAGCGGTCGATGATGCTGCCGGCCCGCTCGTCTCCCCGCTCGGCGAGGACCGCCAGCTGTTCGAGGCCGCGCTGGGCGTCCCCGGGATCCATGGGGGTGAACTCCCCGCCGAGCACACCGAGCGCGATGGCCTCGTCGACCAGGACCCGGGTCGAGCAGGCCGCGCCGAGACCGCCGACCTCGCCGACGTTGCCGGAGACGCCGCGCAGCACGGTGTCGTCGACGACCAGCCCCATGCCGGAGCCTGTGCCGAGATAGAAGAAGAGGAAGTTACGGCTCTCGGTGGCCGCCCCGGACCAGCGCTCGGCGACGACGGCCGCGATCACGTCCTTGTCCAGCAGGGCGGGATAGCCGGTCGCCTCGCTGAGCTGGTCGCGCAGCGGGACGCTTCCCCAGCCGGGCAGTTCGGGCGGGTCCACGACCAGCCCGGCCGCCGCGTCGATCGGTCCCGGCGCGGCGATCCCCAGGCCCAGTACGCGTTCCCTGTCCACGCCCGACTCGGCCACCAGCGCGGTCACCGAGGCGGCGATGCCCGCCACGACCTGGTCGGTGTCGCCGCCGCGCGGAGTCCGTTCGCTGCGCTGGGCGACGACCGTACCGAGCAGGTCGAGCAGTACGTACGTGATGACGGCCGGGTCGAGATGCACGCCCACGGCGTACCGGGCCCCGGGGGCGATCCGGAGGAGCGTACGGGGTTTGCCGCTGCCGGTGCTCTGCTTCCCGGACTCGCGGGCCACGCCCTGGTCGAGCAGCCTGCGGGTGATGTTGGAGACGGTCTGCGCCGACAGCCCGGTGGCCTGGGCGAGTTCGACCCGGCTCAGGCCCGCGGAGTGGCGCCGGATCGCGTCCAGGACGACGGATTCGTTGAAGTCGCCCATGCGTGGCAGGTTGGTGCCGCGTCTGATCGACGCCTTCCCGGCGCTCGCCTTCTTGCTCGTCAAAATCCGTCTCCCGGCCCCGGAAAGGGACGACGGCCAGATGCCGCCGTTCCCTGGGTGCGTCAAATCGATGGAATCGTACCGGCTGGGGCGTGAAGCGTGTCCGCAAAGCCCGCTTGTGCCGGTATCAGCCCAACTGCTCGACAAGGATGAGCGACCAGGGGCTGACGGCCGTGTCCAGCCGCAGCACCCCGTCCTCACCGGCGGCGACGGTCCGTACCTCGGTGGCACGGGCCAGCCGGTCGAGATGGGCGAGCTGCTCGCGGGTGGGCGCGGCCGGCGAACCGAGTTCCCGCCAGGCCCCGATGGCGTCTCCGTGCGCGGAGTCCAGCACCTCGACCCGGAAGGGGGCGCCGGCCGCGAGCGCGCCGATCTCCAGCGTCAGCCGCCGGGGCCGCCCCTTGGCCTGGGTGACCTCGGCCACGGCCCGGCCGTCGAAGGAGGCGGGCACGGACTTGGGCTCCTCCTCCGGATAGTGGTGGACGAGCGCGGTGATCCGGCCGGTGGCGGCCGAGCGGGTCACGACATGGTCCTCGCCGCGCTCGATCAGCTCGTCGCCGAGTGCGTGCAGCATGCGGTACGCGTGGAAGGTCGGCTTGGGGACACCGGGCAGCGTGATCATGCCGAAGCCGCCGTGGAACAGCTCGTCGCCCGCCCCGCCCTCCTCGAAGACGTCCGTGAACGTCCAGTACGCGAGCGAGTCGACCGTACCGAGCGAGTGCAGGACCGAGCGCGTGACGTAGGTGGCGGCGGGCAGCGTGTCATGGGTGTGGTCGCGCGGCGAGGAGGACGAGGACCACTCGGTGAGATGGATCTCGGCGTCCGGATACGGGCTCTTGGCGATCAGTTCGCGCAGCAGGGCCAGGTCGACCGGGGTGGCGTCCTTGCCCCGGGTGAGCTTCTCGCCCTGGCCGTGCTCGTCCAGCGCCCAGTCCGTGGGGTACGGGTGGGTGGAGACGAAGTCGACGGGCAGCCCTTCCGCGACGCAGTAGTCCAGGAAGGCCGCCATCCACACCGGACGCCATTCCAGGTCGTCGATGTCGTCGCGGCCCGCGACGATACGGCGGGAGACATCCTCGGACTCGCCGCCGAAGCGCTCGTCGGGTACGAAGTTGGAGGTGGCGGGGCCGCCGACGCGCAGCCGCTCGTCCACGTTCTTCACCGCGCGCGCGGTGACCTTGTACAGCTCGAAGTACTCGGAGCGGGTGCCGCGGAAGAAGCCCCGGAGGTTGGCCTCGTTCCACACCTCGAAGTACCAGTGGCGCACCTCCTCGATCCCGTACCGGGTGATCCAGTGGCGGGTGATGCCATCGATCAGCGCGGCCCATTTGTCGAGGTCCACGGGCGGGGCGCCGTGCGCTCCCCACCAGAAGACGGTGTTGGTCTCCCGGGCGAGGGCACGCGGGCTGAAGCCGAACTCCACGAACGGCCTGACGCCGAGGTCCAGGAGGAAGTCGAAGAGCGCGTCGACGTACTGGAAGTTGTGGACCGCGGTGCCGTCCTCACGCTCCGTGTACACGAACATGTCGTCGTGGAAGAGCCCGTGGAAGCGGATGTACTCGAAGCCGCACGCCTCGTGGGCCTCGCGGAGCTGGCGCTGCCAGTCGGCGCGCAGCCCCTCGTTGGCGCGTCCGGCGCCGACGACGCGGCTCCAGAAGTGCGGCAGCGGGGTCGCGGGGGCGTTCGCGAGGGCACTGACCGTGATGTCGCCCGACATGGTGGTTCCTTCCGTCCCGGTACGGCAGGCAGTGGTGCTGGTACTGACGCTGGTGGTGGTGCTCTGCGACAGACGATAAATCAAAATGATTGATATATCTAATCCCCGGGACGGGACCCATCCGGACCGTTATCGCCCCTGCCGTCGCGAAGGCCGCCGGCGCTACGTTGGATTCCATGTATGCGACGCGAGTCAGCCACCGCGTGAACGCCCCCCGCGCTGCCGTCTACCGAGCACTTCTCGACCCGGAGGCGGTCGCGAGCTGGCGAGTGCCCGACGGCATGACCAGCCACGTACACACGTTCGATCCCCGCGAGGGCGGAACGTTCCGCGTCTCCCTCACCTACGACGACCCGGCCGCCACCGGCAAGTCGGCCGCGCACACCGACACGTACCACGGCCACTTCGCACGGCTCGTGCCGGACGAGCAGGTGACCGAAGTGTTCGCGTTCGAGACGACGGGCCCCGGCATGAGCGGCACGATGACGATGACGACCACACTCACCGACGCGGACGGCGCGACGGATGTCGTGATCGTGCACGAGGGAATGCCCGACGCCGTGCCCGCCGCCGACAACGAGCTGGGCACCCGCATGGCCTTGGCGAACCTCGCGCGGCTGGTCGAGTCGGACGGGCGACCGGACGGCGGACCTGCGGAACCCCGATAACCGAACAGGCACCCCGCGGCACCGTCAGCGCTCGTCAGAGCCGGATTCCGCGCTCCGCTCCCCCTTCGTTCCAGCCACCGGAAGCACATACTGGCCGGCGAGACGCGCCAGGTGCAGCGGGAGCGGACGGGCCAGTGGGGGGTAATCGTCGTGATAGCGCAACTGATGCGCCAGCGTCGCCCACTCCGCCGGCCGGTCGGGCATCTCACCTTCGCGCCCGGAGTCCGCCAGTGCCTTCTCCGACAGGCACCCGAGTACGGTGATCTCGAGTTGCCCGGGGTTCCACGCGGTCTTTCCCGGCGCTGTCCGGCCTGTCTCCGTGGGCGCCAGCTTCATGAGCCCCTTCGGCAGTTTCGCCGCCGTGTGCGGGGTGGCGGCCGTACTGGCGAAGACGCGGCTCTCCGCCCCTCCCGTCCCCCAGACGCCCTCGGCAAAGCCGATCTTGTCCTTGGCGTCGTGGGCGTACCACTCGGCCACCTCCTCCCTCGCGTTCGCGTCCCGAACGAGCACCATGCGCAGGTCGTGCCCGTACACCGTGAGGCGCTGGCCGGGTTCGGTACCGAAGCCGAGCATGTCGCGGGCCAGCGAACCGTTGCGCAGCCGTGGCCAGCACTGACGCAGATTGCCCGCGTCCGCCAGCAAGAGCGTCGGGCGGTCGCGGAGCTGGAAGAGCAGGGCGCGGATCTGTCCCTCGGTCTCCCGCTGCCGGCGCTGCTCCGCGCCGGCGCGGTCGGCGGGCCGCCCACCTGCCGGGGTGGTCGCGTCGTCACCGCCGTCGCCCGTGCCCCCGCTTGCCACGTCCGAGCCGGGAGTCTCGGAGAGGAGCAGCAACAGTTTCGGGTACGGCACCCACTCCGTACGCTCGGCGTCCCACCCTTCGATGACGCCGGAGCCGTCTCCGGGACGGACTCGCACCGCGACGAGACGGCGGGCGGGGCAACGCGTGGGTCCCTTCCTCGTGTGGCGGACGAGCCAGAGCGCCGCGTACTGGATGTCGCCGGGGATTCCGGCTCCGACCCTGTGAGCGGGCGGGCTGATCGCGCCGAGCTGCCGGAGCGCGTCCAGCCAGGTCCACCGGGCGCGGTGCTCCAGGTCACCGGCGGTGTCGTCGGGCGGGTTGACGAACTGGCTGAGCCACCCCCGCCTCGCCCAGGCGACGCGCAGCGCGTGTTTGGGATCGGAGTCCGGGACGGCGGCGAAACGGTCCTTACCGGCGATTTCCGCGATCACGACACCGGCGTCGTCGCCGCGCGGCGCAGCCATCCGGTCCGCAACGATTTCGCAGCGCCCTTCGACAGCGTCCGCGAGCCGGACGGCCCTCGATCGCCTGCGGTCCCGGGAGACCGGCAGTGCGTGGGCCAGGGGCCCGGCCGGCCGGGCCCGTACGCGGATATCGATGCCTTCGCCCCGCCACTGCCAGGTGTCCTCGGCCTCCGGGCCCACCCTCTCTCCGGGACCGAAGCCGATGAGCTTCGGCAGCTCCGCGAGCAGCGCGGCACGTGTTTCCGGGCACTGCCAGAAGATCTCGACGTCTAGGGGACGGCCGTTCAGCGCTCGTGCCAGTGCCGCGCGGCGTTGCAGGGCCATCTGCGCCTCTCGTACGCCCGGCCCACCGCTGCCGGCCGAACGGGGAAGCAGCGACGGGGTGTTGCGCCGGGTGACCCGGGTCAGGTCGGTGACCCGGCGCAGCACCGGGCGCAGTCCCTCTTCGACCCAGGCGTCCAAGTCCGCCCGTTCCCGGGGCATCAACCCGGGGCCGACCGCGTGTGGACCGACCGAAGGGTGGTAGACGATGCCGGCGGCCACGTCGGCGCATCCATTGATCCAGCGTTCCGGATGGGCGAAGAGTTCCGCGGGCTCCGGGTAGCGGCGCACGATGTCCAGTTCGGGCAGCAGCGCGGCGGGGCTGTGGCGGCGCCAGGCGAGTTCCTTTCGGCGCCGGTCGTAGCCGAGGGTGTTCACCATCAGCCGGTGGCCCCGGTCCGGCCCCTCCGGCCATGGAAGCGGGGCGTCGAGCAGCACCGTCGCCCCGCCGAGCAGATGGGGGCGCACGTCCAACCGCGTCGCCCACCGGCGCACTTGCGTGGACACGTGGACGCGGAACCGTGAGGCGAACGGCACTGTGTGGACCGTGATGTTCAGGCATGCCGAGTAGTACCAGGTCTGCTTGCGGTGTTCGTACCGCTGGGGCGGCCAGGAGACGAGTCTCGCTCCGTTCCCCGAGCTCTCGACGCGGAAATGAAGTGCGGTGCCGTGCGTGCGGAACGCTCGCGCGGCCAACCGGAAGGCGACCCACTCCGGCAACAGGCTGTACAGCCGTGCGGCGGGTTCGGCGGTACCGCCTGCCGATGTCACCGTCTCGGTGAGGTCCACCTGCTCGGACTCCCATTGCGGGAGCCGCACCGCCACGGTCGGATCCTCGGACAGCAGCTTCTCTTCCAGATCGGCGCCTTCGCCCTCGTCGTCCTCCCGGAACAGGCCCGCCGACCAGGTGCCGATCAACGGAGCGAGCACGTCCGGCGGCACGGCTTCCCGCGCGTAGAGCCATGGCAACCGACCGTCCGTTCCCACGTTGCGGCCGGTCGCGATGACGCCGGGCGCCAACGCCTGGAGCAGGGAGTTGAGCCGACGCACGGGAAGCCGGTCGGGACGACCGGCTTCGCCATTGGCCTCGGCGCGGATCCGGGTGAGTTCCGTACGCAGGTCTTCGCCGAGCCGGAGCACGTGCGGCTCCTCCAGCCACGGCCCGTGGTGCGGGTCGGGTTCATAGGCCGTGGTGCGAATGGTGTGGTACATGGGATACCTCCTAGCGGGTGGGCTCCAGCTCTCGCGGATGGGACGAGGCGGGAGCGGGCGTGAGCAGACGGGCGAGCATGCATCGCAACGGCTCGTACAGGGCACGGGCGATGACGCGCTCTTCGGCGGTCTTCGTGTCGCTGTCGAAGTACGGGTCCAGCACATCGAGCATGCTGTGCAGCAGACTGGACATGGGGGTGTCGGGGTGCGGTGACGCCGACGCGCGGTTCGGTGCGAATGCGGCATCGACGAAGACCACTCGCGCCGGTACACCACCGCGCAGCAGTCGCCCGATCACCTGCCACATCAGGACCAACATGTCCCACGTGACCCTCTCCCGCTCGTCGCCGAGGCGGCTCCACGCCATCGAGCGTTCGAGCACCTGGTACCAGCGCGAGCGGGCACGGCGGCGGACATCGTCCGCACCCTCCTCAACGGTGGGCCACGCCTTCACCCAGGAGTCGAACTCGCCATAGGTGGTGGCGCGGACGATCCAGTCATTGACCGCGTGGACGGCCAGTGACAGGTCGTGGGGGTGGGGATTGGGCCGGGCCAGGAAGTAGACCGTACCGATGGCGGCCTCGTCGTCATCGTTGAGAATGTTGTGGCCCCGCTCCACGGCCAGCAGAGGTGCCACAAGGATGTTCGCGTTGAGATCCTTCAGATGTTCGACGTCGCCTCGGCGCAGCGAGCGAGCACGATAGGCGGAGGGTGCTTCGTCCTCCGGGGCGATCTCCTCGTCGTCCGAGACGAGACAGAGCACACTGTCGCGCCAGCGGGAGTTGAGGTTGTGCAGGGTGTCGGCGACCACACGGGCTTCGGCGTAGCTGCCGACCAGCAGCAGGATCTGCTCCCGCCCCGGTGGCAGGGACAGCAGCTCTCGCTCCAGCGGGCCCCCGTCGAGGACGTCATACTCCCCCGCGCCCAGATACGTGGCGATGCGGCGCAGTTTCTCGGGGCGGTCCTCCGGGTTGGTTCCGGACAGGCGCAGTTTCTCGTCACCATCGTCGATGAATTCGAACCGCATCTCACTCTCGGCCGCGATGCGCTCGGTCACCTCGGGCAGCGGCTCGATGATCACACCGACCGGAACACACACGTGGTAGCGGCTGGACGCGCCCGCCCAACTGCTCCCGGACATGAGCAGGAGATGTGCGCCGGGGCGGCCGTCCACGGAGGCGAGATGGGGCATGGCACGCAGCAGTTCGCGACCGACGCCGCTACAGCGGAAGAAGGTGAGTTCCCCGCTGCGGACGCCGCCCTCGTCCTCGCCGGAGACCCGGAACTGGAACCCCAGCACATTGCCCATGGGCGCCTCGGGCACCATGGGGCCGTAGTCGAGCGGCCGACGGTACATGTCGTTGTAGCCCAGGCTGAGAGCGGCCTCGACCCGCGGCCACATGGCGTTGATCATGGCGAGACGGGGTTCCAGAGCGCACAGCAGCAGTGTGAACTCGAAGCGCTTGGCCAGCTCTTCCCGCCACTGCTCGGGAGTCTGCGGCGGCGGCAGTGGCTTGAGCTTCCGGGCCCCGCGCCCGCGCTTCTTCTGCCGCTCCTCCTCGCGGCGCGCCCACTCCGCGAAATCTTCCTTGTATGCCCGTCGTCGGGACGCCAGGTGCTCCGCGTCGATACGGAAGACGGTCTCCATGACCGCCATGAGGCGACGCCGGGTGTTCTCCGGATTCCCCGTGTGGAGTGTTTCGTTGAGCAGTGCGGTCAGATGGCTGAAATCCTCTTCCGTCCGTCGGGCGCGGTCACCGAAGGGGTTGTCGCGGAACGCGTCGAGGAATGTGCCCAGCGCCTCCCTCGGCGCGTGGTTCTCGTGCTCCGGACCACTGTCCTCCGGAAGCGGATAGCGTTCGTCGAGCAGACCGAGTTGGAGCGTCCAGGCGCTGAAGTACCCCGTACGGACCCAGCTGCGCAGGTCATAGTCCGCGACGAGCATCGCGTACAGCCGGTCCGTCGCGGAGGCCGCGGTGTTGAGCGCGGCGGAGAAGGTCTCCACGTCTCGCTCGGAGAGCTGGGTACGCCCGCTCGCCGCGAGTTCCCGGATCTTGTGCCGGGTGAGCTCGTCGATGAAGCCCTTGTCCTCGTCGCTGGCGAGAACCGCTGCCGGCGCGAAGATCTGGTCCAACTGCATCTGTACGCGGTCGGCCTCGTCGACAATCACGAGGTCGCTGCGTCGACACGCGAGTTCGAGGTAACGGATACGCTCGCCGTTCTGCGGACGAGGTGGCGAGGCGTCGATCAGACCGGCTGGTGTGGCAACCCAGATGAACGCGTCGACCAGGCTGCGAGCCCCGTGATGCCGAGGGCAGACGGACCAGTAAGGACAACTCGTCAGGTGCTTCTGCCAGGGAGATGTCCGCGCGCCGGATCTGCCGCGCCCCGGGTCCGAGCGCGGCCTCAGCCGGGCGCAGGGGGCCTCGGTGAAGGCGAGCGGTTCAGCGGACGGCGCGGCGCCCTGTCTCCGGGCGTTGAGGGCGCAGGATGTGCCGAGGTAGGCGAAGGCCGGGTCGCCGTGGGCGAGTAGTCGGTGCTCGCCCCGCCCTGCGAGCCGACGGTGCAGCCGCTGGGCGTGCCGCTCCCGGCCGGAGGAACCCAGGACGGGGGCGGCCGCGCCATCCGTGTAGAGGTTGTAGAGCTCAACCAGCTTCAGCACCTCCGCGACGTCGGAGACCACGATGGTGGTGCGCTTGCCGAGCTTCGCGAGGTGCACGGCGATGATGTCGCGCAGCGTGCTCTTGCCCGCACCCACGATGCCGAGCAGGTGCTGGATCTTGTCGATCGTGAACTCGAAGTCGTGACGCTTGTGGAAGGCGTCTTCCTCCTTCGAGGAGAGCTCGAACGCCCCGAGCCGCTCCACCCATCGCGGCGCCCGTTCCTTTCCGGTACGGGCATACGCGGCGTCCATCTCCGCCGCGGTGCGCTCCAGATCCTCGCGGGTGAAGACCAGGGGCTCACCGTCACCGACGGGGGTCATGTCCAGGTCGTGGGCGATGACGGGGGTGTGAGGAACGCTCGGCAGATCGACCACCGCGAGGGAGCGGCTGACGGGAAAGGCGTGCGGTCCCGTGCCCGCGACCGGCAGTCGTTTGCCCGCCAGCGGCGGGGCCGCCCGCAGCAACTGGTCGTAGACCTTGAAGCGGTCGCCGGCGACGGAGACCTCGCGGCGTGCGGCCGACGCCTCGGTTTCCGGTACGTCGTAGCCGCGCACCCTCGCGTCGAATCGCTGGTAGCGCTCAAGGGCCTCACGCCAGGTCCTGCCTCTGCGCAAGGTCCACAGCGAGTACCGGGCGACCCGCAGCGTCCTCGCCGCGTCCGGCGGCAGTGGCGCTCCGTACGCCTCCGCGAACCCGTATCCGCTGAACAGCACCCAGGCGCCACCCGCGGGGGTGCCGGGCATCAGCTTCTGCTGGAGGTACAGGCCGAGTTCGACCTGGCAGAACGCTTCCAGTTCGGGCTTGCGGACGGACTGCCCCAGGAACGCCGCGAGGGCGCGGACCACGTCGTTCAAGGGTGGTGTGATGCTACGCATCGTCATTCCTCATCTCTGAGTCGGTTCGCGGTTGCCGGGTGCGCTCGTCCGTCATCGCCACCGTCGGCGAGCGGCGTCCCGATGCGGTGCACGACGCTCATCGGGGTGGTCAGCACCATCCGTTCCCGCAGAACGGCAGGCAGCGCGGCGTTGAAGTCCGCGCGGTAGCCGTCGCGGTCGGCGAGCCGTTGGGGCACCACGATGAGAGTGCGATCCGCGAACGGCGCGCTGTTGGTGAGGTGGACGGCGAGCAGGCTCGGCTGCAGCCGGTCGTGCACCTCCACGTCCAGGGTTTCTGATCCGGTGCCCCGCAGACGGTAGGCACACAGCCGTTCCGGCAGGGCCTCGTACTCGATTCCGGCCCTGTCGAGTGTGTCGAGGGTCGCTGCCTCGGCCCTCTGTGGCAGCACGAGAAACGCGCGCAACGCGCGCCGTAGCAGCAGGGCGTGGTCCGGATCACGGATCAGCCCGAGACCGGTGGGGCGCGCGCATTCCTCCCCCTCGCACCAGATCTCCTCGTCATCGACAGGCCGCCCCGGAACAGGCCCGGGACGACCGTGCGGCAGAGCGGGGAGCCCGCACGCCGGACAGTGCCGGAAGGCACCATCAGCGATCAGGAATTCGGGGATGGGGCGGTAGAGCTCCTTGACCCTGCTCCACACGGCCTTGCTCCAACCGAGCGTCCGGCGGTCCTCCTGGTGCACGACGGGGTGGCGCGCCAGGAACTGTCGGCTTCGTCGGTACCTCTCGGTCGATCCGCACCGTGCCTCCAGGTCGTCCAGGAGCGTGCGGGCCTCCGTCACCACGCCTCCAGCCGATCCGTGGGAGGCCACTTCGAGACAGGTCCGCGTGGGCATCAGGCCGACCGGGTGCACCAGCGTCACGTCCGGGGTGACGAAGGAGGCCGGGACCCCGAAGAGCCGATCGTGCGCCGTTCTGGTCCGGCACCACTCCCATAGCTCGGGCAGACTTCTCGGCGGGGCCTCACCGATGTCGAGACAGCGCGTCACCGTACGGTCCAGCGCTCGCTGGGCGAAGCCGGGGTAGGGCAAGGTGAACGAGCGAAGGCCCTGGACCTCGGCCAGAGCCGCCACCATGCGGGCCAGCTCACAGAACAGCTCGGTACCCGCGTCTTCCCGTACCTCGCCGGATTCCGGCCGAGTGCCCCGGCGCCCGGTCGCCCCCGCCCTCACGCGGGCACCTCGGCGGCGAGAGACGCCGAACACCAGCGGGCTACTTCGCACCGGTCGCAGCAGCGTCCGGGGACGGGCGTGTAGTGATCGTCCCCGTGCCACTCGGCCACCATCGTCCGCAGGACCTGCTCTGCCGCGGTCCGGTTGGCGGGAGCGAAGGGGTCGATGATCTCCAGGTCCGCGCCGCCGGGGCGCAGTACCTCCAGTTCGACCCGGGCCCGGTCCGGCGTTCCGCCGAGATCACCGCGTGCGACGAGCAGGACGGCCAGGGCCAACTGCGGGTACAGCTCCAGCAGCGGACGGCTCGACCGCCAATCGGCGGCAGAGGTCTTGGTCTCGCGCCACACCCACGAATCCACGTCCCGGTAGAGCAGATCGGGTTCCGCTATCACCACGACGTCAGCAGCGGTGTCGTGCCGGACCACCCGCGGTTCGGTCCGTAGGTCCGTGCCGTCCTTGGCGCACCGCAGCGGACAGACCGCGGCGTGGCGGCGCAACAGGCGTACGCCGAGCGCGCGTTCGTGGTCGGGCAGGACGAATCCGTCCGGCACCCACTGTTCGGGAACCTCGGCTGTGCACGGCCGGGGAGAGCCGTGGCCGTGCCGGTCGGCGAGGTAGGCGTGCAGTGCCCGTCCCCGCTCGGCAGTCACCTCGCGTTCGACGGAGTCCGCCGCCGGCAGACGCAACCGGCGCATATGGTCGCGGGCCGGGCACGCACGATAGTTGCGACCGTTGGTTACCGACCAGGTACGTCGCGGCCGACCCGTCGCCTCGATTCCCAGCACCCCTGGCGCGGTACGCAAAGCCGGGCAGACGCGCACGAAGGGGCACGCGGCGCACGAGGCACCGGGACGGTACTCCTGCCCGTTCAGAATGCCGGCCAACGCATCGGGTCCGTGTTCGCGGTAGAGGGCGAGCGCCTCCGCCCGGCTTCCGTCGAACAACTCACGCGTACGGCCGTCGAGCAGGGCGAATTCCACGATCCGTACGTGCTCCGGCAACGGCCCAGGAGCGCCTTCGGCCAGCACCAGGGCGGCGGCGGCGATGAACCCGTCGGGCGGGAGGCGCCGGTTCAGACGATGCACGGGCAGGCGGAGTTCGCGATACGTCCCGTCGGCGGACGCCAGGCAGCGGCCCCACACGGTGAACCGGTACTCCTCGGCGGTCCGCGCGTCCGGTCCCGACGGCCGGTAACGATAGGTCCACCGTTCGGCCACCTCACTCAGCGGACATGACGGATCCGTGGGGAAGGCGGCCTCGTACATGGTGATCCCGTGCTCCGCCCAGGTCCGGAGCCCGTCGTGGAGGGGGGTGGTACGCGGCCTCCGGGTGCCGGGCGACACGGAGCACCCGTTGCGCGCATCGCAGGCCGCCATGAAGGGGCCGAGGGTGAAGTGCTCCAACCGCTCGCGGCGGCTCGGGACCGATTCCAGCGGAAGGTAGCCACGCGCCTTGAGGGCGTCCGCCGCCGGGCAGCGGAACTCTCCACTCTTGAACATGCCGGCGGATACCGTGATGACCTCGGATGTGCGGCACACCCCGTCCGGGGGCAGCCATGACTGTGACATTCCTTGCTCCTGTTCCGCGTGGGGTACATACCTGTTGTCAGGTCGGTCGGATCGATGCCCGACTCGGGGGACTTCGACCAGAAGGGAAAGAGTCAGTGAAGAAGATCGAGCGGCTCGGCGATGTCGAAAAGCACTATGAAGTGCTGGACATGGTCGGCTGCGGCGGCCAGGGCGAACTATTCATCGGCCAGCACCGCAAGAGTGGGGAAAGGGTGGCGCTGAAGGTCCAGAAGCCCTGGGGTCTCGGGGCGAGGAAATATTTCGACGAAGCCGGGGAAGAACTGCTCGAAGAGGGTGGCCGCATGCTGGCGCTGACCGGAATCAAGGCGATCCCTGAAATCCTGGCCACCGGCACGCACAAGGGCCGCAGATGCCTTGTCATGGAATTCGTCAAGGGACGCCAGCTCCAGGACGTCCTGCTGGCGGCGCGGCCGGTCAGACACCCCAACACCGTGGCTTCCGTCATCGGCCAGCTGTGCGAGATCCTGCGGGAAGTGCACGAGAAAAGACTGGTGCACTGCGATCTGAAGCCCGAGAACGTGATCGTGGAACCGGACGGCCGTCTTCGCCTCATCGACATGGGGTGGGCGGTGAGTTCAGGTGCGGAGACGGCCGACGCGCACGGCACGCTCGGATGGGCCTCCCCCGAGCAGTCCGAGGCCAGCCCTTACGGTCTGACGCCGCAGGCGGACATCTTCGGGCTGGGCTGCATCCTGCTGGAGATGACCGTCATGCGGCTGCCATACGGCGGACTGGAGGAACGTGCTGTTCTGGGCTGCCCGGTACTGCCGCCCGACCGGCTCGCTCTGCTGCCCCCGCAGTTCGCGTCCCTCGCGTTGCAGATGGTCCGGTGGGAAGCCGAGGAGCGCCCGGCAGACGTCCAGGAGGTGTTCGACCGACTCCGCCCGTATCTGCCCCCGCTCGGCTCACGACGGCCGCCGAGGCCCCTGGATCCGGACCCGACGGAGTACTACCGCACCCATCCGCCGCGGATGTGACACCTGTGCCGCGCACCGGATGGCGTCACCTCAGCCCTTCAAGCAACTCCCGGATCTCCTGCACGTCGGTGCCCCCCATCTGTTCACGCAGCACGAGGACCCTCTCCAACTCCTCCACCGCCTCCTGACTGCTTCCGGCCGACACCAGGACATCCGCGAAAAGCCGTCGCGCCTTGTCCTCGTCGGGCCAGTACTCCTGCTCCTGGTAGATGTCGCATGCCTGGCGGTACAGAGCGATGGCCTCGTCCCGCTCGTAGCGGGCGACATGTACCTTCGCCAAGGTGAACAACACGTCGGCCCGGCCACGGCGGTCCACCGTTCGCTCGACCACGCTGAGCGCGTCGGCGCACCAGTGAAGTGCCTCGCCATACTCACCGCGGTCGTAGTGGAGGGCGCCGATGCCGTTCAATGCCGCCGCTTCTCCCACCGGGTCGAGCACCTCCCGGTACAACGCGAGGGATTGGCGGAGGTTCTCCTCCGCCGGCGTCCCCCTGTCCTGCTTGCGCAGGGTGATCCCGAGCGCGTACAGCGAGCGGGCAAGGCTGAGCCGGCCACGCTCACTCTCGTCCTGCCGGCTGAGGCGGACGGCGCGCCGCAGATTGCCGGCGGCCAGCTCGAACTCCTCCAGGCGCCACCGCGTCCCCGCCAGCATCCGGTAGACCATGGCGCAATCGACCGGGGAGGCGGCCGTCTCCGCGACCTCGGCGGCACGGCCGAGGTCATTCAGCGCGTCGGTAAGGCGACCGCGACGCCATTGATAGGTGACCAGGGCCATCGGCAGCAGCCATATGTACCGCTCGGCCCCCTGGCTGACGGCCAGTTCGATGCCGCGTCTGATGGTGTCGTATTCCTTGTCCAGCAACTCCAGCGCGTGCTGGGTGTCGGCGAGGTCGGTCACCTTGACGCCGTCCGGTTCACCAATGGGCAAGGTGCGCTGGCGGTCGAGTAACCGGTCGCAGGCCCGGACGTTCTGCAATTGGTGCTCGAGCACCTGCCGTACAGTCGCCTTTTCGAAGGCTTCCTCGTCTCCGAGTGGTGCCGGTATGTGGTGTCGGGCGAATGCGCGCACCAAGTCGTGCAGGCGATAGCGGTCTGTATGAAGTTCCACCAGGTTCGCCGCCACAAGCTCTCCCAGAACGCGATCCGCGTGCATTGCCTCGCTCTCCGCGCCGAGATCCATCACAGCCTCCCAAGCGACACTCGGGCCAGGATGAAGGGCCAGCTGCCACAGCAGCATCCTGGCTTCCTCGCTGAGCGCGCGTACGGAGGAATTCAGTGCCACGCGCACCGACATATCATGTTCCGGAAGGTGCAGGGCATCCAGTCTGGCTCGCTCTTTCTTCATTTCCCGCACCAAACCGTGGATGATCTGCAGTGGGCGGTCCCGCAGGCGACGCTCCACAACGGTGAGTGCCAGCGGCAGGTTTCCGCAGAGCCGCACCAGCTCGGCGAATGCCACCGCGTATTTTGATCGATCCTTCTCGGACACCCTCTCCTGGAGTACTTCCAGGGCAGCTTCGTCCCGCAACAGCTTCATTCTGTGGGAGTGCACCCTTTTCTGGGCGCACAGCCCGCCCAACTCGTCACGACTGGTGATGATCACGGCGCAGGTGCCGACACCCGGAAGCAAAGGCAGTACCTGTTTGGTGTTGAAGGCATCGTCGAGAACGAACAGAGCCGACCGGTTGGCCAGAGCGGAACGCAGCGCGGCGCTCTTGCCCTGCACCCCTGTCACCGTGGAGTAGGGCGGCAGGGCGGCCAGGAATCCGTCCAGAACCTGTTCCGGTTCAGTCGGCCGCACCTCGCCGTCGATGAATCCGTTCAGCTCGGTATACAGAACACCGTCCGGAAACCGCTCCCTCAACTGCCGCGCGACATGGAGGGCCACCGTGCTCTTCCCCACGCCCGGCATACCGCTGAGCAGGACCAGCGCCGTTCTGCCCACGTCCTGCTCCTCGCATACGACGTCGACGAGCGCGCTGACCAGGTCCTCCTGCCCGACGGGGCGACGCTCCTCGGCGGGCAACTGGTCCGGGATCGGGAGGAGAACCGTCCCTCCCGATCGAGGTGCCTCCCCACGCAGCCTGTCGATGACGCTCTGAAGTTCGGCGTCCGGTGCCCCGGAGTGCCTTCTCCACTGGTTGATGAGTCGATCGAATTCCCGTTCGGGCATGTCCCAGCCATGCGCGATCAGGTAGTACTGGAAAATCCGGGGATGCCTCGGTGACCGCGCGTACCACTTCTCCGACTCCTCGCGGAACCACTTCTGCTTCCCGGATCTCCACGCCGCTTCCAGCAGATCGCACACGGCGGCGATCCGCTCCGCCCGCATCCGCTCCCTGCGCACCCGGAAGCCGCTCTCGATCAGCCCCCGCAGGGGTTCGTCCTCCTCCCATTCCTCCAAGGCGGCACGGAGCTGCTCGAACCGCTCCGGCAGGGGCAGCAGGGCAGCTCGCCGCCATCCCTCAAGAAAGCGGAGATAGTCGACGCTCCCCGCCGGCACACGAAGCGTGCAGAAGCCCGACTTGCCTCCGTGAGGGACGAAATCCTTGCCCAGCCGCTTCCGAAGCTCCCTGACGACCCAGTCCACCCGGTCGCCGACCCCCTCCTCTCCCTCCCAGAGGACTTCGGCGATCTCCTGCCGGCTGCACCGGCATCCCGGCGATGTGACCAACAGACCGAACAGGGCCGCCACCTTCGTCGTCCCGACGGCTCCTTTCCTGCCTGTCACTTCGACACTGACGGGGCCCAGTACGTGCCCGTCCATCACTCTCCATTTCCCCGCACGACAGCAGCGGGCCGGCCCTCGGCGACCCGGAGGTTGACACCCCTTGATCTGTGCGCAGCCGCAGCCCGCTTCACACGCGCGCGCTCCTTCACGCCCCCCGGGACTCAGTTATCGCTCAGTTTTCGCTCTGCGGGGCTCCTGGCCGCCCGGGCACGATGGCACCAGCCGCTCGCCGAAGGGCGGGACATCGGCGCAGTTCCCGATCAGGAAGGACCTTCAGCCCATGAACAACCGTCAGCGCAACCGTCGGGTGAGCCGCCTCCGGCAGTCGCCCGGCTTCCCCCCGAGCCGTCGTCGGCGGACGTCGGACACCGCCGAGGGCACGACCCCGGCGAACCAGCGGACCGAGACCCCGGACACCCCGTCCTCCGAGACGGCCTGACTTACCCAAGGGGAGGGTGCCCGACCTTGGACGGGCACCCTCCCCCTCCGAACACGCCACGTCAGCCCAGGGCAACACCGTTGCTCGTCGGGCGAGTTCGCGCCCCCTCTGCCCCTACCCCCCGCTCAGGGGCAGCGATATCGGTTTTCGATCTACACGTTCGAGACCGCATGCGTAGGTAGAAAAGTGGGGCGCCTGGGGCTGCTTCCCCCTTTGTCCTGATCGCGGAAACGGGGTGCCGTTCCCGCACCGCGTCCGCATTCACCCCATCACCCAAGGGTGCTCTCACATCCAGGAGTGGATATTTCATGATTCATTCACCGCCCGCGAGTCTGTTCGCCTCGGTGAGGCAGCACTTCGACAATCCTCGGATCAAGGAGACGACACTGGTGACCGTCGATACGGACGCGAACGGAGCGGAACCGGTTCGGCTGACCGCTGCCGAGGCCTACGAGGCCTTGTACGGGCCGGACGCCGCCCCGCAGCTCTCCGCCGAGATCTGGAAAGCAGTCCTCGGCACCGCACTGGACCAGCCCGACCCGCACGGGACCGGGAAGCTCCTCGTGATCTGGTTGGCCCTGCCGAGGCTGACCAGGACGGTCCGCCGCATCTGTGATCGTCTGCGTGCCGACCAGTCGGACGTCGAGGCCGAGATGGTCGTGGCCCTCCTCGAAGAGCTGACGCCTCCGGATGCCACGAGCCGGTCCTCCGTCGAACCACTGATCAAGGCGGCGCGGACCCGGGCGTGGGCCTTCGCTCGCGCCGGCCTGCGCGAGAGGCCGTCCACGCTGGTGGAGGACATCGCACAGGACCGCGCTCTCATCATGGCGGGCGAGACGGCTGACGTCCCCGCGACGAGGGAAGGCTGGGAGGTGCAGGTCGATCGTCCGGACGGACCGGACGGACTGCGGGCCCCTCTTCGCTTCCGGGTGCATCCCGAGCATCTGCGCGGATACGCCGTCACCGACATCGTGCACGGGACGGGAGCCCGGAAGACGGGGCACGGCTCCCGAAAGGCGCGGTCCAGGCGCCGCGTCGGCACCGTGCCGATGCGCCGTGCTGCGAGGCGACCGTGAAGCGCCCCGGAGACGGTCAGCTGAGTTTCACCGAGATGTTCGACCTGCCGGTCGCAGTCGACCTGCGCACGGCGGCACGCGCGCTCGGAATCTGCTCCGCGACCGCGTACCGGCTGATCCACAGGAGCGAGTTCCCCTGTCCGTACCTCCGCGTCGGCGGCAGGTACCGGGTACCGACACGCGAGCTGATGCGCATTCTGGGAATCGAAGAAGGCCCCATGTACTCCGTGGAGCCGGACACGGATGACGAGGGACCGCCCTTCTAGGCCCCGACCACCGGCCCGAGTCCGACCATGCTGCGGCCCCGGGGCTCAAGCCCCGGGGCCGCAGCCGTTGCTGTCCCATCCGGCACCCTCGCGGACGAGCGGATCCGACGGCGCGCCGTAGGCATACAAAACGTCGACCGTCTCGGCGGCGCGGAGCACACAGGTCCGGTCAGTGCGTCGATCTCAGAGACTCGACAGCCGATCAGCACCTTGCGCCCACTGGATAATCGCACCGCGATCACAACCCGGCACGCACGGAGACAGATGGATCACGCCTCCGGCTGTGGTGTGCCTGCGCGGACGAGCGTTGAGGAAGTCCCGCCACCGCTCAGCGGAAGGCCCTAGGGTCGTTCCCGTATGTCACGACCGCGTTGATCGCCAAGGGGGGCCACGATGCAGGCGAAAGAGACGGTGTTCGCCGATCTCGTGCAGGGGAGGGCCCAGCAGTTTCAGGTGCCGCTCTATCAAAGGACGTACTCCTGGACGGAGAAGCAGCTCAGGCAGTTGTGGAGCGACATCCTGGAGCAGGCTGAGCTGATTGAGCGCGGGGAGAAGGCGAGTACGCACTTCCTGGGGTCCGTGGTGCTCGCGCCGTCCCCGCAGAACGAGGCGACGTTCCCCCGCTGGCTCGTCGTCGACGGTCAGCAGCGGCTGACCACACTCTCCCTCGCCCTGGCCGCGATCCGTGATCACATCAAGGACGCCGAGCCCGACGAGGCTGAACGCATCGGCGAGGAATACCTGGTCAACAAGCGCAAGAGCGGCAACGATCACTTCCGGCTGCTGCCGACCCAGGCGGACCGGCGGCAGTTCGCCGCACACGTTCGCGGCCCGCTCGCGGAGCAGCCCGCCGACGGAAGTGTCGCCGCGGCGTACAGCTTCTTCCGCCGCAAGCTGGTCGAGACGGTCGGTCCCACTGGCCCGCGGGACGCGTTCCGCATCGAGCAGGCCATCACCTCCAGGCTGACGCTGGTGGCGGTGACCGCCGAGCGCGGCGACAACGTGCACCGCATCTTCGAGTCCCTCAACAACACGGGGCTCAAACTCAGCCAGGCGGACCTGCTGCGCAACTACCTGTTCATGCGGCTGTCCACCCACGGTGAACGCGTCTACGAGACCTACTGGCTTCCGCTGCAGGACAGCCTGAGCAATGAAGAGCTGGAACAGCTCATGTGGCTGCAGCAGGTACTCGACGGTGATGACCGGGTGCGCCGCCAGGACATGTACGCGGCCCAGCAGCAGCGATTCGAACGGGGCGAGGCAGGCGAACCGGAGATTGAGGCGTACATCAGGGAGTTGCACCGGCGGGCCGCTCTCTTCCGTCGGCTGCTCCACCCCGAGGAGGAGCCGGACGTGTCGGTCCGTGCCCATCTGCAACGCCTGGACGCCTGGCAGGCCCAGGTCACCTACCCCGCGCTGATGCTGCTGCTCGACCGGCGCGAGCGCGGAGAGGTCGATCCCTCGGACACGGCCCGTGCGATGTCGTACGTCGAGAGCTTCCTGGTGCGCCGGATGATCTGCCGGGTGCCGACCAACAACCTCAACAGGGTCTTCCAGGCCATGCCGGGGCAGCTGCCGCTCGACGTGCCCGTCGCCGACGGTCTGCGCCAACTGCTTTCCGCCGAAAACCGGTTCTGGCCCACCGACGGCGAGCTGCGGGAGAAGATCCGGACCGCGCCCTTCTATCAGTTCGGACGCTGGCACCAGCGCAAGATGGTGCTTCAGCGGCTGGAGGAGAGCTACGGACATCCCGAACCAGTGGACTTCGCCGCCGCACAGCTCACCATCGAGCACGTCATGCCGCAGTCACCCGGCGACGAGTGGCTCCGCATGCTGGCTGAGGACACGGCCGACGGGGAAAACGCGGAGGACCTGCACTCCCGGTTGCAGCACACACTGGGGAATCTGACGCTCACCGCGGTCAACTCGGAGCTGTCGAACCATCCCTTCGAGCGTAAGCAGGACCTGCTCCAGGGCAGTCACCTGGAGATGAACCAACGCATCGCCGCGACCGAACGCTGGGGCACGGAGGAGATCCTGGCTCGTGCCGACGAGCTGGCCGACCGCGCCATCGCGCTGTGGCCGGCCCCGTTGCGCGGAGTCGGCCGCGCGGAGCGCAGCCGGGATTGGCAGCTGGCACACCAGGTGCTCGCGGCGCTCCCCCACGGCACGTGGACGTCCTACGGCGACCTCGCCGCGTTCCTCGGCTCCGGTGCCCAGGCCGTGGGAAACCACCTGGCGAACACGCCGGGGTTGGTCAACGCGTACCGGGTGCTCACCTCCGAGGGCAAGGTCTCCGACGGCTTCCGCTGGACGCCGGAGAACGAAGGCGGCGACGTCCGTACCCGCCTGATCGCCGACGGCGTCCGTTTCACCGTGAACGGAGCAGCCGATCCGGCACGGCGTCTCACCTCCGACGAGCTCGCCCTGCTGGTCGCCGAGGACGACGACCGGGCCGACGGCGAGGAGGCCGCGCAGCGCACGCCGGCCGGACAGGGTGAGGAGACGCGCGCCGACCGGTTCTTCCGCCAGCTCGCGACGGACGACTCTCCCGCGACAGTGGACGCGGTGCGCGCGATCTTCGCCCGCTGGGAGGAGCTGGGCGGCTGGATCGGGTACGGAGCCGGCCACGTCACGACAAGCGCCTTCCTCATGCTCGGGGAGGCGGGCGCGCCGGGCCGTGGGATCTGGCCGTTGACGCTCTACCCGGGTGGCGGGCGCGGCGGCACGGCGGAGGTGGTGTTCCAGTACCTGGCGGCACGTGAACCGTTCACCGACCCCGCACCGCGTGCCGAACTCCTCAGCCGGCTCAACGGTCTGGAGGGCGTCGACATCCCGGAGGGCAAGCTGGCGCTCCGCCCCAACTTCCGTCTCTCAGTGCTGGAGAAGGATCACAACAGCGAACTGCTCACCGAGACCCTGTCCTGGTTCCGGGACCGCTGGGAGGAGCGGAACTCGTGAGCGGTGCCGGCCCCGTGTGACTGTCCCCCCGGTGGATCAGCCGCGTTCGGCCTCTCGGCGACTGCTTTCACCGTTCACCCGGAACCCGCACGGCCACGGTGCGAGGGTCGACCGGGGCGCTACCGACCAGGACCAGGAGTGCCCACACTGACCGCCGTCCGCGCCGGCGCGCGGCGGCTCCGCCGTCGACCGCCACTTTCATGGGCGGTCGCCGGTCCGACTCACCCGGACCTCAGGCGCACGACGAAATCCCGGATCACGACGGGTGCGGCCGCCCTTTCGGACAGGAGTCGCAGCAGATCGGGGCGGATCACGACGGCACAGCCGGTCGTCCGCGGCAAGGCGAGGTGGTAGGAGCTCCTCTCGTACTCAGTGCGCCAGCAGATGAGTCGGAGGGCCGGCCCGTGGGCGTCGTTCAGGGTCAAGGGGGCTCCCGGCCACAGGCGCAGTGCCGCACGGAGCCACCGGCCCGGTGTCAGCGTGAGGTCGGGCAGCCCCAGACCATGAGCGGCGTCCCCTGCGGCGGCCATGTCGCGGTCGACACCCAGCAGCGGGAGCGCCTGCGGAAATCCCCGAGGCAACTGCTCCGGCCCCTCGGCCCATTCCTTGAGGTCGCCTTCGGAGAATGGAGGGACGTCCCTGTTCGTCTGGCCCGTGCCGTCCGTTACCTCCGGGCCCGAGAACCTCAGGCTGACCGAGTCGGTCGTCCGGCTTCGCAGCGACAAAAACCTGCGCTTCTCCACAGAACCGAGGATGTACCAGCCGGTGAGCGGCTGGCCGCGCAGGACGTCCGCTTCCGCCAACGGCCGTACGGAGACGGTCTCCGCTGCCGCTCCGGCCACCGAGTCGACCGGCTCGTCGGGGTCGGTCGGCTCGTCCGGACCGGGTGGCATCCGAAGGCCGGGGCGTGGCCAGCGGGCCGCCTCGAAGGCCAAGGGGACGAACGGGCTGTCCGCCAGCGCGGTGGCCAGTTGGTCCTCCCAGGCGTGTGGATCGGACACGCCCTGACCAGTCGTGAGCCGGTGAGCGCGACTGCCCGCCGCCGTTCGCTGGACCGCTTCCTCGACTGCCTCCTCGGTGGCGAGGTACGCATCCGGGGACAGTTGATCATCGGCGCTCCGGTAGGCACGGAGCTGCGTCCTGCACCTGTCCTTCGTGCGCTCGCTGTCAAGCCTGCGGCGGGCGTCGGCGAGAACCGCCCGGACCAGCCCCGGCTGTAGCTGCTCGGCTTCGTACAGCCGTGCGCCGGCCAGTTCTCCGACGAGCCCTTCCAGCATCTGGTCGTCCCGGCTGTGTTCCGGCCCGGAGGACGTCCACAGGCGATCCTGGGGCTTCAACGCACGCGGATCCGAAGGCCCCATGGGGACGTTCCCCGCGTCGGTGAGCAGCCGGCGGGCAAGGGCCCGGACAGTGAGCAGAGGGCCTTGGGCCAGCGCCTCGAGCGCGTCCTGGCAGTGGTCCACGACGGGACGGCCGGCTGGCCCCTGCTCCTCAAGAAGACACAGCAGCCAGGTCAGAGTCGCCGGATCAGACGCCTGCTTCAGCGCCAGAGCCACGGCGGGTGCCGCTGCCTCCGGGCGCAGGGAGACGAGAGCCCGCGTGGCAAGCATCGAGCGCCGTTTGGCCTCGCGTCCCCCATGGGCCACTCCCGCCAGTGTCGCCGTCGCGAGGGCGCGATGAAGATCGCCCGGTACGGCCGCGCCGGTGTCCCGGTCGGGGGCGCGATAGAAGTGATCGGGGTCGTCGCTGTCATGGACCCGGGGCGCCCTGTCCTCGATGACCGCCGCCGCTTCGTCCCACAGCGCGAACCCGAGATCGAGCGAGCTGCGCTCGGGCAGGCTGATGGTCTGACGGACGAAGGCGAGAATCAGCGCCTGAGTGACGCCATGGGTTCCGTATCGGCCGGTGCTCACGATGGCTTCCACCTCTTCGGCGACAACGCGGAAGGTGACGGCCGGATCAATCTGCGCGGCTCTGCTCAGGGCGTCGAGGGACGTCTCCCCGCCGAAGTTCAGCCACCCGCCCTGCCCGCGCGTCCGCACCCAGGTCAGTGCGTACGCTTCGGCGGCCAGGCTGTCCTGACCATGCCGTTCGAGTCCGTCCGCGAGGCGGCGCAGAAGGAGGGGTCCGTCCTGGAAGTCGAACGGCCCGGTGATTGCCCGCAGCACTTGCGCGGCCTCATCGGCACGTCCTTCGTCAGCGAGGCCGAGCAGCCGGTAACCAATGATGTTCGTTGTGCGGTCGAGGACCTGCCGTGGTGTGCCGGCTCCGTAAGGCCGCAGGCGCCATTCCCTCAGCGCGCGGATCAGGCCGGCGGGACCTGGCGGTACGAGTGGCAGGACCGTACCGGCCGGCACGTCCCTGATCGCGGTCGCTCGCGCCGGCCTCGGCGAGCCGCTCCTTTGCCCGGCTTCCCTTGCGGCCGAAGAGTCGGGGAGGGGGTCGACGCTCGGAGTACCGGCGCGTTCGGCCACGGTGTTGAGCGCCGCGACCCGTCGCTCGTCAGCAGCCTTGATCTCGTCACCGTTGGAGGAGTCATAGCGCACCTGCCGCTCATCCGCGCGGCTCAGTGCACAGCGGAGCAACTGCGACACACCGTCCGGCATCGACGGACCCGATGCCCGGACCAGGCGGTCCAGCACCACCGCGTCCCCTTCCAGGAGCGGGCTGTCCAGCGTGAGGCGGAGCGCCGTTGCCACGACCGGGTCCGCGTCGTCCTTCCAGCTGTGCCAGAGGTTCTCCCGCGCGCCGTGGAGGAGGTCGGCCGGACCGTTGCAGTCGTTGAGGAGCCCGGTGGCGGCGAGCCGGGCGAGGGCAGTGGGGTCCGCCCCGGCCAGTACGCTCCACCATTGCCGTCGTGTGGCGTGCGTCTCCTTGCCGTCGGTGTGGAGGGCCAGGCGCTCGCACAGCGGCTGGAGCTGCGCCACCCGTGCCCTGCCACGGGCCGGGTCGGCGGCGACGAGAGCGGGCAGCGGGTCCAGCACCTCGTAGGCGGTGATGTCCTTGTGCCAGCCGTAGGCCACCAGGAAGCGACATGCCTCCAGCCAGCGCGCCTCCACCTCGGCGGGATCGTCCGATGCGAGGGCGAGGCGCGCGTGGGTGAGGAGGTAGCCGGCCAGGTCGCTGTAGTAGCGTCCGCCGGCCTGCTGCTCGAACTCGTTCTGGATGGCTGCGTCCACGCCGGCCCGCCGTGTGGGCGTGGTGTGTTCGACGGCGATCGAGAGCAGAACGTCGGCGGGCAGCGGACCGCCCAGTTCACCGCGCAGGGTTGTGCTGATGCCCCGGCTGACGCAGATGAGCGTCTCCCACGCCTGAGGCCAGTCGTCGTCGCACACGAGCACGACCGCCCGGCGCACGGTCTCCTCGACGAGCGGATGTATCGCATAGAGGTCGCACGCACGCGGATTGCCGGCGAAGGGCCGGAGGTCTCCCCTCAGCAGCCCGAGGGCTTCCACCGCCAGACCGGACCGGAGGGCCGCGCCGGCGGACTCGGCACGCACGAGAGCGATCACGAAACGCAGCCAGCAGGGATACCAGCCAGGCCCCCGGACGAGCGCCTCCGCCGCATCCAGCCCCACGGGGTCGGTCACTGCCGCGGCTGCCAGCGTGTCCAGCCACCGGGCGACGGCCTCGGCACTCCATCGGACGCGTTCCCGCTGTACGTCGCGCGTGAGGGAGAGCAGCGCGTCGCGGACCGGGGTACCGTCTCCCGCAAGGTCGGCCGCAGCGGCGCCCAGCGCCAACAGCCGGTGTGCCGTTCCCGGCAGATGCCCCAAGCCGGCGGCCTTCCGGGCCCAGTGCGCCGCGCTGCCCGGCTGTCCGGGGACCGCACCGGCAGCGATCCGCTCGGCGAGCGAGAGACACACCGGGCCTCCCCGTGTGAGTCGCGGTACCAGGCCGGTGACGGCATCGGTTCCCTCGGTGTCGAGCAGCACCTTCACGACGGCGTCGGCCGCTGACTGGTCGCCGTGTTCATCGAGCCACCGAGCGATACGGTCCGGCGACACCGATGCGCCGGGCCCGTCCCGCCCCGCCTCCTCCGCCCGGTGTGCCGCGGACAGGCGCAGCCGGCCGCGCAGCCGGGCCAGGCTGACGGCCCGGTCGGAATCCTCTCCGTACGAGGTGTTGTCGGATTCGGCCTCGTGCTCATGTGCCGTCATGTACGCGCGCCAGGGTGCCACGGCACCCGCCGCATCGAGAACCGCGCACATCCGCAGCCCTGCCCGGGCGGGCATCACGGTCCGTCCGTCGTACAGGAGCCGGTCCGCCATGGTCTGGGCCCCGAGCAGAGCGATCGGCACGTCGGCGAAGTCCACCAGCACCGAGTCGAAGCGCTCGGTCTCGTACGTCTCCGCGGCCCTGGCGAGCTCGACGCACCGCACGACGAGCGGCCACTCTCCCGACCTGGCGGCGCAGCGCAGCCCGGTGGCCAGGTTGTCCCTGATCGCCGAGGCCGGGAACGCGGCCGAGACGGCACGGACGACGAAGTCCCGCCCAATGTGACCGAGCACCTCCGTATCGCGCCCCGCCTCGGCGAGGATCCGCAGGAGCTGGCGAAAGGCCCTCGGGTCCTTGAACAGCCCCTTCCCCCTCAGCCACGTGGCGATCAGCGCCAACGTGGACTCCAGGGCATCGGGGTGGTCCTCGTACCCCAGGCGCAGGTAGCGGGCGAACGACTCGTGGAACACCCGGACTTCGCCCTGCCCGGTCCGCTCCGAGAGCACCGGGGCCAGGACCTTCAGCGCACGGTCGATCCGGTGCCCCCTGTCCGGGACGATCTGTCCGAGTTCCTCGCGGGTGACCGGCATGCCGAGCAGGGCGATGATGTCCGCGACGACCTCCGCCTCGCCGCCGAGGGTCTCGTAGATGTGGGTGTAGTACTCCTCCAGTGAGTCCCGGTACGCGGGAAGCGCCCACACAGTTGACGCGGCGTCCGTGACCGCCTCCGGGCGGAGGGCGACCTCACGGCAGAGATATCGCGTGTAGAGGGCGTTGCCGCCCGAGCGTGCCCGCAGCGCGCCGAGGAAGTCCGTGATGTCCCGGCCGTCGGTCAGCAGTGCCTCGGTGCGGCCGGTGCCCGGCGACGGGACGAGCCCGAGCCGCTCGGCCATGCCGCGGAGTTCTTCCGGTGCGAGCGGCGGTACGGCGACGGTAGCCGCCCCCGCTTCCCTGAGGGGGGCGAGATGGGTCCCGGGCTGGCTGAGGACGATGAGCACGCTGCCGGGCGGGAGCGGCAGCGAGCTGAGTACCTCGGCAAGGGCCAGGGACGGATCCGCTCTCCTGGTCCTGCCGCCTCGTACGCGGGTGACGTGGTCCAGCCCGTCCACGACGAGTGCTACTCCCCGGGCGGGCTCCCTGCGCAGTGCGTTCGCCACCACCTTCGTCAGCGCCTCCTCGTCGGCGGCGAAGCGCGGGCGCTGGTCGTGAACGAGGCCCGGATCAGCCTCGGCCAGGCGACCGAGCAGGCTGCCGAAGACCGATTCGGTCATCGCCCGGGTCAGTAGGTCACCGTCGGCGTCGCCCAGGTAGCAGTAGTGTTCGGCGACCAGCCATGCGTCACGGGTGAGCTGTTCGACCAGTTGCTGACACGCCCAGGACTTCCCCTGCCCCGGCGGGCCGGTCACCAGCAGAACGCCCCCGTCAGCCGCTGCGGTCCTGGCCGCCTCCACCAGGGCACCGACCGCACGGGGCCGCACCACTTGCAGGGTCCGGTCGACAGGATCCGCACGTACGACGGCGCCGAAGTCCCAGCACAGCTGGGCCCGACGCAGCAGTTCCCGCGACGTGACCTCGATACCCCCCTGACGTGCGGCCCGGACCGTGCGGATGAGCGCCTCGGCCACGTCAACTGCCGAGCGTCCTTGGTTGGGGTGGATCCCCGCACCGAGTTCGCCGCGCACCCGCTGGAGGAGGAGTTGCTCGGCCGGCCCCGGCCGCTGGAGGTCCATCGTCATGGGCGGCGCGGCAAGCTCCACCACCAGATGCTCGCAGAGCCACTCCAGATCCGCCCTGGACACGGCTGTGTCACCTTCAGTCAGGAACCCGAAGACGTTTCCCGCCTTCCGCCGCCCCTGCGCCGGGAGTTCGACGCCCTGCCAGAGGGCCTCGGCATCGAACCTCAGGAGAGTGTTCGTCATACCCGCCAGGAACGGCGCGTCGGACGCCCGCGCAGGCACCATGACCTTGCTCAATACCGCGTCGTCCGGTGGTGCGTCCCGCATCACGATGCGCAGCCGGACCGTAAGGGCGGTGGCTCCAGGACCGTCGCGATCGGCGGCGGCCGCCGCCACGAGGCGGTCCAGCCTCAGTCCCCGGCCGTCCAACGTGAACGTGCTGTAGGCGAGGGGGTGATCGTCGTTGTCCGAGTGCTTGAACTGGGTCCGCTCACGGCATCCATCCGCTCCGATGACCGTGAGGTCGTCGAAACGGTCGTCCGGCACCAGTTTCTCGTCCACGTGCACGGCGATAATCCCGCCCAGCGGTAGATCCACCATGCGGCACGCCTCTAAAAGATCCTGGTATTCGTAACCGCGATGCGCGGCAGTCAGATCACCCATGTTGCGAGCATTGTCCCCGGTTGGCTGCCCGCAGGTGGGATAAGTGATGAAAGTGCGTTGGTGATCTCTACCGACGGGGCAGCAAGTCAGGATCCCGCCGAAGCATGACGGACTCCGGGGCCACCAGCACCGCGAACAACGCGGGGTGGATAGCCCTCAAGAGTGCGCGAGGGAAGGCCGCTGCGAAAGAGGCGAGAGTTTCCCTCACAGAACAGGGCGGCGAGAAGGGGCGGCGGTGAAGGCGGAAGCAGACCACGGATCGGCACAAGAACCTGCCGCCGCACGACAGCGCCGCACTTCACGCGCACGCGCAAAACCGCAGGTCAGTCGTCCTTCTTCACCGGCTCAAGGATCGCCACGCACTCCACGTGGTGCGTCATCGGAAACGTGTCACAAAAAGAGGGACGGGACATACCTGCAGTTCAGGCACCATTTTCCGGTCTGTCGGGGGAGCCCTCGGGCGCCCGGAGCGTCAAATGAGCGTCACGACAGGCCGAGACCGCTTCCTCACGTACTCGTCTCGACAAGGTCTGCCGACAGGACGTTGGCCGCCCAGTCGCGGGTGAAGGCGGTGCCGTGCTCCGCCATGGCACCGGCTGGCCCGGAAGGATCCATACCATGTGGGCTCCTTCCGGCCTCGACGACCATCGCACTGCCCGTAAGCGCAGAATAGGCACGGGTCATCCTCAGCCTCGCCGTTCCCGCCTGTGAGTGGGTGGTTCGTGAGTCTTTGTAATGGTGTGACGGCGAGGCGGAATCTTCCGGTCCGCGGTTGCTGATCTGGTGATGTGATCGGGTGAGTGAACGCAATCCGTATCCGCGTGACTTATCGGACGAGCAGTGGTCGTTGATCGAGCCGGTGATCAGCGCTTGGAAGGGCCGGCACCGCTCGGTCAGCGGCCATCAGGGCGCCTACGACATGCGGGAGATCGTGCACGCGATCCTCTACCAGGGGCGGACCGGCTGTCAGTGGGCCTATCTCCCGCACGACATGCCGCAGAAGAGTGCCACGTACTACTACTTCGCCGCCTGGCGGGATGACGGAACCGACCGGGTCATCCATGAACTCCTGCGCTGCCAGGTCCGTGAACGCGCCCGTCGATTAGAGGACCCGACCCTGGTGGTGTCGGACACCCAGAGTATCCACGCGGCCGTCGGGGTCCCTGCCGCCACGACCGGCTACGACCCGGCCAAGCGGGTGCCGGGCCGCAAGCGCGGTCTGGCCGTGGACGTCCTCGGCCTGGTCATCACGGTCGCCGCCCTCGCCGCGAACGTCCACGACAACACCGCGGGCATCGTCCTGCTGGACCAGGTCGCCGAACACACCGGCAGCACCGTCCGTAAAGTCCTGGTCGACCAGGGCTTCAAGAACCAGGTCGTCGACCACGGCGTCGGCCTGGGCATAGACGTCAAGATCGTCGCCCGCGACCCCGGGCGCCGGAGTTTCCGGCCGCAGCCGAAGCGGTGGAGGGGCGAGCAGACCTACGGGATTCTGATACCGCACCGGCGCCTGGCCCGCGACTACGAGCACCGCCCCTCCTCCTCCGCCTCCCGCGTCTACTGGGCGATGACCCACGTCATGACCCAACGCCTCACCGGCGCGAACGCCCCCACCTGGCGCGTGGCGCAGGCGGTGGCAGCGTGAACATCCGGCCCCTGCTCGACGCCGTGGACCTTCAGGAAGACGCCGCCCGGCCCCTGGCCGACGACCTTCGCGCACACATCGACGACCTGAAGACCCGCACCCGCTCCTCCACGGCACAAGCCCCCGGATACCCGAGCTGAACGGACTCGGCGTCCCGCAGACACATGCCAAAAGAAATCCATCTCGGACTTCAACTCCTCCTCCCTCAGCATTTCTGTCTCGCCCTCAGGGGCGCTCCTCGCTTTTCAACAGTCAGGAGACCTCTTCCTCGAGTCCAGCCTCCAACAGGAAGAAACGGCCCGCCGGTTGAAATGACGGGCCGTCACGAGATGCCGAGGTTAGTGCCTCTCAGAAGCCTCGCTCCAGCACCCTTATCTCGTCCAGAGCTGACTCACTCAGAAAGTCGCCCAACATTGCCCGCATGTGGTGAGAATCCTCTTCGTCCGCCCGGATATACATGCTGTAGCCGGGGACTCGGGCTCCCTCGATCATGCTGAGTGCCACGTCTTCACCATTCTCGAGGCGCCAGGCGAACGTTCGCCTGGGCCCGAGATCCCATTCGTCCTCGAATCTCTCATAATCTCCCCAAGTTGCCACCAGTTCATCGGACGTCACGTCGATATGGGCAACGTAGATCGATCGCCTACCGCCAGTCATCTCCGACGTATTGATTCGCTCCATTGGGCAATCATCTCACGTTCGTCACAAAGACGGGTATCACGGCCCAGTCCTTGCCATCCTGGTGCCTGAATAGCACTCTCGGGGTAACACCTTCTTCCCATGAAACGTATCCTGTCATGGGGATAGGCGAGGGCTTAACGCTGGTATAAAACTCGAAGCTTCCCGGAGGCGCGTTGTGGGGAATCGGACCATTGTGTGCCTGAGCTGCCGCGTTACCGCCCGTTTTCGGGTAAGTACCCCAGAGCTCGCCCGAGTCGATGACTTTCTGGGTTACCTCAGATGTCTGAGTCTTTCCTCCACTCAGACGATGAAACGGTCCGTACAGGGTAACCGGGCCATCCGGCAGGCTCTTGCCTGCGGTCAGTACCTTGGTCCCGGCCGCGACGGTCGCGCCGCCGACTGCCTGGCTTCCGCCGGAGGCGCCGCCGGTCGCCAGCTCCGCGATCTCCGCGGCGCATACCGGGGCGGTGGCCAGGCATCCCGACGCGAAGGTTGCAGCAACGGGTGCAACGGCCACAGCCAGCCCCACGACGGTGACGACGCCCAGGAGAACCTTCTGCAAGGTCGAGAGCTTCCCTGTGTCCGGCAGGTCGTTGGCGTTCGCGTCGTACTGGGGGTTGGTTCCCATGGCCCAGCAGGCGTTGCAGTAGCCGTCGTCCTTCTTGGGCTTCGGGTCGGGGCCCTTCTTGAACACGATCTTCGCTGTGGTCGCGCCGCTGGTCTGGGTGACCGTGGTGGTCATGGTGCCGCTTGCGGCGGTGCCGTCTTTCTTCGCGTACTGGAACTTCTGGGTGTAGGTCTTTGTGTATGACCACTTCCAGCCGTTGTTGGTCTTGGTCCAGGTCTCGGTGCCGCCGTTGCAGGAGCTTGAGGAGCCACCGCAGGCGCCGTCGGGGCGGAGCCCGGTGGGGTCGGACTTGGTGACCGGGGTGTTGTTGGCGTACGCGTAGCTGTTGAGGGACTCGTGGTCGTCGGGGGCGAGGACGGGATCGACGGAGAGGAAGCGTCCGGCGGCCGGGTCGTACTCGCGGGCGCCGATGTGGGTGAGTCCGGTATCGGCGTCGGCGGGTTTGCCGAGGAAGCCCTTGTCGTCGGGCCAGGCCGGCGGAGTCGTGCCGCGGGCCTCGCCGAAGGGTTTGGTATAGCGGCGGGTGACGGCCTGGGTGGTGGCGTCCACCGTCATCGAGGCGGTGCCGTGGTGGTCGTCGACCATCCAGGACAGGCCGGTCTCGGTGCGGACTGCGGTGGCGTCGCCGGCCGGGTAGTACCGCTGGGCGGTGAACTTCTTGGCGGCCGTGTCGTAGTGGAGTTCCTGGCCGGCCAGGTAGAGGACGCTCTTGGAGGGAGCGCGGCGGATCAGGAGTTCGCCGCCTGCGTCGTAGAGGTAGTCGGTGGTCCTGGTGCCTTCGGTGAGGCGGGTGAGTTCTCCTTCGATGTCCCAGGTGAGGCTCTGCGCGGTGCCGGTGGGGCCGTAGCGCTTGGTGGTGTTGCCCTGCTCGTCGTAGGCGTAGGGCTTGGCGGTGCCGCCGTTGACGGTGACGGAGGTCAGGGTGTGGGGCTGGCCGGTGCCGGAGGTGTTGACCGCCGGGTAGCCGTAGGCGGTGGTGGTGTTACCGGTGGCTTTGTGTTCGGTCTGGGTGTCGCGCAGGCCGCCGGGCTTGTAGGCCCAACTGCTCCAGTACGGAGCGGGGCCACCGAGGGTGGACGCCGAGCGGGTGGTGGCGCAGTCGCTGGAGGACGGGGTCCAGGCTTCGGTCAGCCGGCGGTAACCGTCGTAGGCGAAGCACTGGGTGTCTTTGCCGTTGGCGCTGTCGGTGATCGACTTGACGTTGCCGGTGGCGTCGTAGACGTAGTCGACGTCGTTGGTGTAGCCGGTGTTGGTCTGGTCGACGGTGTGGGTGTTGGCCAGGCGGCGGGTGCCGTCCTCGTAGCGGTTGAGGATCTGGAGCTGCTTGGCGCCGGTGGAGGTGCCCAGGCGGGTCTCCTCGACCTCGCCATACGGGGAGTAGCCGATGTTCTGGACGTAGTCGGTCATGCCGTCGGTGCCGGTGAGCAGGCCGAGGCCGTTGTAGCTGTTGGCCACGGTCTCGGCGGGCAGGCCGGCCACCGCGGGCATCGAGGTGGACTGGACGGTGCCGTCGATGTTGTAGACGGAGGAGGTGGTGAAGGTCTGCGGAGCGCCGGCGGTGACCAAGGGGTCGGTGGCGGCGATGACGGTCTTGGTGCCCTTGGGGCGGCCGAGCGCGTCGTAACCGGTGACGACCTGGGAGTAGATCTTGCCGGTGGTGCCGCCGACGTACCGGATCGAGGCTGTCGGCTGTCCCTTGGCGAGGGTGTCGTAGGTGAACTTGGTCAGCTGGTGGGCGTTGTCCTTCACCCCGTCCCAGGTGCCGGTCTTGCGGCCGAGTTCGTCGTAGTCGGTGATCAGGGTCCGGGTGACCTTGTCGAGGGTCGTCGTGGTGGACACCGGCTGGTCGGCTTCGTTGTAGGCGGTGGTGACGGTGCCCTGGTCGGGGTCGGTGGAGGTGATCTTGCGGCCGCGCAGGTCGTAGTCGTACGTCCAGACCGCCCCGTCCGGTCCGGTCATCTTCTCGAGCTGGCCGCCGGGGGTGTAGTCGTACAGGGTGCGGGTGTAGTCGGTGCCGGCCGGGACGGGGCCGCTGTACTCGCGGCGTTCGGTGATCCGGCCGCGGGCGTCGGCGAGCGTCAGGGTGCCGGTGCCGCCGGCGGCGGCGGTGACAGCGGTGCGGTCGCTCTGCTCGTCGGTCTTGGTGCGCCATTTCTCCTGGCCGTAGACCCGGAAGATTGATTCGGTGGCGCGGCCGGCGGCGTCGAAGACTGTCTCGGTGGAGGCGGGGACGGAGCCGGGGTAGGTGTTGGCCAGGGTGCCGGAGGGCGCGTTGTTGTCGTGGACCTGCGTGTTGGAGATGTAGGCCAGGCCGCGGTCGTCGTAGAGGGTTTCGGAGATCACCCGGCCGCCGTTCGGCGCGGGGGTCTGCTTCTGGCGGGAGCGCAGCAGGCCGTCGAAGATCTCGTAGGAGCTGTTGTAGTTCTTGCCGTCGGCTTTGAGGGCGTCGGTGCGGCCCCAGGTCTCCTTGTCGTTGTTGATGCTGTAGGCGTAGACGATGCTGGCGGCGTCGCCGAGCGCGCGGGAGCGGTCCGGCTTCCAGACCGACCGCAGGCGGCCGAGCGCGTCGAAGGACCACTCGGTGATGTTGCTGTTGGCGTCGGTGGTCTTGGTGGCCGTGCCCCAGGCGGGGTCCACCTCGGTGGTGGAGGTGTAGAGCTTGGGGTCGGTGGTGGTCTTGGACGTCAGCGGGCCGTAGCCGGTGTCGTCGGGGACGTAGGTGGTCTTGACCGTACGGTTGAGGGCGTTGGTCGCGGTGAGCGGGCGGCCCAGCTTGTCGTAGGTGGAACTGGAGACCTGCTGGTAGACGGGCTTCTTGTCGAGCTCGCCGTAGCTCGCCAGCCGGTAGGACGCGGTGATGTCGCCCTTGGTGGGTGCCACCCCGACCGCTTGGGCGTCGTAGGCCAAAGTGATGTCGGAGACGGCGTCGTCGGGGATCACCGGGGTGGTCGCGCAGGGAACCGAGTAGGTCTCGGTGCGCGAGACGGTATTCACCTGCCAGGCCGAGGTGTTGCGGGCATAGCTGGTGCGCACGCAGGTCTCGTCGCCGGTCTTGGCGGCGTCGCCGCTGTCCTCCACGGTGATCGGCATGCCGTACGTGGTGTCGTACGTGGTCTTCTGCTTGACCGTGCGGGTGCCGGTGGATGTCTTGGTGCGGGTGGTGGTCTCGCCGGCCTGGACGATCCAGCCTTCGGTGGTGCCCCAGCTGTAGGTGTGGCTGCCGGTCTTGTGGGACCAGGGGGTGTTGATGGTGCCGCTGAGTTCCTCGGTGCCGTTGTAGACGATGGTCTCGCGGACGAAGCCGGCGTACTGGCGGGAGTCGTCGATGGCGGTGCCGGTGGAGTCGGTGACCTTCTCGACCCTGGCGGTGCCGTCGAGTTCCTTCTCGCCGTTCAGGCCGCGCATGTACAGCGTGGACTTCTTGGAGCGCGGGCCCTCGGAGTCGCCGGAGGTTTCCACGACCTTGCCGTAGCCGCGCCACTGCGACCAGGTGCGGTTGGACGGCTTGGTGAGGCCCTCGTCGTCGGCGTAGGCCCAGCCGGCGTCGCCCTGGTAGTCGTAGTAGGTCTCGCCGGTGTCGCCGTGGCCGTAGGGGTCGTCCTGGAAGACTGAGGTGACCACGTACTTGTGGAACCAGTCCGTGACCGGATCAGCCCCTGACTGGGACCACTTGACCGGGAAGCAGCGGCGGGTGTTCTTGTCGACACCCGCCGGCATGCTGGTGCCCCACACGCAGTCGGGGTCGGAGTAGTTGGCGGTGAGGGTGGAGCCGGTCTCGGACTTGATGGTACGCACGCGCCACTTGATGTAGCGCAGGGTGTCCGGGCCGCTGCCCTCGACGTGGTTGGGCAGCTGGATGCCGCCGAAGACGACCGGCGGCATGGCGGCGGCGGTGGTGTTGGCCTTGCCGGTGTTCTGGATGGACTTCAGCCACAGGCTCGCCGAGGAGGCGTCACCGGTGTCGGGGAAGTTCTGCTCAAGGTGCCAGGTGTCCACGTCCCGGCGTGTGGTGCCGGTGCCGGTCCACACTGAGGTGGTGATGTCGGTGAGGCGCTTGCGGGTGAAGAAGGCCGGGCCGATCTGGGTGGCGCACTTGGTGCCGGACGCGCAGATCATGTCGAAGGGCACGTCGGGCCAGTTCGCCTTGGTGTCCTTGGTCAGGCTGGAGCAGCCGCCCGAGACGACGCAGCGCTCGGCATAGGTGAAGCGGACCTGCTGGGCGGCGGGCTTGGCATACAGCAGTTCACTGCGCAGGCCGTAGTCGATGCGGTTGAGGTAACCGCCGCGGGTGTAGCCGGTGCCGTTGACGGCGGTGTCGGCGTTCTTGGAGTAGTAGTTCGTCTCCCGGCCGTACCAGTACGTGGATGCGTTGCCGTGGGTGTCCACGACGTAGTCCAGGTTCCAGCGCCAGGCCTGGGTGCAGAAGGAATCGGCGAAGCCGGAGGACTTGTAGCAGGGCTCGCCGGAGTCGTCGCCGGAGACCGGGACGGTCCACACCGAGTTGGTGACCGGGTCGTCGTCGGTGGTGTCGGTGGTGCCCTTGTCGCTCCAGCCGGGCATCCTGTGTTTGCCGAAGAAGTACTGGGTGCCGGACGCGTCGGTGACCTTCCAGTACTCGGTGTTGTTGTCGCCGTTGCCGGTGGCGCCGGTCAGGTGCTCGACGCGGCTGCCGTCCTCGTTCTTCACCTTCCAGGAGCCGCCGGACGCCTCGGACAGGGCCGCGGTGTCGCAGGCCGCCTTGTCGGCACAGGAATTGACCAGTTCCACCGCCTTGCCGTTGAGGACCAGGGTGGCGTTGGCGTACTTCCAGCACAGGTCGCCCTTGCCGGACTGGCCGTCATCCTTGCAGGAGCCGTACTTGCGCTCGATATAGGACTCCGTGAGCGAGAAACCCTCGCCGATCACGGAGGTCTGGTTGTTCTCCCCGGCCGTACGGCCGTCCACCGAAGCGGAGTTGTAGGAGATGGACAGGTTCGGGGACGGCCCGGCGGTCGCCGGGGGAACACTCAGCGGGTAGTTCCAGGTGAAGTCACCCGTGCTGCCGCCGGCCTCCCACGTTGCGGTCGGAGACAGCGAGGTAGCGCTGTAGTCGCCCCCGCCGCCCGCACTGTCGGCCGCCGCCGCCAGCAGCATCGGGGTGCCGGCCGTGAGAGCGCGGGCGGAGACAGTGCCCGTCAGGGTCTGGGACTGCGCGTCATTGCCCGTGCCCGCCACCGGGGTCTGGGTGCGGCAGGACTTCTTCTCCGGAGTGGTCAGCGCACACGCCGGGAGCGTCACCAGGCGCAGACGGGGGCCGAAGTTGCCGCCGTAGACGTCGCTGAAGGACGAGTAGTTCAGAGAGACCCGGAGGTTGTCGGTGTCACTGGCGGCGTCCCCGGACGCGGATCCCGCCGGGTCGACGGTGAGCAGGACGCCGTTCACGCCCGCCTTCTTGGAGGCCGATTGAGGGTGGACACTGAGCGCCACCTCCTCGGCCGGGCCGGTGGCCTTCGCCTCCGTCTTGGTCTTGGCCGGCTTGGGTGCCGGGGCGGCGGGCTGCTGGGCCAGCTTCAAGCCGAGCCCGCCGACAGTGACAGCGGCCGTGCCGGTCGCCGTGACCTCGGCGGTGGCCTTTCCGGACTTCGGCCACGCGGCTTTCTTCAGCCGCTCACGGGTCTCTTGGGAGGCTGGGGCGGCCTTGTCCTTTGGGGCCTTGGACGTGCTCGGCGTGAGCACACCGACCTTGTCGATCTTCGCGTTGGGCTGGTCCTCCAACTGCTTGCGGGCTGAGGGGGACTGGGCCAGGGCGGTGAAGTCGTAGCCCGAGGGAATCACGACTTGTGGCAGGAGGGAGAGGGAAACAACGAGCGCGCCACGGCCGAGCCAGCGGCGTATGACCGCCCCTGGGGGGCGTGTGCGGAAGGGTGTTGAAGACACGGTGGTATCCCGGTTCTCGGATAAGGACAGGAGGCGCTCGGGCGGCGGCGTCCGAGCGGAACGGAACAGAGCGAAAGAAGGCAAGGCGGGCGACGAGGCCCGCCCTGTCCCGCCCGCTTCTACTGCTGTTCGGTGTTGCGCCGGTTGGCGATGGTGTCGGTGGAGGTGGCTCCGGCCCAGACACGGACGCTGTCGACAGTTCCGGGGAAGTAGCGCGCGGCGGCGCCGTTGATCTTCGCCCGGCCGATCTCGAACGCTCCGCCGCCCTGCCAGGGGGCGGAGTGCGGCACACCGTCCTCGTCGCCCATCAGAGCGCTGTCGACGTAGAGCTTGAGCGCGCCGAGCTTGGAGGTGTCCTCGGGGTCGGCTGCCGACTGCGCGTCATAGACGACCGTCAGCATGACCGGGACGCCCAGCTGGGCAGTGGTGAACGCGGTGGATCCGCTCGTGGTCCAGACCGCCCCGGTGCCGTCCTTGTCGGGGCGGCCGAACGTCCACCGCCCCTGGGAGCTGCCGGCCGGCTGCTCGTACCAGACGCCCCAGGAGGACTGGCTCGTTCCCGACTGGCCGAACACCTGCACTGCGTACGACTTGCTGGTGTCGGCGAGCTTGGCAGGATCCAGCGTCACCCAGGCGGTCGCGGTGAACGAACCGGAGTCGTCGACGACAGGACCGGTGGCGGCGGCATACGCGCTGGTGCCGTTCAGGGTCATCCGCTGCGTGGTCGTGACCTCTTCGCCGACGTCCGGGTCGCCGGTGGTGAACTGGGTGAGCGCGGCGCCGTTGAGGGTGAGGTTCCGGCCGAAGCCGCTGGTGTCCTTGACCGTGGTGCCGGTCGCGTTGGCCATGTCCGTGGCATCCCACTTGGCGACGAGCGCCGGGACCGGATCGCCCGCGGTGCCGTCGCCGAGGTCCTCGTCCTCCAGCCAGGCGTCGTGGCTGACTTCGGTGTCCGCGAGCGCACGGGACCAGACCTTGACCTCGTCGATGGTTCCGGCGAAGTTCTCCTTGCCGGTTGCCGAGGCCCACAGCCGGCCGACCTGCAGTCCGCCGGACGCCTTCCACGGGGTCACGGTGAACGGCACCGGCTCGCCCTGCGGGACGCCGTTGACGTAGAGCTGGATCGTCTGCGCCGCCGCGTCGTAGACACCGGCAAGATGGGTCCAGGCGTTCAGGACCGGTGGCTTCCCTCCGATCGAGCGAGTGATCGCCGGACTGGCGACGTCCGTCTGGTGCCGGTTGAAGATCCAGGCGTTGGCCCCCGTGGAGAAGTACAGCTGGAATCCGGAGGCGTTCGTGCCGGCCTGCGACAGGACGGTGTAGTTGACGTCCTTCTTCGCCAGGCGCGCCCAGGCCGAGACGGTGAAGGATTTGGTGGTGTCCAGCACCGCACCCGAGGCGGAGAGATACGCGGTCGTGCCGTTGAGCTTCGCCGCGCCGGAGCCGCTGCGGGACAGGGTGTCCCAGGTGGCACCCGAGGAGGTCAGCGGGTGCTGGGTCGCGGTGGTCGCGTCGGTGAGGGCCTTGTCCAGGTGCCAGATTCCTGAGGGCTTCTCGGCGCCCTTCACCAGGAAGCTGTAGTAGCCGGTGAGCGAGCTGTGTCCGGCCGCGTCGTAGCCCCAGACCTGGATCGTGTTCTCGCCAGCCTGGTTAGGCGTGATGGTACGGGTGGTGGCCGTGCCCTTGGCCACGGTGATCGGGGCGGAGACCGTGCCGCTGTTCAGCTTCCACTTGTAGCTGACGACGTCCGACTGGATGCCGGGCGTGGTGGGGTTGGTGTCCGCGGGGGTGAAGGTGAACGTGCCCGACGTGCCCACCCCGCCCGCGGCCGGATCGGTCTCGGCCGGCTGGTAGACGCCGTCCGCGCTGGTCACCACCGGAGGCGGCGGCGAGTCGGTGTCGACCCGGAAGTAACACCAGGACGACCAGGACGAGTCCAGGACACCGGTGGTGCCGCGGTCCGTCTTGTAGTACGCCTGTGTCCTGACCCGCATCCGGTAGTCCGTCTGCGCCGGCAGCGCGCTGGAGGACGCGTCACGCACGGCGTTGTCGGCCACCCACGCGCCGTCCGGCGAGGCCGCGTACCAGGCACGGCTGGAGCCGTCGGCCTTCCACACCTCGAACAGGGCGCGCAGCTGTGCCTGGCTCCCATCCGCCGACTGCACCGTGGCCAGCATCTTCGGAGTGGTGTCACTGGTGGCGAAGGGCAGCGTGGAGGCGTTGCAGGCCCGCCCTGTGGTGCCCTGCTGGACACCGTACGACGTCGGCTTGTCCGGGTAGGACACGTAGGTCACCGACAGCTTGGCGTCGTTGCGGAAGCGCGCCCAGGCACCCGCGTCGGACTCGTCGTGCGCCGTCAGCGAGAAGGTGATCTGCGCCGACTTGTTCGCCGCATGAGAAGCGATCGTCGTCGTCAGGTTCTCATTCGTCTCCTCGCCGACGTTGTCGCTGAAACGTACCCAATTCGCGGGCTGCGACGGGCTGCACAGGGAGCCCCGGCCGTAAGCCACGTTCCGGTCGCCCATCAGGTCCACGGCGGTGGGACGCGACGACCACGTCGTACTTGAGGAGATGCCCTTGTTCACATGGCTGAGGTCGTACCAGTGCGGATCACAGGTGAAGGTCCACACCTGGTAGACCTCCATTGTCGCGTCCAGGACCTTCTTGCCGTGGATCGATGACAGCGGGTACTCGAAGTACGTGCGCTGGGTGTAGGGGCTGTTGGAGCAGAGATAGCCGGCGTAGTTGGAGCAGCGCCCCACCCCCTTGTCCCCGTCGAACTCCCAGAACTTGTCGCCGTCCGAGGAGAGCGCCGTCCAGTCGCCCAGCGCGATGCCTTTGGTCGGCGGGTCGATGTAGAGCGGGAAGACGGTGTCCTCGCCATGGAGCAGGGCCGGATCGGGCGTGATCTCCAGGGTGGTGCCGGTGACCTTGAGCGGCAGCTCGGCCGCCGCGTCTCCACTGCCGGGGCCCTCCGAAGAGGCTGGCTCACCCTTGGCGGCGGGCAGTGGGGCCGCCTCCGGCTCGGCCGCGGTCTCTGTGGAAGGAGCAGTGCGGACGAGTTGCGTGGTGACGCCGGCCGTGGCTGCACCAGCGGCCGGGGTGTCACCGGCCGAGTCCCACATGCGACCTGATGGACTCTCGAAGACCGGCGTGCCGTCGCCGTCGCGCGCCACGAAACCACCGTCGGCCGTGGGCGCGATGTCCAGCCCACCGCCGGAGACAGTCATCGTGATCGTCGCGAGCGCCGGATTCTTCGCCGCCTCCGGGGTCTTCACCACGAGCACCGACGTATAGCCGGTACTCAGCGCGGTCAGTCTCAGATCGACGTCCGGAAGGACTCCGGCGTAGGTGGCCGTATCGCCCTCGACCGACGGCTCGGGGAGCACAGTGGGCCAGCCGAGTCGCAGCTCGTGTCCCTCGTCCTTCAGCGTGATCAGCGTGTCCCCGCTGCCGCCGCCCGAGAAGGTGGCATCGGCCGTCGTGTTCTCCGCCCGCACGGAGCCGTCGGCCTCACGCACGAGGCTGGTGTCGATGGAGGCCCACGTACCGTCGTCCTTCAAGGCACGGACCGGAGCCGCGTTCATCTCCTGCGTGAACGTACCGTCCGGGTTGGCGAAGACCTGGGACGACTCGGTGGTCGCCGCGTCCACTGCCACCCGCTCACCGGTCTCCGCCGCGAGCGCACTCGCCCTCGACTCCGCAGTCCTGTCAGCCGCTGCCGAGACGGCCCCGTCATCAGCGAGCGCCGGAGCCGCCCCGGCTCCGACCACCGAAACCGCACCCCCCAGGAGCGTGACGGCCAGCGCCCCACTCCACACCGCCTGACACCAGCCGCGCTTCCGTCTTCGCTTGAACACGCCCCACCCATCCCCTTAACTCTTTCTTCATCAGAAGAATCTGCGAGGATCATGTGTTCGTTGATCATGCAGGTCAACGGTGTCGCGTATCACATTGACCTGTCGCAATCTTGTCGGGAACATGCCTTTATTCATTTGGTGGCCGTTGGCGGAGAAGCAACTGGTGGACCATCTCACGGTCAAGGTCTACGGGCGCCTGCACCGCCTTTCCCGTCAACTGGCGGCGTAACGTAAGAGATTGGCCGCCGCGGGCGGCGCCTCGCACCGGGGTTGAATGCCTCGCTGGTCCTGGCCTAAGTGTCGTGCGGTACACCTACCCCTGGCCTTTCGACGCCAACGGGCGCTGGACGCTTCCCCAGGACCAATCGACCGACGATCACCGGTGACCAGGACCTGGCCCCGCTCCGATACGCCTTCGCCCCGTCCACATAGGACAGGGCGAAGGAACGTTTAGGCGGGGATAGTGAGCGGGACTTCCATAAGCTCCCAGGCACCGAGCACGGCCTTGTGCGCGTCCGGCTGAAGATGGGCGTAGCGCTGGGTGGTCTGGAAGCTCTCGTGGCCGAGGAGGTGCTGGACCTCGTAGAGGGAGACTCCCTTCTGGACCAGCCACGAGGCGCAGGTGTGCCGCATGGAGTGCGGTGGGTAGTGCGGGACGAGCTGCTGCTCGCCGTCATCGTCGAAGTAGTAGGCGCCGTCAACAGCCGGCCACCAAGTCTGCCGTCGCCAGTTCCCATCATCGAGGAGACGGCCGGTGCGCCCCTTGGTGATGGTGGTGAACACCACCGCGTCCCGGTCAAGCCGATGCATGTGGCGTTCGAGCGTCTCCAGAACGTGAGGCGGGAGAGGTACCTCCCGGCGGCTCTTGGAGCTCTTCGGGTACTCCTTGATTCCGCTCTTGGTGTTGACCTCCACGACGAACAGGCGCGAGCGGCGCTGGTCGACGCGATGGCGATGCAGGCCGGAAAGCTCTCCCCACCGCAGCCCGGTGTAGAAGCCGAGCAAGCACATCGTCCGCCACATCGTGGGGAGTTCATCCAGAATGTTCTGCGCCTGATCGAGGGTGAACCACTGCGGCGGCTTGACCGCGATCTGGGGCAAGTCGATGCTGCGGCACGGCGTTACTGCCAGGACATCGTCGTCGACGGCCGCGCGCATGATGGAGGACGTCAGGTTGTAGGCCCGCTTGATCGCAGCGGCTCCCGCGCCCTTCTCGACCAGGGCCCGGATCCAACTCTGGACGTCCATGCGGGTGATAGCCCGCATCTCCCAGTCCGCCCAGTAGGGCATGACGTGGTTCTTGATGCTGGAGGCATCGCCGCGCAACGTATGGGGCTCAACGATGAGGGCGTTCCACCACCGGTCGTGCCACTCGCGGAACGACATCTCACCGGCACGCGGGTCGCGCATGCCCCCACGGGCGAACTGGGTCTCCATCTCGATGCCCCAGGCGCGGGCCTGCGCCTTGAGAGGGAACGACTCACTGAACCGGTCTCCCGCCCGGTTGCGTACAGTCACCTGCCACTTGCCGGACTTCAACTTACGGAGGTACGAGGCTCTACTCCTTGTTCAACGATGACGGGCCGGGATGGCCTTGGTCAGCGGCGGACTGCCGACGGCACTACGGCGCGGCGACTGATGAACTCATCGAGCCCGGCCGCGGGCACCCGTACACGGGACCGGCCTGATCCGGTACGGAGGTCGACCATAGGCAAGTCGCCAGCAGCAATGAAGCGGTAGACGGTGCGTCGATCGACATCCAGGGCGGCGGCGACGGCAGGGATGGACAGCAGGCGTGCAGGCATAGCGGGGACACCTTGAGGTGATGGAGATGGGCTGGACGCCCAGCGAATCGGCAGTCAGAGCATCGACCGGTCCACGGTGGTCAACCAGCCCTGTTAGGGGCGTGGGAAGACTTCACGGAGAGCCTCGGCCGGAGGGCGGCTGAGCACGCGACGGCCTCGTTGAGGTAAGGGCCGCCGTGCACATGGGGGTGAGCTCATGCCCCGCGCTCTGGACGTCAGCCACAGCGCGGGGCGAGAATCACGACCTGAGCGAGTCCGGAAGGGCCATAAACTCGGCCAGATGATCCCAGTCGATCTCGGCCCTCGCCATACGGAGGCAGTGCGGGTAACGCATCGCCAGCCAACTCGGAGTCACACCGACCAACTCAGCAACCGCGAAGGATGAGACACCCACCCTGAGCCACATCACGAGGCAGGGCTCACGGAGGATGGAGACGGGCTCCCCCAGGCGCCACGAGTACAGCTCGTCGCGTGGCGGGACGGCCTCTTGGGCCTGCTGCCACACCCGCTGGTATACGGGAGCCGAGAGCGGGCGACCTCGCGTGCCAGGGAACAGCAGATCGCCCTCCCGTAGACCGGCCCGGCCTCGCTGATCCGCTCACGCAGGAACTCGACGAACTGCGGCTGGAGGGGAATTACCCTCGCCGTCCCCTTGTGGCGGGCCGTCAACTTACCCAGGCCGCGCTCCGGGAGAACAACGACTGGGGCGACACGCTCGACATCGCCCACTGCGTCCCCCACCAAAGCCGGCACACGCTGGCGACGAACCTCCTGCGCAACGGCGCCGACCTCATCCACGTCAAGCTCTACCTCGGGCAGGTCTCCGAGCGGATGGCCGAGCACTACGTCCACCTCGCCAACACCGATCCCCGCCTCGAGCAGGCCCTGCAGACCATCTGGGTCGCCGGTCCCGGATCGGACGAGCCCGGACTAATCCTGTCCGGCAGCGAGCCCCTGTCCAAGGAAGAGGCCGAGGCCCTCGCCATCGACCTGACGCGCCGGTCCACCCCGGCCGACGGAGGCTTCTGCACCTTCCAGCACGTCGTCGACGGCGCGGCCTGCCCCTTCGATCTCAACTGCCACAGCTGCGAGAACTTCGTGATGTCGGGCGCAGACCTCGTCTACTGGCACCGCAAGCGCGAGCAATGGCGCATGCTCGCCGAACGCGCGCCCGACAGTGCGACCGCCGACTACCTCCACGAGGTCTTCGAGCCCACCGCCCGCGCGATCACCGGCCTGGAGCGTGCGCTGGAAGCCGTCGGTCTCCTGGACGAGGCCCTCGCGCTCGACCTCCGTCGCCCCCAGGATTACTTCGGCCGCGTCTGGTCCACCGCTTTCCGAACCGCGGACCTCACCGAGCCACCGGAGACCGAAGACGGTGATGCTGCATGACATCCACTGCTGACGCCCCAGCGGCCGCGATCGCCGCTCGCCGCCGCCAGACCCGCAACAAACTGACCCAGCTCGAGAAGGCCATCGCGCAGCTTCGCCGCGAACGCAGACGGCTCAACGTCCGAGCCATCGCCGAGCGAGCGGGAGTGTCGGCCACCTTCTGCTACGAGAACACGGACGCACGAGCCCTGGTCCAAGCAGCCGTCGCCGACGCCCGACACCGGCGTGATCAAGGAGCCCAGCAGGAACACGAACGCATCGAAGCCTCCTGGCGCGAGCGCGCACTCAACGCCGAGGAGACCCTCACCTGCACTCAGGAGACCGTCTTCACCCAGCGCAAGCGGATCGGCGAACTGATGGGCCAGCTCCGAGACGTCGAACAGACGGCTCCCTCAGACTCCGCCCCGGCCCTCCGCACCGAGAACGCCTCCCTCAAGCGCCGCCTGGACCAGATGACCCAAGAGCGTCGCTCACTCCAGGAGCGACTCGAAGGCGCCCGTTCCAACCTGCGGTTCGCCGAGAGACGCATCGCCGGCCTCGAAGCCCAACTTCTCGAACACGCCCGCGAGGAGGATCGGACCGGCGCGGTGCCGTACTGACCCGTGAAGCCGTGGCGAGCCGGTGCCGGTGCTCTTGCGCTTGGCAGTCAGGATGGCTGGACTTGGTCGAAGAGGGCGAGCGCTTCTGTGGGGTCCGGGCTCACGAGGCGTTCCAGACCGACTGTCGTGATTTTCGCCCACCTGCCGGCCCGTGCCCACATCTGTTCCTCGAAGGCGCGGACGGCCTCGTCCAGATCTTCAGGGCCGGTAGTGATGGACTCGGCGAGTTCGGCGCCTTCCAGCATCGCGAGGTTCGCGCCCGCCCCCAACGGGGGCATCAGGTGGGCGGCGTCGCCCAGTAGCGTCACCCCGGGGACGTGGGTCCAGGTGTGGGACACGGGCAGGACGTAGAGGGGGCGATGGACGAACGCGTTGCCGTGGCGGAGGAGGTCGAGGACGGGAGCGGCCCAGCCGTCAAACAGAGCCAGCAGGCTCGATCGCACTGCCTCGACGTCGGCCAGGTCCAGGTTCGTGTGCCAGTCCAGCGGCGCGCGGAACTGGGCGTACACCTTGACGTGGCCGCCGCCGTTGCGCTGGGCGACGAGCGCGCGGTTCACGCCGTACACAGCCACGGAACCGTCACCGATCAACCGTGCGAGGTCGGGGTGGCGGGTGTCGACGTCGTCGAGGGAGGTCTCGACATAGGTGACGCCGGTGTAGCGCGGCGTCACCGGCGAGACTGCCAGGCGGGTCCGGGACCAGGCGCCGTCCGCTCCGACCACGAGGTCGAACGTCTCCTGTCGCCCGTCCGCGAAGTGGACCAGTGCGCCGTCCCGGGTTCCCGGCACCACCTGCGTCACGCCCTGCCCCCACTGGACGTCGAGAGGGCCGAGCAGCAGGTCACGGAGTTGCCCGCGGTCGATCTCGGGATTCGCCCGGTCATCCGGGCGGGGTCGCCAGTCGCGCAGGACGGTCCCGGCCGTGTCCAGGATGCGCATGGCCTGCCCCTCGGGACGGGACAGCGCCTGGAACTCCGCCAGCAGCCCCGCCTTGTCCAGTGCGAGCTGGCCCATCCCCTCGTGCAGGTCAAGCGTGCCGCCCGGGGGGCGTGCGTCGGGGGCGGGATCGCATTCGAAGACGGTGACGGGGTGGTCATGGCGGTGCAGGACACGGGCGAAGGTAAGGCCGGCAGGGCCGCTCCCGACCACTGCGATGCGATGTCTCATTTCGATACACCGTATTAGTTCATTACAATACATCGCAACGGTACGATGTCACTATGACTGTGTGGGACCGGCCGGAGCCGCCGACTCAACCCGTGCCGCTCGACCGGGAGCGGATCGTCGCCGCCGCCATCGCGCTGGCCGACGAGGGCGGGCTGGAGGCGGTGTCGTTGCGCAAGGTCGCCGCCCGCCTGGACGCCGGCCCGATGCGGCTGTACAGATACATCTCCACCAAGGAGGAGCTGTTCGACCTCATGGTGGACGAGGTCCACGCCGAGATTCTCCCCGAGGAGCAGCCCGGTGACTGGCAGGAGGCGTTGCGCGCCCTCGCCCATCGCACCAGGCAGGCCGCTCTCCGTCACGAATGGCTGGCCGACCTTCTCGGCGGCCGCCCGGCCCTGGGGCCGAACGGCCTCGCCGTGACCGAGGCCACGCTGGCCACCCTCGACGGCCTCGCCGATGTCGACACCGTCATGCGCGTCATGGAGACTGTCAGCGCCTACTTCATCGGCGCGATCAGGCGCGAGACCGCGAACCTGCGGGCCGAGCGCGCCACGGGCCTGTCCAAGCACGACTGGCAGCGCACCCGCGGCCCGCATGTGACGAGAATGTTGGCCACGGGCCGCTTCCCGGCGCTGGCCAAGGTCGTGTACGACGGCACGGACGTGGACGCCGAGACATCCTTCGCAACCGGCCTGGACTGGGTCCTCGACGCCGTGGCCACCAAACTCACCCGGCCGTCGGCGTGACGCTCGGCCCCTGCCGAATGTGAGCGAGGTTGGGGTCGCACGGATCAACCGTTGGTGAGCGACCCGGCGACGTGCAAAGCCGCTGCCTTGATGTGCGGCTCAAAACCGTCACGGACATCTACGCGACGCATCGCCCCAGTTCAGAGTCCACCCGCACACATCGAGAGTCGGTAAAGGCGACCTCTCACCCGAAGACTGCGAGAACCACCTCGCCCGCCGCCTGGTCCAGGACGGCCGGCCCCTCATCGGCGCCGGCATCAGGGCCGCGATCACTGCCCGCTCCCACGGCCTGCCGCTCCACCTCGACCTCGCGGTCAGCCGCTTCCTGGAGATCCGCCGCACTGGCCGCACCCCCACCCCCGCCGACTTCGACTGCACCTTCCCCGCCCTCCTCGCCCGCACCCTCTCCGACCTCACCCCCGACGAACGCCACCTGCTGCGCAGCCTCTCCCTGCTGGACGCCTTCGACCTCGACCTGGCCACCCGCACCGCCGGCCTCACCCACCAGGCCCCGGCCCGGCGCCTGGCCGACCGGCCGCTGGTCACCGACAACCCGTACGCACTGTGGCCCTACCACCTGCACCGGGCGATCCGCAGCTCGGTACGCGACGACGACCACAGCGACGACCACTGGACGAGCGCCGACTGGCACCAGGCCGCCACTCGCGCCCTGGCCGCCCTCGGCGACCAGTGGACGAGCGCCACCGCCCCCGCCGGCCGGACGCTCCTCGTGGCCTGCCTGCGTCAGGGCCTGCGCCTGGCCCGCGACCACCGCCTGGCCGGCCTGGGCTGGCTCATCGACGCCGCCTTCGTCTACACCGACGACTCCGTCTGGGAACCCCTCGCCCCCTCCACCGCCGAGGACCCGGACACCCCGGCCGACGCCCTGGCCGAACTCCTCACCGCGATCGCCCGGCGCCAGCGCGAGCACCGCCATCGCACCGCCGACCGTCTCACCGCCGTTCTGGACACTGGCCTGCTGCCCGACGAGCTGACCGAGATGGCCCTGTACTACCGGGCCAAGGCCCACAAGGACCTCAGCCAGAACGACGCCGCCCGCGCCGGGATGCAGCAGGTCACGGACATCGGCGGCCGCCTGGCCTCCAAGGCCCGCCGCGGCCTGGCCAACCTGGCGAGGCTGGCCGGTGACTTCCCCGCCGCCCTGGCCGCCGTCCCCACCCTCGGCTGGAAAGGCCGCCACCACCGCGTCCTCGGCGACATCCACTGGTCCCAGGCCGACACCGACCAGGCCGTCGCCGCGTTCGAGGCTGGCCGCGCCGAAGCCGAGCAGCACGGCGCCGCCGGTGAGCGCGCCATGACGCAGGCCCGTCTCGCCCTCGCCGTCTCCTTCGCCGACCCCGTACGGGCCGACGACGAACTCGCCCTCGCCGACCAGCTCCTGAACGGCTTCGACCAGCGCTCCAACCGGCTCCTCGCCCAGGCCGTCGCCCTGATCAAGGACGCCGGAACCGACGCCGGAACCGGCGACGTCACCGGCCGCGCCCAGAGCCTGCACACAGACATCGAGGCCGCGGGCCTCCCCTTCCTCCACCGCTTCGTGGCAGTCGCCCTCGCCTTCCACCACGCCGTCCGCGGCGAGGACCAGGACCTGGCAGCCACCATCGGCCGCCTGCGCGAACTCACCGTCACCGGCGACTTCGCCTACTTCACCGACATCGCCCACTTCATGGCCGGCCTGCCCCTGCCAGAACCCGCAGCCACCCGCTGGACCAAGAACGACGACGTCCGCTCGGCATGGCGCGGCCTGGTCCGGGCCCGGCAGGAACACCTCCGTACCGGAAGCTGACCCCCTCACGCGCGATGGCCCCGACCAGACGTGGTCGGGGCCATCTCTATCGGGGCCATCTCCATACGCGGGCAAGGGCCGGGCACCGCACCAGAAACAGCCGACGTTGGGGTGCTGTGCCGAGGTTCCCGCACTCGCTGCCGGTGTCCAGCCGGGCCTCGTCGTCGCACCGGCGGTAGGTGGGGATAGCAGCACGTCAAGGACCGCATTCTGCAGGACGTCCTTAGAACTCCTAACGAAATAGACCTGATGGTTGACCGGAGCGAGTAAAGCTCCAGCGGACTACAGCAGTTCCCCCGAGGCGGCACCACGACGAGCGGGCCCGATGTCAGTGCCGTGTGGCACCGTCGGCGCCGTGATCACCGTCATCAGTCGAATCAATCGGGGGTGCCCAATGGCGGCCAGTGATGAGGCGGCCGAGGAGACTGTGGAGGCCAGTGGCGTCCCGGTCCCCGAGGCGTGCGACGAGAGACAGGGCCAGGATCGGCTGCCTCGGGCATACAAGCTGTGGCTCGTTGGCATCCTGGTGTCGCTCGTGGGCAATGCGGTCTTCTACTTCGCCCTCGGCTGGGCGGCCAGCGAGTACGGCGGGAGCATCGCGGGGCTGGCCCTGAGCGCGATCACGCTGCCCCGCGTCCTGCTCCTCCTCGTCGGAGGAGCGGTCAGCGACCGCGTCAGCGCACGCCGCGTGTTGATCACCGGTGACGCGGCGATGCTGATCTTCTCGCTCACTCTCGCAGCTATCGCCTACTCCCTGGGGGCCCCGCCCTTGTTGCTCATCGCAACAGGTATTGCGGTCGGTGTCGTCGACGCGTTCTATCTGCCGGCCTCGGGCTCCATGCCCCGCCGGCTGGTAGCCCAGGCCCAGTTGCCTCGCGCGCTCTCCCTCAGACAGGTCGGCGGCCAGGTGATCAACATGGGAGGCGGTCCGCTGGCCGGCGTGCTGGTCGGCCTGGCCGGGTTCGCGGGTGCCGCTTTCGTCAACGCAGTCACCTTCGCCTTCACCCTGGTTGTCCTGACCGTCGTCCGCCCCCAGCACGACGTGCCTCCGACTCCGAAGACGGACGGTCTTCTCAAGGAAGCCTTGAGCGGGGTGAAAGTGGCCTTCTCCCCCCCTGTGCTGCGTCCGGGACTCTGGCTCACCGGGGCAGCGGCCGGGTTTCCTGCTGCCCGTGCTGTCCCTGCTGATCCCCCTGCTCGCGCGCGAGGAGGAGTGGGGCGCGGGAACTGCCGGGCTGGTGCTCGGAGCTCAGGGCGTGGGCATGGTGGCGGTCACCCTGGTGGTGGTGAAGCGCGGGCCACTGGGGCGGCCTGGTCTGATGGCGGCGAGCGCGCTGGTCCTGGCGGGTGGGGGCGTCCTCGCGCTCGGTCTCTGCCCCAGCGCGACCATCGCCGTCGCCGCCGGCCTGGTCATCGGCGTCGGTAACGGGACCTTCTCCGCGCACATCGCGCCGCTGGTTCTCGCGTCATCACCCGACTCCCACTTGTCGCGGATCCAGGCAGTGCTGGTGCTCGTGCAGAGCGTGGCCCTGTTGCTGATGAACAACGTGCTTGGTGCGCTTGTCGACCTTCAGGGCGCCACCGTCATCGTCGTCGCCTGTGCCGTCATGCTCATCGGCGTGGGGCTCACAGGTCTGGCCTCGGACCCGCTCCGAAACGACCGAACGGGACTGAGACGCCGCTGACTTCAACCGCCGGTGGAAAGTGCTACCGCAGCGACTTCAGGCGCCGCCAACAGATCAGAACGCAGCCGAGGATGAGGAACGCCTCGTGGATGTCATCGCGTATCTCCCAACGGATCCGAAGTCGGCGGAACCAGTGCAGGTGGGCGAACGCGCGCTCGACCACCCACCGTTGAGCCCCCAGGCCGGAAGCATGTGCGGCGCCGCGGCGGGCGATCAGCGGCTTCACGCCGAGATCCCAGACCAGTCGGCGGTACTTGTCGTGGTCGTAACCGCGGTCGCCGAGCACGATGTCCGGACGGCGCCGGGGTCGGCCGCGCTTGCCGCGCACGGGAGGCACGGCCTGGAGCAGTGGGATGAGCTGGGTGACGTCGTTGCGATTGCCGCCGGTCAGGGTGGCGGCGAGGGGGATGCCGGTGGCATCGGTGATCAGATGGTGCTTGCTGCCCGTCCTACCCCGGTCGACAGGGCTTCGTCCCGTCTTGCATCCCCCTTTAACGCCCTGATGTGGGAGCCGTCGACGGCCGCCCGGGAGAAGTCCAGGGCGTTCGCGCCGCGGAGTTCAGCGAGCAGAGCCTCGCGCAGTTGGGGCCATACGCCGGCCTCGGTCCACTCGGCCAGGCGGCGCCAGCACGTCATGCCCGAGCCGAAGCCGAGTTCCTGCGGCAGGTGTTCCCAGGCGATCCCGGTGTGCAGCACAAACAAGATGCCCTGGAACACCAGTCGGTCCGGATGCCGCTTGCGTCCCGGGTGTCGAGTCCGGCGCTCGACCTTGGGCAACAGCAACTCGACCAACGCCCACAACTCGTCATCAACTTCCCACGGCTTCGGCCGAGCCACTCCACACCCCCAGATCAACAGTCCCAGAGTGATCCAACCAACTCGAAGATCATTTCGTTAGGAGTTCTTAGGGTAAGAAGTTCCGCCGCGCCAGCGGATGTCGAAAAGCTGCGATGTCGGCTGCTGGGAGCTCTGGAAGGCTGGAAGGATCTGCTTTAAGTCATATTGCATCCCATGTGAGATGGAATCAGGTTATTGTTCGGGCAGTTGAGTCGCCTTTGCGCTCTGAACCCGTTAGGGCAGGCGCCTCTCCTCACTGCTAAGTGGAGTGCATCATTCTAATGATAGGGTTACCCTCGCGGCCAGGTGTCACCAAGAGCTGGCAGCCCCCACGTCACACATTGGTCTGGGCGCCATTCCTTCTTGCGTTGACGCTGGGGTTATGGGGGATTCGCCGCGAAGGAACTGTCTGGCAAGACGAGGCGATCACTTACGAAGTTGCGCGCCGTAGCTTCTCCGAGATTTGGCAGACCCTGGCCAACATTGATGCGGTTCACGGTTTCTACTACCTCATCATGCACATCGTTTACATGTTTGGCGACGGGTTGCTGACTCTGCGACTGCCGTCGGTTATGGCTACTGCGCTCGCCGCCTGCGGGGTCGCTTTACTGGGGAGCAAGCTTGGAGGACCACGCGTTGGTATAATTTCCGGTCTTGTATTTCCTGTCCTTCCCATGGTTCAGCGTTACTCACAAGAGGGGCGTTCTTACGCCATGGTGTGCGCCTCGGTGGTGTGGGCGACGTATTTACTTGTGGTGGCGGTTGAACGGCGTGCAAGAAAAATCTGGTGTGGGTACGCCGTGGCTTCGCTGGTGGCCTGTCTGCTCCATGAGTTCGCCATTCTTGCAGTAGCGGCGCATGGTGTAACGCTATTTTTGGCACACGCCAGTCGCTGGGTGCTCGCCGCATGGGTAAAGGCTGCAATGTTTGTTTCTGCGGGGATCATTCCCCTCCTTGCGCTGAGCGTTCTTCAATCCGACCAGGTTTCCTGGATCTCTCCTACTCTGTGGGGGGATCTGACTGCTCCCCTGGTTCTAACCGTGGTTGCTTTCTGCTGCGCCAGGATTCCCGTCGAGCGCTGCGCTCCTATTGCTCCCTGGCAGCTTGCGCTCCCCATAATGATTCTTCCCGCAGCGACGCTGCGGGCTATTTCCTTCTTCAAGCCCTTATATGTCGACCGATATGTTCTTTTCTCGCAGCTCGGTGTGGCTTTGCTGCTCGGTGTCGTGCTCAACTGGGTATGGAGCGTCAGGGAATGGCGATGGGGGGCGGGTGTAATCACCGCTACCGCGTGCGCCGTCACCATCATGTCTACCGGAGTCGACTTGAGGAATCCGGGGAGCCGCAGTGATAACGCGACGGAAGTAGTGGAAGTCGCTGCTGAACTCGGCAGGAACGGTGATGGAATAGTTTTCATCCCTGCCAGCAGGAGAGCGTGGACACTCGGTCCTGGATCGCCCGAGATGAATTTTTCGGATGTCACGCTCAACGGAAATCTGCAGACGTCGGATACGTTGTACGGCAAGGAAGTCGCTCCAGGAGAGATTCACAGTCGAATGCTCTCGGAGGAGAGAATTATTGTTCTGCGGGAACCTCATAGGGAAGAAGTCGAAGAGACTAGGCAGGAGAAGGCGAAGCGGGCGACGCTGAATAGGTACTTCGTCGAGTGCGACAGCCGAACGGTAGGAAGGGCGAAAGTCGTACTCTATGCACGCTCGGGGAACTGCTGATAGCACTGGGCGGGCCCCACGTGTGTTCAGTTCGGCATCTGCCGTCAATGAAAGGCGGCGATGTTTCGAAACCGGGGCGCGGTAAATTACTCAGTGAGTTCTGCATTGACTGCGGCGTTGTCTCGTGTATCGCTGCAGTGCGCCCTTGTGGCAGTAGGAGGCACGGCTATGGTCTTCGGAGGAGCCGGCAGCGCGCAGTCCGCGGGGTGCTGAGGGTCCCCGAGTGTCCCCTCGCCGGGGCCAGGTCCACGCGGCCTGGCCTTCCCGGAGCGACACGACGCGATGCGTCCTGTCGAGCAGGCCGTTTATGTATGACGCCGCGCCTACTCACTGCTCCCGCAGAACGCGTCGGGCATTCTCCAGGTAGCGGTCATTCGCAGCCTTCAACTTTGTGAAGTACTCCTGATTGGATCGGATCGTTTCCTGTTCCAAGGACCTCTCAGTGTCAAACCAGCGGGAGACCAGGCCCGTCTTCTTCTTGCACGCGACGTCGGCTTTAGCGGTGACGATCTCTTTGGCCGAGGCTTCTCTTGTGTCTTTCGCCCACCAAGCGGAGTCTTCCCCAGCAGCGATGGGTGTCGGATATGAGAAATTTTTGTCCCGCATACAGGCGCTCCACGCAGCCATAGCGCGCCGGACTGCTGGTTCGCGTTGCGCTTCGTCGTAGGTCTTCGACTTGAAGTCGTTGAAGGGTGCGAATGGTGCTTTGGCGTTACGTGTGAGCTGACCGTCTGCGGCTTTCCTGCATTTCTGGGCGGCCTGCGCCTCATCCTTCGTCAGGGCCGCTTGGCGCGTCTTAATCTTCGCGAGAACTTCTCTCACTTCCGGCGGAGCCTGTAGGTCTGAGGGAACGTGATATCCGAATCTGGCGGCGACACTGGGCTCGATAAGCCCATAATGCAGACGATTGCGCCAGTCCGTAAACCCCTTGGGTGTCCTCACAATTTTCCAGTCGTGTCCCTGTTGACGCATACAGGAGCGCATCAGAACGTCACCGGCCTCGTATGTCACATGTGTCTCACTGTCCGACAGCACATAGGAGTCGAACGGGAATACGAGCCTCAAAGCCTCCGTAGTCGGTGCCGGGATTTCGACGCTATTGATTCCTGTGGGAGTTTCGGAGCAACCGACGACAAGAAATAATATGGAGGCGAGTGGTAAGAACCGGCGAGACATCGGATTGTCCTTCGTAAATGGAAGCTCCGGCCGGGGCCGAGTCAGCGATCAGCCCCGGCCGGCATTAATCCCTAGAATCCGTTGAGGGAAGTAGCCTTGTTGGAGAAGCTGTTGTTTCCGAAATCGGAGTCGTTGCTGTTTGCCTGCAGGTAGTAGGACTGCCCACCGTAGCTGACGCCGTCATACATGAACACGCGGAAGCCACACGTGTTCTTTCCGGAGTTCGCGTCGTTGTTTGAGGCGCGACCGTTCGACCAGTTGTTGTTTCCGAAGTCGTGGTCGTTTCCGGAGAACGTGCGCGAACCGTCGTTGTAGCCGTTGGTCTGCCAGAGCGTGAAACACGCCGCCTGCACACGGCTTTCGGACGCGGTGGCCACCGGCGCCGTCGCTACAAGGCTGGCACCGAACACAGCCGTCAGCCCGATCGAGAGAGCGATCTTACGCATGGAATACCCCTCCGTTGAGTTGTCACAGGCAACCCGGACACCTGGATTCCGGAATTGAATCCTCCAGTTTCTTGCGTATCTTCCGGGTCGCTCTCGGTAAAGAAGATCTAATGTCACGTTCAGGGAAACGTCAACGAAATATCTGACCAACAGCCTCGCTTGACCGATAACCACCACAAGCCTCATCGACCACACGGACACCGCTCGATGGGCTCGTGCGCTTGGTGAATATGACCCTTGAGCTCGCCCGGCAACCCGGCTGGGCACGACAGTTGATGGCTGAAACTAGCCCGCCGACAGATGTTGAATAGGTGGCAGGTACTAGGCGGAATCAAAGATTCCCGTGTTTCGGCAACACGTGACAGAAATAGGCTCGATTAAGCCATACTCCTGTATCAGTGTTCGGCCAGCCGTCTCCGGCCAGCGGGGCGACCAGCAGGGGCTGAGCCTCAGAGGGCATAGGGACTACCGTGCGGCCCGGTCTGGCCCGGACGTGGCGAGTGGCAGTGCCCGCCGTTCTTTCTCCTGCTCGATTCCCTGGCCTACGACGCTGACCTCCGTCAAGGGGACTTCGCTCCCCGACGAGGGGCTGGACCACCGTGCGCAGCGACAGCGAGCTGCTGGACATCACGGTCAGCGGCGCCGACCACCTCGCCATAAAAGACGCCCTGGACACCATCGCTGACGTCCTCAGCGCAGTCGTAGGTGCGGTGGTCGATCCGGACTCCGTAGTCGTTGACAGTCCGCCAAAGAGCCGGCAGGAGTTCGACGTAGTCGTCCCCGCTGAACGGAACCGGCAGATATCCGGCGGTGGCGACCAGAGCGGCGTACATCTCGTTGGGTGAAAGAACCTGGCTGGAGTCGTGCGGGTTGCGCAGCCCCTCGTGCGGTCGCGACTGCCACCCGGCCAGAATCCACTCGTCCAACAGGTCCTGGAGTTCCGGGAGCGTCCAGACCGCACTGCTTGCCACGTCCGCGCCGCGGTGGGCTGTATCGCGGCCGGTGTGACCGGGAAGGTGCTGAGTGAACAGAGTGTTGATTAATTCGAACGTGCGCTCAACGATGCCTTTGTCGGTTGGGGTCCGGGGGTGCGCGGGCTGCACGGAGACACCCAGTGACTGGCAGGCCGTCAAAAACGCCCTGGACAGATAGACCTTGCCTCGGTCGCAGACGATGGTGTCCGGCATGATCACCGGCTTGGCGGCGGCGTGCTCCAACCGGGCGTCCAGGCTCAGCAGGCGTTCATGCGGGATCCGGGAACGGCTCAGCTCCAGGCTCTGCGACCAGCCCGGACGCATCGGCTCCGGCACCAGCATCCGGGCCAGCAACAGGGCTGCGTCCACGGCCTTGGTCCCGCCGGGCCGTAATACTGCGGCGCATAGGTCCGCGTCGCGACATCGACCGCGATCGTCAGTTCGGGCCGGCCCAGTACCCCGTCGTCCAGCACGGCCATCACGTCCAGCGGTGTGGTGTCGATCTGCACCCGTTCGCCGGGCCGCAGGGCCCAGGTGGCAGTGAATGGTCCGTCCGGGCGGTTGGCCAGTGACCTGCGGGTGGTTGCAGCACCGAAGGTGTGCCGGCCCTCGGCGAGTACGGCCACCAGACGGTAGAACGTTGCCGCGGACGGCATCACCACCGTTCCTGTCCCGTACTCGGCGGCCAGCGTCTCCTCGATCCGCAGCCGCATCCGCTTGCGGGTTCCCGTCGACAACTCCGTCTCCTGCTCGATCGCGGCCGCGATCGCAGCCACCAGCCGAGGATCGGCCTGGCCGAACGGCGTCGACTGCCGACTGCGACGCTGGTCGACCAGCCCCCAGAGTCCCTGGCGCTGATAGCGCCCGCGCATCCGAGCGACCGTGGACGGACCGACACCGGTCTCGGCGGCCTTGGCCTGGACCCGCTCCGCGAGAGTGTGATGGAGCGGGTCGTACTCCGGCCTCGGCCGTGCCCCCTTGGGCGCATCCGGCGGCACACCGGTTTCGACCTCGACCACATGGCGTTCCCACTCCCGTGCCTTGCGGGCCGCCTCCTCGGGCAGCCCCTCCAACAGCGCCACCGGCGGCACTCGCGGAGCCGGGTCCCCATCCAACAACTCGAAGTCAGCGTCAGCGAGCAGATGTGACAGCAGCACCGCGCAGACCGCCCCCCGAGGTCGACGCCAGACGCACCGTCGTCCCGGACAGGCCAGCCACGGTGTGGACGGCGCCGTCGAACCGCACCCGGTCACCCAACCGCAGGACCGTGGACTTCGCCCGGCTTACCACGTTGCCCCCTCCGACCACTGAACCAGCCGCCGTTCCGACAGCGGAACCGCCAGGTCGCACCGCAGTACGCCGGTCCACAGCAGGTGGTAGAGCACAGGCAGCACACCCAGGGGATCAGCGATCTCGCCAGCCCCGTCCAGCAACTCACGCGGTTGCGCGAAGACTTCCGACAAGCGAGCCCTCACCTCCTCGGAGCCCTGATAGCGGGGGTGCCTGTAGCCGGCCAGCCACCGCAGATTCAACGACTGCACCCGGTCGACCTCACCGACCAGCCGGAATCTCCACCCCACCGCGGCGCACGCCCGTGCGGTCGCATCGAACGCCTCCTGGTCCCGCGGACCGATCCGTCCCGGCGGGCGGCAGTCGATCACCACCCCGGACTCGTCGTCCAAGCGGGCGAACCAGTCCGGAGCGTGTCGCCGCATCCGCCGCCCGTCGTCCCAGTGCAGCCAGAACGGCTGTGACGCGAAGGCGACCACGCGCGGATCGAAATCCAGGAGCATCGCGGTGTCCCGCTCCAGCCAGGACTCGAATCCCACATGCCGTGCTGATGACGCCGACCAGTACAAGCCCGAGAAATGACGCTGTCCCCGAGCCGAAGGGAACCCCCGGACCGACGGAACCGCCTCGAACCGGACCGTCGAGCACGCCGACTTCAAAGGAGTACGTCGCTCCGCCGCCGAACCGTCCTGGAACCCGACGTCGAATGCGGTATCAAGCGTCTCGTCACACTCCATCAGCAACCGCCTCCGTCACCCGGTGACCGGGCTCTGCTCGAAACCCGAGCAGCAACCTCGTCAAGAAGACGCAGATTGATTCTCAACTCCGTTGAGAATCAACAGATCGAGTGAGAGTGGACACAGATCAAGTGGGTGGTGACCGGGGAAGCCCCGATGTCCTGTCTCAATAAAGCTAGTCATCCGCATGACGGTGACCTGCGTGGACTGAGTTGGATGAGACAGATCGACCCGGTTCGCCGAGACGAAGGGCCGGAGCCGACCCGTGGTTACTGAGAGGACATCTCGGTGGGGCCTCACTCACGCGAGGCCCCACGACGGGATCAGACGGTGAGGACGAGCTTGCCCTGGAGGTGACCGCCGTCGAGCAGCCGATGCGCGTCGGCGACGCGCTCGAACGGGAACGTCTCCTGCACGTGGATCCGGAGCCTGTCCTGTTCGACGAGTTCGACGAGACCTCGCAGGGCGACCGGATCGGGGTCGACCGCGATGCCGCTGAAGCGCATGCCGGCCGCCTCGTACTTGGCGGCGATCTCCGAGTCCCCCTCGGCGACCGCCGTCACCAGGTGACCGCCTGGGCGGAGTACTTCGAGCGACCGCTCGACGGTGTCGCCGCCGATCGTGTCGAGCACGACGTCGATGTCGCGGACCGCCTCGGTGAAGTCGACCGCCGTGTAGTCGATCACCTCGTCCGCGCCGAGCTCCTCGACGAGCTTCCGCTTGCTCCCGCTGGCGGTCGTGATCACGTGCGCACCGAGTGCTTTCGCGATCTGGATCGCGACGTGGCCGACCCCGCCACCACCGCCGTGGACCAGGACGCGGTCGCCCTCGCTCACGCCGCCGAGGTCGACGAGGCCCTGCCACGCCGTCAGCCCGACGACCGGCAGGGCCGCCGCCTCGACGTGCGAGAGCGACGCCGGCTTGCGTGCCAGGTGCAACGCCGGCGCAGACACGACCTCGGCGTACGCGCTCGCCGCCCGCGGGAACAGTGGCATCCCGAACACCTCGTCGCCGGGCCTGAACCGATACGTCAGCGCCCCCTCCTCGACCACGCCGCTGATGTCCCAGCCGAGGACGAACGGCGGCCGGCCCATCAGCGGGGGGAACTCGCCGGAGCGCAGGAGCGCCTCCAGCGGGTTCAGCCCGATCGCCTTGACGCGGACGAGAACCTCGGTGGGAAGGGGCTGGGGCTCGGGCGCGTCCACGATGGTGAGCACCTCGGGACCGCCGAACGTCTGCTGGGTGATGACTCGCATGATTCTCCTGGCTCTGGAGGGGGAGAGAACCCAGGCTATGAATCTGATAGGAACCAGCAGGTGCCTTCGGCGCAGGTACCTTTGGCGCATGAGCGGTTTCAGTCCAGGCGATCCCTTTCTCGCCGACTGTCCAGCGCGGCTGGCGGTCGAGGTGATCGCCGACAAGTGGACGGTGGTCGTGCTCTACGGCCTCAGCAAGGGCCCGGTGCGCCATGGCGAGCTGATCGAGCTGATCGGCGGCATCTCCCGCAAGATACTCACCCAGACGCTCCGACGGCTCGAGGCGCACGGACTCATCCGCCGCCACGCCTACGCCGAGGCGCCGCCCCGCGTCGAGTACGAGCTCACCTCGCTCGGGGCCACGCTGATCGAGCCGATCCACATGCTGACCGAGTGGGCCAGGGCGAACGGCGACGCAGTGCTCGATGCGCTCGACGCCGACCCTGTGTCGGTCGCCCATAGCGACTGAGACCCCCGCCAGGGACAGCCGCTTCAGATTCACCCCAGCGGGTACGGCCATCCAGCACCCCAGCGCACTCAGCCGCGCGACCAGGTTCGCTGAGACAGAAGGACGAACGACGCGGTTCGTTGAGAGAATGACGCTATTGAGTGAGACGGGACACCGAGGGGTGGTTCTGTTCGCGAGTTCCGGTTCTGGCACGGCTTCCGTGAAGCGGTCACGATCGGTGATCAGCGGGTGCTTCGAGTGCTTGGAGGATCTGCCGCACTTCCTGGCGCCACTGATGGGCCTCGGCGCTATCCACCCAGCCGGTTGCCATTTCTGATCCGCCCTGGAGAACCCGGTCCAGTGCGAGTCTCGCTGACGCGCGAAGGAAGGCTGGCAGTGTGGGCAGCGATTCCCTGGGGCCGTCGTCCGGGTCAATCACGATGGGGCTGTCCGGGAGGGTGCTGGCGACGAGAGCGCCAGCGGCAACGGCTTCGGCCCCGTCTCCGCCATCGACGCGTTCTCCCGAGTCGGTGACACGCTGGAATGCCCGCCCCAGCACATCAATGACCTGCGGGTGGGTAAGTTCCGCAAGTCCATCGACGAAGTCTGCGGCGAGGTCGCTGTCGAACGGGCCGGTTCCCCACGTTCCCATGCATGGCTCCTGATACGGCTGTCTCGGACGAAGACATGGATCCAGGTGCCACTGACATCGGTCACGGAGCGAGGTGCGGCCGGGCCGCCATCCCCGCCACGCAGAACTCCGGGGCGTTCAAGAATTACCCCGCCCCAGCGTGGCGCCTGCTGGACAATGACGGCTTCTTTCTGTCCAACCCCGGTTTCGAGCACTGCACCAGCGCGGTTACCACCTACGCCTGGCGCAAGGTCTGACCGGGAACACTGAACCACAACCAGCGGGGGCCGGTCGTTGCGACCGGCCCCCGCCGCGTAGTCTCAGGCAAGCGGAACCCACTCCTCCTTGACTGCAGGGTCGGAGGGCTCGCCCCACAGCAGAGCGCCACGGGCCACCCCCGGCATGGGGCCAACCGCAAGGCCCGGGGCCTCAAGCGCGTCAGCCATCTCCTCAAGGTAGTCGGTCAGCGAATCAAACCGGGGGGTCACCACCGCGGTCTCCTCCCACCCCCACACCGTGCCGCTCTCCCCGTCCACGCACAGTCCGTAGGAGGTGTCCGTCACGGTGTAAGAACAGAACGGAATCCATGGCGTCTTCCACGTCATGTAACCCTGGGCCTCGTTCTGCCGCTGGAAGAGCATGCGCTCCCGGTACACGGCCGCCACCGAATCGAGCCCCACCAGCGCCCAGTTGCCCAGCATGAACACCGCACTGGCCATGCTGTCCGTGCCGGCGCGCATCCGCCAGAGCGCCTTCACCCCATCGGACACATGAACACCCATGGTGTCCTCCAGCGCGGCAATCTCATTCTCGGATGCTCCCGCCTTCAGCGAAGCTGAAGGAAGCCGGGGCGTGCTCCGCAAGCCATGATTCGATCCTCCCCCACGCCTGAACCACCTGCCGTGCCTCTATCTGTCCCTGGTCCGCTCGCCGGCCACTCACAGCCCGCCCCTTCCACGCCCTAACGATTGGCGCCCATCCTCGCACTTCGTGCTACGCGGCTTCAGACGTCCGTAGTTGTACGCCCCAGCGCGCAACGTTAACCCCCAGCTCTCCCCAAGGTTCCGGAGCCCTATCACCGGACCCCAGGGAGAAGCCCGTCGTGGCAGGCGAGACCGCCAACAACAATGAGATCGTCGTCCCCTCGCTCACTTGATGCACGCCGGCATCACGATCGCGCGGGCCGACCCCCTCGACGGCACCCAGGACACCCCGGTGGTCCCGGCGCAGCGCAAGGCCCACCTGTTCCTCCCGGGACGGCGGCACCTCCGGCCCCGCCGTCGACGAGCGCGCCGCCGCGTCGATCTCCTCGTCGAACTGGCGGTCGTCTCGCAGGCGATCGTCCGGTACGTGGTCTCGGCCGGGATCCTGACCATCACCGTCGTCCGGCTCGTCTCCCAACCGTAGGAGCGACCTCGTCTGGCGAGCTGGCACGAGCCGCTCCGGTCTCCGTGGGTCTTGCCCGATCTCTGCACCGTGCTTCACTATCTGTAATCAGGCGGATACGGGCACTCGGGGGGTGGGCGATGTCGTCGGGAACGGGCGGGGCCTACTGGGCGGACAAGGCTTTGCCCAGTGTTTTCAAGCACGAGCTGCTCAAACGCTATCTGCCGCAGTTCGGCGGGATGACGGGAACGCAGTCGCATGACAAGCGCGTGGTGTACCTGGACGGGTACGCGGGCGAGGGCCGCTACGAGAACGGCGAGCCGCGTCCGCGGAGATCGCGTTGCGGGTCGCCTCCCATCATCGCGCCCGGCACGGGCTCACCCTGGAGTGCTTCTTCGCCGAGTCGCAGCCGAAGTCGTTCGACCGGTTACACGATGTCGTCATCGGAAAGGTGTCGGCCTGGACACAGGCAGGAAAGCAGCAGGTCAGAGATGCTTGTGGGCCCCGGATGAGAGCCGCCGGGCGCCTAGAGCGTCAAATGAGCGTCACAGCGGTGGTGGGTCAGCCTCGGGAGATCCGCTGGGCACGACTACCCCTCCAGACAGCAGAAACAAAGAACGCACCGACGGCTACTGAGGCTTTAAAGGTGCGGTCGGCGGGTTGCGGCCAGTCTTGTGGCGGTGAGACAGCCGTCAATGAGACGGGGCCGGAGTTGGATCCTGCCTAACTCACTGCGGAACTTGCGGTCGAGGTTGTCGGGACCCGGGCCAGGATCCAGCGTTCGTCTTCGAAGCCGGCGTCGCCGGGCCGTTGGCAGGACCCGCCCGCGACCACGATCCCGGCTTCGGTCCTGTCACGGGCGCGCGGTACCGCGGCCACCACGCGCCCGGCGGGGTCGGTGAGCGCGTCCACGGAATACTCGGTGCCCAGCAGCAACTCCAGCACCAGGTACGAGCCGTCCCACGGGAGCCGGGCGAGGTTGGCTCGGTTCTCGACGACAGTGACACCGCAGGACTCGATGCCGGTGCGGGCCTTGGCAACGACCGGGAAGCCGCCAGAGAAGGCGTCACCGACGCCGGTTCTGTCCGACCGGCTGACGATTCGGTGACCAGCACACGTACTGCCCCCTCGCATGCCTCGACGAGGCGCCACTTGTTCAGGCAGGATTCCCAGCGCGGGCATGCGCGCTGCTTCGCTGGGCCTGCGCGGGACATCTCGCCCCGTCCTGGCGCGCGACGGTCACGCCACCCAGCTACCGACCCGCGGCGGCGGGCCCGGCCTCTCCGGGTGTCCTGCCCCGGTGCGACCTGCACCGCCATCGCGACGTCGCATGGAGATCCGTGTCCTCGTCCTGATGTACTCGGACCACCTGACCGAACGCTGTCCGGCCGACTCGGACCATGACACGCGCCGCCTTCTCGTCGCTGAGCAACACTGTTTCCGGGAAGCCGCTCCAGGCTCCGGCCACGCAGGGCTCCAAGACTACGTCCACCAGCTCGGGGCGCGCCTGGACGACCCGCACCGCACGGACGACGCGAAGCTCCTCGCCCTGCACCGGATCGGCACGTCGGTCCGGGTCAACGCGCGGGAAACAGGGTCTCGCCAAGGACCTCAGCGGCGACCTCGAAGTCACGGCCGAGGACGCGGCCGTGCGCGAGCCGACGGGTGAGGCGCGCGCCACGTGGGGTGGAGCTGAACCGCTGGACTAGCATATCTGCGAGGGGTTGCGCTTGGCCGTCGCGGGAACGGACGGTGCGGTAATGCGCTCACGATGGCGGCATTCAGCGCCCGCCACCAGATGCGACGCGTGTACGCCGCCCCGGCGTACACGCCCACGAGTGGCCGATATACGGCACCGGCGGTCACACCCGGTCGATCACATCCGGAGCACCGTGGAGGACCTACGACCGGGCCGAGGGGACACCCCCCTGTGCTTCAGAAGTCTTGCAGGCGACTGCGCGGCTGCTGGTTCGACGGCGTGGACAGGGCGTCTGCGGCTGCTTCTATGTCGATGTCGACCTGAACTCTGCGGAACTGTTCAAGAGTTTCGAGCTCTTGGTCCGTGAAGCCTCCTTCGCTCAGACGAATGGCCTCCGCCAGGAATTGAATGGTCTGCCCGATGCGAACGGCATCCTCCGCGGCGCCGCGGTGGAGCGATCGATATGACGTGGCAGTGGGGCCCTGCCAGCCGGTCTCGATGCCGTCGACGATCTCGTCCATGCGCTTGAACTGCTTGCCGAGATACTCGTGCATGTCATCCAGATCGTCCGCCAGTTTTTTCAACTGCGACGATGTATAAGCGAGTTTGGGCTCATCACCCATGTCGGTCCCCCGCGATCGAACCTGCGTTGCAGGCCGACCAACCCTAGCAACGCGGACACAACTTCACAGGAATGGGGTGTCACGCACACGCACACCTCTATCACTCCTGCCGCTGAGGGGCCAGGCTTCGAATTGGGCAGACATGTGGCCGACATACGACCCGGCGCGGGCACCGGACTCCGCTCAGGTGATGGGTAGCATCATTGGTGACTGCTTCCAGGGGGATCATCACCGTGCCGAACGAAGACCGCATCACCGTTAATTTCGCTACTTTGCAGCAGCTTTCGGGTGACCTGGAAGGCATCCTCCGCGTCCTCAACGAGAAGCTGGACACGTTGTACGAGCGGACCGCCAAAGCCGTGCTGAGCTGGGACGGTGAGGCACGCGAAGCCTTCATCGACGAGCTGGACAAGTGGAGCCACTCCGCCGACGACCTCAAGGCAGCCCAGGCTTGGCTCCACGAGGTCGTGGTGAAGGGGCACCTGAACTACGCTGCGGCCAACAGGTCCGTACTCGAAGGCTGGGGAGGCGGTGCCTGATGGCCAGTCCTTCTTCACCCGCCCAGCCGCCGGGTGGTAGCGGCACCATCGATGTCAAGCCTAGCGACCTCTGGTCGGTCTCCGGTCAGGTCGCCGCGCAGCAGGACTTCCTGGTACGCGGCGCCAAGACGCTTCTTGAGGAGCTGGGCAAGTACCCCGACGCGGGCGGTGCCGGCACCGAGGCCGAGAAGCTCGCCCGGGCGTACAAGAAGATCGGCAATCGCTGGCTGGAGGTCTGGGGCCGGTCCGTGCTCAGCGTCGGCGGTGTCGCAGTCGGGTTCACCGAGACGGCCAACGCCTACACCAGGGCAGACGTGGCGGCCCACCCCAAGCCGGGGAAGACGGCCGAGCAGCGCCCGCGGCCGGCGGTCATCGACAAGGCCCCGAACTTCGATTCGGTCCCCGACATCAAGTGGGGGGACGACGACGGCGGCGACGACATCCTGCGCGGCCTGATGGAGGGCATACCCGAAATCGTCCGGGACGTCCTCCAGCCACTGTGCAGGAACGTGTTCCGGATCGGAAGGGTGGCGGACGTCCACCCCTTCCCGCAACAGCACTACCTCAACTCGCTCTGCCACAGCTGGATGAACGTATCCATCACCGCGTCGTTGGGGGCGGACCAGCTCACCCAGGCGGTGGGTGCCATCACCAACCCCAGCAGGCGGACTGGGAAGCCGCGATGCGGACCTTCTGCAGCGCCCTGTGGGGAGGGACGGCCTGGGGACAGCAGCGGCACGGCTACCAGTGGGGGCAGACCGCCAATTCAGGTCCGGGCACACCCCGGGTACCCACGGGCAGCGAGCCAATTCTGGCCGTACTGAAGGACACTGCGGACAAAATCGCCACCATCCTCCGTGAGTACGCGGAAGCCGCCGTCGACCTCAACCGCGATGTCGCGGACGAACTCCAACGCGCCATGTTGAAGGCCGCCAAGGAGATCATCGAAGACCTCGCCAAACCCAAGAACCCCAAGAACCTCCTCGGCACCGTCACCTCCGTGATCGGCAAGGGCGCGGGCCTGATCCTGTCGTTCGACGTCAAGACGGTACTGAACATCGACACGAGCAAGCTGAACGGGATCGTCGACAAGTACACCGGCATCCTGGGGGGCCTCACCACGCGCATGGAGGCGCTGAGGGAGCCGCTGGACGAGGCATTCCGGAGCGCACCCAAGTTCGAGGCCGGCGTCGCCCGTTCGCACGGCTTCGGTACCCGGGCCCTGGAGGAATTCAAGGACTCGAAGGTCTGGCTGAAGGTCGATTCGAACGGCAACTACGACCTGAACCTCGCCGCCAACGAATACATGGCGAACGGCCATACCTTGGACAAGCACGTCGGCAAGACGGACGAGCAGTTGGCGCAGCGCCTGCGTGACCAGCAGTCAGGCGGCCCGACAGCGTCCTGGCCACACGGCAAGCCGATGCCCAGCGGCTCCTCCGCCTTCCCGAACTACCAGCGCGCCGAGGAATTGACCGAGCGCAACCTCAACACGAACAAGGCCGCCATCGAGGCATGGGTCAAGGGGCCTCCGCCGGCCTCCGACGGCGACGTCAAGTCCTTCTACGACACGGTGCCGAGCGGCGAGACCAGTGGCCGCAGCGTCAGCAAGCAGCCGGTGGACCCCAACGACCCGCTGTCCGGGTACAAGCAGGGCGGTCTGAATGCCCAGGCGTACGACGTGAGCGGCGTCGACACGCGTATCCGCTACGACAGCAGCCGCAACCCTCCGTTCACTGTCATGACGTCGATGCCCTCCAAGTCCTAGCGAAAGCCGAGAAAGGCCAGCACCACATGTCCGTCGACCAGACGTCCTGGGAAGCCGCGGTACGCCACTTGTACGAGGACGCGTACCCGTACGACGCCACGGGCCAGCGTCGCCACGAGAACTGGGTCCTCGACGTCCTTGCTCTGATGGCACGGGCCCCGGACCCCCGCGGCTGGACCGGTCTCGATGACGCGGCTCAGAACCCGGAGCGCGAGGCATCCCTCACGTATCCCTTCGTCGCCCACCCGCCGGAGTACATCGCGAGGCGTCTCCAGGAGATCGATCGGGACAGTGCCGAAAACCTGCTCCTCGCCCTTACGGACGACCGCTGCACCCTGTCCAGCCTGAGTCGCTTCACCGAAAGCGAGGAGGAGCTGCGGGCGATGGCGCGCACGATCCTCGCGCGTTACGGGGATACCGCCAGTTTTCACACCAACGTCAACAAGCCCGGTCACGTGAGCGGCACGCTCGACTTCACCTCGTCGAACTGGGCGTACAGCCCGCTGAGCGTGTACTCGGAGGACTACGGCCTGATCGTCGTCTCGGACACCGAGGTGGGCATGTTCTGGAACTTCGCCGACTACTGAACCGCCTGCCGCCCGTAGGAGCCCGGCTTCTGAAGAGGTGATCTGAGAGGATGCCCCTGTGTTGACCCGTTCCGCCTCCTATTCCGACCGGGAGACCGCCCAGTGGGCCACCCAGCAGGTGGTGACCGCCAACGAACAGGCCGTCCACCGCTGGCTCGCCCAGAACACCCGGGCTCGCCTCACCCTCGAGGCAGCCTGGCCGTCCCGTGAGGAGCCCGTAGGCCGGGTCCAGCTGGAGGGCGACCTGCTGGCCGGGCGCGGCCCCGTCGACGTGCGCGCGGCGCGCGTGGTGCTGCGCCGCGAGGCGACGAGTCCCCTCGGTTTCGTCGTACACACGACCGTCCCGTTCTACCTGTAGGGGTCACACGCACATGTCCATGAAGCCCCTCGAACACGACCGGCGGTATGGCGAGTTGGACCACGTGATGCGCGCGTATCTGGGTCAGTGGGCCGACGACACCCCAGAGCGGCGCAGTCGCGCCCTGGACGCGTATCTCCGTCATACCTGGCATACCCGCCCCTCGGCCATCGCGGAGGCGGAGCATCAGCTGCGCGAGTACAGCCGTAATCCTCCGGGCCGCATCCGGCAAGAGCTGGGTGAGTTCTACTCGATCCCGGACACAGGTAAGCCCCAGTCGGACATCGGCGACTGGCTGATGGTGCTGGCCGACCACCTGAAGAGAAGCATCGAGGAGGGCGACGTCCCGGAGCCATTGTCCCCGCAGACGCACTGGGAGTGGCACGCGCGTTTCCCGGAGACCGCTCAACTGCTGGGCGGCTGGTTCTCCCAGGACATCGTCGACGAGTTCCCCGGCCACGACGCCGCGGTCGCCGACTACGCCGACACCACAAACCCGCAGTTGGTCGCCCGCCTCGTGGGTGAACTGCACGAGTTGCTCTCCCTCCCCCTCGACGAGGGGGACTACGCCCTGGCCGCCGCCGAACTCGGCATGGAGGTGGGCCCGCCGGAACCGTTCTCCCACGGCGCCTGGTTCCAGTCGCTGGCGGCGACGCTGTCCGGCGTCTGATCCGGCTGGACGGTCGGGGGACAGGCGCTCCACAGCGGCAGGATGGCACGAACGTGGACTGCGTCGCAGGGCCGAGCCCTACCCTCGGGACCCGAAGCTGAGCGTCGGTCCGAAACCCCTCCCTGGTCCCCGAACGAGTGAGAGAGGGCTCCACGACGCTCGACCCCCGAGATTCAAGACCCGAGCCTCGGAATGGCGACCGCACAGCTACGACGGAATCGCCGTGAACTCAACGACGCCTGATCGCCCTTGTCCACCGCCTGATCCGCTACCTACCACGCCTCAAGAAACGCCTTCAACGGCCCGGCTGCGGGATCCGCGCCCCGTCCGCGGTCGAGGAGCCCTCGTCCTGAACGACTTCCCCCGTGATGACCTGGCCAGCAGGCTTGGCGAGTTCCAGGCCGGAGAGGTGCGTCTTGAGCCTTCTGGACATGGGACGGAAGGTCGCGAAGGTGAGCCCGCCGGACACCGCAGCCCCGACGAGGGGAATGGCCTTCGAAACGGACTTGGCGAAGGTCTGCTTCGTCATCTCGACGCCGAGGTAACCGGCGACCCTCTTCACGATGGGGTAGACGACACCCTGGGTCAGTGCCTTCTGAGGCAGCTTCTTGGCTACCTGCTCCGACATCATCCCTGCTACCTTCCCCACGGCGGCGTTCGCGGACTGGGTTCCGAACATCACTCCGAAGAAGAGCGTGAGCACGCCTTTGGTCGCGTCATCCAGGTCGTCGTTGTCGACAGAGAACAGATCGGGCCAGCTGTAGAGGTAGGCGAGCTTCTGCGCGATGCTCAGCATGTGGGCGACATATTGGGCCACATCGGCTGGTACCGTGGCGGGCAGGGCGATGAATCCAGGAATCCCAGCAGCCGCGGAGACCGCGCTCACCTTGGCGGTTTCGTAGCGAATGGACTCGTTGGCTACCGTGTCCAGAACTGCGAGAGGGATACCCGCCGCTGCGGGGGTCACTTCTATCGCTCTGCGCAGTTCATCCTCCGAGCAATGACGGGCCAGCGCCGTCCGGAGGTACGCCTCCCTGTTGATTCGCACGCCCGGAAGCCTTGCCGCGCCGACCAGTAGAGCGGAGAAGCGCGACTCCGCGTTCTCGCTCACTTTGCCCGTGACCATGCCAGGAACGTACAGCAGACGGGTGACTCGCATCCCCCGGATCGGTCATTCTGATCCCGGATCGGGAGGGCAGGAGCCCGACGTAGCGGACAGACCGGGGCCGCGTGTCACCGCACCGTCGCCCATGAGGGCGAACTCCGGCTCGCATCAGCCTCGCCGTGCGTATGCTGCGTCAGCGTGCGCACGCACGGGGTGGACAGCGTGCAGCGCCCGGCCTGACGGTGCCGGAAGTGCCCGTGGAGGATCAGCAGGGCTGTACACCAGATGCCGTTGTCCGTGGTCGGGTTCAGCCTTGGCATCACTCGTATGAGGGGTCAACGCACCTCGGTCGCCGCTCTTCCCCTCTACCTTGACAATCCCATCTGCACCCTCGAGTGGAGCCGGAGTAGTGAAGTACGCGGTGTCTGCACCGCAGGCTGACTTGCTGCGCGAGATCGCGGCGGTTTCCGATGCCGTGCACATTCCACCCGCCCGTACACAGGTCGCCTGGGCGCTGGCCCCGGCCGGCGGGGCTGAACTGGTCTCCCGACTGCAGTCGGCGTCAGGGACGATCACGGTTCCTGATCCTGCGCCTCGGACCCGGGGGCGGTGGCGGGCCGGCCTATTACGACGCACTCCACCACGGGCACGTCCCGGAAGGTCACAAGGTGCGGTGAGGCCGTACACACGCTGGCGATCGTGATCCGGGGCCGAGCCTTTCCCCTCGTCCTCACGGAACGGACGACCAAAGTCCCTCACGAGCCGACTCCGAAGGAGGTGCGCCAAAGGGAGCGCAATCCCTGGATCCGGTTCCCCAAGTACGACGAGGAGTTCAACGGACGCCTCGCCCTCGGTGCACCCGCCAAGAGCCGGTGCCAGCACTCGTATGCCCACAGCGACGGGGCGCGCTGGATGCTGGAGTCGCGCCTGGGTCTCTTCCTACAGGACCTCGAACATCTCGCTGCTGAAGGCGAACGCCGGGATCGGGAGCAGGAACTTGTCGAAGCCGAGCGGCGGCGCCGGTGGTACGCGGCTATCGCACAGGCGCGTGAGCAGCAGATCGATCAGCAGCGCGCGAAGGTGCTCGCCGAACAGCTGAGTGCTTGGAATCAGGCTGCCGAGATCCGCGCCTTCTGCCAGGCAGCCCGCGCTCGAACCGGCAACGCTCCGATTCCGGCCAGCGAGGCGGAATGGCTGCAATGGGCGGAGGCGTATGCCGCACGGCTCGACCCGCTGCACCACGCGCTGGTTACTCCGCCAAATCCCCCGGCCAGTCGGGAGGTTCTTCGCGAGCTCGCAAAGGTCGATGCCTGCGCCTACCCGTGGCCGTTCGACGCTGACGGCCGCTGGGTGCTCCCCCAGGAACAGCCGACCGAACCGAACTCGTGGTCACAACCGCATTCGGCTCGCAACCGGCTTCGCCCCTGCCAACAGGACAGGGGCGAAGGAACGTTTATGCGGCGATCGTGAGCGGGGTTTCCATCCGCTCCCAGGCCCCGAGGACGGCCTTGTGCGCATCCGGCTGCAGGTGGGCGTAGCGCTGGGTGGTCTGGAAGCTCTCGTGGCCGAGGAGGTGCTGGACCTCGTAGAGTGAGACTCCTTTCTGGACCAGCCATGAGGCGCAGGTGTGGCGCATGGAGTGGGGCGGGTAGTGCGGGACCAGCTGCTGCTCGCCGTCGTCATCGAAGCAGCGGGCTCCTTCGACGGCTGGCCACCAGGTCTGTCGGCGCCAGTTACCGTCATCGAGGAGCCGTCCAGCCCGGCCCTTGGTGACGGTGGTGAACACCACAGCGTCCCGGTCGAGCCGGTACATGTGACGTTCAAGTGCTTCGAGAACATGAGCCGGGAGCGGGACCTCCCGGCGGCTCCTGGAGCTCTTCGGATACTCCTTGACACCCCTCTTGGTGTTGACCTCGACCACGAACAGGCGCGAGCGACGCTGGTCGATGCGGTGACGGTGAAGGCCGGAGAGTTCGCCCCAGCGCAGTCCGGTGTAGACACCCAGTAGGCACATCGTCTTCCAGGGGGCGGGAAGCTCGTCGAGGATGCTCTGCGCCTGGTCGATCGTGAACCACTGCGGCGGCTTGACGGCGATCTGAGGCAGGTCGGTGCGCCGGCACGGGCTCACCGCGATCACATCGTCATCCACAGCCGCGCGCATGATGGACGACGTCAGGTTGTAGGCCTGCTTGATCGCAGCAGCACCCACGCCCTTCTCCACCAGGGAACGGATCCAGCTCTGGATATCCATGCGAGTGACGGCCCGCATCTCCCAGTCCGCCCAGTGGGGCATGACATGGTTCTTGATGGTGGAGGCGTCGCCGCGCAGAGTGCGGGGCTCAACGATGCGCGCGCCCCACCACCGGTCATGCCACTCACGGAACGTGATTTCACCGGCCCGCGGGTCGCGCATGCTTCCGCGGATGGACTGTGTCTCCATCTCGATGCCCCAGGCGCGGGCCTGCGCCTTGAGAGGGAACGACTCGCTGTACCGGTCTCCTGCCCGGTTGCGCACGGTCGCCTGCCAGTTGCCGGACTTCAACTTGCGGAGGTACAGGTTCTACTCCTTGTTCGACGACGAGGGGGCCGCCAGGATCGGGGTCAGCGGCGGGCTGTTGGCATGGCAACGGCGCGACGGCTGATGAACTCATCAAGGCCGGCCGATGGGACCCGCACACGGGAGCGGCCTGGCCCGGTGCGGAGGTCGACGACAGGCAGGTCGCCGGCTGCGATGAAGCGGTAGACGGTCCGCCGGTCGACATCCAGGGCGGCGGCGACGGCGGTATGGACAGCAGGCGTGCAGGCATAGCCGGGGGCCTCGATGTGCTGGGGGATGGGCTGAACGCCCGGCGAGATGGCCATCAGAGCGTCGGCCGGTGCAAGGGGCGGTCAAGTAACCCTGTCGGGGGCGTGAAACGCGTAGGGAGAGCCTCGGCCAAACGGAGGCTGGTCCCACGGCGGCTTCGTCGCGCTCAGGAGTTCATACCAAGAGGGCGGTTATGTCCCGTGCGCCCCGCGCTCTGGACCTCAGCCTCACCGCAGGGCGAAATTCACGACTTCAGTGACTCTGGAAGGCCCATGACGTCCTCCAGGCGGTCCCAGTCGATCTCGGCGTCTTCTACACGGAAGCAGTGCGGGTAACGCAGGGCCAGCCAACTCGGAGTCACACCGGCCAACTCAGCAACCACGAAGGGTGAAGTGCCCATCCCGAGCCACTTCACCAGGCAGGACTCCCGGAGAATGGAGATGGGCTCCCCCAGGCGCCACGAGTACCGCTCGTCCCGTGGCAGAACGGCCTCTTCAGCTTGCTCCCATACCTGCTGGCATACGGGAGTCGAGAGTGAACGTCCGCGCAGGCCGGAAAACAGGAGATCGCCCTCCCCCAGGCCGGCCTCACTTATCCATGCCCGCAGAAACTCGACGGACTGCGAGCGTAGGGGAACCTCCCTCGCCTTCCCACGGTAGCGAACGGTCAACGTGCCCAGGCCACGCTCCGGGAGAACCACGTCGCTCACTCGCAGCCCACGGGCTTCGCCCGGGCGCAGAGCCTGCTCGGCCACAACACGCATGAAGGGGTACACCGAACGTTCAACACCCTCCCGCCCACGCACCCACTCAAGCAACGCTCGAACCTGCTCCTCGGAATACAGCCACTCTTCTTCCATGACCTCGACCGACATAGTTTTGAACTCCTCACGGGAACGACGGAACACACCCAACCGATCAGCGGGTAGTTCAATGGTCTGGAGAAACGCCGGTTTGGCTAACCGGCGATCGTCGGCTATGTTGCGCCCGACTCGGCACTTACGACGCCCTGGTGCCTGCACGTGAAAGCAGCGCGTAGTCGCGTTGCTGCGGACTGTTCTAGGTTTGCTTGCTTCGGCGCGTCATTCCAGTCCGTTGCGCCCTCAATGTGTCTGCCGTCGGCGAATCAGCACAATCAAGCACCACGTTGGGGTACTGCCAGCTGCGCCATCAACGAGCAGCGAGGAGCCTGGAACAGAGCAGGCGCCTTCTAAGCACCTGCTCTATCGCGTCACCTCAGCGCCCTGCGCGATGCCCTCGGCATTCCGTCCGCAGAGTTCATGAGCGCCCGGCATCGAGCCTCAGGAATCAAGCGTCGAACAGATCAACTTGCTCCCAGCGGGCTGACATCGGCTCACCGGAGTCGAGCGCGGGCACGGGAACCGGACCGCTCGCCCCCGGCCGCTGACTGCGCGCGTTGGGATGCGGGCCCTCCGCAAGGGAGAACTCTAGGCCGAGCCCATCGTACGGAACCTTCTCGATACGGCGGCCTTCCGGCTCCATGCCGTGCCGCTTCGCGTAATTGACGACGCGCCGCCACTCCGCGACCTCGTCGTCGCTCGGGTGCGTGTATCGAACGCGCCCTTCGGCCAAGAGCCGCTCGACCAACTCCCGCGTCTTCGCCCTCCGCGCTTGAGCGACGGGACGCTCGCTGTATGGCGACGGTGAATCGCTCGGCACGGCGGCATCGCCACCCTCTCGAACGGCGCAGGTACACGGTCATACCTGGCAGATACCGTACGCGCCGACAAGCGAACCCACCCGACGATCCGACGCGCGCGCTGCCCCTCGGGCAGGACCGTGGCCGCCCACACACGTTCCTCAGCCCACGCTGCGGTCCAGGTCACGGCATCTCGAGATTCGCCTGGCACACCATCAGAACGAGCGTCAAATGAGCGTCAAGATACCTCGGAGAGCGTCATCTGAGCGTCAAGATATCGCCCGTAACGCCCATAGCGCGCATCATGCGCATTGACTAAAACCACAGGTCAACGGCCTCTTTCGACAGGTTCAAGGATCGCCACGCACTCCACGTGGTGCGTCATCGGGAACAGGTCGAAGGCCCGCAGCGTGCGCGGGCGGTAGCCGCCCTCACGGAAGTACGCCAGGTCGCGGGCGAGTGCGGCCGGGTCGCAGGCGACGTAGGCGATGCGGCGGGCGCCGAGGCTCGTGAGGTGTTTGACCGTCTGCTTGCCCGCGCCCGCGCGGGGCGGGTCCAGGACGATGAGGTCCGTCTCGGTGATCCTGGTGCGCGGCAGCAGCTGGTCGACCTTGCCCTGTTCGATCCGGACCCGGGGCATGTCCTGGAGGTTGTGCCGGGCGTCCTCGACCGCGCGCTTGCCGGATTCGATGCCCAGTACCGCGCCGGTCTCCCCGACGCGCTCCGCGATGGCCCCGGCGAACAGGCCCACTCCGCAGTACAGATCGAGCGCGGTCTCGCCCTTCCTCGGCATCAGGCCCTGCATCACGGCCTCCACCAGCAGCTGCGGCGCCTGCGGGTGCACCTGCCAGAAGCCGCCCATGCCGACGCGGTACGTACGGCCGTCGGCGCGCTCGCGGACGAAGGCGCGGCCGTGGACGCGGTGCACTCCCCCGTCGCGCTCGTCCACCCGCAGTACGGACACCGGCTTGTCCAGCTCCACCAGCGGCAGCCGGCCGCCCTCGCGCGGGGTGAGGATCACCTGCCGGTCGCCGGAGCCCGACGCGGCGATCGCCTCGACCGTGGCGATCTGCGGCCACTCGCGCCGCTCGACGCCCAGCTCGCTGACACCCTCGGTGGCGATCATGCAGTGCTCGACCGGCTCGACCTCGTGCGACCGGTGCCTGCGCAGCCCCGCGCGTCCGTCCTCGCCGATCGCGTACTGCACGCGCGAGCGCCAGGCAGGTACCTCGCCCGCGGGCAGTTTGTCGCCGGGGGCGGGCATGACCGTGCCGTCCCAGCCCGCCTCCTCCGGGGTGAGGCCCGCGAGCCGCTGGAGCTGTTCGGCGATGACCTCGCCCTTGAAGCGGCGCTGCACGCCCGGCTTGGCGTGCTGCCAGTCGCAGCCGCCGCACTTGCCGGGGCCGGCGTACGGGCACGGGGCCTCGACCCGGTCCTTCGACGGCTCGACGATCTTCACCGCGTCGGCGCGGAGATAGCGGGAGTCCTCCTCGCCCTCCGTCACACGCGCGACGATCTTCTCGCCCGGCAGTGCGTGCCGTACGAAGAGCACGCGGCCCCCGGCGGTACGGGCGATGCAGTGGCCGCCATGGGCGACGGGGCCCACCTCGACCTCGTACTCCTCCCCGATCAGCGAAGCCTGCGGTTCTGTTGACATGGGAGGTGGCTCCAAAAGATCAGAGGTAAGAAGGGTGGGTCAGGAAACAAGAAAGGTGAGAGGGAAGGAGAAGGAGAAGAGGAGAGAGGGAAGGGGAAGAACGGGGAGGGAAAAAACGGGGAGGGGTGGACGACAGCCCACCAGTCTACGTGCGCGTCACCCACCCGGCTGCCACGCGCCGGATCCCCCTCCGTCCGCTCGGACCGCTCGGCCCCCTCCGTCCGGTCGGCCCCCACCGCCCGCTCAGTCCTTCCGGTCCCGGTCCCGGTCCCGGTCCGTCCGGTCCCGGTCCGCCTCCTTCGGCCGCGCGTCCACGGGACCGCGCCTGACCGCGCCCGGCGCCACATACGCCGCGCGCCGCTTCGCCCGCTTCTTCGCCAGCTCCGAGGACTCCAGCTGGTACGGCACCGACGTCACCATCACGCCCGGCGTGAAGAGCAGCCGTCCCTTGAGCCGCAGGGCGCTCTGGTTGTGCAGCAGATGCTCGTACCAGCGGCCGACCACGTACTCCGGGATGTAGATGCTCACCGCGTCGCGCGGATTCTCCGTGCGCAGACCGCGTACGTACTCGATCACCGGCCGGGTGATCTCGCGGTACGGGGAGTCGAGGATCTTCAGCGGTACGTTGATGCCGCGCCGCTCCCACTCGTCCCTGAGCTGCTTCGTCTCCGCCGCGTCGACATTGATGCTGAGCGCCTCCAGGGTGTCCGAGCGCATCAGCTTGGCGTACCCGAGGGCACGCAGTGTGGGCTTGTGGACCTTGGAGACCAGGACGATCGAGTGCACCCGGGACGGCCGGGCGCTGTCGTCGGACGGCCCCTCGGCGGCGGCGATCTCCGCGGAGACCCGGTCGTAGTGCTTGCGGATCGCGGTCATCGTCCCGTAGAAGATCACCATGCCGAGCAGCGCGACCCAGGCGCCATGGGTGAACTTGGTCGCCAGTACGACGACGAGTACGAGACCGGTGAAGAAGGCGCCGAAGGTGTTGATCGCCCGGGACCGGATCATGTGGCGGCGCTTGGCCGGGTCGCGCTCGGTCCGCAGATGGCGGTTCCAGTGCCGGACCATGCCCGTCTGGCTGAGCGTGAACGAGACGAAGACACCGACGATGTAGAGCTGGATCAGCCGGGTGGAGTCCGCCCCGTAGAGCCCGACGAGCAGTGCGGCGGCCCCGGCCAGCAGGACGATGCCATTGGAGAAGGCCAGCCGGTCGCCGCGGGTGTGCAACTGGCGCGGCAGATAGCGGTCCTGGGCGAGGATCGAGCCGAGCAGCGGGAAACCGTTGTACGCGGTGTTGGCGGCCAGGAAGAGGACCAGCGCGGTGGCCGCGGCGAGCAGGACGAACAAGAACGTGCCGCTGCCGAAGACGGCGGCGGCGACCTGGGAGATCACCGGGTTCTGGACATAGCCGGAGCCGACCGGGACACCGTCGCGGAGCAGATCCGTGCCGGGCGACTCCGCCATCCGCACATCGGTGGCCATGGCCAGGCCGATGATGCCGCAGAACATCGTCACGGCCAGGCCGCCCATCAGGGCGAGGGTCGTGGCCGCGTTCCTGCTCTTCGGCTTGCGGAAGGCCGGGACGCCGTTGCTGATCGCCTCGACACCGGTCAGCGCGGCGCAGCCGGAGGAGAAGGCCCGCAGCAGCAGGAAGACCAGCGCGAAGCCGGCCAGTCCCTGGTGCTCGGGCTTGATCTCGAGGTCGGACGTCGGGGCGCGCATGGTGTCGCCGAGCACGAGTCCGCGGAACGCGCCCCAGGCGATCATGAGGAACACCCCGCCGACGAAGACGTACGTCGGGATCGCGAAGAGCTTCCCGGACTCCCGTACGCCACGCAGGTTCATCAGCGTGAGCAGCACGATTATCACGATGGCGGACAGGACCTTGTGCTCCACCACGAAGGGGACCGCCGACCCGAGGTTCTCCACGCCGGAGGAGATCGACACCGCCACGGTCAGCACGTAGTCGACGAGGAGCGCGCTGGCGACCGTGAGTCCGGCCTTGGGGCCGAGGTTGGTGTTCGCGACCTCGTAGTCGCCGCCGCCGCTCGGATAGGCGTGCACGTTCTGCCGGTACGACGCGACGACCGTGAACATGAGGACCACGACGGCCAGCGCGATCCACGGGCTGAAGGTGTAGGCCGACACACCCGCGATGGACAGGACCAGGAGGACTTCTCCCGGCGCGTACGCCACCGAGGACAGCGGGTCGGAGGCGAAGACGGGCAGGGCGATGCGCTTGGGGAGGAGGGTCTCCCCGAGCCTGTCGCTGCGCAGCGCCCGCCCGATCAGGATGCGTTTGGGCACGTCGGTCAGTTTGGACACGGAAGGGATCGTATGCGTTCGAACAACATCGCGTGCGGGCACCACCCCCTCCCGCCGCCCGGCATGTCCAGGGGCCCCCGGGCACGGTACGCGCGCCTCACGGGGTGAGGGTCAGCGTGCACCGCGCGGTCGCCAGCGAACTGTTCCCCGCGTAGAGATCGATACGTCCCGGCTCCACGAGGAAACGGCCCGCGGGGTCGTTCGTCCAGAACCCGAGGTCCTCCGCGCCGAGCCGGAACCGCACCACCGCGCTCTCCCCCGCGCCGAGCGTGACGCGCCGGAAACCGCGCAGGCGCCGCACCGGCTGGACGATCGAGGCCGCCCGGTCGTGCACATAGAGCTGTACGACCTCGTCACCCGCGCGCTGCCCGGTGTTCCGTACGGCGACCGCCACCTCCACCTCGGCGCCGCCCGACAACTCCGCGACGCCGACGGCGTCCTGGCTCGGCTCCGGCGCGCCGATCTCGAAGCCGGTGTAGCTGAGGCCGAATCCGAACGGGAAGCGCGGTCCGCGCCCGATGTCCAGATACGACGAGGTGAACGGCGCCCCCGGGCCGTCCGGTCCGGACGGGCGGCCGGTGTTCTCGTGGTTGTGGTAGACGGGGATCTGCCCCACCGAGCGCGGAAAGCTCACCGGCAGTTTGGCACCGGGGTTCACGTCGCCGAACAGCACGTCGGCGAGCGCGTGACCGGCCTCGATGCCCAGGTGCCAGGCCGCCAGCACGGCCGGCGCCCGGTCGAGCCAGCCGTCGACGGTGAGCGGGCGCCCGCCGACGAGCACGACGACGAACGGCCGGCCCGTCGCCGCGATCGCCCGGATCAGCTCCTCCTGGCCGGCGGGCAGCGACAGGTCGCTGCGCGACGACGCCTCTCCGCTGAGCTCCGTGGGCTCGCCGGCCACCACCACGGTCAGGTCGGCGGAGCGCGCCGCCGCCACAGCGGCCTCATGGTCCTCGGCGTGCCGGACGACGGCGGCGTCCGGGAGCGCCGCCCGTACGCCGTCGAGGACGGTGACCGCGGGGAAGCGGGACGCGCCGGGCCCCGACCAGGTGCCGTGCAGATCGGTGGAGTCCGCGAACGGGCCGACCACGGCGACCGAGGAGAGGCTACGGCTCAGCGGCAGCGTGTCCCCCTCGTTCTTGAGCAGCACCACGCACCGGCCCGCGGTCTCGCGGGCCGCCGCCCGGCTCTCCGCCGTCGGGCCGGTCAGCGCGGCGCCCTCGTCCACGTACGGCCGTTCGAACAGCCCGAGGCGGAACTTCAGCCGCAGCACGCGCGCCACGGCGTCGTCGAGGCGCCCGGCCGAGAGCGTCCCGCCGCGCAGCGACTCCCGTCCGTGGTCGGCGAGATCCGTACTGACCATCTCCATGTCGAGGCCCGCCTCGAACGCGAGCCCGGCGGCGGCCGCGGCGTCCTCGGCGAAGCCGTGCACGATCAGTTCGTGGACCCCGTTCCAGTCGCTCACCACGACGCCGTCGAAGCCCCACTCCCCCTTGAGGATGTCGGAGAGCAGATGCGGGTGGGCGTGGGCCGGGACGCCGCTGACGGTGTTGAAGGCGGCCATCACCGTCGCCGCGCCCGCCTCCACGGCGGCCTTGAACGGCGGCAGATAGAGATTGCGCAGACGCTGTTCCGAGACATCGACCGTGTTGTAGTCACGGCCGCCCTCGGCGCCTCCGTAGGCGGCGAAATGCTTGGCGCAGGCGGCGATCCGGCGCGGATCGCGGAGGTCGTCGCCCTGGTGGCCGCGGACCTTGGCTCTCGCGAACGCGGCCGTCAGATACGGGTCCTCACCGCAGCTCTCGGCGATCCGTCCCCAGCGCGGATCGCGGGTCACGTCCATCATCGGCGCGAACGTCCAGTGGATCCCGTTGGACCGGGTCTCGCCGGCGGCCACCTCGCCGTCCCGCTCGGCGACCGCCGGATCGAAGCTGGCCGCCTGTGCGAGCGGGATCGGGAAGGTGGTCCAGAAACCGTGGATCACGTCGAAACCGAAGAGCAGCGGGATACCGAGCCGTGACTCCTCGACGGCGATGCGCTGGAGGGCGTTGGTGTGCGCGGCGCCGTGCAGGTTGAGTACGGAGCCGAGCACCCCCTCGCGGACCGCCGTCTCGATGAGATGGTTCTGCCCGCCGCCGGGGCCGGTGTCCCCGGTCCACGCCAGCTGCTGGAGCTGCCCCAGCTTCTCCGCGTCCGTCATCCGGGCCAGCAGCTCCGCGACGCGCCCGTCGTCCGTACGGTCCCGGTCGTCCGTACGGTCCTGTTCCTGGTCCATGCTCCGCGTCCCAACGTGCCTGGAGGTGGGGGCCACAGGGCCCCGCCGCGGTACGGATCACCGTCGGCGCCGGTGATCCGTACCCCTTCCGGCGGCGGGTAGGCCCACGACGTCCCCTCCCTGTGCGGACATCGCCGGGGACACCGTCCGCCGCGGCGGTCTCACACGTACGGGCGGGAGGGGTCGTACGGGATATAGGGGGAGACGAAGACGTAGTCCGGCTCGTGTTCCGTGTCATGGCCGGTGTGGCGGGCGACCACGAACTGGAAGCCACGGGGCGGGGCGCCGTCGCCCGTCCCCTCGTGCACGGACCGGGCCACCGAGTTCCGCAGCATCCGGTAGGCCGTGGTACGCGTCATGTCGCCGCCGGACTTCCGCATGACCGCGATCAGTTCATGGCAGATGTCGAAGAGCGCCTTCTCCCTGCGGCGGCCGGGGAACCACACCATCTGGACGGGACGGCGCGGTGTGATGGCCGACGCCTCCTCCCAGTCGGTCTGCCGCCCGTCGGCCGTCTCCGTGCGGAGCAGGACGTGGTAGTCGTGCTGCGCGGGCTCGGGGGCGAAGAAGCGCCAGTTCGGTACGGCGATGCCTGTCTTGTCGTACTCCGCGAGCCGGTCGAACTCCCGCTTGGGGTGCTGGCTCAGCACGGTGAGGGCGAACCAGGCGGCCAGACCGCCGATGGTCAGCGCGGTCACCGCGTCACGGCCGCCGGCCCCGCGCGCTGTGCCGCGCGGTATGCCGCCCACTCCGCGCGGTACACCCGGCACCGGACCGTCAAAGCTGCGAACGGGCATCGGCCGTCTCCTCCTCGCGATCGGCGGCGCCGTGGCCCAGCCCGCCGACGAACTCGGTCATCAGCTCCGCCACCCGCGTGGCCGAGGCCCGTTCCCCGACCACGGCGTCGCGGTGGACGTCCAGTACGTGCCGGACCGAGCGGGGCGCGACCTGCGCGTACTCGTCCTGCAGATCCTTCTGGGCCTCGGTCAGTTCGTTCGTCCTGGCGCAGGTGACCAGGCACACCGGTACGCCGACAGCGGGCAGCGGTCCCTCGTACAGCCGGAACCGCGCGAGGCTGCCGCGCCACTCGCGCAGCGCCGCCGACCACACGGTCGGATCCCGGTACTGCGCCTCGGCCAGCCCGCGCACGCCGGAGGGCAGTTGGCCCAGCCAGTCCGGGCTCTTCAGCAGCGGACCGAGGCACAGGCGCAGGGATATCGCCATCTGGTTGAGGACATCGGTCACCCGCTGCCCGTCCGGATCCTGTGTGCCGGTGCTCTCGCTCATCTCGCCCGGGTGGCTGGGGTCGATCAGCCCGAGGCCGACGACCTGTCCGGGCAGCCGCCGCGCGGCCCTGGCCACCAGATAGCCACCGAGGGAGTGGCCGATGAGCACGACGGGCCGGTCGCCCGCCACGTGCGCGACGAGGTCGGCCAGATCGTCGGCGGCGGAGTCGATGTCGAAGTGCCGGGATCCGGCGTAGCCGCTCCGGCCGTAACCGGCGCGCTGATAGGTGACCACCGGATGGCGCTTGGAGAGTTCGGAGGCGAGCCACTCGGCGCGTTCGGGGGTCGAGCTGAGGGCGTGCTCCAGGACGACGACCGGCGCCGCGGGATCGAGCGCCTCGGCCGGATCCCCGGCCCACCGGTAGGCGAGGGTGTTGCCCGACGCCGTCGTCATCTCCCGCTCGTCGCCCCGCCCGCGCAGCACGGTCCGGCGTTGCCGGGTACGGGAGACGACGCCCGCGGCGAGGGCGGCCGTCAGCAGAGCGCCGACGGCCACGGGGAAGGCGTCGTCGCGCCGTTCCACCCGGCCGTCCGGCCAGGTCCTGACCCGTGGTCCCGCGATGTAGAGCACGGCGGAGTGCAGGGAGCAGAAGGACGTGAGGAAGCGTCCCAGGCCCATCACGCCCGCGTTGGCGAGATGGAAGCCGCCGACCGCGGCCACCAGCACCGGGGCCGCCCGGCCCTTGGCCAGATGGACCACGGGGAAGGCGCACTCCAGCGCGAGCACACCGGTGCTCAGCGCGTGCGAGGTACGCGGGTACTTCGTGAGCAGACGCCAGGTCGTGGCCTCGCCGTAGGACTTGGTACGCATCACTCCGGGCAGGGCCCGGCCGCTGCGCCAGGTCGGGCTGGACACCTTGACCCAGCCGGACGTCGCGTACGACAGCACCGACTGGAGGCCGGCGAACCACAGGCAGGCGTCGACCGCCCGCGGCCGGTCCTCCAGGGCCCGCGCCACCGTCGCGGTGGTCTGTACGAGGAACGCCACCTGGTCGGAGCCGTCGGTGCCGTAGTGGTTGCGCGGGTACAGCGCCAGCGAGGTGGCCGACAGGACCAGGTCGGCCGCGAGCCGTCCGCGCCTCGGGAGCGGGGCGAGGAGCGCCGCCGCCGCGACGACCCGCGCGCCGTGCAGCACCCGGCTGCCCCGGGGGCCCGACACCACGTCGAGCACCTTGCGGACCGGCGCCGGCCAGGCACGGAACTGTTCCCTGCCGACGCGCCAGTCGTTCATCCCGCCGGGCAGCCGGTCCTTCTCCGTGACCAGGTATTCCAGGCTCGACACCAAGTGGGTCGTCGCACTGAGCCGTTCCATGGTGGTGACCGCCGAGGAGCGGCTCACCCTGGGCGGCGACACGGCGGCACGCAGCAGCCGCGGCAGTCTCGCCATAACAGATCTTCCCCTTCGTGCCGGCTGGGGAGCCGGCCACGGTCGGCGGTGCGCCGGGCCGGACAGCCGCCGGACGGCTGGCGGACAGCTGCCGGACGGCACGGTCCGGCGCACCGGTTGGGCCGGGAGACTCAGAGGTTGTAGCCGGCGACGAAGGCCGCCACCAGCGCCGCGCCGACCTGGACCGCCGCGGGGCAGCAGATGACGGAGTCGGGAACGTCGACCCGCTGCACCTCGGTGGTGTGCAGCGGAACGGTCGCGAGAGCGCTGCTCTCGTTCACGTGGTTGGCCAGTAGGGACATGCTGGGCTCCTGATCAGGTGGTCGGTGGAGGGGGCGGAGGAGGCGGTGAGGGTCACCGCTCCTCGGTGAAGCCACCGCCCAGGGCGTAGCCGAAGGCGATACCGGCGGCGAAGGTGACGAGCACGGCCGGGCAGCAGACGGCGGAGTCCGAGGGCTCCATCTGGTGCACCTGCGTCGTGTGCAGCGGCACCGTGGCCAGAGCACCGCTCGTGTTCACCTGGTGGGACAGAGAAGACATCGCGTTCTCCTTGGGGAGGCGGTCGTACCGGGCGGGGATCAGCCTGTGTAGGAGACCCCGAAGCTGATGCAGCCGGTCACGAGCACGATGCAGATGATCGGCTCGATCTCGGAGTCCGCCATCTTCCGCACCTCGTTGCTGTGCAGCGGAATGGCCGTCAGAGCGGTGCTGTCATTGACACGACGGGCGAGATGGGACACGGGAGATCTCCTTCACACAGTGGGGTGAGCGGTCAGGGACGGGAGCCACGGGTCAGCCCCCGTGCGCCGCGAAGGCGACGTCGACCGAGGCCCCGTTGGTGGCCGTGTTGGCGATACAGATCACGGGATTCGGTTCCGCCGGTGTCTGAACCGCGGTGGCGTGCAGGGGGACAGCGGCCAGGACGCCGCTGTCGTTGGCGCTCCGCGCCAGATCGGACACGGGAACGTCCTTTCCTCTCAGGACGGCCGCGCGGACGCGGACCGGGCCGGGATCAGCCGCTGTGACCGGCGACGTATCCCGCGGCGAAGGCGACCACCACGGCGGCGGCCGTCGCCGGAGTGCTGATCACCGAGTCCGGGGACTCGACCATCCGCACCTCGGTGGTGTGCAGGGGGATGGTCGCGAGGGAGTTGTTGTCATTGACACGCCGAGCAAGAACTGACACAGAAATCCTTCCGCAGACAGGGATCTCAACTGCCACATGGAGCGCTTGAGTTGACGCGCTCATCATGTTGCGCGCCCGGGAGATACGTCAACTGTTATGGATGTAACTTTGCATCGCATTCATCTCAGCTAACGGCGCACGTCCGAAGCCTCCGTGCGAACCCGCCCCCGGATCGCGTGGACCGCGGCGGAGTGCCGGAAGGCACCGGTCACCCGGAGCAGCCAGGCCGCCTCCGCCTCGACCGTCCCCGGCATCGGCGGCGGGGTGTGCGCGGGCCGGCCGGGGAGCGCGCCGTCCTGTCGCTGTCCGGCCCGCTTGTTCTCCAGCGCCGCGGCGATCACGGCGGCTTCGACGACCGCGTCGTGATCACGCTCGTCCGTGCGCCGCAGTTCCTCGGCCACCCACCCCGGGACGTACGGGTGGAGGTAGGGGCGCAGGGCCAGATGGCCGTCGCGGATCTCGATGACCCGGCGGTACAGGGCGAACTCCGTACGCCGCGGACCGGGGCGGCGGCCGGCCGCGGACGCGGGCAGCGCGATCTCCGGGAGTTCGACGTACAGGGCAGCCCACAGCGGTTCCAGGGCGCGGTACGCGCGGTGGGCGCGCAGCCACCTGCCCGGCGCCGAGAGCCGTCCGCCCCACAGCGTGGCGCTGGCGCCACCGGTGGCCAGGACGGCGGTGATCGCGCCCAGCACGCTGGAGACCAGGTCCTCGCCCAGCCCCTGTCGCCCGTCGGCCAGATTGACGGTGATGTCGTGCAGGGCCCACGAGGTCCACACCACGCCGCACACGGCGGCGAGCGTCATCAGCCGCAGCCCCGTGCGCAGCAGGCCCGGTACGGTCCCCCGCGCGTGACGGGCCAGTTCCCGGCCCAGGACGCACAGACACCAGGAGCCGTAGCCGGCGAAGACGGCGTTGTACCCGGCGAGCAGCGGGCCCCGCCCGTCCGGGACCACGAGGGAGTCGCCGAGGATCCCGGGGCCGGCGGCGAGGAACAGCGTGACCGACACCGCCTGGACGGCGAGGGCCAGAGAGACCTGCCGCCGTACGGCGGGTCGCGCGGGCCCCGGCGTCTTGAGCGCGAGCGCCACGAGGACGAGAAAGCTGAAGGCGCCCGTCTTCAGCTGGTGGGTGAGCAGCATGACGGCCTCCGACGCCGGTAAGAGGCGGCCCAGCGCGCTCAGTGTGGCCGGCGCGTTGAACAGCATCGCCAGCCCCATGCACAGCGCGAAGCCGACGACATCGCGCTGCGCGGGGTCGGCCCCCTTCCGGCGGATGACCACGAGCCGGTGCACGGCGTACGCGAGGAAGACACCGGCGGCGAGATAGGCGGTGAGGTCAGCCATCCGCGCGGGTCCGCCGACCGTGTGCGCCGAACAGCGTGTGCAGCCGGGATCCCCCCGGCTCCGCGGGCGGCGGGGCGGCACTCGCCCGGTCGAGCCCGGCGGCGCGCGTGAGGATGAGGGAGGCGACGAGTTCCGCCTCCTGCTCCTGCGGCTCGGTGTAGACGCTGCGGCCGAGGACGCGCTGGACCAGCGAGGCGGGCAGATGGGGCATCAGGACCTGGGCCGCGGCGGTCGCCGCGGGAGCGGTCTCGTGGTGGCCGCAGATGATGTGGGCGGCCTCGTGGAGCAGGATGTGCTGCTGGTGCAGCGGCGTGGTGTCGGCCGCGTAGAGGATGCAGTCCGCGCGGTCCGTGGTGATCAGCAGCCCGCATGGGGTGTGCGGCCTGGCCACGACCGGGACGAGATCGATGGGACGCCCCCGCGTCCGCGCGAGCATGTCGATGAAGACCGTCGCGTCGAACGGGCTGGGCAGCTGAAGTGCCTCGACGGTTCGCAGGCAGCGCTGCCACTGCCGTCTGAGACCCCGGTCAGTCCTCACGCACCACGCACCGTTCCCCATCCTCGGCATCCTCGGCTTCGTCCGGACGTTCCGTCACCCGGAAGGTTCAGCCGCCACCCCGCCCGGAGCCGTCCCGCTCCGGACCGTCCTGCTCCGGACCCCGCTCCGGACCGCCTTGCTCACGTCGGGCGATCACATCGATCAGATCGCTGATCGTGCCGACGCTCTCGGGCGAGAGATTGACCGCGCGCAGGGCCACACTCCGCACCCCGGCGTCACGCAGCGCGGCGAGCAGCTCCAGTTCCCGGGCGATCGCGGCACCCTGGTCGCCGTCGAAGAAATAGGCGACCGGAACGTCGAAGAACCGTGCCAGGGCTTCGAGATGCCGCTTCGTGGGGTTGTCACGCCGCCCGGTGCGCAACTGCCACAGATAGGTGGCGGAGAAGCTGTCACCGGTCGCCTCCCGGCAGGCGCGCGCCACTTCCTCGTGGCTGTACTGCTCCCGGTTGGGCCGGCGTACGGCTCTGAACAGCCCGTCGATCTTGTCGGCCAATGAGGATTCCGCGGACTCCGGCTCGGCCATCCTCTGCCTCTCGCACGACGATCAGCCCAGATGGAACCGGGCCGCACTGCCCTTCATCCTAGCTGCCGACTGACACGGACGGGTGAACCCAGCGGGCTCCTGTCCGTCCGGCGGCGGCCCGCGCGGCAGGGGACGACCGACGGGGCACACACCTGATCTCCCGTTCCTGGTTGCCGATACGGTGGGCGTGAGCGCGGACGAGGGCGACATCCCCGGCACCGCTCGGGCCCATGACCGGCAACCCGTCGCGGCATGGTGCCCCGCGGGCCTCCAAGTGCCCGCAACGTGTTGCCCGGCGAGCCGAGAGAAGAGAAATGAGCACGATGTATTCGCAGTTCAGGTGGGGTATGAGGAGTGCGGGGTAGGGCCGTGCATATTGTCATCATGGGCTGTGGCCGGGTGGGTGCCGCACTCGCGCAGAACCTGGAGCAGCAGGGGCACACCGTCGCCGTCATCGACCAGGACCCCACCGCGTTCCGACGGCTCGGCTCCGGTTTCGGCGGCCGTCGCGTCAGCGGCGTCGGGTTCGACCAGGACACCCTGCGCGACGCGGGGATCGAGGACGCCGGCGCCTTCGCCGCGGTGAGCAGCGGCGACAACTCCAACATCATCGCCGCCCGGGTGGCCCGCGAGATGTTCGGCATCGAGAACGTGGCCGCCCGTATCTACGACCCGAAGCGCGCCGAGGTCTACCAGCGGCTGGGCATCCCGACCGTGGCCACGGTCCGCTGGACCGCCGACCAGATGATGCGCCGGCTGCTGCCGTCCGGCGCGGAGCCGCTGTGGCGCGATCCCAGCGGCGGCGTCCAGCTCGCCGAGGTGCACACCGCGGAGAGCTGGATCGGCCACAAGATCAGCACGCTCCAGGAGGAGACGGGCGTCCGTGTCGCGTTTCTGACCCGGCTGGGCGAGGCGATGCTGCCGACGTCCCAGACCGTGCTGCAAGAGGGCGATCTCGTCCACGTGATGATGCGTACGGACGACATCGAGAAGGTCGAGGCGGCATTCGCCGAGGGCCCGGAAGGAGGCGTGAACTGATGCGCGTCGCGATTGCCGGGGCAGGTGCGGTGGGCCGTTCCATCGCGGGTGAGCTGCTGGAGAACGGGCACGAGATCCTGCTGATCGACAAGGCACCGACGGCCATCTCGGTGGAACGGGTGCCGCTGGCGGAATGGCTGCTGGCCGACGCCTGCGAGATCACCTCGCTGGACGAGGCGGCGCTCCAGCGCTGCCATGTCGTGATCGCCGCGACCGGCGACGACAAGGTCAATCTGGTCGTCTCACTGCTCGCCAAGACCGAGTACGGCGTCCCGCGGGTGGTGGCCCGGGTCAACAACCCCAAGAACGAGTGGCTCTTCAACGAGTCCTGGGGCGTGGACGTCGCGGTCTCGACACCGCGTCTGATGTCGGCGCTGGTCGAGGAGGCGGTGAGCGTCGGCGATCTCGTACGGCTGCTGCGCTTCAGCCACGGCGACGCCAACCTGGTCGAGCTGACGCTGCCGCCGGAGTCGGCCGTGACCGGTACGCAGGTCGGCGATGTGACCTGGCCCGAGGACACCTCGCTGGTCACGATCATCCGCGGGACGCGCGTCCTCACCCCGAACCCGGAGGAGACCCTGGAGGCGGGCGACGAGCTGCTGTTCGTGGCGGCCCAGGCCCGCGAGGAGCAGCTGGAGGATCTGCTGTCGGTACGCCGCGAGGAGACGACCGGCTGACGCTCTCGGGCGCCGGACGGGACTGTCCGGGCGCCGGACAGCCTTCGGGCGCCGGACAGGCGGAACCCCCGCCTGTCCGGCGCCCGAAGGCTGTCCGTTCAATCGCGATCGCCTAGGGTCCTGTCTGGATCAGGCCTGATCCGGCATGATCCAAACGAGAGGCCCTAGCGGCGGTGCCGCGGTCCCGACCCGTCGGTCGTCGTCGCGGCGACGGCCGCCGCGCGCTCCTTCTCCGCCCGCTCTTCCGCCTCCATCTCGGCGAACACATCGATCGGCGGCGGCGCCTTCGCCAGGAAGACCCAGGTCAGATAGACCGCCAGCAGGAACGGCGGGATCTTGAGCGCGATCAGGATCCAGCCGAGCTGGGTGGTGTCCGCCCACCAGTAGAGCGGGAAGAGGATCGCGCACTTGGCGAGCAGGATCAGCCCCCAGGCCCAACTGGCCTTGGCGTACGCCTTCTTGCGGCCCGGGTTGCGGGTGCGCCAGGAGAGGTTCTCCTTGAAGATCGGGCCGAGGATCAGCCCGATCAGCGGCACGCCCGCGAGCGTGGTGATGATGTACGCGAGCGCCAGCCCCAGCGTGTAGAGCATGCCCGGCAGATAGAAGTCCTTGGCATCGCCGGTCATCATCGCGAAGACGACACCGAACGCGACACCGAAGACCCCGCTGAAGGCGTGCTTGACGGTGTCCCGGCGGATCAGCCGGACCACGACGAGCAGCAGCGAGATGGCCAGCGCGGCGATCGCCGACGCGTGCAGGTCCTTGTTGACCGTGAAGATCGTGACGAAGAGCAGGCCGGGAAGGACCGTCTCCACCATGCCGCGCAGACCGCCGAAAGCCTCGAAAAGAGCCGCCTCGGTGACGGCTTTCGCATCACTGTCCGAAGCGGCCGAGGTGGCGGGTGAGGCGGATGAAGCGGTGGGGGAAGAGGTCGAGGCGGCGGGCTTGTCGGGTGACGTCACCGGCTACTCCTGTCCGAGTGGTCGGAGTTCGTATTTGGGATTGAACAGCACCCGCCGGCCGTGGCTCAGGGAGATCCGGCCGGAGGCGATCAGCTTGCGGCCCGGCTCTATGCCCACGATCGAGCGCCGGCCCAGCCACACCACGTCCAGCGGCGCGGTGCCGTCGAACAGCTCCGCCTCCAGCGCGGGTACGCCGGCCCGCGGACGCAGGGTGACCGTCCGCAACGTACCAGTCACCCGGACGATCTGGCGGTCGTTGCAGTCGGAGATGCGCGTACAGCCCGATGCCTGCGCGTCCTCCTGCAGTTCTTCCGACTCCAGATCCTCCTGGGAGCTGGAGAGCCGGTCGAGCATCCGGCGGAAACGGCCGGTCGGCTTCTCAGCACTCATGCACAAAGCGTACCGGGGTATGGCCGCGCCGGATCAACGCTCGAACCGATAGCCCATGCCCGGTTCGGTGACGAAGTGCCTGGGGTGCGACGGATCCGCCTCCAGCTTGCGGCGCAGCTGCGCCATGTAGACCCGCAGATAGTTGGTCTCGGTGCCGTACGACGGGCCCCAGACCTCCTGGAGGAGCTGCTTCTGGCTGACCAGCCGGCCGGTGTTCCGTACGAGCACCTCCAGCAGATGCCACTCGGTCGGGGTGAGCCGGACGTCCCTGCCCTCGCGGTGGACCTTCTTGGCGGCCAGATCGACGGTGAACCCCTCGGTCTCCACGACCGAGACCGTCTCGTCGCCGTCGCCGCCGACCGGCTCGGCCCGCCGGACCGCCGCGCGCAGTCTGGCCAGCAGTTCGTCCATGCCGAAGGGCTTGGTGACATAGTCGTCGGCGCCCGCGTCCAGCGCCTCGACCTTCTCGTCGGAGGTGTGGCGCGCGGAGAGCACCAGGATCGGTACGCGGGTCCAGCCGCGCAGGCCCTTGATCACCTCGACGCCGTCCATGTCCGGGAGGCCGAGGTCGAGCACGACGACATCGGGGTGGCGGGCCGCGGCCAGTTCCAGCGCGCTCGCGCCGTCGGAGGCCGCGTCCACCTCGTACTTGCGCGCCTTCAGGTTGATCACCAGCGCGCGTACGATCTGCGGCTCGTCGTCGACCACGAGCACCCGGGTCATAGGGGCCTGCCTTTCTGCTGTCCCGGTCATGTGAGGGACCGGGCGGGTGGTTCGGGGCGTACCGGCTCGCGTCCGGACGCCGCGGAGAGGGTGAGGACCATGGTCAGACCGCCGCCGGGGGTGTCCTCGGCGGCCAGCGTGCCCCCCATCGCGTCCACGAAGCCGCGGGCGACCGCCAGTCCGAGGCCGACGCCGGCGCCGCGCGGCGCGTCGCCGTGGCGCTGGAAGGGTTCGAAGATCCGTTCCTTGGCGTCCTCGGGGACCCCGGGGCCCCGGTCCACGACCCGCACCTCGACCCGCGCGCCCAGCGCGCTGGCCGCGACGGTGACGTGCCGTCCCTCGGGGCTGTACTTGACGGCGTTCTCGACGATATTGGCGACCGCGCGCTCCAGCAGACCGGGGTCGACGTTCACCATGGGCAGCGATTCGGGGATGTCCAGCTCCACGCTGTTCTCCGGGACACCGCCGAGCGCCCACGGGACCACCTCATCGAGGTCGATCTCCCGCATCAGCGGGGTGACGGTGCCGGTCTGGAGCCGGGACATGTCGAGCAGATTGCCGACCAGATGGTCCAGCCGGTCGGCGCCGTGCTCGATGCCCTCCAGCAGCTCCGCCCGGTCCTCCTCGGACCACTCGACGTCGTCGGAGCGCAGCGAGGTGACGGAGGCCTTGATGCTGGCCAGCGGGGTGCGCAGATCGTGGCTGACGGCCGCGAGCAACGCCGTACGGATGCGGTTGCCCTCGGCGAGCGCGCGGGCCTGTTCCGCCTCCCCCACCAGGCGCTGACGGTCGAGTACGACGGCGGCCTGGGCGGCGAAGGCGGCGAGCACCCGGCGGTCCTCGGCGGGCAGGACGCGGCCGGTGAGCGCCAGCGCCATGTGGTCGCCGACCGGCATGTCCACATCGGCGGACTCGGGGCGGTCGACGGGGTGCGGTCCGACGCTGCCCGCGCGGGTCCAGGGGTCGACATCGCTCATACGTTCGAGCAGCGCCACGGACTCCATCGAGAACGTCTCCCGCACCCGCTCCAGCAGCGCGTCCAGCGTGGTCTCCCCGCGCAGCACGCTGCCGGCCAGGAACGAGAGGATCTCCGACTCGGCGCGCAGCCGGGCCGCCTGGTGGGTACGGCGGGCCGCCAGATCCACCACGGAGGCCACCGACACGGCCACCGCGAAGAAGATCACGATGGCGACCAGGTTCTTGGGATCCGCCACGGTCAGCGTGTGCGTGGGCGGCGTGAAGTAGAAGTTGAGGAGCAGCGAGCCCGCGGCGGCCGAGGCGAGCGCGGGCCTCAGCCCGCCGAGCAGCGCGGCCAGCACGGTCAGGAAGAGGAACAGCAGGACGTCGTTGGCGAGTCCCAGGCTGTTGTCCAGCGCCGTCAGCAGCAGCGAGAGCAGTACGGGCGCGGCGACCCCGGCCAGCCAGCCCCAGACGATCCGGGAGCGGCCGAGCCTGGCCCCGCGCGCCACCGGCAGCCCGCGCCCCTTGGCGGCCTCCTCGTGCGTGACGATATGGACGTCCAGGTCGGGCCCTGACTCCCGGGCCACGGTGGCGCCGACACCGGGCCCGAAGATGTACTGCCAGGTCTTGCGCCGGCTGGAGCCCAGCACGATCTGGGTGGCGTTGACCCCGCGCGCGAATTCGAGCAGCGCGGAGGGGATGTCGTCGCCGATGACATGGTGGAAGGTGCCGCCCAGATCCTCGACCAGCTTGCGCTGGACCGCCAGTTCCTTGGGCGAGGCGGCGGTCAGACCGTCGCTCCTGGCTATGTAGACGGCCAGGATCTCGCTGCCGGAGCCCTTCGCGGCCATCCGGGCGGCGCGGCGGATGAGCGTACGCCCCTCCGGACCGCCGGTGAGACCGACGACGATGCGCTCCCGGGCCTGCCAGGTGGAGCGGATGTTGTGCTCGCCCCGGTACTGCTGGAGGTATTCGTCCACCCGGTCGGCGACCCAGAGCAGCGCCAGCTCACGCAGCGCGGTGAGGTTGCCGGGGCGGAAGTAGTGCGAGAGCGCCGCGTCGACCTTGTCGGGCTTGTAGACATTGCCGTGCGCCATGCGCCGCCGCAGCGCCTGGGGCGACATGTCGACCAGCTCGATCTGGTCGGCGCGCCGCACCATCTCGTCGGGGACGGTCTCCTGCTGCCGTACACCGGTTATCGACTCGACGACGTCGCCGAGTGACTCCAGGTGCTGGATATTGACCGAGGACACGACCTCGATCCCGGCCTTGAGCAGCTCTTCGACGTCCTGCCAGCGCTTGGCGTTGCGGGAGCCCGGCACATTGGTGTGTGCCAGCTCGTCGACCAGCGCGACGGCCGGGCGGCGCTCCAGCACCGCGTCGATGTCCATCTCCGTGAAGACCGTCCCGCGGTACTCCAGCTCGCGCCGTCTGACCGCTTCGAGCCCGTGCAGCATCACTTCCGTACGCGGCCGGTCATGATGCTCCACGAACGCCACGACACAGTCCGTGCCGCGCTCCACCCTGCGGTGCGCCTCGGAGAGCATCGCGTACGTCTTGCCGACGCCCGGTGCCGCGCCCAGATAGATCCGAAGCTTGCCGCGTCCCATGGCCCCATTGTCTTCCAGAAGAGCCACCGCGTCCGACGCGTCGGCTGTGTCGAAAATACAGCCAGGAAAAACGGCAAAAGGGGCGGCACCGGTCTCGTGAGTCGGTCTTGACACGATTCTGATGGTCAGCCGACCATCTCCCGCAGCGCGACGTTGAGCGCGAGGACATTCACCCGGGGTTCCCCGACGAAGCCGAGAATCCGCTGCTGGGTGTGGTCCTCGACCAGTTTCTCCACCTGCCCGACGGAGAGCTGGTTCCGTTCGGCCACCCGGTGGACCTGGAGCCGGGCGTACTCCGGCGAGATGTCCGGGTCGAGGCCGGAGCCCGAGGAGGTGACGGCGTCCGGCGGTACGGCGGAGGCCGGGACCCGGTAACCGGGGGTTGAGTTGTCCTTGACGACGGCGGCCTTGGCGTCCTTGACCCACTTGATCAGCTCTTCGTTGTCGCCCGACCGGTTGGTGGCCCCGGAGAGGATCAGTTTGTACTGCGTGTTGACGCTGTTGCTGCCCAGGCCGTTGGACGGGCGCGGCTGGAACCACTTGAGGTCGGGCTCCGGGGTCTCCTGGCCCTTCTTCAGCGGCAGGTCGTAGCGCTGGCCGATGAGCGAGGAGCCGACGACCTTGCCGGCCTCCTTGACCTCGGACCCGTTCGCCTGATGGGGGAAGAGGCCCTGGGCGACGCCGGTGACGGCCAGCGGATAGAGCACCCCGCACAGGACGGTGAGGACGAGGAGAGCGCGCGCCCCGGCTCCGAGGAGCCGTGCGGTGTTGCGTGCCGAGCTGTTCATGGATGTCATGCCGTTCACCCGATGCCGGGGATGAGGGAGAGGAGCAGATCGATGATCTTGATGCCGATGAAGGGGGCGATCAGTCCGCCGAGGCCGTAGATCCCCAGATTCCTGCGGAGCATCCGGTCGGCGCTCATCGGCCGGTAGCGCACGCCTCTGAGCGCGAGCGGTACGAGCGCGACGATGATCAGCGCGTTGAAGATGACCGCGGAGAGGATCGCGGACTCCGGCGAGGACAGCCGCATGATGTTGAGCCTGTCCAGGCTCGGATAGACGACCGCGAACATCGCGGGGATGATCGCGAAGTACTTCGCGACGTCGTTGGCGATGGAGAAGGTCGTCAGCGCGCCGCGGGTGATGAGCAGCTGCTTGCCGATGCCGACGATCTCGATGAGCTTGGTCGGGTTGGAGTCCAGGTCCACCATGTTCCCGGCCTCCTTGGCGGCCGACGTACCGGTGTTCATGGCCACGCCGACATCCGCCTGCGCCAGCGCCGGGGCGTCGTTCGTCCCGTCGCCGGTCATCGCGACGAGCTTGCCGCCCGCCTGCTCGCGCCGGATGAGGGCCATCTTGTCCTCGGGGGTGGCCTCGGCGAGGAAGTCGTCCACGCCGGCCTCCTCCGCGATCGCCCGTGCGGTCAGCGGGTTGTCACCGGTGATCATGACGGTCTTGATGCCCATGCGGCGCAGCTCGTCGAACCGCTCCCGCATCCCCTCCTTGACCACGTCCTTGAGGTGGATGACGCCGAGCACCCGGGCTCCGCCGTCGTCCTCCAGGGCGACCAGCAGCGGCGTGCCACCGGCCTCCGAGATCGCGTTGGTCAGTTCCCTGGTGTCCTCGGACACCGGGCCGCCGCGCTCCTCGACCCAGGCGATGACCGAGCCGGTCGCGCCCTTGCGGACCTTGCGCCGCGTCCCGTTCTCCACGAGGTCGACACCCGACATCCGGGTCTGGGCGGTGAAGGCCGCCCACTCGGCACCGGTCAGCTCGCCCTGGTGGCGCTCGCGCAGCCCGTACTTCTCCTTGGCCAGCACCACGATGGAGCGGCCCTCGGGGGTCTCGTCGGCCAGTGAGGAGAGCTGGGCCGCGTCGGCGAGTTCGGCCTCCGTCACCCCCTTGACCGGAACGAACTCGGCGGCCTGCCGGTTGCCGAGGGTGATCGTGCCGGTCTTGTCGAGCAGCAGGGTCGAGACATCGCCCGCGGCCTCGACCGCGCGCCCCGACATGGCGAGCACGTTCCGCTGGACGAGCCGGTCCATGCCCGCGATGCCGATCGCGGAGAGCAGCGCGCCGATCGTGGTCGGGATCAGACAGACCAGCAGCGCGATCAACACGATCATCGACTGGCGCTGGCCCGCGTAGACCGCGAACGGCTGGAGCGTGACGACCGCGAGCAGGAAGACGATGGTGAGGGACGCGAGCAGGATGTTCAGCGCGATCTCGTTGGGGGTCTTCTGCCGGGCCGCGCCCTCCACCAGCGCGATCATCCGGTCGATGAAGGTCTCGCCGGGCTTCGTCGTGATCTTGACGACGATACGGTCGGAGAGGACCTTCGTCCCTCCGGTGACGGCCGAGCGGTCGCCGCCCGACTCCCGGATGACGGGCGCCGACTCACCGGTGATGGCCGACTCGTCGACGGACGCGACGCCGTCGACCACATCACCGTCGCCGGGGATGATGTCGCCTGCCTCGCAGACGACCAGATCGCCGACGCGCAGCTCTGTACCAGGCACTTGCTCCTCGTTCGCGCCGATGACCCGGCGGGCGACGGTGTCGGTCTTGGCCTTGCGCAGGGTGTCGGCCTGCGCCTTGCCGCGCCCCTCGGCGACGGCCTCCGCCAGATTGGCGAAGATCGTCGTCAGCCAGAGCCAGGCGGCCACGGCCCAGCCGAACCAGTCACCCGGCTCCAGAGCGGCGAAGACCGTACTCATGACGGAGCCGATGAGGACCACGAACATCACGGGCGACTTGGCCATCGACCGGGGGTCGAGTTTCCTCAGCGCCTCCGGGAAGGAGCGCAGGAGCTGCTTGGGGTCGAACAGGCCCCCGCCGACGCGTCCGTCATCGGGTTTGTGCCCGGTGGGAACATCGCTGTGCGGCGCGCGGGCCGGAGTGGTGCTGGACATCGCGTCCTCATGCTTCGTACGAGTGTTCATGACGCCAGCCCTTCGGCCAGCGGCCCCAGCGCCAGCGCCGGGAAGTAGGTCAGTCCGGCGACGATCAGGATCGTGCCCACGAGAACCCCGCTGAACAGCGGTTTCTCCGTTCGAAGCGTGCCCGCGGTCTTGGGTACGGGGCTCTGCTCCGCGAGCGAGCCGGCCAGCGCGAGGACGAACACCATGGGCACGAAGCGGCCGAGCAGCATCGCCAGCCCGATCGTGGTGTTGAACCACTGGGTGTCCGCGTTGAGCCCGGCGAAGGCCGAACCGTTGTTGTTGGCGCCCGAGGTGTACGCGTACAGGATCTCGGTGAAGCCGTGCGGCCCCGAGTTCGTCATGGAGTTGCCCGGGGTGGGCAGCGCCATGGCCACGGCGGTGAAGCAGAGCACCAGCGCCGGGGTGATCAGGATGTACGACGCGGCGAACTTGATCTGGCGGCTGCCGATCTTCTTGCCCAGATACTCGGGCGTCCGTCCGACCATCAGACCCGCGATGAATACTGCGATGACGGCCATGATCAGCATGCCGTAGAGACCGGAGCCGACGCCGCCGGGCGCGATCTCACCGAGCTGCATGCCCAGCAGCGCGATGCCGCCGCCGTATCCGGTGAACGAGGAGAGGAAGGAGTTGACCGCGCCGGTCGAGGTGAGAGTGGTGGCCACCGCGAAGATCGACGAGCCGCCGACCCCGAAGCGGGTCTCCTTGCCCTCCAGGGCGCCGCCCGCGATGTCGAACGCCGGGCCGCCGTGGTGGAACTCGGTCCACATCATCAGCGCGGTGAAGCCGAGCCAGATCGCTCCCATCGCGACGAGGATCGCGTAGCCCTGCCGGAGACTGCCCACCATCCGGCCGAAGGTGCGGGTCATCGCGAACGGGATGAGCAGGATCAGGAAGATCTCGAAGAGGTTGGAGACCGGGTTGGGGTTCTCGAAGGGGTGGGCGGAGTTGGCGTTGAAGTAACCGCCGCCGTTGGTGCCCAGCTCCTTGATGACCTCCTGCGAGGCGACCGCGCCGCCGTTCCACTGCTGCGCGCCGCCCATGAACTGACCGACCTCGTGGATGCCCGCGAAGTTCTGGATGGCGCCGCAGGCGACCAGGACGATCGCGCCGATGACGGAGACCGGCAGCAGGATCCGGACGGTGCCGCGCACCAGGTCCGACCAGAAGTTGCCCAGCTCACCGGTGCGGGAGCGGGCGAAGCCGCGTACGAGCGCGACCGCGACGGCCATGCCGACGGCGGCCGAGAGGAAGTTCTGGACCGCGAGGCCGCCGGTCTGTACGACGTGGCCCATGGCCTGCTCGCCGTAGTACGACTGCCAGTTGGTGTTGGAGACGAAGGACGCGGCCGTGTTGAACGCCTGGTCCGGGTCGATCGACGCGAAGCCGAGCGAGCCCGGGAGACCGCCCTGCGCCCGCTGGAGCAGATACAGGAACAGCACACTGATCACAGAGAAGGCGAGGACCCCGCGCAGATAGGCGGGCCAGCGCATCTCGGTGGCGGGATCGGCGCCGATGGCACGGTAGATCCACTTCTCGGCCCTGAGGTGCCTGGGCGAGCTGTAGACACGGGCCATGTAGTCGCCGAGGGGGCGGTAGACCAGAGCGAGCGCCGCTATCAGGGCGAGCAGCTGGAGCACACCGGCGAGGACGGGGCTCATCACTCAGAACCTCTCCGGGAAGAGGAGGGCGAGGACGAGATAGCCCAGCAGGGCGACGGCCACGACCAGGCCGACGATGTTCTCCGCGGTCACAGCTTCGTCACCCCCTTGGCGATGAGAGCCACCAGCGCGAAGACCGCGATCGTGGTGGCGACGAAGGCCAGGTCGGCCATCGGGTGCTCCTGAATGAGTGCGGGAGATATGACCCCCTGAGGAAACCCGCTGTTCCGGCGGACTCCGCCTCCGTTGACGGGTCTCATACGGAGGGGAGCTCCCGCTTGACGCGTTTCCTACGGTCACACCCGTGACCAGTGAGAAGACGAGGGGAAACGACGATGGGCCGCACCCCCGTGAAGGGGTGCGGCCCACGCTATTTCCGATCAGGTGTCAGCGCACTTCGGTGATCTCCGGACCGCGCTGGAGCTGTCCCATGCCACCGGAGAAGCGGGATCCCTCCTGCTCCTCCTGCTGGACGCCCTCGGCCACCATCTGCGCGTCGTCCGGCAGCTTGAGGACGATGGGGTCGCGGGGCGCCATCGGTCCCTCGCCGCGTACGACGACGGTGTCCTTGAAGATCTGTTCGAGCAGCCCCGCGGCCTCGGGCTGCACCGCGCCCTGCCCGGAGATCACACCGCGCAGGAACCAGCGCGGTCCGTCGACGCCGATGAAGCGCACCAGTTGTACGCCTCCGGTGCCGTCCGGCAGCTGTACGGGGACCTGGGCACGCAGCTCCCAGCCCAGCGGGCCCTCGACCTCATCGATGATGCCGCCCTGCTGGGTGATGCCGGAGGCGATCTCCTCGCGGACCTCGCCCCAGATACCTTCCTTCTTGGGCGCGGCGAAAGCCTGGAGCTGTACGGCGCTGTCGCGCACGACGACGGTGGCGGCGACGATCGCGTCACCGGCGACCTCCACCCGCAGCTCCATGCCGTCGACCGCGGGGACGAAGACGCCCCCCAGATCCACCCGGCCCTCTTCGGGCTTGGAGATCTCGGAGATGTCCCAGGGACCGTCGGGCCTGGGCGCCGGCGGAAGGTTCGCCCGGCGGGGTGCGTCCCCCGCCTCGCTGTCATCGGCGTCCACGCCGACGCCGTCGGTGAACTGCCCGGCCTCGCCCGCTGCGTCCGCCGTGTCCTCTGCGGAACCACTCTTCTTGCGACGTCCGAACACGTCACTGTCCTTCCCGGTCGGATACGACCGAAGCGTATCGATTCCCACCCTGTACCCCGCCCACGGCGGAATGACCACCGGTGGAGCCGAAGCCCCCCTCGGCCCGCGCGGAGCCGGGAAGTTCCGCCACCTCATGGAAGCGCACCTTCTCGACCCGCTGGACGATCAGTTGGGCAATCCGGTCGAACCGCTCGAACCGAACGCTCTCGCGCGGGTCCAGATTGACCACGATCACCTTGATCTCTCCACGGTACCCGGCATCCACCGTCCCCGGGGCATTCACCAGAGCGACACCGCAGCGGGCGGCGAGCCCGGAGCGGGGGTGCACGAAGGCCGCGTAGCCGTCGGGCAGGGCGATGGCCACCCCGGTCGGCAGGACCACACGCTCACCGGGGGCGAGCTCCGCGGCCTCGGTGGTGACCAGATCGGCTCCCGCGTCACCCGGGTGTCCATACGACGGAAGCGGGGCCTCCGGATCGACACGGCGGATCAGTACGTCCAGGGGGCCGACAGGGGCAGGGCTCATGGGTTCACCTCGAAGGCGCGGGCGCGCTTGATCTGGTCGGGATCGGCCATGGCCGCCCGGATCTCCTCCTGGCGGCCGTTGTCGATGAAATGATCGACCTTGACCTCGATGAAAAGGGCATCGGCGCGGACGGCGACGGGTCCCTCGGGGCCGCCGAGCCTGCCGGTGGCGGTGCAGTAGATCTTCCGCCCGTGGACGGCGGTGGTCTCGGCCTCCAGATAGAGCGACGTGCCCACCGGTACGGGCCGTACGAACTCGGTCTGGAGCCGGCCGGTCACGGCGATCACACGCAGCAGCCAGTTCAGCGAGCCGAGCGTCTCGTCCAGCGCGGTGGCCAGCACACCGCCGTGCGCGAGCCCGGGGGCGCCCTGGTGAGCGGGCTTGACCGTGAACTCCGCGGTGATACGGACGCCCTCACCGGCGCGCGCCAGCAGCTGGAGTCCGTGGGGCTGTGCCTCGCCGCAGCCGAAACAGTGTTCGTAGTGCGCCCCGAGCGGCTCACCGGGGGCGGGAGCGTCGGGGTGCCGTACCGGCGGTACGGCGTCGGCCGGCGGTGTCAGGGGCCCCGGCCCCGCGGGGGATCCGGGAGGCGTTCCCGGGGATGGCACGTTACTCACAGGCGCAGACCTTACCCGCGCGGTCGCCCGGGAGCCGCACCGTGCCAAGCTTGGCCCCATGGAGCCTTCCGCCACGCGCTACGACGAACGCCTGACCGCCCCCCCTTCCTGGTGGGGGATCGCCGCTCTGATCGCCGTCGCGGGCGGTCTGATCACGCTGCCGATGGGGCTGCTGCCGATGCTCGGCGGGGTGATCGCCGCCGGCGCGCTGGCCGCGGCCGGGGTGAGTTCCTACGGCTCGGCACGGATCCGGGTGGTGGCCGACTCGCTGGTCGCGGGCGAGGCGAGGATCCCGGTGTCGGCCCTCGGCGAGGCCGAGGTGCTCGACGACGAGGAGGCGCGGGCCTGGCGGCTGCACAAGGCCGACCCGCGCGCCTTCATGCTGCTGCGCAGCTACGTGCCGACGGCGCTCCGCGTGGAGATCACGGACCCTGAGGACCCGACGCCGTACGTCTATCTGTCGACGCGGGACCCGAAGGCGCTGGCGGCGGCGCTGAACGCGGTACGGACCGGCTGAGAGCCCGCCCGGGGGCCGGCGGCTGTTCCCGGGGACAGCCCTCAGTGGCCCAGTTCCCTGGGCAGCTCGGCGGGAAGCTCCGCGGGCCGCTCCAGCGGAGGCAGCGCGGGCAGCGCGTCCCAGGGGATCTGGCGGGCCCGCAGGTCCTTGCGGATGCGCTCGGCGACCTTCTTGGTGTCCCGCCGGTTCATCATCGCGCCGACGGCCGCTCCGATCATGAACGGAACCAGGTTCGGCAGACTGCGGACCGTGCGCTTCATGATCTGCTGCCGCAGCTCGCGCTTCATCCGGCCGCTCAGCGCGCCGTTGAAGGTCGACGGTTTGGTGATGTCGACCCCGCGCTCCTCCGTCCAGGACGTCAGATAGGCGGCGCTGCGCTCCTTGAGCGAGCCGGGCGGGCGCAGTCCGTAGACCTCGTGCAGCTCCGCGATGAGCTTCAGCTCGATCGCGGCGACGGCGGTGATCTCGGCTGCCAGCTCGGCCGGCATCGCGGGCGGTACGGGCAGCATCGCGGCCGCGCCGATACCCGCGCCGACCGTCGAGCTGCTGTTCGCGGCGCCCGCGACCAGCTTGTCCGCCAGCTCCTCGGGACCCAGGCCCGGGAACTGCTTGCGGAGGGTGGCGATATCGCGGACCGGGACCCGAGGAGCGTTCTCGATGATCCGGTCGGCGAGATGGGCCAGCGCCGCCTTGGCGCTGTCGCCGCCCCTGCGTACTCCCCGTTTGACGGTGTCCAGGCGCCGGCCCCCGGTCTTGGGGCCGCCGTGGTCTTCCTGGTCCGCCTCGAGCGAGGCCGGCCGGCCTCGCTCGTCGTCACCCGCGCCGGAACGGGGCGACAGGGCGGAGTGCTCGGCAGCGGGCTGAACGCCTTCTGCCGGGCCTGTGCCGCCCTCATACACCTCCGGTGAACTCTTACGCCGGAAGCGCCGTTTCCGGAACGGTGTGTCGCCTGCCACGGCCGGCCTGACCTCAGTCGCAGTCGCGGCAGATGGGCTGACCGTTCTTCTCCCTGGCGAGCTGGGAGCGGTGGTGCACCAGGAAGCAGCTCATGCAGGTGAACTCATCGGCCTGCCTGGGCAGCACCCGGACGGACAGCTCCTCGTTGGAGAGATCCGCGCCGGGCAGTTCCAGGCCCTCGGCCTGCTCGAACTCGTCGACGTCGACCGCTGAAGTCGACTTGTCGTTCCGACGGGCCTTCAGTTCCTCAAGGCTGTCCTGATCGACGTCGTCATCGGTCTTGCGTGGGGTGTCGTAATCCGTTGCCATGTCGCTCTCCCCCTCTGGGTGTCTGTGGTGTCTCAGCGCGGGTAACGCGTGAGAGGCCGGACTTGTGCCCGACCTGAGGCGGAGATTTTGCCTCACATCAAGGTCTGTTACTCAATCGACACCCAACCGGACTCACGTGGAGTGATCGGCTTCGGGTGGCGAAGGGGACCGTACACGGTCCCAATGTCGCACTTCACGGGCGCCACCCCGTGTACTTCCCGTGATCCCGACCCCTGGAAACCCGGACTTTACCGGCTTTCCGTTGAAGGCTTGATCACGCAGAGTGGATAGGCGGGAATTCGCCCCTGTGATCGATCACACATGGGTCCGCCCAAAACTGATGGCGAGAATTCCGCGCAAAGCGAACAAAGCAATCTTCCTGCCTGAACACTCCGCGCAGTCTCTCAGACCGGGAGAGTGACACGCATCACGAGTCCACCACCCTCGCGCGGTTCGGCGTGAATTCGTCCGCCATGGGCACGCGCGACGGATCTGGCGATCGAAAGACCCAGGCCAACGCCCTTGTCACTGCCGGTGCGCTCGGTCCGCAGCCGCCGGAACGGCTCGAAGAGATTGTCAATCTCGTACGCGGGAACCACGGGACCGGTGTTCGACACCACCAGGACCGCCTGGCCCTGCTCGATCGCGGTGGTGACCTCTACCCAGCCATCCTCCGGGACGTTGTACCGGACGGCATTCTGCACCAGATTCAGCGCGATCCTTTCCAGCAGGACGCCGTTCCCCTGCACGACGGCGGGCACGCGCTCGCCGCGGATCTCCACGCCCTTCGCCTCCGCCTCGGAGAGCGCCTGGTCCACCGCGCGGGTCGCGACCTCGGCGAGATCGACCGGTTTTCGCTCCACGATCTGGTTGTCGCTGCGGGCGAGCAGCAGCAGGCCCTCCACCAGTTGTTCACTGCGCTCATTGGTGGCCAGCAGGGTCTTGCCGAGCTGCTGGAGCTCCGTGGGCGCCCCCGGGTCGGAGAGATGGACCTCCAGCAGGGTGCGGTTGATCGCGAGCGGCGTACGCAGCTCGTGCGAGGCGTTCGCGACGAACCGCTGCTGCGCGCTGAAGGCCCGCTCCAGCCGCTCCAGCATCTCGTCGAAGGTGTCGGCCAGCTCCTTGAGCTCGTCGTCGGGGCCGTCCAGCTCGATGCGCCGGGACAGGTCGGAGCCGACCACGCGCCGCGCGGTACGGGTGATCCGGCCCAGTGGAGAGAGGACCCGGCCGGCCATCGCGTAGCCGAAGGCGAACGCGATGACGCTGAGGCCGACCAGCGCGAAGAGCGAGCGGCTGAGCAGATCGTCGAGCGCCTGCTGGCGCTGGTGGTTGACGCAGGCGTTCATCGCCGCGTTGAACTCCTCCGGCGGTGCCTGGTCCGGGAAGTTGCAGACCTCGCTGCTGACCTTGCCCGTCACGATCTTGAACGGCAGCTCGCTGCCCACGTGCAGGGCCTGCGCGGCCAGCAGATAGATGATCGAGAGCAGCAGGATGCCGGCGATCAGGAACATGCCGCCGTAGAGCAGCGTGAGCCGTATCCGGATGGTCGGACGCACCCAGGGCAGCGACGGGTCCGGGCGTCTGGGGTCCCAGGTCGGTTTCGGCGGCGCCGCGGGGGGCGCGGGCGTACTGGACACCGCCATCAGATCCGGTAACCGGAGCCGGGCACCGTGACGATCACGGGTGGCTCGCCGAGCTTGCGGCGCAGTGTCATGACGGTCACGCGCACGACGTTCGTGAACGGGTCGGTGTTCTCGTCCCACGCCTTCTCCAGGAGCTGCTCGGCAGAGACGACGGCGCCCTCGCTGCGCATCAGGACTTCGAGCACCGCGAATTCCTTGGGCGCGAGCTGGATCTCCCTGCCGTCACGGAAGACCTCGCGGCGGTTGGGGTCGAGCTTGATCCCGGAGCGCTCCAGCACAGGAGGCAGCGGTACGGTCGTACGACGGCCGAGCGCCCGTACCCGCGCGGTCAGCTCGCTGAACGCGAAGGGCTTGGGCAGATAGTCGTCCGCGCCCAGCTCCAGCCCCTCGACCCGGTCGCTGACGTCGCCCGAGGCCGTGAGCATGAGGACGCGGGTGGGCATCCCCAGCTCGACGATCTTCCGGCAGACGTCGTCGCCATGGACGACGGGCAGGTCGCGGTCGAGCACGACCACGTCGTAGTCGTTCACCCCGATCCGCTCCAGGGCCGCCGCTCCGTCGTACACCACGTCGACGGCCATGGCCTCCCGGCGCAGTCCGGTGGCCACCGCATCGGCGAGCAGTTGCTCGTCCTCGACGACGAGTACGCGCACGTCGCTGTTCCTTCCTCTGGGCCCGTCACCCGTGATCAGGGCAGGTTGTATCACTGGCTGTGCGGGGCCATCCTGCCCTTAACGGCCATAAACCGGCGGTAAGACGATGCTGGATGACCTGGCACATCCGGGAATGAACCGGATTTGTGGATGCGTTGAGGTTTCTCGACGGCGGAGCGTGGGGAAGACGATTTCACACCCGAGATCACGCCCTGTTTGTGGCATGCCACACCCTTATCTGTCATCCAGAGGCAGTGGGTGCGTGATCTTCCCGCCGTCGGCACACCCCCGTGCCACCGACCACGACGTCGGCACACCCCCGTGCCACTGACCCACGACGAGGGGGCGCAATGGACGCGTTCACCGCCGGGCTTCTGCAGCGTATAAGGGCCACGGAAACGGATCTCACTCATGCCCGTGAAACGGGCGACGACTTCCTCGCGGATGTCGAACAGGAAGAGCTTGACGACCTTCGCCGGCTTGCCGCCGAGCATGGCGTGGATGTGGAGGTCGGCGCCGCCACGGGCGTCTGACCTGCACCGCGGTCGTACAGACACCGTCGTACAGCCTTAGCCGTACAGACATACAGAATCACGACATTTACAGAGCCGTAGATACCTACAGAGAAGGGCCCCGGCACCGAGGGGAACGGTGCCGGGGCCCTTCCGTGTCGTGGTCGGTCCGTGTCCCGGTCGGTCCTAGTCGTGCCAGGCGCCGTACTCCTCCAGCAGCGCTTGGAGGGGCTCGAAGACGCCGGGGGTGGCGGCCACCGTCAGGTCGTAACCGGGCCGGGTGCCGGGACGGCCGCCCGTGAGCGCGCCCGCCTCGCGGGCGATGAGATCGCCGGCCGCCAGGTCCCAGGGGTGCAGTCCGCGCTCGTAGTAGCCGTCGAGCCGTCCGGCCGCGACATCGCAGAGGTCGGACGCCGCCGAGCCACCGCGACGGATGTCGCGCAGCTGAGGGATCAGCCGCTGGGCGATTCCGGCCTGGTGGGCGCGGACGGCGGTGACGTAGTTGAAGCCGGTCGACACCAGCGCGCGCTCCAACGGCGGAGCGGGGCGGCAGCCGATCGGGCGGTCATTGAGGAAGGCTCCGCCGCCGCGCACGGCGCGGAAGATCTCGCGGCGCAACGGGATCGCGACAACTCCGGCCAGTGTCTCGCCGTCGCGTTCGGCGGCGATGGAGACGGCCCAGGTGGGCAGCCCGTAAAGGTAGTTGACCGTGCCGTCCAGTGGGTCGATGACCCACCGGACCCCGCTGCTGCCCGCCGAGCTGGCGCCCTCCTCGCCGAGGAAGCCGTCGTCGGGGCGGTGCTCCGAGAGATAGCCGGTGATCAGTTTCTCGGCCGCGATGTCCATCTCGGTGACGACATCGATGGGACTGGACTTGGTGGCGGCGACGGCCAGATCGTCGGGGCGGCCGTCGCGCAGCAGCGCGCCGGCCCGGTTCGCCGCCTCCAGGGCGAGGGCGAGCAGTTCCCCGCCCAGGGCGCCGTCGGCCGCGGTGTCCTTGTCCGGGGTGTCCTTGTCCGGGGCGTACTCGTTCGAGGCGTCGGTCACAGCGGGCTCCTTCAGGCGTACGGGCTGTCGGCGCCCGCCGCGGCGGGCCTGGGGGCACGGGCGGGGCAGCAGCCGACCGGGCAGAGGTCATGGCTCGGTCCGAGCGCGCCCAGGAAGCAGCGTTCCGCCGCGCGCCCCCGCTCGGTGGCGGCGCGTTCCAGGAGGAGATCGCGGACGGCCCCGGCGAAGCGCGGATCCGCCCCCACCGTCGGCGAGCGGCGTACGGGGAGTCCCAGCTCGGCGGCCTTGGCGGTGGCTTCGGTGTCGAGGTCGTACAGGACTTCCATGTGATCGGAGACGAAACCGATGGGGGCCATCACGACGGCGGGGACTCCGGCGCCGTGCAGGGTCTCCAGGTGGTCGCAGATGTCCGGCTCCAGCCACGGGATGTGCGGGGCGCCGCTGCGCGACTGGTAGACGAGCCGCCAGGGGTGCTCGACACCGGTCTCCTCACGGACCGTGTCCGCGATCAGCCGGGCGACGTCGAGATGCTGGGCCACATAGGCGCCGCCCTCCCCGTGGGCCTCGACGGGCCCCGAGGTGTCGGCGGCCGCGTCGGGGATGGAGTGGGTGGTGAAGGCGAGGTGCGCGCCCGCGCGTACGTCCTCCGGCAGGTCCGCGAGCGACGCGAGCACGCCGTCGACCATGGGGCGCACGAAGCCGGGGTGGTTGAAGTAGTGGCGCAGCTTGTCCACCCGGGGTACCGCGAGCCCCTCGTCTGCCAGGGTGGCGAGCGCGTCCGCGAGGTTCTCGCGGTACTGCCGGCAGCCCGAGTACGAGGCGTACGCGCTGGTGGCGAGGACCGCGATACGGCGCCGGCCGTCCGCGACCATCTCGCGCAGGGTGTCGGTCAGATACGGCGCCCAGTTGCGGTTGCCCCAGTAGACCGGCAGGTCCACGCCGTGCTCGGCGAAGTCCTTGCGCAGGGCCCCCAGCAGGGCGCGGTTCTGTTCGTTGATCGGGCTGACCCCGCCGAACAGGAAGTAGTGCTTGCCCACTTCCTTCAGCCGTTCCTTGGGGATGCCACGGCCCCGGGTCACGTTCTCCAGGAACGGAACCACATCGTCCGGGCCCTCGGGACCGCCGAAGGACAGCAGAAGAAGAGCGTCGTAGGGGGAAGTCGCGAGCTGTTCTGGCATGTGTCCGATCCTCCCACCCGGCTCTCCGCGCCCGGCAACCGCGCCCCGCACCGCCCCGCCCGGGATCCCCGAGGAGTCGCCCGGAGCTCCCGAAGCCGCCCGGCCGGAAATGGGGGCGCGCGCGGCGGACCCCCGACCGTAAGCTGTATCGCCAGATTCATTCCTTACCGGAGCGTCCGTTGCCCAGTTCCTACCACGCGATATTCGCCGCTCCCGGTACCAAGGGATTCAGCGCGGCCGGTCTGATCGGCAGAATGCCACTGGCCATGATGGGCATCGGCATCGTGACGATGGTCTCCCAGCTCACCGGGCGCTACGGGCTGGCGGGGGCGCTCTCCGCGACGCTGGCGATGTCCGCCGCGCTGTTCGGTCCGCAGATCTCCCGGCTCGTCGACCGGCACGGCCAGGGGCGGATCCTGCGCCCGGCGACCCTGGTCGCGGTGACGTCCGTGGCGGGGCTGCTCGTCTGCGCCCAGCAGTCCGCACCCGACTGGACCTTGTTCGTCTTCGCCGCGGGCGCGGGCTGTGTGCCGAGCCTCGGCGCGATGGTGCGGGCGCGCTGGGCCGCGATCTACCGGGGCTCACCGCGCGAGCTGCACACCGCGTACGCGTGGGAGTCGATCGTCGACGAGGTGTGCTTCATCTTCGGCCCGATCGTCTCGATCGGGCTCTCGACCGCCTGGTTCCCGGAGGCGGGCCCGCTGCTCGCGGCCGTCTTCCTGGTCGTCGGTGTCGTCTGGCTGACCGCGCAGCGCGCGACCGAGCCCGTACCGCAGCCGCGTGAGCAGCACACCGGGGGTTCGGCGCTCCGCTCCCCCGGGCTGCGCGTCCTGGTGGCGACCTTCGTCGCGACCGGGGCGATCTTCGGCGCGGTCGATGTGGTGACGGTCGCCTTCGCGGAGGAGCGGGGTCACAAGGCGGCGGCGAGCCTGGTGCTGGCCGTGTACGCGCTCGGATCCTGTCTCGCCGGGGTGGTGTTCGGCCTGCTGCACTTCACCGGGCCTCCCGCACGGAGGTGGCTGGTGGGTATCTGTGTGATGGCCTTGAGTATGATCCCCCTCCAACTGGCCGGGAACCTGCCGTTCCTGGCCGTGGCGCTCTTTGTCGCGGGCCTCTCCGTCGCGCCGACGATGGTGACGACGATGGCCCTCGTCGAAGCGCACGTACCGCGCACCAAGCTGACCGAGGGCATGACCTGGACCAGTACCGGGCTCGCGGTCGGCGTGGCGCTCGGCTCGTCGGCCGCAGGCTGGGTGGTCGACGCGGCCGGGGCCGAGGCGGGGTACGGGGTGCCCGTCGCGGCGGGCGCGGCTGCGGCCGTGGTGGCGTTCCTGGGGTTTCGCCGGCTGCGCGGGCCGGTACCGAGTCGGGGAGGGCACGGGGCGGATGACCAGGAACCGTACGACGGCCACAAGAACGTGGCGTAACTGGGCGGGGACCGTCACGGCCCGTCCTGCCCGCGTGGTGTCCCCGGCCTCCGTCGAGGAGCTGACCGGGACCGTACGCCGGGCGGCGGAGGACGGTCTGCGGGTCAAGGCCGTCGGTACGGGCCACTCCTTCACCGCGGCCGCCGCCACCGACGGGGTGCTGATACGCCCCGATCTGCTGACCGGCATCCGGGAGACCGACCGGGCGGCGGGCACCGTCACCGTCGCGGCGGGCACCCCGCTGAAACGCCTCAACACGGCGCTGGCGAGGGAGGGACTGTCGCTCACCAATATGGGCGACATCATGGAGCAGACCGTCGCGGGCGCGACCTCCACCGGTACCCATGGCACCGGCCGGGACTCGGCCTCCATAGCCGCGCAGATCCGGGCCCTGGATCTCGTCACGGCCGACGGCTCGCTGCTGCACTGCTCGGCGGAGGAGAACCCGGAGGTGTTCGCCGCCGCCCGGATCGGGCTCGGCGCGCTGGGTGTGGTCACCGCGGTCACCCTGGCGGTGGAGCCGGTCTTCCTGCTGACGGCCCGTGAGGAACCGATGACCTTCGACCGGGTCACGGCCGAGTTCGACCAGCATGTCGCGGAGAACGAGCACTTCGAGTTCTACTGGTTCCCGCACACCGGCAACTGCAACACCAAGCGCAACAACCGCAGCGCGGGCATCGCGGCCCCGCCCGGCCGGCTCAGTGGCTGGATCGAGGACGAGCTCCTCTCCAACGGGGCCTTCCAGGCGGCCTGTTCGCTCGGCCGCGCCGTTCCCGCGACGATCCCCGCCCTCGCCAAGATCTCCAGTCGCGCCCTCTCCGCCCGTACGTACACGGACATCCCTTACAAGGTCTTCACTTCCCCGCGCCGGGTGCGCTTCGTGGAGATGGAATACGCGCTGCCGCGCGAGGCCGCGATCGGGGCGCTGCGCGAGGTCAAGGCGATGATCGAGCGTTCACCACTGCGGGTGAGTTTCCCGGTGGAGATACGGACGGCTCCGGCGGACGACATCGCGCTCTCGACGGCGTCGGGCCGGGAGAGCGCGTACATCGCGGTGCATCTGTACCGGGGCACGCCGTACCGCTCCTACTTCACCGCCGTGGAACGCATCATGACCGCGCACGGCGGCCGGCCGCACTGGGGGAAGATCCACACCAGGGACGCGGCCTATCTGTCCGGGGTGTATCCGCGCTTCGGCGAGTTCACCGCGCTACGGGACCGGCTCGATCCGGACCGGCTGTTCGGGAACGACTATCTGCGCCGGGTCCTCGGGGACTGAGTGCCGATGCCCGCTCTCGCGCCGGACCCCGCGCCGGCACTCTCCGCGGCCCCCGGGGCGGTACGGCTACCGGCCCGCCGTCCCGGAGTCGGCCGGCCCGGAGTCACTCGTACCGGAGTCGCCCGCGCCGGTGTCACTCGTTCCGGTACTGCCGGAGCCGTCGGAGGGCGTCGGTCCCGGACTGGAGCCGCCGGAGCCGGAGGGAGTCGTCGAGGGTGTGGCGGACGGAGCGGGCGAAGGATCCTCGCCGCCGCCCCGGCCCGTGTCCGTATCCGTATCCGTGCTCGGTCCTGTGCCGGGCGAGCGGCTCGGATCCGTACCGCCGCCGGTTCCGTCCGACGGCCGCCCGTCCGGTGTCCCGCTCGGATCGCCCGCGGGGTCAGGGGAGTTGGCGGGGTCCTCCGACGGGGTGGAATCGCCGCCACCGCCGCGTACGACGTATCCGACGGTCGTTCCCCCGCTTCCGCTCAGATCCCGCCCGGCGGCCAGTTCGAATCCGGTGATGCCGACCATCGCCACCACGAAGACGACAACAGCCGCGCGGAGCGGGCGCTTCCAGCCCCGTACCCGGGTGCCATGGGTCGTGGCCGCCCCGAACTCCCCGTCCGGAAGCGGCGGATGACCGGGGCCGTCGTCCCGTACCGGCACCTGCCGGGCCCCCGGCTTCGCCTGGACGGTGACCTCGCGTATCTGCTCGCCGGTCCGCCGGAACAGGTGCTGGAAGACCGGGCCGCCGCAGGTGGCGATCACGCTCACCACACCGGCGCCGACGATCGTCCCGTACACGCCGAGCCGGGAGGCGAGCACGGCGGCGGCGACCGCCGCGAGCGCGCTGCCCGCGACCTGCGGCACGCTCAGTTCGAGCCGCTCCCGCCGCTCTCCGGATACCTCGCTCTCGTCCTGCCGCGTACCGCTGCCCGACCTCTGATGCATCTACAGTCCCTGATCGCCCATCTGCCCCACCTTGCACCAGGAAAGGACAACTGAGCGAAACGGATAGTTCCGATTTCGGGGATTCTGTGAAGCAGGACACCCGTTCGGGATCGTCACCGCGACCCAACTCCCCTACCCTGGGAGAACTTGGGCGGCGCGCCGGTCCACCCCCGTGGCCCGAATGGAGTACTGTGGCGAGCCCTGGGGCCGGACTCCCTCATGGGCGTCCGGGACCTACGGGAAGGGGGCCGAACGTGGCACTCGATCCGGCGGAGCCGTGGCACCGTACGGGCACCTGCTGCAGAGAGTGACCGGGTTCGTCACTCCGCGTCGCAAACAGGTAACCGTGTCATCGGCGATCCAGGACCCATGCCCGACACGCCGGGCAGCACGGAAAGGTTGTGGCAGGCTGCACCCGGGCAGGCCACACTCGACTAGCGGAAGCAGCGACGCACGTGACGTCGGCAGGCACCACCCGGGAGGTCCCCATGCCCGAACTGCGTGTCGTGGCCGTCTCCAACGACGGCACACGACTGGTGCTCAAAGCTGCCGACAGCACGGAATACACGCTTCCGATTGACGAGCGGCTGCGCGCGGCCGTGCGCAACGACCGCGCCCGTCTGGGCCAGATCGAGATCGAGGTGGAGAGCCACCTCAGACCTCGGGACATCCAGGCGCGGATACGAGCCGGTGCCTCCGCCGAGGAGGTCGCGCAGCATGCCGGAATCCCGGTGGACCGGGTCCGCCGCTTCGAGGGGCCGGTGCTCGCCGAGCGCGCCTTCATGGCGGAGCGGGCCAGGAAGACCGCCGTGCGCCGCCCCGGTGAGAACACCGGACCCCAGCTCGGTGAGGCCGTTCAGGAGCGGCTGACGCTGCGCGGCGCGGACAAGGAGACCGTGCAGTGGGACTCCTGGCGCCGGGACGACGGCACGTGGGAAGTCCTGCTGGTCTATCTGGTCGCGGGCGAGCCGCACTCCGCGAGCTGGACGTACGACCCGCCCCGGCGGCTCGTACAGGCCGTGGACGACGAGGCGCGCGCGCTGATCGGTGACACCGACGACACGGTCGCCGCGAAGGAGCCGAGCTTCCCGTTCGTGCCCCGGATCGCGCGGCTGCCGCGCGACCGGCCGCTGGATCGTTCCCTCGACCGGCAGTTGGAGCGGCCTGTCGCCCCGGAGCCGGACGATACGAGCGAGCGCGATTCGCTGACCAGCCTGCTGGAGGCGGTGCCGAGCTTCCGCGGCGACATGGTGGTGCCCGAGCAGCCCGCGGGCCCCGCGGCGGACCAGGAGGAAGAGCCGGAGGCCGAGGAGCCGGTGGCGCCCGCCGCCTCCGCCGGTGCGGGGTCGGCGTACGCGGATGTGCTGATGCCGCGTTCGGTGGCCGGTCACCGGGACCGGCTCACGGGTACGACGGACCGCCAGGCGGAAGCGGACGGCGTACGTCCGGGGCGGCGGGCCGCGGTACCGAGCTGGGACGAGATCGTGTTCGGTACGCGCCGCAAGAACAAGGATTAGCGCGCACGCGCCTGTGTAAGGGGAGGGCCGGTACTCACCACAGCTGGTGAGTACCGGCCCTCCGGCGTTCATGGCGTGCCGGGGATCCGACTCACTGGGGGTCCGGGCCCTTGGCGACCGGACGCGAGGTGTCGGCGGACCATTCGGACCAGGAACCGGCGTACAGCGCCGCCGGGATGCCAGCGATCTCCAGGGCCAGCACCTCATGCGCGGCCGAAACCCCCGAGCCGCAGTAGACGCCGACCTTCGAATCGCCGGTGACGCCCATCTTCGCGAAGCGGGCCACGAGGTCCTGAGCCGGGCGGAACCCACCGTTTTCAGCCACATTCTCCGACGTGGGCGCCGACAGCGCGCCGGGGATATGGCCGCCGACGCGGTCGATCGGCTCGACGTCACCGCGGTAGCGCTCGGCCGCCCGCGCGTCCAGGAGGAGCCCCTCGCGGGCCAGGACCGCCGCGGCGTCCGCGTCCAGCAGCGGGAGCGCGCCGGGCGCCGGGGTGAAATCGCCCTCCGCCGGCGTCGGGATCTCGGTGGTCACCGGGCCGGTCCAGCCGGCGAGTCCGCCGTCCAGGACCCGGACGTCCGGGTGGCCCGCCCAGCGCAGCAGCCACCAGGCGCGGGCCGCCGCCCAGGACTGTCCGCCGTCGTACACCACGACCGGCGTGTCCTGCGAGACTCCGGCCCGGCGCATCGCCGCGCCGAAGGCCGCCACCTCGGGCAGCGGGTGCCGGCCGGCCGCGCCCGGCGGGCCCGCCAGCTCCTGATCGAGGTCGATGTAGACGGCGCCCGGCAGATGACCGGCCTCGTACTGCGCGCGTCCTGGCGGACCGCCGAGCTGCCAGCGGGCGTCGAGCAGGACGGGCGGGCGCGGCCCGTCCGACTCGCAGGCGAGTTCTGCTGCGGTGATGATGGCTGTCATGGAGGCCATCCTCGCGTACGATCCGGGCCGCTCGTAACGGTGGAGAAACGGGGGGTAAACAGCGAATCGAGATCCCGCCAAATGCGGCGCGGCCGTCCGGCGCCGGATGGCGGTGGGTGACAGCATCTCCACGGCCGTACGGCCATGTCCCGCAAGGCGGCTCACGCTCGTCCAAGGGCCGCCACCACGAAGGTCCGAGGAGAGAGTGACGATGACCGAGGCAGCGATCCGGCGCACACCCGGCACACCCTGCTGGGTGAGTCTGATGGTGCACGGCCTTGCCGCGACCGAGGAGTTCTACGGAGCGCTGTTCGGCTGGGAGTTCGAGCCGGGACCGCAGCAGCTCGGACCGTACGTCCGCGGACTGCTCGACGGCAAGGCGATCGCGGGCATCGGCCAGCTGCCGCCGGACCGGCAGCTGCCCATCTCCTGGATGACCTATCTGGCGACGGACGACGCCGATCTGACGGCCGAGACGATCAGGAGCTGCGGCGGCACCGTCGGGGTGGGACCGCTGGACGCGGCCGAGGCCGGCCGGATGGCCATAGCCGCGGACCCGTCGGGTGCGGTCTTCGGGATCTGGCAGGCGGCGGCGCACATCGGCACGGCCGTGGCCGGAGCCCATGGCACCCCGATCTGGAACGAACTGATCACGCGTGAGACATCCTCGGTCGGGAAGTTCTACGAGGCGCTCTTCGACTATGACGTGGAGGAGGTCGTCTCCGCCGACCTCGACTTCATGACGCTGCGTCTGGAAGGCCGCCCCGTCGCCTCTCTGCACGGCGTGGGCCGGTCCCTCAACCGCGATCTCGGCTCGCACTGGATGACGTACTTCGAGGTGGACGACCTGGACGCCGCCGCGGGACTGGTGGCCGAACTGGGCGGTCATGTGATCACGCCACCGCGCGAGGAGCAGTACGGCCGGCTCGCGACGGTCGCGGACCCGGAGGGCGCGGTCTTCACGATCGTACGGTCGGCCGCGCGCTGACCGGCGGCGTGCCGGCCACCGCCGCCCCGGTCCGTGACGTGCCTCGGAGGCATGGCCCGGCGGCGCGGCTCAGACCGGGAGCACGTCCGGGGAGAGGGTGGCCGCCCGCGCGGTGGCCGCCGTCATCCGGCGGCGGTGATGGCGCCGGCACAGCACCTCGTACCCGACCTGGTTCCCGTTCTGGTGGACATCCCCGACCACGACCTGCGCCCCCTCGACCACCATGGCGCCGCCGACCGTCCGCGCGTTGTGCGTGGCCCGCGCGCCGCACCAGCAGAGCGCCTCGACCTGGAGGACCTCGACCCGGTCGGCCAGCTCCACCAGCCGCTGGGAGCCGGGGAAGAGCTTGGAGCGGAAGTCGGTGGTGATGCCGAAGGCGAAGACGTCCAGTTCCAGATCGTCCACCACCCGGGCGAGCTGGTCGACCTGCTCGGGTGCGAGGAACTGGGCCTCGTCGGCGATGACGTAGTCGCACCGGCCGCCCTTGGAGAGCCGGTCCACCAGATACGCGTAGAAGTCGAAGCCCTCGGCGGCCTCGACGGCGTCGGTCACCAGGCCGAGGCGGGAGGAGAGCTTGCCCTCGCCCGCGCGGTCGTCACGGGTGAAGATCATGCCCTGGAGCCCGCGCGCGGAGCGGTTGTGCTCGATCTGAAGAGCGAGGGTGCTCTTTCCGCAGTCCATCGTTCCGGAGAAGAACACCAGCTCTGGCATGAGGGGGTGACGGCCTTTCGGTGAGCAGAGAGGAGAGCCCGGAAACCGCGACGCGCGGTCCGTCAGGCGCTAAGAGCGTACTTCGAGGAGCGGGACGAGCTGCTCGACGGGGGTTATCGAACCATGCATCCCGACCATCGCCGACTCGTGCGGCTCCCGTACGGAGGCGGTGATCACCACATCGTCATGGGCCGCCGCGACGACATCGCCGATCCTGCCGTACACCCGCTCGTCCATCGCGCCGGGCGGTCCGAACCAGCCCGCCGCGATCGCCTCGTCCCGGCTCGCCACCCAGAAGCGCTCGCCGAGCACCTCGCGCCAGACGGTGAGCACATCGGTTTCGGCGCCCGGTACGGCGTAGACATGCCGGGCCCGGCCCTCGCCGCCGAGGAGCGCCACCCCGGCGCGAAGCTCCCAGTCCTCGTCGAAGTCGATGCGCGACTCCTCGTCGAAGGGGATGTCGATCATGCCGTGGTCGGCGGTCACATAGAGCGCGGCCCGGGGCGGCAGTTGCTCGGCGAGGCGCTGCACGAGCCGGTCGACGTACATCAACTGGCCCCGCCAGGCATCGGAGTCGACGCCGAAGCGATGGCCCTTGCCGTCGACCTCGCTGTAGTACGTGTAGACCAGCGACCGGTCCCCCGCGCCGAGTTGCTCGGCCGCCAGATCCATCCGCTCCTCGCCGGAGAGCCGGCCGAGGAAGGTCCCGCCGCTGAGCGCGACCTCGGTGAGCGGGGTGTGGGCGAAGGTCGGTGACGAGACCTGGGCGGTGTGGACACCCGCGGCGTCGGCGAGCTGGAAGACGGTGGGGTACGGCTGCCAGACGTGCGGCGCGGTCCAGGGCTTCCAGCGGAGCTGGTTCATCAGCGCGCCGGTCGCGGGGTCGCGGACCGTGTAGCCGGGCAGGCCGTGGACGGCGGGCGGCAGGCCTGTACCGACGGAGGCGAGGGAGGTCGCGGTGGTGGCCGGGAAACCCGCGGTGAGCGGGCGTCCCGTGTTGCCGCGCGAGCTGCCGAGCAGCGAGGTCAGATAGGGCGCTTCGTCCGGGTGTGCCGTGATCTGTTCCCAGCCGAGACCATCGATCAGAAAGACGCAGTTCCGGTCGGCGGGGGTCAGTTCCGGGATGGCCGCGGTCAGGTTCGGTACGCCCTGGCCGGCTGCGAGCGTCGGCAGCAGATCGGCGAGCGAGCCGCTGCCGTACTCGGGCAGCGGCGCGGTGTCGAGGGCGAGCGGGACGGGGTCCTGCCAGAGGGCTTCGGCGGCCATCAGCGGCCGGGCGCCGTTCCGGCGGCGGTGGCTTCGGAGAGGGCCTGGGCGAACGCGAGCGTCTGGCGCACGGTGTCGGGGCCGTCACCGGCCTCGCTGACGCGCAGGCTCAGATCGTCGGCGGTGGAGCTGCCGGTGTAGCCGTGGTCCGCCTCGCAGTTGGGGTCGCCGCAGGCGGCGGGCTCCAGATCGATCCGCGAGACGGCGCCCCAGCCGATGGTGAGAACGACCTCACGCGGCAGGGTGCCGGGGGTGTACGACTCCGGGTTGGCGACGACGCGGCTGACCACGACCGACGAGATCCGGTCGAGCTTGACCGACTCGGTGGAGGTGGTGGCGTACGGGGTCGGGGAGCTGGAGTCGGCGGCCTGCTCGTCGGTGTGGCTCACGATGAAGCGGTGGGCCGTCAGCACGAGGACGGTGACATGCCTGCGCACCTCGTTGGCGTCGAAGGTCGTCTCCTGATGCACCAGGTACGACGCGATCGGCTCGCCACCGACAGCGGCCTCCACCGCCTCGGCCACGAGAGCCGGGTAGTAGCCGCTGCGCTCGATCGCCGTGCGCAGCCCCTGGGTCGTCGTACCGGTCTTCGCCATGGGCTCCATCCTACGGTGGCCGGGTGGCTGCCGGAGACGCTCCGGAGGGGCCTCATCCGGCCGGAACCTCCGGGACCCGACCGGCGGTCGGCGCCGGTCAGTAGCTGGGGAGGCTGCGCGGGCCGAGGTCGTCGCGGGCGGGCGGCGGTGCGAGCCGGACGTTCGCGCCGAGGACGGTCAGTCCACGCGTGGCGACGACCACGGGCTCCAGGGTGACGGAGACGATCTCGGGGTGGTCGTCGACCAGCCGGGAGACCCGCAGGAGCAGCTCCTCCAGCGCGGGGGTGTCGACCGGGGTGGAGCCGCGCCAGCCGAACAGGAGGGGCGCCGAGCGGATGGACCGGATCTGCTCGGCGACATCGCGGTCGGTGGCCGGTACGAGCCGGTGGGCGAGATCGCCGAGGAGTTCGGAGGGCGCGCCGGCGAGCCCGAAGGAGAGCACGGCTCCGGCGGCGGCGTCGATGGCGGCCCGTACGACGGTGTCCACGCCGCGCGGGGCCATGGCCTGGACGACGGGCCGCAGCTCGGCGGGGCCGCCGAGGGATTCGGTCAGCTCGCGGTGGGCGAGGCGCAGTTGTGCCTCGTCGGCGAGGTCGAGCCGTACGCCTCCCAGGTCGGAGCGGTGGCGCAGATGGGGCGCGGTCGTCTTGAGCGCGACGGGGTAGCCGAGCCGGTTCGCCGCGGCCACGGCGTCGTCGGGACCGGGCGCGGGGAGGGTGGGGCGTACGGGGATGCCGTACAGCCCGAGCAGTTCCCGGGTGTCGGCCGCGCCGAGCGGCACGCCGTGGGGGTCGGGCGCGTCTCCGAGCAGCCGGGCGATGAGCGCGGCGGCCGCGCTCTCGTCGATGGCGTCGTCGAGGTACTCGGGCACCTTGCCGGGCTCGGCGCTCTGCCGTCGCCACTGCGCGTACCGGACGGCTTCGGCGAGCGCGCGGACGGCGCGTTCCGCGGCGGGGTAGGCGGGGATGCGGCCGGACGCGGCGGGGGCGGGGGCAGGCGGTTCAGCGGGGGCGGCGGCGTGCGCGGGCGGTGCGGCGGGGGCGGGCGGGGCACTGGCGGGGTGCGGAGGCGCGGACGGGGGCGCGGAGGCGGGGGCGGACTCGGCCGGGCCGCGCGCGCTGCGTTCCACCACCGCCAGCGCCTCCGCCAGGCCCTCGATCTCCACATGGACCACCGCGACCGGCTTCCCCGGGACGCTCGTCACGGTCTCGCGCAGCACGGTGCCCAGGGCGCCGCCGTCGGCGGGGTCCGTCGTACCGGTCTCCCCCACGTGCGGGATCGCGGTCACCACCACCGCGTCGACGGCCGGGTCGGACAGGGCCAGGGTGAGGGCGGCGCGGAAGTCCTCCGGGGTCGCGGCGGTGGTGAGGTCGCGGGGTGGCGAGGGGCGCAGGCCCTCCGTCAGACAGGCGTCGTAGGTGAGCAGACCGAGGGATTCGGAGTTGCCGAGGATCGCCACGCGCGGGCCGGCCGGCAGGGGTTGGGAGGCGAGCAGGAGGCCGGCGTCGACCAGTTCGGTGACCGTGTCGACCCGGATCACCCCGGCCTGCCGCAGCAGCGCCGAGACCGTCGCGTCCGGGATACGGGTGACCGGGACCGCGTGGCCGGGCGGCGCGCTGCCGCTGTGCCGCGCCCCTTTGACGACCACGACCGGCTTCAGCGCCGCCGTACGGCGGGCGAGCCGGGTGAACTTGCGCGGATTGCCGATCGATTCGAGGTAGAGGAGGGCGACATCGGTGTCCGGGTCCTCGTACCAGTACTGGAGGATGTCGTTGCCGGAGACGTCCGCGCGGTTGCCCGCGGAGATGAAGGACGACAGGCCCGCGCCGCGCCGGTAGAGCCCGGAGAGCAGGGCGATGCCGATGGCTCCCGACTGGGTGAACAGTCCGATACGGCCCCGGTCGGGCGGCTCGGGCGAGAGGGAGGCGTTCAGCCGGACCGCCTCGGCCGTGTTGATGATCCCGAACGCGTTGGGGCCGATGATGCGCATCCCGTACGAGCGGGCCTGCCGCACCAGTTCGCGCTGGCGTTCCAGGCCCTCGGGGCCGCTCTCCGCGTAACCGGCGGAGAGGACCACCAGGCCGCGGACGCCGTGCCGGCCGCAGTCCGCCACCGCTTCCGGCACCTGCCGCGCCGGTACGGCGAGGACCGCGAGGTCGACGGGGTCGCCGATCGCCGCGACGGACCGGAAGGCGGGGACGCCGTCGAGTGCGCGCAGGTCCCCGGCGAAGGCGTGGTTCACCGCGTACACGCGTCCGGTGAAGCCCGCTCCGAGCAGATTGCGCAGGACGGTGCGGCCGACGCCGCCGGGCACGCGTCCCGTGCCGACGACGGCGACCGAGCCGGGCGTGAGCAGGCGCTGCACCGAGTGGGCCTCGGCGCGCTGTTCGCGGCCACGCTGCACGGCGAGGGATTCCGCGGTGGGTTCGAGGTCCAGGGTGAGACGTACGGAGCCGTCCTCGAAGCTGCGTTTCTGTGTGTAGCCGGCGTCCCGGAACACCTTGATCATCTTGTTGTTGGCGGGCAGGACCTCGGCGGCGAACCGCCGGATGCCCCGTTCGCGGGCGACCGCCGCGATGTGTTCCAGCAGGGCCGAGGCGACGCCACGTCCCTGGTGCGCGTCCTGGACGAGGAAGGCGACCTCTGCCTCGTCGGCGGGCGCGGTCGCCGGAAGCCCCCGCTCGTCGATGCGGTCGTACCGTACGGTCGCGATGAACTCGCCCCCCACCGTGACGGCGAGGCCCACCCGGTCCACGTAGTCGTGGTGGGTGAAGCGGTGCACGTCCCGGTCGGAGAGGCGCGGGTAGGGGGCGAAGAACCGGTAGTACTTCGACTCGTCGGAGACCTGTTCGTAGAAGCTGACCAGCCGCTCCGCGTCGGCGGTGGTGATGGGCCTGATCCGCGCGGTGCCTCCGTCGCGCAGCACCACGTCCGCTTCCCAGTGATCCGGGTACGCATGGTCCGACGGCGTCTCCATGGGCAAAGCCTACGGCGCGGGCGCCGACACGGCCCGGGGCCGTGGCACGGGACAGGTCCGGCGCCGGGGCCGGGGCCGGGGGTCCTTCCAGGGTCGGCACCGGAGCATTTCGTGGCACATGAGACGCTGGTCTAGACATCGTTTTTGAGACTTGAAGGGCAACACCATGGCTGAGCGCCGCGTCAATGTCGGCTGGGCCGAGGGCCTGCACGCCCGTCCCGCCTCCATCTTCGTCCGCGCCGCCACGGCCGCCGGCGTCCCGGTGACGATCGCGAAGGCCGACGGCAACCCCGTCAACGCCGCGTCGATGCTCGCGGTGCTCGGTCTGGGCGCGCAGGGCGGCGAAGAGGTCGTGCTGGCTTCCGAGGCGGAGGGCGCGGACGCCGCGCTGGACCGGCTGGCGAAGCTGGTCGCCGAAGGGCTCGACGAGCTTCCCGAGACGGTCTGAGCGTATTTCCGCGACGGAGCCGGGGTCCACTTGAATTCAGTGGACCCCGGCTCCGTTTTCCGTGCGGGCAGCAAAAAGGACACCCGGGCTATTTCTCTTCTTTGTATACGGCGCGATTGTTAATTGCGGACGCTCGCGATGTTTACGGCGTGTTGCGAAACCCTCACCTTTTCCCGGCCGCGTTCCGGTCTCTTCAGCCGGTGCACCGCCGCCGTACGCTCCGCGTGCAGCGCCGTCAGCGTCCGCGCCCGTTCCGCGTCGCCGCGCGCCACGGCGTCCACGATCGCGCCGTGCTCCGCCCAGGACTCCACGGGGCTGGCGGGCTGGTCGACCACGTACATCCAGGCGATCTTGTGCCGGAGCTGGGTGAGCGGGGCGGTGAGCGCCGGGCTTCCCGACGCCTGCGTGAGCGTCTCGTGGAACCAGGCGCCGAGTGAGCGCAGATCCTCGCCCTGACCTCTGCGGGCCCGCTCCTGCCCCAGTCTGACCAGGCCGCGCAGGACCTTGAGATGGGCTTCCGTACGGCGCTGGGCGGCGCGCGCGGCGCCCAGCGGCTCCAGCAGCAGCCGCACGTCGAGCAGGTCCGCCGCCTCCTGCTCCGTTGGTTCGGCCACACAGGCGCCGACATGGCGGCGGGTGGTCACGAAGCCCTCCGACTCCAGCGTGCGCAGGGCCTCGCGCACCGGGACGCGGGAGACGCCGTAGCGCCGTGCCAGCTGCTCCTCCGTGAGCCGACTACCACGTTCGAATACGCCGGAGATGATGTCGTCGCGAATAGCCGTGCATACCGAGTGCGCGGGAATGCGCATGTCCGAACCTCCGCCTTAATCCGCGCGAAACGCTGCCGATCGACGCCTGTTCCGTGACTCTATTGCAATCATCGCGAATTTCCGATGGGTGCCCGGAATCCATGGATATCTTTTGGCCAGCGGACCGTGGCGGGCGCGGGAGGCGACGCCGAAGGCCCCGGCGCAGCGCCGGGGCCTTCGGGGGGCGGATCGGTCAGACGTTCACGCCGTGCGCGCGCAGGTACGCGACGGGGTCGATGTCCGAGCCGTAGTCGGGGCCCGTCCTGGCCTCGAAGTGGAGGTGCGGCCCGGTGACGTTGCCGGTCGCGCCCGAGACGCCGATCGGCTGCCCCGGGGTGACGCTCTGGCCGACGGCGACACCGATCGAGGAGAGATGGCCGTACTGGGTGTACGTGCCGTCGCTCATCCGCAGCACGATGTTGTTGCCGTACGAGCCGCCCCAGCCCGCCTCGACCACGGTGCCCGCTCCCACGGCCACGACGGAGGTGCCGGAGGCGGCGCGGAAGTCGACGCCCGAGTGGCTGCCGGAGGACCAGAGCGAGCCGCCCGCCCGGTACCCGGTGGTGATGTACGAGCCGGCGATGGGGAGCTGGAAGGCGTTGAGGCGCTCGCGCTCGGCGGCCCGCGCCGCGCGCTCCTTCTCCGCGCGGAGCTCCTGGGCGCGGGCCTCCGCCTTGCGCGCGGCCTCCGCCTTCGCCGCGGCCTTGGCCCTGACCTCGGCGGCGGCCCGGCGCTGCGCGTCGGCCTGGGCGTCGATGGTGCCGGCGAGGGAGTCGTTGATGACCAGGGCCTGGGTCAGACCGGTCGGCCGGGCGGCGGCCACGCCGGTGTCGGCGGCGAGCGCCGGGGATGTGGCGAGGGTGCTGATGACGCCGGTGGCGGCGAGGGTCGCGGCACCCGCGACGCTCGCGCTCCTGCGGCTCATACGGCTGCGGGCACGATGCTTCCCGGTGGCACGGGTGAACGCCATGGGGTGGCTGGTCCTTTCCTTCCTTCTCGCCTACCGGGTTAGCTGACGGGTTCGGAGCAGGAAGGTCTCCTACGGGCGCCCTGCCGCACAGAGCGGCGGCGACACCCGATTCACCCCAGGGACTTCATGGGTCCCCGGCTCCCCAGGCTCGCGCCCGACGGGGACTCGGCGATGGCTGTCCGGTGCCGCGGACGCGGCGCAACTGGCGAACAGCCGGACCGACGTTAAGCGGGTGGTCTTTCAATCACCAAACAGACAGGCCCCTTTGTAGCGCACACCACAGGGCAGAAGCCACTCTCCCCCATAAAGAGGGACATAAAGGGAAACCCCGGCGGCCGAAGCCACCGGGGTTCCATGAAGAGGCCTGATCAGCCCGTGACGACCGTCACTTCGCCGATCCCGAGAGCCGTGACCGGCTCCTTGATCTGCGCGGCGTCACCGACGAGCACGGTGACGAGCCGGTCCACCGGGAAGGCGTTGACGGCCGCGGCCGTCGCCTCGACGGTGCCGGTCTCGGCCAGCCGCGCGTACAGCTGTGCCTGGAAGTCGTCCGGCAGGAACTGCTCGACCTGGTCGGCCAGCGTGCTCGCGACGGAGGCCGCCGTCTCGTACTTCAGCGGGGCCACCCCCACCAGGTTCTGGACGGCCACATCACGCTCGGCGTCGGTCAGCCCCTCGGCCGCGAGGGTGCGCAGCACCTTCCAGAGGTCGTCCAGCGCCGGGCCGGTGGACGCGGTGTCCACGGAGCCGCTGATGGCGAGCATCGCCGCGCCGGTCGCACCGCCCGGCGCGTCGGGCGCCGAGGAGCGCAGCACCTGGCCGAAGGCGCGTACACCGTAGGTGTAGCCCTTCTCCTCGCGCAGCACCCGGTCGAGCCGGGAGGTGAGCGTGCCGCCCAGGCAGTACGTGCCGAGGACCTGTGCGGGCCAGACCCGGTCGTGCCGGTCGGCGCCGATACGGCCGATCAGCAGCTGGGTCTGGACGGCGCCGGGCCGGTCCACGATCACCACGCGGCCCGTGTCGTCGGCGGTCACGGGCGGTACGGGACGGGGAGCGACGGTGTCGCCGGTCCAGGTGCCGAGAGTGTCGGCGAGGATCTTGTCGAGATCGACGCCGGTGAGATCACCGACGATCACGGCGGTGGCGGTGGCGGGGCGTACATGCGCCTCGTAGAAGGCGCGCACGCCCGCGGCGTCGATGCGCTCCACCGTCTCCTCGGTGCCCTGGCGCGGCCGTGACATGCGCGAGGAGGCCGGGAACAGCTCCTTGGAGAGCTGCTTCGCGGCGCGGCGGCCCGGGTTGGCGGTCTCGTGCGGGATCTCGTCGAGACGGTTGCGTACGAGCCGCTCGACCTCGCTGTCCGCGAAGGCGGGGGCCCGCAGCGCCTCGGCGAGCAGGCCGAGCGCCTTGGGCAGCCGGGAGACGGGGACCTCCAGGGAGATCCGGACGCCCGGGTGGTCGGCGTGCGCGTCGAGCGTGGCGCCGCAGCGCTCCAGCTCGGCGGCGAACTCCTCGGCGCTGTGCTTGTCGGTGCCCTCGGAGAAGGCCCGCGCCATGATGGTCGCGATGCCGTCGAGCCCCTCGGGCTCGGCGTCCAGCGGGGCATCGAGATTGATCTCGACCGCCACCACCTGCTGCCCGGGACGGTCGCAGCGCAGCACCGTCAGGCCGTTGTCGAGAGCGCCGCGCCCGGGGGCGGGGAAGGCCCAGGGCCTGGCCTCGCCGGCTGTCGGGCGCGGGTGGAAGTCCATGGTCACGGCAGCGTCGGTCACTGGTCCGCCCCCTCGTGCTCGTCGGTCTCGTCTTCATCGGCGGAGGCGTCGTCGCCGTCGGCGGTGACCGGTTCGTAGACCAGCACCGCGCGGTTGTCGGGGCGCAGCCGCGCCGCGGCGACGGTCCGTACCTCTTCCGCGGTGACGTCCAGTACGCGGGTCACGGCGGTCAGCGCCAGCTGCGGGTCGCCGAAGAGGACGGCGTACCTGCACAGTTCGTCGGCGCGGCCGGCGACCGTACCGAGCCGGTCCAGCCACTCGCGCTCCAGCTGGGCCTGGGCCCGCTCCATCTCCTCGGCGGTGGGGCCCTCCGCGGCGAAGCGTGCCAGCTCCTCGTCGACCGCGGCCTCGATCTCCGGAACCTCGACACCGCCGGACGTCTTCACGTCCAGCCAGCCGAGGGAGGGCGCGCCCGCCAGGCGCAGCAGCCCGAAGCCCGCGGCGACCGCGGTCCGGTCGCGGCGCACCAGCCGGTTGTGGAGCCGGGAGGACTCGCCGCCGCCGAGGACGGTCAGCGCCAGGTCCGCGGCGTCGCACTCACGGGTGCCGTCGTGCGGCAGCCGGTAGGCGGCCATCAGGGCGCGCGCCGGGACCTCCTCGTGGATCTCCTCGCGCAGCTGTTCGCCGATGGTCTCGGGGAGCGAGCCGTCGCGCGGCGGCTGCTTGCCGTCGTGGGAGGGGATCGAGCCGAAGTACTTCTCGATCCAGCCGAGCGTCTGCTCGGGGTCGATGTCGCCGACGACCGAGAGCACCGCGTTGTTCGGCGCGTAGTTCGTACGGAAGAACGCGCGGGCGTCCTCCAGGGTCGCCGCGTCCAGGTCGGCCATCGACCCGATCGGGGTGTGGTGGTACGGATGGCCCTCGGGGTACGCGAGCGCGGTCAGCCGCTCGAAGGCCGTACCGTAGGGCACGTTGTCGTACCGCTGGCGGCGCTCGTTCTTGACGACGTCCCGCTGGTTCTCCATGGACTCGTCGTCGAGCGCGGCGAGCAGCGAGCCCATCCGGTCGGCTTCCAGCCAGAGCGCCAGCTCCAGCTGGTGGGTGGGCATTGTCTCGAAATAGTTGGTGCGCTCGAAGCTGGTGGTGCCGTTCAGGGAGCCGCCGGCCCCCTGCACCAGCTCGAAGTGGCCGTTCCCCTTCACCTGTGCCGAGCCCTGGAACATCAGGTGCTCGAAGAGGTGGGCGAGTCCCGTACGGCCCTTGACCTCGTGCCGTGAGCCGACGTCGTACCAGAGGCACACCGCGGCGACCGGGGTCAGGTGGTCCTCGGAGAGCACCACGCGCAGGCCGTTGGCCAGGCGGTGCTCGGTCGCTGTCAGGCCGCCGGAACCGGCCTGCGCTGTGGCCGTGTGACCCATGGGCATGTACGTCCCTTCGATCGCGATATGGAGAAGTCCTGCCACTGTATGCAAGCGTGCTCGCACCTGGCGAAGTTCCCGGTGCCGCACACCCCCGGCGCGTGCTCAACGACGGGTCGAGGTCGGAGTTGTCAGTGGCGCGGTCCACAATGGTCCGCATCAGTCAGAGAAGTTGCCGTTCAGAACCTGTGAAGGAGCCGCAGCCGCGATGGCCCGCCGCAGCACGAAGACCCCGCCGCCGGAGGACTTCGAGGAGAAGATCCTCGACATCGACGTGGTCGATGAAATGCAGGGCTCCTTCCTCGAGTACGCCTACTCGGTGATCTACTCCCGGGCACTGCCGGACGCCCGGGACGGTATGAAGCCGGTGCACCGCCGCATCGTGTACCAGATGAACGAGATGGGCCTGCGCCCCGACCGCGGCTATGTGAAGTGCGCGCGCGTCGTCGGTGAGGTGATGGGCAAGCTCCACCCGCACGGAGACGCGTCGATCTATGACGCCATGGTCCGCATGGCGCAGCCGTTCTCGATGCGGCTGCCGCTGGTGGACGGCCATGGCAACTTCGGTTCGCTCGGCAACGACGATCCGCCGGCCGCCATGCGTTACACCGAGTGCCGGATGGCCGACGCCACGTCACTGATGACGGAGTCGATCGACGAGGACACCGTCGATTTCGAGTCGAATTACGACGGCCAGGAGCGGGAACCGGTCACGCTTCCGGCCGCGTATCCGAACCTGCTGGTCAACGGCGCCTCCGGGATCGCGGTCGGGATGGCGACGAACATGCCGCCGCACAATCTCGGGGAGGTCGTGGCGGCCGCACGCCATCTGATCAAGCACCCCGCCGCCGACCTGGACACGCTGATGCGTTTCGTGCCGGGTCCCGATCTGCCCACCGGTGGCCGGATCGTCGGGCTGACCGGCATCAAGGACGCCTACGAGAAGGGCCGGGGCACGTTCAAGATCCGGTCCACCGCGACGGTGGAGGACGTCTCCGCGCGCCGCAAGGGCCTGGTCATCACGGAACTGCCGTTCACGGTCGGTCCGGAGAAGGTGATCGCGAAGATCAAGGATCTGGTCTCCGCCAAGAAGCTCCAGGGCATCGCGGACGTCAAGGACCTCACGGACCGCGCGCACGGACTGCGCCTGGTCATCGAGGTCAAGAACGGCTTCGTGCCCGAGGCGGTTCTGGAGCAGCTCTACAAGCTGACGCCGATGGAGGAGACCTTCGGGATCAACAATGTGGCGCTGGTCGACGGCCAGCCGCTGACGCTGGGTCTGAAGGAGCTGCTGGAGGTCTATCTCGACCACCGCTTCACGGTGGTGCGGCGGCGCAGCGAGTTCCGGCGGACGAAGCGGCGTGACCGGCTTCACCTGGTCGAGGGACTGCTCGTCGCGCTCATCGACATCGATGAGGTCATCCGGCTCATCCGGTCGAGCGACAACTCCGCGCAGGCCAAGGAGCGGCTGATCGAGCGCTTCTCGCTCAGCGACATCCAGACGCAGTACATCCTGGACACGCCGCTGCGCCGGCTCACCCGGTTCGACCGGATCGAGCTGGAGAGCGAGCGCGACCGGCTCAACGGCGAGATCGACGAGCTGACCGGCATCCTGGAGTCGGACACCGAGCTGCGCAAGCTGGTCTCGTCGGAACTGGCCGCGGTGTCCAAGAAGTTCGGTACCCCGCGGCGCACGGTGCTGCTGGAGTCCGCGAGTTCTTCCGTCGCGTCGGTGCCGCTGGAGGTCGCGGACGACCCGTGCCGGGTGCTGCTCTCGTCCACCGGTCTGCTGGCCCGTACGGTCAACGGCGAGCCGCTGGAGGGCGGTGACGGCAAGCGCGTCAAGCACGATGTGATCGTCTCGGCCGTGCCGGCGACGGCGCGTGGTGACATCGGCGCGGTGACCTCCACCGGCCGGCTGCTGCGGATCGCGGTGATCGACCTGCCCCAGCTGCCGGACACGGCCTCGGCGCCGAATCTCTCGGGCGGGGCGCCTGTCTCGGAGTTCCTCGCACTGGAGGGTGACGAGGAGCTGGTCTGTCTGACCACGCTGGACGAGTCGTCCCCGGGGCTCGCCCTGGGCACGCTCCAGGGCGTCGTCAAGCGGGTGGTGCCCGACTATCCGTCCAACAAGGGCGAGTTGGAGGTCATCAGCCTCAAGGAGGGCGACCGGATCGTCGGCGGCGCGGAGCTGCGGACGGGCGAGGAGGATCTGGTCTTCATCACCTCCGACGCCCAACTGCTGCGCTATCCGGCCTCGCAGGTACGGCCGCAGGGCCGGCCCGCGGGCGGTATGACGGGGATCAAGCTCACCGAGGGCGCCTCGGTGATCTCGTTCACCGCGGTGGATCCGGCGGCGGACGGCATGGTCTTCACGATCACGGGGTCGCACGGCACGCTGGACGATTCGGTGCGTACGGCCAAGCTCACCCCGTTCGACCAGTACCCGCGCAAGGGCCGGGCGACGGGCGGGGTGCGCTGTCACCGGTTCCTGAAGGGCGAGGACATGCTGGTCCTGGCCTGGGCGGGCGCGAGTCCGGCGCGGGCGGCGACGAAGACCGGTGCTCCGGTGGAGCTGCCGGAGCCCGACCCGCGGCGGGACGGCTCGGGCACGCCGTTCACGAAGGCGGTCGAGACCCTGGCAGGCCCCGCGCACTGACGCCAGGCCCGCTCACGGCATGTACGGCTCCGGGTCCGGGCCTTCGGGCCCGGACCCGGGCTCGTCCCCCGGCCCCGGTCCGTCCCCGTACTCGGGCTGGGCTCCGTGCTCGGACTCGGCTCCGTGCTCGGGCTCGGTCAGGTCGGGTACGTAGCGCAGGACGCCCCACATGGCGCTCTCGTCGACGGCCGCCGCGTCCTGCGACGCCGTTGCCCGTGGTTCCCGCTCCTCGCAGGCGTCCAGCTCCTTGAGCAGGGCCTCCCGGTCGATCCCCGAGCCGATCAGCACCAGTTGGGTGAGGCGTTCCGCACCGCGGCCCCAGGGCGCCGGGTGGAAGCGCAGCGACCGGCCGACCGCGTGCAGGGCATAGCGGTTGGCCGGGTCGGCAGCGCCGAAGTCGACAAATCCCTTGATCCGGTAGAGCCCCGGGGGCCGGGAGTCCAGGAAGGCCATGAGCCGCCGCGGGTTCATCGGGGCCCCGGCGGTGAAGGACACGCTCTCGTAGGCCGCGTGGAGATGACCGTCGTGGGACGCGTGTCCGTCGTGGGCGGCGTGGTCGTCGTGCGTGTCCTCGTACAGGTCCGCGTACAGGTCCTCGAAGGAGAGCTGGCGGACCTTCTCCTCCTCGTCGGGACGGACCGCGGGGTCGAAGAGCAGCTCCGGGTCGATCCGGCCGTACGAGGCGGAGACCACCGGCGTCCCCGGGCCCAGTCCGTCCAGGAGGGCGCGGACGCGCCGGTGTTCCGCCTCCCCCACCCGGTCGGTCTTGTTGAGCACGACGAGATCGGCGATCGCGATATGCCGGTCGATCTCGGGATGGCGCGCCCGGGTGGCGTCGAGCTCGGCGGCGTCGACGACCTGGACCAGCCCCCCGTACACGGCGTGCGGATGGTCGCCGGTGAGGATCATCCGGACGAGTTCCTGCGGTTCCGCCAGTCCACTGGCCTCGATGACGACGATGTCGATCCGGGCGGACGGGCGGGTCAGCCGCTCCAGGTAGCCGTCGAGTTCGCTCGCGTCCACGGCGCAGCACAGACAGCCGTTGCCGAGCGAGACCGTCGAGCCGACCTGTCCGGCGACCGTCATCGTGTCGATCTCGATGGCGCCGAAGTCATTGACGACCACCGCGATCCTGTTGCCCGCGCGGCGGCGCAGCAGATGGTTGAGCAAGGTGGTCTTGCCCGACCCCAGAAAGCCGGTGAGAACGACCACCGGGATCCGCTTCCCGCTCACGCGCGCGCCTCCGTGCAGTGCCGGGTCCGGTGCCGTCCCGCTCAGCCGGCCGGCACCGGCTGGGGCGGGGGCGGTCCCACGTAACGGGCCGCCGGGCGAATGATCTTGGAGTCCTCCGCCTGTTCCAGGATATTGGCGCTCCAGCCGACCACGCGCGCGGCGGCGAAGGTCGGCGTGAACATCGCGCGCGGCAGCCCGCACAGCTCCATGACGACGCCCGCGTAGAACTCCACGTTGGTGTGCAGCTCACGGCCCGGCTTCAGCTCGGCGAGGATCGCCTCGACCCGGGACTCGACCTGCACGGCGAAGTCGGTCAGCGGGCCGCCGAACTCCTCGGCGATCTCGCGCAGCATGCGGGAACGGGGGTCCTCGGTGCGGTAGACGGGGTGCCCGAAGCCCATGATCCGGTCGCCCGCGCCGACGCGTTCCCTGATCCAGGGGTCGATACGGTCCACGCTTCCGATGGCGTCGAGGGTGTCGAGGGCCCGGCTGGGAGCGCCGCCGTGCAACGGCCCCGAGAGCGCCCCGACGGCGCCCACCAGAGCGGCGGCCAGATCGGCTCCGGTGGAGGTGATGACCCGGGCGGTGAAGGTGGAGGCGTTGAAGCCGTGGTCGACGGTGGAGATCAGATAGCGCTCGATCGCCCGCGCGCGCCCGGGGTCCGGCTCCGCACCGGTGAGCATGTAGAGGTAGTTGGCGGCGTGGGGCAGATCGTCGCGCGGTTCGACCGGTTCCAGGCCCTGGCCGATCCGGTACAGGGCGGTCAGCATCGTCGGCACGGCCGCGCAGGCCGCGAGGGCGTCCGTACGGCGCTCATCGGCGTCGATGTCGTACAGCGGACGCATCCCGGCGCGGGCGCCGAAGAGCGAGAGGGCGGTCCGCAGCCCGGCGAGCGGCCCCGGCCCGGCGGAGGCCCCGGCGATGACGGGCAGCGCGGCCCTGACGTCCTCGGGCAGCCGGCGCAGGCGGGCGGTCCGCTCGGTGAACTCCGTGCGGCGGGCCGCGTCGGGCAGTTCGCCGTGGAGCATCAGATACCAGACGTCCTCGAAGCTCCGCCGGCGTGCCAGCTCGACGGCCGAGTACTGGCGGTAGTGGTAGAAGCCCTCGGTTCCCCGGACATCTCCGAGCGCGGTGTCGGTGACGACGACGCCGGCGAGTCCGCGCGGTACGGCGGCGGGGTCCGGTGCGGGGGCCGGAGCACCGGCCGGGGTGCCGGCGGATGCGGTGGCGGCATGGGTGGCGGGGGTGGTGGTCCCGGTGGTCGGCATCATTCCTCCTTGAGCGTGATTCGACTGTCCATGCTTGACTCAATCACTGTCAATATTGATTGAATCAATACATGTACGGTGAAGCCCATGGACGACGAGGGAGAGCGGCTGACCACCCGGGAGGCCGCCGAGCGGCTCGGGGTGAAGCCGGAGACGGTCTACGCGTATGTCAGCCGGGGCCAGCTCTCCTCCCGCCGCGACCCCGCGGGACGCGGCAGCAGCTTCGACGCCGGAGAGGTCGACGCGCTCGCCAGCAAGGGCAGGCGCGAGTACGCGGCGGGCGCCGACGCCTTCCAGATCCGTACCGGCGTCACGCTCATCGACACGGACCGCTACTACTACCGGGGCGTGGACGCGACGGAGCTGGCGCGGCGCTTCCACTACGAGGAGATCGCCGACTGGCTCTGGACGGGCACCCTGCGGACAGGGCTACGGTGCGACGCCCCCGCCGAGGCCCTCGCCGCCGCCCGGCGCGCGGTCGGCGCGCTGCCCGCGCACAGCGGCCCGACGGACCGGCTGAGAGTGGCGGCCATCGCGGCGTCGGTCGCCGATCCGCTGCGCTTCGATCTCTCGCGGGACGCCGTACTGGCCACCGCCCGTACGCTCATCCCCACGCTCGTGGACGCGCTGCCCGCGGTCGGCCCGCCCCGGGACGGTGACGGCCTGCTGGCCCGCCGGCTGTGGTCGCGGCTCACCGCGCGCGAGGCGGGCGAACCGGGCGTACGCGCCCTGGACACGGCGCTCTCGCTGCTCATCGACCATGACCTGGCGGCCTCCACGCTCGCCGTCCGGGTCGCCGCCTCCGCCCGCGCGCACCCCTATGCCGTGGTGTCGGCGGGTCTCGGCGCGCTGGAGGGACCGCTGCACGGCGCGGCCAGCGGCCTCGCCCACCGGATGCTGACCGACGTACTGGAGCGGGGCAGCGCGGCGGCCGTGGTGGCGGACCATCTGCGGGCCGGCCGGCCGGTGCCGGGGCTCGGCCATCGTCTCTATCCCCGCCAGGACCCGCGCGCCGAGGCGCTGTTCGCCGTACTGGCCGAACTGCCGGGCGCGGGGCCCGTACTGGCGGCGGCGCGCGAGGTGGAGGCGACCGCCGCCCGCCGGGCGGCGGCGCACGCCAATATCGACCTGGCGCTGGCGGTGCTGTCGGTGACCGCCGGCATGCCGGCCGAGGCGGGCGAGACGGTCTTCGCCGTGTCCCGTACGGCGGGCTGGATCGCGCACGCCATCGAGGAGTACGCGGAACGGCCCCTGCGGATGCGGCCGAGCGGCCGGTACAACGGCCCTCGTCCGCCCAGGGACCTGCCCTGAGCGGGGCGGATCCGAGCGGGCGGACGGGACGGGACGGATGCCTGGACGAAACCGTGCGGACCGTCCCGTACGGCACGGAGCTGTACGGCACGGGCCGCACGAAGCGGCCCGGCGGGTGCCCGGACGAGGCGCGTCCGGCGGCTCAGCTCCGCAGCCAGGCCGCCGTGTCCCGCGGCAGACGCCCGCCGTCCAACGGGCCGCTGGTGAGCAGGACACGTGTGTGGGCGGGCAGTTCCGCCGGTTCCTCCGCGAGGTTGACGACACAGACCAGACCGTCGGTACGGGCGAAGGACAGCACCCCCGGAGTGGCATCCAGCCAGCTCATCGGCCCGTCCCCGAAGCCCGGTTCCGTACGGCGCAGCCGCAGGGCCTCGCGGTAGAGGGTGAGCATCGACGCCGGATCGGCCGCCTGGAGATCCGTGGCGTACGAGGCCCATGCCTCCGGCTGCGGCAGCCATGGTTCGGTCGCCGAGCCGAATCCCGCGTACGGCTCGCCCGCCGCCCAGGGCAGCGGCACCCGGCAGCCGTCACGCCCCGGGTCCGTGCCGCCGGAGCGGAAGTGCATCGGATCCTGGATCCGGTCGCGCGGGATCTCCGCCTCCGGCAGGCCCAGTTCCTCGCCCTGGTAGAGATAGACGGCGCCGGGGAGCGCCAGCGAGAGCAGCGCGGCGGCGCGCGCCCGGCGGGTCCCGAGGTCCGTGTCCGTCGGGGTGCCGAACACCTTGGCCGCGAAGTCGAAGCCGCTGGACTCCCGGCCGTACCGGGTGACCGTGCGGGTCACGTCGTGGTTGCAGAGCACCCAGGTGGCCGGGGCGCCGACGGGTGCGTGTTCGGCGACCGTCTCGTCGATCGCGGTCCGCAGCAGGTCCGGGTCCCAGGGGCAGGCCAGGAAGTTGAAGTTGAACGCCGTGTGGAGTTCGTCCGGGCGCAGATAGCGCACGAAGCGCTCGGTGTCGGGCAGCCAGACCTCGCCGACGAAGATGGCGTCGTACTCGTCGGCGATGGCGCGCCAGGAGCGGTAGATGTCGTGCAGTTCGTCGAGGTCGATATAGGGGTGCGGGTCGCGGCCCGCGGTGAAGTCCGGCAGCGCCGGGTCCTTGGCGAGCAGCGCGGCCGAGTCGATGCGTACGCCGGCGACGCCCCGCTCGAACCAGAAGCGCAGCACGTCCTCGTGTTCCCGGCGCACCGCGGGATGGGCCCAGTTGAGGTCGGGCTGCTCGGAGGCGAAGAGATGCAGGTACCACTCGCCGTCGTCCAGCCGGGTCCAGGGGGTGCCGCCGAACTCGGAGGTCCAGTCGTTCGGCGGGATCTCACCGTTCTCGCCGCGCCCGGGTCTGAAGTGGAACAGTTCGCGCTCGGGGCTGCCGGAGCCCGCGGCCAGCGCGGCCTTGAACCAGGCGTGCTGGTCGGAGACATGGTTGGGTACGACGTCGATGATCGTACGGATACCCAGTTCACGTGCCTCGGCGATGAGTTTCTCGGCCTCGGCGAGGGTGCCGAAGGCGGGGTCGATGGCGCGGTAGTCCGCCACGTCGTAGCCGCCGTCGGCGAGGGGCGAGAGATACCAGGGGGTGAACCAGATGGCGTCCACGCCGAGTCGCACGAGGTACGGCAGCCTCGCCCGTACACCCGCGAGATCTCCGGTGCCGTCTCCGTCACCGTCGGCGAAGCTGCGTACGTAGATCTGATAGATGGCGGCGTCGCGCCACCAGTTCGTGTCGGCGGGCGCCAGAGGGCTGCCTTCCATACGACTTCCTTTCACGATGTTCGGCCCTGGGGTCCTGGTCAGCCCTTGGTGCTGCCGGAGCTGATGCCGGCGATGATGTGGCGCTGGAACACCAGGAACATCAGGACCATCGGGATACTGGCGATCACCATGGCGGCGATGAGTACCGACAGCGGGATGTTCTGCGACAGCTGGACCAGCGCGACGCTGATGGGTTGTTTGTCGGTGTCCGAGAAGACCATCAGCGGCCAGAGGAAGTCCTGCCAGACCGCGACCAGCGCGAAGATGGAGACCACCCCGAGCACCGGCCGTGACATGGGCAGCAGGATCGACCAGAGCGTACGGAGCTTGCCCGCTCCGTCGATTTCCGCCGCCTCCAGCACATCGCGCGGGATCTGGTCGAAGAACCGCTTCAGCAGATAGAGGTTGAACGCGTTGGCCACGGCCGGCAGCCAGATCCCCAGCGGGTCGTTGAGCAGGCTGGTGTGGATCAGCGGCAGATCGGCGATGGTCAGGTACTTCGGTACGAGCAGCGCCTGGGCCGGGACCATCAGGGTGGCGAGGATGCCGCCCAGGATCACCTTCCCGAACGCCGGCTTCAGTTTGGACAGGGCGTAGGCCGCCGCGGTACAGAAGACGAGCTGGAGGATCCAGGCGCCGGTGGCCTGGACCACCGTGTTCCACAGATGGGTGGGCAGCTGCATCAGGTCCCAGGCGTCGGTGTACGCGCTGAGGTGCCAGGTGTCGGGGACCAGCGTCGGCGGTGTCCGCACCAGTTCGTCGGGGGACTTCATGGCCCCGGAGGCCATCCAGTACACCGGGAACAGGAAGGCCAGGACGAACGCGAGGACGACACCGCCGAAGACGATCCAGTAGAGCGTCCTGCCCCGGGTGCTCGCGAGCGCGAGCGGGGAGACGAGGGTGCGTACGGCCGGGGTGCGTACAGCGGGGGTACGTACGGCCGAGGTACGTCGGATCATGCGCCGCGCTCCTCTCTCAGTCGTCGGTGCGGGTGAGCCGCAGATAGAGGGCGGAGAAGAGGCTGAGCACGATCAGCAGCATCACACTCAGGGCGCAGGCCCCGCCGAAGTCGTTGTAGAGGAACGCGTACTTGTAGATGAGATAGAGGATCGTGACCGTGGAGTTCTCCGGTCCGCCGCCGGTGATCACGAAGGGCTCCGTGAACACCTGCATCGTGGCGATGATCTGGAGCAGCATCAGCATCAGGATGATGAAGCGGGTCTGCGGGACGGTCACATGGCGCACCCGCTGCCAGATGCTCGCGCCGTCCAGTTCCGCGGCCTCGTACAGCTCCCCCGGGATGCCCTGGAGCGCGGCGAGATAGATCAGGACCGTGCCGCCCATGTTCGCCCAGGTCGCGACGATGACGAGGGAGAGGAGCGCGGTGTCCGCGCCGTTGGTCCAGTTCGAGGTGGGCAGATGGAGGAAGCGCAGCGCCTCGTTGGCGAGACCGGCGCCCGGATCGTAGAACCACTTCCACAGCAGGGCGCTGACCACCGGCGGGATCATCACCGGGAGATAGACGACCACGCGGAAGAACGCCTTCGCGTGGCGCAGTTCGTTGAGGACGAGCGCCATCACGAACGGGACCGCGAAGCCGATCAGCAGGGCGATCAGGGTGAAGGTGAGGGTGTTGCGCCAGGCCGCCCCGAACTCGGGGTCCGCGAAGACATGGGTGAAGTTGGCGGTCCCGACCCACTCCGGAGCCGATCCGGGGGTGTACTTCTGGAAGGCGATGACCACCGCGCGGATCGCCGGGTACCAGGAGAACAGCGCGAAGCAGATGAGGCCGCCGATCAGGAACCCGTAGGCGCGCGCCTGATGGGACAGCTTGCGGCGGAGGGGGCCCGCGGCGGCGCGGCCCGCCGGGCGCGGCCCCGGGGTGGCGGGCGGCGCGGCGGCGGACCGGTGGGGGGCCTGGGCAGTCTTCATCGACGCGTCAGCCTCGCGCCAGGATTCCGTCGATCTTGGACTGCGCGTCCTTCAGGAGACCGTCGATGTCGGCGTCCTTCTTGGTGAGGACCGAGGAGACGGCTCCGTCGAGGACCGAGTAGATCTGCTGGGCCTTCGGCGGCTCCAGCTTCGCGCTGAGCTGCTGGCTGCCGTCCAGGAACGCCTGGTAGTTCTCGACCGGGACGTTGGCGTACTGCTTCTTCAGCTCCTGGTCCTTGGCGTCCGTGGCGCCGGTCCACAGCCGGGGCTCGGGGAGGCCGACCGGGGCCTTCAGATCGGCGGCGCGCTTCCAGTTGTTGAGCCCGGAGCCCGGGGCGTTCGTCTGGAACCCCAGCCACTTCAGACCGGCCCTGATCTGCTCGGGGGAGGCCTTCTTGCTGAACATGTAGCCGTCGCCGCCGATGAGCGTGCCCTTGCCGCCGGGCATCGGGGCGAGCGCGAGGTCCTCGTACTTGCCGCCCTTCTCCTTGACCAGGATCGGCACGTTGTCAGGCGCGGAGATGTACATGCCGAGCTTGCCCGAGCCCATCATCTGCTGGACGTCGTTGAGGATCAGGAGCTGCTTGGTCCCCATCGAGTTGTCGGTCCAGCGCATGTCCTTGAGGGTCTGCAGGACGGCCTTGCCCTCGGGGGTGTCGACGCTCCCCTTCTTGCCGTCCGCGGTGACGACGTCGCCGCCCTGCGAGTAGATCTCCGCGGTGAAGTGCCAGCCGCCCTGGTTCTGCGCGCTGTAGTCGGCGTATCCCACGTAGCCCTTGCCGAGTCCCGCGATCTTCTTGGCGGCGGCACGGACCTCTTCCCAGGTGGCCGGCGGCTTGGCGGGGTCGAGTCCGGCCTGCTGGAAGAGCTTCTTGTTGTAGAGGAGGCCCATCGAGTAGTTGGTCCGCGGAACGCCGTAGACCTTGCCGTCGACGGTGTAGACGTCACGCAGCGACTGCTGGATGTCGCTGTAGCCCTTCATGTCCTTCACGTACGAGGTGATGTCCGCCGCCTGGTTGATGTCGACGACGTGCTTGGCGTCCGTGAAGTAGGTGTAGAAGACGTCCTCCATCTGACCGCCGGCGAGCTTCGCGTCGAAGGTCTTCGGGTCCTGGCAGGGGAAGGCGTCGCGGCCGACGATGTCGATGTCCGGGTTCGCCTTCTCGAACGTCGTGATGTCGTTCTCGAAGTTCTGCCGGTCGATCTTGGCGCTCTTCGGCGGCATGCAGTTCACGGTGATACGCGTCTTGCCCCCGGCGGTGTCCTCACTGCCCGAGCCGCACGCGGCCAGACCAGTGAGGGCGAGCGTGGAGGCTATGGCTGCGGTGCAGGTGCGGCGGAACCCGGAACGTCTCATCGGTGGGACCCCTCTTGGGCAGGAGCGTGGGAAACCCACAGCTGCTCGCTGTGTGGCGGCGCTCACTCAACCACCAACTACGGATGTCCGCAATATGTCGCCCCGATTTCGCAAATACTTGACAGTTGGCGCGCATGTCCGGTCATCTATATGCGGAACGACCCCGCAACGCGGCGGGCCCCGCACGCTGTTCGCGTGCGGGGCCCGGATCGTGGCGTGTCCGCCTGTCAGCCGCGCGGGACCTGCGCCGTCGAACCGCGTACCACCAGCTCCGGCTCGAACAGCAGCTCACCGGACGGCACCGCGCCGCCCTGGATCTGGGCGCTCAGCATCTCAACGGCCGCCCGCCCCATGGCCTCGATGGGCTGCCGGACGGTGGTCAGCGGCGGCTCGGTGCAATTCATGAAAGCGGAGTCGTCGAAGCCGACGACGGACACCTCGCGCGGTACGTCGAGACCGCGTCGGCGGGCGGCCCGTACGGCACCGAGCGCCAGCGGGTCGCTCGCGCAGATGATGCCCGTGACACCGCGGTCCAGCAGCCGTGTCGCCGCCGCGTGCCCGCCTTCCAGCGAGAACATGGTCCGCTCGACGTACTCGTCGGGAAGCTTCACCCGGGCGGCCTTCGCCGCCGCCAGCGCCGCGGCGAGCTTGCGCCGGGAGGGCACATGGTCGGACGGGCCGAGTACGAGCCCGATGTGCTCGTGGCCGAGCGAGGCGAGGTGGCGCCAGGCCTGCTCGACGGCCACGGCGTCGTCGCAGGAGATACAGGGGAAGTCGAGGTTCTCGATCGGCGCGTTGATCAGGACGACCGGGATCTTGCGCTCGGCGAGCAGCCGGTAGTGGTCGTGCGGGGCGTCCGCCTGTGCGAACAGCCCGCCGGCGAAGACCACCCCGGAGACCTGCTGCTGAAGCAGCAGTTCCACGTAGTCCGCCTCGGAGACGCCGCCCTTGGTCTGGGTGCACAGCACCGGCGTCAGGCCTTGCTGGGCCAGCGCCCCGCCGATCACCTCGGCGAACGCCGGGAAGATGGGGTTCTGCAACTCCGGCAGGACCAGACCGACGAGCCGGGCGCGCTCGCCCCGCAGCTGTGTCGGCCGCTCGTAGCCCAGGACGTCGAGCGCGGTCAGCACCGACTGGCGCGTGGCCTGTGAGACCCCCGGCTTGCCATTGAGCACCCGGCTGACCGTGGCCTCGCTGACCCCAACCTTCTTCGCCACCTGAGCAAGTCGTCGCGTCATACACGCAAGACTATCGCAAGGCATGCAAGCTACTTGCTTGAGAGCGTAATTCGAGCGTAAAGGCGCCGGTAAGCGAGGTGCCGGCCGGAAGCGACCGGCCGGCACCACACTACGGCCCGCCAGGGGCCCGCGCCCCCTCCTACGGGTTGATGTGGATCTTGAAGTTGGGCGTGGTGTTCTTCACGTCCAGGGCGTTGTTGCTGAGCGTCAGACCGTTGAAGGTCACCTCACCGACGGCCGGTCCCTGACCCGCCTCCGGCAGCTCGTTGGCCCACAGTCCGAAACCGGACTTGGCGTCGAACGCGTCACCGCTCTTGCGCGCCCCCGTGATCGAGATGTCGCTGAGGATGGTGTCCTTGATCGGGAACTGCGGCTGACCGCCCACGTAGTTGGTCTGGAACATGATGCCGCTGTAGGTCGGATCGACGATGTCGACGTTGTTGATCCGGATCCCCTGGAACACCTTGGACGCCGAGAACAGCCAGATCCCGGGGAAGGTCTGCGCTCCCCAGAAGTGGCCGCCGGCCCGGACGATCGACACGTTCTCGATCGTCGTCGGATCGGTCCCGAAGCCGTTCATCGGGTAACCGAAGTCCAGCGAGCTGACCGTGATGCCCGAGTACACGAGCGTGTCCGCGATATGGATGTTGCGGAAGGTGTTGTTGAAGCCGCCGTACACGGCCACACCCGCCGCCCGCCAGGTGAGGGTCGAGGTCAGGTTCTCGTAGAGGTTGTTCTTCATGTCCGCGCCTCCGGCGTCGATCGCCGAGAAGAGCGCGAAGCTGTCGTCGCCCGTGGCCCGCGCGTCGTTGTTGACGACGTGGTTGTCCGTGCTGCCGTTGGTCATGTTGATGCCGTCGGCGAACATGTTGCGGATCCGGGAGTTCTTGATCGTGATGCTGTCCGTGTTGGCGCCCCAGTAGAGGCAGACCATGTGCTCGTTCCAGATGTTGTCGATCACGATGTCGGAGACATTCGAGAAGTCGAACACCTTGCCGGGACCGTCGATACGCGAGGTGTAGTTGCCGAAGTACGCGAAGCCGGTGAAGGACGAGCCCTTCGCCGCGGCCTCCGCGCGGAAGCCGATATCGGTGTTGTCCTGCGTCGCCGGGGCGTGGAACTTGGTGTACCAGGGACCGGCGCCGACGACCTTGACCGGCTTCCCGTACACCTGGAACTTGCTGGACGTCTGGTAGTCACCGGGCGGCAGATAGACACCGACCAGCTTCCCCGTGGTGTCCATCCGGACCCGGTCCAGGGCGTTCTGCACGTCCTGGTGGGTGAATCCGGCCGGAACCGTGTACGTGGCCGGGTCCGGGTTGGCGATCTGCGCGACCTGCTCCAGGTTGATGAAGTCGATCGCGTAGGTGGTGGTGTTGGCCGCGTCCTTCTGGAGCTTGATCTTGCTGCCCGCAGGGACGGTCTTGCCCAGCATGATGTTCGCCTCGTCGTAGATGTGCCGGGGCGCACCGGAGCCGGGCGAGTTGCCGGGGCCGGCCTCCGCTCCGTACAGCCACGCGTACTTGGAGGTGAGGTCGATCGCCTTGAGGAAGGTGCCGTCGACATAGACGTTCAGGGTGGAGTTGATGCCACCGCCGCCCGCCGCGTCCGGGATCGAGAACCGCGTGACCAGCGTGTTCGTGCTGGCCCTGGTGGTGAACTCGACGTAGTTGCCGGTGTTGTTGAGCGTGACGGCCTTACGGCCGGACGCCTCGCCCGCGACATCGCCGACGGTCCTGTTCGGGCCGACGACCTGTGCGCCGCCGCCCGCCGTGCCGTCCTCCGCCTCGTACATGTCGTACGGCATGTTGGCGCCGCGCCCGACGAACAGCGGCTGTGTGCTGGTGTTGTTCGCGCGCTTCACCGGCAGTTCGTTGGCGTCGTCGGCGAGGACCACCTTCACGCTGTACGAGCCGTTGGCGGCCGCCCAGGTGCCCAGGCCCACCGGCGGGGTGGTCGCCCCGGCGGCGATGGTGCCGTTGTGCGCGCCGGTCAGGGTCTTGACCGTGGCTCCCTTGGAGTCGAGCAGGGAGAGCGTGATGCCGTGGGCGCCGGCCGCGGAGGCCACCGTGCCCTGGTTCCTGAGCGCCACCGAGAAGGTGACGGTGTCCCCGGCCGAGGGCGAGGACGGTGAGGTGGAGACGGTCGCGGCGACCAGGTCCGAGCTGGAGACCGGCTTCACCACAAGCGCGCTGGGGCTGGTGTAGGAGTTGTTGGTCTCGTTCTGCTCGATGACCGTGTTGGCCGGGTCCGCGACCGCGCCGAGCTGGTACGAACCGGCGTCACGCGGGCCGATGTCCGCCGTGACGGTGGCCGAGGCCCCGGCCGCCAGGGCGCCCACCGCGGCGGTCGCGGCCTTGCTGCCGCCGAGCTGGAACTCGACCGTGCTGGCCGGTGCGGCGACCGCCCCGGCGTTGCGTACGGTCGCGGACAGGGTGATCGGGTCCGACTCGACCGGCGCGGTGGGGGCCGCGCTGACCGCCGTGACCTGGAGGTCGGGGTTGGGCGCCGGGTCACCGAGCACCTGGAACTCCGCCACCTGTCCCGCGCCCGAGCCGGTGTTGGAGGTGAACCTCAGCTGGACGTCGGCGACGCGCGCGCTGACCGGGATGGTCACCGCGTTCCCGTTCGCCGGGCTGAACGCGTAGTCCTTGGCGGCCACCAGGCTGGTGAGACCCGAAGCGCTCTGCTCACGCCCCAGTACCTGGATGTTCTGGGTCCGCGCGCCCCAGCTGCTGTCCGGGTTGAGCTTGACGACAACGCTCTGGGTGTCGGCGTTGGAGCCCAGTTTCACGGTGAGGGTGTTGGGGTAGCTGCCGCCCGCGCCCTCCCAGTAGGTGGTGACGCTGTTGTCGTTGGCGTTCTCCGCGACGAACGTGTGGATCACCGAGGACGCGGAGATCGGCTTGCCGACGGCGAGGTTCGACGCGGAGCCGCTGCTGCCGTTCCTGGTGACCGTGTTGCTGTTGCCGGAACGGTTGCCCGCCGCGTCCTTGGCCCGTACGTAGTACGAGACGGTCGTACCGGCGGGCTGGGTGTCCGTGTACGTGGTGGCGTCGCCGGCCACGGTCTGGCGCAGCACGTTGTTGGCGTAGATCTCGTACCCCGTCACGCCCCTGTTGTCCGTCGAGGCGCCCCAGGTCAGCTTGATCTGACCGGAGGACGGCTCGGTGAAGGCGAGGTTGGCGGGGGCGGTGGGCGCCTGGGTGTCACCGCTGTCGCCCTGGCGGGTGACGGTGTTGCTGTTGCCCGAGACGTTTCCGGCCGCGTCCTTGGCCCGTACGTAGTACGAGACGGTCGTACCGGCGGGCTGGGTGTCGGTGAACGTCGTGACATTGCCGGCGACGCTGGTGCGCAGCTCGTTGTCGGCGTAGATGTCGTAGCCGGTCACGCCCGTGTTGTCGGTGGACGCGTTCCAGGTCAGCTTGATCTGGCCGGTGGCCGGCTCGGTGTAGGCGAGCCCGCTGGGTGCGCTGGGCGCCTGCGTGTCACCCGTCTCGGGGCCGTAGACCTCCAGCTCGGAGAGCTGACCGCCGGGCTGGCCGGTGTTGGCCGTGATCAGCACCCGGACATAGCGGGTGGTGACGGCGTCGAAGGGGATCGTCACCGCCTGTCCGCCCGCGGCGTCGAAGGTGTACGCCTTGGACGCGGTCAGATCCGTGAAGGCGGAGTTGTTCTCGCTCCCCTGGATCTTCAGCGTCTGGCTCCTGGCTCCCCAGCCGTCCGGCAGCCTCAGCACCACCTGGTTGACGCGGACCGAGGAACCGAGGTCGGCCTGGATCCACTGCGGGAAGGCGTTGTTCCTGCTCTCCCAGTAGCTGGCCTTGTTGCCGTCATTGGCGTTGCCGGGGCCGTAGACCTCGGTGAAGCTGCTCGCCGTGAGCGTCCTGCCGAGGGCGAGGTTCACCGACGCCGCGGCGGCCGCGTGCACCTCCAGCTCGGCGAGCTGGGCCTTCTTCCCCGCCGTGTTGCCCGTGATGTTCGCCCGTACGAAGCGGGCCTTGGTGGCCGGGAAGGACACGGTGACCTTGTTGCCCGCGCCCTTGCTGAAGGTGTACGTGGCGGAGGACTTCAGCGTCGCGAAGCTGGTGCCGTCCGCGCTCCCCTGGAGGGAGAGCGTCTGCTTACGGGACTCCCACCCTGCGGGGAGCTTCAGCACCACCTGGTCGACGCGCTTGCTCGATCCCAGGTCCGACTGCACCCACTGGGGGAACTTCTTGCCGTCGCCCTCCCAGTACGTGGACTGATCCCCGTCCGTCACGTTCCGGGCGGTCCCGTCGCCCGACGTCGTGCTCGCGGCCGCGGTCCGCCCCGCGGCGATGTTGGGACCGTCGGCCGCCATCGCGGTCATCGACGGCCAGCCGATCATCAACAGACTGGTGGCTATGGCGGCGGAGAGGACCCGCCATCTCCGGCGTAGCGATCTCATGGATCCCCGATCTTCGGCCTCGGCGCGGGGGCGACGAGGGCGCGGCTCTGGCTGCGTACCTGTAGGACAGGCATTTCTGCATTGCTGAACAGAGTCTTTTGCGTTTTGCGGTCAGAGAGTTGCAGAGAAATGCGAGTGCGTCCACCGCTCGGACAGAACGAAATCACCAGGATCCCCACCCGAGTTGGCGGTCAGCGCGCCCCACTTGCTCGTTTCCGGCCGCTCAGCAGGGAAGCGTAAGCGCGCCGCAAATCACGCAAGCCATTTGCGTGATTGTGGAAGTTTCGAAAAGGGCGCCCGGCCCTCTACCGTTCGTACATATGAACGCCGCACCGAGCACCGCGGGCAGACGACGGCGATTCGGCTGGCCACGCCGGGTCTTCTCGCAGGTGCTGCTGATGCAGCTCGCCATCGCCGCGGGCGTCACCGTGCTGGCCACGGGGCTCTTTCTCGCGCCCTTCAGCGCCGAGCTGGACGACCAGGCGATGCGCCGCGCGCTGGCGATCGCCGAGACCACGGCGTCCACCGATGTGGCCGCCGACCTCGTCGCCACGGACCCGGCGGCCGACGGTCCCGTACAGGCCGAGGCCGAACGCATCAGACAGTCCACCGGCGCCGAGTACGTGGTGATCATGGACAGACGCGGGGTGCGCTGGTCGCACACCGACCTGGACCAGATCGGCAGGGTCGTCTCCACCGATCCCAGCGACGCCCTCGCGGGCAGGGACATCATGGAGCTGGACAACGGCACGCTCGGCCGGTCCGCCCGGGGCAAGGTGCCGCTGCGCGACGAGAGCGGGCGGATCGTCGGGGCCGTCTCGGTCGGTATCGCGTACGACAGCGTCCGCGACCGGTTCCTGGCCGCGATCCCCGGGCTGCTCGCGTACGCGGGCGGCGCGCTGGCCGCCGGGGCGCTCGCCGCGTATCTGATCTCCAGGCGGCTCCAGCGCCAGACCCATGACCTGGCCTTCTCCGATATCTCGGCGCTGCTCACCGAGCGCGAGGCCATGCTGCACAGCCTGCGGGAAGGCGTCGTGGCGCTGGACGGGACCGGCAGGATCCGGCTGATGAACGACGAGGCGCAGCGACTGCTCGGGCTCGGCCCCGACGCCATCGGACGGCCGCTGGACGAGGTGCTCGGCACCGGGCGCACCACCGAGGTACTGGCGGGGCGGGTGGTCGGCGAGGATCTGCTGGCCGTCCAGGGCAGCCGCGTCCTGGTCGCCAACCGGATGCCCACCGACGACGGGGGCGCCGTCGTGACCTTCCGCGACCGTACGGAGCTGGAGCGGCTCGGCCGGGAGCTGGACGCCACCAAGGGGCTGATCGACGCCCTGCGCGCCCAGGACCACGAGCACGCGAACCGGATGCATACGCTGCTGGGGCTGCTGGAGCTGGAGATGCACGAGGAGGCGGTGGAGTTCGTCACCGAGGTCGTCGGGGTGCACCGGGCCACCGCCGAGCAGATCACCGAGCGGATCCACGATCCGCTGCCGGCCGCGCTGCTGGTCGGCAAGGCCACGGTCGCCGCGGAGCGGGGCGTCTCGCTGCGGCTCTCCCCCGGCACGCTGCTGCCGGACCGGCTGATCGACCCGCAGGGTCTGGTCACGGTCGTCGGCAACCTCGTCGACAACGCGCTGGACGCGGCGGCCGGCTCGGAGGACCCGCGGATCGAGGTGGAACTGCGCGCCGAAGGCCGTACGGTCGTGCTCGTGATCTCCGACAGCGGCCCCGGCGTCCCGCCCGACCAGCGCGAACTGGTCTTCTCCGAGGGCTGGTCGACCAAGGAGCCACCGGCCCACGGCAAACGCGGCCTCGGGCTGGCCCTGGTGCGCAGACTCGCCGAACGGCAGGGCGGCAGCGCACGGGTCGGCGCGGGGGCGCACGGTGGTGCGGAGTTCACGGTCGTGCTGCCGGAGGCGCTGACGGAGGACGGACCGGGCGGGACCATGGAGCCGGACGGGACCACGGGATCCGGCACAGCGCCCGGGACGGCCCGTGAGCAGGCCACGGCAGGGGAGACGCGATGATCGACGTACTGGTCGTGGACGACGACATCCGGGTCGCGCAGATCAATACGGCCTATGTGGCCAAGGTCGCGGGCTTCCGGGTGGTGGCCCAGGCCCACACGGCAGCCGAGGCCCTGGACCGGATCGCCGGTCATCCCGTCGATCTCATCCTGCTCGACCACTATCTGCCGGACGAGAACGGGCTCGCGGTGGTACGGGAGTTGCGGCGCCTCGGCCATCAGACCGACGTGATCATGGTGACGGCGGCGCGCGATGTCGCCACCGTCCAGTCCGCGATGCGCCACGGCGCGCTCCAGTACCTGGTCAAACCCTTCAACTTCGCCGGGCTGCGGGCCAAGCTGGAGGCGTACGCGACGCTCCGCCGCACCCTGGAGGGCGGCGGCGAGGCGGAACAGTCGGAGGTGGACCGGATGTTCGGGGCGCTCTCCGCGGCGAGCGCCCCGGCTCTTCCCAAGGGCCACTCCCCCACCACCGCCGAGGTGGTGCGCAAGGTGCTGATGGGCGCCGACGGACCGCTCTCGGCGCAGGAGATCGCGGAGCGCGCGGGCATGAGCCGGCAGACCGCGCAGCGCTATCTCAAGCTGCTGGAGCGGGCCGGGCGGGTACGGCTCACGCTGCGGTACGGGGAGACGGGGCGGCCGGAGCACCGGTACGCCTGGGCGACGAGCGGCTGAGAAGCCCGCCGCCGGGACCGGTCCGGTCCCCGGCCCGGGTCCAAGGCCTGGGTCCCCGGCCACGGGCCGCTTCACCGGCGCCGCTCTCGGCCGTTCCCGCCCTCAGACCGCTCCCGCCCCGGTCAGCGACCTGACCTCGGTCTCCGCGTGCCTGGCCGCGTCCGGCGGCTCGGTGGAGGTGACCGTACCGAGCCAGCCCGCGAGGAAGCCCAGCGGGATCGAGACCACACCGGGGTTCTGGAGCGGGAAGAACGCGAAGTCGGCGCCGGGGAGGATCGATTCGGGGCTCCCCGAGACCACCGGCGAGACCACCATCAGCAGGACCGCCGGGATCAGCCCGCCGTACACGGACCAGACCGCGCCCCGCGTGGTGAAGTTCCGCCAGAACAGCGAGTAGAGCAGTACGGGCAGATTCGCCGAGGCCGCGACCGCGAAGGCGAGCCCGACGAGGAAGGCCACGTTCAGGTTCTGGGCCGGCAGGCTGAGCGCGATCGCCACCGCGCCGATTCCGGCCGCCGCCAGCCGCGCCACGGCCACCTCGTCACGCTCTTCGGTGTGCGCGCGCTTGAGCGAGGCGTAGAGGTCATGGGCGACGGAGGCCGAGGAGGCGAGCGTGATGCCCGCGACGACGGCGAGGATGGTCGCGAAGGCGACCGCCGCGACCACCGCGAAGAGCACCGTTCCACCGGTCGATCCCGCCCCGCCGCCGAGATCGAGGGCGAGCAGCGGGACCGCCGTGTTCCCGGCCGCGTCGGAGGCACGTACCGCGTCCGTGCCGACCAGTGCCGCCGCGCCGAACCCGAGCACGATCGTCATCAGATAGAAGCCGCCGATCAGCCCGATGGACCAGACCACCGAACGGCGGGCGGCGAGCGCGGTCGGCACGGTATGGAAGCGCGACAGGATGTGCGGCAGTCCTGCCGTGCCGAGGACGAGCGCGAGCCCGAGGCTGATGAAGTCGATCCGCGCCGTCCAGTCCCCGCCGTACCGCAGTCCCGGCGCGAGGAAGTCCTTGCCGTGGCCGCTCTGCGCCGCCGCCGTGTTCAGCAGGTCGTTGACGTTCCCGTGGAAACGGACCAGGACGAGCACCGTCAGCGCGATCGCGCCGGCCATCAGCAGGACGGCCTTGACGATCTGGATCCAGGTGGTGGCGCGCATCCCGCCGAGCGAGACGTGGACGACCATCAGCGCGCCCACGCCGATCACGGTCCAGGTGCGCGCCGCGCCGCTCGTGCCGCCGAGCAGCAGCGCGACCAGGCTGCCCGCGCCGACCATCTGCGCGACCAGGTAGAGCACGGAGACGGTGAGCGAGGCGGTGCCCGCGGCGATCCGTACGGGGCGTTCGCGCATCCGGGCCGCGACCACGTCGGCGAGGGTGAACCGGCCGACGTTGCGGACGAGTTCGGCCACCAGGAAGAGCACGACCAGCCAGCCGACGAGGAAGCCGACCGAGTAGAGCAGGCCGTCGTAGCCGAAGAGCGCGATCAGGCCCGAGATCCCGAGGAAGGAGGCCGCGGACAGGTAGTCCCCGGAGATGGCGAATCCGTTCTCCATGGGCGAGAAGAGCCGGCCGCCCGCGTAGAACTCCTCGGCGGAACCCCGCCGACGGCGGCTCACCCAGGTGGTGATCCCCAGCGTGACCGCGACGAACGTGCTGAACAGCAGCAGCGCGAGGGTCTGGTGGCCGCCGCTCACCGGCCGTCCCCCTCCGCGCCGGGCGTACGCCGGTCGAACACGGCCCAGCGCAGTTCGAGCGCCGCGCGGTCCCGGTGCAGCCGGGCATGGCGGGCGTACGCCCAGGTCAGCAGGAAGGTGGAGAGGAACTGGCCGAGACCCGCGACCATCGCCACATTCACCGCGCCCGCGACCGGCCGGGCCATCAGCCCCGGCGCGGCCGTCGCCGCCACCACATACGCCAGGTACCAGCCGAGGAAGGCGAGCGAGGCGGGGACGACGAACCGGCGGTACCGGCCGCGCACTTCCTGGAAGGCCGCGCCGCGCTGGATCTCCGCGTAGATTCCGGCGGCCTCGCTCACGCCGCCCGGAGCCCCGGGGACCTGCCCGGGGACCTGCGCGGCCGGTGCCGAGGAGCCGCCCGTAGCGGCCCACTCGCCCCACTCCGGGGACAGTGCCTCACACCACGGATCGCCGAGCCGCACCGCTGCGGCGTGACGCCGTTCCTGCTTCTCCACCGGTCAACTCTCCTTGTCGGCGAACCGTTTCGGCCGCGTGCAAGAAGGATGGGCAGAGTGGGCGGATCCCGGACTCCTCTCTCCCCCGGCTTCACTCCATCAGGTGATGGATGTCCCGGGTGGCCGGATGAGTCCGCGCTGATAGGCGTAGCGCACGGCCTGCGCGCGGTCGCGCACACCGGTCTTGGCGAAGAGGTTGTTGATATGGGTCTTCACCGTGGCCGCCCCGATGTGCAGCCGCTGGGCGATCTCCTTGTTGGAGAGCCCCTCGGCGACCAGCGAGAGCACTTCCGCCTCGCGGGCGGTGAGCCCGTCGGGCAGTTCCGCGGGGGCGGGCTCCGCGGGCGGGGCCGTGACCCGCTCCAGCAGCCGGCGCTGCACGGCGGGCGCCAGCCCGGCCTGCCCCGCCAGGACGTCGTCGACGGCCCGGACGATCTCCTCGCCCCCGGCGTCCTTGGTGAGATAGCCGCGGGCGCCGGCCCGCAGCGCGGCGAACAGCGAGTCGTCGTCGGCGTACGTGGTGAGCACCACGACCTGCGTGCCCGGGTGCTCCGCGCGGATACGGCGCGTGGCCTCCACGCCGTCGCAGCGCGGCATCCGCAGATCCATCAGCACCACATCGGGAGCGAGTTCGGCCACGAGGGCCACGGCTTCCTCGCCGTCCCTCGCCGCGCCGACGACCTCGATCCCCGGCAGCAGCCCGAGCAGCATCACGATGCCCTCGCGCACCACGGCCTGGTCATCGGCGACGATCACCCTCGCCGTCATGCCGGCACTCGCAAACGCACGCTGAAACCCTTCTCGCCGGGGTCTCCGGGGCCTCCGGGGCCGGCCTCCAGAGTGCCGCCGAGCAGTTCGGCGCGCTCCCTCATCCCCAGCAGACCGTACCCGGAGCCCGACGCGCCCAGCCCGGCCGGGGCCGCGCCCTTCCCGCCGGTGTTCCGTACCTCCAGTGTCACCTCGTCCGCGCCGTAGGTGAGCCGGATCAGCACCCGCGCGCCCGGGGCGTGTTTCCGTACGTTGGTCAGCGCCTCCTGCACCACCCGGCGCACCGTCTGGGACGCCTCCGCCGGCAGTGGCCGCGGCTCGCCGCCGATCTCGACCTCGGCGCCGTCCATCGCGGCCAGTTCGCGCAGATAGTCGCCGAGAGGTGCCATCTCGCCGCGCAGCGCGGAGAGCGCCTGGCGGGTCTCGGCGAGCCCTTCGCGCGCCATGGAGCGCGCGGCGACGACCCGTTCCAGGATCTGGTCGCGGAACGGGCTGTGCGGCTCGCTCTCGATCCGCAGCCGCGCCGCCTCCAGATGGACGAGCTGCGCGGAGAGGCTGTGCGCCAGGACGTCATGGATGTCCCGGGCGATCCTGGCCCGCTCCGCGAGGGCGGCCGACTCCGCCTCGGCGGCGTGGGCGGCGCGTTCCTGGGCCAGCAGCCGCTGGGCGTTGCCGCGCGCCTCCGCGTCGAGCCGCAGGACGTATCCGCCGAGGAGCAGCCCGGCGGTGGTGATCGTCGTGGTGAGCCAGTGGTCCTGGTCGTACGCCACGAGGCCGCCGAGGGCGGCGAGGGTGGTGGGCAGCGCGGCGACGAGCGGCAGCCGTTCCATGGCGACGATCGCGCAGCCGCTCCACAGCACCGTCGCCGCGATCTCGAACCCGCCGTGCCGCGCGGCGATCGTCCCGCCCATCAGCAGGACGAGCAGCCCGACCGAAGGCCAGAGATCGTTGCGCAGCGTGGTGCGGAAGAAGCACCGGACGAGGAGCCCGGTGAGGAGCACCCCGGCGACGGCCGCGACCGCGGCCCAGCCGGCCACATGGCGCTCGCTGAAGGTGGACCACATCAGGGCGCCGAGGGCCAGCACACGTACGCCGCGGCTCAGCCATCGCCGGGCGTCGGTGCGGCGCTCCCGGGAGAGAGCCTCCCGGGAGGGCCAGTCCGTCCAGGCCTCGGGGGTCACACACGGTCCTTCCAGGGTGCGGCGGCTACGCCGTCACCGTACGACGCCCCGCCCGCGCGGGCCCGCCGCACCAGCAGACCCCTGCGGACCAGCACCGAGGCGGCGAGCGCGAGCAGGATCGCCCCGGTGCCCTGATGGACCCCGATCAGCGCGCCGACGCCCACGAGCCCCAGCCGCAGGGCGATACCGGCGATCCAGACCCCGGCGGTGGCCTTCGTGCCCTTCGACCACACCGAGCCGTCCCGCTCGGTCCAGATACGGCTGGTACGGGCCCAGCCGACGCCCATCAGTGCCCCCACGACCAGTTCGGCGCCGAGCAGCAGCGCCGACAGCGACAGGTCCCGCGCGTCGAGGAGGCCGGGCCGGCCCAGTGCGATCACGACCAGGATGACGGGCAGCACCAGCCAGCGGTGCCCGTCGGCGGTGACCCGCTGGGGCTTGATCTGGCGGGCGGCGATCAGGGCGACCACCGCGACGGCCACCAGCACATTGACGAGCGAGGACATCAGGGCCTCCGGGGACGAAGAAGTTCAACGACTTCGACGCTACGGAGAAGCACCAGGTCAGATCATCGGCGCGGAGGTTGACCGCGGGTGGAAGTGCGGTCTCCACCCGTGGGTGGAGACCGCACGTCAAAAGTCCCGGGCGTCCGCCTCAGGCGTCGATGCGCGAGCGGTCCAGCGTCGCCGCGGAGCTGGTGATGAACTCCTTGCGGGGAGCCACCTCATTGCCCATCAGCAGATCGAAGATCTGCTCGGACGACTCCAGGTCCCCGATGTTGATCCGCCGCAGAGTGCGGTGGCGGGGGTCCATCGTGGTCTCCGCCAGCTGGTCGGCGTCCATCTCGCCGAGGCCCTTGTAGCGCTGGATGGAATCCTTGAAGCGCACGTTCTTGCGCTGGAACTCCAGCAGCGTCTGCCGCAGCTCATTGTCCGAGTACGTGTAGACGTACTTGTCCTGGCCCTTCTTGGGCTGGACCAGCTCGATCCGGTGCAGCGGCGGCACGGCGGCGAAGACCCGGCCCGCCTCCACCATCGGCCGCATGTAGCGCTGGAAGAGCGTGAGCAGCAGACAGCGGATATGGGCGCCGTCGACGTCGGCGTCGACCAGCAGCACGATCTTTCCGTAGCGGGCGGCGTCGATGTCGAAGGTCCGGCCCGAGCCCGCCCCTATGACCTGGATGATCGCCCCGCACTCGGCGTTCTTGAGCATGTCGGAGACGGACGACTTCTGGACGTTGAGGATCTTGCCCCGGATCGGCAGCAGTGCCTGGAACTCGCTGTTCCTGGCGAGCTTGGCCGTACCGAGCGCGGAGTCGCCCTCCACGATGAACAGCTCGCTGCGTTCCACGTCGTCACTGCGGCAGTCGGCGAGCTTGGCCGGCAGCGAGGAGGACTCCAGCGCCGTCTTCCTGCGCTGTGCCTCCTTGTGCTGGCGGGCCGCGATCCGCGTACGGGCGGCGGCGACGGCCTTCTCCAGCACGGCGCGGGCCTGCGCCTTGGCGTCGCGCTTGGTCGAGGTCAGGAACGCCTTGAGCTCCTTGGCGATGACGTTGGCGACGATCCGGTTGGCCGCGGACGTACCGAGGACCTCCTTGGTCTGGCCCTCGAACTGCGGCTCGGCGAGCCGCACCGTGACCACGGCCGTGAGGCCCTCCAGGGCGTCGTCCTTGACGACGTCGTCCTCCGCGACGCGCAGCATCTTCGCCGAGCGCAGCGCCTCATTGACCGTTTTGGTCAGAGAACGCTCGAATCCGCTCACATGGGTGCCGCCCTTGGGGGTGGCGATGATGTTCACGAACGACCTGACGGTGGTGTCGTATCCGGTGCCCCAGCGCAGGGCGACATCGACGCCCAGCTCGCGGGTGACCTCGGTGGGGGTCATGTGCCCGCGGTCGTCCAGGACCGGCACGGTCTCCTTGAAGGTGCCCTGTCCGGTCAGCCGCAGCACATCGCAGACGGCCTTGTCCTGCGCGAGATATTCACAGAACTCACTGATGCCGCCGTCGAACCGGAACGTCTCCTCGCTGACGCCGCCGCCCTCGCCCTCGCCCAGACCCCGCTCGTCCCTGACGACGATCGTCAGTCCGGGGACCAGGAAGGCGGTCTGCCGGGCACGCTGGTGGAGCGTCTCCAGGGAGAGCTTGGCGTCCTTGAGGAAGATCTGCCGGTCGGCCCAGTAGCGCACGCGCGTGCCGGTACGGCCCTTGGGCACCCGCTTGCCCTTGCGGAGCCCGCTCGCGGGATCGAAGGGGCTGTCGGGGCCCTGCTCGGTGAACATTCCGGGGACACCGCGGCGGAAGCTGATCGAGTGCGTGGTGTTGCGGTCCACCTCGACGTCCAGCCGGGCGGAGAGGGCGTTGACGACGGAGGCGCCCACGCCGTGCAGACCGCCCGACGCGGCGTACGAGCCGCCGCCGAACTTTCCGCCGGCGTGCAGCTTGGTCATCACGACCTCGATACCGGAGAGGCCGGTCTTGGGCTCGACGTCGACGGGGATGCCGCGGCCGTTGTCCTTGACCTCCACCGAGCCGTCCTCGTGGAGGATCACCTCGATGTGGTCGCAGTAGCCGCCCAGGGCCTCGTCGACCGAGTTGTCGATGATCTCCCAGAGGCAGTGCATCAGGCCGCGGCTGTCGGTCGAGCCGATATACATTCCGGGGCGTTTGCGGACCGCTTCGAGCCCTTCAAGGACGAGCAGGTGCCGCGCGGTGTAGTTGGAGCCGTCACGGTCTGCTGTCAGCAGCGCAGTGGACGGCACGGACGTATCGGCGGTCACGCGGTTCGCTCCTCGCTGAATTTGAGATGGGCCCCCGTGGGGTAAAGGCCCGGCGTCTGTCACCGGTCAGAGGGTACAGAGGCCTGGTAGAGCCGTTGTCACGCCACCCTCGCGAATTCTCATGCTAGTCCAAGGTCGCATAGGTGTTCGATCCTTCGATGGAGTGAAGCACACATCACGTTCCCTTCCAGGCATGAACCATTTAGGCTCCGGGCACGTCCTCATCAACAAACCGGCAAGCCGGCCGGCGAGGGCGATCCCCCTGACAAGCAACGTCAAGCAACGCGAAACCCGTAGTGCGAAGCCCCGCGAGCAATACGGCCCATTCGCCGCCAATCGTCAGCAGTCAGCCACAACGGAAGAAATTTTCGAGGAAAAGCCGGGAGCGGGAACGTTTTCGGCCTGGTTGGATGTTGACCCTGGTACGACAGCTCGTCGAGCTAGAGAAGAGGCGACGTGACTACTGTTCTGACCCCCGCGAGCCCGCTGACCGCGGCTGATCGCTGCGACCGGTGCGGCGCCCAGGCCTATCTGCGCGTCCTCCTGTCCAGCGGTGGTGAACTGCTCTTCTGCGCCCACCATGGACGCAAGTTCGAGCCGGAACTCAAGAAGATCGCCGCGGAAATACAGGATGAGACCGACCGACTGACGGCCGTACCGGCCGGCGGCGGTGAAGAGGAACACTGACACCTCGCATCCACGACGAGCCAAGGGTCGGCCCCGAGCCGGCCGACGGGCGGCCACCCCTGTACCGCAGGGTGACCGCCCGTTCTCGTCGTCGTGCCGGTCCCGGCCGTCATGCCGGTCCGGGCCCGTCATGCCCGTTCCGATCAGCCGTGCCCGTTCCGATCACGGGAGGAGCACGACGATCGGCGCGGGCCGCCCGTCATCGTGGGGCCCGTGCTCCGACCGCGTCGGCGACGGGTTGCGCGCCCATGGTGATCCGGGTGTAGACGCCCGGACTGTCGGCGAGCCCACAGCCGCTCCCCCAGGAGACGAGCCCGATAAGCCGCCCCTGGGCCACCAGCGGCCCGCCACTGTCGCCCTGGCACGCGTCATGCCCGCCCCGGGGATCGCCCGCACAGAGCATCGTGGAGGCCTCGTAACGGTCCCCTGAGCCTCCCGGGTAGGCCCGCTCGCAGCTGGAGTCCGGCAAGACCTTCACAGGCGCGGAGCGCAGCACCTGCGCGTAGTCGGCGTTGCCCGAGGTGTCACCCCAGCCGTAGACCGCCGCGTCGGTGCCCGGCGCCGAGGCCGGGTCGCCCCGCTCCGCCGGCCGGATCGTGTACTCCTCGGGCAGGGCGCGCGCGAGCGTCAGCACGGCGAGGTCCGCCAGGTTCGTGCGCGGCTCGTACGCCGGATCCACCTGGACGGACCGTACGGCGACCTCGCGCCCGCCGGGCCCCCGCAGCCGCTCACGGCCCGCGATGACCCGGAGGTCCGGTACGTCCTTCGGGGCCGCCCCGAGGACGTCCCGGCCCACACAATGGGCGGCGGTCAGCACTTTCGTCGGCGCCACCACCACGCCTCCGCAGAACTGGCCCGCACGGGTACCCCCGAAGCGGTCACGACTGGCCAGCGCCACGACCCATGGGCTGTCGGCGATCCGCACCGCCTGGCCGCCGACGATCACCCGATCGGCGGCGGCGGAGACAGGCGCGACGAGTGGCAGCACCGCCCCCGTGGTGATCACGGCCAGTCCTCCGGTCAGCACTCGGGCTACGGAACGACGCATACAGTCTCCTGACTCTCCGGTGGACTCCGATCTACCCAGAGTCATCCCACCGATCGAGTCTCGCACTCCCGCGCACAACGCGAAGGCCCGGATCCTCGGTGGCATCCGGGCCTTCACTCGTGCTTCGCGCGCCCCCTCGGGAGCGCCCGCGCCTGCTCCAGGTACCTGGGCCTAGTCCAGGTAGTCGCGCAGAACCTGCGAACGCGAGGGGTGGCGCAGCTTCGACATCGTCTTGGACTCGATCTGGCGGATGCGCTCACGCGTCACGCCGTAGACCTTGCCGATCTCGTCCAGCGTCTTGGGCTGGCCGTCCGTGAGACCGAAGCGCATGGAGACCACGCCCGCCTCACGCTCGGAGAGCGTGTCGAGCACCGAGTGCAGCTGCTCCTGGAGGAGCGTGAAGCTCACGGCGTCGGCCGGCACGACCGCCTCGGAGTCCTCGATGAGGTCTCCGAACTCGCTGTCGCCGTCCTCGCCCAGCGGGGTGTGCAGCGAGATCGGCTCACGGCCGTACTTCTGGACCTCGATGACCTTCTCGGGGGTCATGTCGAGTTCCTTGGCCAGCTCCTCCGGGGTGGGCTCGCGGCCCAGGTCCTGGAGCATCTGGCGCTGCACACGCGCGAGCTTGTTGATGACCTCGACCATGTGCACCGGGATACGGATGGTGCGGGCCTGGTCGGCCATGGCGCGGGTGATCGCCTGACGGATCCACCAGGTGGCGTACGTGGAGAACTTGTAGCCCTTGGTGTAGTCGAACTTCTCGACCGCGCGGATCAGACCGAGGTTGCCCTCCTGGATCAGGTCCAGGAAGAGCATGCCGCGGCCGGTGTAACGCTTGGCCAGCGAGACCACCAGTCGGAGGTTGGCCTCCAGCAGGTGGTTCTTGGCCCGGCGGCCGTCCTCGGCGATGATCTCCAGCTCGCGCTTGAGCTTCGGCGCGAGCTTGTCGGAGTTGGCCAGCTTGTCCTCGGCGAAGAGACCGGCCTCGATGCGCTTGGCGAGTTCGACCTCCTGCTCCGCGTTGAGGAGCGGGACCTTGCCGATCTGCTTCAGATAGTCCTTGACCGGGTCGGCGGTGGCACCGGCGACGGCGACCTGCTGGGCCGGCGCGTCGTCCTCGTCGTCGTCGGAGAGTACGAAGCCCTTGTTCTCGCCCTCGGTCTCCTCCTCCTCGCCCTTGCCGCCCTGCACCTCATCGGTGGGCTCTTCGCCGTCGGCGGCCTCGTCGGAGTCCTTCTTGCCGACGGCCTTCTTGGCCGTCGTCTTCTTCGCGGCGGTCTTCTTGACCGTGGCCTTCTTGGCCACGGTCTTCTTCGCGGCCGCCTTCTTGGCGGGGGCTCCGGCCTCATCGGCCGCGGCTTCCACGATCTCTGCCGCCGGAGCCGAGGTGGCGGCCGCGACGGTCCTCGTCGTGGTCGTCTTGGCCGCGACGGTCTTGGTGGCGGTGCGCTTGACCGGGCTCTTCGCTGCGACGCTCTTGCGGGTGCGCTTCGGCGACTCCGCGGCACTGACCATCAGCGTCACACCCTCTTCCTCGAGGATCTGGTTGAGGCTGCGCAGAACATTCTTCCACTGGGTTGGCGGAATCTGGTCGGCCTCGAAGGCCCGACGCACGTCATCGCCGGCGATCTGCCCATCAGCCTTTCCCCGCTCGATGAGCGCCATCACAGACTCGGACTCGGCGATCTCCGGCGGGAGCGTACGGGATGTGCTGGCCGACACGAACAACCTCTCGGAACGATGGAAACGGCTTCCGGCCCCGCCCAGGATCGGGCCGGAGCCGACGACCGTCGACTGGGGATGTGCCGACGGCGCGGGCTTGGGCCTCGGAGGTGAATACAGCGCCATGCGTGGCGGACGTATTCCCTCCTCGGCTGTCACCTCTTAGGTCATCGCGCTGTCTCCAGGAGTGTTACGCCCATTCCACGTGGCCCGAGTCACACTCCATTTGCGACAAATGACCAGAAGGGGGATTTAAGGCCCCACAATCGCGTCGCCGGACCCCCCGGGTCCGGCGACACACGATGCGTACATCCCCTATGCCCGGCCTTCGGCGGCGCTCAGTGCTCGCGCGGTGCCGGAACGACGCGCTCCACTTCAGGCTGGACGGTGAGCAGTTGGCGCATGGCCGATTCGGCGGCGTGCGCGTCACCGGCGGCGAGCGCGTCCACGATCCGCGCGTGGTGGGAGAGCGACGCCTCGGTGGGCCGGTCGCATCCGGTGACCGGGCCGCCGGAGACCTGGAGGGCCGCCGAGACGATCCCCGAGAGATGCTCCAGCATGCGGTTGCCGGCGAGCTGGATCAGCAGGGAGTGATATTCGGCGTCCGCACGCGAAAAGGTGATCGAATCACCCTGCGCGAGGGCGTGGCTCATGATCCCCACCATGTCGGAGAGCCGCTGCTGGACATCGGCCCGGCCATGGCCGGCCGCCAGCCGCGCCGCGAGGGGCTCGATCGTCCAGCGCAGCTCACTCAGCTCGCGGCGCTGATCGTCGCGCTGCGGCCCGAAGGCGCGCCACTCGATGATGTCGGGGTCGAGCAGATTCCAGTCGCTCACCGGACGGACACGGGTACCGACATTGGGCCGGGCGCTCACCAGGCCCTTGGCCTCCAGCACGCGCAGCGACTCCCGCACCACCGTGCGGGAGACCTCGAAGCGCTGGCCGATCTCCTCGGGTACGAGCGGCCGGTCGGCGCCCAGATCACCGGAGACGATCATCTGGCCGAGCTGCTGGACGAGTTGGCCGTGCAGCCCGCGGCCGCGGCTGCTCGTCGTACGTCGTCCCACCCGGCCCAAGTCGGTGTCTGCGCCCTCCCAGACGGGGGCGGCGACGCGGTCGGCGCCGGGCGCCTCCGCGAAGGGGTAGCGGTCGAGTTCACCCGGCTCGGCGAGGCCGGACTCGACGGAACGGGCGGCGGTCATCATGGTGTGCGCAAGGGTACTCACGCATCCTTTGTCGGCGTTGCTTCCACGACCCTTGAGGTCTTTGGTGAAAAGCACACGAAAGGGTGATCGGCGCTCGCCCCTCGATTGACGCCTTATCGGAAAGAAGCGGACGCTGTCAGGGGAGTTGCGAACACCTGGGAACGGTCCGGTCGTTCCGCGGTCATCAACGGGCCCTACGGCGAAGGCCGGTGAGCAGATATGCGCAGAGCAGGGCCGAGAGCGACAACGTCAGGGCCGCGGCGACCGGTTGGGCGACGAGTCTGAACGTGGCCATCAGCCAGTGGTCGGCCTGACGCGGCCAGTCCAGCCAGGCCAGCTCGCGCAACCGGCCCGGGAGTCCGACGGCCGAACGCGTGGACGGACCGGCGAGCGCCCGCTGAACCAGGGGTACGACGAGGGTCGGTACGGCGACGACCACGGTCACGCCCGCGACCGTGATCCGGAAGACCCCGGCCCCCAGCAGCCCCGCCCAGGCGCAGCCGACGGTCAGCCCGGCCCAACCGGCGCTCAGCGCGAACCAGTTGCCCGGGACGGGCACAGCGTCGGCGCCGTACACCAGGCGCAGGGCCCCGGCGTCGGCGGCCACGGTCAGGAACGCGAGCGCCAGCGCCGCCGCCGCTGTCACGACGAGCTTGGCGAGGAGCAGACCGAGGCGTCGCGGGACGGTACCGCGTGCGCCGGCGAGCGCGGGATAGCGGAACTCCTCACCGAACGAGTACGCGCCGAGCAGCCCCGCGCCGAGGGCCGCGGGCGGCAGGGGCAGGATCGCGGGCCAGGCGGCGAGCAGACCGGAGAGCGGGGTCCTGCCGGTACGGGCGAGCGGCACGGCGAGGGCCACGGACGTGACGAGGACGGCGATGGCGATCAGTGCGGTGGTGCGGATCCCGAACATGCGGCGGAGTTCGTAGCGCAGCGGCCGGAGCGGACTGCGCACCGGCCCCGACGACAGCGGTGCCGGGAGCGGACCGCGGTCGTGCTGCCGGGAGTCGCCGTCCTCATGGCCGTGGTCGGGTCCGCCCTCGTAGCCGTAGGCGCGGTCGGGCTCGAAAGCCGGCTCGAAGGCGGAGTCGTAGGCGGGGGCCGGGGACGGCACCGGTACGGAAACCGGCGCGGGACCCGTGTCGCCGAACTCGTCGGCGAGCTGGTGGACGAGGACGCCGTTGCGGAAGGCGGTCTCCCCGATCTCCGGGCAACTGCTGCCGTAGACGGTGAGCAGACTGCCCACGCCGGGCTCGGAGACCACCTCGACGGAGCGCCGGTCCGCGCGGGCCTCGCGGCTGAGCGCGTCGGCGAGACGGGCGGCGTGCGGAGTCCTGACGGCGACGCGGGGGCGCAGCCGGGTACGGGCGAAGGAGGCCACGTCTTGGTCGGCGACGAGACGGCCCTCGTCGAGGGTGACGACATGGTCGGCCGTGCGCGCGGCCTCCTTGGCGTCCTGCGTGGTGTAGAGAACGGTGCCGCCGTGGTCGGCGTGCGCGCGCAGCAGTCCGAACAGCCAGCTGTTCTCGCGGGGTGACAGCTCGGCGGACGGCGCGTCGAGCAGCAGCGTGTGCGGATCCCCCAACAGCGCGGAGGCGAGCCCGAGTCTGCGGTCCATGCCGACCGAGAGCGAGCCGAGCCGTTCGTCGCGCAGACCGCCGAGCCCGACGACGTCGAGGAGTTCGTCGGCGCGTGAGGCGGGCACTCCCGCGGCGGCGCAGAGCATCCGGAGCTGGCCCTTGACGGAGCGCGCGGGATGGCCCGGCACGTCCCCGAGGAGCACCCCGATCTCGCGTGCGGGATGGGCGATGCGGTGGAGGGTGCGACCGCGGAAGTAGGTGACTCCGCGACCTGGTTCGAGTTCGAGCATCAGCCGGAGCGCGGTGGTCTTGCCCGCGCCGGGGGCGCCGAGAAGCGCCGTGACGGAGCCGGACCGCGCCTCGAAGGTCAGATCGTCCACAGCGGGCGGGAGGTCTCGACGGGGGTTGCTGGTCAGTCCGATGGCCTGGAGCATCGCTTCTCTCGCGGGGAGGTGAGACCGCTCGGCGGCAGGGCGGGTACCGCAGCAAGATAACGCGACATGTCCGACTTGTGGCGCAGGGTGGCGTCTCCGGGTGTCAGACGTCCGGCACGTGGCCCCCGTCAGACCTCCGGGCGCAGCATCGGCGGGTTGAGTACGGTCGCCCCGCCGGCCCGGAACAACTGCGCGGGCCTGCCGCCCTGCCGGGTCGTGGTCCCGCCCGACGGCACGAGGAATCCCGGAGTGCCGGTCACCTTGCGGTGGAAGTTGCGTGGATCGAGCGCCACGCCCCACACCGCCTCGTACACCCGGCGCAGCTCACCGACGGTGAACTCGGAGGGGCAGAACGCGGTGGCGAGCGAGGAGTACTCGATCTTGGAACGGGCCCGTTCCACCCCGTCCGCGAGGATCCGGGCGTGGTCGAAGGCGAGTTGGGCGGGCTGTTCGTCCTCGCGGGCGAAACCGCCCTCCTGGTGGAGCAGCGCGTCCACCGGGGCCCAGCGGGCGCTGTTGGCGTCACCTCCGGCGCGGGGCGCGGGAAGGTCGGGCGAGAGCGCCAGATGAGCCACGCTGACCACCCGCATACGGGGATCGCGCCCGGGATCCCCGTAGGTGGCGAGCTGTTCGAGATGGGCGGCGTTCCCGGGCGCCGGGGAGACCGGGTCGTGCGCGCACAGGCCGGTCTCCTCGGTGAGTTCGCGCGCCGCCGCGCCGGCGAGGTCCTCGTCCGCCCTGACGAAACCACCGGGCAGCGCCCACCGGCCCTGGAACGGCGACTCTCCGCGCCGTACCACCAGCGCGCAGAGCGCGTGGCGGCGCACGGTGAGCACGACCAGGTCGACGGTGACAGCGAACGCGGGGAAGGCCGACGGGTCGTAGGGCGACATGCCGCGATCATAGTCGTCTGCCTGACGATAAACACTCGTTCCGCCTCTCCCGCCGCCTACTTCTTCGCCGTCTCCTCCGCCGTCTTCGTGATCTCCGCGCCCCGGGCCGGGCCCGCGTGCCCGCCGGGTCCGAGACGGGTCCGTCCGAAGCGGTCCCGTCCGCTCCCGGGCGGACGGGACTTCGGGCGTACCCGTCTCAGACGCCCAGTTGGAGACCGGGGGCCGCCTCCTCGACCATGCCGAGCCCGGCTCCGCTGACCCGTACGGAGAAGGGCTCCTCCGCCACCCGTAGTCCGGTGAGCTGGAGCGCCCCGAGCGGGGCGCTGCGGACCGGACGCAACGCGACGGTGCGCGCGGGCGCGTCCGGGCGGATACCGGCGAGAGCGGTCAGCAGATGGATTCCGGCGGCGGCGGCCACGGCCGCCGGGCGGCACGCGGCGGGGTGCGGTACGGGAGCACCGCCCGCGGTACGCCGCTCCCCCGCGTACATCTCGGGGAGACGGTGACCGAACGTCTCCGCCGCGTCCAGCACACCCCGGAGCAGCGAGAACGCCTCCTCCTCGTATCCGGCCGCGATCAGGCCGTCGATCGCGACGGCCGTCTCATGGACCCGTACCGCCCCCGCGCGGTGGCCGAACGGATTGTGTCCGGGCTCCTTGCTCCCGAGGCCGCGCAGCCCCCATCCCGAGTCGAGGTCCGCTCCCCGGACCATGCCGACCAGCCGCTCGGTCTCCGGCGCGTCGAGCAGCCCCGGGGCCCGCTTCCCTCCGCCGAGCAGGCCCGTGTCCAGCAGATGGGCGGCGCCGGCGCTGGGTTGGGGAAGAAGCCGGCCGTCGGGCCATCGCGCCGCGGCGGGGCGTCCGCCCGTGGACTCGTCGGCCCAGAACGTCCGCCGGAAGCGCAGCCGCAGCGCACCCGCCCATTCCCGCCAGCCGTCGGCCCCCGGCCGGCCGCAGGACTCCAGCAGATCCGCTCCGAGCAGCGCGGCGCGATGCGCGTGGGCCTGGGTCTCGACGCGCCGTGGCCCGGAGGGGCCCGGCTCCCCGAGCAGCCCGTCGGCACCGAGGGCGGTGCGCAGCCAGTGCAGACAGCGCTCCGCCGTGGGGAGCAGCTCGGCGAGATCACTCTCGGGAAGACCCCAGCGGCGGGCCTCGGCGAGGACCACGGGGAAGGCGAGTGTGGCCTCAACTCCTGTACAGCTCGGGGGCAGATGGGGCCCGGCGTCCCGCAGCGGTCCGGGAATGCGCCCGAAGTCGCGTCCGGGGCCGCGGAACTGGATGCGGGCGAGTGTTCGCATCGTGCCGGCGGCCAGCCGGGTGCCGAGCGGAAGGGCCATCCGTACCGCCCAGAGCGCTTCCGCGGCCGGAGGTCCGCAGCGCCAGGGCACGCCCGCGGCGGGATGGACATCCGTGGAGCCGCCCGGCCCGCGCAGCAGGAGCGCCCTGAGATCGTCGAGGCTCGCGGCGAACAGAGGCCGCACCCTGGGGTCGTCGCCCTCGGCGCTCGCCTCCGGCAGGGGATTGCTCGCGGTCCGGCCGGTCGGCCGCACGGGCCGGTCCGTACGGATCCGCAGCTCGATGGTGCGAGAGGCCCCAGGGGCCAGCTCCATGTCCCAGCGGAGCAGTCCGGCCGAGGCCATCGCGTCCCGCGGGGCCGGGTCGGCGGAGACGACGGCGTGTCCGCCGTCGGCCGCGGCCCAGCGCAGACCCGCCGCGTGGACGCTCGCCGGGAGTTCGGGCCCGGCGCGGCCGACCGCGATCGCGGCCAGCCGCGCCAGATCCGTCCCCAAAGTGATCTCCACCGGGAACCGGCGGACTCCGCGGGCCGAGTTGTGCAGCGTGATGCGTTCGGTGCCGTCGGCGTCCCGGAGCCGTTCGACGCTGATCTCCGGATCGGGTCCGGCGTCCGCCGGCGTACGGACCACCGCGCTGAACCGCGCCCGGTCGGCGGCGACCATCCTGCCCTGCAACGGGAGGGGTTCCCGTCCGGCGATCCGCAACAGGCAGCGGGCGAGGAGACGGCGGCCCGACTGGTAGAAGCCCTCCAGCCCCTGACCGGTGAGTTGTCCGTGCTCGGCCGAGACGGCGAGACGCGGCATCGCGACGCAGAAGAGCGTGCGGTGCACGCCGGGCAACTCGCCGCGCGGCAGGGCGCCGCTCCGTACGGCTCCGGGCGGTGCGGCACGCGAGGGCGCGGCACGCGACGGGTCGCCGCTCGACGTTCCAGGGGTGTGTGAGGGAAGGGCGGTGAGGGCCATGGGTGGTTTGCTCTGCCTTCTGTGCGCTCCGGGGAGCCGCGCTGTGTACGGCGGCGCGGCTCGTACAACTTCGCCACAGAGGTGAACGGCTGCCCGGGCGGCCGGGTCACGGCTCTCATCGGCCACTCCTGGTCCCGCGCCGGCCGCTGCGCCCGGCGCGTCGGTCGCGCGCCGCCGGCGCACCGGACGCGGCTCCCTTGGGCGGAAGACCCTTCCGCGGAACGGGCCGGCGCACCGGACGGAGCTTGGGCCGCCCACTCGTCCCGCGCGGGCCCGGCAGCGCCCGTGCGCCGCGCTCCTCGCGCAGACAACGACGCAGCGTCTCGGGGTCCAGTCCTTCGTTGCACGCCTGGTGGAGCAATCGCGCGAAGACGTACTGGGGATCGAGCCGCAGCGCGAGTCCCAGGGCGACCCGCGCGCTCGGCTCGTCGCCGGTCGACCAGGCGACCCAGCCGGCCAGGGTCAGCGGGGCGGTCGCGTGCTCGGCGTACGAACCGACGCAGCGCCGGGACAGCGCGCGCCAGAGCCGAAGGGCGGGCGCGGCCTCGGGCCCTTCCATCCACTCGGCGGCGCGGTCGCGGGTCTGCCTGTCCTGGAGTCCGAGAATGACGGTGGCCGCCTCTTCGTGGGTGATGAGCCGGTCGTCCTCGGTGTCCGCGCCGGCCCCGCCCGCGTCCGGAGCCTCCCTCAGCCGCCCGATCAGGGCGCGCGCCAGCCGCAGTGTCTCCTCGCCGACCCGTTCCCGGCTTCCGCCGCCCAGGATCCTGGGCACGAGTGCCGCGCCCGCGTCGTCCAGCGCCCGTTCCTGTTCCGCCGCGGCGGGGGTGCGCCAGGGCTCCAGGCGGGCTTCCATCTCCCGCAGCGATCCCCGTACCTGGACACCGGCGTACGCGGCGGCCGCCGCCATCACCGACGTACCGGGCAGGGCCAGCCCGGTCCCCTCGGGCGGACAGCAGCGGACATCCGGGCAGCAGTAGGACCAGAATCGCCCGTCGGAGATACAGAGCGCCTCGTGCACGGGAACGTCGAGGCTTCCGCACGCGGTGCGCAGCCGCTGCGCGAGGGGGCGCAGCCGCTCCATCACCTGCCGGCCCGTCTCCCCCGCCGCCGGGTCCTGGCAGAGGAAGACGACGATTCCCTCGGGACGGCCGCCACGCTTCTCGCTGCCGTCGATCAGACACTCGGCGAGCTGATCGGCCACCGGTGGCCATTCCTTCGGCGAGCGTGGGATACCGAGCCTGAGCCGTCCGCCGAAGCGTCCCCGGTCGCCCTGGAGCGCGACCATGACGATGGAATCGGAGGGATGGAATCCGAGCAAATACGGGAGAGCGTCGGCGAGTTCCGCGGGACTGCGCAGGGTGATCTGCTGCTCGTCGGCGGATCCGGTCGGTTCGTGGTGCTTGTTCATGGCTCGACGGTCCCGCGCCGGGCCGGATCCCGCGACCCCTGTGGATAACTTTATCCACAGGCTGGACGGCGCATTCGCGGTTTGTCGGAGCCATCGGGTTGCATGGGGGCATGACCAACGCAGACCGCACGGCTCTCCGGGCCTCGGCCGACTCCGTACTCGCCCGCCTCGTCGGTGACACCACCGGCACCGCCCGGCTGCGCGAGGACCAGTGGCGGGCCATCGAGGCGCTCGTCGCCGACAAGCGCAGGGCGCTGGTCGTGCAGCGCACGGGCTGGGGCAAGTCCGCGGTGTATTTCGTCGCGACGTCCCTGCTGCGCGAGCTCGGCGCGGGCCCGACGGTGATCGTCTCGCCGCTGCTCGCGCTGATGCGCAACCAGGTGGAGGCGGCGGCGCGGGCCGGGATCCGCGCGCGGACGATCAACTCGTCCAACGCGGAGGAATGGGCGACGATCCAGGACGAGATCGCCGCGGGTGAAGTCGATGTCCTGCTGGTCAGCCCGGAGCGGCTGAACAATCCGGACTTCCGCGACCAGGTCCTGCCCCGGCTCTCGGCTGCCACCGGTCTGCTGGTGGTCGACGAGGCGCACTGCATCTCCGACTGGGGCCATGACTTCCGGCCCGACTACCGGCGGTTGCGCACGATGCTCGCCGAGCTGCCGGCGGGCGTTCCGGTCCTCGCCACGACCGCCACGGCGAACGCCCGGGTGACCGCCGACGTCGCCGAGCAGCTCGGCACGGGGGCGGGGACGGACGCGCTGGTGCTGCGCGGGCCGCTGGACCGGGAGAGTCTCAGTCTCCATGTGCTCAAGCTGCCGGACGCGGCGCACCGGCTGGCCTGGCTCGCCGACCACCTGGGCGAGTTGCCCGGCTCCGGGATCATCTACACGCTGACGGTCGCCGCGGCCGAGGAGGTCACGGCGTATCTGCGCCAGTGCGGGCACACGGTCGCGTCGTACACCGGCCGTACCGAGAACGCCGACCGGCAGCAGGCCGAGGACGATCTGCTGGCGAACAGGGTCAAGGCGCTGGTCGCCACGTCCGCGCTGGGCATGGGGTTCGACAAGCCCGACCTCGGATTCGTGGTGCATCTCGGTTCGCCCTCCTCCCCCATCGCCTACTACCAGCAGGTGGGGCGCGCGGGCCGCGGGGTGGAGCATGCCGAGGTGCTGCTGCTGCCCGGCCGGGAGGACGAGGCGATCTGGAAGTACTTCGCCTCGGTCGCCTTTCCGCCCGAGGAGCTGGTCCGGCGCACGCTCGATGTCCTCGGCCGGGCGGACCGGCCGCTGTCGCTGCCCGCCCTGGAGCCGCTGGTCGAGCTGCGGCGTACGCGGCTGGAGACGATGCTCAAGGTCCTCGATGTGGACGGGGCGGTGCACCGCGTGAAGGGCGGCTGGACCTCGACCGGGCGGCCGTGGGTGTACGACACCGAGCGGTACGCCTGGGTGGCGCGCCAGCGCGACGCCGAGCAGCAGGCGATGCGCGACTACGCGTCGTCGACCGCGTGCCGGATGGAGTTCCTGCGGCGGCAGTTGGACGACGAGGAGGCGGCCCCCTGCGGGCGGTGCGACAACTGCGCGGGGGCGCGGTTCGAGGACAAGGTGACCGCCGCGGCCCTCGACGCGGCTCGCGGCGAGCTGGGCAGGCCGGGCGTGGAGGTGGAGCCACGGAAGATGTGGCCGACCGGGCTCACCGCCGTCGGTGTCGACCTCAAGGGACGTATCCCGCAGGGCGAGCAGTACCTCCCGGGACGGGCTCTCGGCCGGCTGTCGGACATCGGCTGGGGCAACCGGCTGCGGCCGATGCTCGCGCCACAGGCCGCTGACGGCCCGGTACCGGACGATGTGGTGACCGCCGTGGTGAGTGTGCTCGCCGACTGGGCGAAGGGGCCCGGCGGTTGGGCCTCCGGCGCGCCCGACGCGCCGCCCAGGCCCGTCGGGGTGGTCACCGTGGCGTCGCACGGCAGGCCCCGGCTCGTGGGCTCGCTCGGCAGCCGGATCGCGGAGGTCGGCAGGATGCCGCTGCTCGGCACGGTCGCGTACGCACCGGGCGCGGCCGACTCCCGGATCCCCCGCACCAACAGCGCACAGCGCGTACGGGCGCTGCACGAGACGCTGACCGTACCGCCCGAACTGGCCGAGGCGTTGGTCTCCGCGGGCGGCCCCGTACTGCTCGTCGACGATCTCTCGGACAGCGGCTGGACGCTCGCGGTGGCGGCGCGGCTGCTGCGCAAGGCCGGGGCAGAGGGGGTGTTTCCGCTGGTCCTCGCCGTTCAGACATGACGCATAACCGCACCAGTGGCGAGTTCAGGCGGGGATATGACTGCCATATCCCCGCATTCCGGACGACAGTGCCAATTGCTCGTTGCCGCACGCCGATACGCCAGCGAGAATTGGAACCGCCCCCGCACGGTCCCTCGCCGTCCGTCAAGGCCGTGCCGCGGCGCGCCCCCGTCCGACCCAGCCCGCACTGTGGGCGCGTATGCGAAGGGAGGAACGTGACCTTCGGATTCGCTCCGTCCGCGGACACTTCGGTCAGCACACCCGCCGACTCCGTCAGCCGCCTCGCCAGAATGCTCGAACCCGCCGAATGGGCGGAGGCGGGTATTCCACTGCTGCGCAACCCCCGTGAGGTGGTCAGCGGTCTGCACAGCCGGCACCGGCCGACCCCGTCGACCGCTGTCGTGGCCGTACTCGACCACGAGGAACGGCTCGCCGCCAGCGCCTCGTTCGCGCCGCGTGCCGCGCCGGTCGACGGATGGGAGTTCCGCAACGCGCTGCTGGCGCATCTGCGCCGCGTCATCCCGCACGACCTGCGCCGCCGTACGCCCGTACGCACCGCCGTCCTGCTCTACTGCCGTGAGGGCGACGCGCGTTGGACGGAGGAGGACGGGGCCTGGATGTGGGGGCTGCGGGACGCCTGCACCCTCCATGGGCTGCGCTGTGGCGCGTACATCACGCTCACCCGCGGCGGCTGGCAGGTGCTGGGCGAAGGCCGCGGTGGCCGACGGCCCAGCTCCGAGACCCCGCCCACCGCTCTGGCCGAGACGGTGGCCGACCCCGACCCGTCTCCGGTGCGCGGCGGCGGTGGAGCCGTGGAGGTACTGCGGCGCACGGCTGCCCGTTGAGCAGCCGGGCGCCCGCCGCACGTCACGCCCGTCACAGCGGCCCGGCCGCCCCCTGAACGGGCAGCCGGGTCACGGCGGGACCGGCGTCGTACGGCTCAGACGCCCGCACCCAGCACGGTGTTGATCCGCTCCGAGTCACCGCACACGACGAGCAGTGCGGCGGCCTTCTCCCTGGCCGGCGGAAGCACCCGGGCGACGGCGCCGTCACCGCCTCCGTTGACGGCGACGACCACGACGGGCCGTGACTGCGCGCGGGCGACGGCGCCGCCGTCCGCGAAGAACACGTCCTCGCGGGCGTCGTGCTGAGCCCAGTAGGAGGCTTCACCGAAGGACAGCTCGTGGGTGGCCCACGGGTGTTGTTCCCCGGTGGTGAGCACCAGGATGTCGCCCGGCGCCCGCCCCGCCTCGAGCAGCAGATCGACCGCTTCCTCGGCGGCATCGAGCGCACCGCCGGCCGGAGCCGGAATCAGCTGGATCTGAGGGACGGAAGGAGTCGTGGCGCCGGAAGCCTGGGGCTGCCCGGCGGAGTTGTGCGAGCGCTGCGCCGGCGGCGCGGGCCTCGCGGGACCGGGGCCCGGACGTCCGGGCCGCGGTGTCGTCGCGGAGCGCGGCCCGGGGACGGGACGCGGACCGGGTACAGGACGAGGGGTCGGCGCCGTACGGCCGGTGGCCGGAGTGGCGCTGGCACCCTGGGCTCTCTCGTGAATCTGAGGCTCCTGAGGGATGAGAGGCATGACTGGATGTCTATCAAACACCGGTGCGAAAAGCATCGGCAGGTGGGGATATTTGTACCCATGTCTGAGGGCGCGAGCCACACAGATTCAAGGTTCACCGGAAGTTCCGGAAGTCGGACCTTCCGGAAAATCGGCAGTTCAGAAGTCGAAGCCGAGCTGGCCCCCGCTTTCCATAGCGGTGGCCTCGGCGGAGACCCGGACCTTCTTGAGGTGCCGCCACCGGGGCAGCGCGTCGAGATAGGCCCACGAGAGCCGGTGGTGCGGTGTGGGCCCCCACTCCTCCAGTGCCGCTCTGTGCACCGGTGAGGGGTAGCCCGCGTTGGCGCCGAACGCGTAGGGGACGTATTCCTCGGCCCCCGCGCCGAGTTCGGCCATCATGGCGTCCCTGCGCACCTTGGCGAGGACCGAAGCGGCCGCCACCGAGACACAGGACTGGTCGCCCTTGATGACCGTACGCACCTGCCAGGGTCCTCCGAGGTAGTCGTGCTTGCCGTCGAGGATCACCGCGTCGGGCCGCACCGGCAGCGCCTCCAGGGCGCGTACGGCGGCGAGCCTGAGCGCCTCGGTCATCCCCAGGGCGTCGATCTCCTCAGGGGAGGCGTGTCCCAGCGCGTGCGAGGTGACCCAGCCCTCCAGCTCATCGGCCAGCTCCGTACGGCGCTTGGGGCTGATGAGTTTGGAGTCCGTGAGGCCGGCCGGAGGTCTGCGCAACCCCGTGACGGCCGCGCATACGGTGACCGGACCGGCCCACGCTCCGCGCCCGACCTCATCGACGCCTGCGATGATCCTGGCCTCGGTGGTGGCGCGCAGCGAGCGCTCGACAGTGTGCGTGGGTGCTTCGTACGGCATGGCACCAGCCAGGTTACGCCGCCCGAACGCCACGCGACAGACCGGGTACCGGCCGTGGTGTTCGCCGGTGACATCGGGACGCGCGTCGCGACGCCGGACCCCATGGGTTCGCCGCGCGGGATGCCCCGTTCACCGCGCGGGACCTCGGTGCACCGCCCTCGTGACGAACCGGGCGTACGGCTCGACGGCACCGGCGAGAATCAGCCCGCGGAATCGCGCGGCGGTTGACGCCTCACGCACGTGGGCTGTTGACGTCCCACACACGTGGGCGGTTGACGCCTCGCACACGTGAGAGACCGTCGTACCGCCCGCGGTGGGTACGGGACGTCCGGAGGCGCGTCCCGTACCCACCGACGCTCATGGCCTGTCGAGTTCGCGCCCCAGCCCGTAGCAGGTGGAGGACGGGTCGAGCTCCCGCTTCGCCACGATCTCGCGGGCCCTGCTCTCCGACCAGCTCGTCGCGTACCACGGATCGGACGCGTTCCGGAGATTCCGGTCGATGCCGGCCAGGGCGCACGAACGCAGCGGCTCGGAGAGCCGGTCGAGCGCCGGTGCGGCATCGGCCGAGAGCTCCTGGAGGTAATCGATGTCGATCTTGTGCGAACGCTCGTACCGCTGCACGTTCCGCTCCGCGACCAGCGCGTCCGGCGAAATCAGGCCAAAGGCCAGGACGGCCGCCCCGGCGCTCGCGGCGACGGCACGCGGCAGCCACCGGCCGCCGAGAGCCCCGGCCACCAGGATCAGGACGATCACCACACCGAGCCACAGCTCCACCGCCGCCACCGAGACCCGCAGGCGGGTCAGCCCGTAGGCGTCGACGTACAGATCCATCCGGCGCAGCGCCGCTGCCACCACGACCAGGGTCAGCGTGCAGAGGACCCCGAGCACGGCCCGGACCAGGGCGGCGTCTCCGGCTCCGTCGCGCGGGGCCCATCGCCGGGCGAGCCCGATCACGAGCAGGACGAGCAGGGTGGCCCAGAGCAGCTGCCAGAAACCCTGGCGCGCGTACTCCGCGTACGACAGGCCGGTCTCCCGGAGGACCTTGTCGTACCCGCCGAAGAGCACGGCGAGCTGGATGGCGATGAAGGCCGCGAAGAGCAGATTGAGGACGATGAGCGGAAGCGCCCACTCCATCCGGCCACGGGCCCGTCCGGGACGTACGGTGATCCGGTCCCAGCGCAGCGGTGCGGCGGCGGTGTGGGCGGCGGCGAGCGCACCGACGGATCCGACCACGAACCCCACGAACCGCCACGGCCCCTCGTCGAGCGAGACGTCGGGGGTCAACTGGCCCAGCAGATCGGCGAACGCCGCGTCGGCGTTGGCGAAGAGAGTGCCGAAGACGATCAGCAGCACGACCGCGACCGCGACGGCGCGGACGGCCGACATCACGCGACCGCGCGATCCTCCGGCGCGTGCCCGCAGGCCGGCCCACCCCCAGAACATGCCGGGGCCGAGGGAGCCGATCAGGCCAAGCGGGCCGAACACGACACCGGGCCAGGTACGGCAGCCGTGCAGGGCGAGCGAGCCGAGCGCCAGCGCGGAGACGACCGCGAGAAAGGTCGGCAGCCCGGCGTCCCGCAGTGCGGGTACGGCGAGCAGAGCGATGCCGCCGAGAGCCCAGACCAGCGTCCAGGGGCGCGGGCGGCGGCCGGCGGCCCGGGCCGCGAAGAAGGCGGCGAGCGCCGCGGGCACCGCCACGATCAGCAAATTCAGTCCGAGTCCGTCACCCAGCACCAGGGCGCTGAGCAGGGCGGTCACCAGGACCGACCAGAGGGTGGCGGCACGGACCGGGGCAGGGGTGGCCGGCTGTATCTCGGTGAGCCAGCGGGACTGCTCGCCGGGTCGCGGCTGCCACCGTTGCCAGTCGGGCGGCGGCGGCCCGCCCTGACGCTGCTTGGTGAGCACGGGCTCGGCGGAGGACGGACGGGCCGCGTCCCCGGGACTCCGCGCGCCGCCCGGCGCCGGCGCGCCGCCCCGCCCCTGCGCACGGCTCCGCCCCTGGCTGTCGGCCGGCCCCTGGTCGTCGGCCGCCCCCTGGCTGTCGGCCGTCCCCTGGTTGTCGGCCGTCCCCTGGTTGTCGGCAGGCTCCCGCCCCCGTTCCCCGTCGGATTCCTGTCCTCTGACCGGATCTGTCACGGGACCCCCTCCCGGCCGGGTCCCTTCGCGGCAGCGGAGTGGCGCGTACGGCCCGGCGTCTTGTCGGCGCACGCCCCTCGAAGATCACCGGGGCGGCGTGGCCGACAGAGTAACCGCGCTCTCCCGCCCCTTCCCCGGTTCCGGGAGCAGGTGTGGCAGGACCGTGACAACCACGGGCGAACACCTATGAGTGCACGCCTGTGAGCGCACAACTACGAGCGGACACCTACAGGCGGACAACTACGGGTGCCGCCTACGGTGCTCGCAGCCAGCCCGGCAGCGCTTCCGTCCGCTCCAGCCAACGCGCCGGCGGCGCCCCGGTCCTCGCCGCGGAGATCACGCCCCCCGCGATCGCGCATGTCGTATCCACATCACCGCCCACCTGGGCCGTGGTCCAGAACCCCCGCTCGAAATCGCCGAGGGCCCGCGCCGCCGACCAGAGCGCGAACGGCACGGTGTCATGCGCGCTGGTACGCCGCCCGCAGCCGAGAACCGCGGCCACCGTGCCCGCGTCGGCGTAGTCCAGCATGTCCCGCGCCCGGCGCAGCCCCGCCCCGACCGCGCTGCGCGGCACGAGCGCCACCACTCCGTCGAGCAGCGCCTCCGGCGCCGGAGGCCCCGCCGGATCCGCGGCGAGAGCCGCTGCCGCCGCCACCGCCATGGCGCCCACCACGGCCTCGCGGTGCTGGTGCGTGGTGTACGCGGAGATCTCGGCCTGATGCGTGGCCTGCTCCGGATCGTCCGCGTACCAGGCGCCGAGCGGCGCGATCCGCATGGCGGCCCCATTGCCCCACGAGCCCTGCCCGTTGAACAGCTCGGCGGCCAGCTCGCGCCAGTCGCCGCCCTCCCTGATCAACCGGAGCATACGGTTCACGGCGGGCCCGTAACCGCGGTCGAAGTCATGATGCGCGGCGAAGGACAGGGCCAGCGCGTCCTGGTCGATACGGTGATGCGCGGCCAGGACGGCCAGGACCGACGCGGCCATCTCGGTGTCGTCGGTCCACTGCCAGGACCCGGGCGGCAGCTCGCGCCGTTTCAGCAGCGGATAGTTCGAGGGGACGAAGAACTGGGAACCGAGAGCGTCGCCCACCGCCAGCCCGCGCAGGCTCGCCACGGCGCGGTCGTAGCGGCGGTCGTAGCACGGATCGGTTCGCCGACCGGCCGAGGATTCGGCGGGCGTGGAACCAGCGGGTGTGGAATCAGCGGGTGTGGAATCAGCGGTCATCGCACGGTCATTCTATCCAGTACGCCCGTAGGGCTCGGGGGTGCGCCAGCGCTCGAACGGCTGGTCAAGGGTGTATCGCCCGTCCTCGCCGAGCAGCAGGGTGCGGGTCTCCCCGTTGCCCGGATTGGACAGGGACTCGAACTCCGCCACCGACCAGTGGAACCACCGCATACAGAACAGCCGCATGGTCAGTCCGTGGGTCACCAGCAGCACGTTCTCCGGCGAGTCCGGTGTCTCGAAGCTCCGGTGGAGGGATTCCAGGAACGCGCCGACGCGATCGTAGACATCGGCGCCCGACTCGCCCTGCGCGAAGCGGTAGAAGAAGTGCCCGTACGCGTCCCGGTAGCCCTTCTGCAGCCGGACGTCCTCCCGGTCCTGCCAGTTCCCCCAGTCCTGCTCGCGCAGCCGGGGTTCCTCCCGTATCCGCACCAGGCCGGGGTCGAGGCCGAACGCCTCGAACGTCTCGTGCGTGCGGCGGTAGGGGGAGACGAAGACGCTGACCGGCTCCCGGCCGAACAGCTCACGCAGGCGTACGCCGGTCTCCAGGGCCTGCCGCCTGCCCTTCTCGGTGAGCCTCAGGGCATGGTCGGGCTCGCGTTCGTACACCGTGTCGTCGTCGTTGCCTACCGACTCGCCGTGCCGGACGAGGACGATGCGCCGTGGTCGTGCCATGCCACGACCCTAGAACGGTCCGCACCGGGCCGTGCCACCGCCCGGTGCGGACGGAGACCATCCGGCGTAGCACCTCCCGGGCCGCCTGCCGGCACCGGGCAGCCGGCGGCGGGCTCCCGGACAGGGCCCGGCGGCCTGATCACACCGTCCAGGTCGATTCGAGGTCGACGACGTCCCCGGCCAGCGCGGCCACATCCGCGGCCGTCTGCGCGCGCAGCGTCAGCCGCTCCACCCGTTCGACCCGGTACTTTCCGTGCTCGGCCGCCGACTGCCACATGGACAGCACTATGAACTCATGGCCGGGCGCCTCTCCGAACAGCCCCCGCACCATGCCGGGCGACCCCGCCATCGCGGGGTTCCAGACCTTCTCCTGCATCAGCGCGAAATGCTCGACCCGGTCCTCGTGCACCTTGCAGTGCGCTACCCGCACCACATCGGCGTCGGTGAAGCGCGGTTCGAAACCGGTCTTCACATCGAAGCGGTAGTCGAAGAGCTTGACCTGTATGTCGCGATGCGTCCCGGACTGTGCGGCGGCGAGCCGGTCGTGTGAGCGCGCCATGAACGAGTCGTAGAACGCGCGGCTCTCCCAGAACGAGAAGACGTGCGCGACGCCCGGCCGCGCTCTGCTCCATCCTCCGCTCTGCCCCCGGAACCCCGGCTCACCGAGCAACCCCGCCCATTTCCGCTGCCCGCGCTCGAAACCTCGACGGTCGGTCACGGTGCAGCGAATCCACTTGACCAGCACCGCGCCATCGTACGGCGCGGAACGTGGCCTCGGTCACGCTCCTCAAGGACGGGACGGAGCCACCGTTCGGACAGCCGACGCGGCGAGTATCGGCCAACGTGGCGTCAACTGGACAGATCGCGAGGCGGGTTGTCAGCGCCCCGGACTAGCCTTGTCCCCAAGGCTCGGAGATCCGGCCAGGTTCGGAAGAGGGGGAAGACTGGTGAGCAACCTCAACAGAGGGGTGGAGAAGATCGAGGTCACGCTCAAATGGGACCCCAGTCCCCTGGGCGCGCCCCCGCACGATCTCGACCTGGTCGCCGCGACGTACACCTCCGACGACCCGAGTGGCGCCCCCGCCTATCTGGTCCATTTCGACAGCCGTTCACCGGACGGCACGATCACACTGGACCGGCAGAGCCGGACGGGGCAGGGCTTCGGCTCCGACGAGGAGATGACGCTGGAGCTGGTGCGGCTGGCATCCTCCTACACCCGCGTGCTGGTGGGCGTGGCCATCCAGCAGCGCGACGGGCGGCGGACGTTCGGCGACATAGTCAATGCCTCGGTCCGTGTCCTGGAGGGGTACACGGAGTTGGCCGCCCACGGCTTCGACGGGGTGACCGGCTCCACGGCGGCCACGTTCGCGGAGTTCACCCGGGACGACTCGGGCGCCTGGCACTTCCGCACGACGGTGCGCGGATTCGACACCGACCTCCAGTCCTTCGACGCCCTGATGGGCGGCGCCTGACCCGCGACGGCCCCGAGGGGCGGCGACCACTCGGGCCACCGCCCCTCGGGGGGACTCATCTCGTTGCGGCTCAGCTGCAACCGCTGGTGGAGCCGCATCCCTCGCAGATGTAGCAGGACCCGGCCCGCTGCATCTTCGTGCCGCAGGAGAAGCAGAGCGGCGCGTCGGCGCTGATACCGAGCTGCATCTCGACCAGTTCGGCCGAGGTGTGCGCCTCCTTGGGCGCCGGGGCCACGGCCGCCGCCGGCCCGGCGGGCGTCGGGGTGACCGCCTTCAGCGTCTCCTGCCGGCGCGGGGCCGACTGGGCCAGATTCTCGATGTCCATGTCGTCGTCCATGGACGGCTCGTACGAACCGGTGTCCAGGTGGCGCTGGCGCTCCTCGGCGGAGTGGATGCCGAGGGCCGAGCGGGTCTCGAACGGGAGGAAGTCCAGCGCGAGACGGCGGAAGATGTAGTCGACGATCGACTGCGCCATCCGTACGTCCGGGTCGTCCGTCATTCCGGCCGGCTCGAAGCGCATGTTGGTGAACTTCGATACGTAGGTCTCCAGCGGGACGCCGTACTGCAGACCGACCGAGACCGCGATCGAGAAGGCGTCCATCATGCCCGCGAGGGTCGAGCCCTGCTTGGACATCTTGAGGAAGACCTCGCCGAGACCGTCGTCGGGGTAGGAGTTGGCGGTCATGTAGCCCTCGGCGCCGCCCACCGTGAAGGAGGTGGTCAGACCGGGACGGCCCTTCGGGAGACGCTTGCGGACGGGGCGGTACTCGATGACCTTCTCCACCGCCTGGCGGATCGTGTCCTCGGCCTTCTCCGCAACCTTCTCGTCCTTCTTCTTCGCGGAGAGCGGCTGACCGACCTTGCAGTTGTCGCGGTAGATGGCGAGCGCCTTGACGCCCATCTTCCACGCCTCGAAGTAGACCTCTTCGACGTCCTCGACGGTGGCGGTCTCCGGCAGGTTCACCGTCTTGGACAGCGCACCGCTGATCCACGGCTGGATCGCCGCCATCATGCGGACGTGGCCCATGGCGGAGATGGAGCGCTCACCCATCGCGCAGTCGAAGACCTCGTAGTGCTCGGTCTTCAGACTCGGCGCGTTGATCACATTGCCGTGCTCGGCGATGTGGGCGACGATCGCCTCGATCTGCTCCTCCTGGTAGCCCAGCCGGCGCAGGGCCTGCGGGACGGTGCCGTTGACGATCTGCATCGAGCCGCCGCCGACCAACTTCTTGAACTTGACCAGCGCGAGGTCGGGCTCCAGTCCCGTGGTGTCGCAGGACATCGCGAGACCGATGGTGCCGGTGGGCGCGATGACCGAGGCCTGCGCGTTGCGGAAGCCGTTCTTCTCGCCCAGCCGGAGCACGTCCTGCCAGGCCTCCGTGGCCGCGGCCCAGACCGGGGTGTCCAGGTCGTCGACCCGGGGCGCGGTGGCGTTGGCGTCGGAGTGCTGCTTCATGACGCGCTTGTGCGGCTCGGCGTTGCGGGCGTACCCGTCGTACGGGCCGACGACCGCGGCGAGTTCGGCGGAACGGCGGTACGAGGTGCCGGTCATCAGCGAGGTGATGGCGCCGGCCAGCGAGCGTCCGCCGTCGGAGTCGTACGCGTGGCCCGTGGCCATCAGCAGGGCACCGAGGTTGGCGTAGCCGATGCCGAGCTGACGGAAGGCGCGGGTGTTCTCACCGATCTTCTGCGTCGGGAAGTCCGCGAAGCAGATGGAGATGTCCATCGCGGTGATGACCAGCTCGACGACCTTGGCGAAGCGCTCGGACTCGAAGGACTGGTTGCCCTTGCCGTCGTCCTTGAGGAACTTCATCAGGTTCAGCGAGGCCAGGTTGCACGAGGTGTTGTCCAGGTGCATGTACTCGCTGCACGGGTTCGAGCCGTTGATCCGGCCGGACTCGGGGCAGGTGTGCCAGCGGTTGATGGTGTCGTCGTACTGGATGCCCGGGTCGGCACAGGCCCACGCCGCCTCGGCCATCTTGCGGAACAGGGACTTCGCCTCGACCTCTTCGATGACCTCACCGGTCATCCGGGCGCGCAGCCCGAACTTGCCGCCGGCCTCGACGGCCTTCATGAACTCGTCGTTCACCCGGACCGAGTTGTTGGCGTTCTGGTACTGGACGGACGTGATGTCGTCGCCGCCCAGGTCCATGTCGAAGCCCGCGTCACGCAGGGCGCGGATCTTCTCCTCTTCCTTGACCTTGGTCTCGATGAAGTCCTCGATGTCGGGGTGGTCGACATCGAGGATGACCATCTTGGCCGCGCGGCGGGTGGCGCCACCGGACTTGATGGTTCCGGCGGAGGCGTCGGCACCGCGCATGAAGGAGACCGGGCCCGAGGCATTGCCTCCGGAGGAGAGGAGCTCCTTGGAGGAACGGATCCGGGAGAGGTTCAGACCGGCGCCCGAGCCTCCCTTGAAGATCATCCCCTCTTCCTTGTACCAGTCGAGGATCGAGTCCATGGAGTCGTCGACGGACAGGATGAAGCAGGCGGAGACCTGCTGCGGCTGAGGCGTGCCGACGTTGAACCACACCGGCGAGTTGAAGCTGAAGACCTGGTGCAGGAGGGCGTACGCCAGCTCGTGCTCGAAGATCTCGGCGTCCGCGGGCGAGGCGAAGTACTGGTGGTCCTCGCCGGCCTTGCGGTACGTCTTCACGATCCGGTCGATGAGCTGCTTGAGGCCGGTCTCGCGCTGCGGGGTGCCGAGGGCCCCGCGGAAGTACTTGCTGGTGACGATGTTGACCGCGTTCAGAGACCAGAAGTCGGGGAACTCGACGCCACGCTGCTCGAAATTGACCGAGCCATCGCGCCAATTGGTCATGACGACGTCACGGCGCTCCCAGGCCACCTCGTCGTACGGGTGCACGCCGGGGCTCGTATGAATGCGCTCGATACGCAGCCCCTTGCCGGCCTTGGCCCCCTTGGCTCGGGAACCTCGTGCCGAGCCGCTCGCCGTCTCTGTCATGCCGCCTCCCATATACGTACAAAAACGCGCCGAAGTGCCATGTTCTTCCCGTGGCACGGCGTGTGTGTCTGATGCCTCGGGTGCGCACAGGGGCACCCGTGACAGGTCTTCGTCACCGCGGAGCGGCCAGGATCGGGCCGGCCGGTCAGTCCGCGGCGATGGCGGGTACGGGGACCGCAGCGGCCCCGTCGACGCCTGTTTCCTCTGAGGGGGGCCGCTCGCGCAGTTCCGCGATGGCGGCCTCGAAGTCTTCGAGCGAGTTGAACGCCCGGTACACGGATGCGAAGCGCAGGTAGGCGACGAGGTCGAGTTCCCGCAGTGGGCCGAGTATGGCCAGTCCCACGTCGTGGGTGGTCAGCTCGGCGCTCCCGGTGGCGCGCACCGCTTCCTCGACCCGCTGGCCGAGCTGTGCGAGGGCGTCCTCGGTGACCGGCCGTCCCTGGCATGCCTTGCGCACGCCGGAGATGACCTTGGTACGGCTGAAGGGTTCGGTCACGCCGCTGCGCTTGATCACCATCAGTGACGCGGTCTCCACCGTGGTGAAACGGCGGGAGCAGTCGGGGCACTGACGGCGGCGGCGGATCGACGTCCCGTCGTCGGTGGTGCGACTGTCGACGACACGGCTGTCGGGGTGCCTGCAGAAGGGACAGTGCATGGTTCCCTACCCTCCTTCACAGCGCGACTGAATAGCCCCGTCAGGGCCCGTAAACGAGCCCCTCGAAGCACCCCCAGCATAGGCGATGGCTTCACCCCCGAAAGCGGGGGGACCACAACTTCTGGGTGGCTGAGACAATCCAACCACTAGATCTGGGGTTTGACTGCATCCTATGCCCCGGCGCGTGTCGCGTGTCGAGGCGGGTGCCGGCACGGGCACCGGGAGGGGCGCGGGGCCCGGTCCGGGGGCGGATTCCCGGGGCCGGGCGGACCGGCCACGAGAGTACGGGAAGGGCGCGGCGCACGGCCTTCCGGGCCGCCCGGTGGAACACTGGCCGCCGCGGAGGGCGGCGGCCGGGAGCAGGACGGTACGGTGGCGACCGGCCCCGTACCGCGACCATCGAGCCTGCCTATACACCCAGTCAGATGCTCAAGACGGACTCTCCGCAATTTTTCACTCGAACGTGTGTTTGGCGCAACCTTTCGAAAGCTACTACCGTTGTCCAGCTAGGGAGAACATTTCGAGAGGGGCCGACGTGACCACCACCGCAGACAGCGCCACCATCACTGCCCAGGACCGCTCCCAGAGCCGACTCGAGCCGGTGCATGCCATGAATGACGTACTCACGAACCCGGAGGGCGCCAAGCCCACACGTTCGTTGCCCGGCCGACCTCCAGGAATCAGGGCGGACAGCTCCGGTCTCACGGACCGGCAGCGACGGGTCATCGAGGTCATCCGTGACTCCGTGCAGCGGCGCGGATACCCGCCTTCCATGCGGGAGATCGGCCAGGCCGTGGGCCTCTCCAGCACCTCTTCGGTCGCCCATCAGCTGATGGCTCTGGAGCGCAAGGGTTTCCTGCGGCGTGACCCGCACCGGCCGCGGGCGTACGAGGTGCGCGGCTCCGACCAGCCGAGCACCCAGCAGACGGACACGACCGGCAAGCCCGCCGCCTCGTATGTCCCGCTGGTCGGCCGGATCGCCGCCGGCGGACCGATCCTCGCGGAGGAGTCCGTCGAGGATGTCTTCCCGCTCCCCCGCCAGCTGGTGGGCGACGGAGAGCTGTTCGTGCTGAAGGTCGTCGGTGACTCGATGATCGAGGCCGCGATCTGCGACGGCGACTGGGTGACGGTCCGCCGACAGCCGGTCGCGGAGAACGGCGACATCGTCGCCGCGATGCTGGACGGCGAGGCGACGGTCAAGCGCTTCCGGCGCGAGGACGGTCATGTCTGGCTGCTCCCGCACAACGCGGCATACCAACCGATCCCCGGTGACGAGGCGACGATCCTCGGCAAGGTGGTGGCGGTCCTGCGCCGGGTGTGAGCACTCCACCGGCTCCGACCGGGCCCCGGAACCCACTGCGCCGGTTCCGGGGCCCTGCTGTGTTTTCGAGGCTTCGCGTTCGAGGCTCTGTGTTCGACGCTCTGTCGCCTGTCCGCCTGTCGCCTGTCCGCCTCCGGACCAAAGGCCTCAGTGCCCCTCGGCCTGGGCCACCGCGTCGATGGACGCGAGGGAGCGCCGTACCTGATTACGGTCCGTGGTGTACCAGAAGTCGGGCAGTGACGCCCGCAGGAAGCTGCCGTACCGCGCGTTGGCCAGCCTCGGGTCCAGTACGGCCACGACGCCCCGGTCCCCGCTCGCCCGCACCAGACGTCCGGCGCCCTGGGCCATCAGCAGGGCGGCATGCGTCGCCGCCACGGCCATGAACCCATTGCCGCCGGCCTCCTCGACCGCCTTCTGCCGCGCGCTCATCAGCGGATCGTCGGGGCGGGGGAAGGGAATCCGGTCCATCACCACGAGCTGGGAGCTGGGGCCCGGCACATCGACGCCCTGCCACAGGGACAGCGTGCCGAACAGACAGGTCTTCGGATCGGCGGCGAACGCCTTGATCAGCTCGCCGAGCGTCTCCTCGCCCTGGAGCAGGATCGGGACGTCGAGCCTGCCCCGCAGCTCCTCGGCTGCCGCCTGGGCGGCCCGCATCGAGGAGAAGAGCCCGAGCGTACGGCCGCCCGCCGCCTCCACCAGCTCCGCCAGCTCATCCATCATGTCGCCGCGCGAGCCCTCCCGGCCGGGCGTGGCCAGATGGCGTGCGACATAGAGGATGCCCTGCTTGCGGTAGTCGAAGGGCGAGCCCACATCGATGCCCTTCCACTGCGGGACGTCGTCGCCCTCGGTGCCTTCCGGCGCCAGCCCCAGCGAGGCGCCCACACCGTTGAAGTCGCCGCCGAGCTTCAGCGTCGCGGAGGTGAGCACGACGGAGCGGTCGGTGAAGAGCTTCTCCCGCAGCAGTCCCGAGACCGAGAGCGGGGCGACGCGCAGGGACGCGCCGAACCGGTCGTGCCGTTCGTACCAGACCACGTCCCACTCGGAACCGTTGGCGATCCGCTCGGCCACGCCATGGACGGATTCGACGGAGGCCAGGGCCTGCTTCCGTACGACATCCTCGTCCTGGACGGACTTGTCACGGGTGGAGCCGAGCGCCGAGATCACCGTACGGGCCGCGTCGCGCAGCGCCATCAGTGCGTAGCCGAGGTCCTCGGGGATCTCTTCGAGCCGCCCGGGGAGGGCCAGCTCCATCAGCCGCTCGAAGGTCTCGGCCGCCGTCTGCAGGGCATCCGCGGCCTTCTCGTTGACCAGCTTCGCCGAGCGCCGCACGGCGCGGTGGACCTGCCCCGGGGTCAGCTCGCCGGTGGCGACTCCGGTGACCCGCGAGACCAGTTCATGGGCCTCGTCGACGATCAGCACCTCGTGCTGCGGAAGCACGGGGGCGCCCTCGATCGCGTCGATCGCCAGAAGCGCGTGGTTGGTGACGACGACATCGGCGAGCTTGGCACGCTCACGCGCCAGCTCGGCGAAGCACTCCGCGCCGTAGGCGCATTTCGAGGCCCCCAGGCACTCCCGCGACGAGACGGAGACCTGGGACCAGGCGCGGTCGGAGACACCGGGGGTCAGATTGTCGCGGTCGCCGGTCTCGGTCTCGTCCGCCCAGTCCCGCATCCGCAGCAGGTCCTGGCCCAGCTTGCTGGTGGGCGCGGCCGCCTCGAACTGGTCGAAGAGGCCGTCCTCCTCGTCCTGCGGCATCCCCTCGTGCAGCCGGTGCAGACAGAGATAGTTCGAGCGGCCCTTGAGCATGGCGAACTCGGGCCGCCGCCGCAGCAGGGGATGCAGCGCGTCGACCGTACGTGGAAGGTCTCGCTCCACGAGCTGGCGCTGCAACGCCAGGGTGGCCGTGGCCACCACGACCCGCTCGCCGTGGGCCAGGGCCGGCACCAGATAGCCCAGTGACTTACCGGTGCCGGTGCCGGCCTGGACGAGCAGATGGGACGGGGCGTCGATGGCTTCGGCGACGGCCTCGGCCATGGTGACCTGGCCTGGTCGTTCCACACCGCCGACGGAGCTGACGGCGGCGTGGAGGAGCTCGGGGAGTGATGGCTTCGTCATAGCCCGACCACCCTACGGGGCCCCGCTGACAACGGACGTCACTCGCTCGTCCGCCGGACGGCGAGCGGGTTGGGAACCGTACCGTGCACGGCGGCGTGCGGCCGGTGGGCGCGGTCCCGGTAGCCGTCGAGATGCAGCCGGTTCCGGTTGAGGCAGAGGCGCTCGATGCGGGGCGTGAGCAGATCGAATGTCTCGAAACGTTCCTTCAGTTCCGGGAACCGTGACTGGTACCGCAGGATCTCCGCCCGTACGAGGAACCAGAACTCTTCCTCGGACACGCCCAGTTGGTCCTGGCACAGCGGCGCGAGATAGCGGAAGACGCCGACGAAGAGCCCTGAATGGATGAACTGGGTGAGGAAGGACGGCTCTTCCGTCAGAAGGACGCTCTTCACGTCCGCGGGCATCGAGTCGTGCTCGGGCAGCGGCCGCGCGCTGATGTTCACATCGTCGACGAAGTCCTTGATGGCGAGCCGTACCGGCACGTCCTGGCCGTCGAAGACGACGATCGCGTTCTCGCCGTGCGGGGAGAAGACCGTCCCGTAGCGGTAGAGGAAGTGCAGCAGAGGCGGCAGCAGCGCGGAGAAGAGCCGCTGAAGCCAGTCGGCGGGCGTGAGTCCCGAGCGCGCGACCAGTTCGGCGGTGAACGCCAGGCCGTGCGGATCCGTATGGATGAGGGAGGCGAGCGTACGGGCGCGCTCACCGGATGCCAGCCGGGCCTGGAGGGGCTCGCGCCAGATCGCGCCGAGCAGTTCCTTGTACTGGTAAGGGACCTCGGGGAGATGGTCGTAGAGGGGATGTTCGACCGTGACGGAGGCGACTTCACCGAGCAGGATCACACCGCAGTCGTCGCGGAGGAAGGTGTCCGCGTCGCGCACCGCGTGCATCCACGCGGTGACGGCGGGGGCGGCGAGCGTGCGCTCCGTGGGAAGGCCGCGCCAGACGAGGGTGTTGAGGATGGACAGCGGCAGTTTGACCGTGTGCCGGTCGGGCCGTCCGAGGTTGAGGAAGGTGCGGATGGACTGCTGCGGCAGCCGGAGATCCCCGTCGGTGGGGAGCGGGACGATCGCTCCCTCGGCTATGGCGGGGGCGTAGAGCTGAAGCAGTACCTCGTCCCACTGCCAGGGGTGCACAGGGAGGTAGAGATAACCGGCGGGGTCGAGCCCCCGGCTGCGGAGTATGGAGTCGAAGCGCTCGCGGACGGCGTCGTCGAGTTCGCCGGCGTAGAGCCGGTCGGGCGCTTCCAGCGCGCCGACTCCCCGGTAGGTGGCGAGCGAGGTGCTGGCCGCGATCCAGGGGAGCCGGGTGGGTGTACGGGCCTCGGGCGCCCAGCGGTCGGCGTCGGTGGCGGAGAAGCCGCCCCGGCCCTTGTTGAGGACGATCCAGGGGTGGCCGGTCTGGTGTCCTTCGAGTTCGGCGTAGCCGAGGTCGGCGAGGCGTGCGGCGCTGAGGGCGGTGTGGTCGAGCTTCGCGTCGGCGGCGATGGTGGTGGTGAGCTCGCGGACGAGATGGCCCAGGGTCGCACCGTCGAGGGCGAGCAGCCGGCGGGACAGCAGCAGAAAGCGCAGGGGGTCCGTGAAGCGCCGGCCGTCGCAGGCGAGGGAGCCGGGGTCGACGCGCCAGCTGCCGTAGGCGCCGCGTGTCGCGCGGAAGGTGAGCGTCTCGCCGTCGTCGAGAGTGAGGGCGTACAGGAGTCCGTCCGCTGAGGCGTACGAGTGGTGCGAGCCAGGTGAATCAGGCGCATCGGGCCCGGAAGCCTCGTCGGGCGACGGGACCGCTGCCGGTGCCGGTGCCCGGACCGCTGCTGGGGCCGGTGCCACTGCCGGGACCGGCTCGATGATCTCCTCGTACGCGAACTCACCGATCAGTTTGGCGAGAAGGCGGCCGGCGACCCGCTCCCAGGTCCGCGGGTTCAGCTCGGGTGGGGAGAACAGGCCGGCCGGCTCGGTGGAACGGGTGGAACCGCTGGAATCGCTGGAGGATATGGGGCCGGTGGGGCCGGCGGAGTCATGGGTCGCAGGGGACGTCGGCACGTGGACTCCTCGGGGAGGGAACCGATGGGATCGAGGTCATCGAGTTGTAGGGCGGTCGGGCGGGGCGGGCATCGCGGCGGGACGGGCGTCGAGGCGGGCCGGCCACAAGAGCGGGTCTTTCACAGCAGGTCGCGCAGGGCACGGTCGCGGACCATGAGAGCGGCTCGTTTGTCGGGCAGGTCGACTTCCGCGGAGAACCGGAAGCCCGCACTGAGAAAGGCGGAGACGGAGGGCGTGTTACGGAGGTCGGGCTCGGCGATCACGCGCCCGCAGCGCGGACGGTGATCGAGGACAAGATCGGAGACGGCTCGGAGGAGGGTCGTGCCGACTCCGCGGCCGCGGTTGGTGACGCCTCCCAGCAGGAGATGGATCCCGGTGTCGTGCGGGCGTGCGGGGTAGTGCCGGGCGAGCGGGTCGAGGTCCGCGCGGTAGATCTCCCAGTAGCTCATCGGGACCCCGTCGAGCACACCGAGACAGGGGACGCTTCGGCCGTCGCCGTCGAGCTGCGGGCGCAGATGGGCGGCGGTGACCTCTTCCGGCCCCGCCAGCTCCCAGAAGGCGGCGACGGCGGGGTCGTTCATCCAGCGGCTGATCAGCGCCACATCGCGGGCGAGGCGTACCGGCACGAGCTGGAAGACACCCGAGGAAGTGGCGGCGGGCCCCCATCCGGCCGGGGCGTCGAGCAGGTCTCCGCCCGCGGGGTCGTCACGCGAAGGGGTCAGGGCCATCGGATCCCCCTCTCCGAACAGTGCGACGAGTTCGTCGGACCACCGCATGTCGAGGGTGTCATCGGCGCCCCCGCCCGTGCGCGGGGTGGGACCGGCTCCGGTGTCGGTGCCGGCATCGGTGGGAGACACAGGGACGCTCTCCTCTCGGCGGTGCGGACGGTTCATGCCCTTCAACGGCGAAGGGGGTTGGCGATGGTGACGTAGACGGACTGGGTGTCGACGGGGCCGACGAGTTCGTCGAGGCCGTGCAGCCGGGTGAGCATGTTGGCCTTGCAGCGGAGGGTGGATGCCTCCAGGAGCTGCTCGGGCAGCGGTGAGCCGAGCCCTGCCGCCCCGGCGAGGAACTGGCGGAAGGCGGCGATCAGTACGCGTTCGTCGGCGAGGCCCTGGGCGCCGAACGCGCCGATCAGACCGAGGACGTTGTTGATGGCGAGGTAGTAGGCGAAACGCTCGTCGGTGACGTCGTCGGAGACGAAGGTGTCGCTGACGGCGCCGATGCCGGGCAGCCGGCGGTCCAGTGAGGCACGGTGGGACTCGCGGAAGTAGTAGCCCTGGTTGTCGCGGTACCGCCCGCCGACGGGCCAGCCCTCGGCGTCGAGAAGGACCAGGGTGTTCTGCTGGTGTGCCTCCAGGGCGATGCCCGCCGTACCGTCCAGCCAGAGCACCGGGCGTACGACCTGGTCCAGGTAGCGCAGGAACCACTCGGCGGCCACGGCGCCGCCGGGGCGGCCGGTGCGGGCGGCGAGCGTGGAGACGAGCCCGGCCAGCCGCGACCGCATGCCGGCATGCCCCGGGCAGGGGCGCGCGGCGGTGAGTCCGGCGATGCAGACGGCGTCGTCCGCCGAGGTGAACGGGTTGTGGCGCAGCATGACGTCGAGTCCGGTCACGGCTTCGCCGTCCTCGGTGTCGACGGCGAGCCAGGCGGGGTCCCGGACGATGTCGAAGCCGGGATGGGCGGCCTGCCACTCCTTGGCGAGTCCGCTGCGCAGCAGCCGCTGGACCTCGACACCGCGGTGCAGTTCCTTGCGGAGGTTCTCGCGGCGGGAGTTGGTGATGCGTACCCCGAGGGAGAGCTTGAGCATGGCGGGGGCGCCGGGCCGGTAGACGGTGCGGATCGAGGAGGTGGGGTGCCAGGCTGCGCCGTGGGGGCCCAGGTCATGGAGGAGACCGGCGTCGAGGAGGCGGGCCACGGCGGGGCGGTGCCTCACCTCACGTGCCTGCCAGGGGTGGAGCGGCAGGGCGACGGAGTGTTCGGGAAGGGGGACGTCGCCGAGCAGGCGTGCCGTGAGCTTCTCGGCGGGCAGGACGCGGCCCTGTTCGGTCCAGGCGGAGTCGGTGGCGAGTACGGACCGGTCGACGGCCATCCAGTGCAGCGGGAACGAGCCGCGCGACTCCGGGGAGTAGAGCCGGGCCTCCGCCTCGGAGAGCCCTTCCCGGCTCTTGGGCGTGGGATGCAGGGGGTGGCCGAGGAGGAGCGACTGCTCGGCGGTGAGGAACAGGTCGGCGTCGGGCGCGGCCTCGGGGCGGCGTCGCCGCTCGGTGAGGAAGTCGGCCGTGTGGAGAAGGGAGTTGGCGACCCTGCCGACCAGCTCCCCGCCCTGGTAGCGGCCCGACTCCCGGCCGAGGAGCGCGGCGACGGTGACGGCCTCGGCGGCGGGGGCGTCCCGGGGGGCGCTCTCCAGGTACGGCATCCCGAAGCGGTGCCAGCCCGTCACCGACCAGTACCGGACGGGGACGAGCAGCGCGGTACCGCTGGCGTGGAGGGGGATCCGGAGGACATGGTCCTCGGGGCGGGGCAGGTCGTTCTCCCTGACCCAGCAGCGCAGCAGATTCTCGACGGCCGCCGCGTCGGCGGCCTTCAGCGGGTCGGGGTGGTCGAGCTGGTCGGCCACCGGGACTCCGGCGAACGTGTCGGCACCGGTGGCGAGTTGGCCGTCGAAGCCGCCCGTCGGCTGCCGTGGCACCGTCGTCGGCTCGACGGTGCCGGAGGCGCGGGACGCGTCCTGCACCCGGTCGTGTTCTCCGGGGTGGGCGGTGGGGCGGCCGGCGGCCTCGGGCACATCAGGTGCGGGGGTGGAGTTCACGGCGGGGGCTTCCTTGTGAGGGTGTCCGGGGGCAGTTCTAGGGGCCGGTTTCTTTCCGGCGGAGTGCGGCGCGCTCGGCGGCGGCCAGGGCGTCGGCGAAGCGGTCGAGGACCGCGACGGCCTGCTCGTCGGTGAGCGTGAGCGGCGGGAGCAGCCGTACGACGGCGGCCTGACGTCCGCCCAGTTCCACGATGAGGCCCCGGCTCAGGCACTCCCGCTGGACGGCTGTGGCGAGTGCCGGATCCGGCGGGGCCGGGTCGCCGGCTTCCGGGACGACGAGTTCCACACCGATCATGAGACCACGGCCCCGCACGTCTCCGATACAGGAATGGCTGGCGGCCAGCCCCTGGAGCTGCCCCAGCATGCGCGCGCCGAGGATCGCGGCGCGGTCGGCGAGGTGGTTCTCCCGTACGTAGGCGAGGGTGGCCGCGCCCGCCGCCATCGCGAGCTGGTTGCCGCGGAAGGTGCCCGCGTGGGCGCCGGGCGGCCAGCAGTCGAGATCCGAGTGGTAGACGATCACGGCCAGCGGCAGGGAACCGCCGATGGCCTTGGACATGACCATCACATCGGGGGTGATCCCGCTGTGCTCCACGGCCCAGAAGGTGCCGGTCCTGCCGACCCCGGTCTGCACCTCGTCGGCGATCAGCGGGATGGACCGGCCGGCGGTGATCTCGCGCATCCTGCGCAGCCAGTTGTCGGGGGCGGGGATCACCCCGCCCTCGCCCTGCACCGGTTCGAGGATCATCCCGGCGGGGGCGGGCAGGCCTCCCTTGGGGTCGTCGAGGAGGTTCTCGGTCCAGCGCGCGGCGAGTTCGGCACCGCGCTCCCCGCCGGTGCCGAACGGGCAGCGGTACTCGTACGGATACGGCAGCCGGGTCACCCGTACGTCCTCGGCTCCCCCTGAGGCGGCGAGGGCTCCGGCCGTCATCCCGTGGTACGCGCCGGTGAAGGCGAGGAGCCCGGTGCGGCCGGTGGCGGTGCGGACGAGCTTGAGCGCGGCCTCGACGGCGTCGGTGCCTGCGGGGCCGCAGAACTGCACCCGGGCGTTCTCGGCGAACCGCGGTGGCAGGGTGGCGAACAGCTCGGTGGTGAAAGCGTCCTTGACGGGTGTGGCCAGATCGAGGACATGGAGCGGGGCCCCTGAGTCGAGGACCTTCCTGATCGCGTCGAGCACGACCGGATGGTTGTGTCCGAGGGCCAGTGTGCCCGCGCCGGAGAGGCAGTCCAGGTACCGCCGCCCGTCGGCGCCTTCGATGGTCAGTCCTCGCGCGCGCACCGGCACGATGGGCAGGGACCTCGCATAGGTGCGGGCCGCCGATTCCCGTAAGGACTGCCGCCGGAGAATGCCCTCATGGGCGACGGTCGGTGCCGCTGGAGGGGGTTCGGTCACGGCCACGGCTGTCGGTCCTCCCGTTTTCACACTTCATGTCACAGTCAGTCAGTTGTGCTGATTTGCCGGTCAGTTGTCTGATGATGATGCTGTCGGTACGGCAGTCGGTCGTCTGTCCGTCATCATCTGTCCGTCGTCGTCTGTCAGTACGGCGCCCGCCCGCCGAATGTTCGACGGTGGACACCGATGTGAGACGGGGCGCCGTCCCGTACGTACAAACGACGGGAAGTGCCCGGGATCACGGGCAGCCGAAAGATCCTTGGGACGCGGAACCGCTGCCCTGCCGCACGCCGTCCCCATCGGCACCGGCATAGTGGGGGGCCGTCGTCCCGGCTCCGGCACCGCGACCGGGGCGCACCATACGTTTCACCGTTCCGAATTGTCCGAAGTCCCAGGGGGATCACGCCATGCGACCCATTCGCGCCACGCTCGCCGCACGCCGTGGAAGGAGCCCACGGCGCAGAACCTCCCCCGTCCTCGCCTCGGCGGCGATGGCCGCGGCCCTCGCGCTGACGGCCACGGCCTGCGGGCCGGAGGAGGACAACGCCACCGGTCAGGCGAGCGACGCCGCCACCGCTTCGTCCGACGGCAAGATCCAGATACCCGACGAGCTCAAGGACCGGCTCAAGGAGCGCGGGTTCGATCTGGACAAGTGGAGGAACGGCGAGTGGAAGAACTGGGACAAGGACACCTGGCTGCGTGAGGCCAAGGACTACATCAACCCGATCATCGAGGGCCTCTGGGACCCGGACCGGATGCGGGACGCGGAGAAGCCGCCGGAGAAGGCCGTCGAGGAGCAGGACATCTCCGGCGACGCGGGCGTGACCGACCCGACTCCGGATCCGGTCACCGCGCAGGCCGTGAACGCGCCGTACCGCGAGAACGCCGCCGAGGCGGGCAAGTTGTTCTTCGACGGCCCCGAGGGGTCGATGGTCTGTTCCGCGACCGTGGTCGAGGACCCGGCCCACCCCGGCAAGTCCAACCTGGTGTGGACCGCGGGCCACTGCGTGCACGCGGGCAAGACCGGCGGCTGGTACCGCAACCTCGCCTTCGTCCCGTCGTACAACAACGACGGTCTGTCGACGGCCGATCTGGAGACGGCCCCCAAGGAGCAGATCGCTCCGGAGGGCGTGTGGTGGGCCGACTGGGCGCAGACCTCCGAGCAGTGGATCTCGCAGGGCGCCTCGACCGGCGGCCAGGGAGCTCCGTACGACTTCGCGGTCATCCATGTCACTCCGGAGAAGGGCGGCACCGGCAAGTCCCTGGAGGAGACGGTCGGTTCGGCACTGCCCGTGGAGTTCAACGCTCCGGCCACCCCGCAGATCGACGCCATGACGGCGACCGGCTATCCGGCGGCGCCGCCGTTCGACGGCCAGAAGCTCTTCCAGTGCCAGGACAAGCCGGGCCGGCTGTCGCTGACGGCCGACGACCCGACGATGTACCGGGTCGGCTGCACCATGACCGGTGGCTCGTCCGGTGGCGGCTGGGTCGCGAACGGCGCGGACGGCACGCCTGCCCTGGTGTCCAACACCTCCATAGGTCCGGTCACGGCGGGCTGGCTCGCCGGACCGCGTCTCGGTGATGTCGCCAAGGGCGTCTACGACGGGGTCAGCGAGAAGTTCGCCGGTCGGTGACGCGCGGGCCCGCGGACGGCACGAAGGCCCGCCCCCTCCACACGGAGGGGGCGGGCCTTCGCCCTGTACGGCCTTCGTTCTGTACGGGCTTCGTTCTGTACGGGCTTCGTTCTGTACGGGCTTCGTCCCGTGCGGGCCCGCGGACGGCACGGGCCGCGCGGCCTGCGGTCAGCCGGCCACCGGTACATACGGAGCGAGCGCGGCGGCCAGCTCGTCATGGACACGCGCCTTGAGCACCGTGCCCTCCGGGACGTGTTCCTCGGAAAGCACCTCGCCCTCGGCATGGACGCGGGAGACCAGCGAGCCCTCGGTGTACGGGAGAAGCACCTCGACCTCGACCTCGGGCCGGGGCAGCTCCTCGTCGATGAGCGCGAGCAGCTCGCCGATCCCCTGGCCGGTACGCGCCGAGACGGCGATCGCGTACCGCTCCGCGCGCAGCAGCCGCTGAAGCACCAGCGGATCGGCCGCGTCGGCCTTGTTGATCACCACGATCTCGCGTACGTCCACCGCGCCCACATCGCGGATCACCTCCCGCACGGCGGCCAGTTGCTCCTCCGGCGCGGGGTGCGAACCGTCCACCACATGCACGATCAGATCGGAGTCACCGACCTCTTCCATCGTGGAGCGGAACGCCTCGACGAGGTGATGCGGCAGATGCCGGACGAATCCGACCGTGTCGGCCAGGGTGTAGATCCGGCCGCTCGGGGTCTCGGCCCGGCGCACGGTCGGGTCGAGGGTGGCGAACAGCGCGTTCTCCACCAGCACGCCCGCGCCGGTGAGCCGGTTGAGCAGCGAGGACTTGCCCGCGTTGGTGTATCCGGCGATCGCGACCGACGGCACCTTGTTGCGCCGCCGCTCCTGCCGCTTGATCTCGCGGCCGGTCTTCATGGCCGCGATCTCCCGGCGCATCTTCGCCATCTTCTCGCGGATACGCCGCCGGTCCGTCTCGATCTTGGTCTCACCGGGACCGCGGGTGGCCATGCCGCCACCGCCGCCGCCGCCCATCTGACGGGACAGCGACTGACCCCAGCCGCGCAGCCGCGGCAGCATGTACTGCATCTGTGCCAGCGCGACCTGCGCCTTGCCCTCACGGGACTTGGCGTGCTGGGCGAAGATGTCCAGGATCAGGGCCGTACGGTCGACGACCTTCACCTTGACGACGTCTTCGAGATGGATCAGCTGGCCGGGGCTCAGCTCACCGTCGCAGACGACGGTGTCGGCGCCGCTCTCCAGCACGATGTCCCGCAGCTCCTGGGCCTTGCCCGAGCCGATGTACGTGGCCGGATCGGGCTTGTCACGGCGCTGGATCACACCGTCGAGCACGAGCGCACCCGCCGTCTCGGCGAGCGCCGCCAGCTCCGCGAGCGAGTTCTCGGCGTCCTGCACGGTCCCCGAGGTCCATACGCCGACCAGCACCACGCGCTCCAGGCGCAGCTGCCGGTACTCGACCTCGGTGACGTCTTCCAGCTCGGTGGAGAGGCCCACCACACGCCGTAGCGCCGCGCGCTCGGAGCGGTCGAACTGATCGCCGTCCCGCTCTCCGTCGATCTCTTGGCTCCAGGCGACGTCCTCTTCCATCAGGGCATCGGCCCGAAGGCTTTCCGTGCGGGGGTCCGCGAAACGCTGTACGTCCTGGGAAGGGGAGGAAGAGGAGGTCATTGGATCCTTACGTCGAAGAGAAATCCATTACGTCAGTCACAACGCGTGACGATGGGAAATGATTCCCGGCCGCGTCGCCGACCATTCGATGGTGACACGGTTCCGCCCGGCCGTCACTCGGGTTTCACGCTCCGTTCCCGTGCGATGTCCCGGTGCCGTGGGGTGCCCCGGTGCCGTGGGGCGTCCGGTCCGGTGCGGCGTGCCGGTTCCGCGGGGCGTTCTGGTTGCCGGCCGGCGCCTCGGAGCGCCAGTCGGGGTGGCCGGGCATCGGCGGAGTCTTCTGCCGGTACAGCCACGCCGTGAAGAACGCGGACAGATCACGCCCCGCGACGGACGACGCCAGCTCGGTGAAGTCCGCCGTCGTCGCCGTCCCGTCCCGGTGGATCCGTACCCAGTCCCGCTCCAGGCGCGCGAAGGCCTGCTCGCCGATCTCGTGCCGCAGCGCGTAGAGCACCAGCGCGCTTCCGTCGTACATCACCGGCCGGAACAGGCTGATCGGCTGCCCCTCGACCGGCGGCTTCGGGCTCGCCGGCGGGCCGCCCGCCGCCCGCCAGCCGTTGGACTGCCGGTACGCCTCCCGCATCCGGGTCTCCATCGACTCCCCGGCGTGCTCCTGCGCGTAGCGCATCTCGTACCAGGTGGCGTGTCCCTCGTTCAGCCAGAGATCGGACCACCTGCGCGGGGAGACGCTGTCGCCGAACCACTGGTGGGCCAGCTCATGGACCATGACGGAGTCGACGTACCACTCCGGGTATCCGGGCTGGGTGAACAGGGAGCGCTCGAAGAGCGAGAGTGTCTGTGTCTCCAGCTCGAAGCCGGTGTCGGCGCCCACGACCAGGACGCCGTAGTTCTCGAAGGGGTACGGCCCGACCTGCCGCTCCATCCAGCCGATCTGGTCCGGTGTCTTCTTGAGCCAGGGCTCCAGCTTCTGGCGGTCCTTGGTCGGCACCACGTCCCGTACGGGCAGTCCGCCGGGCCCCTGGCGGCGCACCACGGTCGAGTCGCCGATGGAGACCTGGGCCAGTTCGGTGGCCATGGGGTGGTGGGTGCGGTAGGTCCAGGTGGTGATCGCGCCCGCGCGTGCCCTGCCTTCCAGTACGCCGTTGGCCACGGCGGTCAGCCGCTCGGGCGCGGTGATCCGGAAGGTGAAGTAGGCCTTGTCTGCGGGGTGGTCGTTGCCGGGGAAGACGCGGTGGGCGGCGTCGGCCTGGTTGGTCATCGCCAGTCCGTCGCTGGTCCGTACCCAGCCGCCGCGGTTGCCCGCGGGGTCGCTGGTGTGGCTGACGGTGATGCGCATCCGCGCGCCGTCCTCGACCGGCGTGGCGGGGGTGATCACCAGGTCCTCGCCGGCCGTGGCGAAGCGCGCCGCCGCGCCGTTCACCTGGACCGAGCGGACCTTTCCATGGGTGAAGTCGAGGTTGATCCGTTCCAGCCGCTGGGTCGCCTGTGCGTCGATCTTGGTGATGGCGTCCAGCGGCTTGCGGTTGTCACCGCCGTAGGTGAAGTCCAGGTCGTAGGCGGCCACGTCGTAGCCGGGGTTGCCGAGCCGTGGGAAGAGCGGATCGCCGATGCCGAGCGGCTCGGGGGCGGGCAGGGTCGCGGCGACGAGGGAGACCGAGGCGGCGGCCAGCAGGGCGGCGCGCAGTCGGCGGTTGGTGAGGAGCATGCCCCACGGCTACCAGCGCCTCCCAGGCGCACCGCGACGGCGCGCTCCGTACCCACCCGAAAGGGGCAGGTCAGAGCGCGGGCACGGGCCGGATGCCGATCGGCGCGCGGTTGACGAACACCGTCGCGGTCGACCGGCGCCCGGCGGAGCGATCAGGCCGTCGCCGGATGCTGGGCGCGGCTGACGTCGTACACCCCCGGCACGTCGCGCATCGCCCGCATCAGACCGGGCAGCCCTGCCGCGTCCGGCAGCTCCAGCGTGTACGTGTGCCGTACGCGCTGTTCGCTGGGCGGTTCCACGGTGGCCGCGACGATCGCGGCGCCCGCCGTGGCGATGGCTTCCGTGAGATCGGCGAGCAGCCGAGGACGCCCGAAGGACTCGGCGTACAGCGTCACCCGGCACTCCGGCGCGTCTCCCCAGCTCACCGCGACGGGGGCGCGGTCGAGGGCCCTCATCCGTTCCACCGCCCGGCACTCCTGCCGGTGGACGGTGACCACGCCGCCGCGGATCGCGAAGCCGGTGACGGCGTCGGGTGGCACGGGCGTGCAGCAGCCCGCCAGCCGGACCGTCGCGCCCGGCAGGTCCACCACGGCGTTGGCGACGTCCCGCCGGCCCGTGCTGACGGCGAGGGCGGCGCGGGGCGTGGCGGCGGGAAGTCCCACCGTTTCCGGGTGCGCCGCGAGCCATCCCGTGATCGCGATCCGGGCGGCGGCGGTACGGGCGTGGCTCAGCCACTCCGGGGAGGGCCCCGAGACCGCGTCGCTGTCGAGCAGCAGCTGGACCGTGTCGCCGTCGTTCAGGACCGTGCTGAGCGTCGCCAGCCGGCCGTTGACGCGCGCCCCGATGCAGCCGTGCGCGGCCTCGCCGTACTGCGCGTACGCGGCGTCCACGCAGGTCGCCCCGGCCGGGAGTCCGAGCATGCCGCCCTCGGCGCGGAAGACGGTGATCTCCCGGTCCTGGGCGAGGTCCGCGCGGAGCGTCGTCCAGAAGGTGTCCGGGTCGGGCGCCGCCTGCTGCCACTCCAGGAGCCGGGAGAGCCAGCCGGGCCTGGTCGGATCGGCGCGCTCGCCGTCCTGCGGCTCCCCGGCGGACTCCTGCGCCGTACCGGCCGGGGCAGCGGTCCCGGGGGCGGATCCCGGACCGTCCGACGCTCCCCCGCTCTCCACGGACGCGTACGGATTGCCGAGGGCGACCACCCCGGCCTCGGCGACCTTGTGCATCTGGTGCGTACGGATGAGGACTTCGGCGACCGCACCGTCGGGGCCCGCCACCGCGGTGTGCAGCGACTGGTACAGGTTGAACTTGGGCGCGGCGATGAAGTCCTTGAACTCGGAGATGACCGGCGTGAAACAGGTGTGCAGCTCGCCCAGGACCGCGTAACAGTCGGCGTCCTCGCCGACGAGCACCAGCAGCCGGCCGAAGTCCGTGCCGCGCAGCTCACCGCGTTTCAGCCCGGACCGGTGTACGGAGACGAAGTGCCGCGGCCGTACGAGGACTTCGGCGGCGATGCCCGCCTCGCGCAGCACCCTCCTGACGTCCTCGGAGATCGCCGCGAGAGCGTCGCCCGCGGTGGCGTTGTCGGCGATCAGGGCACGGGTGTGCGCGTACTCCTCGGGATGGAGGATCGCGAAGACCAGGTCCTCCAGCTCGGTCTTGAGGGCCTGCACACCGAGGCGTTCGGCGAGCGGGATGAGGACGTCCCGGGTGACCTTGGCGATCCGGGCCTGTTTCTCGGGGCGCATCACACCGAGGGTCCGCATGTTGTGCAGCCGGTCCGCGAGCTTGATCGACATCACTCGGACATCGTTGCCAGTGGCCACGAGCATCTTGCGGAAGGTCTCGGGCTCGGCGGCGGCGCCGTAGTCGACCTTCTCCAGTTTGGTGACCCCGTCGACCAGATAGCAGACCTCTTCACCGAACTCCGCGCGCACCTGATCGAGCGTCACTTCGGTGTCCTCCACGGTGTCGTGGAGGAGAGAGGCCGTCAACGTCGTGGTCTCGGCGCCCAGTTCGGCGAGGATCAGGGTCACGGCCAGCGGATGCGTGATGTACGGCTCGCCGCTCTTGCGGAACTGTCCGCGGTGCGAGGCCTCGGCGAGGACGTACGCCTTGTGCAGCACGCCGAGGTCGGCGTCCGGATGGTGTGCGCGGTGGGCATCCGCGACATGGCCCATGGCGTCGGGCAGCCTGCCCCTGGAGGTGGGGCCGAGTAAGGCGGCCCGGCCGATTCTGCGCAGGTCGATCCGGGGAAGGCCGCGTCTGCGACTGATCTGGGCACCAGGGTTGGTGGCCTCTGCACTCATGGGGCACCTCCGGCAGCTTCGACCGGCGGTGAAGAGCAAGGCCGCCCTCCGGGCCGGTGCTTGATGCTACCGAGCCCACCACGTGGACCAGTCCCGCTCTCGCCCGGCGTGAAACGGATCACCCATTCGAGCGAGCTTCAGGGCGAGTTGCGAAGGCCGTTTCGAGCCAGACCGGATCGACGTACCCCTCCGCGACGATGACGGCGGGTCCGGTCATCTCGATCTCGCCGTCCGGGTGCTCCGTGATGACGAGCCGTCCGCCGGGCAGATCCACGGTGTAGGTGACGGGGACACCGGTCACCGCGGGGTCGGTGCCGTCCCTGCGGGCCGCGGCGACGGCCACGGCACAGGCGCCCGTACCGCACGAGCGGGTCTCGCCCGAGCCGCGCTCATGGACGCGCATGGCGACATGGCGGGGACCGCGGTCGACGACGAATTCGACGTTCACCCCGTCCGGGTAGACGGACGCGGGGCTGACCGGCGGCTCGGAGAACAGGTCCCCGGCGTGCGCCAGCTCCTCCACGAAGGCGACCGCGTGCGGATTGCCCATGTTGACGTTCCGCGCGGGCCACTCCCGGCCGCCCACGGCCACGGTCACCCCGCCGTCGGGGAGCACCGCACGCCCCATACGGACCGTGACACCGCCGTCCTCGGCCCCTGTCGCGCTGTCCGCGCTGTCCGGGTTCGTGGCGCTCGCGCCGCCCGTGGCGCTCTTGGCGAGATGCGCCCACTTCACGCCACCGCGCGTGGCCACCGCCAGATCGCCCGCCGTCACATGGCCGGCGCGCTGGAGATAGCGGGCGAAGACCCGCACTCCGTTGCCGCACATCTCGGCGACGGACCCGTCGGCGTTGCGGTAGTCCATGAACCACTCCGCCTCACCGGCCATGGCGCGCGCCTCGGGGTGCGCGGCGGACCGTACGACATGCAGCAGCCCGTCGCCGCCGATGCCGGCCCGGCGGTCGCACAGGGCGGCGACGACGTGGGGAGGCAGGTCGATGGCGTTGTCCGGGTCGGGGACGATCACGAAGTCGTTCTCGGTCCCGTGTCCCTTGAGGAAGGCGACCGGCGCGGTCGGGGAAGTGCTCACGGAACCCATCGTACGAGCAGGGTCCGACATCACGACCGCGCGGTCAGCGCAGCCGGGCGACCCGCCAGACGGCGAGGGCGACGAGGGCCGCGGCCACGGAGACGTACAGGGCGATGACCCGCCAGTCGGGGCGCTCGCCGGAGGCGCGGGTCGGCAGGCCCGGCCAGGTGTGGCCGACCCTGCGGGCGGCCATCATGCCCCAGCCCGCCGCACAGCAGCTGATCAGCAGCCCCAGCATGGCGACGACCGCGCCGCCGTCCCCGGTGCCGAAGGCGAGGGGGAAGGCGAACATCAGCGAGCCGATCGCGGCGAGCCCCACGATCGGGGCGAGCTGCCAGATCCGCAGCCGGCGCTGGGGACGCAGTTCAACCTCGACCTCCGGCGTCGTGGTCTCTTCCTCGGGCCCGTCCGGGCTCAGTCCGGGAGAGGCTTCCGGAATGTCCGGTGCCGTGGGTTCTCTGTCGCGAGGGCCGGCCTCCATCGCCACGCGCCCTCCCCAATCGGACTCCACTGGTCGATCGATGCCCGATGGTCGATCGATGCTCGATGATGGCACGCCCGGAGGTACCGCAAGGGCGCACGGAGCGTCCCGATGCCATCACGTGATCAGGCTGTGACCGCTCGTTCGACCAACGCCAGCGCCCGGCGCGGCAGTTCCTCCCTCTGCTCCGATCCGCCGCCCAGCCAGTGGACCCGCGCGTCGCGGCGGAACCAGGAGTCCTGGCGGCGCGCGAAGCGTTTGGTGGCGCGCACGGTCTCGGCGCGCGCCTCGTCGTCGGTGCACTCCCCCGCGAGCGCCGCGAGCACCTGCTGGTAGCCGAGCGCGCGCGAGGCGGTACGCCCTTCGCGCAGGCCCCGGTCCTCCAGGCCCCGCACCTCGTCCACCAGCCCCGCGTCCCACATCCGGTCCACGCGCTGTGTGATCCGCGCGTCCAGCTCGGGGCGGGCGACATCGACGCCGATCTGCACGGTGTCGTAGACGGAGTCATGGCCCGGCAGATTGGCGGTGAACGGTTTGCCGGTGATCTCGATCACCTCCAGTGCCCGGACGATTCTGCGGCCGTTGCTGGGCAGGATCGCGCGGCCCGCCTGGGGGTCGGCGGCGGACAGCCGGGCGTGCAGGGCGCCCGATCCGCGCAGCGTGAGCTCGCTCTCCAGCCGGGAGCGCACCTCGGGGTCGGTGCCGGGGAAGTCGAGGGCGTCGATGGCACCGCGCACGTACAGTCCGGAGCCGCCCACCAGGACGGGAGTACGGCCCGCGGCGAGCAGCCGGTCGATCTCCGCCCGCGCGCGCCGCTGGTACTCGGCGACGCTGGCGGTCTCGGTGACCTCCCAGATGTCCAGGAGGTGGTGCGGGATGCCGGCGCGCTCGTCCGCCGTCAGCTTGGCGGTCCCGATATCCATCCCCCGGTAGAGCTGCATGGAGTCGGCGTTGACGACCTCACCGTCGAGTTGCCGGGCGAGATGAACGCCCAGATCGGACTTGCCGGCCGCGGTGGGACCGACGACGGCGATGACCCGCGGTGGGGTAGCTGCGCTTCTCACCGCCCCAGTCTCGCAAACACACAGGCCGCTCCCCGAACGAGTTACGTGACGCCACACGGTCGGCTTCGTTGCCTGTTGCGAGGTTCCGGCCGCCGGTTTTCTGGCCGGTGCCCCTGGGCGGCGCAATGGGACGCTCCGGGCGGCGCGGAATTTCGCCCCCACGAGTAATGTATGGAGAAGATATGGGTGTTTTTTCACGGTTTCGCCGGAAGTCGGTAGCCGCGTCCGAGGCGTCAACCGCAGAGGCACCGGCCACCACTCCGACGGCCGATCCCGCCGTGGACAGCGCTGTCGTGGCGGCGGAGGCGGAATCCGGGGAGACCGGAGCGGCGACGGCCGAGCCTGCGGAGAGCGCCGGGCCCGAGACGGCGACGGCGGAGGGCGTGGAGATCCCGAAGCAGCAGTCGGCGGAGGCCGCGGCGGACAATGAGGCCGGGAAGAGCACCCGCAAGTAGGCTGCAAGTAGGCTGTTGTCTCTCCGAGGGAAGGTGGCCCATGAGCTTCCTGGATTCATTGAAGGCCAAGATCGGCCCGGCCAAGAACAAGGTCGCTGACCTCGCGCAGCAGCACGGGGACAAGATCGAGCACGGGCTGGAGAAGGCCGCCCGCACGGTCGATCAGAAGACCAAGGGCAAGTACAGCGGCAAGATCGACAGCGGGACGGGCAAAGCCAAGGACGCCCTGGGCAAGCTCGCTCACAAGGATGACGGCACGACCCCGCCGCCACCGCCCGCTTCCTGATCCTCTCCTGTTCTGTCCTGATCCTCGGCACAGAATGGCCGGACAACACCGGCCGGGACGGCCGCGAGGCGCTTCACAGCACTTCGCGGCCGTCGCCTTTTGTGTCCTCGCGGTGCCGCGCCCTCCGGACCGGGCCGGCTGTCGCCGCCCGTCGGCGCCGGGCGGCCACTACGGCACTACGACCAGGCCGCGACGAGATACCCCACGCCATAGGGCGCCGCCTCGTACAGCAGCTCGCCGCCCAGGCCGGCCCTTTCGGCGGCGCCCGCGAGCACCTGCCAGGGCGCCCGGCCCGCCGCCTTGAGTGCGTACGCCAGCTCCGCGTCCAGCGCCTTCAGCGCCGCCACGTCCGCCGTACCCAAGGCCCTGGCGGCCTCCTCGTCGAATCCGGCGGCCCGTTCGTCCAGATAACCGGGCGCCTTCAAGGAGCGGCACGCGCTGGCATCGCCCATCACCAGCAGCGCCAGCCGATCGTCCCCCGCCGCGAGCCCCCGGCCCGTCCGCAGGCACCGCTCGGTGTCGAGCGGTTCCCCCACGCCCAGTCCGCTGACGGGAGCGGCGGTCCAGTGGGTGTGTTCGAGCAGCCAGGCCGCGACCGCCAGGGACGCGGGCAGTTCCCGGCCGGGACTTTCACCTGCCCCGGCATCCGCCGCGGCCGTGCCCGCGCCCAGTACGACATCAAGGTCCACGCCGAAGCCGCGGAAGGACCCGGCGGTCCCCGAAGGGTGCTCCCCACGGCGGTCCCGATCGGCGGGTCCGACGACGATCAGCCGCTCCGGCCTGGCGGCGGCCAGCACCCCGAGGGCATCGGCACACGCGGCGCGCGCGGCGTCGAGTTCGGGGGCGGCTCCGGCGGCCACGGCGGGTACGAGCAGGGGCGGGCCGGGACACACGGCGGCGGCTACGAGCATGATCCGCAGCCTAGACGAGTGGGTCCGAAGACCCGTCCGTCAGAAGTCCCGCCCGCCCGGAGGGCGGTGCACCGTCACTCGACGGAACAGCCGCCCGTCACCGCCGGCAGCGGAGCCGGCACGCCGACCGTGGGCAGCCCCAGCAGCACGCCCGCGGGCTTCGCCGCCTCGGTCGCGTTCCGCCGGTCCCAGGCGTCTCCGGCGCGGGTACGGCGTACCTTCCGCGTCGGTCCCTCGGCGAGGAGATGGTGCGGCGCGGCGTAGGTGATCTCGACGGTGACCACATCGCCGGGACGCACCTCCTCGTCCGGCTTGGTGAAGTGCACGAGGCGGTTGTCGGGGGCGCGTCCGGAGAGCCGGTGCGTGGCGCCGTCCTTGCGCCCCTCGCCCTCCGCGACCATGACCTCCAGTGTCCTGCCGACCTGCGTCTTGTTCTCCTCCCAGGAGATCTCCTCCTGGAGGGCGGACAGCCGCATGTAGCGCTCCTGGACGACCTCCTTGGGGATCTGCCCCTCCATCTCGGCGGCCGGGGTCCCGGGGCGCTTGGAGTACTGGAAGGTGAACGCCTGCGCGAAGCGCGCCTCGCGTACGACCCGCAGGGTCTGCTCGAAGTCCTCCTCGGTCTCGCCCGGGAAGCCCACGATGATGTCGGTGGAGATGGCGGCGTGCGGGATGGCGGCGCGCACCTTGTCGATGATGCCGAGGTAGCGGTCCTGCCGGTACGAGCGGCGCATCGCCTTCAGGATGGTGTCCGAGCCGGACTGGAGCGGCATATGGAGCTGCGGCATCACGTTCGGCGTCTCGGCCATCGCCGCGATCACGTCGTCCGTGAAGTCGCGCGGGTGCGGTGAGGTGAAGCGGACCCGCTCCAGGCCCTCGATCGCGCCACAGGCCCGCAGCAGCTTGGAGAAGGCCTCGCGGTCGCCGATGTCGGATCCGTACGCGTTGACGTTCTGGCCCAGCAGCGTGATCTCGGAGACGCCCTCGGCGACCAGCGCCTCGATCTCGGCCAGGATGTCGCCGGGGCGGCGGTCCTTCTCCTTGCCGCGCAGCGCGGGGACGATGCAGAAGGTGCAGGTGTTGTTGCAGCCGACGGAGATGGAGACCCACGCGGCGTAGGCGGACTCGCGGCGGGTCGGCAGCGTGGAGGGGAAGGCCTCCAGCGACTCGGCGATCTCGACCTGGGCCTCTTCCTGGACCCGCGCGCGCTCCAGGAGCACCGGCAGCTTGCCGATGTTGTGCGTACCGAACACGACATCGACCCAGGGGGCGCGCGTCACGATCGTGTCGCGGTCCTTCTGCGCCAGGCAGCCGCCGACGGCGATCTGCATGCCCGGCCGCCTGGTCTTCATCGGCGCGAGGCGGCCGAGGTTGCCGTAGAGCTTGTTGTCGGCGTTCTCCCGCACCGCGCAGGTGTTGAAGACAACGACGTCCGCGTCCCCGTCGGAGCCTTCGGGCGCGCGGACGTATCCGGCTCCCTCCAGCAGGCCCGACAGCCGCTCGGAGTCGTGGACGTTCATCTGGCACCCGTAGGTGCGTACCTCGTAAGTCTTCGCGCTCATCTCGCCCACCAGGGTACGGGGTCGCCCGGTTCGGCTGCCCGGGGATTCCCCGCTGAGCCCGTGGCGAGCAGAAGACAAGGCCTGGCCATTACGGGGAGTGAGCTGACAGGATCGTGGCATGTTCGGCCCCGTGTCCCGTATCAGCCGCGGCCGCGCCTTCCGGGGCGCCGCCGCGCTGCTGGTGCTGCTCGGGCTGCTGCTGTGGTGGCTGCTGCCGATCGGGGCGTCGTCGCCGACCGGCTCGGTCACGTTCAGCACGGGCGTGAAGACCGGGGTCTACCAGCGGTACGGAACGCTCCTGAAGCAGGATCTCGCCCGCGATCTGCCGGATGTGTCGATACGGCTCAGGACCAGCGAGGGCTCGCAGCAGAACATCGCGTGGGTGGCGGCCGGCGAGGCGGATTTCACCATCGCCACCGCCGACGCCGTCGCCAAGTACCAGAAGGACGGCAAGCCGGGCGCGGACCGGCTGCGCGGCTGCGCGCGGCTGTACGACGACTATGTGCAGCTGGTCGTCGCGAAGGACTCGGGCATCCGCTCCACCGCCGGTCTGCGCGGCAGGAAGGTGGGCGTGGGGCAGGAGGGCTCGGGGGTCCGGCTGATAGCGGACCGGGTGCTGGCCGCGGCGGATCTCGATCCGCGGAAGGACATCGTCCCGTTCTCGGTCGGGATCGACACCATGCCGGGCCTGCTCGAACGGGGCGAGCTGGACGCCTTCTTCTGGTCGGGCGGGCTGCCCACCGGCGCGGTACAGGACCTGTCGGAGCGCTTCGACATCCGGCTCGTGCCGCTGGAGTCCGCGCTGGTCGACAGGCTGCATGCCTCGGGCGAGGCGGCGTCCCGCTACTACCGCTCCGCGGTGATACCCGCCGACGCCTACGGCAAGGCGCAGAACGGCACGGCGGTACCGACGATCGCGGTGGCGAATCTGCTGGTGACCACCGACCGGATGAGCGCCGGGCTGACGGAGGGCTTCACCCGCACGGTCATCGACAGCCGGGACCGGATAGGCGACGAGGTGCATCCGGCGCAGCTGGTGGATCTGCGGACCGCGATCTATACGGACCCGCTGCCGCTGCACGAGGGCGCCAAGCGGTACTACCGGACGGAGAAGCCGTAGCCCGCGGGCCGGGCAGGCGCCTGATCAGGCCGCCGGGACAGCTGTCGGGGCGGACCACGAGCCAGACCGTCGGGGCGGATCACGAGCCAGGCCGTCGGGTCAGGCCACGGATCAGCCCGTCGGGGATGATCGCGGGACGCTGAGCGTGACCCGGAGTCCGCGCGGTTCACCGTGCTCGTAGTCGATCGAACCGCCGCCGGCCGCGAGCAGGGCCTGTGCGATGGACAGGCCGAGGCCCGATCCCTTGATGTTCTGGTCGCGGTTGCTGCGCCAGAAACGGTCCCCGATCCTGGCGAGCTCGTCATCCGTGAGACCGGGACCGCCGTCGTTGATGACGATCTTCGAGGTCGTGCCGTTGCGGGCCACCGTCACCGTGACCTCCTCGCCGGCCGGGGTGAACTTGAGCGCGTTGTCGATCACGGCGTCCAGGGCGCTGGAGAGCGCGATGGGGTCGGCCCAGGCGGTCACGGCGGCGCGATGCTCGGTGAGCCTGACGCCCTTCCCCTCGGCGAGCGCCCGCCAGGCGGCGACCCGTTCGGCCGCCAGCTCACCGATGTCGGTGAGCCGCAGATCCGCGGCGGTGTGCTCGGCCAGCGCCAGGTCCAGCAGATCGTCGAGGACCTGGGCGAGGCGCCTGCCCTCGGTCCGTACGGAGGCGATCTCCTGGTTCCCCTTGGGCAGTTCGAGGCCGAGCAGTTCGATACGGAGCAGCAGGGCGGCGAGCGGATTGCGCAGCTGGTGCGAGGCGTCCGCGACGAAGGCGCGCTGCTGCTCCAGCACGTCCTCGACGTTGTCGGCCATCTCGTTGAAGGAGCTGGCCAGCCGGCGCAGCTCCGGCGGACCACCGGCCGCCGCGACCCGGGAGTTCATCCGGCCGGTGGCGATGTCGTGGGTGGCCGCGTCCAGTACCCGTACCGGACGGAGCACCCAGCCGGTCAGCCGGATCGCGGCCCCGACGGCGAGCAGCATGGCCGCCGCCTCGCCCGCGGCGATGATCAGCCAGCCGCGGAGAACGCGCGAACGCATCTGGCCGGTCGGTGAGTCGGTCACCACCACGGCGACGACGTCGCCGTCCCGTACGACCGGTGAGTCGACGATCAGCCGGCCGTTCTGCCAGGGCCAGACCTGCTCGGGGTCGCCGCTGCGCCGGCCGAGCAGCGCCTCCTCGAAGGACTGCCGGGCAGGCCCCTCCGCGGGGACGCTCCAGCCCTCCGGGGCGCGGGCCATCACGCCGTTGTCGCGGTAGAAGACGCCGACCCTGACCCCGTACACCTCGTGGTACCTGGTCAGCTCCGCCTCCAGCATCGCGCGCCGTTCCTGGGCGCCCGGTCGGCTCTCGGAGACGAACTGGGCGAGGGCCGCGACCCGCGAGGTGTCGTCGATCCGGTCCACGACGACACGCTGCTGCTCGGCGGCGGCGAGACTCACGGCGAGCGGGAAGCCCAGGGCGAGGAGCACGCCCGCCATGAGGATGATGAGCAGCGGCAGCAGTCGGGTGCGCACGGGGCGTTACGGCCCCTGGTGTGTGCCGGGGACGACCAGGCGGTAGCCGACACCCCGGACGGTCTCGATCAGCGCCGGCATGCCGAGCTTGCCGCGCAAGGAGGCCACATGGACCTCCAGCGTGCGGCCGGTGCCTTCCCAACTGGTGCGCCAGACCTCGCTGATGATCTGTTCGCGGCCGAACACCACACCGGGGCGCTGGGCGAGCAGGGCCAGCAGATCGAACTCCTTGCGGGTCAGCTGGACGGCCGTGCCGTCCACGCTCACGCGCCGGGTGGGCAGTTCCAGGCTGAGGCGCCCGAGCCGCTGGGCGCCCTCGGGGGCGGGCGCCGGCTCGTCCCCGCTCACGGTGCGCCGGCTGACGGCATGGATACGGGCGAGCAGTTCGCCGGTGTCGTACGGCTTGACCACGTAGTCGTCGGCGCCGAGGTTGAGGCCGTGGATCCGGGAGCGGACATCGGCCCGCGCGGTCACCATGATCACCGGGGTCGAGGTGATCCGGCGGATCTTGCCGCAGACCTGGTAGCCGTCCTGGTCGGGCAGGCCGAGGTCGAGCAGGACGACCGAGAACGGCGTCTTGCCCACGTTGGCCGCGGGCAGCACCGCCTGGAGCGCCTCCTCACCGCTGCGGGCATGCACGACCTGGAATCCGTGCTTGGCGAGCACGGCCGACAGGGCGGCGGCCACATGGTCGTCGTCCTCCACGAGCAGCAGTCTCACGGGCCCCCTTCAGGTCACGGTTCGGGTCGCGCCGTCGGTCGCCCCGATACGTCGCGCTCATCAGATGCGCTCTTAGTACGTACCAGGCATCCACGCCGATCGCGCACGGTCAGTCAAGAGTCTTCCCGTTACGCCAAGGTTTCCGTTACCCACCCGGTACTCCCTCCAGCGCCCTCTTCACGCGGAGTGTCCGGTTGCGGCCGGATCGTTATGCTCAATTTCCGCTCAGATGTAATGACGCTGATCGCAGTGCGTGACTAAGGTCCTCCCAACCGAGGAGGACGGAGCAAAAAGCCGATGAGCGGAGTGTCAGTGACCAAGGGCGCCGAGGGCGCCGTGCCCGCGACGGGCGACCTGGTCGTACTGAGCAACGTGAACAAGCACTTCGGCGCGCTGCATGTGCTCCAGGACATCGACCTGACCATCGCCCGTGGCGAGGTCGTGGTCGTCATCGGGCCCTCCGGGTCCGGCAAGTCCACACTGTGCCGCACCATCAACCGCCTGGAGTCGATCGATTCGGGCGCGATCACGATCGACGGCAAGCCGCTGCCGGAGGAGGGCAGGGAGCTCGCCCGGCTGCGCGCCGACGTCGGCATGGTCTTCCAGTCGTTCAACCTCTTCGCACACAAGACGGTGCTGGAGAACGTCACGCTGGGCCAGATCAAGGTCCGCAAGACGAGCAAGGCGGACGCCGAGGAGAAGGCGCGCGCGCTGCTGGACCGCGTGGGCGTCGGCTCGCAGGCCGACAAGTACCCGGCCCAGCTCTCGGGCGGCCAGCAGCAGCGTGTCGCCATCGCGCGGGCGCTGGCGATGGGCCCGAAGGTGATGCTCTTCGACGAGCCCACCTCCGCGCTGGACCCCGAGATGATCAACGAAGTACTCGAGGTCATGCAGCAGTTGGCGCGCGACGGAATGACGATGGTCGTCGTCACCCATGAGATGGGTTTCGCGCGCTCCGCGGCGAACCGGGTCGTCTTCATGGCGGACGGCCGGATCGTCGAACAGGCCACGCCCGACGAGTTCTTCAGCAACCCGCGCAGCGACCGCGCCAAGGACTTCCTGTCGAAGATCCTGCATCACTGATCCCCGCTCTGGACACGGATCTCTCACCGGGGCCCTTTCGGCCCGGATCCTTTCGTCCGGATCGTTCACACGGCTCATCACGGCTCTGCTCACGGTTCTGCCGAGTGCGGCAGAACCGGTTCGTTCACGTCTCACCCGAGGGAAGTTCACGCATGAAGCTTCGCAAGGCAAGCGCCGCGGCGGCCGCCGTTGTCGTCCTCTCCCTGACCGCCACCGCCTGCGGCGGCGACAGCGCCGACAGCGGCAACGGCGGCGGTGACAAGATCACCATCGGTATCAAGTTCGACCAGCCGGGCCTCGGTCTGAAGAAGCCGGACGGTACGTTCGCGGGCTTCGACGTCGATGTCGCGACCTACGTCGCCAAGGAACTGGGCTACGACGCCAAGAACATCGAATGGAAAGAGGCGCCCAGCGCCGAGCGCGAGAACCTGATCTCCAACGGTGACGTGACGTTCGTCGCCGCCAGCTACACGATCAACGACGAGCGCAAGAAGAAGGTGGACTTCGCGGGACCGTACTTCCTCGCCCACCAGGACCTGCTGGTCCGCTCGGACGACAGCTCCATCACCAAGGCCGCCGACCTGAACTCCAAGAAGCTCTGTTCGGTGACCGGCTCCACCTCGGCGCAGAACGTCAAGAACGATTTCGCGCCGAAGGCCGACCTCCAGAACGTCGGCGGCTACTCCGAGTGCCTGACCGGCCTGGAGAACAAGGCCGTTGACGCCCTGACCACGGACGACTCCATCCTCGCGGGCTACGCCTCGCAGCAGGAGCACCAGGGCAAGTTCAAGCTCGCGGGCCTCAAGCTCAGCGACGAGCCCTACGGCATCGGCCTCAAGAAGGGCGACGCCGATCTTCAGAAGAAGATCAACGCCGCGCTGACCAAGATGGAGTCGGACGGCTCCTGGGAGAAGGCCGTGAAGGCCAACTTCGGTCCGGCCAACTACAAGAACGAGCCTGCCCCGAAGATCACCGAAGGCAGCTGAGACAGCAGTGACGCGCCGCCGGCCGGTCCGGCGGCGCGTACCGACCAGCCAACCAGGGGAGAGCGCGGGGCATCGTGTTCGACTTTCTTGATTCCGGGCAGTACGACCTGCTCGGCGCCTTCTGGGTGACGGTGCAGCTCACCCTCTACTCCGCAGTTGGTTCTCTCATATGGGGAACGCTGCTGGCCGGGATGCGTGTCAGTCCCGTGCCGCTGATGCGTGCCTTCGGTACCGCCTACGTCAATATGGTCCGTAACACTCCACTGACCGTGGTGCTCGTCGCCTGTTCACTGGGGCTCGGCCAGACCCTCCAGATCACGCTCGGCGGCGGGGACTTCGAGTCCATCGGCTTCCGGCTGGCCGTACTGGGACTGATCGCCTACACGAGCACCTTCGTCTGCGAGGCCCTGCGCTCCGGTATCAACACCGTGCCCGTGGGGCAGGCCGAAGCCGCCCGCGCGCTGGGCCTGAGCTTCTTCCAGGTGCTGAGGCTGATCGTGCTCCCCCAGGCGTTCCGCTCCGTGGTGGCGCCGCTGGCGAACGTGCTGATCGCGCTGACCAAGAACACGACGGTCGCCGCGGCGATAGGCGTCGCCGAGGCGTCGGCGCTGATGAAGACAATGATCGAGAACGAAACCAGCGCGCTCTTCATGGTGTTCGCGGTGTTCGCCTTCGGATTCGTCGTTCTCACCCTCCCGACCGGTCTGCTCCTGGGCTGGGTCAGCAAGCGAGTGGCGGTGAAGCGATGAGTGCCACGTCCGTTCTGTACGACGCTCCGGGTAAGCGCGCCAAGCGGCGCAACATCCTCTACACGATCGTGTTCCTGGTCGTCTTCGCGCTCGCCGCCTGGTGGGTTCTCGTTCAGATGAACGACAAGAACCAGCTGGCGTCCGAGAAGTGGAGTCCGTTCGTCACGGACGCCGAGGTATGGACGACCTATCTGCTGCCGGGGCTCGGTGAGACCCTCAAGGCGGCGGCGCTGTCCATCGTGATAGCCCTGCCGTTCGGCGCGCTGCTCGGTATCGGCCGGCTCTCGGACCACACCTGGGTACGGGTACCGGTCGGCGCCGTCGTCGAGTTCTTCCGCTCCATCCCCGTCCTGCTGATGATGGTGTTCGCCGCCACGGCGTACGCGCAGTTCACCGATGTCTCGTCCGACATCCGGCCGCTGTACGCCGTGGTGACGGGCCTGGTGCTCTACAACGCCTCGGTCATCGCCGAGATCGTCCGGGCCGGCATTCTCACGCTGCCCAACGGCCAGACCGACGCCGCGAAGGCGATCGGCATGCGCAAGGGCCAGACCATGGCGTACGTGCTCCTGCCCCAGGCCGTGACGGCGATGCTGCCGGCCCTGGTCAGCCAGCTGGTCGTCATCGTCAAGGACACCGCGCTGGGCGGCGCGCTCCTCGGCCTGTCCGAACTGCTCTCGCAGAACCGCACGATCACCGCGAACTACGGCGCCAACACCATCGCCACGCTCGTCGTCATCGCGCTGATCTACATCGCGCTGAACTTCATCCTCACCACCTTCGCGGGCTGGCTGGAGAAGCGACTGCGCCAGGGCAAGAAGAGCACGGGCGCGGTGCTCGGCACAGATGGGCCACAACAGGTCAGTGCCCAAGTCGGCCCCGGGGACGGCAGCAGCATCTGAGACAGACGGGTCTGGCGGGTCTGGCGGGTCTGGGCGGCGTACGCGCCGCCCAGACTGTCGCTTGACGCGGGCACCCCCAGTAGGTTGCATACGTTCTGTGATCACGCATCGGGCTCCCAGGGCCTGTCTTCAAAGTCCCGCCTGCTCGGCGGCGCCCGGCACGCACGCTCGCGGCGTTGTCGGGATCACCCCAGTACGTCCAGTACTGGGGCGCCCCTCCGCCTTGCGATCGCACGCACCGGACGCCGCCGAGCCCGCCCTCCGGGCGGACGGCGCTACTTTGAAGACAGGCCCTAGCGCCCCTGACCGTATGACCGCACGGGCCTCACGGGCCGGAGGGGTCGCGCCGTGGACCCGGTGATCGTCGCCGGCGCGGGCCCCGTCGGTCTCGCGCTCTCTCTGGCCCTCGCCGCGCAGGGTGTCCCCTCCGTCGTCCTGGACGAGGGGACCGGTACGGACGATCCGCGTCCGGCCCGAACCGCCATACTGCGGCCCGACACCGCCGCCCTGGTGGCCCGGCTCGGCTGCACCACCCTCGGTGACGAGGGCGCGCGCTGGACCGGATGGCGTCTGATGCGGCGCAAGCAGCTGATGCGGGAGCTGCCGCTCGGCGAGGACGGCGCCCCCACGCCCCTGCACATCCCCCAGCACGCCCTTTCGCGCGGGCTGCGGAGCGCCATCGCGGGCCAGGAGCTGGTGCGCGTGGTCACCGGCGACCGGCTCGACTCGCTGGAGCAGGACGCCCGGGGCATCACCGTGCACACCCGCGGCCCCGGGGCGACCTGGTGGCGCGGCAGCCATCTGGTCGGATGCGACGGCGCCAGGTCCACGGTCCGCAAGCTGCTCGGCATCCGCTTTCCCGGACGTACGGCGGTGGAGCGCCACGCTGTCGCCGCGCTCCGCGCGGAGCTGCCCTGGCCCGGCGAGGCACTGCTCCACCGGCAGCCGCCCTGGCCGGGCAGCGGGGAAGAGGTGTCCGCCAGGCCGCTCGCGGACGGTGTGTGGCGGGTCGACTGGCTGCTGCCCTCCCGGGGCGAGCTGGTCACGCCCGACGCGCTGGTGACGCGTTTACGGGACACCCTGGCCGGCTGGTGCGGCGAGACTCCGCCGTACGACCTGCTCGACACCGGCGTCTACACCCTGCATCACCGGCTGGCCAGGCGCTGGCGCGCCGGACGGGCCTTCCTCGCCGGGGACGCCGCCCATCTGCTGGGCGCGGTGGGCACCCAGGGGCTCGACGAAGGACTGCGGGACGTCAGCAACCTCTCCTGGAAGATCGCCGAGGACTGGCACCACGGGGCGTCGGAGACCCTGCTGGACAGCTACCAGGCGGAGCGGCGCACGGCCGTCGCCGCCCGGCTGCGCGCGGCCGACCAGTCGCTGCCGATACTGCGGGGCGGCGGCGGGCTGCGTACGTACATGCCGGGCGCCACGCGCGGACACGACACCCTGCTCGCCGACGGGCATCTGGGGCACGGGCCATTGGGGGCACCGCCCGCCTATCCGCACTCCCCCCTCGCACCACCGCACGCCGAGGCGCGGACGGCTGTCGGTACGCCCCCCGGCGCGCCCGTCGAGGACGTACGGGTGACCGCGCCGGACGGTACGACCGTACGGCTCGGGGACCGGCTCGGCCGTGGCCTGCACCTGGTGATACTGGTCGCGCCCGGCACCGGGGTGTGGGACCGGCGGCACTGGCTGACGGCGGGGGTGATGCCGCGGCTGGCGGCGGCGGTGACCGCACTGCCGGTACGGGCCGAGCTGCTGGTCACGGAGGCGTACCCGGGAGCCTCCGCGCACACCGTGCTGCTGGTGCGGCCGGACGGGCATCTGGTGGCGGCCTTCGGTGGAGTGCGCCCCGCCGATCTCTACGCGGCGGCGGACGCGGCGCGCGGAGGCAGTCCTTCCACCCCGACGGAGGTACCCGCGGACGCCTCCTGACCACACTGCGAACATCGATTGACCGTCGCGGGCTCGCATGGTGTACTCCGGAACGTGACTGACACCGATGTGCGCCTGTGGCGGAGAGTCCATATGGACTTGCTCCGCTATGCGGGCTGCGTGTGTCGCCCGTCCTGTTGATTCGCCCCTTTTCTCCACACGCTCGTCGCGCGGCGCCGTGACGGCACCTCTTCGCGAACATCTCAGGACGGTCACCATGTCTCTACCCGTACGTACCTCCACATCCGGCACCGGCGCCGCTGATACCACGGGCGCTGTCGACACCGGCGTGAAGTCCCCGGCCGCCGGGCCCACCCCCGCCGAGCTGCTCGACTTCGTCCGCAGGAGCGCGGCCGACGCCGAGCTGGTCTCCTCGCTCCCGCTGGACCCGGAGGGGCGTACGTGGATCCGGCTCAACGGTCCCGCGGGCAGCGAGGCGTGGCTGATCGGCTGGCCGCCCGGCACGGGCACCGGCTGGCACGACCACGGCGGCTCGCACGGCGCGTTCGCCACGGCGTCGGGCACGCTCAAGGAGGACTCGCTCGCGGCCCGGCTGCCCACCGAGGGGTGGAAGACCCTGGAACTGGCCGAAGGCGTCGACCGCGAGCGGCAGTTGACGGCCGGCGAGGGCCGGGCGTTCGGCAGGCACCATGTGCACGAGGTGCGCAACGAGTCAGGGGCCGAGCACGCCGTCTCCGTGCACGCCTACTATCCGCCGCTGCCGCTGATGCGGCGCTACAGCCGCACGGGCGCCGTGCTCCGCCTTGAGCAGGTCGAGCGTCCCGAGGAGTGGCAGTGACGGACCAGCGGACCGTGACCGAGCAGGCCGTGACCGAGCAGGCCGTGACCGGGCGCGTGGAGGCCGAGCGCGTGGGAATCGATGAGCTGCTGGAACGGGTCCGTGAGGACCTGGACCGAATAGGGCCGAGGGAAGCGGCCGAGGCCGCCTCGGACGGCGCGCTGCTGGTGGACATCCGGTACGCGGCGCTGCGTGAGCGCGACGGGCTGATCCCGGGCGCGCTGGTCGTCGAGCGCAATGAGCTGGAGTGGCGGCTCGACCCGCAGGGCAGCCATCGCGCACGCGAGGCCACGAGCCACGATCTGCGCGTGGTGGTGATCTGCAACGAGGGGTACGCGTCGAGCCTCGCGGCGATGTCCCTGCGGCAGCTGGGACTGCACCGCGCGACCGACCTCGTCGGGGGATTCCAGGCGTGGAAGGCCGAGGGCCTGCCGGTTGCCGCGGCCGGGGACAGCGTGGAGGCCGGGAACACGGCATAGAGCGGGCGGAGCGGAGCGGGACTCCGGGCCTTCTCATCGCCTGACCACCGTCGCGTCGGCGACCGGACGGAGACGACCGGACGGATCCGAAGCGCCGCCCGGCCCGGCAGTACGGTCGCAACCAGGACGAGCGAGGTCGACCAGGACAAGCAGGGCAGCCGTGCCGATGCCGGGCAGGCCCTGTGGCTGTGGCTAGTAGAAGCCCTCGTCCAGCCCCTCGGTGTCCTCCCCCTCCTCCTCCAGCGCCTGCCGGACCACCCGGAGCGCCATGCCTTCCGGATAGCCCTTGCGGGCCAGCATGCCCGCGAGCCTGCGCAGCCTTCTGTCGCGTTCCATACCGCGCGTGGCGCGGAGTTTGCGGGCGACCAGCTCGCGGGCTGTCGCCTCCTCCTGGTCGGAGTCCAACTGCCCGACCGCCTCGTCGATCAGGGCGGCGTCCACCCCTTTCGTACGCAGCTCACGGGCGAGCGCACGCCGGGCCAGGCCCCGGCCGTGGTGCCGCGACTCCACCCAGGCGTCCGCGAACGCCGCGTCGTCGATCAGCCCCACGTCCTCGAAGCGGGAGAGCACCTCCTGCGCCACGTCCTCGGGGATCTCCCGCTTGGCCAGCGCGTCCGCCAGCTGCTTGCGGGTCCGGGGCGTCCCGGTGAGCAGGCGCAGGCAGATCGCCCGCGCCCGCTCCGCCGGATCCTGGGGCGACAGCTCCTGCCCGGCCCTCGACGGGTCGGAGCTGTCGCCCGGCCTTTCCGTCCGCCGCCTCTTCGCATAAGGCACAGGACGGACTAACTCTTGGCCGTGGCCGCCTTGGCCGACTTGGCCTTGGAGGCAGGAGCGGGCACGGACTTGGCCGGGTCCTCGGCGGGAGCCGGAGCACCCGCCACGGTCGCCGCGGACTCGGCCGTCGCCGCGTCCGGCCGTACGCCGACGCCCAGCTTCTCCAGGATCTTCTTCTCGATTTCATTGGCGAGATCGGGGTTGTCCTTGAGGAAGTTGCGCGCGTTCTCCTTGCCCTGGCCGAGCTGGTCGCCCTCGTACGTGTACCAGGCGCCGGCCTTCCGTACGAAGCCGTGCTCCACGCCCATGTCGATCAGGCCGCCCTCGCGGCTGATGCCCTGGCCGTAGAGGATGTCGAACTCCGCCTGCTTGAAGGGCGGCGCGACCTTGTTCTTGACGACCTTGACGCGGGTGCGGTTGCCGACGGCGTCGGTGCCGTCCTTCAGGGTCTCGATACGACGGATGTCGAGACGCACCGAGGCGTAGAACTTGAGCGCGCGGCCACCCGTCGTGGTCTCCGGTGAGCCGAACATCACGCCGATCTTCTCGCGGAGCTGGTTGATGAAGATCGCGGTGGTCTTGGACTGGTTGAGCGCGCTCGTGATCTTCCGTAGCGCCTGGCTCATCAGCCGCGCCTGGAGACCGACGTGCGAGTCGCCCATCTCGCCCTCGATCTCCGCGCGCGGCACCAGGGCGGCGACGGAGTCGATGACGATGAGGTCGAGCGCGCCGGAGCGGACCAGCATGTCCACGATCTCGAGCGCCTGCTCGCCGTTGTCCGGCTGGGACAGGATCAGATTGTCGATGTCGACGCCGAGCTTCTTCGCGTACTCGGGGTCGAGGGCGTGCTCGGCGTCCACGAAGGCCACCGCACCGCCGGCCTTCTGCGCGTTCGCCACCGCGTGCAGCGTGAGGGTCGTCTTTCCTGAGGACTCGGGCCCGTAGACCTCCACCACACGGCCGCGCGGCAGGCCGCCGACGCCGAGCGCGACGTCGAGCGCGGTCGACCCGGTGGGGATGACCTCGATGGGTTCGTTCGGCCGCTCGCCGAGGCGCATCACCGCGCCCTTCCCGAATTGCCGTTCAATTTGTGCGAGGGCGGCGTCGAGCGCCTTCTCGCGGTCGGTTCCTGCCATGGGTTCCACCCGATTTGCTTGAGTCGATCGCTTCACGTCAAAGACGCTATCCCCTGCCACTGACAACGCGTCCCGACGACCTCCTGGCCTGTGGAAAACTCCGCCGGCCAACCTCTCCGAACGCCCCCACCGCACCACACCGCCGGCCGGGCCCCGGGAAGCACCGGCAGTCACCCATGAGAATGGATGTTCGATTTAACTGTCAAGCGCACCACACGGCACCCAGGTCACGTGGTGACTGAATGCTTCAGCTCGGTCTGCACGGTTCCGACGACCGGGACTGCTCCGCCCCTGTCAGCGAGTGGACGGCGCCAGGAAGGCCCGGTCGATCGATGCCGACGTCAAAGGCCCTTCAGGACACGACCAAGCGCCGACCGGCCTGCAGGTCCCCAGCTCGGCTTGCCGCCGGGCAGGCCGCGGTCCCCGTTCTGGCCCATCAGCATCAGGAACAGGCTGCTCATCGCGGCCAGCCCGCGCGCCCGTCGGACCGCCGCCTCGTCCGCCTGCGCATAGCTGTCGAAGAACCGCGAGGCGCCGCCCGCGGGGAGCAGCACCCAGGCGGCCGCAAGGTCCCAGGCCGGGTCGCCGGCGAAGACATCGCCGAAGTCGACGATGCCCGCCAGTGTCCCCTCCGCGACGACGACGTTCGCGGGATGCAGGTCACCGTGAACCCACACTCGCGGGCCCTCCCACCCGGGAGCCGCGGCCGCGTCGTCCCACACGGCCCGGATGTCGTCCTCGGCGAAGTGGCCGAGATCCACGGCCCGCAGGAAGTCCTCGAAGCCCTCCGTGCATTCCTTGAGGTGACCGCCGCGGTCCGAGGGGTCCGGTGCTTCGGCGGGCGCCTCCACATGCAGCGCCTTGAGGAAGGCCGCCAGGATGTCGGCCGCATGGTCGCCGCGGGTGATCGAGCCGTGGTCCAGCGGTGTGCCCTCGACCCATGTCATGACGGTCCAGATCTTGGGGAAGCGCTCGGACGGCGCACCGTCGCGCACGGGGACCGGGATCGGCAGTGGCAGGCGCGAGGCCAGGGTCGGCAGCCACCGGCGCTCCTTGAGCTGCATATCCGGGCGGGTGTCCATCCGCTGCATCCGGACCGCCAGCTCGTCCCCGAGGCGCCACATCTGGTTGCCCCAACCGCCCGCCACCTCACGGATGGGCAGCGCGGCCAGGTCCGGATGCTGGTCCCACAGCAGGTCGCGGACCAGATCCTCGCTGATCTCGATCTCGGATTCGATCATGCGCAGTCACAGTACTTGAGGCAGGCGAGTGGGCTGGAGTGCCTGGGTTTACCTGGCCGGAGCGGTCCTGCTCCGAGAGCAGCAGCGGGGCAGGCTGCAACGGGGCCGTGCCATCAGAAGCGATCCGGGCGGCAACCCGACAGAGCCGGCTCAACGGTTCCGTCGACCAACTCCCGCGCGACCAGGCGGCCCACGGCAGGGGCGAGCGTGACCGCCGAGTGCATCACCGCCAAGTAGAGGCCGGGGACCTCGGCGACCGGGCCGACGATCGGCTCACCGTCGGCCGGCATCGGACGCGCTCCGAGTCGGGTGCCGAGCAGCTCGACGCTCCCGGCGCCACGGAAAGTGGACCGGACGGCGGCAAGAGTCCGTTCGGGCGAGTCCGCGGCGGCGATCAGCCGGTCCGGGGCGACCTGCCGAAGATCGAAATCCTCGGTGTTGACCACGGTGCGGACCAGACCGGCCGGGGCGCGGAGCCGGAACAGTGGCGACGGCGACGGTTCGACCGGGACGTGCACGCCGAGCGAGGCGCCCAGCGCGGCCGTGGCGACTCCGGCCGCCAGCACCACCGTCGCACCGGAGAGGGGTCCCGCTGCCGTCTCGACCCCGGTAATCCGGCCCGCTGTATCCCGGCGGACCGCGGTGACCGGCGTGTCCAGATGTACCCGGGCTCCATGGGTGCGAGCGGCCGCGACCAGCCGCTCGGTCACACCCACCGAGTCAACAGCGCCGTCACCCGGTGCCCAGACAGCCCACTCCGGAGGCTGCCGGACGGTGGGTTCGAGCGTCGCCACGGTGGCCGCGTCCACGATCGTCTGACCGGGCCCGGCGTCCGGCGCACTGCCCTCCCTGGTCCAGCTCAGCGAGCCGGACCAGGTCACCGGGAGTCCCGGCAGCTCGGCCCCGAGTCGGTGGTACTCCGCCGTCGCGGTGGCCCGCAGCCCGGCGGCCGGACCTTTACGCACGCCAGACGCTCCGACCCAGGCGAACGAGTCCGCCGTCACGCCGGCGCCCGGCCGCCCGGCGTCGACCAACGTCACCGCGGCGCCCGCCCGGGCGGCGTGATACGCCACCGATGCGCCGACAATGCCGGCGCCGACGACGACCAAGTCCCCACTCACCGATGAGCTCAACACGTTCACGACCCTAGCGTCCGCCCGCGCGGCCTGGTGGGCCGACGCCCACCGGCCGACGACTGCCCAGGCCGTCGGCGCTCGTGAAGGCCCCCCGCAGTGAAGGCCCCCCGCAGGTAAGCGTCGTTGGCCGCGCCCCGTCCGCCGGCTCAAGAGCTCAGCTCCGCCAACCAGCGGGCCCATCCGCCGATTGAAGCGCTCGGTCACACAAGTGCCCGGCTCCGTCAGGATGCCGAGACGCCGGAGCGAGTGGCCGCCTCTAGGGTGTGGCTCGCGAAAGTCCACCGATCGGCCCGGAGGTGCCATGTCCCCGCAGATGGCGTTGCGCGCGATAACGCTCGACTGCTCCGATCCGCCGGCTCTTGCGGCGTTCTATCAGCGGGCCACCGGCCTCGAACCACATCCGGGTTCAGACGCCGACTTCGCCGGTCTCACCTGTGAGAACGGGCTCTTCATCGGTTTTCAACGGGTCGACGACTACCGGGCTCCCCGCTGGCCCGATCAGACGGTTCCTCAGCAGATTCACCTCGACTTCGCGGTCGATGACCTGGCCGAGGCCGAGGCCCGGCTGCTGGAACTGGGCGCGGGCAAGCCGGATCACCAGCCGAACGAGGACAGGTGGCGAGTCCTCACCGATCCGGCCGGGCATCCCTTCTGCCTGGTCAGAAGCTGATTGCTCTTGCTCGTTCCGCCGGCAGGAGATCCGCGTCGAGCCCGGCGGCAACTACCGGGGAAGGATGCCAGGTCACCGTGCCGCTTCAAGCGCGTCGAGTCGACGGGGCCGGCGCCGCCGAGGCGGCGGGCGTTAACAAAAAATCCACCGGGACTTCACAACTGACTTGCCGACAGAACCCATGGCCGGATACACCTACCTCACGACCTGGGGAGGGCGTCATCGCTGTGGGGGGCAGTTCCATCACCGTGGGGGCAGTTCCCGTCGTGCCATGGGCCGACGGGACTCCGACGACGATTCCAGTGGTGCGGCACCACCTGACGCCCCGCGACCCGCGCACCGCCGTACCCGGCGTGTGCCGCCGCTGATCCCCGGGCTCCCGTACACCTCACTGGAGGCAGCATGTCCATCCACGCAAGACCCGGGGCCGAGTGGCCCCGCAGGATCGCCCGCTCGGCCGTGCTCGGCTGCGCAGGGCTGCTGGTGAGCGGTTCGCTGATGGTCACCACGGCCTCGGCGGCCGATGCGCCGGGCACCGGACCGCACGGCGCCGTCACCCTTCCTGTTCCGCCGTCCACCCGGCCCACCTTCAGCGTCCCGGGCCGCGACGCCGCGAACGCCGCCAAGGGCCAGGACCGCCGCCTCGCCACCGGCCGGGCCGCGGCGGACACCCCCGCGCAGCGCGGCGACATGGACGGCGACGGCTTCGGCGACCTGATGTACCGCACGGACTACGGCGAGGTCTGGGCCGACTGGGGCACCGACGGCGCGGCCGTGATCTCCGCGGACGACTCCCAGGTCAAGGACCTGCTGCTGCCCGGCGACCTCACCGGCGACGGCAAGGCCGACCTGCTCACCGTGACGCCCACCGGATCCCTGCGGCTGCACAGCGGGGCGAACGCCACCCTCTACGGCGGCATGACCGCGTACACCACGCTCAGCACCGGCTGGCAGGCGTACGACAAGCTGGTCGTCCCCGGCGATCTGACCGGTGACGGCACGCCGGACCTGCTGGCCCGCAAGTCGTCGGGGCTGTTCCTCTTCCCGGGCACCGGCAAGGGCTTCAAGGCCGGGATCCAGGTGGGCGGCGCCGGCTGGAGCCAGTTCGACCAGCTGGTCGGCGTGGACGACGTCGACGGCGACGGCCTGGCCGATCTCCTCGCGCGCAACGCCACCGGGCTGTACGTCTACCCCGGCAACGGCAGCTCCACCGGCTACCCGTTCAAGGACCGGATCCAGATCGGCGGCGCCGGCTGGAACCAGTACAACCAGCTGGTCGGCGGCACGGACTACACCGGCAACGGCACTCCTGACCTGGTGACCCGCGCGTACGACGGCACCCTCTACCTCTACGAGGGCAACGGCGCCGGCGCGTTCGCCGCCCGGGAGCAGGTCGGCACGGGCTGGGGACTGGTGACGCAGTACGCGGGCGCGGGCAACCGGCCTCACTTCGGCAAGGCCGGCGTCTTCGCCCGGACCTCCGGCGGCACGCTCTACTACTACGGCACCACCGGCACCGGCCGCCTCACCGCGAAGTACCTGATCGGCGAGGGCTGGGACCGCTCGCTGGTACGGCTGACCCACGCGGTGTCACTGCGCGCGAACGGCAGCTCGGACCTGATCGAGCACAGCACGTACGACGGCCATCTGTACAACGCCGGTGCCTACGCCTCGTCCGACCCCGAGATCGCGGGCGGCTCCACGTCGTACAACCTGGTCATCGGCCCCGGGGATCTCGACGGCGACGGCAAGAGCGATCTGCTGGCCCGCAGCTCCACCGCCCTCTACTTCTACGCGGGCAGCGGTACGGGCATGTCGGTGAAGGGCCGCGTCCAGATCGGTGGCAGCGGCTGGTCGCAGTTCAACAAGATCGTCGGCGCGGGTGACCTCACCGGCGACGGCCGCGCCGATCTCCTCGCGCGCAGCTCCAGCGGCCTGTACCTGTACGCGGGTACCGGCAAGGCGAGTTCGCCGTTCGGCGCGAAGGCGACGGTCGGCGGTGCGGGCTGGAGCCAGTACAAGAACATCGCGGCCCCCGGTGACCTCAACGGCGACGGCGTCGCCGACCTGCTGGCCTCGAACTCGGCGGGCGAGCTGTACTTCTACGCCGGCACCGGCAAGGCGTCCGCGCCCCTGAAGGCCCGGGTGAAGATCGGCAGCGGCGGCTGGAACCAGTACGCCGACCTGCTCTGAGCACCCGAGCCCCCGGACGCCGCGAACCCTCCGGCCGCTAGGCCGTGACCGTAAAGTCTCGCTGCCCCGGCCGGTGCACCGCACCGGCCGGGGCACCGGCGGGAACGGTCCACCCTCCACGGCGGACGGCCGCCCGGCCCTCCTACGGCCGCGGCCGCTGCTCGTCGTCCGTTCCCGTCTCCCCGTCGGCACGCGTGCCCGTGTCCGTGCCCGTGCGTATGTCCGCGCCCGTTCGCGTGTCCGCGTCCGTATGCAGTACGCGGCGTATCTGGCGCAGGAGCGGCACGCTGTCGCGCGTTCTGCGGCCGTGCACGCGCGGATCGTCCATCACGTCGTACCGCTTCACATACGCCCCGAGGAACGCCTGGAGCGTGGCGACCGCCGGGATCGCGATCAGGGCGCCGACCGCACCCAGCAGCGCCGTACCCGCGACGACCGACCCGAAGGCCACGGCCGGGTGGATGTCGACGGTCCTGGCGGTCAGTTTGGGCTGGAGCATGTAGTTCTCGAACTGCTGGTAGAACACCACGAATCCGAGCACCCAGAGCGCGTACCAGGGGTCCACGGTGAAGGCGATCAGCATCGGCAGGGCGCCCGCAAGATAGGTGCCGATCGTCGGGATGAACTGGGAGACGAGCCCCACCCAGATCGCCAGCGCCGGTGCGTACGGCACCCGCAGGATCTCCAGCAGTACGTAATGCGCGGCACCGGAGATGAGGGCCATCAGCCCGCGTGAGTAGAGATAGCCGCCGGTCTTGACGACGGCTATCTCCCAGGCGCGCAGGACTTCGGACTGACGGGCCGGCGGGAGTACGGAGCAGAGCGCGCGCCGCAGCCGGGGCCCGTCGGCCGCGAAGTAGAACGAGAACAGGAAGATCGTCAGCAGCCGGAACAGGCCGCCCAGCACGGTGGTGGAGATGTCGAGGACACCCGTCGCGCTGTTCTGCACATAGCGCTGGAGCCAGTCGGAGTGCAGCAGGCTGTCCTGGACGGCGACCCGGGACAGCTCCGTGCGGAAGGTGTCGTTGGTCCAGTTGATCACCGAGTCGAGGTACTGGGGGAACGACTCGACCATTTCGATGATCTGGCTCGCCAGCATGGAGCCGAGCATCACCACAAAGCCGGCACTGACGATCAGGACCGCGAAGAAGACCAGGAAAGTGGCGAGTCCACGCCGCATTCCCCGGTCTGCCATCCGGCTCACGGCGGGCTCGACCGCCAGTGCCAGGAAGAACGCGATCAGCATATTGATCAGCAGCCCGATGAGCTGGTGGAACGCCCAGCTGCCGAGCTGGAAGCAGGCGATGAGCGCCAGGGCGAGGACCATGGCGCGCGGCAGCCAGCGGGGCATCTGACGCCGCCGGTCGTCCCTGTCCGCGGCGGATGCCGACGCGCCCGCGGGGCTCGTGGAGGAGTCCGCGGGAGCCGTCAGTGGAGAAGCCGCGGAAGGAACCGCAGAAGGCGCGGCAGCGGACGCCTCGGGAGGCGTGTCCGGTGCGGGATCCGGCGGAGGGATCGGCGGTGGGAGGTCCGGTGCGGAGTTGTCGGTCGGTGCCACTGAGCAAGTGTCGCCTACCGCGGTGACAACCGGACCCACGGTCGGACGAAATCACATCGCCCCCGCCGGCTCCGTGCCACCCCGCCCCCGGGGACTGTCTCCGCCCGGGCGCGTCAGCGCTTCTCGGGCGGAATCCCCATGGCGACGCAGACCCCGCGCCAGACGTCCTTCGCCTCCCAGCCGGCTTCCAGCGCCTCGCGCACCGTACGACCGCCCAGTTCCGCCATCACATGATCACGGGCGAAGGAGTCGGCGTAGGCCGCCCCGAAGTGGTCCGCCATGCGCTCCCAGAAAATCGTCAACCGCATGCCACCAGTATCGCGCCCCTGAGAGTGCAGCCCTGCCGTCCCCCCGTGCCGGGAACCGTTTCCGCCCTACGGTTCGGAACATGGCCGGCACCGCAGCATCCTCCGAGTCCTCCGCGTCTCCCTCGTCGCCCGTCTCCCGGGCCGAGCACTTCGTCTGGCTCACCGCCCGGGTGCTCGAACAGCGGCGGTTCGCCTATCACTTCCTGGACGGAGGGACCGGCCGAGGCGACGGCGCCGAGGCCGTCGAGACGGCCCTCACCGCGTATCGCGGGGAGGACGGCGGATACGGTCACGGGCTCGAACCCGATCTGCGCGGTCCCGTGAGCCAGCCGTTGCACACGGCGCACGCGCTGCGCGTGCTCGACTCCATCGGCCGCTGCGAAGGACTGCGGATCGAGCGGATCTGCCGCTATCTCACGGCGGTGTCCACGGCCGAGGGAGCCCTGCCCGCCGTCCATCCCTCCCAGCGCGGCTATCCCTACGCGCCCTTCCTCACGGTCGTCGGCGATCCGCCCGGTGAACTCCTGGCGACGGGCCCGGTGGTCGGGCTGCTGCACCGCAACGAGGTCTGGCACGCCTGGCTCTTCCGCGCCACCGACTTCTGCTGGGCGGCCGTCGAGGGGCTGGAGGATTCGCATCCGTACGAGATCGAAGCGGCGGTTGCCTTCCTGGACGGTGTCCCCGACCGGCCACGGGCCGAGGCCGCGGCGGACCGCCTCGGGCGGCTCGTACGGGCGCGCGGGCTGGCGGTGCTCGATCCGGCGCGCCCGGCGGAGTACCCCGTACCACCGGGGTACGCGCCGGACGGGCGCCACCTCCCGCACCGCCTCCCGCGCCGCTTCCCGCACGACTACGCGCGCGTGCCCGAGTCGCTGGCCCGCGCGTGGTTCACGGACGAGGAGATGGAACGGTCGCTCGACCACCTGGCCGGCCTTCAGCGGGAGGACGGCGGCTGGCCGACCGGCCGACGCGAATGGGCACCGGGTTCGGCGCCGGAGTCACGGCCGATCGTGACCATCGAGGCGCTGCGGACACTGCGCGCGCACGGCCGCGCCATCGGCTGACGCCGTCAGGACCTGACACGTTTCAGCCGGAAAGCCGGAAGAGCCCTGGCCGCCGAGCCTCCGCCCCCCTCAGCCGCCGAGTGCCCGCACCCCCGCCGTGACGACCACCGCCGCGGCGACGACCACCAGGAACGGGGCGCGCAGCACCAGCGCGAGAGCCGCCGCGGCGACCCCCGCGCCCCGGGCGTCCAGCACGAGTGCGCCGTTCGCGCTGAAGGTCTGCTGAGCGGTCAGCGCGGCGAGCAGGGCCACGGGCAGCAGGGCCGACAACCGCTGGACGAGAGGGCGCTCCAGCGCGCCCGCCGGCACGAGCAGGCCCAGGAGTTTGACGAGGTAGCAGCCGACGGCGGTCGCGCCGATCGCGATCCAGATGGTCAACGGTCCGTTCCCTTCCGACGGGCGCCGAGCCTTCGGCCTTCGAGCCAGAGGACGGCGGGTGCGGCCAGCGCCGCGACGAGCACCGGGACACCGGCGGGCAGCACGGGCAGGAAGCCGAGCCCCAGGACGACGGCGATCCCCGCGACCGCCCGCTCGGTGGCCGTACGGAGCATCGGCGCGAGCAGGGCGAGGAAGACGGCGGGTCCTGCCGCGTCGAGTCCCCAGGCGTCGGTGTCGCCGAGCGCTTCGGCGCCCAGCGCCCCGCCCAGGGTGGTGAGGTTCCACAGGACATAGAGCGTGAGCCCGGTGACGGTGAAGCCGATGCGGGCGCTGCGCCGGGTGGGCTGGGCGAGCGCGACGGCGGTGGTCTCGTCGATCACCCACTGGGCGGCGAACGGGCGCACCGGCCCCGGCAGCCTCAGCAACTGAGAGAGCCTGAGTCCGTAGAAGGCGTTGCGTACGCCGAGGAAGAACGCGCCCGCGGCGGCGGTGAGCGGATTGCCGCCCGCCGCGAGAGCGCCGACCAGCGCGAACTGGGAGGCGCCGGTGAAGACCAGCAGGCTGAGCGCGCAGGTCTGGAGGACGGTGAGCCCCGCGCCCGCCGAGGTGACGCCGAAGGCGAAGCCGGAGAGCCCGACGGCGATGCCGACGCCCAGGGCGTCGCGCACGACGGCCGAGTCGGACTTGGGTTCGGGAGCGGGAGCGGGGTCGGGGGCGGAGGGCTCCTGGGCGCTCCGGGAGGGACCGTACGCCGGTATGTCCGCGGACGCGGACGCTGTCTGTTCTGGCACGTCAGGGACGTTACGCGGGGCGTGCGGGCCGGGTCTTGTACGTTCTTGCGCCCCGCGCCCCGCCCAGAGCCCGCTCAACCCTCCGCGGCGGCCGTCCGCTCCCTGCGGTACGCGCCGGGCGGCACCCCGACCATCCGGGTGAAATGGCGGTTCAGGTGAGGCTGGTCGGTGAACCCGACGGCCACGGCCGCCTCGGCCGGTGTCGTACCGCCGTCCAGCAGTCGCCGGGCCCGGCGCACCCGCGCGTCCGTCAGCCAGCTGTGCGGCGGCAGCCCGTAGGTGTTCCTGAAGGCCCGCAGCAGCGCGAAGGGGCTGGTGCCGAGATCCGCCGCGAGCCGTTCCAGGGACGGCGGGTCCGCCATCCGCTCCTCCAGCACGGCACGCGCGTGTGCCGCGAGCCGCGCCCCGGCGCCCCGCACCCGGCGCTGCCGCAGCGGCCCGCCGTTCAACCGCAGCAGCCGCGTCACCGCGCCCCTCAGCAGGGTGTCGGCGGCGAGCGCGTTGCCCTCGTCGGCGGCGCGCAGCACCTGGTGGACGAGGCGCGTGGTGTACGGATCGTCCACGACGGGGGCGACGAAGCCGGGGGTGCCGCGGATCGTGGTGGTCTCCGCCGCGATGGAGGCGATGACGTCGACGGCCGGGTAGACGGCCCCGTACCGCCAGCCCTCGGGGCCCTGGGCGTGGCCGGTGTGCGGGGTCTCGGGGTTGATCAGCGCGAGCGAGCCGGGGCCGGCGTACTGATCGCCGCCTCCGTGGTGGAAGACCTCGACCCCGTCCGTGATCGCGGCGATGACGAAGCTCTCGTGGGTGTGCCGCAGAAACGTCTTGTCTATGTAGCGCGCCCGCAGCAGATCGACGTCCGGCAGCTCGGAATAGCGCCAGTGCCGTGCCTGCTCCCGCGGTGCCATGGTTCCATTCTGCGCCGCCGGTCCCCCGGGCGTTTGCCCAGGTCCGGGCGATTGTCAGTGGCGGGGTGCACGATGGGGGGCATGGCACGCTCCGCGCTCGACTCCTTCTCCCCCGCGACCCGCGGCTGGTTCACGGGGGCTTTCTCCGCGCCCACCGCGGCGCAGGAGGGGGCCTGGCGTGCCATCCAGGAGGGCTCGGACGTGCTGGTCGTGGCCCCGACCGGCTCGGGCAAGACGCTGGCCGCCTTTCTCGCCGCCCTGGACCAGTTGGCTTCGCAGCCGCCGCCCGCCGAGGCCCGGAAGCGCTGCCGGGTGCTGTACGTATCACCGCTCAAGGCGCTCGCCGTCGACGTGGAGCGCAATCTGCGCAGCCCGCTCACGGGAATCCGGCAGGAGTCCGTGCGGCGCGGGCTGCCGGAGCCGGAGGTCCGGGTCGGGATCCGCTCCGGTGACACCCCGGCCGCCGAGCGCCGTTCGATCGCCACGAAGCCGCCGGACATCCTGATCACCACCCCCGAGTCGCTCTTCCTGATGCTCACGTCCTCGGCCCGGGACGCGCTCGCCGGGATCGAGACGGTGATCCTGGACGAGGTGCACGCCGTCGCCGGGACGAAGCGGGGCGCCCATCTCGCCCTGTCCCTGGAGCGGCTCGACGAGCTGCTGCCGCGCCCCGCCCGCCGTATCGGTCTGTCGGCGACGGTGCGTCCGGTGGAGGAGGTCGCGCGCTATCTGTCGCCGCAGCGCCGGGTGGAGATCGTCCAGCCGCGCTCCGGCAAGGAGTTCGATCTCTCCGTGGTCGTGCCGGTCGAGGATCTGGGCGAATTGGGCGGCTCCCCGGCCTCGGACACGGACGGCGGGGAGAAGCCGTCGATCTGGCCGCATGTGGAGGAGCGGATCGCCGATCTCGTCCAGGCGCACCGCTCCACGATCGTCTTCGCCAATTCCCGCCGCCTGGCGGAGCGGTTGTGCAACCGGCTGAACGAGATCGCGTACGAACGGGCCACGGGCACGGTTCCTGACGGGCCCGGCTCCGCCCCGGCGATGCCCGAGGACCACTCCCCGGCCGAGCTGATGGGGCAGTCGGGCGCGGCCAGGGGAGCGCCCGCCCTGCTGGCCCGCGCGCACCACGGCTCGGTGTCCAAGGAGCAGCGCGCCCAGGTCGAGGAGGACCTCAAGGCGGGCCGGCTGCCCGCCGTCGTGGCCACCTCCAGTCTGGAGCTGGGCATCGACATGGGCGCGGTGGATCTGGTGATCCAGGTCGAGTCGCCGCCTTCCGTCGCCTCGGGCCTCCAGCGGGTCGGCCGCGCGGGACACCAGGTGGGCGCGGTCTCCACGGGCGTCGTCTTTCCCAAGTACCGCGGCGATCTCATCCAGGCCGCCGTGGTCACCGAGCGGATGCGCACCGGCGCCATCGAGGCCCTGCGCATCCCCGCGAATCCCCTCGACGTGCTGGCCCAGCAGCTGGTCGCCATGGTCGCGCTGGACACCAGACAGGCCGACGATCTGCTCGCCCTGACCCGCCGCGCCGCGCCGTTCGCGTCGCTGCCCGAATCGGCGTTCACCGCGGTGCTGGACATGCTCGCCGGGCGCTATCCCTCCGACGCGTTCGCGGAGCTGCGTCCGCGCGTGGTGTGGGACCGCGTGACCGGTACGGTCACGGGCCGGCCGGGCGCGCAGCGGCTCGCCGTCACCTCCGGGGGCACGATCCCCGACCGGGGGCTCTTCGGTGTCTTCCTCGCCGGAGCCGACCCGAAGAAGGGCGGCGGCAGGGTCGGGGAGCTGGACGAGGAGATGGTGTACGAGTCCCGGGTGGGCGATGTCTTCACCCTGGGCACGACCTCCTGGCGCATCGAGGACATCACCCGTGACCGGGTCCTGGTCACCCCGGCTCCCGGCACCCCTGGGCGGCTGCCGTTCTGGAAGGGCGACCAGCTGGGCCGTCCGCTGGAGCTGGGCCGCGCGGTGGGCGCGTTCCTGCGCGAGGTGGGCGCCCTCTCGGAGGAGGACGCCCGGCTGCGGCTGCTGACCGCGGGGCTCGACGCCTGGGCCGCCGGCAATGTGCTGTCGTATCTGGACGAGCAGCGCCGCGCCTGCGGACATGTCCCCGACGACCGGACGATCCTCGTCGAGCGGTTCCGTGACGAGCTGGGCGACTGGCGCGTGGTGATCCACTCCCCGTTCGGCGCCCAGGTGCACGCGCCGTGGGCGCTGGCCCTCGGCGCCCGCCTCTCCGAGCGGTACGGCATGGACGCGCAGGTCATGCACGCCGACGACGGCATCGTGCTGCGGCTCCCCGACGCCGATCTGATGGGCCTGGACCTCCTCGATGACGAGCCGGACCGTCTCAGCACGGCTTTCGACAGCGAACAGGCGCCCGTCGGAGCCGCGGATGTCGCCTTCGACGGCGGCGAGATCCGCGGGATCGTCACCGACCAGGTGGGCGGCTCCGCGCTGTTCGCCTCCCGGTTCCGGGAGTGCGCCGCGCGGGCACTGCTGCTCCCCCGCCGGAGCCCGGGTAAACGCACCCCGCTGTGGCAGCAGCGCCAGCGCGCCTCCCAGCTCCTCCAGGTGGCGAGCGAGTTCGGCTCGTTCCCGATCGTGCTGGAGGCGGTCCGGGAGTGCCTCCAGGATGTCTTCGACGTCCCGGGTCTCACGGAACTCATGGGGGACATCGAGTCCCGGCGGGTCCGGCTGATCGAGGTCACCACCCCCGAGCCCTCCCCCTTCGCCCGGTCGCTGCTCTTCGGCTATGTCGCGCAGTTCCTGTACGAGGGCGACTCCCCCCTCGCGGAGCGGCGGGCCGCCGCGCTGTCCCTCGACTCCCGGCTGCTGGCCGAGCTGCTGGGCCAGGCCGAGCTGCGGGAGCTGCTCGACCCGGAGGTCCTCACCGAGCTGGAACGGGAGCTCCAGTGGCTCACCGAGGACCGCCGCGTCAAGGACCTGGAAGGCGTCGCCGATCTGCTGCGGGTCCTCGGCCCGCTCACGGACGCGGAGTTGGCCGAGCGCGGCGCGCGGCCGTCCTGGGCGGAGGATCTCGCCGCCGCCCGCCGCGCCATCCGGGTCAGGATCGGCGGAGCCGACCACTGGGCGGCGATCGAGGACGCGGGGAGGCTGCGGGACGCCCTCGGCACGGCGCTGCCGGTCGGTGTCCCCGAGGCGTTCACGGAGCCGGTGAAGGACCCCCTGGGTGATCTCCTCGCCCGTTTCGCCCGGACGCACGGCCCGTTCACCTCGAACGCGGCGGCCGAGCGCTTCGGCCTCGGACCGGCCGTCACTGACGGCGCGCTCCAGCGTCTCGCCGCGAGCTCCCGGGTCGTACAGGGCGAGTTCCATCCGTCCGGCATCGGCCAGGAGTGGTGCGACGCCACGGTCCTGCGCCGGCTGCGCCGCCGCTCGCTGGCGGCGCTGCGCCAGGAGCTGGAGCCGGTGGCACCGGCCGCGCTCGCGGCCTTCCTGCCGCAGTGGCAGCATCTGAACGGCAACAGCCTGCGCGGTATCGACGGGCTCGCCCGTGCCGTGGAGCAGGTGCAGGGCGCTCCCGTTCCCGCGTCGGCGCTGGAGAAGCTGATCCTGCCGTCCCGGGTCTCCGGCTACACGCCCGCGCTCCTGGACGAAATGACCACCACGGGCGAGGTCCTGTGGGCCGGAGCGGGCGCCCTGCCCGGCAAGGACGGCTGGGTCTCGCTCTATCTCGCCGACGCCGCACCGCTGTTGCTCCCGGCTCCGCACCCCCTGGAGCTGACCGCCCTCCACGAATCGGTGCTGGCCACGCTCTCGGGCGGCTATGGACTGTTCTTCCGGCAGATCACCGATCAGGTCCGGGCCACCACGCACCCGGACGCGACCGATCCTCAACTGGCCGACGCCGTATGGGATCTGGCCTGGTCGGGCCGGCTCACCAACGACACCCTGGCGCCGCTGCGCTCACTGCTCGGCTCGGGCCGTACCGCGGGCTCCACGGCGCACCGCGCCCGGCGCCCGGTGCCCCGGGGGCGGTACGGCACGCTCACGGCCGCGGCCCGCCCCGCCTCCCGTACGGGCCCGCCGACCGTCAGTGGCCGCTGGTCGCTGCTGCCCGCCCAGGAGCCCGAGCCCACGCATCGCGCGCACGCGCTGGCCCGTACGCTCCTCGACCGCCATGGGGTGGTGACCCGGGGCGCGGTCGCGGCCGAGGGGGTCGCGGGCGGCTTCTCGGCGGTGTACCGCGTCCTGTCCGCCTTCGAGGACAGCGGCCAGGCCCGCCGCGGCTATGTCGTGGAGGGCCTGGGCGCGGCCCAGTTCGCGATGGACGGCGCCGTCGACCGGCTGCGCGCGGCGGCGACGGCCCGTGACCGCGCCGACGCGCACCCCTCGCCCCGCGCCGTGGTGCTGGCCGCCGCCGACCCCGCCAACGCCTATGGGGCCGCGCTTCCCTGGCCGGATCCCCCGGACGGCGCCGGCCACAAACCGGGCCGTAAGGCCGGTTCTCTCGTCGTTCTCGTCGACGGCGAGCTGACCCTCTACATGGAGCGCGGCGGCAAGACACTGCTGGCCTGGCCCACCGACCCGGAAGACCCCTCGCTCCGGGCCGCCGCGGAGGCCCTGGCGAGCGCGGCCCGCGCGGGAGCGCTCGGTACGGTCACGGTGGAGCGTACGAACGGTTCCCCCGCCCTGACGTCCCCCCTCGGGCGCGCCCTGGAGTCCGCGGGCTTCCATGCCACCCCCCGGGGCCTGCGCCTTCGGGCCTGAGCGTGCGAGCCTGAAGCCATGCCCGAGGGAGACACCGTCTGGCAGGCCGCCCGGCGCCTGCACACCGCGCTCGCGGGGCACCGGCTGATCCGCTCGGACCTGCGGGTGCCCCGGTTCGCGACGGCCGATCTCACCGGCCGGACCGTCCTCGATGTCACCCCGCGCGGCAAGCATCTGCTCACCCGTATCGAGGGCGGCCTCACCCTCCACTCGCATCTGCGCATGGACGGCTCCTGGAAGGTCTACGCCCCGGGTGAGCGCTGGAGCGGCGGCGCGGCGCACCAGATCCGGGCCGTCCTCGGCACCACCGACCGTACGGCCGTGGGCTATCGCCTCCCCGTGCTCGAACTGCTGCGTACCAGCGACGAGGAGCGGGTGGTGGGGCATCTCGGCCCCGATCTGCTCGGTCCGGACTGGGACCCCGCCACGGCCCTGCGCAATCTGCTGTCCGACCCCGGGCGCCCGGTCGGGGAGGCGCTGCTCGATCAGCGCAACCTCGCCGGAGTCGGCAATATCTTCAAGTCCGAGACCTGCTTCCTCGTTCGCGCGAACCCGTGGCTCCCGGTCGGCGAACTCCCTTCGCCCGAGCGACTGGTGACCGCGGCGAAGAAGCTACTCGAAGCGAACCGGAACCGTCCGGGCGGCTCCCGTCGGCTGTATGTCTACGGCCGTGCGGACCGCCCCTGCCCCCGCTGCGGCACCTCGATCCGTACGGCCGAGCAGGACGGCCGGCCCACGTACTGGTGCCCGCTCTGCCAGCCGGACCCGGCCAGTTGACGCACGCACAGACGCCCGGACCCGGCCAGTTGACGCACGCACAGACACACTGAGGCACAGCTGGACGCACAAGGTGACGCGGTTGACGCGCGAGTTGATGCCCGCAGGCCCGTCGCCATGTCAGCCGACGACGCGTCACAACCGGGGACGGCGCTGTCGCGCCGAGGCGACATGCACCGGCAGCAGGCTCAGCCCCCAGCCGCCCGCCGCCACCACGCCCTCCACCAGTCCGGCGTTCTCGGGCACCAGCACGATGCGCAGGACGGCCCACCACCACACCCCGCCCAGAGCGAGCGCGGGAAGAAGGATCCACCGCCTGGCCATGGCTCCCTCCTCCGGCCGACCCTAGTAAGGAACGATCAGCCGCCGGGAGAGCGCATCGGATGCACTCCCCGGCGTGCGCATACGGCACCGGTCGCGCCCCTGCCGCAGCGACACCGCGGCAGGGGCGCGGCCGGCCCCTCGCCCTTCGACCGGGGCTCCGGCCCGGTCAGGCGCTCTCCGCCTGGAACATCCAGGCGTGCTTCTCAAGGTCGGCGGTCACCTGGATCAGTATGTCCTGCGTCACAGGGTCCGGTTTGTCCGTCACCTCGACGCGCTCGCGCATCCGCTCGATGACCGCGCCGAGCGCGTCCACCAGGGTCCGTATCGCGTCCACGTCCGTGATCCAGCCGTTGGGCACCGTACGGATCGCGCTCGTGGCCGCCACCGTCGCGGCCCGCCCATCCGGTGTCACCCCGAGCGCGGAGGCCCGCTCGGCAACGGTGTCCGAGTGCTTCCGGGCCGTGGAGACGACCTCGTCGAGCTGCAGGTGTACGGAGCGGAAGCGCGGCCCGACGATGTTCCAGTGGACCTGCTTGGCGACGAGCGAAAGATCCACCAGGTCCACGAGGGCCCCTTGCAGCGCCTCGCCGACCAGCTTCAGGTCTTCCTCGGGCAGGGGACTCTTCACGACAGACATGCATGTCCTCCCATTCCGCTCACGGTTCTCGTTCACAGTTCGGTGCGCACGCACTTTCCACCATGACACAACCGCCACAAAACGGGCATGCCGGAAAGACAGAAGCCCCGGCCGCGGCATCGCTGCCGACCGGGGCTCAGGTCAAAGCTTCCACGCTTGATCAGATCCTTGATCAGATCGATCAGGCGGCGACGACGTCCACCGCCTCCGCAGGCGCCTTGATTGTCACCCGTTCCGTCGGCACTCCAGCCACCGACGTCACAGAGACGGAATTGAGCATTGGACGTACTGCCGCGGGCACCGGCTCGTTCGCCGCCGCCGACGCGGCCAGCTCGGCCAACGACAGCTCGTCGCTCACTTCACGCATGAGCTCTGACATCCGTACGTCAAGCGCGTCGCAGATCGCCGAGAGCAGCTCGGAGGAAGCCTCCTTCTGCCCCCGTTCCACCTCGGAGAGATAACCGAGCGAGACCCGGGCGGACGAGGAGACTTCGCGCAGAGTACGGCCCTGGCGCTGGCGCTGCCGACGCAGCACGTCACCAAGCAGGCGACGGAGCAGAATCATCGGTGGCTCCCTCCTCGGACCGCGTAGCCGCATCCTTCACGCCCCACCGTACCGCCTCGCGCTGCGGCCGTGCGGGGAGCGATGTCGTGTTCACTCAGGGCTGCAAACATCAAGTCCCCCCGTTCTGTTCCGTATCCTGTGTCCGCCCGTTCCCGGAGAGTTCGCTGAGGAGCAGTCCGAGCACGCTCCGTACACTCTCTTTACGGATGTCCGCCCGGCCGCCGTTCAACCGCGGAGCGGCCACTTTCCCCACGCCTTCCGGTCCCACCACCGCCACGTAGACGGTGCCGACGGGCTGCCCGTCCTGCGGATCCGGCCCCGCGACCCCGGTGGTCGCCACTCCCCAGCCCGCCCCGAGCGCGCGGCGCACGCCTGCCGCCATCTGGAGCGCGACCTCGGGGTCCACGGCACCGCGCTCCTCCAGAAGGGTCGCGTCGACGCCCAGAACATCCCGTTTGAGGTCCGTCGCGTAGGCCGTGACGGACCCGCGGAAGGTCCGGGAGGCACCGGGGACCGCCGTCAGCTCTGCGGCCACCAGACCGCCGGTGAGGGATTCCGCGACAGCCAGCGTCCCGCCGCGCTCCGCCAGGATCTCCAGCACCCGCGCCGCCCGGTCGGCCGCCGAGCGCACATAAGCGCCGCCGTCCGCCACCGCCGAGGCACCGGACACCGCCCCGGCTCCCGCCGCCGCGGCCTCCGCGGCACTCACCGCGCGGACTCCGCCGCCGCGCGCTCCGCCGCGAGCCCCTGGCGCCGCAGGACGACCGCCTGCCGTACGTAGTCCAGTCCTGTGAGCACGGTCAGCGCGACGGCCACGGCCATCACCCAGAACCGCAGCGTGGCCAGCGGCCCGGTCAGCGCGAGCACGTACATGCCCACGGCCACACCCTGCGCCAGCGTCTTCATCTTCCCGCCGCGGCTGGCCGGAATGACCCCGTGCCTGATCACCCAGAACCGCATCAGCGTGATTCCCAGTTCACGGAAAAGGATGACGCCCGTCACCCACCACGGCAGATCGCCGAGCGCGGAAAGGCAGATCAGCGCCGCCCCCATGATCGCCTTGTCCGCTATCGGATCGGCGATCTTCCCGAAGTCGGTGACCAGGTTGTACGCCCGCGCCAGATGCCCGTCGAAGACGTCCGTGATCATGGCGACGGCGAAGGCGGCCCAGGCCCAGGCGCGCCAGGCGGGGTCGAAACCGCCGTCCTGCAGCAACAGCAGTACGAAGGCCGGGACGAGCACCAGCCGCATCATGGTGAGGATGTTGGCGATGTTCCACAGACTGGCCTGATTGACCGCGGCGGCCCCCAGCTTGCCGCCGGGTACCTGCTTCGAGCCGTTCCCACCGGACACCGGTGTCGCGCCGCCGCCCGCCGCGGACGCCGGGACTCCGGTCATCTGGCAGCCTCCTCGCCCGGGATCCCGGAGCCGTCCCCCGGAAGATCGTGATAGTCGGCCACCAGATCCACACCCTCGGTGCCGACCACCTTGGCCTCGACCATGAGGCCGGGGCGCAGGCCCTCGCGGGAAGTGAAGATCACCTGGCCGTCCGTCTCGGGCGCCTGGTGCGCCGCACGGCCGACCGCCGCCTCCCCGCCCTCCGGGTCGATCGATTCGACGAGCACTTCCAGGCTCTCGCCGAGCCGCTCGTCGGCCCGCTGGGAGGTCAGTTCCTCGGCCAGCCGGGAAAGGTGGTCCAGCCGCTCCGCGATGACGTCGCCGTCCAGCTTGTCGGCGTACGTCGCGGCCTCCGTGCCGTCCTCGTCGGAGTAGCCGAAGACGCCGATGGCGTCGAGCCGCGCGCCGGTCAGGAAGCGCTCCAGCTCGGCGAAGTCCGCCTCGCTCTCCCCGGGGAAGCCCACGATGAAGTTGGAGCGCACACCGGCCTGCGGCGCCTTGCCCCGGATGGTCTCCAGCAGCTCCAGGAAGCGGTCGGTGTCCCCGAAGCGGCGCATCGCCCGCAGCACACCAGGGGCGGAGTGCTGGAAGGACAGATCGAAGTACGGCGCCACCTTGGGCGTCGAGGTCAGGACGTCGATCAGCCCCGGCCGCATCTCGGCGGGCTGGAGGTAGCTGACCCGCACCCGCTCGATCCCGTCGACGGCCGCCAGCTCCGGCAGCAGCGTCTCCAGCAGCCGGATGTCGCCGAGGTCCTTGCCGTACGAGGTGTTGTTCTCGGAGACGAGCATGACCTCCTTGACGCCCTGCTCGGCCAGCCAGCGCGTCTCGCCCAGCACATCGGAGGGGCGCCGGGAGATGAAGGAGCCGCGGAACGAGGGAATGGCGCAGAAGGAGCAGCGCCGGTCGCAGCCGGAGGCGAGCTTCACGGAGGCGACGGGGCTGCGGTCGAGCCGCCGCCGCAGGGGCGCGCGCGGCCCGGAGGCCGGAGCGACCCCTTCGGGCAGGTCCTCGGGGCCCGGCGTCAGCTCGGCCGGGGACTGCGCGTGGCCGGGCAGCGCCACCTCGGCGCCCTGGCGCTCGACCGGGCTGAGCGGCAGCAGCTTGCGCCGGTCGCGGGGCGTGTGCGAGGCGTGGATGCCGCCGTTGAGGATGGTCTGCAGCCGGTCGGAGATATCGGCGTAGTCGTCGAATCCGAGCACGCCGTCGGCCTCGGGGAGGGCCTCCGCCAGCTCCTTCCCGTACCGCTCGGCCATGCAGCCGACGGCGACGACGGCCTGGGTTCTGCCCTGATCCTTGAGATCGTTGGCTTCCAGCAGGGCGTCGACGGAATCCTTCTTCGCGGCTTCGACGAATCCGCAGGTGTTGACGACGGCGACATCCGCCCCCGAGGCGTCCTCGACGAGCTCCCAGCCATCCGCTGCCAAGCGGCCTGCGAGCTCCTCCGAGTCCACCTCGTTACGGGCGCAGCCAAGAGTGACAAGGGCGACGGTACGGCGTTCGGGCATGGGCTCAAGACTACTTTGTCCTGGCCCCGCCCCCGCCGTGCAGGGTTGCTCAGCCGGCCTCGGGGTCGCCCTGGGTGTACGAGAGTCGCTCAACCTGGCCCGGCTCGAACTCGTCCTCGACCTTCTTGCCGTTCACGAAGAGCTCGATCGCGCCCGCGTTTCCGAGGATCAGATCGATCTGCTCGTCGTCCTGGAAGGTCTTGGAATCGCCCTTTTTCAGCGTTCCGTCGAACAGCAGCTTGCCGTTGGACGATTTGGCGGAGATCCAGCTCTTGTCCTCTATGGCCGACAGCTTCACCGTGACCTTGTCGAGCGGGGCGGCGGCGATGGCGCTGTCGGAGGGGTCGGGCTTGGGGTCGGCCGACTTCGTGGGGCTCGGCTTGGCGTTCTTCGCGGGCTTCGTCCCCTCGGCGACCTGCTTGGTCTTCGGGTCGTCGTCCCCGCCGCCGAACGCGGTGAAGCCGACGAAGCCGACGACGGCCACGATCGCCGCGACCATGGCCGCGGTCCAGTTGGGCCGGGGGCGCTCCGGCCGGATCCGCTCGGCTTCGAACATCGGCGCCGCCGGCGTGGGCACCGGCCGCCCGCCGTGCTCGGAGTCGAACTGCTCGATCAGCGGCGCGGGATCGAGCCCGACCGCGCGAGCGATCATCCGGATGTGCCCGCGGGCGTAGACATCGCCGCCGCAGCGCGAGAAGTCGTCCTCCTCGATCGCGTGCACGATGGGGATGCGCACCCGGGTGGAGCCGCTGACCTCGTCGACCGTCAGATCGGCGGCGATACGGGCTCGCAGCAGCACCTGGCCGATCGGAAGCCGTTCCACCGCAGGGGAGTTGGCGTCGGAGTCGGCGCCGTCGGAGAGGTTTTCCTCGGCGCGGTCGGCGACTTGGTCGTCGGGAACGTTGCCGTCCGAGGGGTCTGGGGAGTCTGGGGACTTGCCGTCGGGGGATTTGCCGATGGACACGGGGGCGCCTTTCGAGCGTGTAGCCACCTGCTGGACGTTCAGTCTATGGGTGGTACGAAAGGGTGGGGCAACCGGGCGGAAGCATTTTGTACGCCATCAGAATGGCCGGACGGCGTGGTGGAGGAGCATGACGCTTCTCCTCTCTCCAACTTGACGTATGCGCACGGGAAACGGTTGCCCTCGATATGCCTCGGGGTTCCGTTTCTCTGCGACGGAAACCCCTCTCCCACGGGGGAAGACCGCTCTCCTAGGAGAGAGACTCCCCGCGGATCACCGCGAGCACTCCATCGAGTTCGTCCGCCTTGACCAGGACATCGCGAGCCTTGGAGCCCTCGCTCGGGCCGACGATGTTCCTCGATTCCATCAGGTCCATCAGCCGGCCGGCCTTGGCGAAGCCGACCCGCAGCTTCCGCTGGAGCATCGAGGTCGAACCGAACTGTGTGGAGACCACCAGTTCGGCTGCCTGGCAGAGAAGGTCGAGATCGTCGCCGATGTCCTCGTCGATCTCCTTCTTCTTCGCCGTCCCGACCACGACGTCGTCCCGGAAGACGGGTGCCATCTGATCCTTGCAGTGCTGGACGATCGCCGCGACCTCGTCCTCGGTGACGAAGGCGCCCTGCATACGGGTCGGCTTGTTCGCCCCCATCGGCAGGAAGAGGCCGTCGCCCTTGCCGATCAGCTTCTCCGCGCCCGGCTGGTCGAGGATGACCCGGCTGTCCGCCAGGGAGGACGTCGCGAACGCCAGCCGCGAGGGCACGTTCGCCTTGATCAGGCCGGTGACGACATCGACCGAGGGGCGCTGGGTGGCCAGCACCAGATGGATTCCGGCGGCGCGGGCCAACTGGGTGATACGGACGATGGAGTCCTCGACGTCACGCGGCGCGACCATCATCAGGTCCGCCAGCTCGTCCACGATCACCAGCAGATACGGATACGGCGACAGCTCGCGCTCGCTGCCCTCCGGCGCCTTGACCTTGCCGTCGCGCACGGCCTTGTTGAAGTCGTCGATATGGCGGTAGCCGTACGCCGCGAGATCGTCGTAGCGCAGATCCATCTCCCGTACGACCCACTGGAGCGCCTCGGCGGCCCGCTTGGGGTTGGTGATGATCGGCGTGATCAGGTGCGGGATGCCCTCGTACGCGGTCAGCTCGACCCGCTTGGGGTCGACGAGGACCATCCGGACGTCCTCCGGGGTCGCCCGGACCATCACCGACGTGATCAGACAGTTGATGCAGGACGACTTTCCGGAGCCGGTCGCGCCCGCGACCAGTACGTGCGGCATCTTCGCGAGGTTGGCCATCACATAGCCGCCCTCGACATCCTTGCCGAGCGCGACCAGCATCGGATGGTCGTCCTCCGCGGCGTCCGCGAGCCGCAGGACGTCACCGAGGTTGACCATCTCCCGGTCGGTGTTCGGGATCTCGATGCCGACCGCGGACTTGCCGGGGATCGGGGAGATGATCCGTACGTCGGGGCTGGCCACGGCGTACGCGATGTTCTTGGTGAGTGCGGTGATCCGCTCGACCTTCACGGCCGGGCCCAGCTCCACCTCGTACCGCGTGACCGTCGGGCCCCGGGTGAAGCCGGTGACGGCCGCGTCGACCTTGAACTCCATGAAGACATTGCTGAGCGAGGCGACGACGGCGTCGTTGGCGGCGCTGCGCGTCTTGCCGGGCCCGCCGCGCTCCAGCAGGTCGAGCGACGGCAGCGAGTAGGTGATGTCCCCGCGGAGCTGGAGCTGTTCGGCGCGCGGCGGCAGCGGCTTGTCCCGCTCGGGCGGCGGCTTGGTCAGATCCGCGACACCGGCGGTGCCCGCGGGCGGCCTCTCGGCCTCGCGCGCCGTCGGTACGGGTACGGAACGCTCGGCCACGTCCTCGATCGGCTCTTCCGGCGGCTCCTGCCGCTCCCCGGGCCGCTGCCCCGGCTTCCGCCCGCGGTCCACGGAAACGCTCTGGGTGAGGTCCGCGACGATCGGCGAGGGCGGCATCCCGTTGAGTACGGCACCGTCCAGCGCCGCCGCGGCGGCCGCGGCCACATCCACGGCGTCCATGGGACGGTCCATGGACGGCTGTACGGAGGCCCTGCGCGGCCGGCGCCGCTTGGAGAGCGCCTCCACCTCGGCCCGGTCGGGGTCGTACTCCGCGGGGCCCCCGCCCCGGCGCATGGCCGGACGGCGTCCGCCGGAGGGAAGCGCCTCGCGCCACTGCTCGTCGTACCGTTCGTCGTCGTCGAACCGCTCGTCGTCGAACCGCTCCGGAGCATGGCCGGGCCGGACGATCCCGAGTTTCGTGCCGAGCAGCCGCAGCCGTTGCGGGATGGCGGCGACGGGGGTGGCGGTGACGACGAGCAGACCGAAGAGGGTGAGCAGCAGAAGCAGCGGTACGGCGAGGACCTCGCCCGTGGTGAAGATCAGCGGTGTGGAGGCGGCCCAGCCGATCAGCCCGCCGGCGTCCTGTATCGCTTCGGTGCCCGCGCCGCGCCCCGGGGCGCCACAGGCGATGTGGACCAGCCCGAGCACCCCGATCACGAGCGCCGACAGCCCGATGACGATCCGTCCGTTGGCCTCGGGCTTCTCGGGATAGAGGATCAGCCGTACGGCGATGGCGCCCAGCAGTATCGGCACCAGGAGATCGAGCCGGCCGAAGGCTCCGGTGATGAGCATCTCGACCAGGTCGCCCACGGGACCGCGCAGATTCGACCAGGTTCCCGCCGCGACGATGAGGGCGAGGCCGAGCAGCAACAGGGCCAGCCCGTCCTTGCGATGGGCCGGATCGAGCCCCTTCGCGCCACGCCCTATGCCGCGGAACATCGCGCCGACGCCGTGCGCCGCTCCGAGCCAGACGGCGCGGACGAGCCGGTACACACCGCCGGTGGGGCTCGGTGCGGCTTTGGGTGCCGGCTTGGCGGCAGCCTTCTTCGCGGGAGCCTTCTTGACCGGTGCCTTCTTGCCGGGCGCGGACTTCTTCGCCGCCGTCTTCTTGGCGGGCGCCGCCTTCGCGGCACCGGTCGTACGGCCGGCCCGCGGCTTTGCGGTGCCCGCCGTGCCCTGGGAACCCTTGCCGGACGTACGTGAGGCCATGATGGTGAGGTTACCGGTGTGAACGGCCGGGGACACGTGTGCCCACCGCTTCACCCGTCCGTGTCGCCCGCGCCTCGACGGGAAACTGACGTCGCCACTCGGTCAGTTCGGCGAGGGAAGGGGCGGCGAACCGCTTCCCGTACCCGGCTCCAGCGCGTCGAGCGCCCGCCGCAGACCGGTGAGTTTGCGCTCCAGATGGGCGGCGGTGGCTACGGCGGAGGCGTCCGCCGAATCGTCGTCCAGCTGTTTGGAGAGCGCCTCGGCCTGCTCCTCAACTGCCGCGAGCCGCGCGGACAATTCGGCCAGCAGCCCGGCCGGCTCCCTGACCTCGCCCGCCCCGGCCAGCTGGAGTCTGAGCAGTTCCGCCTGCTCCTTCAGCTGGCAGTTCTTCATGTACAGCTCGACGAAGACCGAGACCTTGGCGCGCAGCACCCAGGGGTCGAACGGCTTCGAGATGTAGTCCACCGCACCCGCCGCGTATCCCCGGAAAGTGTGATGCGGGCCATGGTTGATGGCTGTCAGGAAGATGATCGGGATATCGCGGGTGCGCTCCCGCCGCTTGATGTGCGCGGCGGTCTCGAAACCGTCCATCCCCGGCATCTGGACATCCAGCAGAATGACCGCGAAGTCGTCCGTCAGCAGCGCTTTGAGCGCTTCCTCCCCTGACGATGCCCGCACCAGCGTCTGATCGAGCGCGGAGAGGATTGCCTCCAGCGCCAGCAGATTCTCCGGCCGGTCATCGACCAGGAGGATCTTGGCCTTCTGCACCATGGCCGCCCGCCCTCCTCGCCCCGGCATGGGGCGCCCCCTGCTCTCGGAGCTCGGCGAAACACCGGGCGCCGCCCCAGGGGACGACTCCTTTACGCCGTCCGTCCTTGTGCCGGTCATGGTAGCCGCACCCCGCCTGTCGCCACACCCTGTCACCGTTATGTCACTGTGCTCGAAGCGGAAACGCGGCGCGAGACCAGAAGGTTCCCCGAAACGCGGGGCCTCACACGCCGTCGGGCATAGTCCGTCAGCACATCTCCCGGATTCGTGCACCCACCGATCACTTGTCGCGCATCCATTGCTCCATCACCGACAGCAGATGATCGGGGTCGACCGGCTTGGTGACATAGTCGGACGCACCGGAGTCAATGGCCTTCTCCCGGTCGCCCTTCATCGCCTTCGCGGTGAGCGCGATGATCGGCAGTCCGGCGAACTGCGGCATCCTGCGGATCGCCGTCGTCGTCGCGTAACCGTCCATCTCCGGCATCATGATGTCCATCAGAACGACTGTCACATCGTCGTGCTGCTCCAGGACTTCGATGCCCTCACGCCCGTTCTCCGCGTACAGCACCGACAGTCCATGCTGCTCCAGCACGCTGGTGAGGGCGAAGACATTGCGGATGTCGTCGTCGACGATCAGTACCTTCTCGTTGTCGAACGAGAAGGTACGAGTCTCCCGCGGCGCCTCCTGACGGTCCGCGCCGGCCACACCCGACCCCCAGGACTCCAGCCCCTGCGGCCCGCCCGACGGGCCGTCCGAGACAGCCGGGGCCCCGCCCTGGGGCCGGGAGCCCTGCGACCCGGCGCCCGCACTCTTGCGGCGGCGCCGGAACAGCGCGGCGGGACCCGGCAGTTCCGCGGGCGCGGCCGACGCCCCCAGCGACGCCTGCCCCTGTCCCGGCGCCTCCGCCGAACCCTCGTCGGCCGGACGTCCCTGCGGGTGGCCGCCCACGGAGGTCAGCTGCTGCATCCCCGCGGGCGTCAGCTGCGGATACCCCTGCGGAGGCAGCTCGCTGGGGTGGAGCGGCAGATAGAGCGTGAAGGTCGAACCGCGCCCCGGCTCGCTCGCGGCGTGGATCTCACCGCCCAGCAGCCGGGCGATCTCCCGGCTGATGGACAGCCCGAGCCCCGTACCGCCGTACTTCCGGCTGGTCGTACCGTCCGCCTGCTTGAACGCCTCGAAGATGACACGCATCTTGCCCGCCGCGATCCCGATCCCGGTGTCGGTGACCGAGAACGCGATCAGATCGCCGTCCGCGTCCCGCAGCGAACCCGCTTCGAGAAGCTGCTCCCTGATGGCGTCGGGCACATCCGTACCGGCCGGCCGGATCACCAGCTCCACCGCCCCGCTGTCGGTGAACTTCACCGCGTTGGACAGCAGATTGCGCAGCACCTGGAGCAGCCGCTGTTCGTCCGTGTGCAGCGTCGCGGGCAGCTCGGGCGAGACCCGTACGGAGAAGTCGAGCCCCTTCTCCGCCGTGAGCGGCCGGAAGGTCGCCTCCACATAGTCGACGAGCTGGACCAGTGCGATACGGGTCGGGCTGACGTCCATCTTGCCCGCCTCGACCTTCGACAGATCGAGGATGTCGTTGATCAGCTGGAGCAGATCCGAACCCGCGCCGTGGATCGTCTCCGCGAACTCCACCTGCTTCGGCGAGAGGTTCGACTCGGCGTTGTCCGCGAGCAGCTTGGCGAGGATGAGCAGCGAGTTGAGCGGCGTACGCAGCTCGTGCGACATGTTCGCCAGGAACTCCGACTTGTAGCGCATCGAGACGGCGAGCTGCTCGGCCCGCTCCTCCAGCACCTGCCTGGCCTCTTCGATCTCGGTGTTCTTCACCTCGATGTCGCGGTTCTGCTGCGCCAGCAGTTCGGCCTTCTCCTCCAGCTCCGCGTTGGACTCCTGGAGTGCCTTCTGCCGGTTCTCCAGCTCGGCGGAGCGCTCGCGCAGCTGCTCGGTCAGCTCCTGCGACTGCTTCAGCAGCACCTCCGTCTTGGAGTTGACGCTGATGGTGTTGACGCTCGTCGCGATCATCTCGGCGATCTGGTTGAGGAAGTCCCGCTGGATATGGGTGAACGGCTGGAACGACGCCAGCTCGATCACACCGAGGACCTTCCCCTCGAAGAGCACCGGCAGCACGATCACATGCGCGGGCGCGGCCTCCCCGAGCCCGGACGAGATCTTCAGATAGCCCGGCGGCACATTGACCTGGATGGTGCGCTTCTCCTCGGCGGCCGTCCCGATGAGCGTCTCGCCCGGCCGGAAGGACGTCGGCATCGACCCCGCCGAGTAGCCGTAGCTGCCGCGCATGCACAGCTCGTACGAGGTGTCCTTGCCGTCCGTACCGACCTGCGGCACCGCACCGGTCTGCATCGCCAGGAAGAACGCGCCGTGCTGCGCCGAGACCACCGGGGTCAGCTCGCTCATGATCAGCGAGGCCACGTCGTCGAGATCGCGGCGGCCCTGCATCAGACCGGAGATACGGGCGAGGTTGCCCTTCAGCCAGTCCTGTTCCTCATTGGCGAGGGTGGTGTCGCGCAGGTTGGCGATCATCGTATTGATGTTGTCCTGGAGGACCTGGATCTCGCCCGCCGCGTCGACGTCGATCTTCAGATTGAGATCGCCGCGGGTCACCGCGGTGGCCACGGCGGCGATCGCCCGCACCTGCCGGGTCAGGTTCCCGGCCATCTCGTTCACCGATTCGGTGAGGTCGCGCCAGGTGCCGTCGACGTCCCGCACCCGGGCCTGGCCGCCCAGCTGCCCGTCCGTACCCACCTCGCGGGCCACCCGGGTCACCTGATCGGCGAACGAGGAGAGCTGGTCGACCATCGTATTGATGGTGTTCTTCAACTCCAGGATCTCACCGCGGGCATCGATGTCGATCTTCTTGGTGAGATCGCCCTTGGCGATGGCGGTGGTGACCGTCGCGATCTGGCGCACCTGACCGGTCAGATTGGACGCCATCGAGTTCACGGACTCGGTGAGGTCCTTCCAGGTACCGGACACGCCCGGAACCCTGGCTTGACCGCCCAGCTCGCCCTCGGTGCCCACCTCGCGGGCGACACGCGTCACCTCGTCCGCGAACGAGGACAACGTCGTCACCATCGTGTTGACGGTATCGGCGAGTTCGGCGACCTCGCCGCGCGCCTCGACCGTCACCTTCTTCGTCAGATCACCGTTGGCGACCGCGGAGGAGACCCGCGAGATGTTGCGCACCTGACTGGTGAGGTTGTTGGCCATGGTGTTGACGTTGTCGCTGAGGTCCTTCCAGATTCCGGTGACACCCCGGACCCTGGCCTGACCGCCGAGGATGCCTTCCGTACCCACCTCACGGGCGACGCGCGTCACCTCGTCGGCGAAGTTCAGCAGCTGGTCGACCATCGTGTTGACGGTCGTGACCAGGTCGAGGATCTCGCCCCTGGCATCGACGGTGATCTTCTTCGACAGATCGCCCTTGGCGACCGCCGTGGTGACCTCGGCGATATTGCGGACCTGCGAAGTCAGGTTGTTCGCCATGAAGTTGACGGACTGGGTGAGGTCCTTCCAGGTGCCGGAGACGCCCTGGACCTCGGCCTGGCCTCCGAGGATTCCCTCGGTGCCCACCTCACGGGCCACCCTGGTGACCTGCTCGGCGAAGTTGGACAGCTGGTCCACCATGGTGTTGAGGGTGTTCTTCAGCTCCAGGATCTCGCCGCGGGCGTCCACGTCGATCTTCTGCGACAGGTCGCCCCGTGCCACCGCCGTCGCCACGCCCGCGATATTCCTGACCTGCGCCGTGAGGTTCCCCGCCATGCCGTTCACGGAGTCGGTCAGATCCCGCCAGACACCGGCGACGCCCGGCACCTGCGCCTGACCGCCCAGCCGACCGTCCGTACCGACCTCGCGCGCGACCCTGGTCACCTGGTCCGCGAAGGCCGAGAGCTGGTCGACCATCGTGTTGATCGTGTTCTTCAGCTCCAGGATCTCGCCCCGGGCGTCCACGTCGATCTTCTGCGACAGGTCACCGCGCGCCACGGCCGTGGTCACCTGCGCGATCTGGCGTACCTGATCGGTGAGGTTCCCGGCCATGAAGTTGACGGAGTCGGTGAGTTCCTTCCACGTACCGCTGACGCCGTCCACCCGCGCCTGACCGCCGAGCCGGCCCTCCGTACCCACGTCCCGTGCCATGACCGTGACCTGGTCGGCGAACGAGGACAGCTGCGCCACCATCGTGTTGACGGTGTTCTTGAGCTCCAGCATCTCGCCGGCCACATCCACGGTGACCTTCTGGGTCAGATCACCATTGGCGACCGCCGTGGTCACCTGCGCGATGTCCCGCACCTGGCCGGTCAGGTTACGGAAGGCCGTGTTCACCGAATCGGTGAGGTCCTTCCACGTCCCGGCCGCTCCCGGCACCTCGGCCTGGCCGCCGAGCCGGCCCTCGACGCCGACCTCCCGGGCGACCCGCGTGACCTCGGAACCGAACGACTTCAGCTGGCCCACCATCGTGTTGACGGTGTTCTTCAGCTCCAGCATCTCGCCCGCGACATCGACGGTGACGTTCTGCGACAGATCGCCGTTCGCGACCGCCGTCGTCACCTGCGCGATGTCCCGCACCTGAGAGGTCAGATTGCGGAAGACGCTGTTGACCGAGTCCGTGAGGTCCTTCCAGGTCCCGGCCGCGCCGGGGACCTGCGCCTGGCCGCCGAGCAGCCCCTCGGCGCCGACCTCGCTCGCCACCCGGGTCACTTCGTCCGCGAAGGTACGGAGCGTCTCCGTCATCTGGTTGATCGTCTCGGCGAGCTGAGCCACCTCGCCGCGCGCGCTGACCGTGACCTTCTGCGACAGGTCGCCGTTGGCGACGGCCGTGGTGACCTCCGCGATGCCCCGGACCTGGTTGGTCAGGTTGCCGGCCATGGTGTTCACCGAATCGGTGAGGTCCTTCCACACGCCGGCCACCCCGGGCACGGTCGCCTGACCGCCCAGCTCGCCCTCCGTACCCACCTCCCTGGCCACACGCGTGACCTCGGAGGAGAAGGACGACAGCTGGTCCACCATGGTGTTGACGGTGTTCTTCAGCTGGAGCATCTCGCCGGCCACATGAACCGTGACCTTGCGCGACAGATCACCCTTGGCGACCGCCGTCGTAACGAGAGCAATGTCACGTACCTGAGCGGTCAATCGATACGCCATCGTGTTGACGGAGTCCGTGAGGTCCTTCCACGACCCGGACATACCTCGCACTTTGGCCTGGCCGCCGAGCTTGCCCTCGGTACCGACCTCCAGCGCGACCCGCGTCACCTCATCGGTGAACGCCGACAGCTGGTCGACCAGATTGTTGACCGTACGGGCCACCTTCAGGAACTCACCGCGCAACGGCCGCTCCGCGCCGTCGGAGGAGGAGTGCGAGCGCAGCTCCATACGCTGTTCCAGGTCGCCCTCGGCGACCGCGGAGAGCACCCGGCCCACCTCGGAGACGGGCCGCGCCAGATCGTCCACCAGCGCGTTCGACGCGTCGATCGCGGCGGCCCAGGAGCCCTCACAGGCCCCCGTCTCCAGCCGCTCCGTGAGCTTTCCCTCACGCCCGACCATGCGCCGCACACGGGCCAGCTCGCCCGTGAGGTGAAGATTACGGTCGGCGACCTCGTTGAAGACGGCGGCGATCTCCGCCATCACATCGTCACCGGAGACGGTCAGGCGCTTACGGAAGTTGCCGTCCCGCATCGCCACCAAGGCCGTCAGCAGTCTGTTCAGCTCCGCCGCGTCCACCTCGATGGTCCCGTTGCTTCGGGACCGTCCGCCTTTCGCGCGCGTGCCATTGCCACGCGCCGCCGTGCCAGACTCCACCGTGTCCCTCCCGCAGGGGTTGACCGTACTGCCCGAGCTGTCTCCGAAAGCCTGCCCAGTGTTTCACCATGGCCGAACCAGGCCATAACAGTTCGGCAGCTTCGCATAGCGTCCCCGCCCCCGCAGGGTGGAAACAGCGGCGACCGGCATCCGCTCGGACAGCGAAGGTAAGTAACCTGGCATCCGGCTGTCCAACCGTCCCGGTCCGCCCGGCGGGGGCGGTGTGGCGAAGGTACTACCACCGGGCATGTGGAGGGGCGGGGCCGATCATGGCGGAGCCGGGCGTCGAAACGCGTACAAGGAGTTCTGTGATCACCGCGCGGGCGGCTGCCAGCTTCGACCCTGTCGGGCGGTCCGTCGCGACTGCCCGCGCCTTTGTCCGTGACACGCTCCAGGGGTGGGGGTACTCCGATGTCGTCGATGACGCCGTCGTCCTCACCAGTGAACTCGTCACCAACGCGGTGATCCACGCCGGCACCTCCGCCGATGTGCTCTGTCTCCGTACGGAGGACGGCGTCCGCGTCGAAGTGGCCGACCGCTACCCCGAGCGCGAGGTCCCCATCCAGGGCACCGGCCAGTCGTTCGGCAGCCCGGACCGCGAGAACGGCCGGGGCCTGCTGCTCTGCGCCGCCCTCGCCTCGCGCTGGGGTGTCGAGTACACCCCGACGTACAAGCAGGTCTGGTTCCAGCTCGACCTGCCACAGCGCCAGGTGGGCACCCGCTCGGCCGGCCCCGTCCTGCCCACGAGCCTGCTCCCCGTCGCCGACGAACGCGTACGGGTGGCCGTCGTCCAGATCGACCGCACCGGCACCATCGTCAACTGGAACGTGGACGCGGAGCACCTGTTCGGGTACGCGGCAGAACAGGTCACGGGCAAGCCCCTGACCGACATCGCCGCCTGGCCGCACACCCCCGGTATCGGCACGGGCATCGTCGAGGCACTGCAACTCTCCCGCTGGGAGGGCAGTTACGGCATCCGCGGCGCCGACGGCCGGGTCATCCCCGTGTACGCCTCCCACCTGCGGGTGCGCGACACCCACGGCGAGCCGTCCACGGTCTGCCTGCTCGTACGCGACGACGAACGCGCCGTCATCCAGACCCCGTTGCGCGCCCCCGTGACCGACACGAGCGCCGAGAGCCGGAGCGCGGACCCGTTCGAGGTCTTCATCGGCTCCCCCGCCCCCGACGATCTGGACGGGCTCCTCCAGCGCACGGTGGAACGCGCCCGCGACATGCTCGACGGCGACTCGGCGTTCCTCCTCCTCGCCACGGACGACGAGACGGAGTTGGAGGTACGGGCCTCCACCGGTCTCCCCTCCGCTCGCCAGCGCTTCGCCCGCGTCCCTGTGGAGGCCGGCACCGGCCGCTACAGCTCCGCACGCATGCCCGCCGTCCACGACGACCTCACGGCGGTCCCCGGGGCCGTCCCGCTGCTCAACGACACCGGCATGCGCTCCGTCGTGACCGTCCCGCTCAAGGTCGAGGGCAGACTCACCGGCTCCCTGGGCGTCGCCGCCGAAGGAGCCGCCCGCTACTCCAACGAGGAGGCTCTGCGCCTCCAGTTCGCCGCGGACCGTATCGCCCTGGCCGTCGAATCGGCTCGTCTCGGCGAACTCGAACGTCTGCGCCGCGGTTCGCTCTCCTTCCTCGTCGAGGCCTCCGACCTGCTCGCGGGCACGCTGGACCGGGATCAGACGCTGGCTCTGATGGCGCAGATGACCGTCCCCACCCTGGCCACCTGGTGCGCCGTCTACACGATCGCCGACCAGTCGTCGGACCCGTACCTCTCCTATGTGCTGCACGAGGACGAGGACCGCATCGACGGGCTCAAGGCCCTGCTCTCCAAGATCGATCCACCGGATCCGGTGCCCGCGCCGGGCGCGCGCATCTGGACCGCCCCGGCGGACGCGGCCCATCAGGCCGCCCTGCGCACATCCATGCGGGAGTTGGGGCGCAGTTCGAGCCCGGTCTCCTCCGGCATCGGCACGACGCTGGCGACAGCGGCGGCGGTCGGCGGCGAGACCGTCGTGCTGCCGCTGGTCGCCCGTAACCGCGTCATCGGCATGCTGACCCTCGGCAAGCCCTCGGACGACCACTTCCGCCAGGAGATCCTGGAGCTCGCCGAAGACCTCTCGCGCCGAGCGGCGCTCGCTCTCGACAACGCCCGTCTCTACTCGGAGCGTACGGCCATCAGCCAGGCCCTCCAGCGCAGCCTGCTGCCGCCGGGACTGCCTCAGGTCCCCGGGGTCGAGGTGGAGGTCATCTACCGCGCGGCGGGCGAAGGCAACGAGGTGGGCGGTGACTTCTACGACCTGTTCCCGATCCGGGACGGCGCCTACGGCTTCGCCATCGGAGACGTCTGCGGTACGGGCCCGGAGGCCGCGGCCGTCACCGGCCTGGCCCGGCACGCTCTGCGTCTGCTCGCCCGCGAGGGCTTCGGCGGCCCCGCGGTCCTTGAGCGCCTGAACGCGGCGATCCTCGACGAGGGCGCCCGCAGCCGCTTCCTCACGCTGCTGTACGGCGAGTTGTGGCCCCAGGAGGACGGGAGCGCCGTCCTCAAGGTGGTGTGCGCCGGCCATCCGCTCCCCTTGCGCCTGCGCCAGGACGGCACGGTCGAGCCGGCCGCGGAACCGCAGCCGCTGCTGGGCGTCATGGAGGACCTGGAGCTGTACGAGCAGGTGGTCACCCTGAACCCCGGGGACGTCCTCCTGTGCGTCACCGACGGCGTCACGGAGCGCAGGGAAGGCACGCGCATGCTGGGCGACGACGGCTTGGCCGACGTACTGACGGCCTGTACGGGTCTGACGGCCGGCGCGGTCGCCTCCCGCGTCCTCCGTGCGGTGGAGCGCTTCGCCGCCGAGCCCGCCTCCGACGACATGGCCATCCTCGCGATGCGCGTCCCGGAGCCCCACACCGCCTGATACAACGCGAAAGGCCCCCGCCAGTGGCGGGGGCCTTTCTTTTACTTGAGCCCCAATACGGAATCGAACCGTAGACCTTCTCCTTACCATGGAGACGCTCTACCGACTGAGCTATTGGGGCGCAGCAACGAGATAAAGCATACACGATGATCGGGGATGCACAGCACCATCCCGAGATGCCCCGAGGTGAACGAAGGGGGAACGCGGAAATGCCCCGCACCAAAGGTGCGGGGCATTTCCATCAAAAATTGTTCGGCGGCGTCCTACTCTCCCACAGGGTCCCCCCTGCAGTACCATCGGCGCTATGAGGCTTAGCTTCCGGGTTCGGAATGTAAC